>CAVUEE010000001.1:0-120711 GCA_963740465.1 uncultured Methanoregulaceae archaeon
TCTACCCAGCCGGCATCGAGAACATCCTGCCGGGCAACATGAGGCTCGTAGTGCCCGCCTTCTCCAGTGGAGGGAAGATCCGGGCCGACTGAAAAAATGCAGTCCAAAGTTCTTTATGCAACCTGTTTGTATCAAGGGATTATGGCAGACAATAAGTTTAGATATGATCTGCTGACCATCGTTGTTCTCTTCCTCGTCCTCGGCGCGGTGTTTATCGTCTATTTCCCCCTCGCCGGTTCGATCATCCTCGGACTGACCCTCGCGATCGTGCTGCAACCGCTCAACCGGAGACTTAAGGAGCGGTTATCCCCCGCAAGATCGGCCGCATTGATCACGGTCGGAGTGGCCGTCCTGGTCGGACTTGCCCTCGTCTTCATGGTGAACCTCCTCATCAGCGGGGGCGGAGCGCTCTTTTCCATGCTCGTTGCCATCAACGAATGGCTAGTCTCCCTGGGGGCCGTCCCGGTGATCTCCGGGGATCAGATATCGAACGCGCTCAGCACCATCGTCGGTGTACTGGTATCCCAGGTCCGCACTATACTGGCGAACATTCCGGCGATCGCGTTCAGAGCATTCATTCTCTTTCTGTCGGTGTACCTGTTCCTGCTGAACGGTCAGGCCATCTACCGGCAGATCATCGACGCTCTGCCGGGGTCGCTTCCCGATTCCGTTGGGAAGATCTCGGGCGTGGTCGTCAATACCATGTATGCGATCTATATCGTGAGCGTGGAGGTGGCCATTCTCGGGTTCGTTCTCGGTCTCCCCATCTATTACCTGCTCGGATACCCGGCGCCCCTCCAGCTCGCGATCATGTCCGGACTCTCCATGTTCGTCCCCATCGTCGGTTCGCTGGTGGTGATGGTCTTCCTGATCCTGTATAATCTCTCGATAGGAAACACGACCGGGGTGCTCATTGCGCTGATCATCATCTACCCGGTGGTACTCTGGATACCGGGGTCCCTCGTCCGGTCGAGGTTGATGGGGAAGCGGATCGGCATTCACCCCGTGATCATGATGATAGGTATCATAGGCGGGATCTCGATCATGGGTATGAGCGGGCTGATACTCGGGCCGCTCTTCATCGCCCTGCTCATCTCGTCGTATCTGATACTCATCGAACAGCTGACCCGATTAAAAAACACGCAGAGTGAACCGACCCCTGAATAATTTTTAACGGGGAGGTTCGAGGACCTCGATCAATCAACGATCGCGATACTTTTTTTTCACCGCTCCATTGCCGGGGTGTCCAGGGTAATCTGGAGGTCTTCGGCCACGGCCGGCCCGAGCCCGTCCGGTTCGCCCTGCCGGCCATGACCGTCGCCCGGCAGATGTGCGGCCGGTCCGGGATTACATCGCGTCGAACCGGGCGACGGCGCCGATGAGGTCGATCCGGCCGTTCCCGTTGACGGCGCCGTGCTGGCCTGTCGGCGTTCAAACAAGTCGGAAGGCCGCTGCCCCCGGGACCGTTACGACGGCCGGCGGCGATGGCCCGATCGGGCCCGGTCGCCGTCACCACTCGGGCCGGCCGCGAGGTCATCGAGCGCGGCGGTGAAGGTCCCGAAGTTCCGAGCGTCGGTTCGGGGAAGGGGACAGGGTCACTGGTCGCCTTCCCGGCCTCGTTCCGGCAGGGCGAGCTGTTCGGTCAACGCCCGCAGCCATGCGATCTCCTCCTCTGCCCGGGCGTTCGCTCTCCCGGCCGCCTCGAGGCCGGCCCGGAGCCGTTCGGCCTCGGTCCGGAGTCGGTCCCGCTCAGCGGTTGCGGCGGCGAGGCTTTCGCGGGCACGATCGCGCTCGGCCCTGACGGTCCGGAGCAGGTCGGCGAGGCGATCTCGTTCGGTTGCGGCCATCCGCGCCTGTTTGCCTATCCGGTCCCGTTCGTCCATGACGAAGTTGAGTTCCACACGAGCCTGGTCTCGATCGATCCCGACGGCGCCGATGGGTATGCCGGTCGGTTCGGTCATTGTCCGACCCGGAGATGCGGCCCCCTCTTCCATGAGCATGAGTATGGCGAGCAGAAATATAAAAGGAAGAGATTTGCATCGGCCTCGCTGTCATACTCCGCCATTCTATCCCGTACTCGGACTCGATCTCCGGCGCCGTTCGCGCCGTCAACCGGGAGGAACGGCGCCATGTCGTCGGAGAGCGCACCCATTACGAGACCGTACGCGAAGACCGGTCATTGTCTCTGCCTTCCCGCCGTGCTCCGAAAAAGAATTTTTTTCGTATGTCAATTGCATGATTCTCCAATATAAATTAAAAAGGAGATATCGAAGTGTGCCCTGCACCGGATGCGCATATGTCGGCCTGACACAGAGGCCTGGCATGGCTGGTTTCCTGAGGGGGTCGACGCGACCACCGACGGCGTCACCACATTTCGCTAGTCCGCCTGCCGTCACCCTTTTCCGTCACGCCGGTGCTCCGGCCCCCGCCACAGTCCACCACGGCCGGGGCCGCGAGCACCGCCGCGGCGCGCGGACCGGCGGAGACCGGCGGCGCTCGCGATCTCCGGGGTTTCCTATTTCCGGGGTCAGGTCATTCCGGCGGTATCCTCGTACCCCCGTCTTTTCCCTTCATCATGGTCTGGGAGAGCGCGACTAACCCTGTCGTGTCTCCCAGTCCCATAGAATTGAGGACTGGTGACGGGATGAGGACCATGACGGAATTTTCGGTTTTCAGTCCCTCGTACAGCATATTCATGCCCCGGAGGTGGAGGGCGGTCGGGTTATTCGCGTATACTTTTGCAGCGTCCTCGAAGCTCTTGGCGATCTGCCGTTCGGAGTCGCCGAGGATCACCCGCGCCTGGCGTTCGCGTTCCGCCTGGGCCTGCATCGACATTGCGTTCTGCAGCTGGAGCGGGATCACGACGTCGCGTATCTCCACGGACAGGACATTGATCCCCCATCCGTCGATCCTGGCCTGGATTGTTTTCTGCAGTTCCTGGTCGATGATCTCCCTCCCGGCGAGCATGTCCGCGAGGACGGTCTTCCCTATGACATCCCTGAGGGCGGTCTGGGCCGCCAGGAGAACCGCTCCCTGGTAATCTTCAACCTGGAGCGCTGCTTTTTCCACATCGGTCACCTGCCAGAAGAGCACCGCGTCCACGTTCACCGGCACGGTATCCTTGGTAAGGGTCTGCTCGGCGGTGAACGAGATCGTGATCACCCGGAGGTCGATGGTATACGGGACGGTATTGAGGAAGGGGATGATGATGACCAGTCCGGGTCCCCGTATTCCGACGAATCGTCCGAGATACAATACGACGATCCGCTCCCACTGTTTGACGATCTTGATGCTCAGCGCGACAAGCACGAGGATGATGACCAGGACTACCAGCAATACCACTATCGTCACGAGCTCGACCATACCGACTCCGCCTCCCAATGAGCCTTACTTGAGATATGTGGGAGATAATGGTATCGAACGGTGCATCCGGCTCCGCGATGAGCCGACGGCCCGTCTCTCGATGCTCTTCCTCGAGTCCCGCCGGCGCCGGGACCGCCGCCTCCCCGGCGGCGCGAGAGGAGTCCCGGCCCACCGCGGCCGGGCCGCGGGCTTCGCCACGATCCCGGGTGTCGCTTTACCGCGGTGCAGCGTTCGCTCTGACGAGTTCGATCAGGCAGTACCGATACGGCAGTCCTCGAGGTGAATCGAAGAACCTGTCCGCCAACCGCCCGTACATTTCGTCGATGAGGCTGGCATGGTCGGACGAGAGCCCGACCCGTACGGACGACTCGCTCCACGCCCTGACGACCAGTGCAAGCGTTTCGGCCAGCCGGCGTCTCTCCCGGGCATCCTCCAGCGATTCGTACATCCTCGAGAAGTAGGCGCAGGGGACGGTCATCGCATCGAAGAACCTCAACGAGAAGCACTGCCGGACGGCATCCTCTTCGATCAGGTCCCTCATCTCGTCGGGCGTGGCGAAGTAGTCCGGTATGAAGATCGCCTGCAGCTCTTCTTTCGAGATCGCGGCCTTCCTTGTAGAGCGAGTAGCAGACGTCACGGAGGTTGTCGTATCCCGCCGACGCCGGCCACCGGTCGCCGCCCAGGCTGGTCAGGTTCGCCAGGAACAGCAGCCCTCCGTCGACGAGTTCGCGCGAGCGTTCGCGGAAGAAGATCCGCCAGTCGCACTTCCATTTCTCGACGTACTTCCCGCACCCGGACTCCGAGAGCTGGTTTGCCTGTATGCAGGAGGGGTGCCGGAAGAGATCGGCGTCAGCGGTCTGCGTGTCCAGCCAGTGCAGTGCCGTGGAGGAGAAACCGATATGCACGCTCCCGGCCAGTTCGGGAAACGGCTCGTAAAACGAGCGCTGGATGTATTCGGCCTCGACATCGTGCAGTTCCGAAAGGTGCGATCCCTCCCGGAACCGGTCGAACGGGGCCGGGTCCGCGATATCGATGTAGACCAGCTGGATTCCCAGGGCAGGATTGACCTCGCGGACGTACCTGATGATGCTCTCGAAGAGCTGGCTCGAGTTCGCCCCGTCGGCCGCTCCGTAGTCTGCGATAACGAGGGGCGCTCCCGCGGGCATGCCGGCGATGGTCTCTCGAATCGACTCGAGATAGGACAGTATTCCCGGTAGGACAAAGAGGTCCACCGCCCCGGCGGTATCCGAGATCCTGCTGTACTCTCCCGTCATGCTCGGCATGTAAAACCGGGACGCCGGAGGAGTGGGTTCGTTGTCAGGCATTGGTAGAATCTCGCTGTATGGGGGTCGCCGCACCCATCTATTATTAACACAAAGGGCTGGCTTCAGGAAAGTATTTTGGCATCCGCCTCCCGGGAGGACTTTCAGGAAGCAATTTTTATCAATTTCCCGGATAACGGGACTCGCGGCCGGCCTCGAGGCCCGGCTCGGTACGCCGGAGCACGGCCCGGACGCGGTCCCCCACGGCCAGGGCCACAGGCATCGGACCGATCGTGCCGATCAGGCTGAACCCGACCGCGATCGCGCACGCGATGCCGAAGTTCGCGATGATGGGGATGGTCGAGACGCGAAGGGCTGAGAACCCGGCCCGGCCGACGATCCGTCGGAGAAAGCATCCTCAGCGCCCGCCGTGACGGTCTGCGTCCCGTCCGCCCCGGATTATCATGTCGGTGCGGGCTGGACACTGTCGGTCCGGTCGCAGGCGATCCGGCCCCAGAGGCCGTTTGCGATGGGCTCGAGCGAATACTTCATGCCGGGCGTGTCGGTGACGTCGGACAGGGTTGATCGATGCTCCGACTGGCCGGCGAGCGACGGGCCCGGGGGGGTCGAACCGTCGGGGTCGTAATCAGGGAGTCGCAGCGAGTACCGATATTCGCCGTTATCGACAAGACTGAAGATCTGGAAGCCTGCGAAAAGACACGGCGAAGCGACGGGCGTTATCGTGACGTCTGCAGCCATCCGACGTGTGCCCGGTCTGAGTGTCGAGTATTCGCACGCCGATGCCGAATTCGTGTGTATGCTGTTGAGGGAGAGCGCGATCTGCCACCCCGCGACTGTCGCGGTCTGGGCGATCGTGACTATCCCGGCCGGTTCCGATCTTCCCCTCACGATCGTGGAGAGAATGCCGGAGTCGCTGATGAGGCTGGCGGAAGCGAGCAGGATGAGTACAAGGGCCACAAGAAACCCCAGAAGCCTCATGCAGGACAGTAGGGGAACTACCAGATGAATATATCGGTTTATTGATCGTGCATCGATCCCTCAACGGCAGAAACAGATCGACCTGCCGCGCATCCGTCTTCGTCACCGGCCCGGGACTACATCGGGTCGAGCCGTGTGACGACGTCGGGGGAGCGGTCCCGCGGTTCCCGTCGTCGTCGAACGCGGCACATCCTGCGGGGCCATGTGCATGACACGGGCCGGCAACCGGATTACCTCGCTAACGGCAGGTCGAAAATGCACACTCTCCGGATCCGGCCCTGTGGACCGACGCTCACCACAGTTCAGACACCCCGTAGCTGGTATTATACCGTTTTCACGCCAGGGATGCTTCATGATGGTCACATCCGAGGAGATCGCCTGGGACGTGGACGGAATCCCTGTCCGGGGTACCCTGAGACGGCCGGCGGGTGCGGGTCCCCACCCGGGGATCGTCTTCATCGCCGGGAGCGGACCGACCGACCGAAACTGGTGTTCGCCATTGATTCCGGGGACCAATTGCAGTGGCCGCCTGCTGGCCGAAGCCCTCACCCGTGAGGGGTTCATGACGTTGCGGTACGATAAACGGCCTTCCGGACCGCACGCACCGGAGAACGCCCATCGGCTCACGGGCAGGATCAGCATGCAGAGTCACCTCGACGAACTGGCCGGCGCAGTCGACATCCTGCTCTCCGATGACGCGATGGATCCCGCCCGGCTGTTCGTGCTGACGAGCAGCGAAGGGGCTATCCACGCTCTGAACTACCAGGTGCAGGCGGCGGACAGGCGATTCTCGGGCCTCGTGCTCACCGGCGCACCCGGCCGTTCCGTCGGGCAGGTCGCCCGCAGCCAGATCCTCGCACAGGTGGCAGACCTGCCGAACGGCGCGCTCCTGATGGACCGGTACGATGCCGCAATCGCCGCGTTCGTGGCCGGCGAGCCGATAGAGCCCGATCCGTCTCTCCCCGAAGGGATGCGGTTCCTCCTCCTCGGTCTTGCGAGTCCTGTCAACCTGCCGTTCGCGCGGGAGCTCTGGTCGGCCAACCCGTCCGACCTCATCGCGAGGGTGCGGGAGCCCGTCCTGGTCGTGATCGGCAAGAAGGACATCCAGGTCGACTGGCGGGCCGACGGCGGCGCGCTGGAGAACGCAGTCGCCCGGGCCGGCAACGTCACGTTTGCGTACCCGGAGACCGCCGACCACGTCCTGAAGTACGAGGAGAGACCCCGGGATACGCTCGTGGCCGCCGAAGTCGGGGCGCACTACAACACTGAAGGGCGTCTCCTCGACGCGGAGGCTCTCACCGTCATCGTGGACTGGCTTCACGAGCATGCCCGGCCATGAACCGCATACAACCGTGTCGATGCGCTGCCCTGATCGGGGCAGGTATGAACCGGATCGATCTGTCGAAATGGCGGACGGTCCGGGCTTCGGGCCGAACCGATCGAGTTCATTCCTGTTGAAAGAACTCCGCAAGGACCGGCGCGAGGGCCTCCGGGACGACATCGTGGGTCTGGCCGTCCAGTATCCGGAGCCTGGCGTGCGGCATGATCGCACTCAGTCTCTCGGCAGTTGCCTTCATGAACGGGTAACTCGCGCCACCGCTCATCACCAGCGCCGGAACCGTCACGCCGGCGGCCAGGTCGAGTCGGGATGGCGGCCTCCGGGCCGAGGATAGCAATGTGGTCGTAGGCGAGGGTATGGCCGGCCGCCTCCATCGCCGGCCAGAACGGCGCCTGCCGCATACCCGCTGCCTGCTCGGCCGACATCCCGGTATACTGCAGAAAGAGGGCCACGGCATCACCCTTCTTACCGTCGGCCAGCAACCCGGTCAGCCGGGAGATGTAGTCTCTTCCAGGCTGACTGCCCCTGCGGATCCTCGTTGTACGGCGCCTCGTAGAGGGCGAGTCGGCCGACCTTGCTGCCGAGTCTTGTTGCCGCCAGCAATGCCAGCGCCGCACCGGACGAGTGGCCGTACACGTACGCCTCGCCGCCGGCTGTGTCGATCAGTGCCTCGAGATCTTCGATCTCGCGATCCACGGCATACGGCTGCGTGTCGCCGCTGTCGCCCTTACCACGCCGGTCGTAGGTATAGACGGAGAAATCCTTCGCAAGCAACTCGGTGAGGTGCGGCGTGGATGCGAGTCTCCGATCGGCGAGAACGCCTAGAACGATGATGAGAGCAGGACCGCTGCCATGCTGTTCGTAGGCGATTCTGGTTCCGTCTCTGGAAGTTACGGTTCGCATGCTGCCCCCCATTCAGGTATCGAGTTCGATAAGGGCGCCGATCCGGTATATAATCTAACGATGATCCGGTGTCCGGCGGGATGGTCAGCAGGTCATCCACCCGGCCTTGAAGAACACGCCGTAGACGGTATGGTCCGCCCGGACCTCGGACAGCGTATACGACGGCGTGAAGTTGTACGGGGTATACTGGCCGCCATAGGTGCTCGTCGGCTCCGGCACCGGCGTCGGCACCACGGCAGGGTCCACGAGTATGTAGTTGCCGATCAACCATCCGCTCCCGGTCCAGGACGGCGTCACAACGCCCGGACCGACCCGCAGAGAGAAGGTGACGTTCTCGCCCTCCCGGACCGCGATCTCCCCCGAGGGCGTGATCGTGCCCGGGCCGATTGCAACGGCCGTGACCCTGAATGTCCTGACCGGCGAGCCGTCGAAGTTGTTGAAGAGCCAGACGACGTCGGCGAAGTCGATCCGGCCGTTGTTGTTGTAATCGAAGCAGCCGAGCGGCTCGTTCGCTTCGATCCAGGCCATATGGTTGAAGAAGAGCACGACGTCCGCGTAGTCCTTTCTCCCGTTGCCGTTCACGTCCTCGTACTTGCCATTGTTATCCTGGTCGGCCGGGTACGCGACTCCTCCGGGCACGACGACTCCGGGCCAGCCCCCCGGAGGTGTCGGCGTCGCGTCCCCGATCCCAGTCCCCGTCGGCGTGACGGTCGTCAGCGGTCTCGGTCACCGTCGGCGTTGCGTTCGCAGTCCCGGTTGCCGTCGGCGTGACGTTTACGGTCCCTGTCACCGTCGGCGTCACGCTGGCCGCGCCGACGACGAAGGTGCCCTCGCTCGTCGTCGCCGACGGTGTCAGGTCGATGAAGTCCGTGGCCACGGCGTGCGAATGGACCTGCCCGACGGTCAGCGAAAGGGGCGACGAGCCGCTCGAGAGCCCCCTGAAGGAGATCTCCGCGAGGGTGGTCCGGCCGGTGAAGGATACCTGTTCGCGAGGTCGGACATCCTCAGCGAGAGGCCCGACGGCCCCGCCGGGTCGGCAGAGCCGGTGCTGCCGGCCCTCCAGTCCGTGCGGGCGTAATTCATGACGGTGTCGTTCCACGTGAGATTGAGCCACACGTCGTCGGCCGGGGGGGACCACGTGTTGTTCACGTACAGCGTCGCAACGCCCAACTGGTCTACACTCGCCGGTATCGTCTGTTCGACCCAGAACGTCCCGTTGCCTCGAGGAACCGCCATAGCAGGATACAGACCGAGCGGGTAAGAGTCGACATTCAGGGTAGCGAGCATATTGGGGATGTCGATGAATCCGTCATCGTTCGCGTCGGCGTTGGTCTGCGAGAACCCGGTGCCGTCCGGCCGGCTCCAGTAATTGCCGCCGACCTTCGGGCCGCCCATGATGTTGGCAGGGTTCCAGCTGGCGCCCGGCGTCACGGACCAAGCGTTCGCCCTGAAGGGTTCGCCCGTGAAGGCGGAGTTGACGTTGTTGTTGAATTTGTTGTTGTAGATCGTGCCGCCGCCCGAGGTGTGGAACTGGATGCCGGTATTGCTATTGCTCTCGATTCTGTTCCGGGTGACGGTGATGCCGTCCGAGAGGTAGACGTACAGCCCGCGTTCGTTCCGGCTGATATCGTTGTCCGAGACCACGCCGTTGGCCGCGCAGTCCGAGTAAATCACGCCGTAGCCGTTGCCGGTGACGGTGCAGCCCGTGATCGTATCACCGGCCGCGTTCTTGTAGACCACCGCCCCGCAGAACACGTTGCTCGAGAGCGTGGAGGACTCGATCCGCGAGCTGCCGGCTTCGTAGAGATAGACGCCGTAGTACCAGTCCTGCACCCGGACGTTCCTGATCGTGACGCCCGAGACGGCCGCGGAGGACCCGTCGACGAAGATGCCGGCCGTTCTCTCGGCATCGACACCGTCGATCAGGTGCCCGGCGCCGTCGAAGACGACGTTCGAGGCCTGGATCTCGATGCAGATCGGCAGGTTGCTGTTGGTGATGTCATTCGTCAGGACATAGGTCCCCGGCTGAGTGATGGTGATCTTCTGCCCACTGTACGTCACGTCCGTCGCGATTGCCGGAACCGCCATGCAGCAGAGCAGGAGGATCCCGAGGACGGACGCGGAAAAGAGAAGCGATCGGGGCATGATACAATCCAATTTTGAATATACCACGATAAGTATTCCGAAATGCATTTCCAAAGGAAAAGAGGGGATTCTGACCTATATCGAGATTTTGCTTCCCGTATCAGCGAAGAACGGGCTCTAAAAAAAGACGGCGCGGTGAGGGTTTCGGAAAAGGAGGGGGAACTCCGCCGGCCGCCCCGGGTCGGAGCGGGTTCCGGTCCCGGACCCGCAGCCGGTCGCGCTCGTACCCGTCGGTGAGGTGCGGGTTGGAGACAGGGCAGGATCGTCGGCCCGGCCCGCGCCTGGTGACGTCGACGCCGGGGAGGTATCTGTGAAGTGATCCGGGGAGGCCGCGGGGCGAAAGTGGAAGGAATGAATACCATGGCCTTCCAATGTCGTTACAGTGGTACCCGCGTGTCCGTCCCCAACCGCGCGTCCTCCAGCAGCCGGCCGTCGATGACTGCGACAGAATGGGCCGATCAGGGGCTGGACCTGGCCGGACAGCGAAGATACGACGAGGCGATCGCGTGCTACGACCGGGCCATCGCGCTTGTCCCGGGGAACTCCGCCTTCTGGACGCACAAGGGAAACGCCCTCAAATGCCTGGGCAATTATTCCTCGGCGGCCGAGTGCTACGACGGGGCGATCAGGTGTAACCCCGACAGCCCCGCCTCGTGGATACTCAAGGGAAACGCCCTGAAAAGCCTGGGCGATCATCCCGGCGCGATCGAATGCTACGACAGGGCGATCGAGCAGCAACCGGGCGGTTCGGCGGCCTGGACGCTCAAGGGAAATATCCTCAGGGATCTCGGCAACTACCCCGAAGCGATCGCGTGCTACGACAGGGCGCTGGCGCTCCATCCCACCAACGCGGTCGTGGCCCAGGACCGCCGTTCGGCCTCCCTCGCTCTTCAGCGACAGACCGCCGTGGACGAATGGAACGGTAAAGGGCTCAAGCTCGGCAGGGACCGGGAAACCCTCGGCGAAGCGATCGAGTGCTTCGACAGGGCCATCGCGATCGACCCGACGAACGCCGCCTCCTGGATCGGCAGGGGGAATGCCCTGAAACGCCTGGGCAACCATTCCGCCGCGATCGAGTGCTACGACAGGGCAATCGAGCACAAACCCGGCGGCTCGGCCGCCTGGACCCTCAAGGGGAACGTCCTGAAAGATCTCGGCAACTACCTCGAGGCGATCGCGTGCTACGATAGGGCGCTGGAGCTCCAGCCGACCAATGCGGTTGCCGCCGAAAATCGCGAATCGGCCGCCCTGGCGTATCAGCGATCGATGGTGGTCGATGAACCGGATGTTCAGGTGCTCACCCCCGGCAGCGACCGGGAAGCACCACGACGATGCGACCGATTCCTCGAGTACGGCGATTGCGGTCGATCCCGAGACCATCGCCTCCTGGATCCGCAGGGGAACCGCACACCGCGATCTCGCGCAGTTCCCCGAGGCGGTCGCCTGCTTCGACGAGGCGCTCGCCCTCAGTCCGGGGATGCCGGAGGCCTGGAGCAGCAGGGGGGATGCGCTTGCCAGGCTGGGAGACCCCGCCGGGGCGATCGTCTCCTTCGACCGGGCGATCGCGCTGGACCCCGGGCGCACCGAGTACTGGGTACAACAAGGGGGTCGTCCTGCACCACCTGGGACGATTCGCCGAGGCGATCGCGTGCTACGACAACGCGATCATGCTCGACCCGACGTATGCCGGCGTCTGGATGAAGAAGGCGACCGCCCTTCAAAGCCTGGGGAGATACGACAGGGCGCATCGATGCATCGACCGGGCGATCGCGCTCAACCCGGCGAATGCGTACCTCTGGAACAGCAAGGGCGTTGCTTTCAACGAGATGGGACGGTTCGACGAGGCGGTCGAGTGCTTCGACCGGGCGATCGCGCTCAACCCGGCAATCACGTCTCTCTGGAACAACAGGGGAACCGCGCTTGCCAGCCGGGAGGACTTCGCCGGAGCGTTCGTCTCCTACGACCGGGCGATAGAGCCTCGACCCGACGAACGCCGGCGTCTGGCACAACAGGGGGCACGTGCTCGTGAAGATGGGCAACGTCGACGAGGCCCTCGCATGCTTCGACAGGGCAGTCCGGATCGAGCCGGCGTATGCCGCTTCGTGGTACAGCAAGGGGCTCTCCCTGAACAGTCAGCATCATTTTTCTGAAGCGATCGTCTGCTTCGACAGGGTGATCGCGCTCGAGCCGACGAATGCCGGCGCCTGGACCAACAAAGGGAATGCCCTTGCCAACCAGGGGCAGTATCGTGACGCGATTGCGTGCTTCGACCGGGCGATCGCGCTCGAACCGATGGATGCCGTTGCCAGGAACAACCGGAGGCTCGCCCTGTCGTATCTCTGACAGACACGAGCATCCTACCCTTCAACTCCAGTATCTGAGCGCGCTGGCCCTTGTGCGATCCTGCGGTCTGTCGGGGCGTGACAGTACTGTCACCCGTCCCTCCTTCACGAGAAACGCCGTCGCGAGGCGCGGGCGCGGCCGGCCCCGGCTCGTCCGGTTCGTCCGGCTGTTCCACCATCCGGCAGACGTGCGGCCGGGCCGGTGTTACATTGTATCGAGCAGGGTGACGACGTCGGCGAGATCGATCCTCCGGTTGATAGTGTCGTCGAAGCACCCGGCCGCCTCATTCCGGGGGGTCACGATCATCCGGTTGAGGGAGGGGCCGATCTCCCCGGGCAGGCGTCAGGCAGCGGGGCCGGGACGACGAAGAACGTGAGGCACCCGTCCCCGATGTTCCTCGTCCGGTGCCCTTTGCCCGAGGTGTCCTCCAGCAGGACGAGGTCCCCCGGCCCGAACCGCCGGACCGTCCCGTCGGTCGTCTCGACCTCCACCGCGCCGGACATGAGGGCCAGGAACTGCCGGGCGGGAGCCGGGTGCAGGTCGCCGAACCAGCCGGGCTCGAACGAGTAGAAGAGGTACTTCGACGCGGGGTTGGCCGCGGAGACGTAGAGCGGGGGGGCGGGCGGCGCTGCAGTCACGAGCTGCTGTTCGACGGTCACGGTGTCGAGGTGCGATTCGCCCTGCGCGTCGGCGTAGATTCTGTGATACGTCACCCGGGCGGGATTGGGCGAGAGTGCTCGAGTCATGTCCGGTCATCCTCGGTGCGGTCTGCGGGTTGAAGCGGGCTTTCCATTGAGAGTACGAACAGAACGATGACGGATAAACATGACGACGCGAAGGGGCCGGCCGGTGAAAACGCGATCGTCCGGGACGTCGGAGCGACAGACGACGCATACGGCCGATGGTGAAGGAGACGAACCAGAACCCGATGGAACCGTTACAGCACGAAGCGCCGGAGGTTGGCGCCGCGTTCGACCATCTGATCCGCTCGCTCGAAGCGAGAGAGGCGCTCGACGGGAAGACCAGGCAGCCAATCTACATCGCGATGAAGGCCGCGCTGGGAGACGATATGGCGGTCAGGGGCCATCTCCCGATGGCCAGAGCGGCCGGAGCGACGAGGGAGGAGGTGGTCGATGCGATCCACATAACGCTCACCGTCTCTGGGCGTCCGGGGTGTTGTGCACCGCCTGCCGGACGTGGTGGAGCGGTACGGACAGTGAGAGGGCGGAGCCGGCTCCGTTTGCACGATGCCGTCCTTCGCCGTTGTGTGCGGCGGGGGCATCGAACGGTCCTGTCGGCGCACGACCGTCCGCGGACGGGAATGCATGATGCGAACGCCGATCTCGAAGAGCCGGGAAAAATGAAGAACCGGTACCTCGAAGTACCCGTTCCCGGAGAGATCAGGCCGTCACGGACGTTCCGTGGTTCCGGAGTGCAACCTGCATCCCGGGACTCAGCGGTTTGACGAGCTCCGCGTTGTATGACGCGGCGGGCATGTACGGCAGCGAATTGTTGAAGAGCTGCTGAACAGCGACGCCGAACGCACGAGATCTCGCAGCCGGCGACCCCTCTTTCACCGCAGGATCGACGTCCGTCGTGATGATCGAGACCGTGTCGTCGCTGTTGCAGACGATCTCGAACGCGCGGAACTGCTGGGGGAAGTCCCGTAACGACGGGGTCTCTATCTCCCAGAAGCCGAGCTCGGGACGGTCGGCATCCGGCGATTGCAGGGCGGTCACCATATTGGTATGACGATGCCCCGCGATCCAGAGGACGAGGTTCGGATATGTATGGAGCGTGGCGAGCAGCTGCGTCTCCGATACCTGGGCGACGGGGCTCCATGTCAGGGCGTCACTGATGGCGGAGCCCGACGACGTGATGCCGATGGGTACATGCGCGGCGATGATCATGAGTTTCCCTTCGGCCTGGCCGCTCTCGAGTTCGCCCACAAGCCAGTCGTATCGCTCTCTGCCGAGCGAACCGTTCCAGTACCCCCCGGAATCGGGATCGGTGCCGCTCTGGGTGTCGTCGAGAACGATGACCTTGATCGGGACGGACGACCTCGGTTCGAACGAGTAGGAGGCGAAACCCGCCACGGCACCCGATCGGTTGAACCCGTGCCCCTTCGGGCTGGACGTCGTGTTGAAGAACTCGCTCGTCCATTCCGATGTCGAGAGGGGACGGCGGTCCGGATCGGCCGCCCGTACGGTCGGAGGGGTCTGGAATCGCGAGACATTGCCGACACCGATGATCTCCCCGTTCGGGGTGCGGCCGTCGATCGATCCCATGTAGAACCCGCGGCTGTCGATGCCCCGGGGGTCGTTGAAGAAGAGCCCCATGTCGAGGATGTCCTTGCCGGTATAGTTCTGCCGGAGGTACTCGTTGGGCGGGTTCACTCCCATCCACAGATGGTCGTGGTTGCCGATCGCCTGGTACCACGGGATCGACCTGTTCAGTCCCGCCGCCTTGAATGCGTCCTGGTAATCGTTGAGAGGTCCGGGAACAGGATCGTCCATGGCGCCCGAATCGGGTTTTATCGTCCTGCCGTCGAGGACGTCGATGTACCACCTGAGTTCGTTGTACTGTTCGTTGTTGCACGCATCGCCGAGAGAGATGCCGAAATCGAACGGCTTCTCCGTGTGAAGGGCGTTGATCGTCTGGACGGCGGCGTCGAGCACCTGCGTCGTATAGAGCATGACCGGCGAATATGCCGAGGACATCCCGCCCCTGTACCCGAGCAGGATCGCCTGCGCCGGGGTCTCTTCGTCGGTGATATGGATGTCGGAGATGGCGAAGAAATGCAGAAGCGCCGCGGCACGGGTGACC
The DNA here is from genome assembly GCA_963740465.1 of uncultured Methanoregulaceae archaeon. Taxonomy (GTDB): domain Archaea; phylum Halobacteriota; class Methanomicrobia; order Methanomicrobiales; family Methanospirillaceae; genus UBA288. Next base: position 15,181 of record CAVUEE010000001.1, read on the forward strand.
GATGAAGCGCTGTACGCGGACGGCATCAGGTCCAGTCTCTTCCGATACTCGAGCCCTTCGCCGTACTTCCATACACCGTATCCGTACTCCGAATAGTTCGAGACCTGGTACGGAAACAGCGTGGGAGAGGAAGAGGGGACGGAGACGGGAATGACCGACCTCTCGTGGGTCGTATGCACTCCGGCATTTATCGGATAACCGGGCCGGGCGGAACCCGGATCTCCCGTGCCTGCGATAAAAATGACTGCGAGAATGCAGACGGCGCCGACGATTATACCGATTGTCAACCCCTTGCTCATGAGTAGATTTGGATGCTCTCCGGGTAACTATTGTTTGAACACGCCCGCGGTGCTGCGGCGTTCCGGCTTCCGGTTCGACCGTCTCCGCGACTCCGAAGAAAGAGGCAAGCAACCGACCCGGCCGCGGCCACGACGGCGGAAACCGTTCCCGGGGCTCGAGGGCCGGCCGCGAGCGATACGCTCATGTGATTTCCGCTCCCTTTTGATACGGGCCGGGATAGTCTAGTCCGGTAAGGCGGCAGCCTTGAAAGCTGCTGGTGCTTCGCGCCTCGGGAGTTCAAATCTCCCTCCCGGCGTATCGTATTCGGGTGGACCCCGTATTCTCTTACCTTACAATTCCTCCAGCCAGGGCGTCCCTCCTTTGCCGGATCGAGCGCTGATCCGTCTGCATCGGGCGACCCGGTCTCTTCTGCGGCCGGCACGCGGAACGATGGGAATTATGTCCGGGAGAACCCCTGCCGACGGTGCCGTCTCGCTCGTCCCCTGCGGCACGATTGGCTGAAAGAAAAGGGGAGGTGTCAGGGTCTGGTGATGGTGATCGACCCCGGGTTGATGCCCCGGAGACGGTGACCTTCGGGTCCCCGGCCCGCGACACCGGGAAACACCACGGGCCCGGGTTTTGTCATTGAATTGCGAGAAACTACAATAAGCGCCACGTTCTCCTTTGTATCGGAAACTGCAAATACAACCTCAACAATGTAACCCTCATTCTCTGGGGGAGCAGGTTCCTCGATCGGAATACCGGTAATAGTTCGGCCGGGGACACGCTCGAGATCCCGCCAGAGCAGCGGAGGAGATGTCCGTGTGGGTGAAACAAGTTTCGGGCCGGGCGGCAACTCTGCTCTGTATCCTGGTACTGTGCAGCATCGCAGTCCCCATCTCTGCGGTGGGCGTGCGGCCTACGGAGAGTGTCGCTGCCCTGTTGGGCGCGAACGCAAACGCGATCTCGCCGACCGACACCGTCGGAGGAGCTTCGAACAACTCTTCCGCGCTGGCCAGGGCGGATTCGACGACGGCGGACCCGGATGAGAATCCGGATGTAAACGTGACACAGGAACAGGATTCGGTTGATCCTACCTCGATAGCCGGAGAGTCGGCTTCCCGTTCCCAGCATTATCACTTCCCCCGATGTTCCCGGCCCCGCTCCCGTCCGGGTCGACTACAGCGCAGTACCTTCGGGTGACGGTGACGGCAATGTCACCGGGTACGACTGGGACTTCGGGGACGGGTCCAGCGTGGTCCTCCTTCCCTCGAGCGGGGGCAGGGCGAGCCATATCTATATCGAGCTCGGGCGACTTCGTCGTGACGCTTACCGTTACCGACGACCTCGGGAACTCGGCCTCGGCAAGCGAGACCGTCCACGTGCCGTCAGCAGACAGCGCTCCGGTGGCAACGATCACAACCCCCGTTACCGTCGTCAGAACTTCCGCTGCAGGCATGAGAACCTCCGTTACGGGATCCAGATACACCGTGGCAGGGAACAGAACGCCCGCGCCAGTCGTCAGTACGACCGTTCCCGTCTCAGACGCGCGGACGCCGGATATCGACCCGGGGATGACGCCCTACAACGGCCTGACCGCGACGCCGACGATCCCCGAAGGGCGGTCGACGACTCGCCCGCGGCAGACCCTCGCGAACGCGACAATCGATGAGAGCGTGGCGATCCTCGGGACCGCCGCGATCGATCCGGCCGGGACGACGGCTCCTCCCGATGAGGCCAATGCGACCGGGGATCCGGGGACGGCAGGGGCGGCGGGGCTGGCCGCCGACGGCTCCGCCCTCCTCGCCACCATCGGAGTACTGCTGGGTGCGTGCGGCTTCGTCGGCGGCATCGTCTACGGCGCTCGCGCGGTTGCGCGTGATCCGTCCACGCAGCGTGCGGACGGCCAGGCCGGCGTCGCTCCCGCGTCCGCAGCCCCCGCCGCGAAGGCCCTGGCACCGTGGGAGGGCTATAACCCGCTCGTCTCGGACTCGTACCAATCTCTTCGCCCGGCTCCGGCGGTACGAGGACAGGGCCCGACGGAGCGGGCTCGGCTCGACCGCCCCCCTCGGCAAGCTGCTCGACCTCTCGCTCGTCCCGAGCCTCCCGGTCCAGGCGATCGTCTGGGAGCTCGGTCCCACGGTCGGCTGCCAGGTGCTGTCGGTCGATCATCAGGGAACCGCCGTCTGTCTCCGCGACCCGGGAACGCCCGCCGAGCGGCTGGACGTGGTCTTCGTCGAGGAGATCCTGCAGCTCATCGAGGCGCGGTACGAGCAGCGGTGGGTGCCGCGCGAGCCCTGAGCGGGCCGGTCACGCTCAGGGACGTGGCGGGGTTCCCGGACTTCCGCCACCGCGGGACCTCACGCCCTGTGCTGACGATGACGGGACGGGCAGGGGCGGCGACATCCGGCGGCCGTCGAATGTTTTTTCCCGAAGCGGATCTTTTTGTGCACTGAGACGGCCCCTGCCATGTATGCCATCGAAGCGCTCTCCCTCTCGAAACGGTTCGGCGACCTCCAGGCGCTCTCCAGGTCGACTTCACGGTCGGGGAGGGGGAGACCTTCGGGTTCCTCGGCCCGAACGGCGCGGGGAAGACGACCACGATCCGGATCCTGACCGGGATCACGAAACCCACGGAAGGGACCGCCCGCATCTTCGGCCGGGACATCGTGCGGGAGACGATCGCGGCCCGCCGGCAGATGGGGGTCGTTCACGAGACCTCCAACATCTACACGGACCTCTCGGCCTGGCAGAACCTGATGTTCGCGGCCGAGCTCTACCACGTCGGCCGGAAGGAACGCGAGGAGCGCGGGGCCGCCCTCCTCGAGCTCTTCGGCCTTGCCGACCGGCGCGACGAGAAGACGACCGGGTTCTCCAAGGGCATGAAGCGGCGGCTCACGCTCGCCATGGGCCTGATCAACCGCCCCCGCCTCCTCTTCCTCGACGAGCCGACATCGGGCCTCGACGTCCAGAGCAACCTGATCATCCGCGACGTGATCCGCGACCTCAACAAAGACGGGGTCACGGTCTTTCTCACGACCCACAATATCGAGGAGGCGAACCTCACCTGCGACCGGGTGGCCATCGTCAACCACGGGCGGATCGCCGCCATCGACTCGCCCGAGCGGCTGAAAGAGACGATCCGGAGCGTCCAGTCGATCGAGGTCGCGTTCGACCCGGCCGTCCCGGTCCCTGCCGAAGACCTCGAGCGGCTGCCCCGCGTGAGCGAGGTCCGGAAGGACGGGGACAAGTTCCGGCTCTTCACCGAGGACCCGCCCGCGGTCCTGGAGGGCGTCATGGCCTACGCCCGCGATCGCTCCGCCCGGGTCATCAGCGTCAACACCCTCGGCCCCAGCCTCGAGGACGTCTTCATCCGCCTGACCGGGCTCGACGTCAGGACGCGGGGGGTGACGACCGTTGACTGAGCCCGCGGAGCCGGGGGGGCAGGTCCGCACTGAGCTGCACGCGGCCTGGGCGATCGCGAAGAAGGACATCCGGATCTGGTACCTCAAGCCGAACATCATCGTCTCCGGCATGCTCTTTCCCCTCTTCATGTTCCTCGCGTTCGCCGTGGGCCGGCCGGCCGAGCCGTCGGTCCTGGTCCCCGGCCTGATCGCGATCACGATCCTCTTCTCGGCCTCCTCGATCGAGCCGGTCTCCATCCCCATCGAGCGGCGGGTCAAGACCTTCGACCGCCTTCTCTCGGCCCCGATCTCGCTCCACGCGGTGGTCCTCGGCGAGAGCCTGAGCGGGTTCCTGTACACCCTCGGGATTGCTCTCGTGCCGCTCGTCGCGGGGCTCATCCTCTACCGAATCCCGGTCGTCGGCATCGCCGCCCTCGCGGTCGGCCTCCTGCTCACGTCGTTCTGCTTCGCGACGATGGGGACACTCTTCGCCTCGTACCCGACGGAGAGCCCGGGCGACATCATGTCCATGCTGAACGTGGTGCGGCTGCCCCTGATCTTCATCTCGGGCGTCTTCATCCCCATCGACCAGCTCCCCGCCGCCGTGCAGTTCATCCCGCTCCTCTCGCCCGCTCACGTACGGCAACGACCTGATCCGCGCGGCGTTCACGGGCGAGACGCACTTCAGCCCGGCTGTCGACGTCGCGGTCCTCCTCGCCTTCATCCTGGTCTTCCAGTTCATCGCGAACGGCCTGTACCGGCGGTTCAACGAGTGAGGCCGCCGGGGGAGCGGTGCGATAATCTCGAAGCCGTGCAGCCCATGACGGTCCGGGTCGGTAGCGCATTCGTCCTCGAAGGTCCCGATACATCTATTATAAGGACACATCAATAGGGCGCCGTCCAGAGCATCCCTGCCGTCGCCGGACGGGACCTACCCGGAAGCCCGGCGAGAGGATGCAGAACGGGTTACGCCGGTCGAAAGAGGTGAAATGAATGTCCATCGAACGCTATTCGCTCTCCATCCCGCAGTCGGACGTCGACGATCTTCGAAGCCGGATCAACACTACCCGGTGGCCCGAGGCGCTTGACGGCGCAGGGTGGGAGAGGGGGGTGCCGGTCCGGTACCTGCAGGACCTTGCAGACTACTGGTCCGGTACATACGACTGGCGCAGCCGGGAAGCCGAGCTCAATGCCTACGAGCAGTACGTGGCCGTGATCGATGGCCAGCCCATTCATTTTTTCCATATCAGGTCCCCCGAACCGGATGCGATTCCGCTGCTGTTGCTGCACGGCTGGCCGAGCTCCGGTGTCGAATATCTCCGTATGATCGATCGACTGGCGAACCCGGGCGCCTCGGGGAAGGGGGGCCGGCGTTCCACCTCGTGATCCCCACCATCCCGGGTTTCGGCCTCTCGTCGCCGGTTCACGAGACCGGCTGGCAGTCGGTCAGGACCGCGAAGGCGTTTTCCGAGCTCATGCGCCTCCTCGGCTACGAGCGGTACGGCGCGCACGGGAATGACGTCGGGGCCGATATTATCGGCGAACTGGGGAAGATCGATTCCGGCCATCTCATCGGACAGCACCTGGCGACCGATACGCGTACCATGGTGCTCTCGGTCACGATGTTCATGGGCGGGGGCAACCCGGCCGATAATCCGCTACTGACGGAGGACGAGCGAGAGCGGGTGCGGCAGCTCCAGGCCGAATGGGACGAAGAGATCGGGTACCTGAAGATCCAGGCGACGAAGCCGCAGACGCTCGCGTACGGCCTGCAGGACTCTCCCGTTGCCCAGCGCTGGCCTGGCAGGTCGAGAAGTTCCGGGCGTGGACGAACCCTCCCGACCAGGTGCCCGAAAAGAAGATCGATCTCGACCAGATGCTGACGATCATCAGCCTGTACTGGTTCACGGGCGCCGGCGCGCTCTCCGCGAATTTCATCTACGAGAATCTGCATGCTCAGCGGGATTGGGGAACGCAGAACCCGGTCCCGGCCGGCTATGCAGTCTTCGGAGCCGAGAGTTTCGTCCGGAAGCTGGTCGACCCCGACCGTCGCATGCAGCACTGGAGCGAGTTCGAGAGGGGGCAGCACTTCCCGGCGATGGAAGTGCCCGAGCTGCTGGCGGCGGATATCAGGAAATTCTTCGGGGGCCCGGCCATCCAGCCGTCAAAGCGTTAACCATCTCCCCGGGATAACTGCGGATTGCGCCCCGTGACCGGGGAGAGGTGCGGACCCGGTCGGGTACTTCCCGGGCGGGGCACGGAGGAATGGCCATGGTTCGCGCACGTCAATCCGTCGATCTCCTGCGTCAGCATCCGTCCGCGAGCGACAGGAGATAGTCGCCGGAAGAGGTCCATCGCCGTCCGCGTCCCCTCCCTCGCCCGCTCGCTGTCCTGGTACCCCATGGTGATCGTCATCCGGCCGCGGAAGGTGCTGGTGACGAAACAGGTCGTGGGCATGTAGCCTCCCGGGTAGCAGACGTAGGCATCGGTGAGCCCCTCGATGTCGGGGAGCGCGATCTGCCCGGGGTTCGAGATGAAGATATCCGCAAGGCCCGCTTTCCTGCATGGGCCGCCATCTGCTCCACCATCTGCTGTATCTGCCTGCCCTCGGGGTCGCAGTTCGCGTCCATCTCGACCTGTTCGGCGATGCCGATACGGCCCGCCTTGAGCGCCGCCGTCGCCTCGATGACGCGGGGAAGGATCTCGGCCATCCCCTCTCCCGCCTCGCGCTCGAGGGTGAAGCAGACATTGGTGGCCTGGTTGCTCATCACCCGGGACCCGTCGTCCAGGTGCTGGCGAAGGTTGACGGGGAAGAAGACGGCCATCGGCCCCCGGTGGCCCGTGAGGTCGCTCATGGCGAGGTAGTAGGCCGCCATCACCGCATCGTTGAGGGTGCCCCCGAGCGCTCCGACGTGCGCCCGAACTGCCTCCAGCGCCGGCGGGCTGACGCACTCCCGGTGAAACGACGAGGGCTGCCGGGAAGTGCCGAACGGATCGGGCCACAGGGGGTCGATCATCCTCATGGCGGAGGGTACGGGCGTTCCTTCCCGGCTCAATCCACGGGTCCAGAGCGTGTCGCGTTCCGGGAATCCCCCCTTCGGCCGGGCCGATGCTGCCCGGCGTCCTGTACTCCTGCAGCAGCTGCGATGCGAGGGTCTGGAGGCCGAACGCATCGGCGGCGGCATGGGCAAGGTTGATGACGACGACATCCCCGCGAAGGTCTCCGCAGCAGGCGCACGCGGAACTGCAGCGGCCCGTACGGATCGACCGGCCCGATGACGTGGCGATGATAGTCCCCGTCGCACTCCTCCACCTGCACGGAGAGCGCGGGCCGGTTCGACCATCTCCCAGAATGCCGGGCCGTTCCCCCGGACGAGCCGGCTGTGGAGGATCGGGTGCGCCAGGAGGCAGGCCTGTGCGGCCTCTTCGAGAACGACGGGGTCGAGCCTCCGGTCGAACTCCATCACCGCACACATGGTGGCGTCGCCCATGAGCCTGACCGAATCGGTGAAGAGGTCGAGGGCCGAGGCCTCCCGGGTGTACATGCTCAGATCAAGACGGTCCGGATGTATTAACCTCCGCCATGAGGGCGTCTGAAGGAAAAAGAGATCGGACGGCGGCCCCCTCCCAGGGCATTCGCCAGGGAGGGGCCGGGTCGCCGCGGCATCGTCGTGGCCTTTTCCAGTTCTCGAAGTATCGACCTGCTCTCCGGGTTCACCTCAGGTAGCCCTGCCGATGCCGATCTGCATCATGTCCTTGCCGATAATCAGCTCCCCGGTGAAGTTCTGCTTCGCCTGCAGCAGATGCGAAGCCGGAGTATTGCCGGGCACGAGATGGTTGAGGATCAGCGTATCGACATTGCAACTTGCTGCCACCGCTCCGACCTCGTCGTTCGCCGTGTGCGACTCGAGCATATGGGTCTTCAGCGCATCCATCTGGCTTCCCGGGACCGGTGTCCCGAACTTCAGATCGATCCAGGCCCTGTCGATCACCTCGTGGACCAGGACGTCGGCACCGTTCGCGAGCCTCTGCAGGTTGCCGCTCGTATTGGGGCCGGTGTCGCCTGAGAAGACCACCGATCCGTCGGCGGTGTCGAAACGGTATGCGAACGCCGGAAATACCTGGTGATGGTCGACCAGGACGGCCGTGACCCGGACCTGGTCGTCACGGTAGATCTCGAACGGGTCCATCGCCGGGCAGGTCCCATTGTTCGGGTCCGGGACGGAGACCTGCATCGGGATGTCTCCGGGCTCCGTGCCCCCGATCTCCCTGACCTGGACCAGGCTTCTGAAATCGGGATAGCCGTCGTCCAGCGTTACGTCGTTGATGGTCTGGGCGAAGGCCTGCCAGATGATGTTCGTCATCTGCCGGGTGCCCGGCGTGGGAGTGATCAACGACGAGTTCGCACTGTCCGTATAGATGACCTGACCGCCTTTCTCGGTGAAGTTGGTCTTATCGGCCTCCAGCTGCCCCCTGGAGCAGGGCCCGATCACCTTCAGCGGGACGTAGGTCGTCTTGTTCGTCACCGGATCCGTATGTGTGCCGAGACCGGCCCCGGGACCGATCAGCAGGAAGTTCGGGTAGTCCGCGGTGTGGTCCTGGTGGAGGTGGGTGAAGAAGAGCGCCGTTGCGTTCTCGAGGAACGTGGAGGAGCCGTCCTCGATCCTGCCGCCGGGCGACTGCACGAACGTGCCCGAGTTGAACGCTTCGGCCAGCCGGGCGGTGGAGCCCTGTCCCATGTCGATGATGTAGATGGTATCGTTCACGACAAGGGCCGATGAGGAACTCGCCCGGTCCGTCTCCGGCCAGTACGATACGCCGCCCGTCGTTCCCAGGAGTACGAGCCGTGTCCTGTAATTTCCTGCGCCGGGACGGGTGATGACATGCGGTCGGCTGATCTTTCAGAGCGAAAATTCCCTTTTGGATCGTATTTTCGTTCGTCCGCAGACCCGAATTATCGGTAGCGTTCGCTGCCGGCCCCCGGTCGGCCGCAATGCCCACAGATACGAGGGCGATCACCAGAACCAAGGCGACCAGTATACCGGCCAACCATACCCGCCGTGAAGTCATGCCGTTCGCACATCCTGTAAGGATAGATAGTATCGGTAAATCCGGGTTAAGGCTTTCGTTATTATGGCCTCCGCCTTTCCGAAATGACCGATGGCCTTCTGCGTGAGCTTCCCCGGGAGGAGATCGGTAGGCCGGGCCGGAGTATCGGCTCTCTGCTAACAAAATTTTTATAATTGGCTCTCACGGGGGCCGGACGATATGCGCCGGAGAGAGGGAGAAGGGGGCACCAGCGGGCGGAAACGCGGTGGAGGCCCCGGCGACAATACAAGATGCTGCTCGAGCCCGCGCTGATGATTGTATCGTCAGGGATACTTTTTTATAACTCCTCCTGCATCCTCTTTCGCCCTGAACGGGCGTGGTGGAGATCGTGTACTTCATATCACTGGTGAAGTTCAAGGGAATGCCGACCAGGGACGCAATTGCCGCGAACCTGAAGAGGATGGCTGCCGAGGAGAAGACGGGGATCAGGTACCACAGCATCTACTGGACGCTCGGACCCTACGATGCAATCCTGACCTTCGAGGCCCCGGACGAGAAGGCGGCGATGGCGTCGTCCATCCACCGGAGAGATTTCTTCGAGGCCCATACCCTCGTGGCCATCCCGGCGGAAGAGGCGAGGCAGCTCGTCGAGTAGAAGTCGGACGGGACCATTTTTTCCAACGGCGCGGCTAACAGGCAGCAGGGGAGAACTGTCATCCGCCCTCCAGCACGTGACGGGGCAACCGACAGCGAGCCCCGCCCCGTGTCTCCCCTTCCTGTCCGTGTAATCGAACCGGGAGGTCCGTCACCGGTTCCGGGGACGGACGGCCTCTCGGCGGACCGGCACCCGTGACGGCGCGTCTGTGCCGTGGCCGGCGCGGCATACCTCGCCCTTCGCCGCGTGGTCCGACTCTCGTGCCGACGCAGACGTCTCCTTCTCCTCTATGTACGTCGTCGTACGATACGCCTGACCCCGACCATCAGTGTCGGTCCTATCGTCGAGCTGATCCTGGTCCTGGGGATCGTCGCCGTCGTCGCGTTTCTCCCGAGCGGACTCCCGGACGTTGTTCCGTTCCAGAACCGCTCCCGTCGTGTCGATGGTCGTCGGCGTCCGGTCGACCACGCGGCCGGTCGTTGCGGTCCGTGACGGACGGTCTCCCGACGGAGAACGGAACGGCGCCCGAAACGAGAGGAGACCGGGCGGCAGCAAAACCTGATATAGATGACGACGCACCAACAGCGAAGAGATCGATTGGACGGTGACAGCGTATGACTGACAGCGAAACGCAATCACAGCAGCCGCCCGCGCCCGACCCCGCGCTCGGGCGCCTGGATCCGACTGGTCGGCAGCGTGGAGCATCACGGGCCGCACGCTCGGCTCCGCGGCGGACAACGTCTCTGGACGGACCTCGTTCGAATGGCTGCCGGGAGGATTCTTCCTGAAGCAGACGTTCGAGGCCGATTTCATGGGCATGCGGATCCAGAGCCTGGAACTCATCGGCTACGACCCGTCGACCGATACCTTCCCTTCGACCGTCTACTCAAGCCTGGCGGGGATCCCGATCCCGTACCGGTACGACGTCCGGGGCAGGGACGTGACGATCACGACGGACCTCGCCGGCGGAGCGACGATGACGGGCAGGATCGGCGAGGACGGCACCACCTTCTCGGGCGGCTGGAAGCCGAACCCGGGCGCGGAAGGCCAGGGAAACGTGGCATACGACTTCGTCGGTACCAGGGTGAAGTAGAACCATCCCCCGGCTTGAAGGAAGGGGCGGCGAGATCGACGTCCCCCTACATTCCCTGCCGTCGAGGCGGTGCCGTCACCGGAGGCCCGGAACCGCGCGAGAGGAGTCCGGGTCGAGGTGTCGACTCTTTTCGAACCAGTGCCTTCCTCGTCAGGTACATCAGGTCCGCGGTTATCGATTTTCTCGGTCTCAGCAGGTGATATGAAGGATCGCCACGTGGGTTCGCGTCTCCCTGTCAAGCGATGGGAGGATGTCCCCGGTCGGCATGACAACGGTCGGATAGGTCGATAGGATCTCCTCGGCGCCGGGAGTGAGGGGCAGACTCCCGTACTGTCCCGTGCCGACATACACTGCGTCGGGCTTTTCGTCGCGGAGGAAACCCAGTTCGGACTCGGAGAGCGGGGTATGCCCGTAGTCTCCCTTCATCCCCTTCGACAGTTTCTTCTTCCGCCGGGTGACCGAGCCGTCGGTATGGATGACAATGTCGTGATCAAATTTTCTCCCTCCCACTTCGATCCAGCCGAATCCGGTCTTCACGGGGAGTTCACCTCCGGCCTCTCCTGGGGTCTCCCCCCATGATTAACCTGACGCACTCACGGCTCTTCGGACGAGTAGTATCTCTTATCGTGCACGCAGAGGACACCCCTGTCGGAGACCCACCTCCGGTGTTCGTGCTCTAAAAACCGTTCCATGCCATGGTCCCTGATGTACTCCAGGTTCTCGATCTCGCTCATGCCGTACCGCGTCCGGTACCGGGTGTCCAGGTGCCGCAACCGGTCGCAGGGAAACCCGGCGCAGTCGTAGCAGAACCGGCCGGTCCGTTGTGTGCACAGGCGCATCCGGCAGTTGACGCGCGTCTTCGGCATGTTCTGCTCGGCCTCGCGGCACCCGTGGCACGGGTTCCGCTCGCGCAGATAGGCTTTGCAGACGCCGCAGTTCATCCCGCACGGCGCGATAATGGATTCCGTAAATACGGGTGCGTCCATCGGTCTTGAGCGACTGCCGGCCGGCGGGTTCACGCCCCCCGCCACGCCCGCCGTACCCGGACCGAGTTGGCGTGGGCGTGAAGACCCTCCGCATCGGCGATGGTCTCGACCACGTCCCCGATCGCCTCGAGGCCCGTCCTCGAGATGATCTGCACGGTCGACGTCTTGGTGAAGTGGCTCACGTTGAGGCCCGAGTAGGTCGCGGCGTACCCGGCCGTGGGCAGGACGTGGTTGGTCCCCGACGCGTAGTCGCCGGCGGCCACGGGCGCGTACGGGCCGACGAAGATGGAGCCCGCGTTCTTCACGGCCATGAGGACCGGGAGCGGGTTCTCGACCATGATCGTGAGGTGCTCCGGGGCCACTCCGTCCATCGCGGCCACGGCCGCGCCGAGGTCCGGGGCCGTGATGTACCCGGAGTTGGCGAGCGCCTGCACCATGATCTCCTTCCGCGGCGCCCCGGCGAGCTGCTTCTCCAGCTCCTCCTCCACCCTCTCCACGAGCGTCCCGTCGGTCGTGACGAGGATGCACGCGGCGTCGGGGTCGTGCTCGGACTGGGCGAGGATGTCGATGGCGATGAAGGCCGGGTTGGCCGACCGGTCCGCGATGATCCCGATCTCGCTCGGCCCGGCCGGAAAGTCGATCTCCGCGTGCTCCCGCAGGAGCATCTTCGCGGCCGTCACGTACGCGTTCCCCGGCCCGACGATCTTCCGGCACGGCCGGATGCTCTCCGTCCCGAGGGCCATCGCGGCGATGGCCTGCGCGCCGCCGATCCGGTAGATCTCGTCCACGCCCACGATGTCGAGGGCCACGAGCGTGAGGGGCAGGATCGGCGGGGGCGAGCAGGCGCAGAGCGAGGCCACGCCGGCGACCTTCGCCGGGATCGCGTTCATGAGCGCGGTCGAGGGGTAGGCCGCCCGCCGCCCCGGGACGTAGAGGCCGGCGCGGTCGATGGGCGTGGTCTTGACGCCGAGGGTGATCCCCGGCTCGGCCTCCTCGAGCCAGAGGTCGCGCTCCTTCTGCCGCTCGTGGAACCGGGTGATCCGCATCGCGGCCTCGATGACGGCCTCGACGAGCGGCTCGTCGACCTCGTCGTATGCGGCCTCGATCTCCTCCCGCGAGACCCGGACCGACTCGATCTCGGGCTCGTACTTCCTCGCCATCCGGAGGAGGGCCGCGTCGCCCTCGGTGCGGACGAGGTCGATGATCCCGGCCGCGGACCGTTTCGCGTCGTCGAGGTTCGAACGCCGCTGCGTCATCCACGTCTCGACATCAAGCGCCTTCAGCATGCGGTCACGTGTTTCTCGCCTGCAGTCATAAGCCTGATTGCCCTGTGCCCCGTCGACCGATCCGGGCGGTTCGGTTCTCGATACTGAGGCTCCGGCAGATATTCCGGCTCGGTGCAGCACGCACGTACCGGCCCGCCTCCCCCTGCGGAGCCTATGGAACGGAGGGGCGTCAAGTTCGGGACGGAGATCTCCCCCGGCAGAACTGCGACCGAGGACGGGAGACGTCCGGGGGCATCGCCCGAAGGTCGATGAGTCTCGCGTTCCGGGCGCTCGCATCCATCGGAGAGGGAGCACCCCGGCGGTTGCCATGGATCTCTTTAAGAGTCTCCGGCTGCATGCTGGTGCTGTTGGTGTCGGGTCATGATGGTTCGGGGGAGCGGGCTGCTCCTGCACGTCACGTCGCTTCCGTCGCGGTTCGGGATCGGGGACCTCGGGCCCGCGGCGTACCGTTTCGCCGACTTCCTGGCAGCGGCCGGGCAGACGTACTGGCAGATCCTTCCCCTGAACCCGACGGTCGATACCAACCCCTACCACGGCAGCTCCGCGTTCGCGAAGAACCCGCTCCTGATCAGCCCCGAGCTGCTGGCGGACGACGGCCTCCTCGATGCGGAGGATCTCGGCGGTCCGGAACGGTTCCCCGACGGCGTATGTTGATTTCGCGCGGGTGATCCCGTTCAGGGAGCGGCTCTTCGACCTGGCGTACGACCGGTTCGCACGGGTCGGGGACCGGCGGGAGTTCGAGACGTTCTGCCGGGACCACGCCTGGTGGCTGGACGACTTCGCCCTCTTCTCGGCCGTACGTTCGGACCTCGGGGGGCTGCCATGGAGCCGGTGGCCGGACGACCTGAAACTGCGTGAGCCCGATGCGATCCGCGAGGCGGTGCGGCGACTGCACGACCGCGTGGACCGGGCCCGGTTCCTCCAGTTCGTCTTTCACGTCCAGTGGCAGCGGCTGCGGAAATACTGCCGGGCCCGCGACATCCGCATCATCGGCGACGTCCCGATCTACATGGACTACGACAGCGCGGACGTCTGGCTGCACCCCGAGTACTTCGAGCTCGACGACGACCTCCGGCCGACGGCCGTCTCCGGCGCCCCGCCGGACGTCTTCAGCGCGGCCGGCCAGCTCTGGGGCCATCCGCTGTACCGCTGGGATGCCATGCAGCAGTCCGGGTTCGCGTGGTGGACACGGCGGATGGAGCGCACCCTCTCGTGCGTGGACTACGTCCGGATCGACCATTTCCGCGGCCTCGTCGCGTACTGGGAGGTTCCGGCCGGCTCGGCGACGGCGATGGACGGGCGGTGGGTGCCGGCCCCCACCGGGGGGCTCCTCGGCACGCTCGCGCGGAAGTTTCCATGTTTCCCGGTCATTGCCGAGGACCTCGGGACCATCACCCTGGATGTCCGGGAGGTGATGCACGAGTTCGGGATTCCCGGGATGAAGGTGCTGCTCCTCGCCTTCGAAGACTTCGATGTCGGGTGGGAGCGGAACGTCAGCATCCCCCACAACGTGGTCCGGGACTGCGTCCTCTACACCGGCACCCACGACACGAATACCGTGCGGGGCTGGCTCGAGGACGAGGCGACGGACGCGCACCGCGACAGGCTGCGCCAGTACTTCGGGCGCGACATGCCCGCGGCAGACCTGCCCTGGGAGTTCATCCGGCTCGCGATGTCGACGGTCGCGAACACGGTCATCGTCCCCGTCCAGGACGTCATCGGCCTGGGCTCCGAGGGCCGGATGAACCGGCCGGGGATCGGGGACGGCAACTGGACGTGGCGCCTCGAGGAGGGCATGCTGACGCCCGAGATCGTCGACCAACTCCGGGCCGTGACGAAGATCTACGCGCGGGATTGAACGCAGGGCCGGCTCCGCATCCGTATATTCTCCATTCCGAGCCGTCGCTCCCACGGACGGACAGTTGCGCCATCCGCCCGCAGGCCGCGCTCCGGAGGTACGACCCGGCCTGGACGGAGGCCCTGGTCGGGATGGTCGTCGGCGTATCGGAACGGCTGAACAGTGACGGCGACCTGGTCCGGGCGATGCTCTCCCTCAGGGATGCATGCAGTAACGCGTTCGGCACGGTCCCGGCCGTCCTGCTCGAGAACCGGACGGAGCAGTTCATCCGGGACGGTACATCCATCGCCGGGTTCTGGAGCAGTCTGCTCTCCGCCGCGCCCGGGCTGGAGGAGGACAGCGGGATCGTGCTCGACGTTCAGCAGCTCTTCACGTTGACCGGAACGCGGCTTCTCGAGAATCTCGCCATCATCCCGCCTGACTCCACTAGGGCATTCCATATTCACACAAAGCACGGAACGCCGACGCCAGCCGACCTGATTCCCTGGCCCGAGTCTTCGCGCTCATTCGAAGGCTCGATCGCCACGTGCCGATCAACCCCGAGGTGCACCATCTCGCGCATGCGGCTGCAGCGATAGCGTTCTGCCGGAACAGTCTATAACAAACGCAGCCCGGAGAGGCCGCGCCTGCGGCTATCACAGCGGCGCCAGTGATGTGAGCCATACTATCCCTCGTTCTCTCCTTTTTCGCGGTCTCAGATCGGCCCGTTCACATTCACACTGCGAACTTGCATCCATAAACTCCTGAGCGTGCTTCATCCAATCATCGGCCGGCCCATCAAGCCCGTCGAGCACAACGGAGAGCAGCATGAATCTGTCACATCACTCGAACAGATCCCACGCGCCCCTCGAGGCCTCGGGGAAGCGGCCGGGGTTCGCCCGCCGCGTCATGCCGGGCTCTTCCGCTACGGGGAGCGAAAACGATGTCGGCCAGAATAAGCGGCCCTCCCACAAATGCCCCCTTGCACAGCGGTATCAGGGAAGGACCAACAACAACATCGTCGCGGTGCGGAGATAAGGGTTTCGAACCCGGGGGCCCGGACGTGGATCATGCTGGGCGGGGACGGCGGGATCAACGTCCTCGCCGAGGACCGGGCATACACGCTCGAGGCCGGGGGCGCTCCGCCCCCTGCTCTTCCTCGGCAACTGCGTCCGGCTCACCGGCGGCGACGCAGTCGCCTGGCCGGGCTTCGATCGCCAGTGGATTCCTGTTCGCCCTCGAGCGGACGCTGTACCTCATCCACCGCTCGCGCCTCGTCCGGGTCGCTCGCGGCGAGGTGCCGGCGGACGAACCCGGCCGCGAAGGAAGCCCCGATCCCGGCGTTCGACTGCAACGGCAACGCCCCGATCGATGTCGCCGACGTCGTCTGGCTCTTCAACCACCTGTGAGGGCGGCCCCCTTTTTCTCCTCATTCGCCGGTGCGCCGGCTTCCGGCGCATGACGGGATCATGGCGGCGGGCGTAATCGTGGAAATCGTGAATTCCCAAATACTTTATATGTTGGTGTGTGTATATGTCGCATCCGCTAGATGAGACAGAGAGCGCTGTGAGAGGTCGTACGTGAATGTCCTTGGCATCAACTTCATCTATCACGACTCGTCTGCGTGCGTCGTGAGGGACGGAAAATTGGAAGTTGCGCTCGAAGAGGAGCGCCTGACACGGAAGAAGCATACGAATGTGTTCCCCGAGCTGGCGATCGCGCGCTGCCTGGAGATTGCCGGACTTGCGGCCGGGGAGATCGACCATATCGCGATCTCCTACCAGCCGGGTCTGGACCGGTTCCGGAAACTGACCTACGGGCTGGGACTGGGCCGGAGGATCATGCCCATCATCCAGCACGACGTACTGCAGGCGCGGGGCAGGCGGAACATGCTGAACGCCTGGCTGAGAGCGACGTATGGCACGGGACCTACGCCGGAGGTACACTTTGTTCCTCACCATCTCGCCCACGCGGTGGGCTCCTTCTTTGTCAGCCCCTACGAGAGCGCCGCCCTGCTCTCGATTGACGGATGGGGGGAGTGGGCCACGACCTTCAAGGGGGTGGGGCGGGGCACTACGTTCGAGTGCTTCGGTCAGGACTATTTTCCCTACGTCGCTGGGCGTGGTGTACGAAGCGGCCACCGAGTTCTGCGGGTTCTGGGCCAATTACGATGAAGGCAAGACCATGGGACTGGCGCCCCTGGGCGATCCGGATACGTTCGGCAGGCCGTGGAGAAGATCTTCTGGATCAACGAGGACATGTCCGTGGGTGTGGACCTGTCCTATTTCGACTACCCCTATTATCAGCACGCGCTGCGGCAAGAAGTTCTATCGAGACGTTCGGCCAGCCCCGCGAGAAGACCAAGGGCGCGAGATTCGAGCAGCATCATCTGGACGTGGCGGCGGCCTTCCAGAAGCAGCTCGAGGAATGCATCCTGACGCTCGCCCGCCAGCTGCGTGAACGCACGCAGGAGGATTACCTGGTGATCGCCGGCGGCGTCGCCCTCAACAGCGTGGCGAACGGCCGGCTGGTGCGGGAGAGCGGCTTCAAGGACGTGTACGTCATGCCGGCGGCCGGCGATAACGGGACGGCCATCGGCGCCGCGTTTTATGTCGATAATCAGCATCCTGGGCCAGCCCCGCGCATTTGTCCACGACAATCCCTTTGTCGGCACGGAATACGGAAACCCGGCCATCCAGAAGATCGCTCGAGGACATGCAAGCTGGACCATCGGTATGCTCCCGGACGGCGAGCTGGAGACCATGACCGCCGACCTGCTGCAGCGCGGCTATATCGTCGGCTGGTTCCAGGGCCGCATGGAGATCGGGCCCCGTGCGCTGGGTAATCGCAGTATCCTGGCCAACCCGACCCTGCCGGGCATGAAGGACAAGATCAACGCGGAGGTCAAGCATCGGGAGGCGTTCCGGCCCTTTGCGCCCTCCTGCCCGATCGAGGACACCCCGCGGTTCTTCGAGCAGAACGTGGCGGACCCGTTCATGCTGAAAGTATGCCGCGTGCGGGAGGAGAAACAGGCGGTGATCCCGGCGGTCACGCATGTGGACGGCACGGCCCGCCTGCAGACCGTTCACCGGGAGACCAATCCGCGATATCACCGCTTGCTGAAGGAGTTCGAGAAGGGCAGCGGCGTTCCGGTCCTGCTGAACACCAGTTTCAACGTGATGGGCGAGCCCATCGTCGAGTCGCCCATGGATGCCATCCGCTGCTTCTTCACCACCGGGCTCGATTATCTGGTCATGGGGAATTACATCATCGGCAAGCACGCCGGGTAGCGTCGGAGGCTCACGGGACCGGATGCTTTCTGGAGATGTCCAGAGCGACCGGAACCGGCCGATCTCCCGGGGTTTCCCGGTCGATGGCGTGACGGGGCAGGGACGGATCGGAGCCACGGAACCGTGACGATCGGGTTCGCCGACATCGCCCGGCTCATCTCCCACCTCTGACGATCGGAGCCGGCTCCCGCCACCGTTCCGGTTCCTGTTCCGGCGGCGCCACGGGAGGCACGGCCTCACAGCCCGTCCATTCCGCGCCGGCACGTCGCTGTGTATTTATCTATCCGGGCCGGGCGCTATAACGGCCTGCGCGGCCTCCGGTCGCGCCGCAGGCTCGAGGCGGCCTCGAGTCTGGCGGGCGATCCGGCTGTACTCGCGCGACTGGGTCGCGACCATGTCGACGAGGGCCTCGATCGTCCGGTCGCGGCGGATGAGTTTCGCGGTCAGTCCCGGCGCGTCGGCGGCCGGGACTGCGGCCATGAGGGACTGGTAGGCCCGGTCCTCATGCGCGATCTCATCGAGGACGGCCGCCGCAATCCGCTCCCGGTGGGCGATCGCCGCGAGGAGAGCAGCGGTCCTGGCGGCCGGGTCCCTCCATGCGATCATGGCGAGAGCGGCGATCCGATCGTCCGCATCCATCGAGCTCACCAGCCCGGGCGGCGAGGGTGCTGAGAGCGTCGCGCGTCACGCGGACCCCCTCGACAGGCGGGGAGATAAATGTTGTGGTGAACGCTCGTCCTCCTCACCGGCATCGAGCGATCATGGAGGGAATCGGCTCGGATCGCGATCCCGTCGTCGTCGCGGACGGCGGAGCCGATCACCCGCATCACACCTCCCTCCCGATACGGCCGCGCAGGCCCCGCACCGGCCGCAGGTATATTTCGTGGATTGGGCGGGCGGGGCGACCCGCCTCACCCGGAAATCTGCGTTCCGACGGTCCCCGTCTCGCCCCCGGCGATGGCCGCCTCCGCGACCTCGCGCATCGTCCGGCTCTGCATGCCGGCGGTCTCGTGGAGGTGCCGGTAGTGCTCCAGGACCCCGCGGAGGAGGGCGAGGTTCGCCTCCGTCTCCATGCCGAAGTTGTGGGGGTGCCACCAGAGGTGATAGAGGAGGCCGTGCTCGGCCGCGTAGGTCATCTCATGCCGGATCCGGCGCAGACGGAGGCGGTCGAACGGGGCCGTGAACCGCTTGCTGGGGATAGAGGAAGCGCGAGGCCGGCACGTTCACGGGCAGGGGCCCGCAGAGCCCCCGGGATCGTGCACCCGGTAGCCCGAGAGGTTCACGAACGCGTCCGCGTACCGAACGGCCCGCCGGAAGGTCGTCTCGCCCTCCTCCTTCTTTTCACGATACAGCCAGGACTGCGTGTTCCGGCGATAGGCCCGGATCCCGCACTCCCGGCAGGCGGCGAGGTACTCGTCGTTGGTCTGGTTCCGGGGGAAGACCAGGCTGGAGAGCTCGATCCCGTACTGCGCCGCGGCGCGGTTCGCCGCCGCGAGGTCCGCGCGGAACTCCTCGACCGTCTGCCCCGGCTCGAGGCAGTAGTAGTGGGAGAAGGTATGGCTCGCGACCTCCTGCCCGTCGTGGCCCAGGACCGCCTCGACGAGCGAGCCCCCGTAGTGGAACGGGTCCTCCTCCTCGGTGCTCCCCATCATCTCGAGCTCGGGGTAGGGGGAGAACCGGGGGTCCGCGTACATCGGCAGCATCTCCGGGAGCCTCGCGAGCAGGGTTTCCCGGTCCCGGTAGAAGAGGAACCCGACGAAGGCCCAGGTGGCGCGGATGCCGAACTCGTCGAAGAGGGCGAGGAGCCGCGGGACGACGAGACGGTCCCCGATCAGGTTCTCGCGGTACTCGTCGAGGGTCCGCTTGTCGCGCACGCCCCAGTAGAGCTCGCAGTCGAGCGAGATGACGAGGGTTCCCGGGGATCCCGGCGCCGCCGTTGTCGGGCGAACGCATCTCCCCGTTCGCCGGATGGCGGCCTGCGTCGCCGAAGGGGCGGCGGGAACCGGGGACGGATGGAGCGGCATGATAAGGCGGACCGGGCGCCGGGTAGGAGAGCGCCCGATCAGTATAGCGTCCGATGGTCGTCCTCATGATACCGATGCAGACTCCCGGAGCCCCGGGGTCGCCGCGTGATAGGCGATCGTCACCGATTCCCGGCTCGTCATGGTGGTTGCCCGTCAGGTCGAAGAAAAATGGGATGTTATCGCCGGGTCCGCTGCAGGACGAGGGCGACGCCCGCGAGGGCGACGAGAGCGAGCACTCCGAAGGGCAGGGCCGACTTCGTGGTCGTCGGGAGCGCGGCCTGGACGGTCGCCACCGTGGTCGGGGGCGTGGTGAGCGTCGTGTTCTGGGTCAGGTTCGGCGTGGGGGTCGCGACCGTCGTGACCGTGGTCGGCGGGAGGGTCGGGACGGTGGTGTTCGGCGTCACGGTCTTCGTGGCCGGCGTCGGCGTCGCTGTCTTCGTCACGACGCCGGTGTACTCGTCCGTGTCGCGGTTCACGGCCCCCAGGGAGACTCGGGACGGCCGTGACATCGCTCGCGACCGTGGACACGGTCTGCGACGGTGCCGATCGGCACCACGGTCTCGTAGGTGACCGACGGGTTGCCGGTCACCGGCGCGAGGGTCGGGACCGTCACGGCCACCGGGCCGGTGGAGAAGGCGCCGCTCTGGGTCGAGGCCGTGGACGAGATGTCCGTGAACTTGGTGAAGTCGCTGTTCCAGTACCGGACGTGGTCGACCGAGACGGTCAGGGGCGTGGTCCCCTCGCGGAGGGCCGTGAAGGTGATGTCGGCCAGGGGATACTTCCCCTGCGGGTAGCCGTTCCGGAAGTCGCCGAGCATGATCCGGACCATGCCGTCACTCTTGGCGGCGGCCGTCGTGTTGTCGACGTGGATCGACGAGGTCGAGTACCGGATCATCGACGGGTCGTATTTGATGTCGATGTACGTGTCGGCGAAGTTCGGCTCCCAGGCGTTGTCGACGACGACCTGGACCGTGCCGATGGCGCCGACGGGGACGTTCCCGATCGACGTGACCGAGAAGACGCCCGTGTTGAACGGCACCGTCGCGGGGCCGCTCACGACCGGAACGGCCGTGACCGGGTTACGTGACCGCGCTCGTGGTCGTGCCGGAGACCGGGACCGTGGTCGGCAGGGGGGTGAAGGTCTGGACGGGCCCCGTCGTCGCAACGGTCGTGGTCCCGGTGGTGACGCCGGTCGTACCCGTTGTCTTTACGGCCGTGCCGGTCGCGGTCACGGCGCCGTTACTTGACGACGGCCTTGCTCGCGATGTTCGCGCCCGTGGTGTCGGTGATGCTGGCGACCTTGATCACGATCGGGGTGTAGCCCGGGCCGATGACCTTGAACTTCATCTCGATGAGCGGGTTGTCGCCCTGGGGAAAGCCGTTCGTCGTGTCGGCCGCCATGATGTTCAGGTTGTGGAGGCCGACGATGTCCGCGGCCGTCGTCCGGCCCTGCTTGAAGGTGGACGACTCGTACTTCAGGACCTCCATGTTCCAGTCGAGGTAGATCGAGAGGTCGCCCGTGGGGGGGTTCAGGTTGTTGTCGTTGTAGAGGATCACGGTGACCGTGTCACCGACCTTTGCGTTCTCCACTGCGGGGATATGGAACTTGACCATGCCGCCCGCACTCGCCGCCGAGACGCAGCAGAGCGCGAGGAGGAGGAGCGCGCAGAGTGCCGTTACGATCTTCATTCTCAAACCGTTGCCACCCCGGGAATATAATAATTGGGATGGCTAAGAGAATATTCGAACTCTTCGGACGGGGGCCGGTGCGTGGCGGAATTGCCCGACGACGGACGGTAACAGCTCAACCGATCCGAAGCATGCGATCGGTCGAATCAGGGTCGAGTCGAGGCCGCGCGTGGACTCGACCTTCTTCATCACCCTGCCGACCGCCTGATCCGGGACGACTGCCAGCGGACGGCGACGGTCAGCGTTTGCCTCCCGGTGCCCGCGGGGCCTGGCGGAGCGGGCGGCCCGGGCGCGGTGCACCGCGTGCATCCGACGAACGCCCGTTTCGCGATGGACGGCAGACAGGGACCGGGTCCGAATATCGATGGTAACCATTTATTACTGGCAGCGGCAAGAGAGGCGATGCACGCACCGTGCATGAGCCGCAGTATGACCTCGCCACCGCTGTCTCTCGGCGCCATTCGCCAGCCGGCATTCCTCTACGGGGCCGACGGCCGGATCGCGGAGGCGAACGATCGTGCCGAACTCCTCGCCGGACGGCCGCTCGCGGGGTGCAGCGTCGCGGACGCGACCGCCCTCTTCGCACCCCGGGCACCGGGCGGCATGCCGCTCGCTCCGGCCAATCTGCCGGACAGCCGGGCGCTCGCCGGCGACGAAGCGCTCGAGGTGCCGCTCGAGATCACGGCCGCGGACGGCCGGACGATCTCCGTCCTGGCGACGGCCTCTCCGGTCCGCATCGGGGAGACGATCGTCGGCGCGCTCGTCATCTGGCAGGACGTCACTGAACACCGGACGGCCGAGGACGCGCTTCGGACGAGCGTGGAGACGATCCGGATGCTCATCGAGCTCTCCCTCCGATACGGCGCTCCTCCTGGACGTGAACGGAACCGTCCTCGCCATCAATAACACCTATGCGACGGCCCTGGGTCGGCCGGCGGAGGACCTTATCGGCGCAGATATCTGGCAGGTGATGCCCCCCGACGTGGTGGGCAGCCGGCGGGAGCGCTTCGACCGCGTGGTGGCGTCGAAACGGGCTGCACGGTTCGAGGAAGACCGGAACGGGAGGTGGTTCGATTCTCTCGTCGAACCGGTCCTCTCCGGGACGGGAGAGGTCGTTCAGGTCGCCATCATCGCGCGGGACATGACCGAGCGGAAGCGGGTCGAGGAGGCCCTTCGCAGGAGCGATGAGCAGACTCCGGGACGTGCTGGAGCTCTCTCTGGACGCAGTCTACCGCCGCGACCTCGTCGCCGACCGCTTCGACTATATCAGCCCGGTCAACGAGCAGATCACCGGGTTCTCCGCGGAGGAGTTCGGCGCGTTCGGCCTCGAGGAGTTCGTGGAACGGATCCACCCCGACGATCGCTCCAATGTCGAAGCGGTCATCGCGGAGGCGATGGCGAATAGGAGCGGTACGACCGAATACCGTTTCCGGTGCCGGGACGGGAGCTACCGATGGCTCTCGGACCACTTCGTCTTCCTGACCGACGCGGACGGCCGGCCCCTCTTCCGAGTCGGCGCGGTCCGGGACGTCACGGGGCGGCGGGAGATCGAGGAAGCGCTCCGGGAGAGCGAGGAGCGGCTCCGGCTGGCGCTGGAGAGCGCGGAGATCGGGATCTGGGACCGGGATGCGGCGACGGACCGGGTGACCATCACGCCGTCGTTCCTCCGGCGCTACGGGCTGGAGGCGGAGATGGTCGCAACCTACGAGGCCTGGGAGCGTCTGATCCACCCCGAGGACCGCGAGCGGATCGAGGCCGAGCGGCGAGCCGCGTTCGCAACTGGCGCGCCCCTGGACCTCGAGTTCCGTGTCAACCTCCCGTCGGGCGGAATGCTCTGGATCCAGTTCAGGGGGCGGGGAGTCACGGGCCCCCGGGGCACCCTCGCCCGGGTGATCGGGGTGCTCATCGACATGACGGGCCGCAAGGAGGCCGAGGCCGCCCTCCTGGAGCGCGATCTCCGGCTGAACCTCGCCCTCGACATCGCGGCCATCGGGACCTTCGACTGGAACCCTGCGACCGGCGAGGAGACGTGGGACGACCGCACCCGGGCGCAGTGGGGCCTCCCGCCGGGGTTACCGGTGGACCACGGCGTCTTCGAGGCCGGTATTCATCCCGACGATCGAGGGGTCGTGGAGGCCGCGAACCGGCGGGCGCTCGACCCGGCCGGCGACGGCCGGTATTCGGCCGAGTATCGCGTGATCGGGCTCGGCGACGGGGTCGAACGCTCGATAACGGCCCGGGGCCAGGCCTTCTTCGAGAGCGGCCGGCCCTTCAGGATGATCGGCACCACGATCGAGATCACCGAGCAGAAGCGGGCCGAAGCGGCCGCCCGGGAGCAGGAGAGGATCCTGCAGAGCATCTTCCGCGCGGCCCCCGTCGGCATCGGCCTGGTCTCGGAGGTGGGCCCGGGACGGCGGCTCGAGCAGGCGAACGATCGGTTCCTCGAGATGACGGGATATGCCCGGGACGAACTGATCGGCCAGGACACGCGCATCCTCTACCTCGACGACGAGGCGTATGCGGCCGTCGGGCGGGTGTCCGCCCGCCAGCTCGGCGCCTGCGGCCGTGGGGAGGTCGAGACGACGTGGCGGCGAAAGGACGGCACTGTCTTCGACCTCCTGATCAGCTCGTCGCTGACCAATGCCCAGGATCCGGAGGGGAGCGTTATCTTCACCGCCCTCGACCTCACGACACTGCACGAGCACGAGAGGTCGCTGAAGCGGTATGCGAGCGATCTGGCCCGGTCGAACGAGGAGCTGCAGCGGTTCGCGTATGTCGCGAGTCACGACCTGCAGGAGCCGCTCCGCAGCATCGTCTCGTTCTCGCAGCTCCTGGACCGCAGGTACCGGGGACGGCTCGACACGGACGCGGACGAGTACCTGGCGTTCATCATCGAGGGGGGCGTGCGGATGCAGGCCCTGATCCGGGATCTGCTCCAGCTCTCGCGCGGATCGAGACGAAGGGCCAGCCCGCGGTACCGACCGACGCGAACGGTCCGGCCTGCGACGCGCTCCGTTCCCTCGAGCCCGCGATCCGCGAGGCCGGCGCGACGGTCACGGTCGACCCGCTGCCGGAGGTCGTGGTCGACCCGGCGCAGCTCGAGCTGGTCTTCCAGAACCTGATCGGCAACGCGGTCAAGTACCGGCACCCCGACCGGCCGCTGCAGGTCCGGGTCGGAGGCCGGCGGGTCGGACGGCGATGGTCGAGTTCTCGGTGCGGGACAACGGGATCGGGATCGAAGAGGAGTACTTCGACCGGATCTTCGAGATGTTCCGCCGCCTCCATACCCGCGAGCAGTACCACGGGACCGGCATCGGCCTGGCCGTGGTCAAGAAGATCGTCGGGCGGCACGGGGGCAGGGTCCGCGTCGAGTCGACGCCGGGAGAGGGCTCGACCTTCTTCTTCACGCTTCCGGCCGCGTGAAGCGATTGCGACGGCCCGGCTCCTGGAGGATAGCCTTAATATCCGCTCCCGCCCGACTCTAGAAAGTCCATTCCCATGACCTCCGCCCTCCGGTCCGGCCTCCTCCCGATGCGACTCGACCGGCGGAAGATCCTCAGCCTCCTCCTCATCCCGTCCTATATCGTCCTCTGTGCCGTTCTCTATCTCTTCGGCGGCACGGCCGCCTTCACCGATCCCACCACGCTCCTGCTCCTGAACACGGCCTTTCTCGGCATGATCCCCCTGTACGTCGCGTACGTCTCGTTCGTCTCGTTCCGGAAGAGCGGCCCCGTCAGCGTCCTGATGATGGGTGCGGGGATGCTCTTCTTCGGCCTCGGCGGCATCGCCACCGGGCTGGCGGGGTTCCAGCCGAACTCGACCAACCTGACCATCACGATCTTCAACCTCTGCGCCTGTACCGGGGCCGTTCTCCAGCTGGCCGGTGCGCTGATCGCCCTCATCGGCTGGCGGGAGGACCGGGCGGAGCGGCGCCCGGCTATCGCCGCGGCGGTATACGCCGGAGTCGTCCTCGTTGTCGCCGGCATCATCGTCGCCGCCTTCCTGACGCTGACCCCGGTCTTCTTCGCGTCCGGCACCGGGTCGACGGGCGTGCGCGACCTCGTCCTCGCAGCCGCCGTCGAGTCGTTCCTGCTCGCGTCCGGGCTCTTCTTCGTGCTCTACCGGAAGCGCGAGGAGGACTTCTTCTTCTGGTACGCCGTCGGACTGGCGATCCTCGGGCTCGGGCTCCTCGCCGCGACCTTCATCGTGGTCTTCGGCGGCACGTTCAACTGGGTTGTTCGCGCCGGCCAGTACATCGGGGCGAGCTACATCCTCGTCGCGTTCCTGGTCCTCCAGCGCCGGGCGTCGAGCGGCAACGTCCCGGTGCAGGAGATGCTCGCCCGGTTCTTCGGCGAGGCCGAGGCCGGGTACCGGCAGCTGGTCGAGACGGCCGCGGACGCGATCATCGTCCTCGACCCGTTAAATCGGATTCTCCTCTGGAACACGGCCGCGGAGGGGATGTTCGGGTACACCTCGGAGGAGGCGGTCGGCATCTCGTTCCCGAATCTCGTCCTGGAGGACGGTGACCGTTCGTTCATCGAGGATACCCCCCGGGCCGCCCGGGAGGTCGAGGTCCGGCGGCGGGACGGAAGCCGTCTCCCGATCGAACTGACGGTCTCGCGGCGGGAGATCGCCGGCGAGACGATCACCACCTGCATCATCCGCGACCTCACCGAACGGAGGCGTGCGGAGGAGGCGCTGCGCGAGAGCGAGGAGAAGTATCGCACAATCGTCGAGACTGCCAGCGAAGGTATCGTCATCGCCGGGCCGAACGGCGGTTACACCTATGTGAACCAGCGGATGGCGGAGATGCTGGGATACCCGGTGGAGGAGATTCTCGGCAGGTCGGCCAGGATTTCACGTTCGACGACTGGCGGCCGCAGGTCGTGCAGGCACGAACCGACCTTCACGGCGGCGAGGTGGTCCGCGGGGAGTTCAAGTTCCGCCGCAGGGACGGGTCGGCGATGTGGTCGTCGTACAATGCCTCGCCGATCTTCAACGACGAGGGAGACCACGTGGCCAACCTCGCCATGCACACCGACATCACCGAGCGGAAGCGGGCAGAGGAAGCGCTCAGGCGGAGCGAAGAGGAATACCGGACCCTGTTCGATTCGATCAACGAATCGATGGCTGTCTTCGAGATGATCTACGATGCAGCCGGTACGCCCGTCGATTACCGTTTCATCGAGATAAACAGGGCGTTCGAACGGGTCGTCGGATTGCCGCACGCCCAGATCGTCGATCGGACCGCGAGGCAGCTCCTGCCCCGTGTCGATGAGAGGGCGATGGAGCTCTTCCACGAAGTCGCCTCCACCGGCCGGCAGGCACAATTCGAGAACTACAGCCGCGATCTGGGCAGATGGTTCCAGGTGTACGCCTATCGTTCTTCCCCGGGCAGACTGGTCTACCTGGCTCTGGATATCACCGATCGAAAGCTGGCCGAGGAGGCGCTTCAGGAGTACGCCGAGGACCTGGAACGGTCGAACGCGGATCTGGAACGGTTCGCGTACGTCTCGAGCCACGATCTGCAGGAGCCGCTCCGCAGCATTGTCAGCTTCAGCCAGCTCCTCGAGCGGCGGTATAAGGGACAGCTCGACGCGGACGCGGACGACTACATCGAGTTCATCGTCGAGGGCGGGATCCGGATGCAGCAGCTGATCCAGGACCTCCTCGCCTATTCGCGCGTGAACACGACCAAGCAGGAGATCGTCCGGACGGACACGGCCGACGTCCTCGCCGAGCGTCGAACGCAGCCTCGACGTCCAGCTCCGGGAGGCAGGGGCCGTGATCACGCACGACCCGATGCCGGTGGTCATGGCCGACCCGCTCCAGCTGGAGCAGGTCTTCACGAACCTGGTCAGCAACGCGATCAAGTTCCGCCGGCTGGACGAGCCACTCCAGATCCACGTCGGGGCGCGCCGGACGGATGGCTTCTGGGAGTTCTCTGTCGCCGACAACGGGATCGGGATCGCGCCGGAATACTTCGACCGGATCTTCGTGATCTTCCAGCGGCTCCACACCAAAGAGACCTATCCCGGCACCGGCATCGGCCTCGCGATCGTCAAGAGGATCATCGACCGGCACGGCGGACAGATCCGGGTCGAGTCGACGCCCGGCGAGGGCTCGACCTTCTTCTTCACCCTCCCGGCCGCGTGAGCCGGCGCCCGCGATTGGCCGCATCGTTTTTGTATTAATCCGCCGAACCCAGAATGTACGTACCCATGACGACGCCCGATCGCCGTGCCACCGTGGGATTCGGCACCGCCGCCCGGTTCGTCCCCTGGGCGGCCGCTGGAGCCGTGCTGGCCGGGCTCGTCCTGCTCGCCGGGATCGACTACCTCCTCTTCCACAGCGTCGTCGAGGTCGCCGGCATCGCCGTGGCGTTCGCCATCTTCCTCCTCGTCTGGAATACCCGGGCCGTCCTCCCCGACTCCTTCTTCCTGCTCATCGGGATCGCGTTCTTCTTCATCGGAGGCCTCGACCTCCTCCACACCCTCGCGTACAAGGGGATGGGGATCTTCCCCGGGAATTCCTCCGACCTCCCCACGCAGCTCTGGCTCGCCGCGCGGTACTTCCAGGCCGTCGTCTTCCTGATCGCCGCCCTCCTGATCGGCCGGACCCTCACGAAGGACCGCCGGTACGACACCGCCATCTTCGTCGCCGGCTGTGCCGGCCTCTCCGGGCTCCTCCTCGCGACCATCTTCGTCTGGGACGTCTTCCCGGCCGCGTTCGTCGAGGGGAGCGGCCTGACCCCGTTCAAGATCGGGAGCGAGTACGTCATCGTCGCTCCTCATGCTCGCGACCATCGGCGTTCTCGCCTGGAAGCGGGAGCACTTCGACCGCACGGTCTTTCTCTTCCTGATCGCGGCCGAGGGCTTCCTGATCGCGGGCGAGCTGGCCTTCACCTCGTACGCGAGCGTCTACGGGTTCACGAACATGCTCGGCCATCTCTTCCGGCTCGCCTCGGTCTACTGCTTCTACCGGGCGATCGTGGTGGTGGGCCTGACCCGGCCGACGGACCTGCTCTTCCGCGAGCTGACGGCGCGCGAGGAGTCGCTCCGCCGGAGCGAGCAGCGCTACCGGAGCCTGGTGGAGTTCGCGCCCGACGCGATCTTCGTCAACCGCGGCGACCGGGTCGACTACATCAACCCGGCCGGCCTGCAGACTCTTCGGGGCCGCGGCGCCGGAGGACGTGATCGGCCGGCCCGTGCTCGACCTCTTCCACCCTGCGTACCGCGGCATGGTGGCCGAACGCGTCCGCCGGCTCCGGGCGGGCGAGCCGGCACCGCTCGCGGACGAGCAGATCGTCCGGCCGGACGGGTCGGTCCGCGACGTCGAGGTGGCCGCGTTCCCGTTCGACGACGACGCCGGGCCGGCGATCGAGGTGATCCTTCGCGACGTCACGGACCGCAAGGAGGCCGAGCGGCACATGGCGGAGTACGCCGACCGGCTCGCGGCGTCGCAACGAGGACCTGCAGCGGTTCGCGTACGTGGCGAGCCACGACCTGCAGGAGCCGCTCCGCAGCATCGTCGCGTTCTCCCAGCTCCTCGCCCGGCGGTACAGGGGCAGGCTCGACGCGGACGCGGACGAGTTCATCGGGTTCATCGTCGAGGGCGGGAACCGGATGCAGGCCCTGATCCACGGACCTGCTCGCCTACTCGCGCGTGACTGCGACGCCGGCGGCGCTCCGCGCCCGTCGATGCGGAGGCGGCGTTCGCCGAGGCGGTTGCCGGGCTCGACCGCGTCGATCCGGGAGACGGGGACGATCGTCACGCACGACCCGCTGCCGGCGGTCATCGGGCGACCCGACGCAGCTCGCGCAGGTCTTCTCGAACCTGGTCGGAAACGCGATCAAGTACCGCCGGCCGGACGAGCCGCCGCGGGTCCACGTCGGGCGCCCGGCGGACGGACGGGTTCTGGGAGTTCTCGGTGCGCGGACAACGGGATCGGGATCGCGCCCGAGTACTTCGACCGGATCTTCGTGATCTTCCAGCGGCTCCACACGAAGGAGATGTACGAGGGGACCGGGATCGGGCTGGCCGTCGTCAAGCGGATCGTCGAGCGGCACGGCGGTCGCATCCGGGTCGAGTCGACGCCGGGCGAGGGCTCGACCTTCTTCTTCACCCTGCCGGCCGCGTGAATCGCGAGCCGACTCTGCGACGCGTGCTGCCTTCGAGAGAGGCGGAAGTGGCTCGGAAGAACAGCATTCTGCGGTGATGCCGGGGATGACCGCCGCCCGTTCATGACGGAGGCGTCACTGAACGCCCCGACGTTCATCCCCGACGGTCGATCGAGTGCCTCGATGCGGTACCGGCCCGTCGTCGTGACCGGACCCGTGGCAGTTCGCCGCGCCATTCCGCCGGTCGCCGCGATCCTCCGGCCAGATCCGGATCCGCCGGCTCACTCCCCCGCGGCGGTCTCTTCTTCCGATACCGCCACGACCCGGCCCGTGATCCCGACCACGGTCCCGTCCGCGTCCCGCCACGGCTCGTACTCCTCGTCGAAGGCGAAGGTCCGGCCGTCCTGCATCCGGACCGTCCTCGCCCGGGCCGGCTCGCCGGTCGCGATCACCCCCTCCTTGATCGCGGCCAGCCGCCGCGCCTCGGGCGGCGGGAGGAAGTCCGCGTCCGTCCGGCCGACGAGCGGCTCGGGCGTCCCGGGGATCGGCGGGCCGAAGCACCCAGACGTACCGGAGCGCCCGGTCCTGCTGGAAGAGCCGGGCCGGGCAGGCGCCGGACGCGATGCCGAGCCGGAGCTCGGCCGCCTGCAGCTCCTCCTCGGCCCGCTTCCGGTCCGTGATGTCGAGGACGGCCCCGATCGCCTCGACCGGTTCGCCGTCGGCCGCGGCGGCCCAGACGGTCGTCGCGACAATGCGCGTCTCCCCGCCGGGGCGGGTGACCGGGAACTCGAGCGTGACCGGCCCGCCCGCTGCCGCCGCCTCGCGGACCACCTCGCGGAGGTCCCGCCCGGGCGAGGCCAGCGCGGCGAACTCGGCGAACGCGGGGGCCTCGTCCCGCACGGGCAGGCCGTGGATGCGGTACCACTCGTCCGAGACCGTGACCCGGTCGTTCCGGAGGTCCCAGCGCCAGCTGCCGAGGTGGCCGATCCGCTGCGCCTGGGCCAGCCACTCCCGGCTCTGCCGCAGGCTCGAGCTCGAGCCCCTTCACCGTCGTGATCTCCGTGAAGGTGAAGACCACGCCCTCGATCGCGTTCTCGACGGTCCGGTACGGCCGGGCGCGCACCAGGAACCAGCGCCCGTCGTCCGTCTGCGCCTGCCGCTCCACGGGGACGAGGGTCGCGAGCACCTGCCGGGCGTCCGCGGCCAGACTCGTCGTACCGGAGGTTCAGGGCGAGGTCCCCGATCGGCCGGCCGACGTCGGACGGGATCAGGTTGAGCACGCCCTTCGCCGGCGCCGTGAACCGCTGGATCGTCAGGTCGCGGTCGAGGAAGAGGGTCGCGATGTCCGTGGCGTCGAGGAGGTTCCGGACGTCGTTGTTGGAGTTGCTGAGCTCCTCGATCTTCCGCTGGAGCTCCTGGTTGACCGTGACCAGCTCCTCGTTGAGGCTCTGGAGCTCCTCCTTCGAGGTCGTCAGCTCCTCGTTCGTCGACTGGAGCTCCTCGTTCGTGGACTGCATCTCCTCGTACGCGGACTGCACGTCCTCGCGCGAGGCCTCCATCTCCTCGATCGTGCTCTGCAGCCGCTCGCGCGTCTGCCGGAGCTCCGCCTCGCACCAGTCCGGCCGGGCCCCGGCGGCCTCCCCGCCGGCTTCCGCCGCGGCGGGGGGGACCGGGCGGCGTCCCTCCTCGAAGACCACGATCATCAGGTCGCGGAGCTCGGGCGACTCGCCGACCGGCCGGACGAGCACGTCGACCGGGACCGTGCCGCCGTCCGTCTCGAGCGGGAGGGCCTCGGCCGTCACCGGCGCGTGCTCGCGGAAGGCCCGGTGGATCGCGTTCTCGAGCCCGGGCCCGAGCCCGTCCCGGGCCATCGCGAAGATGTTGAGCGCGGCCCGGCCGGGCGGCGGCTCGAGGAACCGGCCGATCCGGCCCGAGACGTGGACGATGTCGCCGCGCTCGTTGACGATCACCCCCGGCGCGGCGTAGTCGCGGAGGAGGAGCGCCTGGAGCCGCTCGGCGAGGGCCTGCCCGCGGGGGCGGCCCGGCCCGGCGCGAGCTGGGGCGGTTCCCGGAGGAGGGGCACGGCGAAGGGCTGGGGGAACGCGGCCCGCTCTCCGGTCCTCCGGTAGATCTTCCACGTCGGGTCGATCGTCTCGAAGAGCCCCGGGGCGGAGCCGACCGTCTCGGCCGACCCGAGGAAGAGGACCCCGCCGGGCAGGAGGCTGTAGTGGAAGACGGGCAGGATCCGATGCTGCAGCTCGGGCGAGAAGTAGATCATAAGGTTGCGGCAGGAGATGACGTCGAGGCGGGTGAAGGGCGGGTCCATGGCCACGTCCTGCTCGGCGAAGACGACGAGCTCCCGGACCTCCTTCTTCACCCGGTAGCGGCCGTCCTCCTCCCGGACGAAGAACCGCCGGAGCCGCTCGGCGGAGACGTCGGCCTCGATGTTCGCCGGGTAGACCGCCTGCCGGGCCGCCGCGATCGCGTCGCGGTCGATGTCGGTCGCGAAGACCTGGACCGCGACGTTCCGGTCGTCCCCGAGGGCCTCGAGCGCCTCGAGGAGGACGATGGCGAGCGAGAAGGCCTCCTCCCCGGTCGAGCAGCCCGGGACCCAGGCCCGGAACTGCGCGTCGGGCGGCTTCCGTTCGAGGACCTCGGGGAGGACGCGGTCGCGGAGGACGTCCCAGGCCGCGCTGTCGCGGAAGAACTGGGTCACGCCGATCAGGAGCTCGCGGAAGAGGAGCGCGACCTCTCCCTGGTTCGCCCGGAGGTACTCGAGGTACCCGGCGAGCCGCTCGATGCGGTGGACGGCCATCCGTCTCGCGACGCGGCGGCGGACGGTGTTCGTCTTGTACAGGGAGAAGTCGTGCCCGGTCCGCGAGCGGAGGAGCGAGAGGATCCGGGCGCAGGTCTCGGCCGAGCTCGGCTCCCTCGACGGGACGATCGCGTCCTCGCGCTCGATGTGGCCGAGCAGGAGCCCGGGGAGCTCGGCGGCGGGCGCCACGTAGTCGGCGAGCCCGGTGCCGACCGCGGAGTGCGGCATGCCGTCGAACGGCGCGGACGCCGGCTCCTGCACCAGCACGAGCCCGAACTGCTCCTTGATCGCCGCCGATCCCGAGCGTGCCGTCGGTCCCCATGCCCGAGAGGACCACCGCGACGGCCCGGTCCCGCTGGTCCTCGGCGAGGGAGCGGAAGAGGACGTCGACCGACATCTGGATGTGCGTGCCGCCCTGTATCTCGCGGAGGCGGAGACGGCCGCGCTCCACGGTCAGGTACCGGTTCGGCGGGATGACGTAGACACGGCCCGGCTCGATCGCCATCCCGTCCTCGGCCTCGACCACGGGCATCGGGGTCATGCGCTGGATGAGTTCGGGCAGGATCCCCTTCTTCGTCGGGTCGAGGTGCTGGACCACGACGAAGGCGAGGTCGGTCTCGGGGGGCACCGCCGAGAAGAACTGCTCGAAGGTCTCGAGCCCGCCGGCGGACGCGCCGATGCCGACGATGCGGGTCGGGCCGGGGGTCTGCTCGAGCAGGGGCGGGCGCCGGCGGAGTGCCGACGTCCTCGGGATCGTCAAGTGTGTCGGGTGTCGGGTGCATCGGGGGCCTCGCGTCGGGTAAGCATGCTATGGTCGGCCCCGGCGATATTAAAACGGGGGGATACCTCGCCGGACGGCCCGCAGGGGCGAGCGATGCGGCGGGCGCGGAACCCCGTCCCGGATGGACCGGCCAAAGCATTCATTACGCTATTACCGAGAAGGGAGTCCGAAGAGCCTCCACCGCGTCCCTTCCGATCCATGCCCGACCCATCCGCCCCTCCTCGCCGCGATCCGACAGCCCGCATTCATCTACGGGACCGACGGCCGGATCGCGGCGGCGAACGACCTGGCCGACGCGCTCGCCGGCCGACCTCTCGCCGGCCGTTCGATCGCGGCGGTGGTCGGGATCTTCGACGTCCATTCCCTGAACGGCGGCACTCCGCTGCTCGCGGCCGATATGCCCGTCTCGCGGGCGCTCGCGGGCGAGGAGGCGGTCGACGTCCCGATCGTGGTCACGGCCGCGGACGGCCGGACGGTGCACGTCCTCGCCACGGCCTCCCCGATCCGGAACGGGGGGACGATCACGGGCGCCCTCGCGATCTGGCAGGACATCTCGGCCCTCGAGACGGCCCGGGCCAACGCCGAGACGGCGGCGGAGGAGCTCCAGGTGCAGGAGGAGGAACTCCGGCAGCAGGGCGAGGAGCTCGTCCGGGCGAGCGTCGAGAACGACCGGCAGCGCCGGCTCCTCGACGCCATCCTCGACCGCATCCCGTACCGGGTCGACCTCTGGTCGGCCGACGGCCGGTACCTCTGGATGAGCGAGGCGACGGCCGCGTCGATCGGCCGGCGGCGGAGGATGCTTATCGGCCGGACGTGGCAGGAGCTCGGCATGGACCCCGACGTGATGGCCCCGTTCATGGAGGAGGTCCGGACCGTCGCGGCGACCGGGGAGCCGATCGCGGGCGAGGCCGAGTATCCCGACAGGGACGGCCGCAGGTGGCGCGAGTACGCCATCGTGCCGTTCCCGAACGCCGACGGTTCGGCCACGGGCGCGCTCGCCGTCTCGCACGACATCACCGAACGGAAGGAGGCCGAGCTCGCGCTGGCCCGCTCGAACGCAATACCTCCGGCGGTCGAACGAGGAGCTGCAGCGGTTCGCGTACGTGGCGTCCCACGACCTGCAGGAGCCGCTCCGGACGATCGTCAGCTTCAGCCAGCTCCTCGAGCGCCGGTACAGGGGGCAGCTCGACCCCGAGGCCGACGAGTACATCGAGTTCATCGTCGAGGGCGGCAACCGGATGCAGGCCCTGATCCGCGACCTCCTCCAGTTCTCGCGGCTCGAGACGGTAGCCCGGCCGTTCGGCCCGGTCGACGCGCGCCGGGCGGTTGCCGACGCGCTCGCGCTCTTCAACGGCCAGATCGCCGACATGGGCGGATCGGTGACCGTGGAGCCGCTGCCGACGGTGATGGCCGACGCGGTCCAGCTCGAGCAGGTCTTCACGAACCTGGTCGGGAACGCGCTCAAGTACCGCCGCCCGGACGTGCCGCTGGAGATCCGGATCTCGGCGAGCCGCATGGACGGCATGTGGGAGTTCGCGGTGGCGGACAACGGGATCGGGATCGAAGAGCGAGTACTTCGACCGGATCTTCGAGATGTTCCGTCGGCTCCACACCCACGACAAGTACGGGGGCACCGGCATCGGCCTCGCCGTCGTCAAGCGGATCGTCGAGCGGCACGGCGGTCGCATCCGGGTCGAGTCGACGCCCGGCGAGGGCTCGACGTTCTTCTTCACCCTGCCGGCCGCGTGAGGAGACGGGGCGCACGTTTCAGCACCATTATATTCGCGCGCGGTGGATGGAGTGTCAGGTTGTAACGGCTGTTGTGCATGAACGAGAACTCCGAACCTGTCCCGGCCGATGACGTACCGGCGGCTGAAGAACCCGGCGCGGCCCCGCCCGCGAACACCGGGCCTCCGGCGCGATGAGCCTCCGGCGGCAGGCCGAGGAAGCCCTGAGGGCACAACCGCCCCGGTCGGACGGGTCGCTCTCGCACGAGGACGCGCTCGCCCTGGTCCACGAGCTGCAGGTGCACCAGAGCGAGATGGAGCTGCAGAACGAGGAGCTGATGCGGACGCGGCGTGAGGCCGAGGGGTTGCGGAACCGGTTCGCCGACCTCTACGACTTCGCCCCGATCGGGTACTTCACGCTCGACGAGGCGGGGGCGATACGGGAGGCGAACCTTGCCGGCGCCGTGCAGCTCGGCGTCGACCAGGAGAGCCTCATCGGGGCAGGGTTCGCGACCTTCCTCCACCCCGACAGCCGCCCCGACTTTGCCGCGTTCTGTGCCCATGTCCTCGCCGGCGGGGCGACGGAGACGTGCGAGGTCCCGTTCGCGGCGCGGGCCGGGCGCGAGGCGTGGTACGCGCAGCTCCGGGGCCGGGCCGATGCAGCGGGAGCGGCGGTGTTCGTCCGGCTCGTGGTCACGGACATCACGGACCGGCGGCGGGCTGAGGACGCGCTGCGGGAGAGCGAGGCAGAACCCGGAGCCTTGTCGACGACGACCTTACCGGGGTCTTCGATCAGCGCCTTCGACGGCCGGGATCCTGGACTGCAACCTGGCCTTCGCCCGGATGTTCGGGTTCGCCTCGGTCGAGGAGGCCCAGAGCGTCGAGCATCACGGGGACCTATGCGACCCCCGCGCGATCAGGCGGCGCTGCTCGACCGGCTCCGAAGCGCGAGCGGCGGATCGAGAAGGACGGGACGGTTCCGGCGACGGCGGGACGGGACGATGATCCACGTCGTCGAGAACATCCCGTCGGGGAGTTCGACGGCGCGGCGCGATCTCGTCCGGATCACAGGGTTACGTGATGGACGACACCGAGCGGCACCGGGCCGAGGAGGCACTCCGGCGGTCGAACGAGGAGCTGCAGCGGTTCGCGTACGTGGCGAGCCACGACCTCCAGGAGCCGCTCCGGATCGATCATCTCGCTTCTCCCAGCTCCTCGAGCGGCGGTACAAGGGCAGGCTCGACCAGGACGCGGACGAGTACATCGGGTTCATCGTCGAGGGCGGGAACCGGATGCAGGCGCTGATCGAGGACCTGCTCCAGGTCTCGCGGGTCGAGACGACAGCGAAGCCGCTGGAGCCGACGGACGCCGGCGCGGTGGTGGCCGGCGCACTCCGCCTCGCTCGAGGCCCGACTCCTGCGAGGCCGGCGCGAGCGTCACGGTCGGTCCGATGCCGCGCGGTCATGGCCGACCCGACGCAGCTCGAGCAGGTCTTCGCGAACCTGATCGGCAACGCGATCAAGTACCGCCGTCCCGACGGGCCGCCCGAGATCCGGATTTCGGCCGAGCGGCGGAACGGCTGGTGGCGAGTTCGCGGTGCAGGACAACGGGATCGGGATCGAGGCGGAGTACTTCGACCGGATCTTCGAGATGTTCCAGCCGGCTCCACACCCACGACGAGTACGAGGGCACCGGGATCGGCCTCGCCGTCGTGAAGAGGATCGTCGAACGGCACGGCGGCGAGATCCGGGTCGAGTCGACGCCGGGCGAGGGCTCGACCTTCTTCTTCACCCTGCCGGCCGCGTGAGCCGGCCGCCGCAATCGCGGTATCGGCAGGACGGTGCGTCGTCTGCGGGCTCGAGGCCGCGACGTGGAAGGGCGAAGAAGGCCGACGCTGCGACGCGTGGTACCGGAGGGCGATCCGGCGAGGGTCGGAACGCGGGCTGGATGCCATGCCCCGCGAGAATTCTGACGTTCGGCCGTAGGAGCAGGACCCCGTCTGAGACCAGCCCGACTCCCACGCGGGTGCAGCACGGATGCAGCGGCTCAGGAGACCTTCCCGCCCGCGCCGTGTCCCATTCGCACACATCCATTGCACTCAGCCGGGGCTGCGTGTCGATACCGGGATAGAGCCGGACCATACCGGGCGGTCTGCGGGAAGGCACGACGTGCAAAAAAGGTCCCGAGGGATGCAGCGCATCCGCACGTTTCGGCTACGCTTTTTTTACTTCGGATGCGGCCTGATGCGCCTTGATCTTCGCATCCGAACTGGCTTTGTGGGCTCCGATCTTCAGATCGTCGACCAGTGTGTCCACCGCGACCGTCGCATCGTCCGCCACTTCGTGAGCAGCCACCCGGGCGTCGTCAACAGCCGCATTCGCCTTGACACGGAGACTATCATCCTTTGATGCCATACGGGCTGATATCGCGGCGATGCTATTTATAGTTTCGTTATAAGCAATGAGGTGTCGGGCGAACGAACACCCCGGAAGGAGATGATCGGGGACCCGGTGAAAGGTCTACAGCGAATGGATGACAGGGGCCGCAACCGGCATCCCCGCCAGTTCTTCCAGGAGATCCCCACTGCTCGCAGGATTTTTATTCTCGCTCTCCGTAATGAACCAGTATGGGGACCTCGCTGATCAGTGAAGATCAGCAACTCTGGCTCCTCATCGGCGCAATCTTCGTTGTGGCGATCATCGCATTCTGGCCGCTCATGACCGTGTTCGTCTGGGCGGTCGCCCTCGCGGTCGCACTCATGCCCCTCCACCAGCGACTGTCCCGCAGGGTGAAGCCGTCACTCTCCGCCCTGCTCATCACCCTCGGCGTTCTCCTCGCGATCATGCTGCTCGTGTCGGCTGCAACGATCGTGATCTACAACGAGATCGACTATACCGGGACCATGGTCTCCACGCTGGTCAAGGGTTTTAGCACTACGGGCTTTGCCGCCTTCCTGCCCACGTTCACCGCGGCACAGCTCGCCGATATGCCCCAGACGCTGATCCAGATGCTGCTGGATACCATTCTCTCGCTCACCGAGAACCCGGCACTCCTCCTGCTCCAGGTCGATCATTCTCTTCCTCTCCCTCTCGATGCTGCTCTACGACGGCGAGCAGATCTGGGAATCGTTGACACGCAACCTCTCCCCGAAACTGTCGGCCGCCGTGGGGAGGATGTCGGAGATCGCGGGAAACACGATCTACTCCCTCATCGTCATCCAGATCTCCGCAGCCTTTATCTGCTTTCTCCTCGCCATCCCGTTCTTTTATCTGCTGGGCTACGGGCACGTGCTCCTGTTCGCCACCATGATCGGGTTCGCGACGCTGATTCCCCTCATCGGCGCCCAGCTGTTTCTGCTCTTCTTGATCCTCTACATGCTCTCCCTGGGGGACATCAGGAGCGCGCTCATCGTCATGTTCATCGGATACCCCCTGCTGAGCGGCTGGATCGACTTCTATTACCGCCCGGTGATGATGAGACAGCGGGTCGCGGTACATCCCGTGTTCATGATCATCGGTATCTTCGCCGGGATCCCGTTCATGGGAGCTGTCGGATTTATTCTCGGCCCGGTGCTCATCGCCCTCGCGGTCACCGGCTATGAGATCTATGCCGAACAGACGGGCGCGCCGGGAGAGATCCACGAACCCCTCTGATGGTGTGGAGTGATCCCACACTCTCCTGAAGACGAAGGAGCATGACGCGCCATCGGATATAGTCGTGAAGCGGATCGTCGAGCGGCACGGCGGGACCGTCCGGGTCGACTCGGCACCGGGCGAGGGGTCGACGTTCTTCTTCACCCTCCCGGCCGCCTGAACCCCCTCTTCACTTTCACACCGCGACCGTCATCCCTCATATCCTCCGCCGACAAGGATCTGACTGCCGGCCGCCATGACCATGGCGGCGGCACCACATCGGTGTTGTTGATGATCGACAGAGACGGACGCGGCCCCTCCACCCTTCCCCGGTACCAGCGTGGCGGTCGGACGGGGCGCATGACTAACGGCGGGAGGCCGGCGATGAGCTGCCGGGCCGAGCTGCCGGTCGTCCTCGAGCGCTGGCGGCGCTTCCGCCGGGCGCTGAAGGCCGAGGACCAGCCGGCGATGGACGTGGTGATCGCGGCCCTCGAGAGGAACGGGCCGGCCACGTTCGGGAGCCTGGACGACCCGCTCGAGGCCGCGGTGCTCGCGGTGCTGCTCGAGCTCGCGAGGGAGGCGGAGAGCCGTGCGGCTCTCGCTTGAGCCCGGCGTCACGGTGGAGCCCGGCCGGTACACTGCCCTGGTCGCGCCGCCGGGCTTCCTGGTCGACGTGCTCGCGCAGCCGGAGGTCGACCGGTTCGCGACGCTCTATCTCTACGGCGTCAGCTCGCGGGTCCTGCACCGGCTCCCGCGCCGGGCGCCGCGCCTCGCGATCCAGAGCTGCATGACCGTGCACCAGCTCCTCGCGTCGCTGCGGGAGGCGTACCAGACGATCGTGATCGTCGAGTACGACGACGGGATCTTCTCGTCGCTCGAGGGCGAGGACCGCGACGTGATCTTCGCGGTCGGCCGGACGCTCCGGGAGCTCGTGCGGTCGGCGGCCGTCCTGGTCTACGCGCCGCGGGCCGACCGCGGGCTCCGGGCGCTGCTCGGGACGGCGGACCAGGTCGTCTGGCACTACGACGAACGGCCGGCGGCGCAGGCAGGCAGGCGCCGGGGCCGGCCGGCGCAGCGACCCTCGCGGAGGCGGGATGGGACGGGTCTTCCTGAGCCCGCGGATGGGCGTCAGGGCGACGGCCGAGCGCTGGCGCCGGATAGGCCCCGTCCGCGACCGGGACCGGGCCGCGCTCGGCCGGCTCGCGGGCATGGCCATGGCGCACGCGAGCGAGGGCTTCTACGCCCTCGACGACCCGCTCGAGGCCGCCGCGGTCTCCGCACTGGTCGAACTCGCGAAGGAGGTGGGGTGACGGTGCGGCTCTGGTGTCACCCGGGAGTGACCTTCGAGCTCGGGCAGCTCAAGGTCCTGGTCGCGCCGCCGGAGCGGATGGCCGCGCTCCTCGAGGCTCCCGAGATCGCGAACTTCCACACCCGGTACCTCCACCACGACCTCTCGGGGGTGCTCTTCAGGGTGCCGCCGATCCGGTCGGAGCACTTCGAGGCGGTGGCGTGCGAGACGCTCGACGAGATGATGGCCGCGGTCCGGTCGTCGTTCCACACGGTCCTGATGGTCGAATGGGACCCGGCGCTCGCGGCCGGGCTCGAGGTCGAGGAGCGGGGCCGGCGTATGGCGCGGTTCACGGCCGCGCTGAAGCGGCGGGCCGGGTCGTCGATCGTGATCGTGTACGCGCCGGCCATGGACGCGGCGCTGCGGCAGGTCTCGGCCGGGGCCGACCAGACGGCCTGGCTGGTGCCCCGGCCGGCGGACCCGCGGCCGACGGTGAAGGTGGCGGCCAGGAACGGCGTCGCGACCCTCGCACTGCTCGACACGGCCAACACCGCGACTTACGGCGACCCCGAGATAACGTCCGTCAGGACCACAGTCGGGGACCGTCCCGGCATCCTGGTCACGGGCCACGACCTCAGGGACCTCGCCCCACTCCTCGAGCAGTCGAAGAATGCCGGGGTCGACGTCTACACCCATGGCGAGATGCTGCCCGCGCACGCGTACCCGGCGCTGAAGAGGTATCCGCACCTCGTCGGCAATTACGGCTCGGCGTGGCACCGCCAGCGCGAGGAGTTCGAGGCGTTCAACGGCCCCATCCATCGTCACGACGAACTGCATCGTCCCGCCGAAGGAGTCGTACACGTCCCGGGTCTACACCACGGGCCCGGCGGGCGGCCCGGCGCGGCCCACATCCCGGAGGACGCGGACGGAGCGAAGGACTTCTCGGCGGTCATCATGGCCGCGCAGTCGTCGCCTCCCCCGTCGCCGCTGCCCGGCAGCGGGCGGGACCTCGTCAGGAGCGGCCAGGATGAAGAAGCACCGGACGCTGTTCTGAGCCGCCGCACATATGGATGAGGATCCTCCGTCCCGGGACGTGCACGACGACGTCGACGGAAACGGCCGGATCGATCTCGCCGACATCGTCCGGCTCTTCAATCATCTCTGAGACCCGGGGCTGCAGATCCTTCCGGTTTTTTCCGAACGGAGGCCGCACCGGCGTCACTCGTCGATATGAACCCGGGTCGCCATCCTCGCCGATCGAAACATGGCCGGGGGACTTCAGGCCCCTGTCCGCTATTTTGACCCCCGCTGAAGAACGGATCGATACCCTTTTGCCCCGACAGCGACGTCCAAAATAGTATGATCGCCGACGCGATCGCCCTGCCGACGGGGGTGCGATGATGCCGCCTCGAGAAGCAGACCGCTCTCCTTCTCGCAGACGAGCCCGGGCAGCGAGCGCTGACGAGTCAGGGCCGATGCCGGAGCATTCCGCCTCCGGATGTGCCGTGACCGTGAGCGCCGATGACCGGGCATGGCTCAGCGACCTCCTCCGCAGGGGCGCGTGATCGCGGCCCCGTCGCACGCTCCCGCCCGAGGTCTCTCGTGCGGCCGACCTGACCGGAGCGGCGCGGGACCCATTGGCACCGGCCGTGTCGACTTCGCGCACGTCGTCCGGCTCATCGCTGACCTCTCGTATCGGGAGGCTCCCCGTCCGGAGGCCGGTAAGAGGGCCTGGAAGAGCCACGGGTCAGGCGCGGCCCTCAGCCCAGCGTGCTGCCGAGGAGGACGCCGTCGGCCCAGTAACGCCCTGTTGCACCGGCGGGCAGGAGGTCGTAAACGTATTCCCCGCCATACGGGACGACCTCCGCGTTCGAGACGACCGCCCCGTCGAGTAGATCGCCGGCCCTGAGCAGGCCGAGCATCCGGCCGTCCGCGGTCGGGTGGCAGGGAGAGGCCGCGACGGTCCGGCCGTCGGAGAGCCGCACGCGGATCACCGCGTGCCCGGGCGGGGCACGCGTCCTCGCCGTCTGCAGGACCGGGGCCGCGACTCGGTCTCCCTGCGCATTGACCGTCCAGACGATCGTCCCCTCGCGCAGGTCCTCCACCGGCACCGGGCCGGCCGGCGTGCCGATCCGGGTTCCGGCCGCGAGGCAGATGGGGCAGGTGAGGAGGGCCGTCTCGGCGGTCTCCTCGCGGATCGCCCCGTCCGTGCGGACCACGCCCGATAACGCCGGCGTCCCTCGGCCCCGGTGTCGAGCGCCATGGTGTACGTGTAGGAGTCCGCCGTCCTCGGCGTGAACGGGAGGGCCCGGAGCTTCTTCTGCTCGCGGTAGATCGCGAGCTTCGCCTCGTCGGAGTACGGCGGTGAGAGCCCCTTCCGCGCCGTGATCGCGGCGAACTCGGCCGTATCGTTCTGATGGCCGGGAACGCCTCGAGTGCCCGCTCGAGCTCGTCGCCGCGGGAGATCGGATATTCGTCAGGGTCGCAGTAAAAGAACCGGTCCTCGCCGTAGTGGTCCAGGAGCAGGTACTTCAGCTGCGGCTCCGTGTAGGTGTCGCGGGCTGCGGGGCCGTGCAGCCCGACAGGGCGACGCCGAGGAGCAGCAGGACTCCGACGAAGCGTCTCATGGCCGGTCGCCCTGCGTTTCGGCGCCTCCTATATCAAGGTGATTCCCATGAGCCGGTGCGGGCCTGCCGGGCCCGTCCCGGGCGCCACGCTTATATGGGACGCAGGGAGTATGCTCGCGCATGTCGAGAGTATTCACGATCGGCTTCACAGTCGCGCTGATCGCCGCGTTCGCGCTCTGCGCGGGATGCACCAGCTCCGCGCCGGCCCAGCCCACGCCGACGCCCGCGGCGGCGGTCACGGTCACGGGGGCGACGGGAGGC
This sequence comes from uncultured Methanoregulaceae archaeon, assembly GCA_963740465.1. GTDB lineage: Archaea > Halobacteriota > Methanomicrobia > Methanomicrobiales > Methanospirillaceae > UBA288. Next base: position 58,024 of record CAVUEE010000001.1, read on the forward strand.
ACCCCCGTTGCGCTCACGCTGACGGCGAAGAACATCGCGTTCGACAGGAGCACCCTCTCGGCGCCGGCCGGTTCGACCGTCGCCCTGACCTTCGTCAACGACGACGCGGGCGTCCCGCACAACTTCGCCCTCTATACCGACGCGACGGCCGCCACCCCGATCTTCCAGGGCGCGATCATCACCGGCCCGTCGACCACGACCTACACCTTCGCCGCGCCGGGCACGCCGGGGGCGTACTTCTTCCGGTGCGACCCGCACCCGGCCACCATGACCGGGTCGTTCATCGTGACGTGATAGGCGGACCTCCCTGCTTTTTCCGCCCGACCGGGCGCAAAGATTGAAGAGGCGAGGGGCGTATGGACCTCCCGGTACCCGGCGCGGACCGGGACGGCGTCCCCCGGTAGAGCCCCCCCGGGTCCGCGGTAGTCGGGAACACGGAGACAATCATAACGGAAGACACCGGCACCAGGACGTCCGCAGGGCAGAACCCGCCGAGGTACAATCGGAACAGGCACCTGTCATCACGCGCGTCTTCGACGCGCCGCAGGTGCCTGTCTGGAAGGCATGGACGGCCCCCGAGCGGACATGTGCTGGTGGGACCGAAAAATTTCGCAACGCCCGTCGCGAAGATAGACCTCCGAGTGGGCGGAAAATATCTCTGCTTGATGAGGGCGCCCGACGGCGATGATGTCCGGGGAACGGGGGCTACCGCGAGATCGTCGAGCCCGAGCGGATCATCATAACCGACTCGTTCTCGGATCCGGAGGGCAACGTGGTCCCCGCGTCGCAGTACGGCATGACCGGAGACTGGCCACTCGAGCTGCTCGTAACGGTCACGTTCGAGGTGGTCGACGGGAAGACCCGGCTCACCCTCCGGCACGAGGGCCTCCCCGCGGGCTCGGAGATGGTCGGGTACGGCTGGAACGAGTCCCTCGATAAGCTCGCGGGCTGTCCGGCAGGGGCGGGGCCGTCGTAAGGGAAGGCGACCACGACCTGGACGGTGGAACCGAAGCGCTCAGCCGCACCCGTTTCTCCAGGGGGACCGCCGGCGACAACGCCATCCCCCTCCGCGGATCCCCGTCTCGTCCATCCCCATCGGATCGCCGGAGCTCCGGCCCCGGAGAAAGCCGCCCGACCGGGCGCGAGGCCGACCGCAAAGGCCGAACCTGACTCGGGGGCTGCCGCTCGGAAGGTTGATGCACCGCGGCGGCAGCTGACGCGCACGACGACAGATCCGGAGAACCCTGAATCGGTCCCGGTGCCCCTGACCCCCCGGAGCCCTCGGCATGAAGAGCGGGCGCGGCGGCCCTCCCGACCCCCGGCACGGCCGCCCGGCCTTCGCTCGGGTCGTGAGACATTGCCGGGCAAATCCTTATTCGCTCGCATCCGGATAGCGCAGTATCATGGTTGCGTCCGCGGCGCCTCAGGCAGACGGACCGGGAGCCACGCCGTTCCCCGACGAAGCACTGATCGAGGCGATGGACTGCATCCCCGAGCCGGCCTGTACTCTGCCGGCCCGGGGGCCGGATCGCGGCCGTGAACAGCGCCGCGGCCCGGCTCGCAGCCGACATCCCGGCGGTCGGTATGACCATCCTTGAGCTTGTCGGGCGCTTCGAAACCTGCCGCGCCGACGGCAGTCGCCTCCTTCACGGCGACCTCCCCTGCGCCCGGGCGCTCCGCGGCGAGGTCGTGGACCAGGGGGAGCGGGTCGACATGACCCTGCCGAACGGTTCGATCTACCTGGCGCTGGTGACCTCGACTCCGGCCATTGTCGAAGGAAAGGTGATGGGAGCGCTCTCGGTCTGGCACGACTTCGACGCGTACGTCCGGAGCCTTGCCCTGCCATCGGGACCGCCGGGCGGGCCCGCTGAAGGGCGGTGAAGCACAGTATCCTTCAACCATGGGCTGTTCGAGGTGACCGCCGTTCATGGTAATGTCTCCCGTTTCCAGGTGATCCACGCCCTTCGCAGACCCAGCGCACCTCTTCTTGAAAAACCATCCCCAAGCCCAAGTCCTTAAACGTTATTTCATCCTTGAATTCATTACTGGTATGTCGCGTCATAAGCCCGGGGACACATCATGAATGGTGAACTGCTGATATGGGAGATCCTGTCGCTCATCATCCTGGTGAGCGATATCGTGTTCATCATCATCGTCGTCTTTTTCGAGAGGAAGAACCCGAGCGCCACTCTGGCATGGGTCATGGCCCTCTTCTTCCTGCCCGTAGTGGGGTTCATCCTGTACCTGTTTCTCGGACAGACCTACAGCAAGGAGAAGATGTTCCGCATCAAGAAGGAGGAAGACCAGAGACTGCAGGCCATTATCAAATCGCAGGAGACGGCCCTCAGGACAAAGGGCGCCACCGTCCAGATCAGTGACCAGGTCTCCGCGCCGTTGCGAAGAATGATCCTGATGCTCCTTCGAAACAATGGAGCGATCATTACGGTGAACAACCAGGTCAGGGTGTTTACCGATGGAAAGGAGAAGTTCGCCAGCCTGATCGAGGATATTAAGGCAGCAACCGATTTCGTCCACCTGGAGTATTTTATCTGGAAGGACGACGGGCTCGGGAACGATATGCGCATCGCGCTCACCGAACGCGCCCGTGCAGGTGTCGAAGTCCGTCTCCTCTGTGACGGGCTCGGCTGCGCCGCCCTGCCACGGCACTTTTTCGACGAGTTCAAAAAGGCCGGCGGAAAAGTAGCCTTCTTCTTCCCCTCGTACCTGCGATACCTGAACCTCCGGGACAATTACCGGAATCACCGAAAGATCGCCGTCATCGATGGAAAAACCGCGTATATCGGCGGGTATAATGTCGGGGACGATTACCTGGGGCTGGACCCGCTCTGGGGGTACTGGCGGGATGCCGCCGTCCGGATAAAGGCGACCGCGGTGCTCGCGGCCGAGATCCGGTTCTTCCTGGACTGGAATTACGCGGCAAAAGGGGATCGGCAGGAGTACGATCCCAAGTACTTCCTTCTTGCTGCTCCCGGTCCGGGCGTCCCGATCCAGGTCGTCTCCGGAGGACCTGATACCGAGTTCAACCCGGTAAAAGAGGAATATCTCAAGATGATCAGCCTCGCGACAGAGTCGGTGTACCTCCAGACCCCCTATTTCATACCGGACGAGAGTGGACTCGATGCGCTCCGCATGGCAGCGCTCTCCGGCGTCGACGTCCGGATCATGATGCCCGACCGGCCGGATCACCCCTTTGTGTACTGGGCGGGCATGTCGTACATCAGGCAGCTCCTCGACTCTGGAGTGAAGGCATATACCTACGACAACGGCTTCATCCATGCCAAGACCATCGTCATCGACGAGATTGCCGCGTCCGTGGGGAGTGCCAACTGGGACGTGAGGAGCTTCCGCTCGAATTTCGAGACCAATGCGGTGATGTACGATCCCGTGGTTGCCAGGGAACTGAAGGAAGCCTTCATCAAAGATCTCGATGTATGCAGCCCTATCACAATCGAGCGGCTCGACAGCCTCCCCTGGGACAAGAAGGTTCGGCAGTCGATCGCGCGCCTCTTCTCCCCGATGCTCTGAGAAGTATTGTCACCCTATTTTTCGAGAGAGACGCGCTCGGACTTAACGCGACCGGAAAAACCGTCTCATCGAGTGTTTGAGCCGGGTAGTATGCGGTCCGAAGCGGGTGTGCAGGGCCGTGACCGAGTAGGGGACATAATTGTATGCAATGACTCCTGCGGTCATCCCGCGCGATACGATCCCGGAAGGCGACCCGATCACGATACTCCTGCCCTCCCTTATTCCGTCGAGGAAATCCCCGACGGAATCGGCACGTACTCCCGTGATGACGCTGCCGATGTTCTGCAGGATATGGGCGTCCGAACCGCCGGTGACAGGAACATCGAATCGATCCGCATACTCCGCAGCCAGCCTGTTCACCCTTCCGGTCATTCCACCGCAGATCGCCTCGATCCCGTCAAGGCGATCGACGACTCCGGGAAGGAGATCCTTTGCATCGCACTTCAGGACCCCGCGATCGAGGCCGAAATATCCGAACGGATGGGCCGCGACCTTCAGGCAGGAGTATCCTTCGGCCGCAGAGAGGATCTGCTCTGCGGCCGGATAGGAGGTCATGTACTGAGCCCCGCGCCGTCTGTGCCGGATGTGGCGGTCATAGAAATCGACGAGGTCGTTACACGAGTAAAAGTAGAGGAGGATGTGGGGGCCCTCGGCACAGTCGAGCTCGATCCCGGGAATGACCAGGGCGTCGGGTCGGCAGTCCCGTATCTCCCGGATCCCCCCGATCTCGTTATGGTCGGTGATCGCGACCCCGATTCCGCGTTGCTGAGCGTACTTCAGGATCTGCCGGACGGACGGGGCGGCATCCGAATGGCGTGTGTGGACATGCATGTCCGCAGCCCGGAACCCGTCCCGTCTCAGCCCGTCGATGTCGGGCGTCCCGAACGTGATGCGAGTTCTCTTTTCGGCGGTCATACCCTGGTTCTCATTGTAATCCGCGGACCTTGATCCGGCCACTCATTTCGTCTTCGCGCTCTCTCTTCGGCCTTGGAAGGCAAAATATCAGATGGAGGTATAGTGGGCGTGCCGCACGGTCGCTGAAGGTACAGAACTACTGTGCACCGTTATACCAAGATTACTGCGCGAGCATAAAGAATACGTGATTGACGGGCTCCTTTTCCCTCACGGCCGGAGCGCCTTCTTTGTGACCGCCATTTTCCGGGGACGCAGCCCCCTCTCCGTCCCTACGACGTGGCTGTCGAGGGGGACGCGGCGTCCGGGTTCGTCGTATTGCCCGTCAGCGACCGCAGCAGAGGCGGGTAGTACTGGATCTCCTGAGGCACCACGCGCAGGCTCGACGCTGACGGGATACCCCAGCGCCGTCTCGAGGTCGGCCGCGAGCTTGTTCGATCGGGGGCACGGTTCCCGCCCCCGCGATCACCACCCGGACGCTGGCCGGTCCCGTCACCAGGAAGTCCTCGGGCGTGGAAGGTCAGGGCGACCCCGGCCACGCTGTAGCGGGTCCCGTCGAGCCACGCCTCGACGGTCTGCTCGGCGAGGTTGCTGTCCCGGTCGACCGCGAGGGTGTGGTAGCCGTTGAACCCCAGGACCAGGGCGACGACGATCATCCCGAGAACGGCGGTCGCCAGCGCCCGCCGGTGAATGTGGGCCTCGGCCGCCCCCGAAGGCCGGGGACGGACGCCCGAGAGCCAGAAGACGGCGCCGCCCGCGAGCACGATGGCGAAGAAGTTCGTCAGGAAGAGGATCAGGGCGCCGAAGGCGTCGAGCCACTGGACGTGGGAGAGGGCGATGCCGACCACGCAGAGCGGCGGGACGAGCGAGATGGCGATGGCCACTCCCGGGAGCGTGTCCCCCACGTCCGCGCGGCTGACGGCGAAGGCCCCCGCGGCGCCCGAGGCGAGCGCTGCGTAGAGGGCGATCATGTTCGGGGAGACCCGGCCGAGGATCTCCGGGTTCGACCCGAAATCGATGACCAGGGACGGGATCAGGACGGAGAGCGCGGCCGCGAGCCCGACCACATAGGCGATGCTCAGACCGACGATCAGCACCGACCGGGAGACGCGGGGGCCGTTCCCGAGGACGATGGCGAGGGTGGTGGCCATGATCGGGGTCATCAGCGGGGCGACGATCATGGCCCCGATCACCGTCGCCGACGAGGCGGAGATCAGCCCGTACGTGGCGATCGCCGTGGCCAGCGAGAGGAGCGCGATGTAGTTCGAGATCGAACGGACCCGGCCCTCGCCCTCGAAGTAGAGCTTCTCCTCCATTACGGGGAGGTAGCCCGGGTCGAACCGGTTCTTCAATACCCATTCGGACGGCATTCTGTATACTCCGGGACGTCGTCGAGACCGCGCGTGCGCACTCCTCCTCTCGCGCTTCCGGTATTAACCCTTATTGTCTCGGCTGCGGCGAAAAGGGGCAGCCCCGGGGACGATCGGCCGGTCCCGCTCGGCGGGGCGATTCCCGTGGTCTCGCCCGTTCCGCCGGCCAAAAGGTTCAAGTGGCGGGGGAAGGATGGAGATGCCGAACCCGGCGCGGATCATGGAGGCGGCCACGTCCTTGATGCACCCCTCGAGTCCGCGTTCAGGAACGAGAACAGGAGACTATCATGACGGAAGATACCGGCAGCAGAATGTCCATGGAACAGGCAGGACAGACACTCGTGATCACCCGCGTCTTCGACGCGCCGCGGGAGCTCGTGTGGAGGGCGTGGACTGACCCGGAGCGCGTGAAGTGCTGGTGGGGGCCGATGGGCTACACGTCGCCGGCGGCCAGAATCGATCCCCGCGTCGGCGGCACCTATCTCTATGACATGCGGTCGCCCGAGGGGCAGGACTTCTGGAGCACGGGCGTCTATCGCGAGATCGTCGAACCCGAGAGGATCGTCGCAACAGACTCGTTCTCGGATGCGGAGGGGAACGTGGTCCCGGCCTCGCAGTACGGGATGAGCGGCGACTGGCCGCTCGAGCTCTCCGTGACGGTCACGTTCGAGGAGGTCGATGGAAAGACGCGGCTCACCCTGCGGCACGAGGGCTTTCCTGACGGCGAGAACCGGGACATGGCCGGGGCCGGCTGGAACCAGTCCTTCGACAAGCTCGAGGACTGTCTGAAAGCAGCGGGGTCATCGTAACGGACGACGACGATCCGGGCCGGGCTGCCGTGGCAGGGGGGTGAAATCGAGAAAAATCGTTCCCCCGCCCATTCATCGCACGGCCCGGCCGCGTTCTCGCTCTACCTCATAGAGTTGGGTTCGGGGGTACGGGCCGGGATGTCCAGATCCGTGGACGCCCCGTTGGAGCGTTCGGCGATGATGCACGGGCGGCAGAGACCGGACAATCACCGCCGCTTTTTCACATCTGGTGGCTTCTCCATTGCCATTCGTCTTATCATGAAAGCCTATCCGTCGGGTGGATCCGCGGAAAAGGGTTTATTTAACCAGGAACGGCCGCCTCATCGAGGGTGATAATAGGCGAGATCCGTCCCGTGTGGTTCGTGAGCATGATCCCGGAGAAGAATGCCGTGATCGCCTTGTAATCCTCTGCTTCGAGAATGAAGTAGAAGGTATGCTCGGTCGGGCAGGAATAGATGTCTTTGATCCGTATGCCCAGGTTCTTTGCCAGGTCGTCCATTCCCCCGAACCAACTCTTGAACTCAGGGCCGAATTCCTTCCGTGCCAGGCACATCTCGGGCGTATGGACAAGGGTGACCATAAACATCATGTTCTTCACCGCCTCGAGATAGGCTCATCGAACGATAAATGTATCCAGTATATTCCGATGCGCCGTCTTTCATACATGCCGTTTGCGTCCGTTTTCGCCCCACCTGAAGGCGGTTCGACAGGCCGGTGCGGGTCGACGATCCGGGCCGACATGGAGCAGATTGGCGTCGCTTCGATCCGGACGGTTCCGGCATCGTGCCGGTTACCGACCGGTGGCGGAGAGATAGAGCCCGGGCGAAGGGGGAACCGCTTTCACGGTGGTCCTCCCCGGTACGGCTCAGTCTCACCGAATCCCTCGATACGGGTCCCCTCGTATGTTTCAGAGCACAGTACGGGCAAGGGGAAGAGCATGAACTTCATCGCACTGGTTAAGTTCAAAGGAAAGCCGGACAGGGACTTGATTGCCGTGGACGTGAAACAGATCGAGGCCGAATCCAAAGACAGGATCCGGTATATGAATATCTGCTGGCCGCTCGGACAATTCGATACCGTTGTCCTGATCGAGGCCCGGGATGACAAAGCAGCGATGAAAGTCGCCGTATCCCGGGCGGATTGGGCGGATATCGGGACCCTCGCGGCAGTACCGGCTGAAGAGGCGAGGAAGCTCGTCGGGTAGAGGATCCCCGGGATCTTTTTCGCAAGCGTCAGAAACGGGAGTGAGGAGCACTCTTCCACCGCCCGGTGGAGAGGAACTCCCTCGCACGTCCCAACCGGGACTAGACCCGGATACGATCAGCCGATCATCTCATGTCGGATCGCCGGATGGTTGGCTGAGGCTCCTTGCCCGGCTTACGCCTGCTGCAGGATCCCGGGGGGATGCTGGATCCCCGGCCCGAAGCCGCTGCCGCTGTGGAGCACGACGGTCCGGGGCAGGTCGATCCCCAGCGCCTCCCGCAGGACCTCCTCGACGCTCTCGACCGGGATGAACGAGAGCTCGGCGCGGACGTCGTCGGGGACGTCCGTCAGGTCGCGCTCGTTCTCCCTCGGCAGGATCACGCGCTTGATCCCGGCCCGGTGGGCCGCGAGAACCTTCTCCTTGATCCCGCCGACCGGCATGACAGCGCCCGAGAGGGTGATCTCGCCGGTCATCGCGAGCTCCGGATCGACCGTCCTGCCCGTGATCAGGGACGCGAGGGCCGTGAAGAGGCCCACGCCCGCCGACGGTCCGTCCTTGGGCGTCGCGCCCGCAGGGACGTGGATGTGCGTGTCGCAGGTCATGAAGTTGAACCCGCTCTGCGGGTCCGCGAGCCTCGAGCGGATCAGGCTTAACGAGATCGTCGCAGACTCCTTCATGACGTCCCCGAGCTGGCCGGTCAGGGTCAGCTTGCCCGTCCCCGGCATGACCGTCCCCTCGATGAAGAGGATCTCTCCGCCGACGGGGGTCCAGGCCAGGCCGGTCACGACGCCGGGAACGGTCTCCTTCCGCGCCACCTCGAGCCGGATCGGCTCCTTGCCCAGGACCGCGGCCAGGCTCTCCGGCGTCACCACGAAGGGAAGCTCCGGCGTCCCCGAGACGATCTTCTCGGAGACGTGGCGCGCAGCCTTTGCGAGCTGCTTCTTGAGCTGCCGGACACCGGCCTCGCGGGTGTACCGGTCGATGATCGCCCGCAGGGCCTCGTCATCGAACAGGAGCCGCTCCGCGTCGAGGCCGTGCTCGGACAGGACCTCGGGCACGAGGTGGTCCTTCGCGATCGCGAACTTCTCGTTCTTGGTGTAGCCCGAGATCTCGATCAGCTCCATCCGGTCGAGGAGCGGGGCCGGGATCGTCGCGAGCGAGTTGGCCGTCGCGATGAAGAGCACGTCCGAGAGGTCGTACGGGACCTCGAGGTAGTGGTCCGAGAAGGCGCTGTTCTGTTCGGGGTCGAGGACCTCGAGGAGCGCGCTCGCGGGGTCGCCCTGGTATCCGACAGCCAGCTTGTCGACCTCGTCCAGGACGAAGACCGGGTTCTTGGTCCCGGCCCGGCGGATGCCCTGGATGATCCGCCCGGGCAGGGCCCCGACGTAGGTCCGGCGGTGCCCGCGGATCTCGGCCTCGTCGCGGACGCCGCCGAGGCTGATCCGGACGTACTTCCGGCCGAGGGCCTCGGCGATGGACCGCCCGAGGCTCGTCTTCCCCGTCCCGGGCGGACCGGAGAGCAGCAGGATCGAGCCCTGCTTCTCGCCCTTCAGTTTCATGACCGCGAGGTGCTGGACGATCCGCTCCTTGACCTTCTCGAGGCCGTTGTGGTGGCTCTCGAGCACGCGGCGGGCCTCGGCGATGTCGATGTCCTTCTTCTCCTCCGTCGTCCAGGGGAGGTCGAGCATGAGGTCGAGGTAGTTCCGGAGCATGCCCCCCTCGTGGTTGTGCGGGCCGCCAGTCTCGAGCTTCTTCGCCTCGGCCAGTGCCTTCTTGCGCACCTCCTCGGGCATCGCAGAGTTCTCGATGCGCTGGCGATATCCCGCGTCGCCGCCCTCGCCGTCGCCCTCGCCGAGCTCCTCCTGGATCACGCGGAGCTGCTCGCGGAGCATCGCCTCGCGGTTCGACTTGCCAACACGCTCGGAGACCTTCTGCGCCATCTCGATCCGGAGGCTGATCTGCTCGTTCGTGGAGACGACGAGCTCGAGGAAGGCCGCGTACCGCTGCTTGACCGAGTCGCACTCGAGGAGCGCCTGCTTCGCTTCGAGATCGACCGGCATGAACGGCAGCACGAACCCCATGACCTGGTCGACGGAGTCCATCCGGTCGATCGGGGCCATGAACTGCTCGGCGCCGTTGAACCGTCCGCTGATCTCGTGGATTGCATTCCTGATCTCATCGAGGGCATGGGCCTTCTCGTCGTCCTCGAGGTCCTGCACGTCCGGCGCGGGCTCGCAGGCCGCGGAGAACCGCCCGCCCTCCCCGGCGAGCGAGATCGCCCGCAAGCGCTCCCCCACCTGCGCGGCGACGACGTATCCGTCCTCGGCCGGCTGGATGTTCATGACCCGGAGCAGGGTGCCCGTCCGGTAGAACGAGTCTGCGGTCAGGTCCTCGGGCGAGGTGCCGCTCTTCGCGGTCAGGCCGAGGGCCTGCACTGTCTCGCCAGCCCGCATGACCGCGATCAGTCCTTCGCCGGTGACCCGGTCGACCTGGAACTTGGTCCGGCTGTCGGGGTAGACGACGAGCTCGAAGAGCGGTATGACGGGTTTTCTCTGCGTATCTTCAGGTGTTGCCGATTGCATGATTATCTCGATTGCTTGGTTCGAATGTTCCTAACTGAGGGCCCGGCGAGCGAGTCACCGGACCTTGCCCAGGAGCTCGATCAGGAGGTCCGTCTCCCGGTCGTCCAGCGAGTTCATCATCCGTTCGATGGTCCGGCGCAGTGCCGTCCGTTCGGTCCGGGCGATCGCCCTGCCCTTCTCCGTCAGGCGGATATACTGGATTCTCCCGTCGTCGGGACAGCGCTCGCGGTACGCGCACTCCATCCCGACGCACCGGTTGATCATCTCGGTGACGGTGGGCTTCGAGGTGCGGGTGATCTCGGCCAGCCTGCTGAACGTGATGTCGCCGTGTTCGTCGATCATCCTGAGGTACGCGGCCTGTTTCACGGTCACGTCGGGAAGTCCGCATTCGGAGACGATGGTGCAGGAGCACTCGTTCCTGATGCCGATCAGGTGTCCGACCGCTCTGGCGAGATGCTCCTCCCTGTCCTTCATACGTCGATCCTGGTTAGGTAGGGTTTACCTAACTATAAGGGCGACGGTAGGGGATCATCGACCCGGAACGGCGGCGAGAACCGATAAATCCCAAGATGTTTAGGAAAATTCCACGACAGACTTCGGAAAAAAATCTCAGTCAACTGTCGAGACGATGACAGAAAAAGAATGAGAGTCCGTAATCCTAGAACCAACCCATGCGAATCCCGCGTTAACCCCAGGCCCATCTACCAATTCATTCGCTGAAATCGTCATTTCTCCGAGGCGCGACAGCAACTCCTTCAGAAACGAATAACTCCAGAAAATGTGTCGGAATCGGATTTGTTGCGAAAGGATTACAAATTAATCTCAAGTTTTTAAAACAGCCATCTGGACCGTGAGAATGATAATACAGCAATAATCCAGAGACTATCGGAAGTTCGCGTGCAATCTCGCGAAAGGGGTAGTCGATGTGGGACATTTGGGGAATGGAATCATCCAGGCAAATCACGATTATTCCGGGGTGAGTCTTTGACAACTGTTGGGATTTATCCTTGATCTTGCCCATTATCGTTGATTTCGGGTGAAAATTCAGTTCACTGATTGTTATTGGGCCCGATTTTTGTATGATCCTACCAGGTCTTTCATGTAAGGTCTTGACCTCAATGTATGCCGTGGATTCCCCCTTTGATATCATTATATCTGATATTTTTTCGGAATCAGGTACTTTCGGTTCTAATTCAACACGAAATCCCCAGTTCTTCAAAATACCGCAAATTTCAATCTGGCCGATCGTATCCGGATAATCTTTTGGGGTTTTCAGCCTCCTGAAAATGCTTCCCTTCTCTTGAATTTCGACCTGTAATGTTTTTAGACATTCCTCGAGGTGGTCGAACAGATGGTACGAAATTGAGTTATTGTCGGGAGTGTTCTCGAATCTGAATTGTTTTGCGAGTACGTGCATTGTCTCCGGAGGCTTCTGCAGTTCTGACTCGAACCATTCCTTCGAGAAGATCTTAGCAATATTTATGTGAGTTTCGAGGAATTTTGATAGATCGTCCATTAAGGAAGCCTCAACTTCTCTTTCGAGAATTATTCATTTTCCTCTTGATTACTTCTTCGACGAATTCATACCAGACATCCTCCACAATTATTGTGCCTGCACCGACCCTGCCTTTTAGGAGACATTTCCGTACACGCATCCCAAACCCGAAGTGGCTATTTTCGGCAGTCTCTCGTGATTTTTCTGTATACCGATCACTCATCACCTATTTTGACGAACGATCCATTTTCGCGAGAAGCGCGGAAATTTTCGGTTCTATCTCCGGGAGATCCTGGATGATCACATTCCAGACGATGGAATAATCGATCCTGAAATAGCCGTGAATGATCCGGTTGCGAAGAGCCGCCATCTCCCGCCAGGGGATATCCGGATCTTCGGATTTTATCCGATCGGGCACATTAATGGCAGCCTCCCCGATAACTTCGATGGCACTCCGGACCGCGTGAGAAAAGTAGTCGTCGTTGATGAGATCGTCGAGCGTCCTTTCGGCTGATATCCGTTTCAGGAACGCAATTTCGTCAAGGATATGCCGGAGATAGACCGAGTCATCCTTCAACCCAGATCACCTCGGCCTCAATCCCCGGGCGAATGTACTTGTCGACCCCTTCGACAGTGATCAGATCCACGTTCCGCCGGAAGAGGTCTTCGAGGCGATCGGCAAGACCGACAAAATTTTTGAGCGTCGCATACCCATCGGCGAAATCCACAAGAACGTCGACGTCGCTCTTCCGGGTCTGATCGCCGCGAGCGAACGAACCGAAGATGCCAATCCGTGTCACGCCGAACTGCGAGCGGATGGCCGGAGCTGCTGCTTCGAGTTTTTTACCATCGGACTTTTTCGCCGGTGCGGCGACGTGACGAGTTCGGGCATCCGTTCGCTTCCTGAATATGGTGTTTGGCGATCTCAACACAATAAGAGTGTGGTCGACTCTCAGAGGCGGCCATGGTTGCCGGCGTTCGCAGGAGAGAGAGTTCAGCCGTGATCTCCATCGAACTCTCAACCCCGATAGATTGTTATTCCAGTCGGTGTCCCCGCAATTCGCTCCGCGTATGGGAAGCGTTTATCATCTCCGGCCCGCATCGGGGTCAGCGGGAGAACCATGAGGATCACACTCGCGAGCGTCCTTGTCGACGATCAGGCACGGGCCCTCGCGTTCTATACGGATGTTCTGGGCTTCGTGAAGCGGACCGACGTCCCGGCCGGGACGTTCCGGTGGGTGACCGTCGTCTCGCCGGAGAGGCCGGACGACGTCGAGCTCCTCCTCGAACCGAACGACAACCCGGCCGCCAGGGCGTACCAGCGGGCGATCCACGAGCAGGGGATCCCCGCGACGGCCTTCGCCGTCGACGACCTCAGGAGCGAGTACGAGCGAATGAAGGACCTCGGCGTGCGGTTCACGCAGGAGCCGACGACCGTGGGCCCCGTGACCCGGGCGGTCCTCGACGACACGGTCGGCAACCTCATCCAGATCTACCAGGTGCAGGAGCCCGCCAGGCCGCCGGAGGCGGGCACGGCGCCAGGCCGCCCGGCGGCGGAGCACGAGGCCGAACCCGGACAGCCGCCCGCGCCGAACCCCGCTCTCAAGCGTCTGGGCAGGTTCGTCGGGACCTGGAAGATGCAGGGACGGGAGGCCGGCGAGTACGGCGAGATCCAGCGGCACGCTCACCTTCGAATGGATGGAGGGCGGCTTCTTCCTCGTGCAGCACGTCGACATCGACCATGCCGGGCAGCGAGTCAAGGGGATTGAGATCATCGGGTACGGCCGCGACTGGGAGGGGCGGGCGCCCGAAGACTGCATCTCGCATTTCTTTGACAGCACGGGCAACCACTTCGAGTACGTCTACGAGGTCGGCGACGACAGCGCCGTCACGATCTGGGGCGGATACGTGGGCTCGCCGGCAGCGTTCCGGGGGAGGTTCAGCGAGGACGGAAAGACAATCGCCGGTCGCTGGGACTGGCCCGGCGGCGGGTACGACGCGGTCATGACACGGACCGGGTGAACGGAGGCGGGGAGCGCCGCTTGCCGCCCCTGCTTTCGGGATAGACACGGCAACAGCCGGAAAAGGGAGCACCCCCGACGTCTGCTCAGGCGATCCAGGGCACGTCGAACGTATAGTCCGGGGGTGTCGCCCCCTGGAGATGGAGGACGAAGTAGTCGAACTGGCGGCGCATGAAGTAGGGGTCGTAGTTGAAGTTGTGGTTCCGGTTCGGCAGGACCAGCATGTCGAAGGTCCTGTTCGCGTCGACCAGGGCGTTCGCGAGCTGGAGGCTCATCGAGGGGTGGACGTTGTCGTCGAGGTCGCCCGTGACGAGAAGCAGGTTGCCGGTCAGGTTGGAGGCCTTCAGCGCCGTCTCCTGCTCGAGGTAGTTGTCGCCGTCGGGCATGCCTTCGTACTTCTCCCCCCAGTAGGAGCCGTACAGGCGGTTGTCCTGGTTCCCGGCCGAGGCCACGCCTGCGGTGTAGAACGCCGGGTAGGTGAGGAGCGCCTGCGCCGTCATGAAGCCGCCGCCCGAGTGGCCGTAGATGCCGACCCGGTCGAGGTCCATATACGTGCGGTTCCGGCCGAGCGAGGAGATGCCCGACACGTGGTCCGCGAGCCCGCCAGCGTCGCCCATGTGCCCGTACGCGGCGTCGTGGAACGCCTTGGAGCGGTACGGCGTCCCGGGGCCGTCGAGGTTCACCACCGCGAAGCCGAGCTCGGCGAGCGCCTGGCACTTCCAGAAGATCTTCGCGTTCCAGGCTGTAGTCGGCGGGGAACGCCTTCTCGGTCACGATCGACTGCGGCCCGGGGTAGACCGAGTCGACGACGGGATACTTCGTCCGGGGGTCGTAGCCAGTCGGAAGGAAGACGAGGCCATAGAGGTCGGTCACACCGTCTGTCGCCTTCACCACGACCCGTTCCGGCGGCCGCCAGCCGAGCGACGTCAGGTACGAAATGTCCCCCTCCTCCAGCTCGAGCAGGAGCGTACCGTTTGCAGCCCGCACGACCGTCCGCGGGGGGGCGTCCACCCGGGAGTATGTGTCCACGAAGGCGCTCCCGTCGGGCGAGAACGAGACCTCGTGGTCCGCGTCCTCGGGGCTGAGGAGCGAGAGGTTGGTGCCGTCGGTGTGAACCCGGTAGAGGTGACGGTAGTACGGGTCGCGACCGGACTCTCGGCCGCCGGCCGTCAAGTAGACCCAGTCCCCGTCGACGGCGACGAGGTTCCGCACGACCCAGTCACCAGAGGTCACGTTATTCATCAGGCGCCCGTCCGCGCCGTAGCGATACAGGTGTCCGTACCCGCTCCGTTCGGAGAACCAGAGGAATTCGCCGCTTGTCCCGTTCACGTACACGTTCGGCTGCCCTGCGTAGTCGAGGTTCGACTCGAGGTAGGTCGGTCCGCTCTCGTTGAGTATCTCTCGCACCGCGCCCGATACGGGGTCCTCCTCGAGGAGACGGAGCGTCTGTTCGCCCCTCTCGACGTAGAGCGAATGGACCCTTGTAGCGTCATCGCTCCACCAGGCGAGCACGAACTCGCCCCCGTCCATCATCGAGGTATGGGGCCAGGGGGCGCGGTCGATCCTGACGGCAGTGCCGTTCCCGACATCGATCACGACCGGTTCGTACTGCGCCACGCTCTCCCCTGGCATCGAGTAGCGGTAGGTATAGGAGATCGGCCGAAGCGTGCCGTTCTCGGGCGAGTACTGGAGCAGGGACAGGGGCGTCACGTCTCGCTGGTCCACCTGGAAGGTGCGGACCCTCCGAGAGTCCGGCGACCAGACCGCATAGGGAGTCGCCGTGCCGTTCTCGCGTTCGGCGGTCACCGGCTCGCCCGAGACGTCCGCGATCCTGCCGTAGAAGTAATCCGTCGTCCCGTTCGTAGTGAGGATCCGGACGGAGCCGGTCTCCAGATCGCGGAGGGAGAGGTTGTCGCCGTCGAGGAAGAGAGCGAGGCGGCCGTCGGGCGAGACGAGGTCGCCGTCGGCAGGAGCGACGGCCGGGCTCCGGTCGCGGAGGGCACCGCCGTCCCATTCCCACGTCCGGTTGAACGCGGCGAACCGGACCGTGCCGTTGTCGCGAAGGGCGACGGTAGCGAGCGGCAGCGCAGAGGCGTCGACCGTCTCCCCTGTCGCATTCGCGAGCGCTTCGGCAAGGCGGGCGCGGTCGAAGGCCGGTCGTCGCGTCCGGTTCAAGGGGTCCACAAGCACGTACGCAGTCCCATCCCGGCCCTCGTGCTCGTACCAGAACGACGGGCTGTCTCCGATCCAGTGGGGGTCGACCGTGACGTTGTAGAGCCTCGGGGACCACACTCTGCGGAAGGAACTGCTCCGCCCGCGCGTAGTCCTCCGAGTCGGCCGCCTGCGCCGCCCCGCCGCCGACCCCGAGCCCTGCGAAGAGCGGGAAGACCGGGTTCGGGTCCGTGCCGGCCACCGCGGCGGGAACGACGAGCAGTACGAGCAGGGCCAGTGCCGGGAGAGTGCAGATCCGCATACGATCGGGTCGCGTCGCCGGGGTATAAGGGATGTGAAATGTTCCGGCCCTAGGAATACCCGGCCGCCGTGTACCCCGTGTAGCCGCCGGCCGCGTTGTGGACGCCTGCCAAGCCGGCCCGCTTGAGCAGGCTGCAGGCGAGGCTCGAGCGCTGCCCGGTCTGGCACATCACGACCAGCGGCCGACCGGCCGGGAGCTCGGGATGCCGCGTCCGGAGGTCCAGAGCAGGAATGTTGATCGCGTCCTCGATGTGCTGGTCCTCATACTCGTCGGGGAACCGGACGTCGATGAGGACAGCCCCGTTCTCGACCATCGAGTGCACCTCGGCCGGCGAAAGCTGGGGCACGCGGTCGGTTGGATATCCGGCGAGCGCCCATGCATGGGTCCCGCCGACAAGGTAGCCGACGGCCCGGTCTAGCCCGACGTGGCGGAGCTGGACGACGGCCTCGCGCGCCTGCGAGGGCGAGTCCGCGACCAGCAGGATGTCCCGGTCGGGCGGGAGCACCCAGCCGGCATATGTGGAGAAGTTCATGGCGAGGTCGACGTGATAGCTGCCGGGGACATGGACCCCGCCGAAGGTCGCATAGTCCCGGACCGAGAGCACGACCGCGTCCGTCCGTTCGGCCCGCTCGCGGAACTCGGCCGGCCGCATCGGCCGGAGCTCGGGCAGGGTCCGGACGAGCGCCGGGCCCAGACGGTTGATCTCGCTGCACCGCGAGAAGTGGTCCGGCGTCGGCGGCATGTTCTCGGTCATGGACTGTACGAACTCATCATTGGTCGCGTGCATGAGGGCCGGGTTGAACCGGCGCTCGTACCCGATCGTCGAGAACCGCATCGCGCCCATGGCCCGGCCGCAGAGCGAGCCGGCCCCGTGGGAAGGGAGGACGAGGCAGGCATCGGGAAGGGCGAGGATCTTCCGGTGCAGGCTGTCGTAGAGGATCGTGGCGAGCTCCCGGGACCGCCCGGGAAAGAGGTCTGGCCGGCCGACGTCGCCGACGAAGAGCGTGTCGCCCGTGAAGGCCGCGACCGGCTCGTCGGCGCGTGCCGTGTCCGTGACCACGTACGTCACGCCGTCGGGCGTATGGCCGGGCGTGTCGAGGACGTCGACGCGGAGCTCCTCGAGGTCGATGCGCGACCCGTCGCCGACGGCGACATGCTCGAACTCGCAGCGGCCCGAGGCCGGGGCACAGATTGTCGCGCCCGCAGTCCCGGCGAGCTCCATGTGCCCCGAGACGAAGTCCGCGTGGAGGTGCGTCTCGAAGACGTGGGTGATCGCTAGGTCGAGCTCGCCGGCCGCATCGATGTACCTGTCCACGTCCCGGGCCGGGTCGACGATGGCGCACGTGCTCCCCGAACCGAGGAGATAGGAGCTCTGGGCGATCCCGGGGATGAAGAACTGCTGGATAAACATGGCGACGCGCCTCGACTATCGCTCTGCGTATTCGCCGGTGAACAGATAAAACGATCCGGGGGCCGAAGCCCCGTCAGGGGTTGGTGTAGAACCGGGCGACGTAGGCGAAGTCGTTGCCGCCCTATGGGCGCGATGATGCCGCCGGCGGGATCGGTCCATCGGCGACGGCGTCGGCCATGGCCACCCAGCCATTATACCTATCGGCGTGGATACCGGGCCGTGCCGGACGGCATGGAAAGATAACAATGGTAGACAGGGAAGGACAGGACACAGGCGCGCCGGGCGAGATGGAGTCCGGCGGGATCAGCCCCGTCATCGGGGACATCGAACGGAAGGTGAGTGCGAGCGGCCCGCCGGCCAGGGCGATCGCGGGCTCGGTCATGCAGGCCCTGCGCGGCCTGACGTACCCGCTCGGGCGGGACGACCTTGTGCGTGAGGCCGCCGGGCGCGGAGCCCCTGCGGAACTGCTGGATCTCCTCTCCCGGTTGCCGGACCGGGTGTACGCGTCGGCGGAGGATGTCGCGGAGGAGCTCCAGCGATCTGGGTAAACGGCCCGGGCCAGCGCAGCGCCGGAGTGGCGATCTACGCGATCCGCGTCCCGGCCGACTCCGGCCGCGGCGTCTGGTCCCAGACCGACTCGACCGTAAAGACGACCGCGGCCATCCCCTTCGTGCGGATCCCGAACTCCGTGCCGTGGCCGGCCCAGACGCTACGGTCGAGCTCGGCCGCGATCTGGTTATGCTCGTGGATCGTCACCCGGCCGTTCACCCGGTAGGCCGTGTACGGCGGGGTCTTTCGCCAGACTGAGAGCGAGGCGACCGGGTGCCGTTTGAGGTTCTCGTACGTCCGCATGAAGTAGAGTTCGCCCCAGACGATAGTCTCGGGATCCCTGACCATGACCGACTTTGCCGCCACGTTCGGCATGCCGTCGGCCCCGGTGGTCGCGACGGGGACCGAGTGCCATTCCTTCAGCAGCGCGATCAGGTCATCGGGCATTGCCGCCATATATCATCACGTCCGCGGAGGCTGTACCCGAACAAGTATAGAATGGTATGGTGAGGAGGACGATCTCTGCAGACCTGGAGCCGACCCGCCTAAGCCCGGACCCGGTACTGCCCCGTGTAGAGAAATTCCAATCCTCTCGGAGAGTGGCTTCACAAATCTCGCCCGGGAATCGAGGACCTGCGTAATGCCGTCATGGAACGATGCTATGCCCGACCCCGGATGGTCGTGTGCCGCTGCATCGAGTTCGACCCCTGTCGCTACGACGGTTCGCGGATCCCATGCTCTCTCGTCGATCACTTGCTAGCCCGCGTCGAATACATACCTGTCTGCCCGGAGGTGGAGATCGGCCTGGGAGTTCCGCGGGCATGAGTCGACCTTGTTAGGCAGGCCGGTGCGGACCACCTCGCACAACCTGCGACGGGGCGGGATGTCACCAGCGAGATGTCCGCCTTTGCCGCACGGTTTCTTGATGCCCTGCCACACGTCGACGGTATTCTCCTGAAAGGCGGTTCTCCTACCTCCGGTACCGGAGGCGTACGGGTATATCCGCCGGCCGAGAGGTCCAACGCGATCGACAGGGCGGCCAGTTCTCCAGGAGGTGCTGAAGCGATTTTCGGAGGCGCCTATTGAAGACGAGCTGCGCCTGAATATTCTGCGGATTCGCGACCATTATCTTGCCGGGATTTTTCGCTCTTGCGGCATTCCGGGAGGTTGAAGAAACCGGAGCCCCGAAGCCCTCGCGAGGTTCCACTGTGCCAGTAAATTCTACCTGACGGCCTGCCCCCGGCAGCTCGCGCGGGATTGGGTGACTCGTGGCGTCGCAGGCCGAGTTTGACCCGGCCGAGCTGTTCACCCGGTACCGGCAGATGCTCGGTCCGGCACTACCCGGGTCTCCGCAATACCGGCGATATCGTTGGGCGGCTCCGTGCCCTGGAGCATTTCCGTGACTGTATCACCAGCGGGAGAGAGTACTGCCTCTGGCCGATCGAATGCTATCGGAACGGTCATGCGAACCCGTCCGACCCCGCGACCTGCTCCGCTCCGGGGTGTCCGGGTCCGGGAGCGGCATCGAGGACCAGACGTTGTTTGCCCCGTATCCGGTCACACGTGCAGACCTGTCCGAGGAGGCCATCTGGCGAGGGGGGGATCTCCGGAAGAGCAGGAGATGATCACGCGCTCCAGCCGGGCACGCGGTCTTCAGAGACGACGAGTGATTCCATACTGTCCACCAATGTCCGGTACGCGTCGTACCGGCTCAGGATCTTCGGCAAATCTCCTGACGCACCTCGTCGTCGTGTTGCATGTCCTGCCCGGTATCCTGCGGGGTGGACCGGATATCGACTGCGCGCCCTGCGGGATAAATGAGAGCTCAGCCGTTCTTCAACGCCACGATATCCTGCACCCCCACAAGTCGCCAGACCATCGATCGTTCCTCCCGGACGATCGCTTCGGGTGCGTCGTCGGGGGCATGGCCGAATGCTGTGAGCACTCGCGGCGAAAGGCTCCTGTGCCTGATCATGTCAACGAACTGTTCACGTACCTTCATCTTTTTCGAGGGATCCGTCACCTCCTCCAGGTATCCCTGGAGGCTCACGAACTCGAAGGCGGAGAGGTCGGGGGTGTACTCCTCGATCTCGACGGAGACATTCGGGTTTTCCTTGAAATACTCCATCTTCCTGCCGTACTTCGTGGAGAGAAAGTAAAGGTATTTTCCGTCGAATACGTACATGAACGGAGCGATGTACGGGTGCTCGCACGCGCCGAAGGCAATTCGAGAAACATACTGACGCCTGATCAGGGCGTCGTAGTCCTCTTTCGGAACCTTGGGAATCCTGACGGGGTCCATGATATCACCGTTACGGTCTCCTCTCTCGCGTCTCCCAGGTAAGAAACCTTCGCGCTTCCGGGCAGGCCATGCCAGGCTCGAGATCGGCCGCAACGAGCCCAGGGGTTCGATGACGATCAACCCGGCCCGAGGGACTGTCTCCTTCCCGGTCAACGAACATCAATCTGGTCCGCGGGGGATACTGCCCCGGGCTGATTCCGCCGTGACGGAGACGATTCCTTCGAGGTCACCCGTAGGGCCGTGAGGTTGAGTTCAGGCGCTACCCTTGTTTCTTTAAAAAGGGGGATGGGAGATCCCACGCTCTGATATCGATTACTGTTCCTCTGGAGGCGTCGGCGGAGCTCCCCGCTTTCAGGTAGCCGAACTGCCTCCATGTCGGGGTCAGCATCTGTTCCGGTGTCAGGTATGCATACAACTGGATGGCCCGGGCGACGACGCCTGTCCACCCCGTCTGGTGGCTCGCGCCAAGGCCCGCACCGTTGTCGCCGTGGAAATACTCGTAGAAGAGGATATAATCGCGCCAGTGCGGATCCTCCTGGAACTTCGATGCACCCCCGAAGACCGGGCGCCGGCCGTTCCCGTCGCGGAGGAAGATGCTGTTGAGCCGGTTCGATATCTCTTCGCTCACCTCGTACAGATTCATCAACTTGCCGGAGCCCGTGGGGCACTCGATGGTGAAAGTGTCCCCGTAGAAGGCATACAGGTTCAGCAGGCTCCGGACGATCATGAGATTCATCGGGAACCAGATCGGTCCCCGCCAGTTCGAGTTTCCGCCGAACATGGCGTTATTGGATTCAGCCGGCATGTATTCGACCCGGAACTCGACCCCCTCGAGGACGAAGGAGTACGGGTTCTCGGCATACACCCGGGAGATGGAGCGGATCCCGTAGTCGCTCAGGAACTCCTTCTCGTCCAGCATCCTCGTCAGGATTCGGCGCAGCCTCTCTTCATTCACCAGGGAGAGGAGGCGGCGGCCCTGGTACCCTGCCCGGGACGGCGACGTGATATTCGCGGTGAGAAGCGGATGTTTCTGGTTGAACCAGCGCGCGCGTTCGATGAAGGCGGGCATCTTCTGGAGCACCTCCGGCGTGAAGACGGTGCTCGAGCAGACAGAGAGGAGCCCCACGAGGGTCCGCACCTTCAGGCGGGACGAGCTTCCGTCCGGCATATGGAGCAGGTCGTAGTAGAACCCGTCCCACTCGTCCCACATCCCCTCCTGGTCAGCGCCCATGCGGTTCATGGCAGCCGCGATCCAGAGGAAGTGCTCGTAGAACTTGATAGCCATCTCCTCGTACACCGGGTCGTCGGCGGCGAGAGTGATCGCGATGTCCAACATATTCTGGCAGTACAGCGCCATCCAGGCGGTCCCGTCCGACTGTTCCAGGTACCCTCCGGACGGGATTGTTGCACTGCGATCGAAGACGCCGATGTTGTCCAGCCCGAGGAAGCCCCCTTCGAAGACATTCCGGCCGAAGCGGTCCTTGCGGTTCACCCACCAGGTGAAGTTCATCAGGAGCTTCTGGAAGACGTTCTTGAGGAACCGGGTATCCTTTGTGCCGAAGAGCTCCTGCTCGACGCGGTAGATGTATAGAGCGGCCCATGCGTGCACCGGAGGGTTGACGTCGGAGAAGTTCCACTCGTAGGCCGGGATCTGGCCGTTCGGATGGAGGTAGCGTTCGTTCAGGATCATCTCCATCTGCTGCTTGGCGAAGGACGGATCGACCATCGCGAAGGCAATTATGTGGAATGCGAGGTCCCAGGCCGCGTACCAGGGATACTCCCACTTGTCGGGCATCGAGATGACGTCCGCATTGTACATGTGGAACCACTGGTTGTTGCGGACGGGCTGTTTGTTGCCCATGGCGATATTGGACCCGTGCTGGCGGAGCCAGCGGTCCAGGTCGTAGAAGTAGTACCTGCTTCGACCAGAGCATGCCGGCCAGGGCCTGACGCATCACGTTCGCCGCATCCGGGCTGACCGACGGCGGGGTGATGTTGGCGTAGGCGATGTCCGCTTCCCTGATCCGCGTGGTCAGTGTCTCCTCGAACCGGTTCCCGAAGGGAGCGTCTCCCTCGGAAGCGCTGGCACCCGCCGGGGTTGATGGGGTTTCGTTCAGACGCAGACCGCACCACCCGTCTCTCCCCGCCGGGAATGGTCATGGGGAACCAGGCCGATGCCTTCGTCCCGGTACGGGCGGGGTTCACCGCTCCGTACGACGGGAGACGATGAACTCATTGATGCCGTCCTTCACGTAGGGTATGGCATTCGGGGTGCCGGCGATGCGTTCCGTGTTGGTCTCGTTCTCGGTGAAGAGCAGGTCATGGGCGCCCTCGCAGTGGAGGTACCGATCGCCGAGGACCGGATGGCTGGCGTGGATCACGCTGGCTGCCGGGGGGGCCTGCAACCTGTTTCAGGAGCGGCCGTCTGGTGCCCTGCTCGAGCCACCAGGTGTTGCGGAACCAGAGCGTCGGCAGCAGGTGCAGGATGGCCTCGTCCGGCCCCCGGTTCCAGACCGTGATCTGGATCAGGATATCCTCGGGGGAGTCCTTCGCATACTCCACGAAGACGTCGAAGTAGCGATCCTCGTCGAAGATGCCCGTATCGATGAGTTCGTACTCCTGCTCGTCCCGAGTGCGTTTCTGGTTCGTCGTTACAAGATCGCCATAGGGGAATTCCGCCTGCGGATACTTGTACAGGTATTTCATGTAGGAGTGCGACGGGGTATTGTCCAGGTAGTAGTAGTACTCCTTCACGTCCTCGCCGTGGTTCCCCTCGTAGTTCACAAGCCCGAAGAGACGCTCCTTGAGGAACGGGTCCGCGCCGTTCCAGAGCGCCAGGGCAAAGCAGAGCTCGCTGGGAATCGTCCGATATGCCTGCGATCCCGTCCTCCCCCCACCGGTAGGTGCGGGAGCGTGCATGATCGTGGGGGAAATACGCCCAGGAATTGCCGTCCTCGCTGTAATCTTCCCGCACCGTCCCCCATTGCCGTTCGCTCAGGTAGGGGCCCCACTTGCGCCAAGGCACACCCCGCTCGAGGGCCTCGAGAATCCGCTGTCCCTCCGGTGCGAGTTGTTTGACGTCCATGGATGGCATGCAGTGGTTACCGGAAAGTGAACGGATATACTTTTCGGCACTATGAAGGCACTAGGAGACCCCATTCGGGCCTTCCCGAAGTCTTCTAAGAGCAGTATACATCCGATGATCAGGCCCATAGGCCGACGAGAACTGTCAGGAACGTGAGAGAGGAATGGCACTGCAGTCTATGACGGGAGAATTGGAGACGTCCGCTAAGGATTCACAAGTTTCCCTCTCCTGGACTACCATGCAAACCTCATACCGGGTTTTCAGGCGACTTGCCGTCCGCGGATCCGATAAGACTACGGTCCCTCGGTAGTGCCAGTCTCATTGGTACAGGTTGGCTCGTGGATAAATTGGATCGCCCTATCTGATACACCCAGAGGGGTACTCCGGAAGGTCGCCGCATCCTGCTCGGGGCGCACCCCCGGCCCTGCCTCGCTCCGTCCCGGTGACGCTCAGACGACACCGGGGTTCACGTCACCGGTGCCGGTGCCCCGTCGCGCTGCGAGCGGAAGTTCTGGATGAGCGGTCGGACGCTGACCACGAACATATATCCCGGGAAGACCAGGAGTATCCACAGCGAGAAACCGATGCTCAGGAGCATCACGACCGACAGCCCGTATGTCAGGATCGCTCAGGCGCGGTTCATTACGCGTGGTGCGGTACCATATCGTCCCCAGGGAGCTCATGAAGGCCGCAGCCATGCGGATCGAATAGAGCCGGAAGACCTCGTAGATCACCGACCGGCCGTAGACGAAGATGCCGCCCTGTGAAAGGGGTACTCGACAGTGCATCAGAGCCGGCGAGAAGGCCTCCCATCAGGGTTGCAGTCAGGAAGGTGAGGGCCAGGAAGAGCACGCCGCTGTCGAAGAAGACCGTGGAGAGGAAACGGTCCTCGGCACGGCCAAGCTGGTCCCGGAGCACGCCGATGAACCAGAGAAAGGCGATCCCGGCGTACGGGATTCTGAGCAGCGCCAGTTTCAGGGTGCTCTCGTGGGTCTGCAACCAGCTGGTCTCGGCGTTCCCCGACGCGAAGTACTGGGGGCCCGATAGGGTGAGACCGACAATACACGAGCCGTACAGAACGTAAACGCGATGCCGGCCAAAGCCGCGGTGCGAGGTGCCTCGAGCTCTCTCTAGATATGGTTAATTTGTTGTTCGGTGACTACTTCAATTTGCTCCGGCATGCATTCTCATCTTACCATCTGCTCATCAGAGATGGGCATCCGACGTATTGTTCTTTACATCATATCCTCGTGTAGCCCAACCGGTGATTCTGGCTGGATCGTTTCCGAACAGGTGCATGGCCCGCGAGGGAACCCGGGGGTCCGGATGATAGGTGCCAGCGTGCGGTGCCTGCACGTGAAAAAGATACCGGGTTTCCCGGTGCTACCGCATCCGGTACGCCATGAAGATTGCCGCGATCCCGCCGATGATCGCAAACACGGCTATCAGGAGGATGAGCACTGCAGCCGAGAGCAGGGGATTGGCGATGACAAGAAGCCCGATGATGATACTGAGGATGCCGAGTATGCCGACCCCCCAGCCCGCCCCTCTGAAGGCCTGGATCAGCATAATGAACCCGATGACCAGGCCCCAAATGCCGATAAAAATTATCAGCAGCGCTGGAAGTAGGACGGCACTGTAGAATGGATAGAACAGGACGACGAGTCCCGCGAGGATGCTGAGAACTCCCGAAAGGAGCTTCCACCCCCACCCCGAATGATCGGTGAACGCGCTGATGATGGTGAGAACCCCGGTGCCCAACCAGTATACTCCGATGAAGGTCACGAGCAGGAGGAGCGTTACCCCCGGCCAGACCAGTAGAGCAATGCCAAGTATTAATGCAAGGATCCCCTCGAGCAGCACGAGCCACCAGGGAAACGCCTCTACCCCGGCCGTGGCCGATGGTGTGAGATCGTTACCTGCCATCCCTTCGGTCATAGTACACCTTAGATGGGGGTCATTTGCTAATATATAAATACCTCCGCTCAGAGGGGTTTTTATTGGGCAAAGGACCGTTCATTTAATTCTGGCCTCAGGTTCAGAACTTCATGAACTCCGGAGGATGACTCTTCCTGCCCCCCAGTCCAACACACCGGGCACATGCTCGTGTTCGGATTTCTCGGGAGATAGGGTCCTTGCTCGGAGGCCCACGGAGGAGGAAGCGAAGCAACGTATTAGTTAACGAGAAACCAAACTCTTCGAAGAATCTCACGAGTGATCTGGAAGAGCAGGCACTACTCATTCCATGAAATCGATCTGGGCAGGATATTGTGGCTGATATATTCAGGGTGATCCGGAAGGCGACGAGGGCGCTCGTGTACGGGTTTTCACTCACCACGGCAATCCCCCTGCTGCTTGGGTTCGTCCTGAATGTCCCGGCGGCCAGCATACTCACACTCATCGGTTCCACGCTCATCCTTCAGGCGAACGGGGTCTTTGTCGGGCTGGGAATTGGCCTGGACCCGCTCTTCGTCCTCGTGGTCATGATCTTCGTGGAGCTCGGGGCGGTTCTGGCGATCTACGAGATCCTGGGGGCCTTCGAGGAGTCGGAGAGGGTGAAACGCTTCGTCGCGAAGGCCGACGCTGCAATAAAAAAGTACCCGATCCTGTCGAAATACGGGGCGGCAACGCTCATGATCCTCCCCGCACTGCCCATTGTCGGGCTCTATTCGAGCGTGCCCGTCGGGTGGCTCTTCCGCTGGAACAAGGCGCTCTGCATCTTCTTCATCACGCTCGGCTGGATCCTTGTCGTCGTATTTCTCATGCTCCTGTCCCTGGGCGTGCTTTCGGCAATCTTCTGAAGGAGGGTCCGCCGGGAGCCCCCGGCATCCCCGCCTTCACCTGTCACCTCAGGGAAAAACAGAGGGTGACGGAATTTCTCCGCAGGGATTCGCCCCGGAAGAGGGGTGTGAGCGGGTAGCTTCACTCTCCGATCTCCTGAGCGGACGGGGAACCGGACACGATAGTCCTGTTCCTGCGACAAAACCGCCGGGTCGTGCACCCGGCATACGTTACGGGACGCTTGGCTCCGCATCCCTGACTCTGACCTGGATCTCCATGTCGGCGATCTTACTGTAGATCATCTTCTTTCTCCTCAGGCTGACGGTATTCGTAGACGAAATACTCGTAGGTATCCCAGACGGTCACCCAGTTCAGGATGGTGACCAGGCCTCCGAGAAGAAGGACGACGGGATTATCGAAGTACAGGTCCAGGAGCAGGATGTAGAGGATCGGCGACGAATCCGTTAAACGCAGCAATAGTGATACTGATCTTTCCCTCCGACAGGGACAATCGCTTCTCGTGGTCCAGATCGTTCAACCGGAATGAAAAGTGGCGTCGGATGGTATCGGGAATGAGGGCGAGCAGATCCGGGGTGATCGGACTCCTGCGCCAGGGAGACGGTCAACCCGACAGGCCGTTTTTTTTTGGAAATTCATCGACATACGCGGCGATCGTCTCCTCCCCAGATTCGGAGAGTTCTCTCGCGGGCAGGGGATGGGGATCGTCCGAATCGAGGAGCTGATCCAGGGTCTTAAATTCCAGTTCCAGGTTGGCCGTTCCGTCGGACTCCGATCTCTTCACACCGATCTCTCTCATCTATCCCTCCTCTGCGTTCCTGAGGCCTCCCGTCGAGTCCCCCGGGCATGCATGGCTGCTGTCACCGTCTTGCTGTAAACGAATAAAAAGTATCGCCGGAAGAACAGCCGGATCGCCCTCGAGGGAGTGTCCGGTGGCGGACAGGAGAACTGCGTCGGTGCATTCGCATGCAGGCTGAACACGCTTCCGTTCCGTATTCCCGCCGGGAAGACGGGTAGTAGCTTAAAAAATTTTTAGGTATGTTCCGGGTGGGGAAGGCCATCACCGCGATCCCATCCGGGCGGCGCAGATCGAACTTCCTGGATTCGGTCTCTCCCCGTTGCCCCGTGCGCCTTCGAAGTCATCCGGCATCTTGAGCATCAGGGCACACCGGGAAGGTAAAGAAGAGGTCGGGGCCCCTTCGGGGCCTTCGGCTCGGGCGGGAACGCAGCCTCGATCTCTTCCCGTGCCCCCGATCCTTCCCGCAGCCGGGGAATCCTCCGGATATGTCTTCGAAGCCCGACGTTATCAGCTCGCCATCTGATCGATCGCCGCCGTGATCGCCAGGACGAGCGCGTCGTCCTGCCCCGGGGCGATCTCCACTCCGTAGGTGTCCCGCACCCGGAACCACTTCTTTGAGACCTCGGCGACCTTCTCCCGGCCCTGCTCGATCTGGTACTCGTGGTCCAGAAGGTTTCCCTGGATCTCCCAGTCCTCTCCACCGGGGATCTCTACCTTCCACCGGTCCCGGAGCCCGATCATGGCCTTCTTGATCGTTGCCGCCGTGCCGCCGGCGCCCTTCTCGATCTCCATGGTGTCCTTGATCCGGAGCATCTTCTCCTGGATCTTGTAGAGGTCCTGTCCATCCTTGTCCTGGATGACCAGGGTGTTCCGCACGCGGAGCGCCTTTCCGTCCACCTTGAACGCCTTGTTTCCGGCGTTGTCCTCGATCCAGAAGTCATCTCCGATACTGGCGAGCTTCTCTCTCATCTTGTACTGGTGTTCGCCTGTGCCACCGGCCCCGCCGCCTGCTTCTCTTCTTCGTAACATGGTCTTCAACCTCTTGCAGTCAGTTTCCGGCCCTGTCGATCGAGGGCCAGGGATTGCTCAGGGCACGAATAATATATAAAAGTTGGTTAGGCCCGCCATCGAAGGCTGTGTCCTCCCCACCATGATCGTGGCCGCCGACCTGTCGCTCGTGGTGCTGTTCATCGGGTATTTCGTGACGTATTTCAACGACATCGTCGGCATCATCGGAGGAGGCGGAATTCTGGCGGCCATCCTTCTCATCGCAGGGACCGTTGCCGTGGGGTATCTGCTGGGAGGATCTGGCATGGGTTCCAGAAAGGTCTTCGCCCCGGGAACCGGTCAATGAAACCCGGCGGTCGCATTGGCTGTCGCTACAGCAGCTTACAGAGCAACCCCAGATCACGATCGAGATCCTGTGGTGTGGCTGTTGGGACAGGTGCTCCTGATGGTCATAAAAGGATGCCCTGGGAAACCGGACAATACCGAAACTGTGGTGAAAGACGGACAGTACGGTTCCGCGTAAACCGCTGGTGGGTCGGCGGATCTCATTGCACCCGGGGGATAGGACAATGGGCGACGAGTCTGCGGTCGAGATCTTCCAGCGCCACATGGAACAGGGGCGGGAACGATCTTCTGCAGGGATCCTGGCCCCCGCGTGGACAAAGAGCATCTTTTGGCGACAACGGCAATGAAAGAATCGACATCGCTGACATCATCTGGTTCTTTATTAATCCGTGAGGGGTGCCTCAACCCCCGGCTTATACAGTTTACGCGGCCGGCAGGGTGAAGAAGAAGGTCGTGCCCTCGCCCGGCGTGGACTCGACCCGGACCCTCCCGCCGTGCTGGTCGACGATCTTTTTGACGACCGCGAGGCCGATCCCGGTACCGCTCGTATTGGTCATGGGAGTGGAGGCGGCGGAACATCTCAATGATCCGGTCGAAGTATGCCGCCTCGATCCCGATCCCGTTGTCGGCCGCGGCGAACTCCCGCCAGCCGTTCCGCCCCTCGGCAGATCAGGCGTCGGATGCCGGGTCGGCTCCGGCCTTCGCTCTCTCCCGGACGAGTCGCCCACCCCAGGGGTCGCACCTCACTTGCGAGAGCGGGCGACGCTCATCATGCAAGAAATATGAAAAAGGTCGAGGGTTCGCAGGAACCCTGGATTATGCTAACTGGGCCTGGGTCTTCTCGGCAATCATGGCGCCCTCTGCGAGCTGGGCACCGAACTCAACGAGTGCATCTGGGGAGATGAACGCGTTCGCGAGAACCTGCCCGCCCGTCGCCATTCCGATCTCCTTGAACTTCTTGGCCCAGAGGTGCTCGATCAGCACCAGGCCGACGGCCGTGTTCGGGGCGATGTCCATCGCGATGTTCTTGACCTGCTCCTTGGAGAGGCCGAAATCGTGCTTGGCGACCTTCTCGGCCACCGCTCCCGCGCCGGCCTCCCAGCCGGACTGGACGCCCGCATCGCCGGCGGCACCGAAGCCGATGAGGGCCCCGATCGCTCCGCCCAGCTTCATCCTGTCCTGCTCGGAGAGCTCGGTCACCTGGACGGACGCGAACTGCCCCTTGTCGTCCTTCGCGACTGCCAGGAGACCGACCACGCGGATGATCCCTTCCTGACTGAGCGCGAAGGTCTCCTTCATCAGTTCGCCCTTCAGCTTGCTGATGTCCGGAAATTCGATCGCTAACAACGATATCGGTCCAAAGAGTACATGCCATTTCAATTTCTCCTATGCTGCAGCCCCCTAATTACCGTCGTGTCTTAAATTATTTCCGGTCAGAACCGGCCTGATCATCGAACCTGAAAGCAGGTGAACGGATACGGCAGTGCGGGCGGAGCGGGATGACTGCCGGGCTACCGTGCAGCGATCTGCGATCTTTAACAGGTTCGGTCACAGAGAGCAGTACGGTACCAGGTGATAAACCCCATGGCAGAGGAACCACAGAACGCCACGATGGATTACGCAAAGGCATCCGAGATCCTCAGAACCTCCCTGAAGTTGAAAGGCTCTCCCGTCGCGCTGGCCTTCGCGATGGCGCAGGATCAGATACCGGCCGGGCTGCCGGAGATCGACAAAAAGATGAGGCACTGCCAGATGGTGGGCCTTGCCCGGAACGAGGGAAAGACCTTCTACTCGACGTCCGAGAAGCACGAGTGCATGGGTGGCGCCTACGCGCTGGGACTCAAGGATCTCACCCCGAGCCTGAAGTCGGGCCAGTTTTATCATAAACTGGGGAAGTTCGAGAGCGTTCCCTCCAGCAAGAGGACGATGGATAGTCATCCCCCACCTCCCCACCGGAGAGACCTATGCGACCATGTACGCCCCGCTGGAGAAGGCCCCGTTCACCCCGCAGGTGATTCTCATCATCACGAACCCGTGGGCCATGCTGAAAGTCGGGCAGTCCTCGCTATTCCGGCTGGGAGGAAGAGCGCACGGCGACTTCTCCGGCATTCAGTCCGTCTGTTCGGACTCGGTGGCACAGGTCTATCTCACCGGAAAACCGAACTTCTCGCTCGGGTGCGACGGCTCGCGGACCTTCTCCGGGATCGCCGACGACGAGATGGTGATGGGGTTCCCCGGCGAGATGCTGGCCGAGGTTGTGGACAAGGTGCAGATCATCACCCGGGCCCCCGGGTCGTCGAATTCACCCCACTGCCGGTAACACACTATTTTTCCAGTCCGTCTCTCGCTGCGCGAACGTGACGGCCCGGGTGGTGGAGACGGGGACGGTTCGGGTCCGATCGTTCCCGCTCTCTCATCGGGCCCGTCCCGTCACCGGTGCGTAACGGTGGCGCGATTCCGGACAGACGGGAGCACGGACCGGGGAGATCCCGGAAAAGGTCGCTCCCATTATACGTTGCCTGCGGACACACGCCAATCGGACGACCTCTTCCGGTTTCTTATCGTTAGCCATGTTCTTATGGATGATTCGCCCAAGGCTTGTGCATGAGCGCTGAAGCACCATCAGGAGACCAGGGACCATCAGGAGGACCGCCAAAGAAGCCGTCCGTGCTGAGGAACGTTTTCGTGGCGAGCCGGATTCTCGTCGTTATCGCCATCATCGTCCTCTTCATCGCCTCCATCCTGGTCGTTGTCGGCGGGATAGCAGAGCTGTACCGCATCACCGTGCATCTGGTAGAAGGAGGGCTCTTCGAGGAAGGGATCGGGCCGTATCTCGCCGTGAACATCACCGAGCTGATCGACCTCTTCCTCATCGCCATCGCCCTGATCACCTTCGCCCTGGGCCTCTTCCAGCTCTTCATCGAGCCCGACGTCATCCTGCCGGAGTGGCTGAATACCTCGTCCCTGGACGTCCTGAAGACGCGCCTCCTCGTCGTGATCGCGGCGCTGCTCCCGGTGATCTTCCTCGGAGCCGTGTACGGGTCGCAGGGGGGCGTCGCGATCGCGGGTATCGGGATCGCCATCGCCGCCGTCATGATTGCGATCGGGTATATCCTGAGTATTTATGTCAAAGCCCAGATCGAGCTGCGGAAGCTGATGCTCCCGAATACCGGGGAGGAGATTTAGCCCGGAGAGGTCCCCGCTTCGGGGAACCCGTATGCGGGGACCCCCGGCACCCTCGTTTGATCGTTGGGGGATGCTGCGCCGGCTAGTGCGGTCCCATCTCCGCCGGGACGGGCATCTCCTCCGGGTCTGCCAGATCTCCCTCCAGATCGCTCATGCGTCGGTCGATCTCGGCCTCGAGCCGGTTCCGTTCTTCGATCAGCGCCCTGAGCTCCGCCCGGCGATTGGCGGGCGCGCCGTCAGGCTCCTCGTCGGGCGGCATCTCCGGCGGAGTGATCAGTTTGGACGAGATGTACCCGGCAAAGGTCGCAAAGACCCCGACCCCGGTGACCATGACGAGCAATCCCACCAGACGGCCGTAGTCCGTGACCGGGTACCGATCGCCGTAGCCGACCGTGGTGATCGTCACGAAGACCCACCACATGGCGTCGCTGGGGGTCCGGATGTTCGCGGCCGGCGAGGCGCTCTCGGCCTCAAGCACCAGGAACGACCCCGCCTCGACGATGAGGAGTACGGCGATCAGGAGGATGTAGACGGCCGATTCTGCGCGGGTCTCGAAAAGGTACTGAGAAGCCGTTTCGCATTGTACCGCTGTATCAGCCGGTAACTCGCGTAAACCCGGAAGAGCCGGAAGAAACGGAGGGCGGGGATGGAGCCGAGCAGGTCGGTCCACCCGTAATCGCGGAAGAAGTACTGCCGGCGAGAGGGCGCAAGGTACAGGCGAACCCCGAAGTCGAGAAGGAAGAGCAGGGTGAGGTAGACGTTGATGGTGGTGACGACATGCGCCGCGTCCGGGTCGATTCGTGGGACGAAGGGCAGGACCATGTTGAAGATCGAGATGATCGAGACGATGGCGATAAAGACCTCGTACCCGAGGCTCATGCGGTCGGTCTCCCTCTCATTCGCCATGGATATTGCCAGAGTGAGAACTGCAGGCGGAGACTAATAACCCTTTGCATGCGGCAGGGATCCTTCTGTTGCTGCAGCCGGCGGCCCCCCCACATCGACATCCCCTCCGTACTCCTGCGGATCGATGACCGGGTTCCTGCCGAGACTCTCGGCCCGCCAAAATGCCGCCTGCCTGCCACGCCCCTTGCTCGAGTCCGCAGACATCGCCTCGTCTGGAGAAAGTATTGGCGGCAAATACTCCGGAGCCGTGCGGGAACATTGTGCATGGATTTGAACCGGGATGATGCCAAATCCGGGCTGAGGCTTTGTCCCGCAGCGGGAGGCGGCAAAACCCTCATCCTGCTATTGTCCGTCCGTCAACTGTTAGACATTGAGCATCATCACGATGGGGTGCCAGCCAACGCGAAGGGACCACCCTATACCGAAGGCCGTCGGCCGGTTGAGCCGCTTACCGGTGATGGAGACTACTACGGGAATTAAATGCCGAGGATCAATCACCATATCCTTAAGTGCCAAGAATGGAGAGTAACAAACGTTGACTCGTCGTCCTGCCGGGCTTTTCGTCGGGACGGGTGAGTCAGGAGAAACAGATATGGGACTTGGAAAAATCATCGTGGCAAAGAAGGTTGTAGAGTAACAGGCGCGACAGGAAGAAGGACAGGAAAGAAGGGGACGAAAAGGCGGAAGAGAAGAAGTAACGCGCGACAGAGAATATCTTCGCGTTCAATTTTCCAGAGAGGTTTCTGATTCCCGGAGCATACAGGCCGGTGCTTTCGGGATCGGAATGACGTTCGTCTCCCGAAAACGAATCCGGAGGAACTGGGATTTCACGTTTTTCCCGTACTGTGAGGGCCCGTGAGGATTGTCGTGCCGCTCTCCGGGATGAGCGTGAATTGAGCCGGTCAATCGCCCGTATCTGCCCGAAAAGCTTTTTTAACCATCTGCGTGTTACAACCACTGCCCCCTCAGGGGGAGGAAGTAGTATGGCAGAGCAAGGCAGAGTCATGGGTCCTGTCGATTACCTGATCGTCAGGTTTCCAGGAAACAGGTTCAGCGGCGAGATCATCCCCGAGCTTGGCGACCTGGTACAGAGCGGCATCATCCGGGTGATCGATCTCGTCTTTATCCTGCGGGACGAGACGGGACAGCTGGTGAAGGTTGAGGCGAAGGACCTGGAAGGACCGATGGGTACCGCCTACCGGGAACTGGCCAGGCACACCGATGAGTGGTTCTCCGAGGCCGACATCGAGGTCTTCGCGGAAGGCCTGGCAAAGAACAGCTCGGCCGCACTCCTGCTCTTCGAGAACGTCTGGGCCATCCGCTTCAAGGAGGCGCTGAAGAATGCGGATGCCGAGCTGATCGACATGGGCAGGATCCCGCCGGAGACGATCGAGAAAGCGGAGAAGCGGATCAAAGCAGAACGGAGGTCTGAAGATGAGAGGAGAGGATGCTGATGCTCGCCGCCGGGCATAAGCGGGGGCAGCAACAGGCGCAGCAGCAGATGGCACAGGCGGAAGCGCTCAAGCAGCAGGGAGCACAGGAGGCCGTGGCGCAGCAGCAGGCCACACAGGCAGCAGCGCCGCCCACGGAGGATGTCATCGCGCAGATCGAGAAACTCTCCGCCCTGCACCAGTCGGGTGCCCTGACCGACGAGGAGTTCGCGGCCGCCAAGAAGAAGCTCCTGGGCTGATCCCCCTTCCCTTTTTTCCCAAACGTTGCCAATTCCTCGAATCGCCGAAGGGCCCGAGATTGTTTCGTCTGCACTCGATCTGGAGCGGGACCTTTGTCTCCCGACGATGCGTCAGCCATGCTATCACCGATCGAGCCGGAGCCGGGCCGTATCGCTCGATAACTGCTGCGGCGCTCCGCCCCTGGCGGGCGCGCGGACGATCACGGTGGACGATCCGGCCTGCCGCGCAACGCCGCCTGACAAAACCGGGCGCGCTGCGAACCGGCGAAAAATGAGAGAGTTCAGTCGTGCCCGAACCAGGCCTTCACGTCCGGCTGGAAGAGGTAATAGAGGATGATCACGGCGATGAGCGCGGAGAGCAGGTACGTCCACCCCTGCGTGAAGATCGCGTAGGCCGCCTGGACCAGGCTGAGGATGGCCAGGACGACACTGACGATCCAGACCCAGGGCCAGCCCATGAAGCTCCCGACGCCGATGGCCAGTTCTAGAATTCCCCAGAGCATGAAGATAATCCCCAGGATCCAACCCCACGATCCGACTGCGGCCCCGCCGACCAACGCCACAGTCAGTCCTCCGGAGAGGAGAATCAGACCGCCGATGATCCAGAGAGCCCCCAGGATCGTAATACCCAATGGTCTTTCGGCCATATGCTAACCAATACCATACGGGTTATTTCAATATTTTCGTTTTGATGCGGAGAAGCCTCTCCTCAGGGATTCTGGCAATCGGGGCCGGACGGGGGTTGCCGGCGTTCGACATGACGACAACAGCAGATCGACGTCGCCGGCGCCGTCCGGCTCTTCGAGCCCCTCTTAGCAGCGGCTGTCCGTCTCGACAGAAGCATGCCTGCCGGGACCTTTTTAAGCGATAGGCTCTACGGAAACACGGAGATTGATGCCGGTGATGGAGATGGCCGTAATGCCAAATCGGTCGAAAGGACCCTGCCCTCATCACGTCTTCGATTGCAATCTGACATGACGCGAGAACTTTTCGACCGGACCCGGCCGCGTGATCGGAGGACATTCGGCGCATCACGGCATCCCGCGGGGATCACCGTCGCCGCTGACGTGAATCGACATTCGGGCAACAGTTCGGGAGGCAGTCCATGACGAAGATCGTTGTCAACAGTATGACGGAACCTCGGTCCGTCCGGGCCCCTGTCGGGAATGACCCTGCCGGGGCGAACCCGCTTCCATCCTGGAACGATGGTGCGGCGAGGAGATCGATCATCGAGTTCGTCACGACGGTCACGAACGAGGGAGGGACGGAGTTCGTCCCGCCGGTGGATCGGGTCGCTGTCTTCGATAACGACGGGACGCTCTGGGCCGAACAACCGCTCTATTTCCAGGGGCTTTTTGTTCTTGACCGTATTCGTGCGCTCGAGCCCCAGCATCCGGAGTGGAGAGATAAACCGTTGTTCGCGGCCGCGATCGAGAACGACTTGAAGACCCTTGTCGCGGGTGGCCTGCCCAGTCTCGTCGAACTCGTGATGGCAACCCACGCAGGCATGACGACTGAGGAGTTCGAACGAACCGTAAAAGAGTGGCTGGCCACAGCCCGGCACCCGAAGTTCGGGCGGCCCTACACGGACCTGGTGTATCAGCCGATGCTGGAGTTGCTCGCCTATC
Source organism: uncultured Methanoregulaceae archaeon (assembly GCA_963740465.1). Classification (GTDB taxonomy): domain Archaea; phylum Halobacteriota; class Methanomicrobia; order Methanomicrobiales; family Methanospirillaceae; genus UBA288. Next base: position 94,144 of record CAVUEE010000001.1, read on the forward strand.
TTCGAGCGAATGAGTTCAGCATCTTTATTGCTTCGGGCGGGGGCATCGAGTTCGTGCGCACGTTCTGCGAAAAGGTATACGGCATTCCTCCCGAGCGGGTCATCGGAAGCAGCATCGAGACGAAGTTCGAGGTCCGGGACGGCGGGCCGGTGCTGGTTCGCAGAACCGAAGGTCGACTTTATCGACGATTATGACGGGAAGCCGGTGGGGATCAACAAATTCATCGGCCGCCGGCCTATCGCTGCATTCGGCAACTCCGATGGCGATTATCAGATGCTCGAGTGGGTTACAGGCGGCACCGGGCCCCGCTTCGGGCTGATCGTTCACCACGATGATGCTGCGCGCGAGTTCGCATACGACCGGGCATCGGCCGTAGGCCATACTCGACCGCGCTCTCGATGAAGCCCCCGGTCGAGGTTGGACGCTGGTGAGCATGAAGGACGACTGGAAAAGGGTGTTCCCGTTTGAATAAGATGGATCGGGTATTTTTGAAAGCTTCGTAATGGATAAGGACGAGAATACATTCACCGAACGCTGCCATCCACGCCCAGATCGTTCGAGCGAAGTCGCGGACAGATACGATGTGGCGGCCTTTCCGGGACAGTGATCCGGCAATCGTCCTCTGTCTCCTTCTCCCGCTCTCGGCAGAACCCCTCGGGCCGTCCCGTTCCCGAGCGAGAGTCACGCCTGCAACGGTGAAGCCGGAAATTTGGAATAGGTCGCCGTCCGCAACCTCTCACGGACGTTCCCCTGCATCTGTCTCCTGCACATCGCCGGTTACGGGAACCCTGCTACGGGTCGGCATCTCCGGCACCGGCTCGTTCTCCGGTCGTTCGGCCTTCAGAGTCGCCGCGTATCGGGCGTAGCGGTCCGACAGCGGGTTGGCCGGAGATCCCGTGCGCGATGACACTGAGGAGCACGGTGAGGATCACAACCTGCCGGATGGTATTGAATGCCGGGCCCGCAGCCCCGTCGGCCATGGCGATCAGCACGAGGACGATGGAGGCGAGCCCGCGCGGGCCGAACCATCCCACGAAGAGGACGGTCGTTCCGCTCAGCTTGGACCCGATGAGGGAGAGGGCGACGGGGAGCATGCGGATGACGGTCAGGCTCAGGACCGCGTACAGGACGGCAGTCCAGCCGATTCCCTCCAAAACGGAGAAGGCGAAGATGCCCACCAGGAAGAAGACGAGGTAGTTGAGGATCCCGCCCTCTGCCTCTGCAAATTCGACCACTTTCTCCCCGAGGCCCCGGCCGATTGCAGCCGATGCGAGCCCGCCGACGAACGCGGCGATGAAGGGGCTCCCGCCGAGCAGGTGGGCAAAGGCCCAGGCGAGGAGGGCGAGCGCCACGAGGGAGATCGAGCTGAAGGTCTCGGTCGCCCACTCACGCTCGATCGCCCTGTGGAGGCACCAGGTGCCGAGCAGCCCGACAATAAGCCCGACGATCACGCCGATGCCGATCTGTTCGAGCGCGACGGCGAGGAACTCGCCGAGCGGGCGGCTCAGCTCCTCCCCGAGGGTCAGTTCCAGGAAGATGAGGAAGAACGGGACGGCGATCCCGTCGTTCAGACCGCTCTCGACGTTCAGGGTCTGGCGGATCCGAACGGGGATCTTCAGGTTGTTCACGACTACCGCCCCCAGTGCGGCGTCCGTGGGCGCCAGGATGGTGCCGAGGAGCGCGGCCTCCACGATCGTCAGTCCGGGGAAGAGGAGCAGGGCGACGCCGGCGCCCAGGGCGATGGTCAGGATCAGGCCGATGCCGAGCAGCCGGCTCGGAAGGGCCGCCTGCTGACGAAGGGCCCTGAGATCGATCCGCGAGGCGTCGACGAAGAGCGTGAAGACCAGCGCGATCTCGCCGATGATGGTGAAGGCCTCGATGAACAGGGCGTACTCGGCCGAACCGGTCGCCCCCGGGATCAGGAGCAGGCTCGCCGGGGCAAGGAGCAGGCCCGCCACCACGAAGATCATCTGCGCCGTGACTACCGATCGCTGCAGGCGCCGCGAGAAGAGACCGTAGGCAAAGAGCAGGAGGGCGAATGCCCCGAAAATTCCAAGGAGACTGACCTCTGGCGATGCCATTCCAGATGAGGCATTACCGTCTGAGGATTAGATAAACGTATTGACCTGTGGCGAGGGAGAAAGGATACATACGGCGACGATCGCGATCGAGGCCTTCCCCTGGCGGGGCAGGCCGATGTCATCGCATCGCACGGCCATTCGCTATCGCACACCGGTCATTCTGCAATGAGAATTATATCCGATGCCGCATAACTAGGCGAGCTGATGATGGAGATGAGACAGGTATGTCAGGGACGAGTGATGCATCGTCCGAACCGCGAGTGATCCTGGCCCGGCGAACGGCTCAAAGCACCCCGCTCTGCGGCCATCGCCGGCATCCTGTTTGCCGTCCTGTACGGATCGGCCATGACACTCGTGGGCCTCTCGATCCCAGCCGGCGGCCTTGCCGACAGCACCTGGCTGGAGACCAACGGAAATATGGTTTCACTGGCGCTCCTCCTGATCCCCTACGCCGGGATCGCCTTTCTCTGGTTCATCGGCGTGATCCGGGACCAGCTGGGCGATGCCGAGGACCGTCTCTTCTCCACGGTCTTCCTGGGGAGCGGCCTCCTCTTCATGGCCCTCACGTTCCTCGTCGCAGCCCTGGCAGGCGGGCTCCTCAGCAGCTATGCCATCCTATCGAACACCCTTGTCGAGAGCGGCGTCTTCCTCTACGGCCGGTCGGTGATATACCAGGTTCTCAATATCTACGCGATCCGCATGGCGGGGGTATTCATGATCTCGCTGGGGACGATCTGGCTCCGTACGAAGGTGATGCCCCGCGGCTGGACGATCCTGACCTACGCACTGGCGCTGGTGCTGCTGCTGAGCATCGGGTTATCCCTGTGGGTGATCCTGGTCTTCCCGGCATGGGTGCTGGTGGTCAGCGTTCGCATTCTCATCCTGAACCTCCACGATCGGCCGGAAGGGGCACCTGGCGAATCGTGATGCAGTTCGCGCCGCTCGCGAGAAAAGGAAGACGAGGGGTAACGGATGGTATTCGGGAGATTCGGGATCGGCGCGTCAACTCTCCGGCATGTCGGGTTCACTCTCCGGTTGTGCAGGGGGTGCACGGCCGAGAAGGAGACCGATCCATCGGGTCTCGTCGAAGAAACTCAGGAACATCATCAGCGCGAGCGTCAGGGGGACGGCAAGCAGCGCCCCCAGATTTCCCAGTATATAGCCCCAGAGCACGAGTGAGATGAAGACGACAGCGGGGGATTGGTCAAGCCCCTTTCCGGCCATCTCGGGGAACAGGACATTTTCGACAACCGCATTGATGATCACGGCCCCGATGAGAATGATGACCGCGCTTCCCAGTCCGAGTTCGGACCACGCGATCAGCATCGGCGGGATCACGGCCAGCCAGAACCCCAGGTAGGGGATGTAGCTGAGCGCGAACGCGAGAAATCCCCAGACGGCTGCATATTCCAGTCCGACGGCCGCGATTACAATACCGATACCGACACCGGTCACCAGGTTGACCTCGGTCCTGATGACGATATAGTCGACGATCTTCTCCCCGAGTGATATAAATTGCTCGAGAATATGAGGCTTTTTCGCGAGCAGGGTCGTGATCTTCGTCGTAAACCTCTCCGCTTCGAACAGGAGGAAGAACGTGGCGATCGTGGTCAAAGCCACCGACGTGACGCTGGAGACGATCCCCGAGATGGCGGAGACGGAGAAGTCGGAGAGCGTGGCGATGATACTGGATGCGGACGGGAGAGGGATCCCCGTCGCCGAGGTGAACGAGGTCAGCGTGCTGTCGAGGTCACCCTGGTATGCGGGCATCTGTGCGAGCAGTTGGGAGAGAGAAGCCGCGATCACGAGGAAGAAGCCGGCTATCACGCCGATGAACGAAACGATTGCGACGGCAAGGGCCAGCCAGTGAGGCACCCCTCGCCTCTCGAGCCATCGCATCATCATGCCGAACAGGATGGCAAAGAAGATGGCGACCAGAATGGGGCCGATGATCGAGGCGGCGAGTTTTATCCCTGCAAGAATGATGATCGACCCGGCAAGAATGATGACAATCCGGGTGATCCCCTGTGGATCGCTGGTCGTATTCATCACATCGATCGCTCGCGTTTCAGTATTTGGCATAAGCAGATTTTATGCTATTCCCTTCACCGACGGTGGGGGTTTACAGACGATGATACTCTCCCGGTACCCAGCGTGGTAAAAAGTATGCGATTCGTCCAATCTCTCTTGGGGCACGATCAGGGACCTGTCCGGATATGGTCATCATCGGGCTCCGGCTCCCCGCCCGTCGAGAACAGGAGCGGGAGTGTCGGTTGCTTCGATGCTCCGGAGATCCCCACACGTTCTGATTATCTCAGGAGGTCTCGTAACTCCTGCCGTCGGAGTGCCGGGCCGTAACGGGACTCCTGTCGCAGAAAACCGGAGTATCCGTCCGGTCGAAATGGAGCCGAACCCTCACGAGAGCCTTCCATCGGAGAGATTACATCACGGTAGGCGGACTGTGAGATAGGGAACCCTGCAGTCGGGTTCGGGGATGTGGAATGCAGGGACAAATCCGTATCGCTCCTCATCTCCATATGAGGCAGAAGGGCTTTCGCCTCGACCGGCCGACACCGCGTCCGGACGGGGGGCAGGGCAACGTGAGAACAGTATCGTCGGTTATTGCGGCGAGCCGCCGAGTTCCGCCATCAGAGCGTCACTCCTCCTGCCGATGGCCCGCCGGTCCTCGTCGATCAGGTTTCCGACGGCGCTCTCCGCCGCGATGAGGGAGACGTGACGAGCAAGGTCCTGGCGCGCCTCGGGCGAGTCCGTCTCCCGGCCGATCACCTCGATGACGTCCAGCATGTGCAGCAGGACCTTCGCGTTGTTGCTGCTGGCATGGCGGAGCATATCGAAGGCGGCATTGAGCAACTGATCGAAGGTGACCGGATCGAAGACGATGCGCAGACCTGCCGTCTTTGTCGAAGATATAGGAGCACTCTTTTCGCTCCCGGACAAACACCGCCAGACCGTCCCCCATATAATCGAGGCAGGTCATGGCGGTGAAGGGATCGTTGATCGCCGGAGACATGGCCCGGACTGCCATCTCGGCGAGCTGGTTGACGGCGTACTCGACGTCCTGGGTGGGCGTGCGCTGCTTCCCGAGATGGAAGGCGTCCTGGATCTCCTCTCCGACCGTGCATCGACCCGATCGGCGGGCCAGACCATCGCAACAGAGGCACCAGCGCCGACGAAGTGGCCCGGTTTGAGCAGCAGACGGATGATCAGGTCCCGCTCCCGGGCAAGCGCAAGGATGCGCCCGGGATCGATGTATTTGATATAGCCCGAGGCCACCACGCGAACCGGATGCCCCGGCAGTCTCCACAAGGAGGTCCGGACTATCCTCACAGGTCTGTCGCTGGGTTCCTGAGCCGAACTCCGCCTCGATATCCGAACCGACCACGTCCATCAGCTCCGACCCCGCTACTGCCGCGATATTGGGCGCCTGGAGCATGGTGGTGATATGCTGGATCAGCAGGATCAGCGAGGCGAAGGTCCCCAGGAAGAGGAGAAATCCGACCGTCGCCAGGATCTGGGGGGGTTCAGGCTGCATCTCGACCGGGGGAATGATAAGGGCGCCGGAGATGCAGTAGACGAACGTGCCGACGAACATGCCCAGGACGAACTGGGTGACCCGGTCGCCCAGGAAGATCCGGAGCAGGCGGGAGCCGTACTGGGCGGCGACGGTCGAGAGCGGCAGGGTGAGCAGGGTGAAGACCACCCCGGCGGTTGCCAGGCAGGTGGTGGCCATGGTGAACAGGAACGCCACGGACCTCGTTGACACTGCCCGACACGATGAAGCGGCTGGACTCCAGGACTTCGTTGGGAATCTGGCCGTCAACCCAGTATAACGCCCATGTCAGCAGGACGGCACCTATCGCCATGACCAGAGGGATGAACCAGAAGCTCACACTCAGGCGGTCCCATCTGTGGCGGTCCTCGATCCGGGTTATCAGCCGGCCCCTCATGTGGTGGTGTATCGATCTCTTTCGCGTATGCATCTGCTCAGTGAAGTTTGCTGCTCGTTGCCTCTTCAAGTTGCCGCATCACGGCGTCCAGGTTGAACGAGGCCGGTTTCTGGCGCGGGGGGAACTTGACGAACGCCTCGATCTGACCTGCGACGATCTTCTGCATGCCGTAGATCAGGTATGCATGAGAGATCAGCCAGTCCCAGTAGGTGTTCGAGTTCTCGTCGGCCCGCTCGAACGGGTCTCGCCGCAGGTTGAAGATCTTCGGGATCCTGAGGTGCACGAACGGTTCCACCCAGCATGCCATCTGCTTGGCCCGCTGCTCCATCAGAACGGCCTTCCAGTCGTTGTGCCGGATCGCCAGGATGTCGCCGTCGTCGCTGATGTAGAAGAAGTTCTCGCGCGGGCTCTCCGCGACCTCTCCCGTCAGGTACGGGAGCATGTTGAAGCCGTCGATATGGACCCGGAAGGTCTTCGACCCGGCCTGGTGACCTTTGAGGAGCTTCTCGTTGATCTCCGGCTCGCCGGCCGCGGCCAGGAGCGTCGGCAGCATGTCCTGGTGGGAGACGATCCCGTTGAGCATGGTCCCGGCCCTGATCCTGCCGGGCCAGCGTACGAACGCAGGCACCCTCCATCCGCCTTCCCAGTTGGTGTTCTTCTCCGACCTGAACGGGGTAATTCCGGCGTCCGGCCAGCTGTTGTAGTGCGGCCCGTTGTCGGTCGAGTACATGACGATGGTATTCTCGGCGATACCGAGCTCATCGAGCTTCCTGAGCATGAGCCCGATGTTCTCGTCATGGGCGACCATGACGTCGTTGTAGACCCCCTGGCCGTTGCTCTTGCCCCTGTGTTTCTCGGCGCGGTGGGTCCTGAAATGCATGGCCGATGTGTTGTACCAGACAAAGAATGGCTTCCCGTCCTTGTGAGCCCGATCGATGAAGCCGAGGGCGTGCTCGGTCACCTCGTCATCGATGGTCTCCATGCGCTTCTTCGTGAGGGGGCCCGTGTCCTCGACCTTCTGGCCGCCCTTGCCATCGGACCATGAGTGAAGTACACCCCTGGGGCCGTAGCGTTCCCTGAAGTGGGGGGCCTTCGGAGGTCTGGGATAATCCTCGTCCTCGGGTTCCTCCTCGGCGTTCAGATGGTACAGGTTGCCGAAGAACTCGTCGAAACCGTGCACGGTCGGCAGGAACTCGTCCTTGTCGCCGAGATGGTTCTTCCCGAACTGGCCCGTGACGTACCCCAGCGGTTTCAGCAGTTCCGCGATGGTCGGATCCTCCGCCTGGAGGCCGATATCGGCGCCGGGCACCCCGACCTTGGTCAGTCCCGTGCGGATCGGGTTCTGGCCGGTGATGAACGCGGCGCGTCCGGCCGTGCAGCTCTGCTGGCCGTAGTAGTCGGTGAAGGCGACCCCCTCGTTGGCGATACGGTCGATATTGGGCGTCCGGTAGCCCATCTGGCCCCGGTTGTTGTAGCCGATGTTCCACCAGCCGATGTCGTCGCCCCACAGGATCAGAATATTGGGTTGCTGTGCTGCCATTTCGATTTCCCCTTCGGAATGGCCGGGTCTTTATCTCAATCGTATATCCTCTTTCCGCTATCGATTCACGGGCTCCCGTGTCTCCCGTGGCATCTCTTGAACTTCAGCCCGCTACCGCAGAAGCAGGGATCGTTCCGTCCGATTTTCGCGGATCCTTTTCCATATCCGCTCTTCTCCTCCCCGCTCACGGCCATGATCTCGTCGGCCGGCCGGCCGCTCCGGATCAGGTCGGCCATGACCTTCATGGGCGGGTCGGCATGCGAAAAGAATGCTCTGTACCCCTCGCAGAGATAGTTCAGCCCGGTCTCCCCGTCGGCCTCGACAAAGCGGTTCTTGGGGCACTCGCCGTTGCAGATGCTCAGGTACTCGCAGGCCAGGCATCGAGGTGGAAGGGTATCTCGCTTGTCCCGTCCGAACGTCCGCTGCTTCTCGGAGGCAACGAGCTCGATCAGCGGCGTCTCGAGGATGTTCCCCAGGTAGTGCGCCGGCTCGACGAAGTGGTCGCAGGAGTACAGGTCCCCGTTGTGCTCCAGGGCCATCCCCAGGCCGCAGGTGGGCCCGAAGATGCAGACCGTCCCCGCCCTCCCGAGCCAGCCCGCGAGCGCTCCGTCGAAGTTGAGGACGAACGTCCGCCCCACGTCGTGTGCGACCCACTCGTCGAAGACCTCGATCAGGAAGCGGCCCCACGGCTCCGGCCGGACGGACCTCTCCGAGACCCCGTCCCCCTCCCGCTCCACGATCGGGATGAACTGGATGTACTGCGCCCCGAGCTCGTCACGGAAGAACCGATAGACGTCGAGCGGACGGTCGACGTTCTCTGCGTTGACCGTGCAGAGGATGTTGAACTCCACGCGGTGTTTCTGAAGCAGTCGTGCGGCCCGGAGAACGCGGTCGAACGTTCCCCGGCCTCCCCTGTCCTTCCGGTAGCGGTCGTGGAGCTCCTGCGGACCGTCCATGCTCAGGCCGATCAGGAAGTTGTTCTCGTGAAAGAACCGGCACCACTCGTCGTCGAGGAGGAGACCGTTGGTCTGGAAGGTGTTCTCGATCCGCGTGCCGGGCCGTGCACAGGACAGTCTGGTAGTCGATCGAACGCCTGAAGAAGTCGAGCCCCATCAGCGTCGGCTCCCCGCCCTGCCAGGCGACGGTCACCTGAGGGACCTGGTGGGATGCGAAGAGCTGCCCGATGTAGGCCCGGTGCACCTCGTCGGACATCCGGTGGGTGCCGTCGGGGTACAGGTCCGCCTTGGCCAGGTAGAAGCAGTATTCGCAGGCACAGTTGCATTGCGATCCCGCGGGCTTGGCCATCAGGTGGAATGCGGGGACTCCGGTCTCGACCATGACAGGAGAGTACCTCTGACCCGGGGACAATAAAGGGTGAAGTCCCGGCCGGAGCACCGTTCGCAGCGATGCCGGTTGACGGCGGGTCGGATAGGGAAGGGGCGCGAAGGCGATTGCCTCGGCCAGCAACAATTGATATGTCCCGAATGAGAATGGCAGCCCGTGTCGATACCGGCACGGGAAGCGGCTATGGCAGACCAGCAGCAAGGCGGGATCGGCGGGATGCTCGGAGGCATGGGAAACAAGGCCATGGAGGAGATGGCGATCAACATGGTTATGCAGAACCTCCGGAGTCTGAGCTACCCGCTGATGAAGGCGGATTTGACAGCGGAGGCCCAAAAGCGGAACGCGCCGAGCCAGATGATGGATGTTATCACCAGGATGCCCGATCGACAGTACACGTCGGCCGACGACGTGGCCGCGGAGGCCCGGAAGGTCTGGAAGGGCTGATCCCCGATCCGCCGGGGACGACGCCCCGGTGCCTGAACTCCCCGTCCCCCGGAAACCTTTTTGCAGATGGTCTCACTCACACCGACAGGGCCCGCGATACGGGTCGGGTGCGGCGGGAATGGCGGACGGAACAGATGACGGCGGGACTTTCGACTTCGACCTCGTTGTGATCGGGACCGGCGCGGCCGGCACTTCCATGGCCCGCCGCTGCCGCCGCGATGGCTGGAGGGTCGCGATCACCGACGAGCTCCCGTACGGCGGCACCTGCGGCCAGCGCGGCTGCGTCCCGAAGAAGGTGCTGCACGGCGCGGCCGAGACGGTCATCCGGGCGCGGCATCTCAACGGCACCGGGATCGCCGGCGGCTGCCGCATCGAGTGGAGCGATCTGATCCGGTTCAAGCGCGGATTCACTGAGGTAGTAACAGCGAGGCGCGAGGCGACGCTCGCGAACGAAGGTGTCGTCCTCCTCCACGGACGGGCACGGTTCGCCGGCAGGAACGAGCTTCGGATCGGGGACGAGCGGGTCACCGCCCGGTTCATCGGGATCGCGACCGGCTCGATCCCCCGTGCGCTCTCGATCCCCGGTGAGGGGCTGATCTCCTCGAGCGACGACTTCCTCGCGATGGAGTCGCTGCCCGGCCGGATTCTCTTCATCGGCGGCGGCTTCATCTCGTTCGAACTCGGGTTCATCGCCGCGGCGGCCGGCGCCGAGGTGACCATTCGTCCACCGGAGCGGACGAGTGCTCAAGGAGTTCGAGCCGTTTCTGGTCGATCTCCTGGTCGAGTCCTGCCGCGAGCTCGGAATCCGGGTCGAGACCGGCGTGCCCGTCACGGCCGTGGAGGAGTCGGCCGGACGACTCCGCGTCCGGAGCGGCGACCGGTCCTTCGAGGCGGACATGGTCGTCCATGGCGCCGGGCGGGTGCCGAACACGGCCGGCCTCGAGCTCGAGCAGGGAGGCGTGGCGACTGATGCCCATGGGGTCGTGGCGAACCCGTTCCTCCAGAGCGTCTCCAACCCGTCGATCTACGTCGCGGGGGACGCGAACCCACGGGGGCGGCCGCTCTCCCCGGTCGCCTACCGCGACGGCTCGGCCGCCGCGGAGAACATGCTCCGCGGCAACACCATCGCGCCCGACTATTCGGCAGTCCCCTCGGCGGTCTTCAGCCACCCGGTGCTCGCGTCGGTCGGTCTCGGGGAAGAGGAGGCAGCGCGGCGCGGGCTCCCTGTTGCCGTCCACAAAGCCGACACGCGTGACTGGTTCACGACACGGCGTCTCGGGATTCCCCGATCAGGGTACGTGGTGCTGACCGACGGCCCGACGGGGCCGATCCTCGGAGCCCATCTCCTCGGGTACAACGCCGACGAGGCGATCAACGTCTTCGCCCTGGCCGTCCGGCGACGGCTCTCGCTTGCGGACCTGCATGAGACGGACTGGGCGTACCCGACCGCGATCTACGATATCAACCGGATCCACTGACCCCCGGAGACCGGTGTCGCAGAGTCGGGCAGACCGCTGCGGGCCCGCGGCGAGTCACTCTCTGGCCTCGAGGAACTCCTTGAGGGCCACGGCGTTGTTGTGGTTCTCGTCGCGGGCGGCGTAGAGGAAGGTCACCACGTCGTGCGTCCGGAGCAGCTCGTGAAGATCCGCGAGGACCTCGGGCCGCCCCTTGATCTCGTCGAAGTATCTCCAGTAGTATTCCGTCCAGTTTGCAGGGTCGTGGCCGAACCACTTGCGGAGCTCCGTGCTCGACCCGGCGTCCTTGAGCCAGAGGTCGACCCGGGCCTTCTCCTTTGTGAGCCCCCTCGGCCAGAGTCGTTCGACGAGGACCCGGTACCCATCACTCTTCTCCGCTGTCTCGTACGCGCGTTTCAACCGTATGACCATGCTTCCCCTCCGCCTGGCCGTGCCTTTCGCAGTCAGACTATTAAATGCTCTCCCGGATCCCCCGATGTGTAGCTCCGGCTGTCAGAGATCGTTTTTATCACGCTGTCGACGTGTCTCCTGTCCCCGGGCGGGAACTCCCGTACCCCGGGTGACAGGAAGAAAGGACCATGCAACGACGACATGCCATAATCGCGGCCATCGCACTGGTCGCGCTGGTGCTGATCCCGGCCGCGGCCCTCGCTTCCGGCCCCGGCGGGTTCGGCCACCGCGGAGCCGGGCTGGGCCCGAAGAACACCGCCCAGACCGCGCCAGACTGGGCGGACAACGCGACCGCCCCGCACTGGGGGGCCGGTAACTGCACCGGTGCCGGCGGCTGCGCCGGGAACGCCGAGCTGCATCGACAACCAGACCTGCGACCGCGACCGGCTCCAGGAGCGGAGCGGCGACTGCGCCGGGAACGTCACCGGCGGCCAGAACCTGAACCGCACCCAGCTGCACGAGCGCGGATGCTCCGTGAACCAGACCGGCGCTACCGGGACAGCCCGGAGCCTCGGCCCGCAGGGCCGTGACGGACGCGGTCTCGGCCGATAGGTCGTAACACCCGCCTCTCCTTTTCTCACCGAACCCCCGGCACGGCCTGAGCGGACGCCGGTTTCCGCCCCTCGAACGATCCCGGAAAGGACCGCAGCGTGCGCCGCACAGCCGTCCGCATCGACACTCCTGATGATTGATATAGATACAGTGTCAACGGCATCCTCTGCGAACGCACCCGGAGGGAGTATGAGGAGAGGATTGAAGCTTGCGCTGATCGTCGTCGGCGTCGCGGTACTGCTGGGCGTTATCGTCTTCGTCGCCTGGGGGCTGACGCCCCTCGGGCCCGACAGCGAAGCCCTGGCCGCGATGGAATCGAACGGAAACGTCACGGTCCGGGACGGAGGAGATTTTGTCTCTTTCACCCCGACCGCAATTGCCCCCGTCACCGGTTTCATTCTGTACCCCGGCGGTCATGTGGACTATCGGTCCTACGCCCCCATCGCGCAGAGGATCGCCGACCACGGGTATACCGTCGCGATTGTCAAGATGCCGCTCTCGCTGGCGGTCTTCGGAATCGAGAGAGCGGACGACGTGATTGCAGCCTATCCCGCGATGCGGCACTGGGTCATCGGCGGGCACTCGCTGGGGGGCTCGATGGCGGCATCCTATGCACGGACGCATGCCGATACAGTGCAGGGCATGGCGTTCTGGGCGTCCTACCCGGGGAGCAGCGACGACCTCTCCGCCACCACCCTGAAGGGTCTCTCGACCTACGGGTCGAACGACGGGGTCCTGAATCGGGAGAATCTCAACGCAACCCTTCCCCTGCTCCCGCCCGGCACGACTGTCCGGGTGATCGAGGGCGGCAACCACGCCCAGTTCGGCAATTACGGCCACCAATCCGGGGACGGGACGGCCACGATCTCCGCGGCCGACCAGCAGGCGCAGGCCGCGGACCTGACCGCGGGACTGCTGCGGGCAGTGGAAGGCGTGTAACGGCAGATCTGTCCCGCAGTCTGGAGGCGTTCGAGCCCGCTGCATCGCCGACGGTCTCTGCGGTCGGCCCTCGCCTTCACGAAGAGCAGAACCGACGCATCCCCGGAACGGCCCTGGAAGCGCTTCAGGCCGCGACGCGCCCGGACGCCGGGGCGTCGGGGCCAGCCGTCAGTGACGGTCCGAACGCAGCGACACAGTCCGGCGTCAGCCGGTAACAGGTCGACCGCCCGCACCGTTCGCTCTCTACGAGGCCGTCCTCGATCAGCCGCTGCACCTGTCGCGTGACCGACGGCCCGGCCACGCCAAGGCGGTCGGCAAGCTCGTGCCGGGAGATGCCCGGCGCCACGCGGATCGCCAAGAGCATCGGTGCGAGGCTCTCGTTCCGGAGGGCATGGACGAGCGCGCGGCGGACCGGCGTCAGGGCCGGGTCGTGCGGGAAGTAGCGGACCGAGCCGTTCCGAGTCTCCTCGACGACCTTGCCGCAGCAGACGAGGAGGGCGAGGTGGTACCGGATGGTCTCGCGGTTCGCACCGGTGGCGGCCGCGCACCCGGCGAGGTCGAGCCCGGGGTCCGCTGCGATCGCGACGTGGAGGGTCCGCCTGACCGGATGCTCGAGGACGTTCCCCGGTCGGACACGGCGGAACCCGAGGACGAGCAGGAACTGTAAGAGCAGACGCGGATCCGGGACCTCGGTCCCGTCTGCCGTAATGGTCGGCAGATGCGCGCCGTCCTTCCGTCCGCGCCCGGCCGACGGCTCCCCCGTGCCGGGTGCCGGCCCCTTCTGCTCGTCGGCCGGACGGGTTGGCGCCGCGTACGGCACCGGGTCCGCCATCGGGCCGCGGTGATGCGTGCCCTGGCCCGGGTCCCCGCTGCGTTCAGCGTCGCGGGTCGCGGCGCGTGCGGCCCGCGGGGCAGCCGTCCCTGATTGCAGGGCATACTCCCGGCCCGCAGGACGGGTCACCTCGGGCCGGGGCCCGCCAGCGGACGCACCGCTCTCCGCGGAAGACTCCGGGAGGTCGGCGCCACCGTGATAGGTATGACCGTCGGCGAACCCTGACCGATCTCCGACGGCGGTCGACGCCTCAGACTGTAGCGGAGCCGGGGCGGCCCGCACCCCGTTTGTCGTCCCGGCTCTGGTCGGAGCGACAGAGGCTCCCGCCCCGCCGCGGGAAGCGGATGACGAGTCCCCGGTGCCTGCTGCATGCGTGCCCGAGTCGGCCTCCCCGGCGTCCGCGTGCCCGGACCCGGCGGAGAGACCTCCTGCTCCCCGCTCCCCCGAGGCGGGACCTCCGGCTGCAGCGGTGCCCGGGACAAGCAGGGCCAGGACCAGCAGGGCTGCAAAGAGGACTATGACCGTGGGTCGGGCCGCCATGACAGATGGGTTCGTTGCAGTCGAGCATACTTATCTTTTCTGACCTTGACAGCTACGCATAGGACCCGCCGGAATGCGAGTGAGAACCCAAAGAAAGAAATAGCAAGATTCCATTACTTTGAAATAACCATTGCATCAGATGGATGGTCGGAAGACCAGGACGGTTCAGGGATGAAGAAGGGATTTGTCGCTAATATAGAGGCGCTGACGCTGAAGAACGGATCGTACAGGAAGGTGCTCTACACAGGGAGGTACAGCCAGCTCGTATTGATGAGCCTGAAGCCCGGCCAGGAGATCGGCGAGGAGGTTCACGACGACGTCGACCAGTTCTTCCGCTTCGAAGAGGGGCATGGTGCGGTCATCATCGACGGCGTCAAGAGCCGCGTGCGGGACGGCAGCGGCGTGGTCGTGCCGAGCGGCGCGCGCCACAACGTGATCAATACGTCGAAGGATACCGAGCTGAAGCTCTACACCATCTACTCGCCGCCCGAGCACCAGGACGGGATCGTCCGGCGAACTAAGAAAGTCGCAGAGGCGACGGAGGAGCACTTCGACGGGAAGACCACAGAGTAGGCAGCCGCTGGCGATCCAGAGGCTCATCCGGCCTGCGGCGATATCCGGTCAGGGCCGGGACGCGCCGCCCGTCGCGACGGAAAGGTTTGTCGGGATCGCACTGTCGAAGCCAGCCGACCCCCTTCGGACGCTCGCGGCCGATCCGCTCTCGCCGCACGCCACGGCCCTGCCCCGGTCCCGCAGGACGGAGTACGCCACATTCATATCCGTCCGCGTCCTCACTCCATCGGGGAATGCTTATCATGGATGACGAGAAGGACCGGACCCACGGGCCGGTCCGGACAGGGCGCGAGCGCTTCGGCCGCGGGGATCCCCGTCGGCGGCGGTACCCAGGTTCACGCTCTGGGAACGCCGGGGGAAGGCGATGAGCGAGAAGACGCGCGAGGAGCTCGGTGGGAGAGTGCTCCGCCTCGGCGAGCTCGTCGATTACCAGCCCGGCACGGTTGCGAGCCGGATGATCGTGAACAACCCCGCGGGTTCGATCACGATCTTCGCGTTCGACGAAGGCGAGGGGCTCTCGGAGCACACGGCCCCATTCGATGCGGTGGTCACGATCCTGGATGGCGAGGCCGAGGTCTGGGTCGCGGGAACCACGCACCCGATGACGGCCGGCGAGACGATCATCTTCCCCGCGAACGTGCCACACGCGCTCTCGGCGATGACGCCGTTCAAGATGGCGCTCGTGATGATCCGGGGGTGAGGGGTCTGGCGAAGGAGGACGAGGGGGTCTACTGCACGATCTGCGGGGGCATGGTCAGCCAGGCCCCCGGGGTGCGGAAGATCCTGATCGATGGGCTCGAGACCGGCATCACCGGCCTCGACGAGTGCATCGCGGCCGTGAAGGCGCTCGGGCTCACCGACGACGCGGCGATACGGGAGGCGCTGCTCGTGCGGCTCGCGAAGGGCAACTACATCCCGACCAAGAAGCGCGAAGCGTACGGGGCCGCGCTCCTGGAAGAGTACCGGCGGGCCGGCTGAGAGCGCCGTCCCCTGACGCCGCTGGGCGCCCCTCTTCCGCCGTCATGCTTATACGTCAGTATGCAGAGACTGGCGCAGTCGACCCGATTACCGGGTCACGTGATGACCATGAAGATCTACGTCCGTGAGCGAATCAAGATCGGGGAGGGCGTCCGCCAGCCCCGGTTCATCATCCTCGCCGTCGCCGGTGGCGACCTGAGGGTCTATGCACACCACTTCCGCAAGACCGAGCTCGAGCAGATCGCATCGGATTGCGGCGCCGACCTGGTTTACCTCGAGCCCATGCCCGAGGAGGAGCAGGGCTCGAAAAACCC
The DNA here is from genome assembly GCA_963740465.1 of uncultured Methanoregulaceae archaeon. Classification (GTDB taxonomy): domain Archaea; phylum Halobacteriota; class Methanomicrobia; order Methanomicrobiales; family Methanospirillaceae; genus UBA288. The sequence continues at coordinate 110,174 of CAVUEE010000001.1, forward strand.
GGAATGACCGGGATCTCTTTTTCATGCCCCCGCCCTCGATCGACTCCGTGATCGACGCCATCCTTCGCATCATCTTCGTGGAGGAGCGGAGCATCGGGCTCGTCTTCACGTCCGACGGAGTGCTGCTCCGTCTCCCGACGACACGGCGTATCGCCGAGCGGCTCGACGTGCCACATTACTACGTCCTGTCCCTGATCGGGGTGCTCGAGGCGGAGGGCACCCTCACGAGAGCGGAGCGGGTGGGGATCCGGACGACGGTCAAGGGGACGTGCCGGCTCTTCGCCCGGGTCGAGGCGGGGTATCGTACCGAGGCCGAGACCCTCCTCGGGCAGGACCTCTACGCGGTGCTCGTCGGCCGGACCGGGTGACGCCGGGTCGAACCGGCAGGCTCATCGTAAATCTCGTCCCAGCAGCTCTGGAAATCCCGGATCCGTATGACCCTCCCCCCTCTCTTCGCCGATCTCGATGCCCGGCCGCAGCTGGTCAACGAGGCGGCGGGCGCGGTCGGCAACTTCGGGACGGTCCTGCCGCTCCTCTTCGGCGTGGTGCTGGCGACCGGGATCGAGCCGGGCCCGGCCCTCCTCTTCTTCGGTCTCTGGTACGTCGTGGCCGGGCTCGTCTATCGCCTGCCGATCCCGATCGAGCCGATGAAAACCGTCGCGGTCGTCGCGATCGCGGGCCAGGCGACTGCGGGTGAGGTGGTCGCGGGGGGCCTCATGCTCGGTGCCCTCTTCCTGGTCCTCGGGCTCGCCGGCTGGATCGACCCGATCGTGGCCCGCATCCCGGTCCCGATCACGCGCGGAGTCCAGCTCGGCCTCGCACTCATACTCGCCCGGTCGGCCATGTATTACGGAATCGCCGACCCGGTCCTCGCCATTGCAGGCCTTGCGATCGTGGGCGTGTTCGTGCTGATCCGGCGGAAGTGGTCTGTCCCCGACCTCTCGGCCATCCTCATCCTCGTGCTCGGCGTCGCGCTCGGGATCATGGCCGGCGGAGTGCCGGCACCGGCCCTCCCGTTGCCGTACTTCACCTTCCCGACCGCGGCGGATTGGCTCCCGGCGCTCATCGTGCTCGTGCTGCCCCAGGCCGTGCTGACGCTCACGAACTCGATCGCGGCGACCGAGCTCCTGGCCCGCGACCTCCTGCCCCGGCCCCCGACAGCCGGCCTCCTCTCCCGGATGATCGGGGCGATGTGCCTGGTCGCGGTGCCGCTCGGCGGCATCCCCATGTGCCACGGTGCGGGCGGCCTCGCGGCCCAGTACCGGTTCGGCGGCCGCACCGGCTGGTCGAATGCGATCGCCGGCCTTGTGCTCGTCCTGATCGCAGTCTTCGCCTCCAGCGAGGGCGCCGTCGCACTCTTCCCGACGGGGCTGCTCGCGGCCCTTCTCCTGGTGGTCGCGCTCGAGATGGCCCGCGCGGGGCTCCGGACGGACGCTCCGGTCCCGACCGTGGTGGTGGCCCTCGTCTCGGTCGCCACGTCCCTGACGGTCGGGTTCATCGTGGGCTGGATCGTCCTCTTGGCTCTCGCCCGGTGGAAGCCGAAGCGCCCCCGGTTCTCGGAACTGGTTTAACCTTTGAGGCGAGTACATCGTATTCGTGACGGTGCCTCTCTTGAACGGGAATGATGATGGGGATGGCGTCCTCGTCCGGCCGATCGGGGTCGTCCGGACGCCGTATACGGAGACGGTCGGCATGCCGATCCAGCCGGCCGGGGCCACCGGGGTGCGCGGCTTGGTCGAGATCCTCCCCGAGTTCTGCGACGGCCTCGCCGACCTCGAGGGCTTCTCGCGTCTGATCCTGGTCTACCTCTTTCACCGTTCGGAGGGCTACGCCCTCCGGGTCGTGCCGTTCCTCGACGACCGCGAGCGCGGGGTCTTCGCGACCCGCGCCCCCCGAAGGCCGAACCCGGTCGGGATATCCGTGGTCCGGCTCGTCGGGGTCGAGGGGTGCCGGCTCGTGGTCGAGGACGTCGACATCCTTGACGGCACGCCCCTGCTCGATATCAAGCCCTACATCTCCGGAGTCGACGCCTTCCCGGACGAGCGATGCGGGTGGTTCGACGGCTGCACCCGGGACGTGCGCGAAGCCCGGGCCGATCGCCGCTTCGCCGGGGGAGAACCCTCCGGCGGGAAGGGCATCTGATGGCGTCCGTCACGCCGGAGCCCGGCTGTGCCCCGGACCCCTTCGCCGAGACGGTCGACTGGAACGCGGTCTGGACGGCGAGAAAGCTGAGGCATATCGCCGTGCCGGGGTTCCGCGAAGGGCAGGGCTTCTTTCAGCAGCCCGCGAACATCAAGCGGTTCTTCTCCCGGTGCAACGGGCCAAACCCACGGTTCGAGCGGCAGCTTGCCCATCTCCGCACCCGATCAGGGGCGTCGGTGCTCGATATCGGCCCCGGGCCGGGCTACCTTGCCATCCCGCTCGCGGCCGATGGCTGCAGCGTGGTCGCGGTCGAGCCGGCGGCGCCGATGCGGGAGGTGCTCGCCCGGAACGCGGCCGATGCAGGGGTCGAGATCGAGGTGATCCCGTCGGCCTGGGAGGATCTCGACCCCGCCGTCCTCGGCGGGCCGTTCGACCTTGTGATCGCCTCGTTCTCGCTCTCGATGGTGGACATCCGGGCGGCCCTCGAGAAGATGCACGCTGTCTGCTCGGGCGAGGTCCACCTCTGGTGGTTCCTGACGCCGCCGCCCTGGGGCCGCGTCCTCCAGGAACTCTGGCCGGCGCTCCACGGAGCGGAGTACCATTTCGAGCCGATGGCCGGCTGTCTCTTCAACGTCCTGCTCCAGATGGGGCTTGTCCCCGCGTTCGAGCCCGAGTCCGGGGGGGATACGCACCGCTTCGGCACGCTCGACGAGGTCGTCGACGAGTTCGCTCATCGGACGAACCGCCGGGGCGGCACGCACGACGACCAGATCCGCGAGGGGGTCCGGCGCCTCTTCCGGCAGGACGACGACGGCGCCTGGGTCCTGGACTGGCCGAGCTGGCAGGCCCACATCTGGTGGACCGCCCGCGACCAGACCGTCCGGGAGGGGGTACATCCTGTCTACTGATGGCCTGCCGACCTGGGGCGTACCCATGGCGCCGCCGTACCCGGTGCTCGCCCGTCCCCCGGCAATGACGGTTCGTACCACCGGCGGGACAGAGGCTGGAGGGATCTGATGGGCACCCGACGCGAGTTCGTCTGCCAGGTCTGCGGATACAGGGCGACGGTCTCGGGCGGGGACGACTGCGGCTTCTTGTCGCGACTCGCACCGTGGTCTGCGACCGCTGCGCCTTCGTTGCGGACGTCGTCGACTCCGAGGCGCCCTGGGACCCTGCGTGCGAGGCGCCGTTCTGTGCGCTCCGGTGCCCGGCCTGCGACGGCCCGGTCCGCCCGTGGCGGAACCGGGCCTGTCCGCGCTGCGCGGGCCGGATGGAACCGGACACCAGCGGCATCGTGATCCACTGGGACTGAGGAGTAAGAACGGCCCTCGTCATACACGCGCAGGGGAGTCGCGTTCGGCCCGTCCCTGATGGCAGGGTATCCGACCCGCCGAGTCATCTACCAGGGCCGGGCCCAAGGGTTCCCGGCTGTTTTTTAATATGGGCGTGCAGAAAGGGTCAACTGGTTGATCGCAATTGGTTACCAGGGGGAAGACACCTCGATCACCTCTACAAATCCGTAGCCGATGATCTGCTCGTCGTCCTGGATATGCCCCTGGGGTGGAACGCACAACATATCACCCGGCAACACCCCGAAGGCGGATGAATGCGCCGGCTCCGGGGTTCAATCGAGGAGAATATGAAGAAAAGTCAGAAGGACTACTGGTCAAAAGGAACCACGATCACCGCCGAATACCTGATCAACTGGATCAGGGAGAATCAAACGATCTGCTGGCCGGAGCGGCATCGGTTGCCTGAATGGTTCTATCCAAAGGTCGCCGAAGCCATCGCGCCCACGGTTCACGACATTACAACGAGATACCATCGGGAGGGTGACGGCCGACCCTGCACCGAGGAGGAGAATCGGGGAGCAGTTGCCAGGAACATCACGCTACGGATCTTCAAGATATGGTTGCGTATCCGGTTGGGAACCCTCGCCTGTCGAAGGTGCGGAGGGAAGATCCTCGGCGAGAATTTTGTGTTCGACTGGCGGGGGTCCGGCCCCTATAATGTCTGGCACTCGGAGTGTTACGTCCTGCAGCAGACCGATCCTCAACCGCTCTATGTTCCCCCAGTGCGGAAGAGGACCGAGGCCGAGCAATACAAAATAGATCTCGACGAGCGAAAGGATATGGTTCGGGCCGAACGCCATCGCCGGCAGCGGGCCGCCGACCTGCAGCGACAAGATGCCTCCGGGAGCCTGCCCACTCGTCATGAGGACCGGTAAGACGACCCCGGTCGCCCGCCGTCCGACTTTCGCCGCGGGGCGATTGGCCGGAGAGGGAGGATCGCCTGCGTGACCGAAATCTTCATCACCGACCCCGCGCACTCCCGTCCATGACCACTGATAACGAAAAGCAGTTCATCAACGAAGAGACCAGCATCGAGTCCGTCGAGTACTTCCGGACACCGGAGGGAAAGAACGTGACACGCAAGGTGATCAGAGAGGCTGATCCGGAAGACGACAAGTAGACTGCCGGGTTCGCCCCGAACCTCGAAGGCCGCGAGGACCCCGCGGCGAATCGCGGACTCCCGAACCCCTCTCGGTTCGTGCGGATTGCGCGAGCGTACTTTCGCGATTCCCCATTTTCTCGCTGTGTCCTTTTTCTCCTTTCGTATGGTTGGATGAATGCACTGTCTTCCGACCGGTTGATCCGTCTACGGTCCGGACTACCCCCGCAGACCAGCTCGACCTCGGCTATGATCGGCAGGGCGATCTCCTGCGGGAGGTGTCGGCCAGGAGCAGTCCGACGGGGCAGTACAGCCTTTTGTCGATGATCCCGCCGCGCTGCCAGGCACCGGTAGCAGCGACGAGAGGCACGTCTGCCCCCGGCACGCCTGAGCGTCTCCCTACTCGAGAAGAGACTCCGGCGCCGATTTCAAGTCGGGTTTCCTGAGCCAGTCCCCCATCCATGTGTCTATGCCCGGATGGTCAGTGGAGGCCCGGCTGCCCCGGAAGACCGTGGACAGAGACCATGTGCCGGTCTTGACCGGGACCCGGTTGGCGTAGATGAGGAATCCTCGATCACCCGCCCAGGGTCTGCCGAGCGGGCGAGAGCGTGGACCGGGCGATTATAGTCGAGGACTTTCATACGATCTTTCCACTGTTCTGTCACTGTCGTCAGGTGCCATTATATTTACTCAGTATTCGTCCTGGACCACTTCGATCTGCCGCACTTCTGCCAACATCGGCGAGCATCCTGCCGCAGATGGATCTGAATATAACTGGTGAGGTTCGGGCTACCATGCCAATCAACGATGACTGTATTCGAGGTTTCCGGATTTCAGACAGGGTGCAGTCGCTGCCGGGAACGGAATGATCTCGTTCGGGAAGGACCTGGTACTGCGCAGGCGGTGACGCATGAGCGGTCCGAATGGATCGTTTTATCGGATGGCTAGGTAACCGTCCTATGACGATGGGATCCAGATTCCAGAGGCATCCCGTTCCGCCATATCCCGGGTGGGAACGCCGTCTCTTACCGTCTCTCCCCGCCCGGTGACTAGGGAGGACGTGAGGGTGATCCTGAACGGGCAGGAGGAGTACCGTGCGGACGGTCGGGTCCGACTCCGTTGTCTGCATCCACAAGTTCGGCCTCGTCGAGATCCACGTCATTGTCGGGGTGCCGGAGATCGAGGTCTGGTTCAGCCCCGAGCAGCGGGTGTGGACCTCCGAGTACTTCGACGCGCTGCTCTCGACACGGTTTTGAACGACAGAAGCCGTCACTTCGGCCTGCGGCGTGTTGCGGAAAAATGGTGAGATGAGGTCGGTTCAGTCGATACAGATCATCACCTCGGAGGCCTTCATGATGGCGAAGACCTTCGAACCCTCCTTGAGCATCGACTTCTCGGCCGAGTAGGTCGTGATGGACGAGACAATCTCGGCACCTCCGGCGATCGCCATGACCACCTCGGTGCTCACCGGCCCCTTCTTGATCGACTTCACGGTTCCGGGAATGTGGTTCCTTGCGCTGATCTGCATGGTTTCACCCGGACCCCTCTTTCTCCTCATATCGATTAAACATTCCCCTGAGGTTAAGGAAAACCATTACATTTGTTGACAGGGAGATGCGGAGATCGTCAAGGTTAGCAGTCGGTCCGGTCCGGGGATGATGCCGGGGGAGCCCCGGAGAGCCGCTGATCGGGCGGTCACCCCGGAAAGGCCCTGCCTGACCCCGGGCCGCCTAAATGGCCTCGCGCGGCCCGCCGGCTGAGCCCGCGCACCACGGCGATGACCGTGAACGAGATGGCGAGAAGAATGACCGAGAGGGCGACCGAGGCCTTGATGTCGCTCTGTAGTTCGCTGTAGATCGCGAGCGGCATGGTCTGCGTCTTCCCCTGGATGTTGCCGGCGAACATGATCGTCGCGCCGAACTCGCCGAGGACTCGGGCGAAGGTCATGATCCCGCCGGAGACGAGCCCCTCGATCGCGAGCGGGACCGTGACCCGGCGGAAGGTGTAGAAGGGAGATGCCCCGAGCGACCGGGCCGCGGCCTCATTGCCCGCGGGGTCGACCTCGCCGGAGGTCCGGGCCTGCCGGAGGAAGAACGGGGCCGCGACGAAGGTCTGGGCGATCACGACCGCGAGCGTCGTGAACGCAATCGTGATCCCGAATGGAGCGAGGTAATTTGCCGATCAGACCGTACCGTCCGAAGGCGAGGAGGAGCCCAAGGCCGGCCACGGCCGGCGGGAGAACAATCGGCAGGTCGGTCAGGGTCTCGACCAGGTTCCGGCCGGGGTAGTCGGTCCTGGTGTTGAGGAACGCGAGCGGCGTGCCGAACGCGATCACGATCGTGGTCGCGATGGTCGAGGTGATGAGCGACAGACGGATCGCATCCGTCACGACCGGGTTCGACAGGGAATCGACCAGGGTACCGAGGGGCACATAGAGCAGCAGGGCGACGATCGGGATCGCGACGAAGAGGGTGAACGCTACCGCGAGGAAGACGGTCAAAAGGGTGAAGGCCACCCCCCGCCGGGACGAAGGCGGCGGGGGGTTCTTCTCGCGGTTCGTCGTGCCCGGCTCAGACCGGCGCAAACCCGTACCGGGCGAGCGTCTGTTGGCCGGTGGGGGAGAGGACGAAGTCGATGAACGCCTGGGCCGAGGCCCGGTCCTTCGTCTCCTTCACGACCGCGATCGGGTAGTCGGCCACGATCGCGTACCCGCCGGGAGTCGATCACTTTCACCTTGTCCAGCTGGGCTGCGGGGACGTCCGAGGCGTAGGCGATCCCGACGTCGGCCTCACCGAGCACGATCTTCATCAGCCAGCTGGTTAGCGTAACCGCTGCTCTCCTGCGAGACGACGTTCGCGAGGACCTTGTCCTTGAAGTCCAGGCCATTGGAGTCGTTCACGGTCTTATTCAGCTGGCGGGCGTAACCGCCGACGGGCACCTCGGGCGTTCCGATGACGACTTTGACACCCGGGTTGGCCGAAATCCTTGAGACCCGTAATCTCGCCGGGTTGGCGGCGGGCGCCGGAGAGGGCGATCCGGTTGTGCACCGAGCTTGACCGTGTCGTTCAGAATCTTGCCGTCGCCCTTCGAGAGGTTCATCTGCTGCGTGTTCGCGGAGGCGAAGACGTCGGCGTACGCCCCCTGCTGGAGCTGGGTGCGGAGGACCTGTGAGCCGTCGAAGTTGAAGACGACCTTCGTGCCCGTATGGTTCGCCTCGAAGAGGCGACCAATCTCGGAGAAGGTGTCCTTGAGCGAGGCCGCCGCGAAAACGGTCACTCGGCCGCAGGTGCCGTGGTCGTCACGGCGGCGGTGGGCGTCGGCGTGGCAGTGCCGGGACCGGTGCCGGTGCCGGTGCGTCCGGCGGCGCAGAGGAGCGCGGCGAGGACGAGGATAGCGAATATGGTCGATCATCGGTCTCGCCGTTACCTGTCTCCGTCGATCCGACCTGCAGGATCGGACCTGACAGCATCAATACGTTGACATATCTTAAAAAGTAATATCTTTTAATGACCGACGACCTGGGCGGGAGCCTCTCCATCGATACCCTGACCGTCCGTCTCGGCGATTTCACCCTCGGGCCCGTCTCGCTCGATCTCCCCGCCGGCGCCCTCTGCGCAGTCGTCGGCCCGTCGGGGGCGGGCAAGTCCTCCCTCCTCCAGGCCGTTGCCGGTCTCGTTCCCGTCGCGGCCGGTACGTACTTCTGCGACGGGCGCAGAGGAATCCGGCTCGCCTCCCCCCCGAGGCGCGGGGCGTCGCCCTCGTCCCCCAGCACTACGCCCTCTTCCCCCCACCTCTCCGTCCTCGAGAACGTCGCGTTCGGCCTGCGGGCGCGGGGGGTACAGGTCCGCGAGGCACGAGACGAGGCCCGGGCCGCGCTTGCGCGCCTCGAGATCGGCCACCTCGCCGACCGGCGCCCGACCTCGCTCTCGGGGGGCGAGCGGCAGCGGACCGCGATCGCCCGCGCGGTCGTGCTTCAGACCCGCGTCCTCCTCCTCGACGAGCCCTTCGCCGCGCTCGACCCGGTGACGCGCGCGGTGTCCATCGAGGAACTGGCCACTCTCCACGCACGGCTGGGTCTCACGATCATCCTCGTGACCCACCGGCCGGACGAGGCCGAGGACTCCTCGGGACCCACATCGCGGTCATCGTGGGGAGAGCGTATCGTTCGGAGGGGCCGCGCAGATCTTCGCCGATCCGCCCGACGAGCGGGCCGTGCGCGCCCTCGGACTGGAGAACCTGCTCCCCGCTGGCAGCGTCCAGGGGCTCTCCGGCCCTGGGCCATGGTACGTGCCGGCGACGGGCGTGATGATCAGGCGGGAGCGGCCAGCCCGGTCCCGGACGGCCGCGTCGCATTCGAGGGTGTTGTTGACCGGGTCCAGAGGACAGGTCCCCTCTTCCGGGTCCGGGTTCCGCGGGCACGGGTATCTCATCAGTGGCTATTTCGACGGTGATGGAAATATCCCGGCCGTCGGTCAGGCGGCTCGTGCCCTCGTCGAATTCGGCCACGGTCCGCACAGTCCCCGAGGCAGAGCAGGCACTCCCGGCAGAGATTCCCTCCATGCCGGGACGGCGTGCCCGCCTGTCAGGTGGGCGTGACGAACTCGACCGGCCAGCCAACGGCACTCGCAACCCCGGTCACGGCCCGGACATAATGGTCGTTGAGGAGGACGCGGGAGACAGAGGAGCCGGGGCTGCCCCCCGGGGCCATCCAAGGCGACGAGGTGGCATCGCCTGGCCTCGAGAACCGTGAGGGCGGAGGCGGCACGCCCGCCGACCACCTCGACCCGGACTCCCACGGCCCGCGCCGCCGATACCAGGTCTTCGAGGGCCGGGCCGGCTGCCCCGTGGACAAGGAGTGTCCGCCGGGCGGCTCGCTCACCCGCGGTCAGGCGGACCTCGTGCACGGTCCCGCCTCGTATCCTTCGACGCCACCCGGGACGTGAAGAAAGGCCTGGGGCCCGATGTCCGCGAGGTGCGAGGCCGGATCACGGGCCCGGGCGTAGGCGACCCAGCGGTCGCCGACGAACCCGAGCGTGAGCGGCACGAACTCGTCGACTCCGGCCTCGGAGACGACCGGTCGCGCGAGCTCAACCGTCACGGCCGGATACTGCGCGGCGGGCGGAAATCCCCAGGAGCAGAGGAGCGGCGCGATGACGTCGCGGAGAACGACCCCGGCCGCGAACGGATATCCGGGAAGCCCGAAGACCGGGACTCTACCCACGTGCGCCGCCAGGGTCGGTCGGCCGGGCTGCATCGCGATGCCGTGAAAGAGCACCTCGCCGAGCCCCCCGATCGCCCTGGCCGTACCATCACTGGATCCCTGGAGACACCTCCGAAGACCAGCACCAGGTCCGATTCTCGGGCGACGGCCGCGAGCACCTCCCCGATCCCCCCGGCCCCAGCAGTCACTGCCGGGTGGGTACTGCAACCGACCCCGCGCCCTGCGAGGAACGCGGCTGCCCGGGCGGTGTTCAAGATCGATCACCTCTCCGGGTCCGGGGCGAGTCCCCGGCGGTACCGCCTGGCCGACCGGGACAAGAGCGACCCGGAGGGCGCGGACCCGCACCACCTCGACGCCGCAGGCGACCAGCGCGCCCACTTCATCCGGACGGACGCGGTGGCCCGATGGATGCAGGATCTCCTCGCCCTTCCGGATCTCGGCGCCGGCGCATCGTACGTGCTGGCCTGGTCGCGCCGCCTTCGAGGTGGTTACCTCCCGCCCGACTCTACCAGATTCTCGACCATGACCACCGCGTCGCACCAGTCCGGAAGGGGGTCCCCGGATTCTACCGGCACGGCGGACGGGAGTCCGACCGAACAGCCTTCCCGGGCGCCTGCAGTCTCGGCGGAGGAGACCGCGCACCCGTCGACGAGGCACCGGTCCTCGCCGGGCACGTCGAACGCGGAGAGCACCCGTTCAGCGGTCACCCGGCCCACGGCACCGG
>CAVUEE010000002.1:0-58651 GCA_963740465.1 uncultured Methanoregulaceae archaeon
TAAACGGCAGCCCCAGGCCAGGCGGCAATACGGAGATCATGCTCAAGAAGGTGCTCGAACCTCTGGAAGCCGCCGACTGGAACACGAAGTACCTGCGGATTGGCGGAAAACCCGTACGGGGTTGCATTGCCTGCCTGTTTGAAGTGCTTTGAGAAGCGGAACCGGCGATGCAGCGTCGAGAAGGATGATATGAACGATTACTTGGAACAGATCTACGCGGCTGATGCAATTATCCTCGGCTCCCCCACCTACTTCGCTGATGTAACCCCCGAGTTGAAAACTCTGATCGATCGGGCTGGCTTCGTCGCACTGGCCAACGGCGGGTTGCTCCGGGGAAAGATCGGGGCCGCAGTCGTGGCAGTCCGACGCGGTGGCGCGACCCACGTTTTCGACACCATCAATCACATGTTCCTCCTGTCTTCTATGGTCGTGCCCGGATCCATCTACTGGAACCTGGGCATGGGCCGCGACAAGGGCGAGGTCCTGGGAGACGATGAGGCCATGCGGAATATGAACCACCTCGGGCAAACTATTGCCTGGCTCGGAAAGGCCATAGCCTCGGTCCCCGATGCCTTCCCTATCCCTCCATATAATGTGGAGTTGCGTCAGTTGGAAGGAGAGGATTCTGCTTGAGGATCAAATGGCAGCGAGCTGCCTTATTCTATGCTAGAGATCCTCACCGACTAACAATACCAAGGCGGATTTAGTGCCCAAATGAAAATAATAGGAGGATAAATTATATGTATAACGCCAAAGCTTACTCCGCTGCGAGTGCGATATCGCTGCTTGCCCCCACCACGATCGTGCGGCGCGATCCAACCGCGCACGACGTTCAAATCGACATCCTGTTCTGCGGTATCTGCCACTCCGATCTCCACCATGTCCGGGACGAATTTGCCAGCCTCATGCCGACCGTCTACCCCATCGTCCCCGGTCATGAGATCGTCGGCCGCGTCACCAAGGTTGGCTGCCGCGGTCACCAAGTTCAAATCCGGCGATCTTGTCACGGTCGGCTGCATGGTGGACTCGGACGGCACCTGCCCTTCGTGCCAGGCCGGTTTGGAGCAGTTCTGCCCGAACATGACCCTCACCTTCAATTCCCCGGACAAGCACCTCGGAGGTGTCACCTACGGCGGCTACTCCGATAGCATCGTCGTCGACGACCGTTTTGTCCTGCGGGTCCCTGCCAATCTCGATCCCGCCGGGGCGGCGCCTCTTCATGCGCCGGGATCACCACCTACTCGCCCATGCGTCGTTGGGGCGTCACCAAGGGCAAAAAGGTTGGCGTAGTGGGTCTCGGCGGTCTGGGCCACATGGGCGTGAAGTTTGCTCAGGCCTTCGGAGCCCACGTCGTCGTCTTCACCACCTCGCCCGGCAAGCAAGAAGACGCCCTCCGCCTCGGCGCCGACGAAGTCGTCGTCTCCCGCAGTGCTGACGAGATGCAGAAGCACACCGGCAGCTTCGACTTCATCCTCGACACCATCTCCGCCGATCACGACATCAACGCCTATATCAACCTGCTCCGCCGGGACGGTAATCTCACCCTTGTCGGCGCGCCGGCGAAGCCTCTCGCCGTCGCCGCCTTCGGCCTGCTGTTCGGACGCCGCAGCCTCTCCGGTTCGCTCATCGGCGGTATCGCCGAGACCCAGGAAATGCTTGATTTCTGTGGCGAGCATGGCATCACTGCAGATGTCGAAGTGATTAAGATTCAGGATATTAATGAAGCGTATGAACGCATGCTGAAAAGTGATGTGAAATACCGGTTTGTGATTGATATGACGTCGCTGAAGGCCTGATAGCGAAACCTGCCGGTGCCTTGCACAAAAGCCCGCTATTAGCTATTGCCTTGGTGAGCGATCCCAACTTTGTCTGGCTGCTCTTGGCTCTCACCAGCACCTTGGCGGGAATCTGACTCTTTTGGGCAGCGTCGCAAACATTATCGTGGCTCAGGGAGCCCAGCAAGAAGTTACCTTGAGATTTCGCGATTTTCTGATGGCCGGGATACCCGTAACCCTCATAACTACCACCTTAGGGGTTTTGGTACTGTGTGCCTTTTGGCGCTGGGGCTGGGTTTAATTTATGAAGTAGGCGATTGTGAAAGTTGCGAAGCACATTTTCATAATCGCCTACTTCATATGTGGAACTATCGTGGTTTGGGTGGAGGTTTCTCATTTGGCAAGTTAGCGATAACACGTAAGTACGAAATTTTCTTGACAGGAAAATAAATGTGTATATACTCATATTATGCAATCATTGGACTCCAAACCGCTGGAAATAGCCGAATGCAAAGAAATCGGTCGGACCTGCGCCTGCTTTAAAGTGCGGAAAGCCGCCCGGGCCATTACCAATCTTTACGAGGAAGTGCTCCGGCCCAGTGGCCTGCGCCCTACCCAGTTCTCCTTGCTTATGGCCACCCGAGTAATGGGTCCAGTGACCGTGCTCAACCTGGCCCAGGTAACGGTGATGGACCGTACGACCTTAACCAGGAATCTGCAGATCCTGGAGAAACGGGGGTTAATAACCATCAAGCCCGGGGAAGACCGCCGGGAGAGGGAAATTAATTTGACTGCTGTAGGGATGGAAGTCCTGACTAAGGCAATACCTTTATGGGAAGAAGCACAGGAACGGGTCCGGGAAGGGCTGGGTGAGGAAAGGTTGCAAAATCTCCTGGGCGACTTGTCGGAGGTTATCTCTTTGACCCGTAAGAAGTAATTTTTTTAATGACATAAGTGCATATACACATATGAGAGACGGCCATGAGAGAGGCGAAAAACGGCGGCACCATGTTGGATTATTGCCAGCAGCTAATGGCTGGTGAGGTTCCCGGCCCGCCCGTGGCCCAACTCATCGGCATGGAGCTGGCTGCCGTGCGCCCCGGCCAGGTGGCGATCGAACTGGAAGCCGGGAAGCAGCACACCAGCCCCTGGGCACGGTGCATGGCGGCATCCTGTGCGCCATAGCGGATGCGGCCATGGGCTGGCTTACGCCACCACGCTCAACGAGGGCGAGACTTTCGCCACCGTGGAGCTAAAGGTCAATTTCCTCCGGCCCGTGTGGCAGGGCCGGCTCCGGGCCGAGGGAAAGGTAGTCAGCTCCGGGAGGAACCTGGGTCTGGTGGAATGCGATGTGACTGATCAGGACCAGCGTCTGATTGCCCGATGCCTCAGCACCTGCATGACCCTCAGGGGGGTACAGGCCGAAAGCGATAATGTCATGTCTGACCATAAAAAACCATTTGTACGGAGGCCAAAAGTATGGCAACGCAGCAAGACGTAACTACATCGAATACATTTCCAGCCGAGGTGATCCGTCAAATCTGCCTGGAAGCTGGCGCAGATGAAGTGGGGCTTGTGGAAATCAGCCGTCCGGAATTGGCCCAAGAGCGTCAAGGCATAGTTCAACTTTACCCTGGGACCAAAACTATTATTTCTCTCAGCCGGGCGATGAACCGGGAAAATGTCCAAAGTCCGGCCCGCTCTTTATATAACAGCGTGCTTCGTGGGACCGAAGAAGAGCTTTTCAGGATCTCTGATGAAATTGTTCGCCACCTAAATGGCCAGGATATTCGGGGATGATCCTGAATCCGGCCTTTCCCATGGATATGAACCGCTGGTCCGGTAAGACCTGGGATGTAAGCCATAAGACTATAGCGCTGGAAGCTGGCATCGGGGTGATGGGCCTCAACCGACTGGTCCTTTCGCCCCGGTTTGGCAGTACAATCTTGCTGAATTCGATCTTCATCAATGCTCAGGTGGATCATTATGACCAGCACCTCGAACAGAATCCTTGCCTTAACTGCGGATTGTGTTCAGTAGTCTGTCCGACGGGGGCAGTACAAAAGGATGGCTCATTCGATTTCCTGGCCTGCGCGATCCATAGCTATAGGGATTGGTCCGGCGGCCTTGATTGGGTCGAGGCGTTGTTGGCGTCTAAAGATTTGGAAACATACCGGTCCCGGTTTCAGGATCGGGAGACCATGAGCCTGTGGCAGGGGATGATGTTTGGCTTTAACCATAAATGCGGCTATTGTCAGGCCGTGTGTCCGGTGGGAGATGTCGGCATGTCGCGCTATCTCGCTGATAAGAAAGGCTACGTTCAAGAAGTGGTAAAGCCTCTGAAAGAGCGAGCTGAGCCGGTCTATGTCGTGGCCGGCAGTCAAGCCGAAACACGAGTGAAGGATAATCCCAATAAGGAAATCCGGTATGTGAAAGTAACTCCGTCAATTCGATAGGATGGTGAGTTAACGCTGACTCAGAAGCAGGCAGAGCACCAAAAGATCGTCCGCGAACCTCTGCCATGGGATCACGCCCCATCGCGCTGATGGACCCGCTGTTTTTTGGCCCGCTCGATGCAGAAAAAAACGGCACCTTTTTGAACACGTGGTCGCAGGCATCAGCGGGTATGGCAACTGCATCGGCGTCCCTGTCGTGAGGGGCGACCTCTGTTTTGACCCGGACTTTCAGAACCCGCTTGTCAACGTTGTCTGTATCGGTATCATGGAGCCGGACAAGTTCATCACCGCCCGTAAAGAAGCCGGGTCACCGGCTGGTGCTGGTTGGTGCCTCGACGGAAGGGATGGGCTGGGTGGCGCCTCCTTCGCGTCACGGGATCTTTCCCGAGGGGGCCGAGGCAGATGATCGCCCCAGCGTCCAGATCGGCGACCCATTCACCGAGAAACTGGTGATCGAGGCTATCCTCGAGATGGCAGCGGACCGGAAAAGTAGTCGCCTGGCAGGGACCTTGGCGCTGCAGGGCTTCCCGGTGCATCAAGCGAGATGTGCAGTACCGCTTGGTGGTATGATCCACGCCGACCGCGTTCACCAGAGGGGAACCGGCATGAAGCGGTAGAGATCATGGTCGCCGAGTCGCAGGAGAGGATGCTGATCGAGGTGGATCCAAGGGACGTCCCGCTGATGGGACAGATCGCAGAAAAATATGACCTGAAATGGAGCGATATCGGTGAAGTGATCGCCGAGCCAAAATATATCGTAAAATTCCATGACAGGGTGGTCTGTGACCTCCCGATCCAGTTCCTCTCAGGCGATACCCCTCTCTGTGCATGGGAGAGAAAACCCTATGATGCGCAGACCGCCTTCAAAAAACCAAAGAAGAGCCTGAAAGCCCTCACCCTGCAGGTGCTCTCGCATCCGGAGGTCGCCCGAAGGGACTGGGTGATCGAGCAGTACGACCACGATGTCCAGACACGGACGATCTCGATTACCCATGACGCTGCTGTGCTACGGCTGGAGGATGGTGCGCTCGCTCTATCCTGCGGATGCAATCCCCGGCAGATCTATCTTAAACCTTAGGGGCAGGTACCGCTAATGCGGTTTACGAGAATGCTGCAAACCTCGCGTGCATGGGTGCAGAACCCCTCTGCATTTTAGACTGCCTTAACTTTGCAAGCCCTGTTCACCCCGAGATTTACGTCCGCCTGACCATGAACCCGGGCCCCTTCGGCGCGACCATGATCACGTCCACGTTCGGCGGCGGCACGATCTGGCCGAAGTGGATGTTGAACCCGTGGGAAAACATCAGGGTCTTGCCGTCGGCCAGGTGCGGCCGGATCTCGGTCCGGTAGACCTGCCCCTGCGACTCGTCGGGCAGGAGCATCTGCACGATCTCGGCCTGCTTCACGGCCTCGGCGACGGGGAAGACCTCGAACCCGTCCCCGCTCGCCTGCTCCCACGACCGGCCGGGCCGCAGACCGATGATAACGTCCAGGCCCGAGTCGCGCAGGTTGAGGGCCTGGCCCCGTCCCTGGGACCCGTACCCGATCACCGCGATCCGCCTGCCCTGCAGAGCGCCGATGTCGGCGTCCGATTCGTAGTATTTCTGCATCATCTTCGAATCATCCCTGGCCCGAAGCCATATACATATCTAATAAAAGAGAATAAACTGTTTATCTTCATTTTTGGCAGATACGAGTGCCAAGCGGTTTAGTGTAGAGGCCCGGAGTAATGGAACTACCTGATGTCCAGTCCACCTGCCCCGACATTCGCATCAACCTGACGCGCGTCGGCGTAAAGAATGTCAAGAAACTGGTCGAGGTCTCGCGGAAGAATAAGAGGCCCGTGATCTTCATCTCCACGTTCGACATCTTCGTCGACCTGCCCGGTTCGCTCAAGGGCGCGAACCTCTCGCGCAACTTCGAGGCGATCGACGAGGTCCTGCAGAAGGCGATCGAGGGCGACGTGTCGGAGATCGAGCAGCTCTGCAGCGCGGTCGCGCGCGGGCTCCTCGACCGGCACGAGTACGCGGACCGGACCGAGGTGATCATGCGGTCCGAGTTCATGGTCAAGCGCGAGACGCCGGTCTCGAAGACCGGCTGCCACGAGGTCGTCAAGGTCCACGCCCGGGCGATCGCGCAGCGGACCTTCCACGAGCCGATCGTCCGGAAGTCGATCGGGGCGGAGGTGACCGGCATGACGGCCTGCCCGTGCGCCCAGAACATCATGGCCGAGCATGCGGCCCAGGTCCTCCACGACCTCGGCGTCAGCGGCGAGACGGCGCAGCAGTTCTTCGACCAGGTCCCGATGGCGACCCACAACCAGCGGGGGCGCGGCTTCCTCTGCATCGAGGTCGACGACGACGAGCACGTGGACCTCGAGACGATCATCACGATCCTCAAGGACTCGATGTCGGCCCGGGTGTACCAGCTGCTCAAGCGCGGCGACGAGTCGGCCGTCGTGATGGCCGCGCACAAGAATCCCCGGTTCGTCGAGGACTGCGTGCGCGAGATGGCGAAGAAGGTGCTCGCCTCCTTCGAGCATCTGCCCGGCGACACCCGGATCACGATCCGGCAGACGAACGAGGAGTCGATCCACCAGCACGACGCCTACGCCGAGCGCAAGGCGACGCTCGCCGAGCTCGTCGTCGAGCTCTCCGAGGAGAACGGGAACACGCGTTCATAACCGCGCATAAAAATTTCACGTTTTTATCACCCGATCCCGGGTCTCGCCATCCGCCGCCATTCTGGCCGCGCATGCCCACGGGTTCGGCCCGGTCTCCGTTCCGAATTCCGACGGAAATCGGGCCGTTCGGCAAACGGATACCGCTCCGCCGATAACACGAGAAAGGTTATATGCGGGGCGGGTACAGGTTAGAGTATACGTACCTAGTACGTCCGACCGGCCCACGCGGTGCGGCCCGTCGTTCAGACCCTGTACCGGCTGTCGAACACCGAAATCCCATGAGGAGATTCAATTGTCGAAAGTTATTGAGATATCCCCTACCACACGACATGAGGGACATTCGAAGCTCGTCTTGAAGGTCGATGATCAAGGGATCATCGAGCGCGGTGACTGGCTCTCCATCACGCCGGTCCGAGGCATCGAGAAACTCGCGATCGGCAAGACCTACGAACAGGTGCCGAAGATCGCGTCCCGCGTCTGCGGTATCTGTCCGATCGCCCACACCCTTGCGGCTGTGGAGGCGATGGAGGCCTCGATGGGCGTCTACATTCCGGACGACGCCTATCTGCTCCGCGTGATCCTGCAGTGTGCGAACCGCGCCCACTCGATCGCGCTGCACAACATCCTGACTCGCTCCCGGACATGTACATCCCCGGGACGGATGTCAAGATCAACCCGTTCACGCCCGAGGAGCCCGTCCGGTCGGTCGCGAAGCGGATCCAGCGGATCCGCGAGATCGCCCAGACCATCGGCGAGATCGCCGGCGGCGAGTGCATCCACCCGAGCAACCCGCGCATCGGCGGCATGTACAAGAACATGGCGCCACGCGCAAGTCTCGAAGATGTACGACCTCGCGAAGGAGGGCCTCGCGCTCGCCCGCGACCAGATGGAGTTCATGATCGCGGTGCTGCCGCAACTACCAGAGGCGCGACTGGTCCGAGGTCGGCGGCATGCAGGTCGACATCCCCGACACGCTCGGGTACCACAACCAGGGCTACATGGCGGCGGACCCGATCTACGGCTCGTCGAGCCTGGACGAGAACCCGGGCTGGGATCCCGCCCGCTGGAAGGAGACCCGCCCCTGGGACTGGTACATGGGCGAGATGGAGATCACGGACGACTACCCGAGCTACCCGGTCGGCGGCACCACCCCGAAGGGCGCCAAGGCCTGGCCCCAGATGGAGGCCTGCACGGGCGTCCCGCTCTACGACGGCCAGCCCGTCGAGGTCGGTCCCCGGGCGCGTCTCAACGTCTTCAAGGGCTACGACGAGAAGGGCACCATCGGCCAGCAGATCGCCCGGCAGATGGAGTACACGGACTGCGTTCTACAAGATCATCGAGTGCCTGCGACGCCTACAACCCGGCGGCGTCGGTGCTCGCGGACGAGATCCCGCAGGGCGACGGCTCGCTCGGATGGGCCGCCAACGAGGCCCCGCGCGGGTGCGACGTCCACCTCGCCCGTGTCAAGGACGGCAAGGTCCAGTACCTACTCGATGCTCGTCCCGACCACCTGGAACTTCCCGACCTGCAGCCGCGCCCTCACCGGTGCACCGTGGCAGACTGGCTGAGGTCGTGATGCGCGGATACGACCCCTGTGTCTCGTGCGCGACGCACATGATCGTCGTGGACGAGAAGAACAGGATCGTGGCGGAAAAGCTGATCCAGTGAGCGTCCGGTAAATGCTGTTCCCACGGATCGTGGTGGCGGGGTGCGGCAACCCCCTCTTCGCGGACGACGGCTTCGGCCCGGCCGTGATCGAGGCGCTGCAGGAGGTCGACCTGCCCGGCGACGTCAAGGTGATCGACGCCGGGCTCGGCGGCCCCCACTTTGTCTTTACCCTGCTCGATCCCGAGGTCACCGAGCGGCTGATCATTATCGACTGCGCGGACTTCGGGGGAGAACCCGGCCAGCTCGCGCGGCTGAAGGTGGAGGATCTGCCTCCGGGCGCCTATCGCGACGCCCATTCGTGGGACCTCGCCGAGCCGCTGCAGCGGATCAAGGACCGGGTCGAGATCACGATCATCGGGTGTCAGCCCGGACGCGTCAGCGCGCCAGAGTTCGAAATGGGGCTCTCTGAAGAGGTTGAAGCGGCGGTACCGAGAACGGTAGCGCTCATACTCAACGAGATCGGAGTCGAGAATGGGATTCTTTGACAAGATCCTCGCCATCTTCAAGAAGAAGGACGTCGCGGTGGATACGCCGCAGACGGATGCCCTGAAACCAATAGCGCCGGGCGCTCCCCCCACGGGAGCGATCCCGGCCGAACGTGCACCGGTGGTGGAGGAGCAGAAGACTGCCATCCCCCCTGATGAGAAGGTACCGACAACGGCACAATCCGATAGAAAGGAGGCAAAACCTGTGTCTGACAAAATTACCGCCGGCCACGTGCACATGAGTGGATGCACGGGCTGCGAGGTTGCTATAGACTGATAACTACGCGGGACTCTTGACCCTGCTCGACAAGTACGTCGACTGGGTCTACGACCTGACCCTCGCCGACGTGCGCCACATCCCCGAGATGGATGTCGCGCTCGTCGAGGGCTCGGTCTGCATCAACGACCGGCTCTCGGTCGAGGAGATCCGCGAGACGCGAGAGAAGGCGAAGATCGTCGTGGCGCTCGGCGGATGCGCCGCGTATGGGAACATCACCCGGTTCTGCCGGGGCGGTCAGCAGAACCAGCCCCAGCACGAGTCGTTCCGTCGCCATCGGCGACCTGATCAAGGTCGACGTCTACATCCCCGGATGCGCGCCGACACCCCAGCAGATCCGGAACGTCTGCGTCGCGGCGTATCTGCTCCTCAAGGGCGAACGCCGACCAGCAGGCCCTCGCCACGGCCTACCTGAAGCCGCTGATGGCTGGCGGCGCGACCGGCCCCGACGGGCTACGACCACGCCTGCTTCTGCGACCTGATGACCGACGTCATCGACCAGGGGCTCTGCATGGGATGCGGCACCTGCGCCGCGGCCTGCCCGGTCCGCGCGATCACGACGCAGTACGGCAAGCCCAACATCGACGCGCGAACCTCTGCATCAAGTGCGGGGCCTGCTTCAACCAGTGCCCGCGCAGCTGGTACATCGTTCGATGTGGTGAACCAACTACGAGGCGATCATGGAGACGATCGACGCCGCGATGGCGCCCTGAGGTGACGATCATGGTTCAGGACAACTTCCTCGGAAACTACTCGTCCTGTGTCGCCGCGCGCAGCACCAACCGGGGCAATTCTTGCGGGATCACAGGACGGCGGCATCGTCGACGGGTACGCTCGCGTTTGCGCTCGAAGAGGGGATCATCGACGGTGCGATCGTCTGTGGTTGACCCCGGCGGAGCCGTGGCAGCCGCCGCCGATGGTGGCGACCACGGCCCCGAGAGCTCTACATGCGCCCGCGGCACGAAGTACAGCCTCCGCCCGAACGTCTCGTTGATCAAGGAGGCGACGCGGAGTCGTACGGCCTCGACAGAGGTCGGCATCGTCGGTGACGCCCTGCCAGATGCAGGCGTCTGCGCAAGGGCCAGCTCTACCCGATCGGCCTCCGCGACGTCCCCGACAAGATCGCGCTGGCGGTCGGGATCTTCTGCATGGAGAACTTCCCGTACCAGTCGATCATCCAGCTCGTCGAGGACCACGGGAACACGAAGATCGAGAACGTGGTCAAGCTCGACATCGGCAAGGGCAAGTTCTGGATCTACACCGAGCGCGGTGCGGTCGTCCAGCTCCCCCTGAAGATCACGCACAAGTACGAGCAGCCCGGCTGCCACGTCTGCCTCGACTACGTCGCGAACCTCGCGGACGTCTCGACGGGCTCGGTCGGAACGCCCGACGGCTGGTCCACGGTCTTCGTTCGCTCGAAGAAGGGCAACGACGTCTGGGCAAAGGCGATGGCCGCCGGCTGCTTCGAGACGAAGGCGATCGAGGAGGTCAAGCCCGGCCTCGAGCTCGTCACGAAGCTCGCGACCGAGAAGATCACCAAGAACCGCAAGACCATCGAGGAGCGGCGTCAAGTTCGGCGTCGGCAAGGGCCTGCGGAACCCCTACATCTAATCCTTTTTTTTCGCTGATCGGCCTTCCCGACGGGACGCGCCGTCGGCGATGCACATATCCGATCCGTTCGACAATACTCTACCGATGAGGGTCCTCGCGATCGGCCTCGGGGGTGCGGGCGGACGGCTCGCGGACGCGCTCTACCGCAGGGACCGGGCGGGAAAGGTCTCGTGCGTCGAGGCCGCCGCGATCGATACGGACGCCCAGGCGATCCGGCAGCTCTCGGCCATCACCGAGGAGCACCGGCTCTACTACCCGCCGGTCGGGCCGGGTGCGATCGACCTCGAGCAGGTGCTGTTCCACCTGAAACGGCAGGACGCGTCCGGTGTGGACGCGCTCCTGCTCTGCATCGGGGCCGGGGGCGAGACGGCCACGGTCGCCCCTGCGCTGGTGGACGCACTGAAGGCGGGTTTTACGGAGCCCGTGCTCGTGCTCGCGGCCCTCCCCCAGCGCTCCGAGGGGCAGCGGATCGCGACGCAGGCCGCCGAGGCGCTCGATGCCCTGCTGCCGCGAGCCGATGCGATCCTCCTCTTCGACAACGAGACCTTCGCGGCCCGGAGGCCCGCCGGCGCACGGGACCCCTCGCCGACGCTCTACGCGGCCCTGAACCTCGAGGCCGCCCGGCGGATCGGGCTGCTGCTCCGGGCCGGCGAGTTCGGCCAGGAGGTCGGGCAGGTCGTGGTCGACGCGGGCGAGGTGCTCGGGACGCTCTCGGGCCAGGGGTTCGCCGCGGTCGGGTACGCGTTCGAGCCGCTCCGCGAGCACTGGCTCGCACGGCTGATCGGCCGGCCGGTGCCGTTCCTCTCGAAGACCGACTCGTACGACGGGGCGGCCCGGATCGTCGAGCCTCGCGAAGAAGGCCTGTTACGAGGAGGTCTCGGTCCCGTGCGACCTGACCGCGGCGAGGAAGGCGCTGCTGCTCGTGGCCGGGCCCTCGCGCGAGCCTCTCGATGAAGGGTTTCACGACCGTGCAGCGCTGGCTCGATCGGACGATCGCCGGTTTCGAGCTCCGCTCGGGCGACTACCCGGTCGACGCGGGGCGGGTCGGCGTGGTCGTGCTCCTGGCCGGGCTCGGGAACGTGCCGCGGGTGACCGAGCTCCGGCAGGCGGCCGAGCGCGAGCGCCGCCCGGTCCAGATCGACCGGGTGGACCCGTACGACACCGGTGTCTGAGAAGAGCCGGGCGCTTTCTTCCCCTCAATCGCGACGGCGATCGCTGCTCCGGTCTGGACGGCGTCACCACTCGAAGCGGGGGCCCCGAACACGCTGTTCGACGCCGCCCGCCGACGTCTGGGTCCGCTCTCTCCCGCCGCCGTGTCGGCCGTAGGGCCGTGTCCGGCGGGGCCCCTCCGGCTCATCGTCCTCGATCAGAGGACGACGCGCGGCCCGCTCGAGCCGCTCCAGGCTCGAGAGCAGGTCCTCGTCGAGTGCGAGCGCCCCTGTCCGCTCGACTTGATCCCTCTCGCCGAGAGACTGTGCTGGTACGACGTCCCTCCGCGGGTGCGGCGCCCTGCGGCAGCCTTCGTCTCCGTCGGGCGTTCGCCCGCTCCTGCCTCCG
This sequence comes from uncultured Methanoregulaceae archaeon, assembly GCA_963740465.1. Classification (GTDB taxonomy): domain Archaea; phylum Halobacteriota; class Methanomicrobia; order Methanomicrobiales; family Methanospirillaceae; genus UBA288. Next base: position 12,513 of record CAVUEE010000002.1, read on the forward strand.
GTACTCTGCGGATCGATCTCCAGTGAACTCACCTCGCAGTATCCTGGCCGCGCCCGGGCTGGCCGTGGCGGGATCCGGGGCCGTCGCCGGGGAGGGCATTGTCGTCGTACTCGTCGCGGGCACCCGAAGTACCGCGGCTGCCGGAGGTGCCGAGATCGTCCGCCATGCCCGATGTCTGGCCGGGACCCACGCCCTCGATGCGCCGCGTCGCCCCCGGCGGCGTCGGGTTCGGCTGGTGATGCATGTCGCCGCCCGGCCCGACTGCGGTCCATCCCTCGCCCGGCGGTGCGGTCTGTTCCGCCGACGCATGTCCCCTCTCAGCCGTATTCGATCTTTTGCGGTCCATTGAAGCCCCGATGAGGGGAGAGGCGCGCGTCCGTAATAAGGATTGCGTGCAGGTTCAGTCGAAACAGGGCGAAGGGGCCGCCGTTGGAAAAAATCGTAATGCCCGGGCGCTCAGCGGATCATCCAGGAGCGGGACTCGTCCGAAGATCTGCCCGGGCCATCGTCTCGCCCGGATCGGTTCTGCGTCCACCCGGGCTGGCGATATCGCATCCCGAATCCGTCCGTCGCGAGGCCGTTGCCGGGCCGGCGCTCCGCGGAAGGACCTCCATCGGCCGAACCGGTGCGGGCATCCGTGGCCGAAGCGAAATCGGGGTCGTTCCTCCCGTGTCGGAGGGGACGGTTGTCCGGTCCCGCCTCCACGGGCAGAAATGCGTCGCCGGCGATGGGCACCCCCGTCGGGGCGTCGGACGGCAGGGCAGTCTCGGAGAGAGCTGCCAGAGATACCGGAGCATGATACGTGTGTGTATGTCTCATCGATCTCACTATCCACTGGGATCCTGACGGTGACGACTGGTGATCGAAGATCGAGGTGAACCGGGCCGTCGCGACCACGGTTGATGAAGAGGATGGTCCGGGGTTTCAGCGGTTCGTATCGGTCTGCGACGACCCCGACGTACCACCCGTCCGGACCGGCCCTTCTTCCGGTCCCGCATTCCCGAACTCACCGGGGGCTGAAGAGACTCTTGAAAGAGATAACTTTTGTCCTCTTTAATCCCGATGTGACTTTTTAAGATGATGCAATGTACGGAGATCTACTTTCGATCCTCCTGCTGGACGCTCTTGCCGATCTTGCGGCCCTCGCCGCCGGTCCGCTGCTCGCTGTTCGGGTCGGGCTCGGTCGGAACCCGGCTCCGGCGGTCGTCCGCCGGAGCGGTCTGCTGATCCTGCTCCTTCTGCATTCGGAACTCACCTGACCGCAGACGCGCTCTCCGACGAGATAGGTTTTGCCCCGCCTCACCGGGGGCAATCGGAAAAATGGGGAAAGAAGGTCTGTTAGGACTTGTCCTGGCGGCCCGACCCGGAGGTCCCCGGCGCGCCTTCGGTCCCGGTCGTCTCCTTGCCGCCGACCTTCGGGTTCTTCGACCAGGGCTCGCCGCGCCAGTGCTGGCCCTGCGTGCCCGTCGGTTCAGTCTCCTCGCTTGCCCGACGCGCCCTTGCTCTTGCCCGTCTTGCTCTCACCCGACTTCGCCATGTCCTTCCAGGTCCTGGCGTCCTTCTCGGCGTAGATGCCCGACTGGTTCATGGACCGGACGTCCTTCTTCGAAGTCCGTGCCCTCCTTGGCGACGGAAGGGCCCGTCCCGCCCTCCTTCTCGAAGACGCCGAACCGCGACTTGTTCTGGACATGTCGGACGAGTCCTCGGGCTTCATCTGGTCCCAGTACCCGGCGCCGGGCTTCTCGCCCATCCCCTCGGTCGGGAGTGCGCTCCGCTCGTTCATCCCCATGCCCTCGCGCTCCTCGGCGGCCCGGCGGGTGTTCTGATCGGTCTGGATGTTCTTGGTCTTCGAGAGGCTCTTGTCGTGTCCGCTCTGTTCTTCGGTCATGGAATCCACCGGACCAAGAAGAGAGGACAATGGGATATATACGTATCTGTCATGGGGCTTTTCCGGGACCAACGAGGATATCATAGGCTGCGTGCCACCGGCCCGGTGAGTACGACCGGACCCGGTGCTCGACGACGTCGGCAACCGGGAACGGCGCGAGCGCGGGAAGGGCCTCGCCCCCGGCGGACTGGAGGTGGTAGAGGTGGATCGTCCCGCCGGGACGGCAGAGTGCAGAACGCCGCGGGAAGGAACGGGAGGGGGGAGAGCGGCAGGTTCATGATCACGCGGTCGAAGGGGCGGGTGAAGAGAGCGGGAAGGCGGGCCGCGTCGGCCAGGACCGGGAGCACGTTGTCGATCCGGTTCCTCCGGCAGTTCTCGATCATGGCCGCGACCGCCGCGGGGTTGATGTCGGAGGCCGCAACGAACCGGGCCGTACGGGCGAGCGTGAGGGCGAACGGTCCGGCGCCGGCGAACATGTCGAGCACCCGCTCGCCCGGCTCGACGAGCCCGGCGAGGCGCTGCCGCTCGGTGGAGAGGCGGGCCGAGAAGTAGACCTCGGCGAGGTCGACCCGGAAGACGAGGCCGTGCTCGCGGACCTCGGTCACGGTCGTCGGCTCGCCCGCGAGCACGGAGAAGCGGCGAGTCCGGTACGGCCCCTCGACATGCCCCTCGGGGGCCACCACGGTCCGGATCGAGGGGCGCGACGCGATGAGAAGCCGGGCCGCCTCCGGGTCGGGCTCGGGCAGGATCGCGATGCCTCCCACGAGCTCGTGCCGCGGCGAGCTCCGGGCGCGGCGCATGCGAGGAGAACCGCGCGCGGATTGCGCCCTCGACGTGCTCGAGCACGGGCAGCAGGAGCCGATCCCCCTCCAGCCGGACCTTCAGGGACCGGTCGAGGAGCCCGCGCTCGAGGAGGAGGCGACGGTATGTTTCCCCGTCCTCCCGCGCCACCGCGACCGCCCAGCTCTCGCGCTCCCCCATGCCTCATCATCTCCGGCGCCCATACCTCTGGTATGGACGAGTACCTGGAGAAGCTTCGGAGCGGGGCGCTTAAACTCTATGCACTCGAGCAGGAGCTCCCGGCGGCCGACGCGGTCGCAGTCCGCCGGGCGTACATCGAGGCGGAGACCGGGACCGCGCTCCCGACGCTCGGGGCCTTCGCAATCTCTCCCGACCGTGTGACGCGGCGGAACTGCGAGAACATGATCGGCGCGGTCCAGGTCCCGGTCGGCGTCGCGGGCCCGCTCCGGGTCCGCGGCGAGTACGCGGACGGGAGACTACTGGCTTCCGCTCGCGACCACCGAGGGGGCGCTCGTCGCCTCGGTCAACCGGGGATGCGCCGCGATCACCCGGGCCGGCGGCGCCGAGGTCCGGATCATCGCCGACCGGATGACCCGGGCACCGGTCTTCGCCGCCCGGTCGGTCGCGCACGCCGCCGAGATCGTCCGCTGGGTCGAGGCGCACCTCGCCGAGCTCCAGACGGCGGCCGAAGCGACCACGCGCCACGGCCGGCTCGTCGCCGCGACCACGTCGATCGCCGGGACCTCGGTCTTCGTCCGGCTCGAGTTTACGACCGGGGACGCGATGGGGATGAACATGGTCACGATCGCCTCCGAGGCCGCGAGCGCCGTGGTCGAGCGCGAGACCGGGGCCCGGCTCGTCGCGCTCTCGGGCAACCTCTGCACGGACAAGAAGCCCGCCGCCGTCAACGCGGTCTCGGGCAGGGGGCGCACGGTCGCGGCCGGCGTCCTCCTCTCCGACGACCTGATCAGGGATGTTCTCAAGACCGACGCCGCGAGCCCTCGCCGAGGTGAATACGCGGAAGAACCTGGTCGGCTCGGCCCGCGCCGGCTCGCTCGGCTTCAACGCGCACGCGGCGAACGTCGTCGCGGCCCTCTTCATCGCCTGCGGGCAGGACCCGGCCCACGTGGTCGAGGGCTCGCTCGCGGTCACGACCGTCGACCCGGCCCCGGGCGGGGCGTACGTTGCGGTCACGCTCCCCGCGCTCCCGCTCGGGCACCGTCGGCGGCGGCACCGCGATCGAGACCCAGGCCGAGTGTCTCGGCCTGCTCGGGGTCGCCGGCGGCGGCGATCCCCCCGGGACGCACGCGCAAGGCATTCGCGGAGATCGTCGCGGCCGGCGTGCTCGCGGGAGAACTCTCCCTGCTCGGCGGCGCAGGCGGCCCACCACCTCGCGCGGGCCCACGCGACCCTCGGTCGCGGCTAGCTGGAACCAGCGCATCATCATCTGCGCGTCCTCGCCGTTCGCGTAGTATCCGGGGATGGTGAAGACGTCGGTATATCCGCACCGGCGGTAGAAGGCCTGGGCGGCCAGGTTCGAGGCCCGGACCTCGAGCTGGACGGCCGAGGCCCCGGCCACCACGAACTGCTGCTCGACCCTCGCCACGAGCTGCCGCCCGACCCCGCGCTTGCGGAAGCCCGGCGCGACCGCGAAGTTGCAGATGTGGCCGTAGATCTGCTCGCCCGTGTCCTCGCAGGCGCCCGCGAGGAACCCGGTCACGGCCCACCCGGCCTGGGCCACGAAGAAGAAGTCGCCGCAGTAATCGAGGACCCAGGCGAGCGTCGACTCGTCCCAGGGATCGGGAAACGAGACCCGTTCGATCGCCGCAATCCCGGGAAGGTCGTCGACCCGGGCCCGGTGGATCTGGAACGGCTCCGCCATCATCGTCCAGTCAGGTTGGCCGATCACCCATATGAGGGTTGGGATCGGACCCGAGCACGGGCTTTTTGTCCGCCCACGCCCCAGAGTACGGGAAGCCATGGTGCAGATCCATCCGTTCGCCGGCGTCCGGCCCTCCCCGGCCCACGCGCAGGCGATCCCGTCGGTCCCGTACGACGTCGTCTCGACGGCCGAGGCCCGGGCGGTCCTCGCGGAGAACCCGCTCTCGTTCCTCTCGGTGATCCGCTCGGACGCCGACCTTCCGGGCGTGAGGCCCGACGACGACCGGGTCTACGCGCTGGCGGGCGAGCGGTTCCGCGCCCTGCTCGCGGACGGGCTCATGCTCCAGGACGAATCGCCGGGGTTCTACGTCTACGAGGTCGCGACCTGCGAGCGGAGTTTCGTCGGCATCGTCGCCTGCGTCGAGGTCGGCGACTACGAGTCCGGCCTGATCCGGCGGCACGAGCAGACCCGGTACGACAAGGAGCGCGACCGCACGCGCCATATCGAGGCCGTGGACGCGAACACGGGCCTCGTCTTCCTCCTCTACCGCGACCCGGGGGGCCTGCACGCCCGGCTCGAGCAGGTCGCACGGCATCTGCCGGTGTCGACCGAGACCGCGGCCGATCGGGGCGTGCGCCACCGGCTGCACCGGATCGATGATCCGTCCGCGATCAAGGCCCTCGAGACGGCATTCGGAGCGGTCGACGCGCTCTACATCGCCGACGGCCACCACCGGGCGAAGTCCGCGGTCGCCGTCGCCGAGGCCCGGCGCGCCTCGGGGACCGCATCGGTCGAGTCGGAGCGGTTCATGGCCGTCCTCTTCGCCCACGAGCATGTCCGGCTCCACGGGTACTCGCGGCTCGTGACCGACCTCGGCCAGCTCACGCCCGAGTCGTGCCTCCGCGCCCTCCGTGCGCTCGGCACGGTCGAGCCGATCGGGGGCGTCGACGCGTGCGGGTTCCACGTCCCGCCGCGAACGCCGGCCACCGGGGACCGGCGCGTCCTCCACATGTACCTCCCGGGGCAGTGGTACGAGCTCTCGTTTCCGCGCGAGCAGGACGAGGGCCTGATCCACGGGCTCGACGTCCAGTTCCTCCAGGACCGGGTCCTCGACTCCATCCTCGGGATCTCGGATCCCCGCGGCGATCCGCGCCTCCAGTACCTCGGCGGCGCCAAGCCGCTGACACGGCTGACCGAGGCCGTCGACTCGGGAGAGTTCGCCGTCGCGTTCGCACTCCAGCCCCTCCCGATCGCGACCGTGCTCGACTGCGCCGACGCCGGGCTCGTGATGCCGCCCAAGTCGACCTGGTTCGAGCCGAAGGTCCTCTCGGGCTTCGTGGTCCACCTGCTCGACTGATCCCCTTTTATCGGCTTCTCACGCCCACGCTCTCTGCATGATCAGCATCGCCCTCCCCAAGGGCTCGCTCGAGGAGCAGACCCTCGCGCTCTTTCGCGAGGCCGACCTCGCCGTCCGCCGGACCGACCGCGACTACAGCCCGACGATCCGTGACGACCGGATCGGCAAGGTCACGATCCTGCGGCCGCAGGAGATCCCGCAGTACGTCGCGATGGGCTACTTCGACCTCGGGATCTCGGGGCTCGACTGGGTCCACGAGACCGGGGCCGACGTGGTCGAGGTCGCGAAGCTCAACTACTCCAAGACCGGCGAGGGCACGGTCCGGATCGTGGTCGCGGTCCACGCCACGGACCCGGCGGACACGGTCCAGGCGATCCGGCCCGGGGCCCGGGTCACGACCGAGTACCCCCGCCTGACCGAACGGTTCTTCGCCGAGCTCGGCATCGACGTCCGCCTCTTCCCGTCGTACGGCGCCTCGGAGGCCAAGGTCCCCGACCTGATGGACGTCGTGGTCGACCTGACCGAGACCGGGACCACGCTCCGCAAGAACGGCCTGAAGATCATCGGTCAGATCATGGAGTCGTACACCGTGGTCGTCGCGAACCGCGAGGCCTGGGCCGACCCCGAGCGGCGGCGGGCGATCGACGAGATCACGATCCTGCTCCTCGGCGTGCTCGACGCCCGGAGCCGCACCCTCCTCTCGATGAACGTCCCGGCGGGCTCGGTCGATGCGGTGATGACCGCTCTGCCCGCTCTCAAGCGCCCGACTGTCTCGGCGCTCTTCGGGATCGACTACTTTTCGGTCGAGACGGTCGTGCAGAAGTCCGAGGTGAACCGGTTGATCCCGATGCTGAAGGCGGCAGGTGCCGAGGATATCCTCGAACTCTCGATCGCGAAGATCATCCGGTGATATCGATCCCCTTAAACCGCGACCGCTCCGATATATGCGCATGGAGATCGCCATCGTCGGGGCTTCGGGGTACGCAGGCGGCGACCTTGTCCGCCTGCTCGCCTCCCACTCCTCGGCCGAGGTGACCGTCGCGACCTCGCGGCGGCACGACGGCATTCCGCTCACGCGCGTCCACCCCCAGCTGACCGGCTTCACGGAGATCGCGTTCACGAACCCGGCCGTCGATGCCATCGACGCGGACTTCGCGTTCCTCGCTGTGCCGCACACGGCTGCGATGCAGTACGTGCGCCCGCTCCTCGACCGCGGCATCCGGGTGGTCGACCTCTCCGCCGACTACCGCCTGCCGAAGGCGGTCTTCGAGGCGGTCTACGAGGTCGAGCACTCGGCCTGGTTCGCGGCCCCGTACGGGATCCCGGAGCTCCATCGAGACGCGATCGTCGGGGCGAGCTTCGTCTCGAATCCGGGCTGCTTCCCCACAGGGGCGACCCTCGCGGCGGCCCCGCTCGCCCACCATGCCGAGACGGTGATCTACGATTCGAAGACGGGGGTCTCGGGGGCCGGGGACAACCCGTCGGCCGTGACCCACTACCCGAATGTGGGCGACACCTGCACGGCGTACAAGTGGACGAACCACCGCCACCTGGCCGAGATGCGCCAGGAGCTCGCGGCCCTCGGCTCGCTTGCACGCTGCTACTTCACGCCCCACCTCCTCCCTGTCAACCGCGGAATCCTGACGACAGCCCACGTGCTGCTCTCGGAGCCGATGGAGCAGGAGGCGGTCGAGGAGCTCTACCGGGACTTCTACAAGGACGAGCCGTTCGTCCGGTACCAGCGGCCGAGCCTCTCGTCGGTGCGGGGCTCGAACTTCTGCGACCTCGCGGTCGAGGTGGCCGAGGACCGCGCGGTCGTTGTCTCGGCGATCGACAACCTGGTCAAGGGCGCGGCCGGCCAGGCGATCCAGAACATGAACCTGATGTGCGGCTACCCCGAGGACGATGGGCTCCGTACGCCCGGCGTCGCCCCCTGAGGAACGAACCATGAATGTCAGCGAGATCATGACCCCGGACCCGCTCACGGTCCAGGCGGACGCGAGCGTCCGGGACGCCGCACGAATCATGCGGGAGCACCACATCGGCGGATTGCCCGTCCTCAAGGGAACGCAGCTCGTCGGCATGGTGACCGACTCGGACCTGCTCGCCCTGCTCTCGACCCGGCCGCCCTCGGAGGACCTCTGGCTGCCGTCGCCGCTCGAGATCATCGAGGTGCCGATTCGCGAGTTCATCAACTGGGAGAAGACCAAGGCGGCACTCGCCGACATCGGGAGCATGCCCGTCAGCCGGGTGATGAGCGAGCCTACGATCACGATCAGCGGCGAGGCCGCGATCGAGGATGCGGCCGCGCTGATGCTCCGGGAGGGGATCGTCCGCCTCCCCGTGATGCGCGGGGCCGACCTCATCGGGATCGCGACCCGCTCGGACATCGTCCAGGGGCTCGCGGCCGGGCGGGAGCCCGCGGTATGAGGTCGATCTGCACAATCGAGGGTGTCGAGGCGGCCGGCATCAAAGAGGGGAAGTACGGCCTCGCCCTGATCCGGGCCGAGGGGACTGCGGCCGGCGTCTTCACCTCGAACCTGGTTCGCGCGGCCCCCATCGAACTGATGATGGACCGGATCCGGCGGGGCCGGCTCGGGGGCATCATCGCGAACTCGGGCTGCGCGAACGCCCACACAGGCCGGCGCGGGCTCGAGGATGCGGCCGCGATGGGCGCGCTCGGTGCAAGCACGCTCGGCATCGAGGAGCGCGAGGTCGGCGTGGCCTCGACGGGAGTGATCGGCCGGTACCTCGACCTCCCCCGGATCGAGCGGCAGGCGGCCGGCATTGCCGGCTCGCTCGCCCGCTCCGAGGGGGCCGAGGCCGATGTGGCCCGGGCGATCATGACGACCGACCTCGTCGAGAAGCATGCGCTCATCCGCGGAGACGGTTTCTCGGTCGCGGGTATCTGCAAGGGGTCGGGCATGATCGCGCCGAACATGGGGACCATGCTCGCGTTCATCTATACCGATGCCGCTGTCGAGCAGCCGATCCTCTCGGCCGCGCTCCGGCTCGCCGCGGATCGTTCCTTCAACCGGGTCGTCGTGGACGGCGACACCTCCACGAACGATGTCGCGTTCCTGACGGCGACCGGGGCTGCGGGCAGGGTCGCGCCGAACGCGTTCGAGCGGGCGCTCGAGGCCTGCTGCCGCGCGCTCGCGATCCAGATCGCGGCCGACGGCGAGGGCGCGACCAAGCTGATCGAGATGACCGTGACCGGCGCGCCCGAGGAGGAGGACGCGGCCGCCGTGGCCCGGACGATCGTCGGGTCGCCGCTCGTCAAGACGGCGGTCTACGGCGAGGACCCGAACTGGGGCCGGATCGTGGCGGCCGCGGGCCGGGCCGGGGTCGAGTTCGACCCGTACGCGGTCTCGCTCTCCATCGGCGAGGGCGACGGGGCCGTGCCACTCGTGGCGCGGGGCGAGATCGTGGTCGACCTTGCGAAGGCCAAGGCCGCGATGGCCGCAAAGCGGATCGTCTTCACCCTCGACCTCGCGGCCGGCGAGGGAGAGGCCACGGCATGGGGCTGCGATCTGACTCCGGGCTATGTCGAGATCAACGGGAAGTACACGACATGAGACAGGTCGAAGTCCTGACGGAGGCCCTGCCGTACATCCGGCAGTTCCGCGGCACGGTCATGGTGATCAAGCTCGGAGGCCACGCGATGGTCGATCCGGGCGTGCTCGAGGCCGCGATCCGGGACGTGGTGCTCCTGCACTACATCGGCATCCGCGTGGTGCTCGTCCACGGCGGCGGCCCCGAGATCACGGAGAAGATGAAGGCGCTCGGCAAGGAGCCGAAGTTCGTCGCGGGCCTGCGGGTCACGGACGAGGACACGCTCGAGGTCGCGCAGATGGTGCTGGTCGGGAAGATCTCGTCGAACATCGTCTCGCTCCTCGAGAAGTGCGGCGCGCACGGCGTCGGCCTCTCCGGCAACGACGGCGGCCTCCTCGTCGCGCGGCGCATGGGCCCCCAGCTCGTCCGGGTCGGAGACCACGACGAGCAGGTCGATCTCGGGCACGTCGGCGAGGTCCAGGTGGTCGAGGCGGCGCTCCTCTCGACCCTGCTCGATGCCGGGTACGTCCCCGTCGTCGCCCCGATCGCGATCGACCGCGACGGCAACGCGCTCAACATCAACGCGGACACGGCGGCCGCGATGATCGCGGTCGCGCTGAAGGCCTACAAGCTGATCAACATGACCGACGTGGACGGGGTCATGGACCGTGAGCGCACGAAGGTCTACCGCCGGCTCTCGGTCGACGAGGCCCTCGCTATGATCGGCTCGGGGGCCGTCGCGGGCGGAATGATCCCGAAGGTCGAGGGGATGTGCCGTGCGCTCGAGGCCGGCGTCCGGTTCGCGCACATCATCAACGGCAACACCGAGCACAATCTCCTCCTCGAGCTCTTCACCCGCGATGGCGTCGGGACGATGATCTTCGCGTAAGGCGGAGGATCGGCCCGCCGATCGCCCTCACTCTTCCTGGGTCAGCGTTGTCGACAGACCGCGATCCCGATCGCGCCATGTATTTTATCGCGGCTCTTCCGGCCACAGCGCGGAGATAGGCCAGGGTTTTGGCATCGATCCGTTTGGAAAGCCTTATAAGATCAGGGAAGATATACGCGGACCGTTATGGGGTTGTGAAGGCTCGCTTCGGGTGCCGCGCACTCACCCTCGCCACGACCGTTGCCGCGCTCTTATTCATACTTCTGCTTGTGCCGCCGGCGACTGCGGCAGTCGCATTCGATGCCGTGCCCACCGAGGGAAAGGCGCCGCTTGGAGTCCAGTTCACGGATCGGACCGGCCCGAACCCCTCCGACTGGCGCTGGGAGTTCGGGGACAATGCGACCTCGACCCTGCAGAACCCGACACATCGATACACCTCCCCCGGTACCTACACGGCGCGACTGACCGCACGGTTCCACACCGATCCTGACCCCGACTCGGAGGGAAGCATCTGGGGTGGCGGAACGCACGAGCAGGTCATCGTGGTGACGTCATCAACCCCGACACCGACTCCGTTCCCGTCCCGCACGCCCGTCGTGGACTTCTCGTTCTCACCGCAGCGCGGCACGGCCCCGCTCCTAGTCGAGTTCGAGGACGGATCGTACGACCCCGTGTACTCCTGGCGCACGCCGTACCGATGGGAGTGGGATTTCGGCGATGGGAGTTCCACTATGGAGGGCCGGCACATGAACCACACTTTCACGGATCCGAAAGAATACACAGTCCGGCTGACCGTCTACTTCTCTGAGGTCGATCCCCCTCCGACAGCCGTGACGACCGAGCGGACGGTCCTGGTCGAGCCGGTCTGGATCGAGATCGACGCCGGGGGAGACCTCCACAGGGGCGACACGGTCGAGCTGACGGGGTCGACCAACCTCGCAGCTGGCCAAGACTTGCTGGTGACGATCCTTCCGAGTTCGTTCCGGTCGACTGATAAATCACAGACAGGAAATCACACTGGCGGCGTCACGGGCACGACCAGGGTGGTCGCCGGGGGCGGCATGCTCAACACCTTCAGATTCACAGCCGACACATCCGGGTTCCGGCCCGACACCTACACGGCCACGGTCCAGGCTGTCGAGACGGATGGGACCGCGACCACGACGTTCGACCTCGTTGAACGCAGCACGGACGGGCCGACGACGAATATCACGACGGTGACGACCACGCCGACGACACCTCCGACGACGACGCCGACAACACCTCCGATCGCGCCGCCGACGCTCGAAACGGTGCCTCCGGGTTCCCCTCCGGCCGCCGACTTCACCTGGGCCCCCGATGCCGCGAACGGGCTGCGCGTCCTATACACGGACACATCGACCGGCTCGATAACGTCGTGGCGGTGGGAGTTCGGGGATGAGACCACCTCCACCGAGCGGAACCCGATCCACGTCTATCCGGATGAGCGCCGGAATTACATCGTCCGGCTGACAGTCGAGGGACCCGGTGGCACGGCGACCACCGTTCGGACTCTGCGGCTCGACGGCCTCGACACGCCGCCCGTCACGCCGACGGTCACTGAGACGACCGTGCCTCCGACGGTGACGGAAGTCACGGTCACCCCCACCGACACGGGCGGCGGCGGTGGCGATGGGTTTCCGTGGTGGGTCGCTGCGGTCGTCGCCGTCGGCCTGCTGGCCGGTGGTGTCGCCGTCGCGAAGGTGATGGGCCGGCGTCCGCCGACTCCGGAGGAGCGGATGCCCCACGTGACGATCGAGGCGCAGGGCGGGATGCGGCGGCCGAACTCGGCGGGGCCGCCGAGGAGGCGCGAGGCGGAGGTCGAGATCGAGGTGCGCGGAGGGATGCGACGTGAACGATAAGCAGCAGGAAGGGCAGAAGCAGCGGAACGAGCCGTTCGACCGGGCGGAGTTCGCGGCAGAGGTCGCGGTAAAGATGCGGGAGAAGGGGGCGGACGACCTCTCCGGGGTCGCGAAGTACTACCGGATGGCGGGCATCCCGGCGAAGAAGGCGCTCGAGATGGCAGCGCTCCAGGCCGCCGACGTCCTCACGCGCTACCTCACCCAGGGCCTGATCAGCGCCACGGTCGAGGCGATGGAGGCCGAGGGGGGCGGCAAGAGGATGAAGACCTTCACGATCGGCCCGGCGCGGCCACTCCGGCTGACGCTCAAGCCGTGGGAGTACACTGTGAAGTACGTCGTTCGGGCGAACGGCATCGAGATCGCCGAACCGAGGATCGACTACGACGTCGAACTCCGGCTGGAGATCCTGGAGGCCGGGCTCCGGCGCTGGCCCGACGGCGGGTACGAACTGAGCCTCGGCAAGGCCCGGTTCGGCTGCATGATCTACCTTGTGCGGCCCGAAGGAAAGGTGTTGATCGCCAGCCCGAGGACGCGCGAGATCTCGTTCGCCGAGCCGATCTCGTGGGGCGGCAGCTGGACGCCCGAGGAGGAGAAACCGGCGTGCCCGTTCGGAAATCCGTCCGCGTGCCCGTACCGCGAGGAGAAACAGGAGACTTCGCCGCCGAACTCCAACTGAAACTCCCTCAGCCTTTCATCAGCCAATCGTAATTGGATGGACCGGCGGCGGCCCATCGCCTCCATCCGTTGCAGAATGTGGTGGGCATTGAGCCCCGCCGCACTTTGTTCGGTCGAGCTATCCCCGTCCAGCACACTCATCCAATCAGGCTCTTGACCGCGGGGATCGCCCCGGCCACGACCTTCCTGGCCGTGCCGAACGCCTGCTGGATCTGCTGCTCGCCGACCGGCACGCCGGCCATCCCGAGAATCTCCTGGAGCGTGATCGTCTGGTCCTGCTGGAAGGGCACGTTCACGTTCACTATGCCGTAGACGCTGCCGCTCACGGTCCCGGCGACGCGGAACGTCATGCTGCTCTGACCGGCGCGTACCGCGACCAGCGCAGACTCGAGCAGGGCCTGGTTGTCGAGCGTGACCGGCACCGTCTGGTCGATCGTCTGCCGTCCGGGCAGATTGAACGGACCGGTCGCCCCCTCGCCGAGCCGCCGCGTCCCCGACGCCTCGACCGCGTAGACCGTGAAGGAGACGTTTTGCAGGGGAATGTCGAACGAGTTCGGATTGGTGACGCGGACAAGAACCTGGAGGGTCGTGTTCGCGGGCGTCACCGATGCGATCCGGACGCTGTCGACCACGACCGTGGGCTGCGCGATGCAGCCGGCAGTGCCGACGATCACCAGGATGGCGGCGAGAACGAGGACGGAGATGAGGTATCGGGGCATGAGTCGGACTCCTGCACGTCCAAACCGGAGTGCGTGTGCTGCCCATTAGAAGGGCTTCTACTTAAAAATATTCTCCGGGTGCCCGGTGCGTGCCGATCCGACGAGTAACGGGGAAAATTTACCTGCGCGCAAGGCAGACCCAGCGGTCGTAGATCGGGTCGCGCTCGTTCTCGAAGACCTCGACTCCCCGGCCGTCCTCGACGATCCAGCCGGCGACGAGCGCTGCCTCCGGCTCGGTCCCGAGCGTGATCAAGGTCTCGTCCGAGAGCGCGAGGAGCTGCAGGACGAGCCCCCGCCAGAGTTCGTCGTTGAGCCCGGGGTAGCACTGACCGACCATCAGGGCGAGCCCGAGAGGGGCCGGGTCGATGTAGTCGGTCGCGAAGGTCCCGTCGATGCAGCAGACCTCCTCGGGGAGGAGCCGCCCCTCGGCGAGCCCCAGTGCGATCAGGGCCGTGTCGTTGTCGTACGAGAGAGGCTCCATCCCGAGGGATCGGAGCACGGCGGCACCAATTCCCGACCCGCAGCAGGCGTCGATAGCACGGATCCCCCTGTGCGCGCCCCAGTGCTCGGCCACGAGATCCCGGGACTTCGCGAACCGGTCCGGCGGCAGGTCGTTGGTCGCGGGAAGGATCTCGGCACGGATTTGCCCTGCGTAGTAGGCGCGGACCGCCCGTGCCCAGGTCTCGCGCGGCTCCTGGTAGATCTCGCCGCCGGTCTCCTCGAACCGCTCGAGCCAGACCACGGACGGCGTCCGGTACAGGAAGGTCGCGGCGTGCCAGGCGTCGTCGTCGCGGAGCGCGATCGCGATCGGGTCGTCGTTCTCGTCCACGAGAAGGCGCCCGTCCGTCGCCTCGAGATCCGGGGCGACCGATGAGTAGAGTTCGTCGGTCAGTTCGGCAAAGCTCGGCTCGACGAACCGGAGCTCCGGCACCTCGATCAGTTCTGCGGCCGTCACCATCGCTGTATCACGTCGCCCTGAGTATGCGCAGGCCCCCGGGGGCCCGCATGGTCCCGTCCACGAGCGCCCGCTCGTGAACGTCGATTGTCCGACCGTCCAGGTCGCCGAGGACACGGGCCCCGGACCCGACCTCGATCGTCCCGCCGCACGCGACCGTGCCGTGGACGACGCTCTCCGGTCCGATCACGACACGGTCCGCGGCCCGGATCGAGCCGAAGAGGATCGTGTTCCTGCCGACTTCGACGGCCCGGCCCCGGACGTTGCCGTGGAGCCGGCAGTCCGAGCCGATCGTCATCTCCCCCGGCACCTCGAGCCGCTCCATGTCGAAGATTGCGCCCGGCGGGACGATGAGCGGCTGCTCGAACGGCGCCTCGTCGCTGCCGAGCACCTCGGTCATGAACCGGTCGACCTCGTCCTCGTGCTCGAAACGGAGCATGGCCATCAGGTAGAGCATGAGATAGACGATCACCGGGAGCGGGTTGCGGATCTGGATCCAGCCGCGGGCCTCGAACCCCTTCTCGATCGTCACGTTGTCGCCGATGTCGAGGTCGCCCGCGACCGAGAGCCGGCCCGCGATCCGGACGCCCTCGCCGAGGTAGGCGTCCTCGTCGGTCCTGACGTCGCCGGCGACCTCGGTCCAGTTGCCGATCCGGACGTCGCCGGTGGCCGTCACGGCCCCGTTGACCCTGCAGAACTCGGCCACCACGACCTCGGCCCCCGAGAGGCCATAGTCGATCCGGCAGCGGTCCCCGACCAGGATGGCGCGCCCGGTCATCAGCATGTGCTCCTGGAGCTCGGTTCCGTCGGGGATCGTGCACCGATCGAGGAGTGCGGGCGCGGTCTCGTCCATTAGTCGCGTGCCGTACACTGTTTCAGGCCCCGTATTTATGAGCCTTGCCGATCAGGTCGAGCAGGCTCGGCAGCAGGTCGCGGCCGCGGATGCGATGGAGACCGCCCTCGGCGCAGCGAAACTCGTCATACTTCGTCACGCGATCGGGCCGGACCCCTTCGCCGCGGACCAGCACCGGGACCGGGTCGGCCGAGTGGTCCATGACCGTGCAGGGCGTCGAGTGGTCGCCGCAGACGGCGATCACGGTCTCCTGCAGGTCGAGGAACGGGGCGAGCGCTTCGTCGATCCGCTCGATGAAGTCGCGCTTCTGTTCGGCCTTGCCGTCGTGGCCGGACTCGTCCGCGCCCTTGATGTTCAGGAGCACGAACCCGTGGGTCTCGAGCGCGTTCAGGACGGCCCGGATCTTCGCCTCGAGGTTCGTGTCGACCGAGCCGGTCGCGCCCTCGACGCGGATCGTCTCGAGCCCGACGACCTTCCCGATCCCGGTGATCAGGGTCGCGGCCGCGACCACGGCGCCGGAGAGGCCGTAGCGCTCGCCGAACGGCTCGAAGTGGCCCATCCGGCCGGCGCCGCGGAGCAGCACCTCGTTCGCCGGTGGCAGGCCCCGGGCGAGGCGTTCGCGGTTGAGCGGGTGGTCGAAGAGGATCGGCCGGGCCTGCCGGACGAACTCGTTCAGGACCGCCGCGGTCTTCACGTCCTCGGGCCGGACCGTCGTCGGCTCGAAGCGCGTGGGCGCGACGCCCTCGTGCTTCGGATCGTTCGAGCCGACCCCGTCGCCGAGCCCTGCGCCCTCGAGGGCGAGCGCGGCGCGGTGGCCGGCGCCCGAGACGAAGCGGAAGGAGACGCCGAAGGAGAGGAGATCGACACCGTCCTCGATCGCCTTCGAGAGCGGCTCGGTCCCGTGGATCCGCCCGGCGCGCCGGTCCGAGATGATCCCGTTCGGGTCGAGGGTCGCGTAGTTCGCCCGGAAGCCGATCATGCCCGGACGCATGCGGATCCCCGAGCCCTCGGCCTCGAGCGGCCCGCGGCCCGTGTAGCAGTCCTCGGGCGGATACCCGAGCAGGGCCAAGTGGGAGGTGTCCGAGCCCGGCCGGATTCCCGGCGCGATCGTGTCCATGATCCCGGTCACGCCCTCGCGGGCCATGCGGTCGAGCACGGGCGTCCGCGCGGCCGAGAGCGGGGTCGCCCCGCCGAGGGCCGGGTGCGGCCGGTCGCCGATCCCGTCGAGGACGATCAGCAGAATCCTCTGGGCGGTCATCGGGTATGCGTGCGCGCTGGTGCGCCATAGATGTGCCGGCCGCCATCTTTATCCGGCCCGGTGCCCACGGGATCTCACGTGATCCTCGTCGTCTCGGACCTCCATGCCGGCCATCCCGATGCGGATGTTCCGGCATTCCTCGAGTTCCTCGCGGCCTGCGAGTCGATCGACGGCGGCACGCTCGTCCTGCTCGGCGACATCTTCGACCTCTGGCGCCGCCGCAACGGGCCGCTCCTGGTCGAGCACGGCGAGCTCCTGGACCGGCTGACCCGCCTCCGCGGAATGGAGGTCCGGTACCTGGTCGGAAATCACGACTACGCCCTCCTCGCGATCGCAGAGCGGTCCGGGGGAAACAGTCCGTTCCCGGTCGAGAAACAGCTCCGTATCGATGAGGGAGGTCGGACCACGCTCTTCCTGCACGGGTACGAGCTCGAGGTCTACGGCTCGCTCGAGCCCGTCTCAGTCGAGGCGTACGAGGCGTTCTCGGCCCGGATGTGCGCGGTCGGCGACCTCGGCGGGGCCGTGACGGGTCGCCTCTACGACCTGTACGCGCGAGGCCTCGATCTGTCCGGAAAGCGCGAAGCCCTCCAGCGCCCCGCCCACGAACGCGCGACGCTCGATGCGGCCGAGACCCTCGCCCGTTCCCCGGCTCGCCGGCTGCTGCTCGGCATGAAGGCCGGCGATCGGCTCGTCTACGGCCACACGCACCGTCCCTCGGTCAGCGCCGACGGCCTTGCGGCAAACCCCGGCGCCTGGATCGAGGACGGGGGCGAGAGCGGCACCTACCTCCGGATCGATGACGACGTGGTCGCCCTGCGCCGGTTCGGGCAGGATCCGTTTCCGTGAAAAGAGGGGATGTTCAGGCCGCGGCCGCGGGGGCGCGGCTGAGCAGCTTGGACTTGATCACTTCGATCCGCACGTACCGGGAAGACGGCCCGCGTATCGGTCATCAGGTCCTTCGCGAGCGCGCCCGTGACCATGGCCTCGACCACGGTCCGCCATTCGTTCTCGGCGATGAAGGCCCCGACCCGCTCGAAGACCCGCTTCCGGATCTCGTGGATGTGCGACGAGTCGGCGGCCATCAGCGTGTAGCAGGTCACGGTCATGTGGACCCGGACGCCGTCCTTGGTCGCGCCGACCACGTGCGCGTCGATCCGGCTCGAACGCCGCTTCACGAGGGAGCGGAGGTAGTCCTTGGTCAGCTCGTGCCCGACGAACTCCGTGTAGGCCGCGTCGCCTGCAACCCGGTCGATCCGGAACCTCATCTTGACGTTCTGCTTGCCGTAGTCGTTGATGATCTCGCCGAGGGTCGTCTTCATGACGCGCCCGACCATGTTCTCGGGTCGGTCGCGATGGTGTCGCCGATGTGGGCGGCGTTGAAGGTCTCGGGGGCGTAGACCTTGTACCAGGTCTTCGCCTTCCAGCCCTCAACTCTTCTTCCGACCTGTTTCTTTCTTGCCATTCATTCACCTGTGGTTATAGGAATCTGAAGATCTCATGTGCATCGCCGAACCGCCGGCGGATCCCCGCCGGCCAGTTGTCGAGGTCGAGGCCCTTCTGTGCGAGGAACGCGGCGGTCCAGCGCTCGAGTCCGATACCCGAGCAGCCCGACCAGAAGTCGCCGCCCGTCTGGACTTTCACGTTGAACCCGCTCGGGTACTTGTCGCCGTTGACCGAGACGTTCTGGAACTCGAGCCAGTCGTCCGAGTAGGGCAGCAGGGCCTCGTAGTCGGTCGTCCCGATCCGCTCCGAGGCGCCCTCGCCCCCGAGCATGCCCTCCTGGGCCATGAACCACGGCGTGACCCTGGCGCTGCGCCACTCGAGTTCGAGCAGCTCGTCGAAGAGGTGCCGGTAGCGCTCGTGGAGCAGGTCTGCCGTCTCGACCGTCTGCTCGGGCGTCCCGAGCCAGAGGATCTCAATCCGGTGGAACTCGTCCACGCGCTCGATCCCGTGGATCCCGCCGCTCTCGTACCGGTGCGACGTCCCGCACCGGTCGAAGATCCGGATCGGAAGGCAGTCGTTCGCGAGGGTCTCGCCCCCGAGGAACGGCCAGAACGACGGGCACTGCGCATAGCAGAGCCCGCCGATCGGCCCGTCGATCTTCTCGCGGATCAGGTCGACCGGGACCTCGCCGGTGACCTTGAAGTAGTCCGCGACATCCTCCCAGTAGGCGGGGTCGCGGGTCTTCGGGACCGAGACGTAGTAGATCTCGGGGTAGACGCCCTTCGCGTGCCCCGACTTGTCCCAGACCTCCCAGGGCACGAGCTTGGGGAAGATCATCTCCGCAAAGCCGAGCGGCCCGACGATCTCCTCGAGCACGAGCGCCTCGAAGGCCCGGAAGAGCCGGGTCGACTGGGGGCCGTGGATCCACTGGCCCCGCGAGAGCGCGTGCTTGATCCAGCCGCGCCGGATCATCTCGGCGGTCGGGTCCTCGCGGAACCGGGACCTCGCGCTTGGGAGACTCGTAGAGGAGCTCCCAGTGCTCGGCCTTGCCGCCGTACGCGGCCGCCTCGGCCTTCTCCTCGACGAGCCGGATCAGCCGGTCGGGGATCCGGTTCTCGAGGTCGGCGGCCGTGACCGCGAGCTCGAGCGCGATCCGGTCCGGAAGGATCTCCGCCGACCGGACGAACGGGAGCGACGCGAGCCGGAGCCCCTCGGGGACCGTGCCGCGGAGCTCGACCCGGAAGCGGACGACCACGATCTCGCGAAGGCCGATCCGGTGCCGGCCGAGCAGGCCGGCGATCTGCTTCCTGAACCGGAAGAGCGCGTCGTGGGCCCGTGTATAGCCGCCGCTCTCGAGCGTGACCGTGAGGACGGGCCCCGCGACCGCGTAGCCCGTGATCCGGCCGATCTCGTCGGCCGGTGCGTCCTTCGGGACGCCCTTTCTGAAGAGGACCGTGTTCGCCTCCTCGACGGCCCGGTCGAGCTCGGGCCGGAGCTCGTCGGGGATCTCCCGCGAGAAGATCAGGTCGGCCGTCAGGCCGAATCGTGGCTGCATTGCTCCTCCGCAATCTGACAGTTCATCAGGTAGTCGTCCATCGTCGCGATGATCGAGCCGCACTCCCGCGCCGCGAGCCGGGCGACGACCACGCCGTCCTCGACCGAGGTCGAGCAGAGCAGGTGGTCGTCGGGGCCGAGCGCGGCGGCCACGCAGGCCGGGTGCGCGTGCCGGGTCGTGATCACGCCCTCGCACCTCATGCGCCGACCGCCTCCGCGAACGCGGCCGCGACCGCCGGAAACGCCGCGGCCGGCACGACGGCGCCGGCCCTGCGGGCGTGCCCGCCGCCGCTGCCGCCGGCCTCGCCGGCGAGCTGCCGGAGGAGCGGGCCGAGCGGGACTGCGCCGTCGCCGCGGGCCGAGAGCCGGATCGCGCCGTTCGTCCCGGCGGCGATCAGAACCGGCCGGCCGAGCGGGCCGGCGAGCGCGGACGCGACGTCGCTCGCGAGGCGGGGGTCCTCGATCCGGAAGGCGATCGCCGCCTCCTCGACCGGGACGGCGGCCGCGATGGCTGCGATCACGCGGCGACGGTGGTCTGCGGCGACCGCACGGGCCTCGTCGGCCGCGCCGGGGGCACGGAGGCAGACCGATGCGGCGAGCCCGCCGCGCCCGGCCTTGCCGCAGGCGTCGACCACGGCCGCAAGCGTTCGTGCATCGCCGACGGCCTCGCGCGGCGTGAGCACCCGGTCGCCCCAGAGCGATTCGAGCGCCCCCGGCGCGGCCTCCCGGGCCGTGTCGAGCACGACGAGCGAGAGGAGGAGGTCGAGAGCCGGGCCGTCCTCGCCGAGCGAGGCCCGGAGGAGCTCGCGGACCCGGCCCGCGTCCCCGGAGATCCCGGGGAGGTACGGGTCGGTCGCGAGCTCGAGCCTGCTCGGCGATGGAGCCGCCGGGGAGTGCGAGACCGCGCTCGATCTCGAGCACGCCGTTCGCGATCCCCTCGTTCAGGAGCTCCGCGTTCTCGGCCTCGAAGGCCTGGCCGTCGCCGATCACGCCGGCCGCCGCGAGCCCGGCGAGGTCGCGGCAGTCCACGAGCCGGTTCGCGACCGCAGTACGCGAGCGCGGCCGTCGCGAGGACACGTTCGCCGTCGAGACCCGTCGAGGTGGGGGTTCAGCACGGCGCCCTCTCCCGTCGCGGCCGGCGCGTGGTGGTCGATGACCGCCACGTGGGCCGGCAGGTTGTCGATGCCGGCGCCGAGGTCGCAGAGCAGGGTCGGGACCCCGGGCTCGAGGACCGGCATCCGATCCGCCACGCGGAGGCGGAAGCCGAGGCCCCGCCGCCAGAGCGCGTGACAGACGAGCGAGGCCGCCGTTATGCCGTCCGCGTCGTGGTGGCCCCAGACCTCCACGTAGGGCTGCTCTCCGAGGAAGCGGGCCATGCGTTCGGCGGCGGCATCGATCGTCATTGCGGTTACCGCGAGAGCAGGATCTCGGCCGTCTCGGGCTTGTAGACCCAGCCGGCGGCCAGCCGCTTCGTTCCGACGTAGTACTTCACGAGGCGGCGGACCTTGGCCTCGGTCAGGTTGAGCCTGCCGCTTGTTGTGGACATCGTTTCTGTTCTCCGCGAGGTGCTTTCGCATCCCGAGGGCCTTCACGATCAGGTTCCGCAGGTCCTCGGGGATCTCGGTCCCGAGGCCGTTCGCCTCGAGGATCTCGACGATCCGCCGTCCCGTCGCGAGTTTCACGTCGGGGACCGCGTACTGGTCGCGGAGGATGGTTCCGATCTCGGCGCTCGACTTCTCCTTCCTGTTGAGGTCGATGACGAGCTGCTCGATCTCGGCCACGTCGGTCGTTGACCACGCGGGCGGGTCGTCCCGGTGGGGCCGGACCGATCCCGACTTACCTCTCCGTCGCGCATGCATTCTTGCCATAGTTCTAACTCCGATACCGATTTGTCCCGAGAAGAGCAGCGATGAGACGCACGCTCCGTAATCCCAGAGCCCCTGAGGGCCGCACCGCGGGGGCGGCGCGTCGGACTTACCGGTGCTTCGTACACACGTCAGCGACGGTGCCGGGTATATAATCTCCCGGGCGCCTCTTAAGGTTGCCGACAATGACCGAAGGGTTAATATGCCAGCGACCTCCCGTTTTTTATGTTACAGCTTCGCTCGGAGCTTCTTGCCCTTCTCCTGCTCACGGTCGTCCTGGTGACCGCAGGGTGCACCTCCTCGACGAGCCAGGGCGGGACCACGGGGAACGGCGCTCTGCAGACCTACTCGGACCCGAACCACCTCTTCTCGGTGCAGAAGCCCTCTTCCTGGACCGTCTCGCTCGGGGACGACGTCCAGGTGAAGGCGCCCGCCGACGCGGCCAGGGTCGTCTTCCGTCCGCTCTTTCTCAGCGGGTCGTATCGCGAGGCAACGGCGCCGGCGATCGCCAACTACCTCGTCGGCCAGGACGCGCAGCGGGTCTCGGGGTTCGCGATCACCTCCGTTCGCGAGGCGACGGACGGCTCGATGCTCGAGATCGTGGCGTCGTACGACCGTTCTGGGCACCCCGATGACCGGCGTCTACACGATCTTCGTCGACTCCCCGTACGCGATGTTCACCGGGTACGAAGCGTCGCGGGCGACGTTCTCGAATAACGAACCCCTGCTGCGTGAGATCGCGGGGAGTTTCGATATACTCCAGCCCGCCTCCTCCGGGGCGGCGACGTCCGCCACGGTCGGGAGCAGCCTCGGCGCCCTGAGCGAACGCCAGCTGGACGGAGGGGTGAAGATGCGGATCCCCTCCGGATGGAGCCCGCAGGTCTTCCCGCTCTGCACCGGCCTGATCGCGGCCGATCCGCAGAAACACCCGGGGCGTGATCTTCCTCAACGGCCTTCACAAGGATCCGGGGGCGACCCTGCCGCCGGGGGTGACCCCCGAGGACTACCTGACGACCTATCTCCCACAGGACTTCTCGACGGTCTCGAACGTGCGCATCCTCTCGTACGAGGACACGGACCTCTCGGCGTTGAATACGGGCTCGGTCACCGCCAAGGCGATGCGGATCGCGTTCTCCAACAGCGGCACGCCGACGACCGGGTCGTTCATGGTCGGCACCTCGCAGGTCGGCGGCGGGTACTTCACGGCGGTCGAGTACCTCTGGGGCTTCTACGCCCCGACGGCCGCCTGGGAGGCCGATGCCCCGGTCCTCCTGGAGTCATTCTTCTCGATCGACTACAGCCAGGCGACCATCGCCGGATGCAAGAACGTCCTCGCCGCCTCCTGGGGCGCCGGCTCCGGTTCGGGCGGGTCGGGGGGCAGTTCGGGGAGCGACGCGCGCGACCAGCAGCTCAAGGAATGGTATGCGAAGCAGGAGAACGAGGACATCTTCATGGAGAAGTTCACGGACTACACGCTCAACCGGGACCGGGTCTACAACCCCGAGACGGATCAGGTCTACACCGTGGACCAGAACTTCTACCAGGTACTACGACACCCACCGGGAGCAGTACAGGCAGCAGAACATGGAGCAGCTGACCGACACCCAGTTCCGGAGCCACGTCGCGCTCGACGGGAACCTTCACATCGAACCGAACGCGTGAGAAGAGAGGGCCGGGCACCGCGCGTTACGGAGCGCGCGGCGTCCGGAGCGTACGAGCGGTGTCCTGCGATCAGAGATCCTTTGGCGGCCGATGCCGCGTACGCTTCCGCCGCTTGCCCATCGAGAGGATGTCGACGCCGTAGAGCCCTTCCTTTCCCAGGCCGATCACCATCTCGTCCGACTTCGAAAGCCGCTCGATATTGATCTCGTACGACCCGGGCCCGGTGATCCTGATCGTCTCGATCGACTCGTGGAGAGGCCGTGCGGGCTCCTCCGGAGCCTCGGGGATCTCGTGCACGTCCTCGGGAGGTGCCCCCTCAACGAGCGCATCGAGCGGCGTCTCCTCGAGCACGTCGCGGTGTCGTTCCTCCGCCCGCACGTAGAGGAAGCGCTTGCCACCGCAGCTCGGGCATCCGTGGAGGACGTCCTGCGAGCCGTCCTCGAACTCGCGCCCGCAGGTCGTGCACTTGTGGGGCATGGTTACCGGGATGAGACCCAGGCGCTGATAAGGTCTCGCTCCTTGCGAAGCATCTTGAGCTGGTTCGCCGGCCCGATCACGGTCAGCCGCGAGGTCGGCTCACGGCTTCCGAAGAGCCGGGCGAAGAAGCCGCCGCTCGCCGAGCGGGCGGGGTAGGTCTCCATCTCGATCCCCGAGAAGCCGTCGGGGTTGATCTCCATCATGGTCATCTCGATCAGCTTGCTCGATTCCTCGGGCGAGAGCCCCTTCTCGAGGACCACGATGTTGCCCGCCATCACCTCGTCGAGGATCAGTCGGATCTTCTCCATCGAGGTGAGGCGCTCGAGCCGCTCTTCGGAGATCAGGTCCAGTTGTACTCCCTGAATCATGGCCCGGTCACCCGAAGAACTCGATCATCTTCTCGTAGAGCTCGTCCACGTTCGTCCCCTCGAGACCCGAGATCGAGATGACGGGGTGCTGCGGGAACGCGGACTTGATCCGGCCCGGCGAGGCGTCGGGAAGGTCGATCTTGTTCGCGACGATCACCACGGGCAGGTTCCGCGACTCGATGATCCCGACCATCATGATGTTGACCTGGGCGAACGGGTCGAGGGTCGCGTCGAGCATGTAGATCACGCCGTCGATGTCCTCGCGGAGCCAGTGCATGGCCTCGGCAACCCCCTCGGTCGCCTCCCGCGCACGCTTGACCGCGTCCTCCTTGTCGAGCCCGTACTCGGTGAACTCGTGGTAGTCGATCTTGGTCGTGACGCCGGGCGTGTCGACGATGTCGATCACGATCGAATCCCCGTTCGAGTTCGAGATGGTCACGTCCTCTTTCCGCCGGGCGCGCCGGGTTTCGTGGGGGATCTCAGAGACGGGGCCCAGCGCGTCCCCGGTCCAGTCGCGGACGATCCGGTTGGCGAGCGTGGTCTTGCCCGCGTTCGGCGGGCCGTAGATGCCGATTCGCGACCGGCCCTTCTTGAAGAAGGCCCGTAAAAACCGTGAGAACCGTTTCCTTACCTTTGTCAGGATATTATCCATGCAGCACACCGATCGATGATGGTAGAAATGTTATGGCTCATGGATAATGAGCCCTTTGATATCACGCGCCCTGCCGCACCATTCCTGGCGAACCCTTTTATCCGAAGGGTGCCTACTCTGTCTCGTCGAGCCGGGGAACGGCCCGAATTTCCAAAAAAACCGCGCATAGCCGACCTCGGAAAACCTTAATGAACTATAATGACAGATACGCCACTACAGGGGGGAACCATCCGATGATGTCGTCCGACGCCATGCACCTGGAGACCAGGGTACAGCTCAAAGAGATGATGCGCCGCAACCCGACGACCATCGATTTCAACGCCACGGTCGCCGAGGCGGCCCGGGCCATGTGCCGCGCCGACGTCGGCAGCGTCATCGTGCTCGAGAACAGCCTGCCGATCGGCATCGCGACCGAGCAGGACATCAACTGCAAGGTCGTGGCCCACGATCGCCGGCCGGGCGAGGTCCCGGTCAGCGATATCATGTCCACTCCCCTGATCACAATAGGCTCCGAGAAGACGGTCTCGGAGGCGGCCTACCAGATGGTCCGCCACGGAGTCCGCCGCCTCCCGGTGGTCGACGAGAACCATCAGGTGATCGGGATCGTGACCGTGCGGGATCTTCTGACCGTCGCGAACGAGATCAACGAGATCATGAACGACCTGATCACGATCAACCGGGTCGACGACGGGTACGAGAGCGGGCTCTGCGACCGGTGCGGGCTGATCTCCTCGGATCTCATCAGGACCGACGGTCAGCAACTCTGCTCCCACTGCCGCACCGAGGAGCATCTCTGATGAAGTCGGCAGCCGACCTCCTTCGCGAGGTCCCGCTGCTCTACCTCCGATGACCGCGTCACCCGGGCCCGGTCGATTCTCCGCGACGACCACTTCCGCGAGGCGCTCGTCGTGGACGGACGCGGCGCGCTCGCCGGGTACATCGACATCTCGGACGTCCTCCGGGTCGGCGCGACCCGGTCGGACGTGACCGTGGACGGGTTCGTCCGCGAGGCTCCGTCGGTTGGGCCCGACGCGAGCCTGGAGCGGGTCGGCGCGCTCATGCGCGAGTACCGAACCGACTCCGTGGCCGTCGCCGGGCCGGACGGGTGCGTACTCGGCGGGGTTCTGCTCGCCGAGGTCTTTCCGATCCTGCTCTCCCGCCACGAGCCCCGCGGCCTCGTCTCCGAGTTGATGTCGACCCGCGTCGTGACGGTCGAGGCCGAGGACCCCGTCTCGCGGGTCCAGGCCCTCGTACAGGAGAGCGGGTTCTCGGTCTTCCCGGTCCTGAAGCGGCGGCAGCTCGTGGGCATGATCTCGCGGAGAGATCTGCTCGCCTCCGGTCGGACCCGTCAGGCGACGGACGGGAAGATCGCGGTCGAGGCCGTCATGGCCACGCCCGCGATCACGACCGCGCCGGACACGACCGTCCGCGACGCGGCCGCCCTGATCTGCCGGCACGACATCAGCCGGCTGCCGGTCGTCGAGAACGGCCGTGTCGTCGGGATCATCGACCGTCACGACGTGCTGCGGTCCATCGCGCTCACCGCAAACTGAAAGGTGACACATGCAGGGGAACGGATTCAACCACAAGACATCCGACCGGCTCCTCAAGATGCCGGGCAAGCTCGACCGCGGCCCGGTCGAGTTCGGCTCTCGCGTGACGCCCCACACGGGCGAGATCATGGCGATCGCGACGACGAAGGTCGTCTCGGTCCCGCCGACGATGGCGATCCTCGGGGCGGCCCAGACCATGACCACCTGCGGCTTCCGACGGTTGCCGGTCACGGACCCGGGCACGCACCGCATGCTCGGTATCATGACCGCGTCCGACATCATCAGCCTCTTCGGCGGCGGCGATAAGCAGAACCTGGTCACGGTCAAGCACGGGGGCAATCTGCTCGCGGCCGTGAACGAATCGGTCCGCGAGATCATGAGCGGCCACTACCTCTCGCTCAGGACCACGGAGACGATCGCCGACGCGCTCGCCCTGATCCTCGGCCAGAAGATCGGAGGATTGCCGATCGTCGACGCCGAGGAGACCCTCCGCGGAATCGTGACCGAGCGGGACGTGCTGCGCCTGCTCGGAACCGGGGCGAGCACGCTCTCGGTCGAGGACGTGATGTCGACCTCGCTCAGGGTGACCGCCCCCGACGCGACGATCGGGGCCGCGACCAAGGAGATGGGCCGGTGCCGGTTCCGGCGCCTGCCCGTGGTCTCGGAGGACGTCCTCTTCGGGATCATCACCTCGACCGACATCGTCCGGTACATGGGGACCGGCGAGGTCTTCGATCGGCTCGTGACCGGGAACGTGGGAGAGGTGATGGACCTGCCCGTGCGGACCCTGATGAAGGGTGAATTGATCACGACCACGCCCGAGGTCCCGATCACCGCGGCGGCACGGATCATGCTCGAGCGCCGGATCGGGGCCCTCCCCGTGATCGAGGACTCGCGCCTGATCGGACTCGTGACGGAGTTCGACCTCGTCCGGGCGTTCGCGGAGGCGAGCAGCTGATGCGGGCGTCCGACGTGATGTCCGCGCCGGTGCACGTGGTCGGACCGAACGATTCTGCCGCTCACGCGCGGAACCAGATGATCCGGCACCGGTGCTCGCGCCTGCCGGTCGTGGACGAGGACCGGCTCGTCGGGATCATCACCAAGAAGGACCTCGGGTACCGGCTCCGCCAGGCAGAGCCGACCTGGCGGCGCCGGCCGATCGACCGGGTGCCGGCGAGCCTGCTCATGACTCCGGACCCGGTCAGCGTTGCGGCCGATGCCTCGACCCGGACCGCGGCCGCGGCCATGATCGAGTACGGCATCAGCGGGCTGCCCGTGGTCGAGGGCTGCACGCTCGTCGGGATCATGACCAAGACCGACCTGCTCGGCTCGGTCTCGGTCGAACGGCTCGAAGCGACGGTCGGCGACCTGATGGGCGACGTCGTGACCATCTCCCGCTACCACTCGCTCGACCACGTGATCGACCTTGTGAGCGAGCGCGACGACAAGCTCGTGGTGGTCAACAACGACGGGACGCTCGCCGGGATCATCACCGAGTCGACCCTCGCCTTCTACGAGTACGTCGGCCGGGTGCCCGGCGAGCCCGACCACGACGTGACCATGCTCCGGCGCGATGCTGGGGGACAGAAGACGCTCCGGTATGTGCGCGACGTCTCGGCCGTGGCCGAGGATCTGATGAGCCGGCCCGTGGAGACCACGCCGCCCGACGCTCCGATCGCCGAGGCGGTCCGGAGAATGCGAGAAAAAGGGATCAACAGCCTCGTCGTCGTCGAGGACGGCGACATCAAAGGCATTATCACGCGAGATGATATAATTAAGGGGGTTGCCACATGAACCAGACCTTATTTATTAAGGACATCATGTCCAGGCCTGTGACGATCGCGAAGTCGGCGGTAATCACCGAGGCGCTCGATCGGATGCTCGACCAGGAGATCGACCCCCTGGTCGTGACCAACAACGGGACGGTGGTCGGGACGGTCTCGCGCCGGGCGATCGCGGAGGCGATCGGATCGAAGCGGAACGCGAATGTCTCGCCGAACCAGATCCACGTCGCGAACGTGGTCGAGGAGGAGTTCACCTCTGCCTACGGCGACGAGACCCTCGACGTCGTGGTCCCGCTCCTGCAGGTCTACAAGCTCGTGGTCGTGCTCGACGGCGACCACCGGCCGATCGGCAAGGTGACCCGGGGCGACCTGCTCAAGGTCATGCGGCCTGCGGGGTCGGTCGACCAGGTGATGGAGAAGGTCTCGGTCGTCTCGCCGGACGAGCGGGTGGTCCACCTCCGGCGGCGCATGCTCGACGACGGGGCGAACCGCTACGTGGTCGCGAACGGCGCCGAGCTGCTCGGGATGGTGACCGAGACCGATGTCGCGCGCGCGATGACCGCGTTCCGCGAGGACGTGGCCGACCGGTTCCAGGATCACCGGATCCGGAACCTGATCGTCAGCGATATCATGTCCACGCCGCTGATCTCGGTCCCGCCCGAGATGCAGGCCACGGACCTGGTCGAGACCATGCTCCAGCGCGGGATCAGCGGCATCCCGGTCGTCGAAAACGGCCGCGTGCTCGGCGCAGTCTCGCGACAGAGCCTGGTCCAGGCTCTCTGATTTTTTGGATCGCGACTCTTCTCGAGAGCCCGGGCGCTCTTCTGTCAGAGTATGATCGGCACCCTCTCGTGAAGGTGTGAGCGCCGGGTGCACTGTTTATCGGGGGAATGCGCAGCGTACAATCCTGACCTCCAGTGTGCGCGCGGATTTCGGAGACACCCCCCGGACACCTGACAGCGGGACAGTTTCCGGGACGATCGGCAGTCGACGGTGCGCCCTGGCGGCCGTTCGGCGAGGCCGTCCCCTTCTCCATCTGCGGTCGATCTTCGCCAATCGCCCGAACCCGACCATTCACAAAGACAAAGGCCCGGCGGCAGATGTCCCGCACTTGCGGTTATCCGCGACAGAGAGGCGCGGGTGGAAAAAGGGGTGCCGGCGGAGCGGGATGGCTGGGGAAAGCCGGAAACGAGTTTCCGTACAGATAGAAGATAGTATTGGGGAGAAGTCGTTCCCCACCCCCATTCGATGCTCGTCCGGGTCGTATCCCCGATCGTGAATATTCGGTTACTACACGATTCTGCACACGGTTATAAAAACTGAGGATTGAAGGATACATTATGGATGATACCTGATCCGGGTTCACCAATAGCCCTTGACGCTCCGGCAAAATTCGACGGTATTTTCCGGAATAGCCCGCAACGGTTATCCTATAGGGCCTGATCGCGGGTCCTCCTTCCGAACCCTCCGCCCCGAATCGGTAACGGAGCCGATTGCGGCAACTATCGCCTGCATTCCCACCCCTAAATAGGCAGACGTTGATGATCATGGGTGAACGCCGCTGGCGTTCCAGGAGACGAGAACATTGACGGCCTGGAATCGGAGTGAGGAAGCCTTCCATCCGGCTCCGCCAGATCAGAGCGAGGTGGTGACATGTATTGATGGAACCTCACTGTAGACGATGCCGTCATTCTGTCGGATTCGGATCGGAATACCTTCTGTCACCGCGGTCCGGATCCTGACAGGGCGAGCTCCCCTCTCGGAGCATCCTTTCGCGTTCTTCAGCATGCAGGTCAGGGTAGTTGGCGCCTCACTATCGGTCGAAACGGATATCGGACCGACTGTGAAGCGTACGTAACTCGGTACGCTTGGGTGACAGAGGGAAACGGGGTCCCTCTCTCCCTCCTCTTTCCCTCTCGAAGTGGTGGAACGGACAGCCTCGTACAAGGTAGCTGCTCTTTTTCGGTCCGAGACTATTCCTCGGACACCGTTCGCCTCTTCCAGGCGGTGCTGTCGGTACCAGCCGGGGGGAAAGAACGCCCGCATCCAGTCAGGGTGCTGCGCGGAGTCAACTGGTTCTGAGGGGATACCCCCGGCCGCTCCCGGCTTGATGGATTGATGCGATAGAGAGTAATCGGGCCGGGGTCTACACCCCCCCGAATGTGGCCGGAATCGTTCGAACGGGCTCCATCTGGGGACCTCCGGCAAGGACCTGTCCCCGTCCCGATGATCGGACAGGGGTCGGGTTGGGATGCGGCGCGGTTGATCCCGAACCTGCCGGACCGAAATAGTTAACAATCGTGAACTCATACGGTACAGATCAGTGAACGACCATGAGTGATCGTTTTTGCCGGTAGCGGCTTTCAGCAGATAGGCCCTCTTCCACCGTCGGCCAAGCTCGTCTACAAGGTCCTCGAGAATGACGGTCAGCTGACCCAGAAGGATCTTGTCGAGAGGACAGCGCTCCCTTCACGGACCGTGCGGTATGCCATCGGGCGGCTGAAGGAGAAGAACCTGCTCGTCGAACGCTTCTACTTTACGGACGCCCGCCAGAGCCTGTACAGTCTGCCGGGAGCGACAGGAGGATGACGTTCAGGACCGCCTGACACCATGCTCCCCCCGATCACCTCCTTTTCCCAACCCTGCAGGAGAATCTGAAGCTCTTCATCGCCCCCATGGAACGGTCCGCGTATTACAAGAGAGCGCCCGTTGCACTCTCCTCCATGACAACCGTTAAGCAGAACCCGATGGAAGTGTTCCAGAAAGAGGCACCGGAGGTCGCTGCTGCATTCAACGGCCTGATCCAGTCGCTCGTGGCCTCGAAGGGGATCGACCAGAAGACAAAACAGCTCGATCTATATCGCGATGAAAGCCTCGATGGGCGACGGCACCGCGGTCACGGCGCACATACCGATGGCAAAGGCTGCCGGTGCGACAAAGGCGGAAGTCGTGGACGCAATCCTCATGACCCTGACTGTCTCCGGAGTGCGCGGGGTCGTGACCTGCCTGCCGGAGGCCGTGAGGCACTTCGAGAAGGAGTAAATTGGCGGTAATCGGGCCTCTTCTCCTGTCTTCCGGCTGATCAGACGGTCTTCAGGCTGCCCCGCTGCTTCGCGAACCGCTCCCAGTCCCAGGGCTCGTCTCGGACCCGGACCTCGACCCCGGTGATCCCGGGCAGCGACGCCGCCCGCCGGCGGAACTGCTCGGAGAGATAGTCCACGGCGGGCAGCCCTTGGTCGTCAGGACCAGGTCCACGGTGGCCCGCCCCGGTCCTCGGGTCGACATGGATCTCGCGGATCAGCCCGAGGTCGACCACGTCGATCCCGACCTCGGGGTCGATCACCGAGCGGAGGGCATCCCGGACCTCGTCCTCGCGCGCGAGCTCGAGACGGGCCCCCTCCCCCTCCGGCCCGGGCAGTGCCCGCTCGAGCACGCGGAGCCGCTCCTCGAGCTGGTTCTCCCGGTCGAGGAGGCGCGAGACGGTCCGGAGCATCGGGTTCGGCATCACGCCGCCCTCGACCCCGCCCGTACCGCACGCCCCCCGCGATCCGGCCCGGCACACCGACCACGGTCGCACCGGCCGGCACGGGCCTGACCACCACGGACCCCGCTCCGATCCTGATCGGGCCAAGCACGATCGCACCGGACCCGACGACGACGCCGTTCCTCGACGGTCGGGTGGCGCTTGACGTTCTCGAGGGCCGTGCCGCCCAGCACCACGCCCATGTAGATGAGGACATCGTCTCCCACCTTGGCGGGTTCGCCGATCACGGCTCCCATCCCATGGTCGATGAAGACCCGGTGCTCGATCACCGCTCCGGGATGAGTCTCGATACCGGTCAGGAAACGGCTGATATGGGAGATGAAACGCCCCCAGAGCTTCGCGCCGTGAGTCCGGAGCCAGTGGGCCCGGCGGTTGACGCCTTCTCGAGCGCTATGATCAGGGCCGGGACGCCCGCCACCGGGCTGCTGACCCATGCCGAGACCGGATACGCCTCCATCTCGGGTGCGGGATACGGCCCGAGGAGATCGCAGCGTTCCTCCCGCGCCGGAGGATCGCTCTCGATCCAGCGCTCCTCGTCGTCCAGCCTGAGAATCACGGGCATGCGGTCATGGATCGGGGCCACGACATCGTTCGCGGCCGTGGTGATGATCGCGTACGTGGCGAGGGCCGAGCCGTCGGCGTCGTGCCAGACGTCGTAAAGGCCGGCGAACGCGAAGAGGTCCGCGTCTCTCAGGCGGAGGTAACACGGCATCTTACGGCCGCCGTCCTTCTTCCACTCGTGGAACCCACTCACCGGGACCAGGCAGCGATTGTGTTTGATCAGCCCGCGGAACATCGGCCGTCCGGTGAGGGTCCCGGCACGGGCGTTGATCGGCCGGTGGGCCGTGGCCGGGTCCCTGACCCAGTGCGGGACAAGGGCCCACTCCATCGGGACGACTCGGCCTGCTCCCGCTGCACGACCACGGGGTTGATCTGGGACGGTACGACGTTGAACCGCGAGCGGCAGCCGACAGTCGGTTCCCAGACGCGGAACCGGTTGCCGAGATCCTCAGTACAGATGAGAGAATACCGGCCGCATATCGTATCTCTCTTATCCCATGGATCATCAAGATTGGGGTACGGCCAGATGACATGGACATCAATAAACGAGCCGGTTGAGGGCTTCGACGACAACGACCACGGCCGGATCGACTTCGCCGACGTCGTCCGGCTCTTCAATAACCTTTGACTATCTCCATTCGTATTATCAGTTCACACAAAGAACTCCTATCAAGCCGGCCGACAGGTCGCTCGTGATGGAACTCAATCGGGTTATCCCCATGTAGGTGTGGCATTAGTATGCCCTCCCTTGCTGCAATTGAGAAAAGATGAGAATTTAACTATTCAAATTATTAGATGAAGTCCTGGGTCCCCAGATAATACAACGTGCCGTCGTAGGCAACTCCGACACCGATTCGTGCGTACTGGGTGTTTAATATGTTCTCGCGATGCCCCGGGCTGTTCATCCAGGATTGGACCATGGCCCGGGCGATGCTTTGAGCATCATCGTTGACATACCCGTGGCCGACGACATTGCCAGTCGGCATCTTGTCGATATTCTCCCCAATGCCCGTGCTGTACCAGCCTCGACCCAGATCGCGGCGAACGGAATAGCCCGCCGCGACCGCCCGCGCAGTGGGATCCTGGCCGCGCAGATTCGTGTGGCTGAAGAAATTATTGTCCGCCATATCCTGGCTGTGTGCCCGGGCGACCGAGGCGAGCGCCCCGTCCCATTGCAGGGCTGGAAGGCCCTGCTGTTGCCGTTCCTGGTTCGTCAGCGAGAAGACCGCCTGCTCGATGGCAGTGAGATCGGCGGCCCCCTGTCGACCAGCAATCGGGGCGCGGGCAACGACAACCTGAGTGGAGACGACCTGGTAGTTGGAGGTTCGAATGGGTGCGACAGCCTCCTGACGGCTGCTGGAGGTTGTGCGGGCCACGGTCGGCAGTTGCGCTGTCGGTATCGCTATTCCTGGACTCTGGGGCGATCCGATATTTTCGAAGTTCTCGGATACGCCCTGGATGAGTCCTGAAGGATCGGCGATCTCAGGGATCGCCGCTATCGACGAGAACGAATAGAGAGAGATCACCACGATACCGACAATCACCCATACGGCGCTCGGCCAGTGCCGACGCCGTTCGTGCCGGTGCAGGAGACGGAGCGCGCCGCGCCTGATGGTGCCGAGCGTCCAGAGCAGTGCCAGGGAGACGATGGATCCGAGGGCCAGGGCAGCAGCGAGCGGGACCGCAGCTGCCGTCGCATTGCTCTCCAGCGTCTGAAGAAACCGCTCCCCCATCCAGTAGACGGCAATGGGGATCGCGATCATCAGGACGGCCGCAACCCGTGTCTCCGTCGCTCGAATGTCGTAGATATTGACGGCATACAGGACATACGCCGCAATCACGACCCAGATGCCGAGCGTTGCGAGGAGCGTGCCGACATTCGGGTCGAGCTTCAGCGCCGGAAGCAGGAGACCGGCGACGCAACCGATGATGCCGATGATTGCGAGCTGGGCAGGCCGGTATCCTGCATTTTTCGGATACACAGTTACTGTTGGTGATCTTATTGGACCGCGATAAGGCTGCCGATGCTAGCCCATCATACAATCATCGTGAGATGGATCATCGGAATACCGTTTCAGTAAAACTATCGGGTCGGCGTGTACGTTTTTTATTATTGGTCTCGATCGCCGCGGCTGAGCTGCCTTGGACTTGGAGGGCAGCTTGTTGGCAGCTTGTTTATTGTTCAGGATGTCGGCATTTGTCGGGTCAAGCGCGGTCACCCTGTCGTATGCCTCGATCGCCGCAGCGACGTTCCCCCGAACATCCAGCCCGGAACCCTTCCTGAACCGTTGGATTGCCGTCTTCGGCGCAAGCTGGGTGAGTCTAGTGGCGATGGAGTGCGACTGACTTGCAGGGTCAAGGTCAAAGGTCTTTTTTCCATTCCTCGTGCATATCAAGGATGAACTTGATATAATCCGACCCGACAGGAACCGGTGTGACTGCGATCGCATCGTTTCCGGCATCGTGCGAAGTTATGAACCCCTGCGGGCAGGACGGTTTCGAATTCACTGTGAGGCTTATTGTCTGATTCCTTTCCGTGACTTTTATCTTGTTTTCTTCGATGGGGATATGGCATGCCTGGGCCCACGTCTCGACCGTCCAGACCGCGAGGTCATTCGAGATCCCCCTATTCTCGGTCAGTCTTTGGGCCAGTTTCCAGATCAGACTCGGCAGAGGAACGCTTGCATGAGATTGTATCAGGTCGTGGGGAATTCCCTCCTCGAGCGAGGCGACGAGGGTGTTTCTCTCTTTCCGGTAGTTCCCCTGGAAGTAGTCATCGAGAAGGTTTCGTAGCCTCGTCCTATCGTCGATAACACCAGGAGAATACGTTTCGACGAGCTGGATCAGCAGCGATCTGGGCGATGCGTCCATTCGGAATACCTGACGATGTAGACTGCAATTTTTCTTATGTTAAAGGTAGTGATATCGGGGGCCGGTGAGGGAGGCGCCACTCCTCTTCATGGTCGACGCGGGCGGCCCGGCCATTGTCCTGCGTTTCTCAGGCCGTTTCGGTGGTAAGACAGGTATTGCGCCATCGACGCCACGACCACCGCCACGCCGCCGGCAAATCGATACCATTACTCGATCGCGCGCACACCATCGAATAAGATGGCGCCGTTATTCGAAGAATCGGTGCGAGAAAATGGCAGAGATTCAAACCAGCTTTAATTAAGCCAAGGCCCGGAATCGAACCGGGTTACGCTGATCTGCAGTCAGCCGCGTAGCCATTCCGCCACCTTGGCAGGCAATTTCACGATCGTGAAACTCCACCACCATCTTCGCGGTCCGGCTGGATATACTCCTCCGCTCCGGTAATTTTTGCCGCAATCGCAAGTGGAATTGGAAGCAATCGGCCGGCGGGAGCGAATGCGGCAGGAAAGAAAAGGAACGGAGAGGCGGCCGATCAGCTGTCCGGGACCGGGTCCCCCCCGACCGCGGCCTCGAACTCCCGCACGAGCTCCAGCTTCGCCTTCGTGGTCGGCATCGACGGGACTGCCTGGCACCCCGTGGCCGGCGCGATCGAGGTCTCGAACGTCCCGATCCGACGCGCGATCGCGATGATCTCCTCCTTGTCGAAGCCGATCAGGGGCCGGTAGACCGGGAGCAGGGCCGCCTCGTCGAGAGCCCGGAGGTTGTCGAGGGTCTGGCTCGCGACCTGCCCCAGCGCCTCGCCGGTCACGATCCCGAGCGCGCCATGGTCGGCCGCGTACTCTCCGGCCAGGCGATACATCCGCCGTTTACAGAGCACGCAGGTGTACCGCTCCTGCCCTGCGCGGCGGAGCACATCCTTCGCCTGCAGAAGATAGCCGTCGTGGAGGACGTGGAGGGCGATATCGGGCTGGTAGCGGCGGAGCCGTTCGACCACGGCCTCGGCCCGGACCACGGCCGTCTCGTCGAGGTACCCGTCGAGCGCGACCATCAGCGGGAGGATCCGGCACCCGCGCTTCATCATCAGGTACGCAGCGACCGGCGAGTCGATCCCGCCCGAGACGAGGGCGACGAGGGTCCCCTGCGTCCCGGTCGGCAGGCCGCCGGGGCCGGGGAAGACCTCGTGGTACAGGTAGCACCGCTCGTCCCGGATCTCGACATGGAACGTGACGTCGGGGTTCGAGAGGTCGACCCGGAGCGCCGGGTGTGCCGCGCCGATCAGGGAGCCGAGGGAGGCAGCCCTCTCCTGCGAGGAGAAGGGATGGGTCCCCACCCGCTTTACGCGTACCGCGAAGGTGCCCAGGTCCGGATCCTCGAAATGCGCAGTCGCATACTCGAGCACGGCGCGATCGAGGTCTTCGAGCAGGCACGGGACCGTGGGCGAGAACGAGACCACGCCGAAGACGCGGGAGAGGACCTCGCGGTCGACGGGACCGTCGAGCCAGAGCCGGCCGCGACCGGTCCGGACCGCGACGCCCGGCATCCGATCGCGGATCTCGCGTGCGAGCACCTCCTCCCATCTCCGCCGAACCGGGTCGGACTTGAGGAAGATCTCGCCGTATCGGACCAGGTGCCGCTCCATCTCAGCCGACCTCCAGCATGCGTTCGAGGGCCCGGCGGGCTCCGGCCGCGACCGCGGGGTCGACCCGGACCACGGGCGCGCGGGTCTGCACGGCCTCCTCGACCAGGTCGAGCGTGATCATGCGCATGTCCGCGCAGGACATCAGGGCCGAGGCCGGGACGAGGACCTTCTCCGGCGCCAGCTTCCGCATCCGGTAGAGGATCGAGACCTCGGTGCCGACGATCACGGTCGGGGCATCGGTCTCCTGCACCCGCCGGATCATGGCCGAGGTCGAGCCGATGAAGTCGGCGAGGGCCTGGACGGCCGGCGTCGTCTCGGGGTGGACCATCACCTCGGCGCCGGGATGCGCGGCCATCTGCTCCCGGACATCCCTGACGGAGAGGGACTGGTGCGTCGGGCAGCAGCCGAGCGCCGGCACGGGGATCACCTCGATGCCCGTCCTGGCCGCGACATAAGCCGCGAGGTTCCGGTCGGGGGCGAAGATCACCCGCGGTGCTTCGAGGCTCTCGACCACGCGGACCGCGTTCGCCGAGGTGCAGCAGATGTCCGAGACCGCCTTGACCGCGGCCGACGAGTTCACGTAGGTGACGACCGGGACGTCGGGATAGCGGGCGCGGGCTCTCTCGATCTCCGCGACGGTGAGCCGCGCCGCCATTGCGCACTGCGCGAGCGGCTCGGGGTGGATCACGGTCTTCCCCGGGTTCAGGATCGCGGCGGTCTCGGCCATGAAGTCGACACCGGCCACGACGAAGTACGGCCGGTCGCTCGCAACGGCGAACCGTGCGAGCTCGAGGCTGTCGCCCACGACGTCCGCGTAGTCCTGGACCTCGGGGCGGACGTAGTTATGCGCGAGGACGAGGACGTCCTCGCGGGGATCGGTCGGAGTCATGATAGATTAACAATTGTGAAGTAAAGTTTATGAACCTCACCCGGTATAACTCTTGAGTATATGGTCAAGCTCCCCTGCCAGGAGGTCGTCTGGGACCTTCTGCCCGCCATCCGCGCGGCCCTCGCCGCCGCACTCGTCCGGAAGGGCCATTCCCAGCTCCAGGCCGCCCGGCTCCTCGACACGGCACCAGCCGCGATCTCGCAGTACCTCTCGGGAAAACGGGGGTACCGGATCGAGTTCGACGACGACATCAGAGCCGAGATCGAGCGGGCGGCGGACGAGCTCGCGAGCGGCGACGACGCAAACGTCTCGGCCCGGCTCTGCGCCATCTGCCGGTCCATCCGCGAGCGTGCGGCGGCCGACAGCGGCGAGCCGATCCGTGGGGGGTGCGTGGACGTCCCACCGCTTTCCGGCACCGGCCCCGAGGGGGGATAGCGTGGCTGCCGGCCTTGACCCATTCGAGCGGGAGCGATACGGCCGACAGATCCTCTCCTTCGGCGAGGAGGGGCAGGCGCGGCTGAAGAACGCGCATGTCGTGATCGCGGGCGCAGGTGGTCTCGGTTCGCCGGTCGCGATCTACCTCGCGGTCGCCGGCGTGGGCAGGCTGACCCTGATCGATCAGGATACGGTTGAGCGCACGAACCTGAACCGGCAGGTGCTCCACGGCGAGGCCGACATCGGGCGGCCGAAGGTCGAGTCCGGTGTCGAGACCCTCCGGGCCCTGAACCCGTCGATCCTGGTCGAGGGCGTCCGCACCACGATCGGAGACGAGAACGCGGCGTCTCTGATCGGGGATGCGGACGGGATCGTGGACGCGATGGACAACTACCCTACGCGATTCGTGCTGAACCGGATCGCGCAGGAGAGGGGAATTCCCCTCTTCCACGGCGCGATCCGGGGTTTCCACGGCCAGGTCACGACCTGCGTCCCGGGCCGGGGCCCCTGCCTCGCCTGCCTCTTTCCGAACGTCCCGCCCAAGGAGGTCTTCCCCGTGGTCGGCGTGACGCCCGGGGTCATCGGCTGCATTCAGGCGACCGAGGTGATCAAATACCTCACCGGCGAGGGCGAGCTCCTGACGGGCAGGCTCCTGCTCTGGGACGGGCTCGCCGGCCGCGCCGAGGAGATCGAGGTCGCGCCGCGGACCGGGTGCCCGGTCTGCTCCGGAGGAGAACGAGGATGAACGTCACCATTCGCTTCTTCGCACAGTTCCGGGAACGCTTCGGGCCCACCCACGAGCTGGCAGTGCCCGAGGGCGCGCGGCTTCTCGAGGTGCTGCACGAGATCGCTGGCCGAGCACTGGACGGGGAAACCGCGCTCTTTACCCCCGACGGCAGGCTGCGGGAGTACGTGATCGTTATGAAAGGTACCGGGCGGATCGAGCACGATCGGGTCGATGGACTGGCATTGCAGGACGGAGACACGATCGCGGTCTTCCCCCCGGTCGCGGGGGGCTGAGCATGGAGCCGTACATCGCCGTCCAGCAGGATGATGTCGACATCAACACGCTGGTCCGGAGTGCGAAGATGCCGGGCACGGGCGCCGTCGTGGTCTTCGACGGCGTGGTCCGCGACGACGGCATCGACCGGATGGACCTCGAGGCCTACGAGCCGGTCGCCCGCGAGCTCATGGCCGGGATCGCCCGGGAGGGGGCAGAACGATTCGGCCTCCTCTCGGTCGCGATCGTCCACCGGGTCGGGTTGCTCAGGCTCGGCGAGAACATCCTGATCGTGGTGGTCTCGGCGGGCCATCGGAAGGAGGCGTTCGCCGGGGCCGTCGCGATCATCGACGAGCTGAAGGCCAGGGTCCCGATCTGGAAGAAGGAGCACCTCCGGGACGGCGGGACGGCCTGGGTCGAGGGGAACGCCGAAGGCCTGCCCCCGCGTTAGCCGACCGACTCCGCTTCGGGCCGCGGCGGCGCGCCGGCCACACGCTCGGGGTGCGTGTAGATGTTCATCCGGCCCGCCCGGACGAAGCCGACGATCGCGAGCCCTCCTTTCTCCGCGATCCCGACCGCGAGCGAGGTCGTCGCCCCGCGCGAGACGATCAGCGGGATTTTGGCGCGCAGGCACTTCCGGGCCATCTCGGACGAGATCCGGCCTGTGCTGACGACGAAGCAGCCGGCGGTCTCGACCCCGTTCAGGGCCGCGTACCCGATGATCCGGTCGAGCGCGTTGTGCCGGCCGATATCCTCGACGAAGGTGACGACCTCGCCGTCGGCGCGGACGAGGCCGACGCCGTGGATGCCGCCCGTGAGCCGGTGCAGGGGCGAGTTCAGAAGGTCCTTCACCGACGCGATGATCGTCTCCGGCGCGACCACGAGGTCCGACGAGATCTTGGGGAGACGGCGGGTGTCGAGGAACGAGGTCGTGCCTCCGCAACCGGAGAGGACGCTCTTCTTCGAGAAGAGGAGCTTCTGCGGGTTCTTCGTGATCACCTCGACCGAGGTCTCGCGCTCCGCGAGCGCATCGATCTCGTCGAGGCGCTTGATCAGCCCCTCGGTCAGGAGGAACCCGACCGCGAGCTCTTTCAGCATGGTCGGGCTCGTCATCATCGTCGCGGCCGTGCGGCCGTTCACGATCACCGAGACCGGGACCTCGTCGACGACCGGGTGAAGGAGAGAGGCAAAGAGCCCGTCCTCGTACTTGATGCAGGGCAGTTCGTGATACATGGTCATCCCTGGCGGGCCAGCTCGCCGACCGTGGCCGTGAGCAGGTCCACCTCTTCCTCGGTGTTGTAGAGGTACAGGCTCGCCCGGACCGCTCCTTCGGGGCAGGCGCAGTGCTGCATGAGCGGCTGGCAGCAGTGGTGGCCCGAGCGGACCAGGACCTGGACGGCCTCATCCAGGACGTGGGCCACGTCGTGGGGGTGGTAGCCGTCCACGTCGAACGAGATCACGCCGATGCGGGGTGTGCCGTCGTCCGGACCGAGGACCCGGACGCCGTCGCAGGCCCGGAGCCCGGAGAGCAGTCGCGAGGCGAGGCGCTCCTCGTGCGCCCGGACCGCGTCCATCCCCACCGCCTCGAAGTACCCGACCGCCCGGGCGAGCCCGAGAAGACCGGAGACGTTCGGGGTCCCGGCCTCGTACCGCCCGGCACCGGGCGCTGCCCGCACCTCTTCGTCCGAGACCGCCTCGACCATGCCGCCGCCCAGGAGCAGGGGCTCGATCACCGGCTCCTTCATCCAGAGCACCCCGGTCCCCATCGGTCCGAGCATCTTGTGGCCGGCGAAGGCGAGGAAGTCGCAGCCGAGATCGGAGACATCGACCGGCACGTGCGGCACGGACTGGGCGCCGTCGACGAGGATCCTCGCTCCGTGGTCGTGGGCCACACGCCCGATCTCCTTCACGGGCGCGACCGAGCCGAGCACGTTCGAGGCGTGCGTGACCGCGACGAGCCGGGTCCGGTCGTCGACCGCTTCCTCGAACGCCTCGAGCGGGACCGTCCCGTCCGGGATCGGGTCGAGCAGGGTCACCTCCACCCCGCGCTCGCGCAGCCGGAGCCAGGGCAGGAGGTTCGAGTGGTGCTCGGCCCGCGTGGTCACGACCCGGTCGCCGCGCTCCCAGGGAAGGCCGCAGGCGACCATGTTGATCGACTCGGTCGTGTTCTTCGTCGCGACGAGGAGGCCATCCTCGCCGTTGATGAACCGTGCCACGGTCCGGTGCGCCTCCTCGTACCGGAGGGTGGCCATCCGGGCCAGCCGGTGGACCCCGCGCCCGACATTCGCGCGGTACTGGAGGTCGAACTCGCGGACGACGTCGGCCACCTGGATCGGGGTCAGGCTGACCGAGGCGCTGTCCAGGTAGTGGAGGTGGGCGAGCAGGGGAAAGTCGTTGCGGCAGTCCTCGAGCGGCATGATCCTCTACCGTGGGTATGGTCGCGCGGAATGGATTAAAGAATGGGGGCCGGTCAGGCCTCGAAGAGATCGGTCGAGAGGTAACGCTCGCCCGTGTCGGGCAGTATGACGACGATCGTCTTTCCAGCCGAGCCGGGGCGGGCGGCGACCTGCAGCGCGGCCCACATGGCCGCACCCGACGAGATTCCGGCGACGATCCCCTCCTCCCGGGCGAGGCGGCGGGCCGTCTCGAAGGCGTCCTCGTTCGTGACCTGCACGACCTCGTCGATGAGCGCACGGTCAAGCACGTCGGGGACGAAGCCCGCGCCGATCCCCTGGATCCGGTGCGGGCCCGGATTGCCGCCCGAGAGGACGGGAGAGGCGGCCGGTTCGACGGCGATCGCGCGGAAGGACTTCTTACGGGCCTTGATCACCTCGGCTACACCCGTGATCGTCCCGCCGGTGCCGACACCGGCCACGATCATGTCCACGGCGCCGTCCGTGTCGGCCCAGATCTCCTCGGCCGTCGTTTCGCGGTGGATCCGTGGGTTCGCCGGGTTCCGGAACTGCTGGGGAAGGTAGACCCCGTTCGGGTCTTCGGCCGCCATCGCCTCGGCCCGCGCCACCGCCCCTTTCATCCCCTCGGGGCCGGGCGAGAGGACGAAGCTCGGCCCCGAGCGCCTTCACGAGTTTGCGCCGTTCGATCGACATGGTCTCGGGCATCACGAGCCGAAGGCGATAGCCCCTGG
Organism: uncultured Methanoregulaceae archaeon; assembly: GCA_963740465.1. GTDB lineage: Archaea > Halobacteriota > Methanomicrobia > Methanomicrobiales > Methanospirillaceae > UBA288. The sequence goes on from CAVUEE010000002.1 coordinate 54,667, forward strand.
CCGCCGCGACCATCGCGAGCGCGACGCCCGTATTGCCGCTCGTCGGCTCGACGATCACGGTTCCGTCCTTCAGCAGGCCCGCCTCCTCGGCCGCGCGGATCATCGAGAAGGCGATCCGGTCCTTGACGCTCGCCATCGGGTTGAACGCTTCGATCTTGGCGACCACCGTGCCCGGCAGCCCGGCGGCCATGCGGTTGATCCGGACGAGGGGCGTGTGCCCGATTGTGGCCGTGATATCGTTGAAGATTCGACTCATGCGGTAACAATTGTGATTCGACTATTTAGGCCTGATGTCGAGCACCTCGTCCATTGCCCCCGGGCGGTAGCCCTCGAGATCGAGGGTCACGTAGGCGAAACCGACCGCTTTCAGGGCCGGAACGAGCAGGGGCGCCGCATTGAGCACCCGCGCAAGTTCGCCCGCCGGCACCTCGACCCGGGCAAGGCGGCCGTGGGCTCGCACCCTGCCCTGGCGGAATCCGAGCCCGCGGAGCGCCTCTTCGGCCTCCTCGACCATTGCCAGCAGGGCCGGAACGAGCGGCTCTCCGTACGGGATGCGGGAGGCGAGGCAGGCCGCTGATGGTTTATCCCAGAAGCCGAGGTCGAGAGACCGCGCGATGGCCCGGATCTCCGCCTTCGTGATCCCCGCGGCCACGTAGGGGTGCTCGACGCCCTCCTCGGCGCAGGCCACGAGGCCCGGCCGGTGTTCCGAGAAGTCCGAGCAGTTGACGCCGTCGACGACGGTGCGCAGGCCCCGGGTTGCAGCCTCGCGCCTCAGGAGCGGGGCGAGGGTCTTCTTGCAGTGGTAGCACCGATCGTCAGGGTTGGCGCGGATCGCCGGGTCCCCGAGCGGGTCGAAGGGGATCACGACGAGCGGGAGGTCGTGCTCCCGCGCGATCGCCCGCGCCTCTGCGGCGGCCGCACGCGGGATCAGCGGGCCGTCGAGGAACGCGCAGGCCATCCGGTCCCCGAGGACGTCATGGGCGACGACGGCGAGCAGGGCCGAGTCGACCCCGCCCGAGTACGAGACCAGGAGCGGGCCGATGCGTTCGAGCTCCTGCTTCAGCGCCAGCAGCTTCGATCCGGGGTCGATGGTCGCTTCAGGTATCTCGGTGCGATCTGTACATGGCGGATCACTCGTAACGAAGACTATGTGGAAGCCCACCCGGATAATGGGCATCCATTCAGGCAGTTTGATCCGTCTTCACAATTGTTAAATAACTGCAGGTCGTACCTGTGCATCACAATTGTGAGCTCCGGTCATGCCGGGGTCCGGGGGTCGATAATGGATATTCGGGTACAGAAACTATTCGAAGGGCTCTACGCCCTCGAGGAACTCCGCGAGATCTACCGGCACGCTCTCCCTACCGGCCTCGACGCCGACGAGGAGGCGCAGTACCGCGCGAAGATCGCGGAGGCTCGAGGGGATCGTCGCCGAGCCTGAAGGCCGGCACGGGCCAGCCGAAGGTCGCGAAGATCGCGGGCACGATCGAGCTCCGCACGCGCGAGGAGCAGGCCATCAACATCCAGCCGATCCAGGCCGCCGGCCGGCTCACGCTCGAGGCGAGGAAGGCCGTGATCAGCTACGGGGACGGCTACTCGACCTGCGACGCCTGCAGAAAGCCCTTCCGGCTCGACAAGATCTGCAAGCCCCCGATCGCCTCGTTCCACGAGGAGCTCGCCGCGTTCCTGAACATGGACCAGGCCCGGGTCGTCCCAGGGGCCCGGCGGGGCTTCCAGGCCGTCACCGCCTCGCTCGTCCGGGAGGGCGACCCGGTGATCGTCTCGGCCCTCGCGCATTACACCGAGTTCCTCGCGGTCGAACAGGCCGGCGGGCTCGTCCGCGAGGTGCCGCTCAGCCCGCAGAATCTCGTCACGGCCGATGCGACGGCCGAGAAGATCGAGGAGGTGCGCCGCGAGACCGGGAAGACCCCGGCACTCGTGATGATCGACCACTTCGACTACCAGTTCGCGAACGAGCACGATGTCCGGGGAATCGCAAAGGTCGCGCACCAGTACGACATCCCGTTCCTCTACAACGGGGCGTACACGGTCGGCGTGATGCCCGTCGACGGGAAGAGCACTCGGCGCGGACTTCGTGGTTGGGTCGGGGCACAAGTCGATGGCCGCGCCGGCGCCCTCCGGCGTGCTCGCGACGACCGACGAGTACGCGGACCGCGTCTTCCGGACGACGGGCATGGTCGGCGACGTAACCGGCCGGAAATTCGGGATCAAGGAGGTCGAGATGCTCGGCTGCACCCTGATGGGCGCGAACCTGATCGCGATGATGGCCTCGTTCCCGGCCGTCCGCGAGCGGACGCTGCGCTGGAGCGAGGAGGTCGAGAAGTCCAATTACTTCATCGGCTGCCTCCTCGCGATCGGGGGCAGCCGGGTCCTCTCCGAGTTCCCGCGAAAGCACAGCCTCTCCAAGGTCGACACCACCGGCTCGTTCGACACGGTCGCGAAGACCCACAAGCGCAAGGGCTTCTTCCTCTCGGACGAGCTCTCCAAGCGCGGGATCGTCGGCGAGTTCGCGGGCGCCACCCGGACCTGGAAGCTGAACACCTTCGGCCTTACGTGGAAGCAGATCCGCTACGTTGCGGAGACCTTTACCGAGATCGCCGAGAGATACCGGATACCGATCACACCCCAGGTGACTCCATGACAGAGAGAGAGCAGACTCGGCGAGGCCACCCTCGCCCTTCATGCCGGGCAGACGCCCGATCCGACGACCGGCTCCCGCGCGGTGCCGATCTACCAGACGACCAGTCTACGTCTTCCGCGACGCCGAGCACGGGGCGAATCTCTTCGGCCTGAAGGAACTCGGGAACATCTACACGCGGCTGATGAACCCCACGACCGACGTCTTCGAGAAGCGGATGGCCGCGCTCGAGGGCGGGACCGGGGCCGTCGCGGTCGCCTCGGGGATGGCCGCCATCACGTACGCCGCGCTGACCGTCACCGCAGCTCGGCGACGAGATCGTCAGCGGCGACAACCTCTACGGGGGAACCTACACCCTCTTCGCAGTCACGCTCCCGCGGCTCGGCCGGACCGTCCGGTTCGTCGACTCGACGGATCCCGAGGCGTTCCGCGCCGCGATCACGGAGAAGACGAAGGCGATCTACGTCGAGGCCCTCGGCAACCCGAAGCTCGACGTCCCGGACTTCGAGGCGATCGCCGCGATCGCGCACGAGCACGGCATCCCGCTGATCGTGGACAACACCACCGCGGTCGGGCTCGTCCACCCGATCGCGCACGGCGCGGACATCGTGGTCTTCTCGGCCACGAAGTACATCGGCGGCCACGGCACCTCGATCGGCGGCGTGATCGTCGACGCCGGGACCTTCGACTGGGGCAGCGGGAAGTTCCCGGGGTTCACCGACCCCGACCCGGGCTACCACGGGCTCGTCTACTGGGACGTCTTCAGGGACTTCGCCGGCCTCGGGAACGTCGCGGTCGCGTTCCGGGTCCGGCTCCAGCTCCTCCGTGACACCGGGGCCGCGCTCTCGCCGTTCAACGCCTTCCAGTTCCTCCAGGGGCTCGAGACCCTGCCGCTCCGCGTGCGGCGGCACTCGGAGAACGCGAAGAAGGTCGCGGAGTTCCTCGCGGCGCACCCGAAGGTCGCCTGGGTCAACTACCCGGGCCTCCCGGAGAGCCCGAACCGCCCCCTGGCGCGAGAAGTACCTGAGCGGGTCCTTCGGCCCGCTCGTCGGCTTCGGCGTCAGGGGCGGGAAGGAGGCGAGCATCGCGGTGATCGACGGCTGAAGATCTTCAGCCACCTCGCCAACATCGGGGACGCGAAGAGCCTGGTGATCCACCCGGCCTCGACCACGCACCAGCAGCTCACGCCCGAGGAGCAGCGCGCGACCGGCGTGACCGAGGACTACATCCGGCTCGCGGTCGGCATCGAGGATCCCGAAGACCTCTGTCGCGACCTCGCCCAGGCCCTCGCAGGGGTGTAACGGGCATGGGATCGGGATCGGTCGG
>CAVUEE010000003.1:0-138340 GCA_963740465.1 uncultured Methanoregulaceae archaeon
ACACGTCGCGTCCTTCGGCCTTGTCAAGCCGGCTCAACCCCATGTAGCATGCTCGCGCTACGAGCCCACCTCGACGCGGAAGCCTGTCCCAGCATCGCCTCGGCCGCCGAGAGCCGGGGGCAAAGCGCGTCCTCCTCGCCCACGCGCTCGTCTTTCTCGCCGTGAGCCTGTTCGCGGGGCTTCCCGCCGCCGCGCAGGAGGAGCAGGCCCCGGCGGTCCGCCTCGACCCCGTCATCGTGACGGTGACGCGGATCGAGCAGCGCGCCGGCGACGCGCCCGCCGACGTGACGGTGCTGACGCGTCAGGACATCGACCGCTCGCCGAGCCAGACCCTCGACGATCTCCTGCGCCAGGTGCCCGGCTTCAGTCTCTTCCGCCGAACCTCGAGCCTTGTCGGTCACCCGACCACCCAGGGCGTGTCGTTGCGGGGCATCGGGCCGAGCGGCACCAGCCGCGCCCTCGTGCTCCTCGACGGCGTGCCCATCAATGACCCGTTCGGCGGCTGGGTGTACTGGGATCGCATTCCGCTGCAGGGCGTCGAGCAGGTGGAGGTCGTGCGGGGCGGCGGGTCCAGCGCGTGGGGCAACTACGCCCTCGGCGGCGTCATCAACATCATCACGAGAAAGCCCGTCGAGCGCGCGGCGCTTTTCGACGGCAGCTATGGCAACCACAACACGCTCAGCCTCGACGGCATCGTCTCGGAGGTCCAGGGACCGTTCCGGCTCGGCCTCGAGGGGAGCTACTTCAGTACCGACGGCTACCCCGTCGTGAAGAAGTCCGACCGCGGGAGCATCGACGTCAACGCCACCTCGCAGCACAGCACGTTCAACGGCCGCCTCGAGCTGGTGCTGTCGCCCGATCTGTCCTTCTACCTGCGCGGAAACCACTACGACGAGGATCGCGGCAACGGCACGCCGCTGCAGAACAACGACACCGAGGCGGGGTCCTTCGCGACGGGCGCACGGCTCCGCACCGGGGACGGCAGCGACTGGAGCTTCAGCCTGTACGGAGACTTCCAGACGTTCACGAGCACGTTCTCCACCCAGGCGGCGAACCGGAATTCCGAGACGCTCGCCCTCGACCAGCGGGTGCCGAAGCCTCCTCGGGTGGGTGGCGCGCTTCAGTGGAGCCGGCGCTTCGGGTCGCACCTCTTGCTGGCCGGCGGGGACTTCCGCTGGATCGAGGGCGAGACGCAGGAGAAGGTCTACAATGCGGGGGCATTCCTGCGGCGGCGCGATGCGGGCGGCCAGCAGGCCCTGGTCGGCGTCTTCGTGCAGGACGTCTTCACACCCACCCCCGACTGGGAGATCGTGGGCGGTGTCCGCGGGGACTACTGGCTGACCTACGACGGCTTCCGTCGCGACTCGCCGCCGCCGGCCGGCATCCCACCGAGCCAGAGCTTGAGGGCAGTCAACATGAACGGCCTCTGGCGGTGGGCGCCCTTTCCTTGGGCCCCTGTAGCCGCCACATAACCTGCCATTCTCCGACGCTGGAGCCGTAGGCACAGCACGGACTCGCTCTGAGTCAGATGATCACCGAGCGGATGCCGGAGCTTCAGGAGAGGCAGCACATCCAGCGGGCGCTGGATGCCGTCGAGCAGGCGTCCGGCAGACCTCGCAGGGTTGGATCGGCATGGATTACGGCGAGTCGACCCGCACGGTGCGGCTGCTGGCGGAGGCCGGAGGACGCTACGTGTGCGACTGGCCCAACGACGAGCTACTGCATGAAGGTCCCCGTGGGACAGATGGTCAGTCTGCCTGTCGCCGTCGAGTCGACGATGTCTTCACGCATACCGTCCGCTCCATTCCCATCCAGCGGTACGCCACCATGATCACCGAGGCGTTCGACCGCCTGTACGCCGACGGGGCGGCGTCTGGACGGCTGCTGGTGCTCAACCTCCACCCCACCCGTATCGGACAGCCGTTCCGGATCAAGTACCTCGACCTGGCCCTCGGCCACATCATGCGTCACCAGAGCGTGTGGGCGGCCACCGGGCGAGAGATCGTGGACTGGTACGTGAACCAGACCGGGTAGTGGAGGTCAGCCGCTTGCGCCTGGGCATTCCGGACGAAGAGGTCAGCTTGCGTTTACGTCCGACCGATCTCAGCGTTCACGATGACCGGAATACGCAGCGGAGGCCATCGCTCGCGAGCTGGGGGGCCTCTGGGTGGTGATTGCGGCCGAGTGCTCGCACCGTACAGCGCGGGCGCAAGCAGCGAGAGGAGAGGACCACGACGAGTGTTCATCTTTCTGGGCGACGGCCACCCCAGCCTGATGTGGGCACGATGTTCACCCGCCGGGGCGCGCAGAAGTTCTACCTCGGCTCGCCCGGGTGGCTGCACCGAATCGAGCCTGCGGCGAGCACGGTCGGATTCCTGGCGCTGGCGCCCTGGCCCGATGGGCCGCCGCCCTACCCAAGCCAGGCGCACGCCGAGCGCACCCAGATGCGATGCTGGGTACGGTATCCTGGGACGCCGCCCGACGGACAGGTGGTCTCTCATGAAGACGCCGAACCACACTCTCGAAGAGGGAGAGGCCATAGCTGAATCGGAGCTTGAGCGCGCCTTCGAGGTCTGGTGGCCTCGCCTAGAGACCGTGATCAAGACGCTTCCCTCTGAACCGCAGCCAGCACCACGCCGGACCCTGGACGACATGGTGAGTGGGTGGTCAGAGGGTGGGCAGCGGGCTACCCGTTGAACGTGACCATCGAGCCGGACGCGTAGCGACGATCTCGGCAGCCGGAGCCTGTTCGAAGGACATGGACGACGATCAACCACGCGACACGGACGCCACGAAGGCGCCGCGGCGTCACATCTTCCTCAGCTATCGTAGCTCCGAGCGTGAGTTCGCACTCCGCCTCGCCTCGCACCTGAAGAACGCCGGCGTCCGGCTCTGGATGGACGCACTCGAAGAGGGCATCCGCGGTGGTGACGCCTGGGTTCGAGCGCTCGAACGCGCGCTCGATGAAGCGGGTGGCGTGGTCGCGGTGCTCTCGCCGGACTACGTCAGGGCGAAGTACTGCCGGCGGGAATCCTCCAGCGTGCCGACAGCCTCGGCGTTCCCGTCCTGCCGGTTCTCCTCCAGGACCTCGGGCCCGCGGCGTGGCCGCTGGAGATCCAGGAGAAGCAGTACGTCGACTTCCGGGGGTGGCGTGACGCCGCGGCCTTCGAGCGGGGAGCCGCGTCGCTCACCCACTGTCCTGCGGACCCGGTTCTCCCTCCTCGTCGCCGACGCACCCGACCTCGAGACGCAATACCTGAACGCCTTGATCGCCGACCTCGAATCGAAGCGTGGCGTCCTGGAATTCGTCGGGCTTGAGGCGGCTGCGGACGACGCCGCGACGCGCCTTCCACCGCAGGACGACGAGTGGGGGGTTCAGTGCACTGGACGCTGCGTCACCGGAAGCCGGGCACGGACCGAGCCAGGTGATGGGGCTGACGGAGGTCGCGCACGGCCTTCCGCGGTTCGTCCTCCTCGGCGATCCGGGCGCGGGAAAGACGACGGCCCTGCGCCACCTGGCGGTCGCGTCGGCGCGCCGGCGCCTGGCCTCGCCTCGCCTCTCACCTCTGCCTCTCGTGAAGTCGCTGCCCCGCTGGCGCGAGGACGAGTCGTTCGCGGACTTCATCGCGCGCGGCTGGCCGTTCGAGAAGCATCCCTTGACGCTCGCGGCCGCAGGAGACCTCGCTGACCTCGATGGCCTGAACGAGATGGGGGAGTTGGGGGTGCTCATGCCACGACTCTGAAGCAGTGGCTGGAATCGGCGATCCCTGCCGCGTGGTCGTGACGTGCCGCCTGGCGGATTACGCCGGGGATCTCTGGCTCGGTTCGTTGCCCCGCGTCCGTGTGAACCCGCTCGACGAGCACAGGATCGGCGAGTTCGGAACCAGGTACCTGGGCGACCGGGCATCCCGCTTCCTTTCGGAGATCGGGCTTTCCTCGGCGGGTCGGTCCGCGTCGAGGCTCGGCGAACTGGCGCGCAACCCGTACATGCTTGCCGCTCTCGCGTTCATCTTCGAGCGCTCGGCGGAACAGTCCATGCCGCACAACGAGGGCCAGCTCTTCCAGCGACTCGTCCGTGCCCTCTGGGAGCGCGAGCGCCAGCGCGCGACTCCGGGCTGGCGCCCATTCGCCGAAGTCGAGCCTCGCCTCGCGACGCTCGCCTTCGACGTGATCGACGGGGAAATGGCCATCGACGTGCCCCGCGAGTGGGCCGCCGAGCGGGCCGGCGGCACGCACATCCTGGACCTCGCCGCGAGCGCGAGTCTCCTCGTCGTCGATGCCGGAACGGTGCGCTTCTACCACCAGCTCGTTCAAGAGTCCTTCGCCGCCACCGCGCTCGCCTCCAAGGACCTCGAAGCTCCTCGAAGTCCCGTGGCGGTCGCTGCGCTACGGCCATGGGCTCGCGAGCAAGTGGAACCGCGCGCTCGTTGCGTTGATCGGGATCTCACCCGATCCCGATCGCGTCATGCGCACGGTCGCGGGAGTCGTTCCGGATGTGCTCGTGACGGCGCTCGAATCGATGGACGTCGAGTCCAAGGCCCTGAAGGAGCGCGCGTGCGTCCACCTGCGCGAGGCCGCAACGGCGAGTGACTGGCGCATCCGATCAGGCGCGGTGCAGTCACTCGGTCGACTGCGTGATGCCGGAGCACTTCCGATCCTGATCGCGGCGTTGCGTGACGACTACGCGGAGGTCGACGGAGGCGGCTACGAATTCAAGACGATCTACCCCGTGCGGCTGGTCGCGGCGCGGGCCCTCGGGCGGATCGGAGATCCCAAGGCCGTGCCCGCGCTCGTTCGTGCGATGAAGGACCCCGGCAACGACTGGGCCCGGGTCTACACGCAGAGCATCAACGCGCGTACGGAGGCGGTCCGCGCCCTGAGGGCGATCGGGACTCGCGAGGCGCTGAAGGCGATCGCCGGGAGTCCGACGCCTGAGGCCAACCGCGCCGGGCGCGACAAGCGGCCGTCGCGCCCTGATCCGCCCGGTGGCATCCCCGCTCATGTCTTCACCGGCGACGGCCATCTCGCCTTCGATGAAGCCGCCGGGCTGCTCGAAGCTGAACGTCGTGTCGGTGACCACGCCCTCGACCGGCCCGTCCGTGGCCGAGATGGCCGTGGCGCCGCTCATCTTGAGGCTCCCGGTCACCTTGGTCTCGGCCTGCGTCAGGGTCAGCGTGATGCGGCCCCGGCCGATCGCCCCGCCATTCCACGTCCCCTCCCAGACCCCGGACAGGTCGAGGACCCCGGGCGGCACCGCGGGCGTCGAGGCTCAGCCGGCGAGGAGCACGAGGACCATCCACAGGACGGCAAGCCCGACGCGGGCCCCTGGGCGGGGCGCCCTGCCCCCGTCCCCGAGCGAGCCTGTCCCCGTCAGGCGAGCTCCCCTTCCGCCGGCGGCGGGCCCGGCGGCGGCTCCCCCACCATCCCCTGACGGACGACGCCCCGGTTCGGCGGACGGATGCCCCACGCGGCCAGCCGCGCGATGAGGGTATTGCGATGGACGCCGAGGACCCGGGCGGTGCGGCTCTGGTTCCAATCCTCCCGCTCGAGCGCGCGCAGCACATAGGCCTGCTCGAAGCGCTCGCGCGCTTCCTTGAGCGAGAGCAGCGAGGGCTCGCCCACGCTCCGATTCTGCCCAGGCTCGTGCATGGCGAGATCGAGCGGCAAATCCTCGAGCAGGATGACGGGCCGCGTGGCCAGCGCCACGCTGCGCTCGATGACGTTCTCCAGCTCGCGCACGTTCCCCGGCCAGTCATACGCCTCGAGTGCCGGGAGCGCGCCCTGGGACACGCCGCGCACGTCCTTCTTGAACTCCCGCGAGTACTTCTTCACGAAGTGGTCGACGAGGAGGGCGATGTCCTCCTTGCGGTCGCGGAGCGGGGGCACGCCGAGGGGAACGACGTTGAGGCGATAGAAGAGGTCCTCGCGAAAGGTCCGCGCCCGCACCGCCTGCTTGAGGTCGATGTTGGTCGCGGCGATGACCCGGACGTCGACGGGAGTGGTGCGGACGCCGCCGAGGCGCTCGATCTCGCGCTCCTGCAATGCGCGCAGGAGCTTGGCCTGGAGGTCGATGCGCAGGCTCCCCGATCTCGTCGAGGAACAAGGGTCCCGCCGTGCGCCAGCTCGAACTTCCCGGCCTTCCTCGCGTGGGCGCCCGTGAAGGCGCCCTTCTCGTGACCGAACAGCTCGCTTTCGAGCAGCGTGTCGGGGATCGCCGCGCAGTTCACGGCGACGAACGGCTGGTCGCGGCGGGCTCTGCCGATGGATCGCGCGCGCGACCAGCTCCTTGCCGGTGCCGCTCTCCGCCGGTGATGAGCACGGTGACGGGCGTGGGAGCCACCTGCGCGATCAGCTCGTACAGCCGCACCATGCGCGCATGCCGGCCCACCAGGGCGTCGAAGCCATGCGCCCGGTCGAATTCCGAGCGCAGGTAGCGCACCTCCCGCTCGAGCAGCCGGTGCTGGGCGGCCTGGCGCACGAGGAGGAGGATCTCGTCGGGCTCGAAGGGCTTGATGACGTAGTCGTAGGCCCCCGCCTTGATGGCCTCCACCGCCGTTCGCACCTGCGGCACCGCGGTCATCAAGATGACGGCCATGGACTCGCTCAGGGCGAAGAGGGCAGTCAACATGAACGGCCTCTGGCGGTGGGCGCCCTTTTGGGCCCCGTCAACCCGACATAACCTGCCATTCTCCGACGCTGGAGCCGTAGGCACAGAGGGCAGTCAACATGAACGGCCTCTGGCGGTGGGGGCGCCCTTTCCTTGGGCCCCGTCAACCCGACATAACCTGCCATTCTCCGACGCTGGAGCCGTAGGCACAGCATGCCAAGTATGGGCCGCGGCCGAGCTGGCCTCCGGTGTACACCAGGTGGTCGAGCGTCGGGGGTAACGAGCCATGATCAAGTTCGATCACCTCAGGATTCCGGTGACTGACCTGGCTCGGTCCCGCGACTGGTACGTTCGCACGCTCGGCCTGACGATTGAGTTCGAGGTTTCGGACCGGCAAACGGTCGCGCTGCAAGACACCGACGACTTCACGATCTTCCTTCAAGAGGTTCGATCTCCCGTGGTGCCGAACCAGTGCGCTCTGTGGTTTCAAGTTGCCGACGTCGACACCACGTTCAGGGACTGGTCCGCACGGGGAGTCGAGTTCGCCCATGGCCCGCGGAAGTCCTATTGGGGCTACGGGGCCGAGCTTGCCGATCCCGACGGATACTTGATTCGCCTCTGGGACGAGCGCTCGATGAAGGAACGGTGAGCTGGGCGACCGGCGCGGACCCGTCGAGCCTGCCGGTGCGCTAACTGCGGGGGCGACGGCGCGCGCGCGAGATGGCGACATCGATTGACGAGTTCTGCGTCGACGGATTTATCGTCGTGCGGGGTGCGGTCGCCCCCGACACTGTCAGCGCGTGCGTCGAGGTCATCGACAACGAACTGGAGGGCAGTCAACATGAACGGCCTCTGGCGGTGGGCGCCCTTTCCTTGGGCCCCGTCAACCCGACATAACCTGCCATTCTCCGACGCTGGGAGCTCGTAGGCACAGAGGGCAGTCAACATGAACGGCCTCTGGCGGTGGGCGCCCTTTCCTTGGGCCCCGTCAACCCGACATAACCTGCCATTCTCCGACGCTGGAGCCGTAGGCACAGAGGGCAGTCAACATGAACGGCCTCTGGCGGTGGGCGCCCTTTCCTCGGGCCCCGTCAACCCGACATAACCTGCCATTCTCCGACGCTGGAGCCGTAGGCACAGCGCATCACCACGTCGCCATCGTCGGGCCCGTCGGCGTCGGCAAGAGCTTTCTCGCCCACGCCCTGGGCCACATCGCCTGTCGCCGCGGCCACTCCGTCCTCGCCCTGCGCACGGACGCGATGCTCAAAACCCTCAAGCACGCCCGCCTCACCCAGAGTCACGAGGCCGAGCTCCGCAAGCTCCTCGCCGTCGACCTCCTCATCCTCGACTCATGTGGAGTCGTCAGTCATGTGGAGTAATGCGATGTAACTGACGATCGCTACGGGCGTTCCCTCGCGCTCAACTCCACATTACTACTGGTATCGGCCCGTGGGCCAATCACACGTCCAGGAGGGTCCGATGCTCAGCGATCACTTTCCGAGAGCGTACCGCCGCTACCTGTCCCTCCCACTGCTCGGCCCGCTCGCCGACGCGTTCCACACGTGGTTACTCGCGGGTGGCTTTCGCCAGGTCGCCCGCGAGCGGCACCTCGAGGGGCTCGGGCGCATCGACCGTGGGCTCCGGCGACGCGGATGTCGCCAGTGGAGCGATGTCACCGGCCACGACTTGGAGGGGTGCTGGCGCCAGGCGCGTCGCCGGAACCGGTACGCCCCCGCGACCGTGCGTCGGCTCCAGCAGTTCGCCGAGCAGACCGCACGGCTGACGCCCCCCGAGCCCACCCCGCCCAGCCGGGTCGACACGCTCACGCGCGCGTATGCCGCGATGCTGGGTGACCTGCGCGGCCTCGCGCCGAAGACCATCGCCGCGCACGCGACGACGGCGGCCGAACTGCTGGAGTACCTCGCGCATGAGACCGTGCCCTCTCGCCTGACGCGCGTCACGGCGAGCGACATCGAAGGCTTCGTGCGTCGCGCCGGCGGCCGTCTCGGTCGCGCCAGCCTCCAGCACACGGTGGCGCGGCTCCGGAGTTTCCTCAAGTTCCTGGCCGGGCGTGGCGCCATCCGGCCGGGGCTGGATCAGCAGATCGATACCCCACGCCTGTATCGGCTGGAGCAGTTGCCACGGAGCCTGCCGTGGGGGACCGTGCGCGCGTTGCTCCGCTCGATCGATCAGACGACGCCGCACGGCCGCCGGGATTACACCATGTTGTTTCTCATCGCGACGTACGGCCTGCGTGCCAGCGAGATCGTCGCCCTCACCCTCGATGCCATTGATTGGCGCCACCGCCTGCTCCGCGTTCCCCAGCGGAAAACCGGGACGCCGCTGCTCTTGCCCTTGACGGACCCGGCCGGGACCGTGCTCGTGCGCTACCTGCGACGCGGTCGTCCCCCCTCTGCCCATCGTGGAGCTGTTCTTGCGGGAGCGCGCGCCGGCGGGGGTGCTGAACCCCACGGCGGTGGGCGAGGCGTTCCAGAAGTGGGTGCGCCACAGTGGGCTGCCGATCGCCTTCCAGGGGCCGCATTGTCTCCGCCATTCGTATGCCGTGCACCTGTTGCGCCGAGGGTCCCCCTCAAGACCATCGGTGACTTGCTCGGACACCGGACGGCCGAGAGCAGCGTCGTCTATCTGCGCCTGGCCACGACGATCTCCGGCGGGTCGCGTTACCGCTGCCCCGTCGGCACCCACGGGCGACCCGGCCATGACCCCCCATCGGCACGGTCGTCGCGGTGTCCTCGTCGACGTCGGGGAGCGACTTCTCGCGGACGCCGAGCCCTCCTGTGATGTCCTGTGCGTTGTCGCCCCAGACCCGGGCGATCTCCTCGAGCCGGATCCGGTACCGGGGGATGTACGCCCCGTAGGTGATGATGCCTGTCATGCAGTCCCCTGTCTTCCGGCGGAGCCGGTGTCTGATGTACCTCTGAAGGTTGTCCCGGAAGGACCGCGTCTCACCACTCTGTCGAGCGGAGTGTGGCGATGAGCGGGTCGATCGGCGTCTGCGTGGTCAGCAGCGTGATCCGGTCGCGTTCGGCGAGCCTCGGCACGATCGGGTGAACGTCCTCGGGCGCGATCCCCTGCAGGACCACGCACCGCGGCTTGAACGGCGTCACGCGGATGGCGACCATGGGCGACTTCCCGTTCGAGACCCCCGCGAAGATCAGCGCCCGTTCGGTCGACCAGCCGTAGATCCGGCTGAACTCGTCGGACGAGAGCCTGCAGGATCGCGTTCAGGCTGTTCACGACCGTGTACCCGAAGAGGTTCTGGTCGAGGGAGCCGGTCATCGGATCGGCCTCGACGAGGTCGGCAAACCGCGGGAGCGCGACCGGGGCCGCGAACTCGTGGATGTCGTAGATCACCTCGTCGTCGAGCTCGGCAAAGAGCATCCGGCCGAACCGCTCGATATGCCGTCCACCCCGGAGCTCGTCCATGGAGAGGATCGCGTCCACGATCTTCCCGACGACGGCCGTGCCGGGGCTCTTCCGCCTGCCGCTCTCGTAGTCGGAGATGACCGAGGGCGAGACATCGAGCCGGACGGCGAGGTCGGTCTGCGGGATCTCGAAGCTGAGTCGCCACTTCTTGAGCGCCCTGCCGGGTGAGTCCGAGAGCGTAATCTCGCCGGCCATCTTCTCGGCCAGTCGGTGCCGCAGCCCGGACTTCATGCGGATCAGGTCTGCACCGGGGGATTAAATAATTAACGAATCGGTATTCGACAGTTCACGAAGCCCCCTCCTCTCAATGGAATGTTTAAGGGGTCCCGGGCGCCGATGCCCGGTCGGGGACATGAGCACCATCCTCTATTATTTTTCATGGAGCGGGAACTTGCTGCGGTCGCGCCGGCCCCCCGGTTTCCGCCGGATGTATCCTCGTCACAATCCATAAATAAGAAGCATCTCAAATTTGGTACCGTGACGATCGAGGCCGGGGACCTGGCATGCCTCAAGGCGATCGCGCTGCTCGGCGGGTGCCGGGGGCCGGTCCATGTCTCGTCCCAGTCGCTCGCGGGGGCGCTGGGCACGAGCCCCCAGACGGCGTCGCGCCGGCTCCAGTCGCTCGAATCCGCGCTCCTTGTCACCCGATCGGTCCGTCCCGCGGGCCAGTACGTCTCGGTCAGCCGGGTCGGCGAGGAGGTGCTCCACAGGGAATACTCGGACTATTGCCGGCTCTTCGGGCGCGAGTCGGGCGGGTTCGTGATGACCGGCCATGTCGTGAGCGGCGTGGGCGAGGGGCGGTACTACATGGCTCTGCCCGTGTATCGCGAGCAGTTCGCGGCCGTGCTCGGCGAGGACCCGTACCCCGGGACGCTCAACGTCCGGCTCGACGGCGCCAGCGTGCCCGTGCGCAAACGGCTCGACACCCTCGACTGGACGCCGATCCGCGGCTTCGTCGCGGAGGCCCGGACCTTCGGCGACGCCAGGGCCCTGCCCTGCCGGATCGGCGAGCACCGGTGCGCGATCGTCGTGCCGGGCCGGACCCACTACCCCGAGGACATTGTCGAGGTGATCGCCGGAGTGCCCCTCCGCGAGGCCCTCGGCCTGGCCGACAAGGACCGCGTGACGGTCGAGGTGCCTGATGAGTGAGATGATGCAATATGATTGACGAGGCGCTTGCCGCGCTGCGGGATGGGCGGTTCATCCTGCTCTACGACTTCGACAACCGCGAGGGAGAGACCGACTTCGCAATCCGTGCAGACGCCGTGACGCCCGCGCACCTGCGGCAGATGCGTAAGGACGGCGGAGGGCTGATCTGCTGCGCGGTTCCCAACGAGGCGGCCGAGCGGCTGGGCCTGCCGTTCGCCCACGATGTGCTCGAAGCGGCCGGCGTCGGTGTGCGCGACCATGTGATCCCGTACGACCGGAAGAACCGTTCGTCGTTCTCGCTCTGGGTCAACCACGCCTCGACCTTCACGGGGATCACGGACAACGACCGTGCGACCACGATCAACGCGATCGCCGATCAGGTGAAGCGAGCCCTGGCCGGCGAGGAGACCCGGTTCTTCGACGAGTTCCGGCTGCCGGGTCACGTCCCCATCCTCCGTGGCGCCGATGGTCTTCTCGCCCGCCGCTGCGGCCAGACCGACTCTCCCTCGTGCTAGCCCAGATGGCCGGGATCGCTCCCGCGATCGTTGTCTGCGAGATGCTCGACGACGAGAGCGGCATGGCCCTCCGGAAGGCCGACGCGCTGGCTTACGGCAAGGCGCACGGGATCCCCTTCCTCGAGGGCCGCGAGGTCGCGGAGCACTGGACCGGCCCGGCCGCCTGCACCGGTTCCGCCGCTTCGGCCGCCCGCTGAGTAGTGGCGTCGCGTGCGTCCTCGTCTGTCTTTTTTCGTCATAACTCATAAATACGAAGCGGCACGATGGCGGGCCGGACAGGATCAGGAGGAACGTTCGATGTCGACCAATCAGCCCGCACCACCAGAGCAGAAGCCTCGCCCGATTCGCACCGCACGTCGCGACAACGCCCAGATAAACTACCTCGTCGGTCTCCTCTCCGACGAGAATCCCGGGAACCGGTGGAAAGCTGCCCAGGCGCTCGGGCGGGTGGAGGATCCCGCCGCCGTCGACGCCCTTCTCCAGGCGCTCTACGACGACGACTGGCGCGTCCAGCAGAAGGCGATCTGGGCCCTCGGCTCGATCGGCGATCCCCGTGCGATCCCTCCGCTGCGTCGGCGCTACGCCGAGGTCGACGAGGGACTCCGGGAACTGATTCAGGACGCCCAGGAGCTGATTCGGAGCCGGATGTACCGGCCCGACTGAAGTCTCCCGGAGGGGGGCTCCTCCTTCAAAGCGCCGTGGCCGCGTACGCGGCGCCGATCGCAACGAGGGCGATGCCGCACGTACAGAGAAGCATCCGGTAGGCGCGATCGGGCAGGAACGCGGAACCGCGGGCGACCGCGGCGCCGACCAGCAAAAGCCAAGCGAGATCGGCCGTTCCGTGCCCGGCGAGAAAGAGGGCCGCGTCCTGGGGGCCGCTCGCGAGGGCGCCGGCCAGCAGAGCGCCTCCGAGCGTGGCCCACCAGATCCAGAAGTAGGGGTTCGCGATCGAGGTGATCACGCCCGCGAGAAACGGTCCGACCCGTTCGCTTCCGTCGGAGGGCGCGAGGCTCGCGGTGCGGGCGCTCCGCACGGTGAGGAGGCCGAAGCCGACGAGGGCCGCTCCGCCGACGACCGCGATCCCGGCCCTCTGCGAGAGGACGAACGGCGCGATCCCGAGGACGAGCGCGACCGCGAGCACGCCCTCGACGAGGAGATGGCCTGCCGCGACCCGCGCGCCCACGAACGGACCGTGCCGGACGGCCCCCGAGATCGTCGCGAGCAGCGTCGGGCCCGGTGCAAGTGCGCCCGATAGACCGACACCAAACCCGATCAGGAGCGACTCGACGAGGGGCATGAGGGTGCTTGATATTGGCCTGGCCACAATGAAAAACTGGCGTCGATGACAGAGCGAGGAACGATGAACGGGGCTGGAGAGGCTGGCGCAGACGGGCACGGGAGCGCATGAGCCGCGATCCCCTTCCGCCGATCACGGTCGCGCTCGATCCCGGCGTCGCGGCCTGGTCGCTCCGCCGACTGCTCCAGCGGGTGAGCGGCGCGATCGATACGCCGCCGCTCGACCCGGTCCTGGCGGTCACGCGGCCATTCCGGCTCGAGGAGGGAACCGGCCTTGCCGCACTCCGCGCCGCAGTCGAGACCGCGATCCCTGATGTGCGCTGGCTTGCATATGCTCTCGACGGGTTCGCAGCGGGCCCCGGCGGAACCGTCGGCCTCGGGCTTCGGCCGTCACCCCCCCTCGCCGCAACCGCCGCCGCAATCGAGTCAGCCCTCTCGACGGTCGCCGTCCCGGCGGACCTGCCCGACGAACGGTTCCTCGTGCCGGCCGCCCGGGGGCTTGACCGGCGGCGTCTCCGCACGGCCCTGCGGACGCTGGGCCTCGCTCCTCAGCCATGGTATCGGCGGCTCCTCGGCTCCTTCGGGGCTGCCGGTCCCGTCCCTCCTCTCCCTCCGCCGCTGCGGCCGCTCGAGGCGATCCGGTTCCTCGTGCTCGTCGGCGGTCGGCCCGCGGCCGGGTACGACCTCGCCGCCCGCCGCTGGTTCAGCAGGCCCGAGCTTCTCGATCGTTCTCTCCAGGGGGCATCGCTGCGGACGTACCGCCGCGCCCGGGGGCTCGAGCTTGCCGCCCCGGCGCTGCGCCCCCCGGGCGAGACCTGGCTCCTCGCCGACCTCCACCTCGGCCATCCCGGGATCGCGCTCTACGCGGCCCGGCCGTTTCTCGCATCCGACGTCGGCGAGATGGACCGGGTGCTGGTCGGGAACTGGCGCCGCACCGTCGCGCCGGAGGACCGGGCGCTCCTGCTCGGCGATCTCTGCGCCGGCCCGGACCCCTGCGCGTACCGGGCGGCCGTCGCGGCGCTCGCAGGCCGGCTGACGTTCGTCCGCGGCAACCACGACCCCGATCTCCCCGGCCTCGCCCGCTCGGTCGCGTTCGAGGCCGACGGCCACCGGTTCCTCGGGGTCCACGATCCGTCCGATGCTCCCCGGGACTTCGACGGCTGGGTCATCCACGGCCACCTCCACGACAGCGACCTCCGCCGATTCCCGTTCTTCGATCCGGAGGCCCGGCGGGTCAACGTCTCGGTCGAGACGGCCGGGTACAGCCCGGTCCCGCTCTCGCTCGTCTGCGACCTGATCTCGGCGGAATCCGGTCCGGTCCTCGTCAGGGAGGCCGGGATGGAACCCCTCCGTATACGCCCTCTTTAAAAGGCCCCAATACATCCCTTATTAAAGGCTGAGGGTCCATACTGTGCAGCAGTTTTCCCAAGCTGTCGGAAAAGCATCATGTACAACTCGAATTACGGCGGTCGTTCCGACCGCCCACGTGAGATGACCAAGGTCGTCTGTTCAGACTGTGGAAAGGAGTGCGAGGTCCCGTTCAAGCCCACCGAGGGCCGCCCGGTTTACTGCCAGGACTGCCTCCCGAAGCACCGGCGCCCCCGGTTCTAATCCTCTCCTTTCTCTAACTTTTTTCGCCCAAAGAAACGGGCATCTCCCTTTCACCCGAGCACGGGCTTTCTGTCCGGGTGTGATGCGCACAAGCACGCCGGAGGCGAACCCGCTGGTATTTTAATCCTTCCTGATATTCTAATACTGATGGCTTCTCTCTCAATGAGGACGGCGCTGCTCGTCCTCGCTCTCTCCCTCGTCCTCGTCGCTCCATGCGTGGCGGCGACCCCCATCGGGGGCTCGGTCGGCGCCTTCCTGGTGAAGTGTCCGGTCGACGGCGCGAAGGTCTGGTTCGACAACGACTACAAGGGCCAGATCGCGAACGGCATGCTCTCGGTCCCGGTCTATGCCACCGGGACGCCGTACCAGACCTACCGGGTCGAGGCAGACGGCTACGACCCGTTCCTCGGCATGATCACCGACTACCCCGCCGGCGGCACGATCGTGACCCTTCAGGCGGACCTCGTGAAGACGCCCGTGGGCGGTAGCATGGGTACGTACCGGTTCACCGTGAACGTCGAGGGCGCCTACGTCTTCCTGGACGGCGACTTCCAGGGCGTCATCCAGAACGGCGTCCTGCTGGTCCCGGTCTACACCACCGGCACACCCTTCCGGAACTACGTGGTCCAGGCCCCGGGCTACGTGAGCGCGACCGGCGCGCTCCCGGGCGTGCCGGCGGCCGGCGAGACCGTTACCGTACCTGTCACCCTGACCCCGCGCGCGACGCCGACCGCGATCGGCGGTGACCGCGGCGCGTACCTCGTCCTCTGCCCGGTCGAGGGGGCCATGGTCTCGTTCGACGGCGACAGCAAGGGGACGATCCAGAACGGCGAGCGCTTCGTCCCGGTCTACGTGACGGGCACGCCGTACAAGACCATCCACGTGACGGCCGCCGGGTACGAGCCGTACTCGGCCCCGATCACGCGGTACCCCGCGAAGGGCGAGGTCGTGAACCTCTACGTGGTCCTCGATCCCGCCACGCCCGTGACGACGGCCTCGCTGATCGGCGGGGACATGGGCTACTACCTGGTCCACTCGAACGCCGAGGGCGGCAAGGTCTACTTCGACAGCGACTATAAGGGCCTGATCGCGAACGGCGTCCTGAACGTCCCGGTCTACGTGACGGGCACGCCGTACCGGACCTGGTCCGTCACAAAGGAGGGTTACGCGACCTTCAACGGGACGATCAGCACCTACCCGTCGAAGGGCCAGACCATCGACCTCCAGGCCACCCTGACCCTGCTGCCGACGACGCCGCCGACCACGAACGCGACGACCGCGGTCCCGACCACGACCAGGGCCCCGCTCTCCGGGGTCTGCATCGTTGGGGCGCTGCTCTCGCTCGCGGCCCTCGGACTCGCGGGCCGGCGCCGCTAAATCCCCTTTTCTTCGCATCGCGACTCTTCCGGGACCGTCAGGACGACGCCGACAGCGGCCGGCGCTGCTCCCGCAGAGTGAACCCGGCACGGTCTCCCGCGACGTACCGGGCGGGCACGGCCGGCCGTGCGGGCGGTACACGGAGCGCTCAGATCGCGAGGAACCCTATATTTAAGAGACCCGACCGACGACGTATACGAAATGACAGATCAGCCCAAACCGAAGGGCGGGCGGAACCAGTCCGTCAAGCGGAAGAACCCGCCGAAGCCGGCCGAGGAGCCGGGGACGGCGCTCTGGAAGAAGGTCCTCTTCGTCTCGGTGGGCGTCCTCTTCGTGGTCCTGATGATCGTCTCCTCGACGGGGACGAGCTGGCTCAACGTCTTCCAGACGGTCAAGCCCGGTGCCATCGTCGTGACCGACGTGACGTTCCGCGACAACCAGGACCGGACGGTCCTGACCACGAGCGAGACCATCTACTCGAGCGCGATCAAGGAGAACCGGTCGGTCTTCCTGGTCTCGCCGTTCACGGTCGACGCCGGGCTGGAGTACACCGACCCCGTCATGACCGTCCCGATCCTCGCTCCGCAGAGCGGGGTGAACTACACGCTCTTCGGCGAGGAGTACAACGCGATCACGATGGGCGTGGTCGGGATGCACCCCGGCGGCACGAAGACGATCCCGCTCGACAGCAACGTGACCGAGGAGCGGAATTACACGGCCGAGGAGTTCGACCGGCTCGGTGGCGACTTCGGCAACACCTCGGTCGGCGACGAGATGGTCCTCTCCTTCGTCGAGAACCCGGCGGCGCTCTACGACAACACCACGACTCCGACCTACGCGCTCCGAACGACCCACGTCGTGAACAAGACCGACGAATCGCTCGTGCTCTCGTTCAGCCTCGCCTCGGCCGACCTGACCATCACCAAGGTCACGTCCCAGTAACTTTTTTCCGCGACTCCCCGAACGGATCGATCAGGTTATCTTCATGGCCTCCGAGATGGACGCGAAGAGATCATGAAGACCATCATCGTCTACCACTCGTACACAGGCGTCACCCGGACCATTGCCGAACGAATCCGGACCGTCTGTGGCGGCGACCTCGTCGAGGTCCGTTCGCGGGAGCCGTACTCGAAGCTGACGGCCTACACGCTGGGCACGTTCCGGGCCCGCGGCGGCAAGGCCGACGCGGTCGAGCCCGCATCCATCGACGTCTCGGGATACGACCGGATCGTGATCGGCACGCCGGTCTGGGCCTGGCGGGCGACCCCGGTCGCGAACGGCGCGGTCGAGGCGCTCGTCGGAGCAAATGGGAAGAGCGCCGTCATCTTCGCGACCTGCGGCTCGGCGCCCGGCGATACCCTTCAGCAGGCTCAGGGGCGCACTTACGGCCAGGGGAGTCCGTGTGACCGGCGAGTTCGCGTTCACGACGCGGGACCTCCAGGACCCCCGTAATGTCGAGGCGCTGATCACCCGCGTTACGGCGGAGGACGCCGCGCCGGCCACCGAGGGGAGCTGAGCGGTCTTCAGCTTCCGGTCAGGCCCCGGGCGAGGAGTGCGCTTCGGAAGAAGTTCGGGATCCGCCGAGTGTACTCCTCGGGGTGGCCGGAGAGAGCGCCCGTGTGGCCCACGTCCGGCGCGACCCAGAGCTGGGCACGGTCGCCCGCGACGGCCGCGAAGCGCGTGTTGTACGCGACCTCGTCCGGATCTCTGCCCGAGGCGATCAGGAGAAGGGACACGTCCGGCGCGTCCGCGATCGAGTCGACGATCGGGACGGGCGTGGCGTCGCCCGTGAAGACGCCGGTCGCGGCGTACATCAGGCGGGGCATCCAGCTCCGGAGGAGGTCCTCGACGCCCGGGAACGGCCAGGTACTCGACGGTCGAGCGGTGGGTCGCGCCCTCGCTCGCGACGGCCCCGAGCGCCGGCGTCGCGTTGAGCGCGCCGAGCAGCACCTCGCCGCCGAGCGAGAGCCCGAGTCCGCCGATAGCCCGGACGCTGTCATCGCCCTGGAGGTACGCGACGGCCGCCTGGACGTCGCGCGTCCCCTCCCAGCCGAAGGCGTTGCCGCCGGCCCCCGCTCGCGCCGTGGCCCCGCAGGTCGAGGGCGAGGACGCCGAAGCCCGCGTCCCGGAGCATGGATGCGTGCGCCCTGACGCCCTCGCGTGAGTCCGTACCGCCGTGAACGAGCACAATCGCGGCCCCGTTCCTCGACGGCGCGTACCAGGCCGCGAGGGGCACGCCGTCGCCGGCGACGAGGCTGACGTTCGCAAAGCCTGTGGGGGGCGGGCCGACCGCGGCGGTTGTGCGGCAGGGAAGCGTACGCCGCGAAGCCCAGGGGGACGACCAGGAAGACGATAACGACGAGCGCGACGACGGCGATGGCGACGAGCCGCAGGGCGCGGCCCGTGCGGCTCCTGCGTCCGTCCCCGCGGTTCCTGCGCCTCGCGCCGCGGCCCCTGGTCACGGCCGGACACCTTCTTTTTCCAGCAGACCCATCAGTACATATGACTGCGTCTCCCCGGTTTAAGGGATCGGATTCCTTCCCGCCGGGGGCAAAGCCGTTCCTGAAGTGGGCCGGCGGAAAGACGCAGCTGCTGCATGCCATCGAGCCCCGTCTGCCCCGGGGACTCTCCGACGGCACCATCACGCGATACGTGGAGCCCTTCGTGGGGAGCGGGGCCGTCTTCTTCTTCCTCAACCAGCGGTTCCCATTCAGGGAGTGCTACCTCTACGACATCAACGAGGAGCTCGTCGTTCTCTACCACGTCGTCAAGCGGGACGTCTCCGGCCTCATCGACCACGCGACGGTGCTGGCCAACGAGTACGCCGCAGCATCCATGACGGAGCGAAACGACCTCTTCTACCGGGTGCGGGAGCGGTTCAACCTGGATCGGGCGACGATCGACCCCGCCGCCTACGGGGACGAGTGGGTCGAGCGGGCGGCCCAGCTCCTCTTCCTCAACAAGACCTGCTACAACGGCCTCTTCCGGGTGAACTCGCGGGGAGAGTTCAACGCCCCGTTCGGGAAGTACAAAAATCCCGCCATCTGCAACATAGCCGCGCTCGAGGCCGCCTCGCAGGCGCTGGCGAACACCGAGATCCGGCTGGGCGACAGCGCGGCGTGTGCGGAGGTGGTGGACGAGCGGACATTCGTCTACTTCGACCCGCCGTACCGGCCGCTGAACGCGACCTCGTCCTTCACCTCGTACGCAAAGAACGGCTTCTCCGACGACGACCAGGTGCGGCTCGCCGAACTCTTCGCGTCGCTGGACGAGCGGGGGGCGAAGCTGATGCTCTCCAACTCCGACCCCCGCAACCACGATCCCGGCGACCGGTTCTTCGACGACCTCTACGCGGCCTGGACGATCGAGCGGGTGCCGGCCCGCCGCTCCATCAACTGCCGGGGCGACCGCCGGGGCACGGTCGCGGAGTGCGATCATCCGCAACTACGGGTGAGCGCCGCGGTCTCGTCCGCGACCCGGACGAGCCGGAGCCACATGTTCAGGGCGGCCCGGAGCGACGGGATGTCCGGCGCGGTGACCGCGAGCTCGAGGCAGTCGTCGCCGACGAGCCGGAGGGACGCGCTCGAGCGCATCCCCTCCTCGCCCGCGAGCTCGGGCTCGAGCGCGGCGAGGTGGTCGGCCGCGCGAGCCGTGAAGAAGCGGAAGACCGCCGTATGGCGGTCAGACCTCGGCACCGGCCACACCCCCGACCGGCGCGAGCCTGAGCCGGTACTGGAGCCGCTGGTGGCCGTCGAACCCGAGGTCCCAGCCGTCGTCGAGGGGTGCCGTCTCGAAGCGCGGCCCGAGGGCCTACCTCGGACGGCGTCCGATGCAAGAAGCCCGCGAACGATCGGCCCCTCCCGGTGCCGCTCCTCGCGGGCCGTAACGCGCCACGATGCGGCAGGCTCCGCGTCGACAAACCATCGGAGCTGGAGCCCGTCGGGCTCATACGAGAAGAGAAAGAACGTCGTGTCAAGGGTGACGAGCTCGCGCAGGCCCGTCTTGCCCCGTGCAAGGTATCGCCCTCCGACCGCGAACGCGAGCCCGCGGGCGAGCGCCCGGAGGTCGGGCGCCGCCTTGCGCGAGGTCGTGACCAGGGTCATCGAGCTTTCAGTCTGTTTGATCCCGGCGCCGCGTTCCTTGAAGAGGATCCGGTGCCCGCAGTAGGGGCAGCGCACGTTGACATCGATCTCGACCCTGTTCTTGCACCGCGCGCACTTGTAGCTGGCGGCCATGGAGCGGTTATACCCCCTTCAGCATCCTGTCGATCGTCCGGACCGCGATGGCCTGGACCGGCGTCTGCGGCACGTATGCGCCGCCCGCGAACGTGAACCCGCACTTGCGGCAGGTCCAGATCCCGGTGCCGCGCCGCTGGACTGCGACCGTGTCGCAGCGCTGGCAGCGGTGGAGCGCCCTCGACACCTTCTCCATCTCGTTGACGCGCTTGCGGATGAACCGCCCGTACCGGCACCCGAAACGGCCGGAACTGCCGGTAACCTTTCCCTTTGCCTTGTGCTTCTTTTGAGAACGTGCCATTGACCTCTACCTCGGAATGCAGTCTTTATTTATCGGCATTCAGGCTTAATATATCTGTTTGAGCTTCTTGACCTCGGCCTCGCCCTTGCTGAGCCGGTTCACGAGCGAGTAGAAGTCGTCCTGGATCCCCGCCGGGATCCGGACCACGCAGATCCAGGAGCCGTCCTTCTGCCACTCCTGCTGCTCGATCGTCGCGGCCGCCGCGATCCCGGCGTACGCCCGCGCCGCGTCTTCCGCCGGGATCTTCACGGCGAGCCGGAAGCTCCTCGAAGCGGATCGGGAGCAGCGGCCGGAGGGCCTTGACCGTGTCCTTGACGAGTTCGTCCAGGTGCCGGAACGGGTCGATGTTGACCCGCGCCTCCTCCATGGCCATCTCGATCCGGTGGGGCGGGTGCGGCAGGCCCGTCTGGGGGTTGACCGCGTTCCGCGAGATGAACGCGACCACCTGCTGGCGCTTGTCCACGATCATCTGCCGGCGCTGCTCGGCCGTCAGGTGGATCTCGCCCTTCCTGATGATCTGCGGCGCGATCTCCTCGAAATCGGTCGTGTGGAAGACCTTCTTCAGCGCCTCGTCCGAGGACCCGCTCGGCCCGGGAGGCGTTCTCGAAGACGTTGAGGGACGCGACCACGTCCTCGAGCTCGAGCCCCTCCTCCCCGTGGCGGAACCGGCCGGCGGCCTCGGGGTCGACCAGGAGCTCGAACCGTTCGCCATGGCTCTCGAGGCGCGCGACCACGGCCCGGTCGAGGGGAATCATGGGCCCGTCCTAGGTCGTCGGCTTCTCGATCCGCTCGACGTAGCCGGCGACCTCTTCGCGGGTCATCTTCCGGAACGGCGGCTCCTCGTTCGAGACCACGCCGATCTCGACCATGGCCACGTCGAACTTGCCCTCGGTGGCCGCGTGCAGGGCCTTCAGGCCGAGCACGATCGCCTCCTCGATGGTCATGTCGTCGCGGTACTCGTCCTCGAAGACCTTCATGACCGCGTTCCGGCCGATCCCGATCCCGGTCGCCTTGTACTCGAGGAGCGTGCCCGAGGGGTCGGTCTCGAAGAGCCGGAACTGCCCCTCCGAGCGGCCCGCTATCAGCAGGGCCGTCCCGTACGGGCGGGCGCCGCCGAACTGAGTGTAGGTCTGCATGTGGTCGCAGAGCTTCTTCGCGAGCATCTCGATGTCCATCTCCTCGTCGTACGAGACCCGGTTGATCTGGGTCTCGACCCGGGCCCGGTCCACGAGCGAACGGGCGTCGCCGACGAGCCCCGAGGACGCGACCCCGATGTGGTCGTCGATCCGGAAGATCTTCTCGATCGAGCTCGGCTCCAGGAGCTTCGAGTTCACGCGCTTGTCCACGAGCAGGACGATCCCGTCCTTCGCCTTGATCCCGACCGCAGTCGTGCCGCGCTTGACCGCCTCCCGGGCGTACTCGACCTGGTAGAGCCGGCCGTCCGGCGAGAAGACCGTGATCGCCCGATCGTATCCCATCTGGTATTGTGGCTGCATTATCTCTCCTCAGGGTGAATGGTCTCGAAGTATACTACTCGCTCTCCCTTATAATCATGCTCGATAACATCGACGCGTCGCAGCGCCGATCCGGACGCCGGTGCCGGACGATCTCGCCGTCGACCGTCTCGTCGAGCACGACCGATTCGGGGGGCGGGACGAGCCGATCGCGCAGGCTCAGGATCGTGCCCGAGACGGCCCGCGGGTGGAGCGCGCAGGCCGTCCCGTCGACGGCCGTGACCGTCGCGATGGCCGCCGATCAGCCGCTCCTCCTCCCTCGCCGGCAGCGGACGATCGCGTGCCCGCGCTCGACCGCGACCACGGCCTGATCGATCACCGCGGCGCCGTCGTCGCCGTAGAGCGCCGAGACGGCCTCGGCGATCGCGAGGTAGAGGGCCTTGCCGTCGGGGACGAGGGAGACCGGCGCGATCCGGACGAGCACGTACCGCCGGTTCTGCCGGAGGGTCGGGGGCCGGGGCTTCATTCGACCACCCGGACCGGCAGCGGCCGGGGCCATCAGGGCCTCGACCCCCGTGAGCGCGGCCTCGACGCCGTCGGCGTCGAGGCCGAAGAGCCGGCAGAGGGCGTCGGCCGCGCGGGGCGCCCGGAGGTCGAGGCAGGACCGCGCCCCCGAGCCGAGCACGAGCGGAAAGCCGTACCGCGCGCTGGAGCACGAGCACGTCCGCATAGCGGCGGAGCGCGGCCTGGCGAAGACCGCCCCGCTCGCGGACGAGCGGCGCGAGCACGAGCTCGATCGCGACACCCCGTTCGGCCGCCGTCCGGGCCGCGACGTGGTCGAAGGAGTTCCGCCGGCAGCGGTGCACGCCCGAGAGGGCATGGACTCCGGCGAAACCGGCTGCGGCCCGGTTGAAGCCCTGCTCGCCGAGCCGGACCGTGACGAAGGCCCCCTCGGGAGCCCGCCGGACGGCCGCGAGGGCCTGGTTCGGCTTCTCGGCCGCGACATAGACGCCGGGGATCACCCGGACGGCGCCGCAGGTCATCGACGGTCCTCCCACGGAGACGATCGCCCCATACCCGAGCGCGCCGGCCTCGAGAGCCATCCGCTCGACCGTGGTGTCGCCGCCGGCGTACGTGCGAACGTCGGTCCGCATGAAAAAAGGGTTACTTGCCCCGGTTCGCGTGCGAGCGGATCGAGGGATAATTCTTCTCGGTGCCGCGACCCTTGTGGCGGAAACCGCGTCCCTTCTGGCCGGCGCTGGTCTTGCCGCGCTCGGCCCGGCCGCGCTGGTTCGGGTTGCCGATCCAGGCGAGGTTCGGGTCGGCGCGGATCGAGGGGTGGTGACCGTCGACCAGGATGACCTCGAACCACTTCTGCCGGCCGTCCTGGCCGACCCAGTAGGAGTTGAGGACCTCCATGTTCGGGTACCGCGACGAGGCGCGCTCCTCGGCGATCCGCTGGAGCGACTTGCCCGGCGTGAGCCGGTGCATGCCCATGTTCGCCGTGCGCCGTCCGCGGATGTACCGCGACTTCCGCCGGCCGCCGCGGCGGATCTTGGAGCGGACCACGATCACGCCCTGCTTGGCCTTGTAGCCGAGCGAGCGGGCGCGGTCGATCCGCGTCGGGCGCGCGAGCCGGACCACGGTCCCCTCGCGCCGCCAGACCTGCATGCGCTCCCAGAGGAGTCTCCAGACGCCGGACTCATCCGGCTTCTTCCAGGCGTCCCTGATATAACTGTAGACTGATTTCGACATTGCGATCACCAGAGGTTCAGCGGACGAGCCGCCACATTCCTACGCGGGACGGATCCCGAGTGCCTTTATATTTCTGCCGCGGGGGACTTAAGCGTGCCCCTCGGCGTCGCCCTTGACCTTCTCGACCACGCGGATGTCGCCGATCCGCGTGACCGGGTACTGCCCCTCCTCGTCCTTCTCGGCCGACTTGACCATGTCCCAGATCGTGAGCAGCGCGACCGAGACTCCGACGAGCGCCTCCATCTCGACCCCGGTCCGGCCCGTGGTCACGACCTCGACCGTCGGCCTCGATCCGGTCGTCGAGCGCCTCGAACCCGACCTTCACCGCGCCGATCGGGATCGGGTGGCACATGGGGATGATCCGCGAGGTGTCCTTGACCGCGAGGATGGCCGCGACCCGCGCGGTCGCGAGCACGTTCCCCTTGACGACCGTCCCGAGCGCGATCGCGGCGAGCGTCTCGGGCCGGAGCCTGATCCAGCCGGCCGCGACCGCCCGGCGCGCGACCTCGTCCTTCTTCGTGACGTCGACCATCCGGACGGCGTCCCCCTCGATGTGCGTGAACTCGGGCATCCCCTCACCGGCCATAGAGTACCTCCCGGAAGGGCCGTAAGCATGTCGGAGGCGAGGAGCCCCGAGAGCCGCCCGGCCGCGGCCGCCTCGCCGGCGAGGCCGTTCGCGTACGCCCCGGCGACGGCGGCCTCGAAGGGCGGGAGGCGGCAGAGGAGGGCGCCGACCACGCCCGCGAGCACGTCCCCGGTCCCGCCGACGGTCATGGCGGGCGTGCCCGTCCGGTTGAACCGGACGCGCTCCCCGTCCGAGACCGTGTCGACCGGGCCCTTGAGGAGCACGACGCCGTCCCGGGCCGCGTCCCGCACGGCCCGCCCCCGACCCACGAGGTCGTCGGGCGGGCGGGCGCCGAAGGACCGCGCGAACTCGCCCGCATGGGGAGTGTAGACCGTCGAGCGGGCGACCGGAAGCCGGAGTCCGCAGCGCGTCCGCGTCGAAGACCGCGGCGTGGCAGTGCGGCGCGAGCGCCCCCGCGATCGGGGCCGCCTCCGGACCGAGGCCGTTGCCGATCACGGCCGCGTCGGCCTTCTCCGCCTCGGCCACGAGCGCGGTCGAGGTGCTCCGGCCCAGTCCGCTCCCGCCGATCGGCAATGGCGATCACGTCCGGGTACGGGAGCGGCGACGGGGTCGCGACGACGACCAGGTCGGCCCCGGCCCGGAGCGCGGCGAGGCCGACGAGATACGGCGCGCCCTGGTACGGCCCGCCACCGACCACGAGCACGCGCCCGCCCTCGCCCTTGTGCGCCTCGCGGCCGCCGCGGCGCGAGCGCGAGCAGGTCGCCCGGCCCGGCAAAGATCTCGGCCTCGAGCGGGATCCCGATCGGCGCGACCATCGCACTCGGCCCCTTCGGCCGGTGGAACGCGAGCACCCGGTCGGCCCGGCATCCCGGCGTCGGGACGTCGGCCGCGAGGATCGGCGCGGGCGCGGCGTTCGCCCGCTCCGACGATCGCCGCGACCGGCTCGCGGAGCGGCGGCGTGGCCCCGACCCCGAGCAGGGCGTCGATCACCAGATCCGCCTCCTCGAAGAGGGTGCCGAGCGGACCGAGCTCCGACGGACACGGACCCGGTGGACCGGCACGGGCGTCCGGGCGAGGAGCGCCGCCTGCGCCGCCGTCTCCGGCGTGGTCTCGCCGTCGACGGCGATCACCGCGACATCGACCTCGCCCGCGAGGTACCGCGCCGCGACCAGACCGTCCCCGCCGTTGTTCCCGCGCCCGGCCAGCACCAGCACGCCGGCCGGCCCCGCGTCGAGCGCGGCCGCGCGCCAGCGCCGCCCCCGCGGCCTCCATCATCTGCAGGGACGAGAGCCCCAGCGCGACCGCGTTTCGGTCAACGGCCCGCATCCGGGCCGGGTCGATCGCGCCGCGTTCGGCGAACTCCGCGAGGTCGATCATCCGCTTGAGTCACCCTTATCCAGTTACAGGGCGTTACTCATACATCAGCATGGGCTTTTCCGAGGAGGTGCGCGGCGCGGCCCAGACGATCCGCCGGGCGGAAACGGTCTCGGTCATCTCCCACATCGACGCGGACGGGATCTCGAGCGAGGCGATCGTCCGGACCGCGGTCGCACGCGCGGGCATACCGGTCAACACCCACTTCGTCCGGCAGCTCGAGCCGCTCACCATGAAGGCCGTGCCCGAGGACGACTCCCTCAAGGTCTTCGTCGACCTCGGCGCGGGCCAGCAGAACCTGCTCGAGGAACGCGGGCTCACGCCCGACGAAGTCCTGATCCTCGATCACCACGTGGCCCAGCCCTGCGAGGTCGAGTACCAGCAGGTGAACGGGGTCCCCTACGGGCACACCCGGCTCTCGGCTGCCGGCGTCGCGTACTTCGTGGCAAAGGAGCTCGACGAGGAGAACGTCGACCTCGCCAAGATCGCGATCGTCGGGAACGTCGGCGACATGATGGCCCGCGAGACCCTCGGGCTCGTCGGGCCCGCGACCGAGATCGTCGCGGACGGGGTCGCTCACGGCTCTGTCCACGTGGTCCGGCGCGACCTGAACTGCTACGGGACCTCGACCCGGCCGGTCCACGTCTGCCTCTCGTACAACGACGACCCCCGCATCCCCGGGATCACGAACGACATGGGGGGCGCCCAGCGCTTCCTCGAGAAACTCGACGTGGACCTCCGGGCCCCCGGCGGCCGCTACCGGGTCTGGGAGGAGCTCCGCGACGACGAGAAGCGGACCATCACCTCGGCCCTCGTCCAGCAGCTCCTCGCGAACGGCGAGAGCGTGGACAGGGTCTTCGCCGAGTCGTACCTCTTCCCCGACGAACCCGAGCGGACCCCGCTCCGGAACGCCTCCGAGTTCGCGACCGTGCTCAATGCCTGCGGCCGCTGGGCCAAGCCCCGGATCGGCTCCGCGGTCTGCTGCGGCGACCGTGGCACAGGCCTACCGCGAGGCCGAGTACATGCTCACCAACCACCGCTCGATCATCCGCGAGCTCCTCCAGGTACATCCTGGACACGGGCGTGACCGAACTCTCCCACCTCCAGTACCTCCACGTCGGGGACCGCTACCCCGACACGATCGTCGGAATCGGGGCAGGGATGGCCCTCGGCAAGCTGAACTGGCGCAAACCGATCCTGATCATGTGCACCCTCCCCGAGGACCCGGAGCTGACCAAGGTCAGCATGCGCACCAACGAGTGGTCCGTGCGGCGGGGGATCGACCTCCAGGCCGCGCTGAACGCGGCCTCGGGCGAGTTCGGCGGTGGCGGCGGGGGCCACCCGATCGCGGCCGGCGCGTTCATCCCCCGCGAGGCCGAGGAGGTGTTTGTCAGCCGTGTCAACGACCTGCTTCGAGACCAGCTCGCGTGAACGCGTCCGCACGATCGCGGACCTCCAGTTCGGGCGGAACGTCGGCGCCGGGCTCTTCCCCGACGACGTGACCTTCACCCGCTCCACGACCGGGCGGGTCCGGAACGTGCTGCTCGGCAGGGACCGGCTCGCGACGATCCGCGCCCAGGACGGGCGACTCGTGCTCGGAATCGCCGGAGCTCGGCGGCTCCACGCCGTGCTCGCCCCGCCCGCGTATCGAGTCGCCGTGCTCGACGAGGTCGAGGAGTTCGTCGCGGCCGGCAAGAACGCGATGGCCAAGCACGTGACGGACGCGGACCCGGGAATCCGGGCCGGGGACGAGGTGCTCGTGGTCGCCGCGGACGACCGGCTCGTCGCGACCGGGACGGCCGTCCTCTCCGGGCCGGAGATGACGGCATGTATGTATGGGGTCGCGGTCAACGTTAGATCCGGGAGGGAGTAGACGTGTTACCAGGCGGAATCAATCCCAAGCAGATGAAGGCGATGATGAAGAAGATGGGGATGGAGGTCGCCCCGATCGAGAACGTCAGCTCGATCGTGATCACCACCCCCGAGGGCCGGTTCGTCTTCGACGAGGCCGAGGTCGTCGCCATGACCATGCAGGGGGTCACGACCTACCAGATCTCGGGCGGCGAGCCCCGGTTCGAGCCGGCCGCCCCCGAGATCCCCGAGGACGACGTCGCGCTCGTCGCCGATCAGGCCGGCGTCACGGCGGACGAGGCCCGGGCCGCGCTCGTGGCCGCGAACGGCGACATCGCCGGCGCGATCCTCGCGCTCGCCGACCGGGGGTGAGCGGCGTGTTCGCGGCGGGCGACCGGGTTCTCCTCGCCGGCAGCGGGCGCGAGTTCTACGTGCGGGCGGGCGAGGGCGTCCTCTCGACCGACCTCGGTATGATCGACCTCGCCGCGCTCGCGGGGCTCCCCGAGGGAAGCGAGATCGAGACCCATCTCGGCCGGCCCCTCACGGCCCGCCGCCCGCGCCCGACCGATTTCTTCGTCCACGCCCGCCGCTCTGGGCGCGCCCATGCACCCGAAGGAGATCGGAGCCGTGATATCGAATACGGGTATGAACCGGCGCGACGCCGTCCTCGACGCCGGCACGGGTTCGGGGATCGCCGCGATCTACTTCGGCTCGATCGCCGCGACGGTCGAGACGCGCGAACGCAGGCCCGACTTCGCTGCGCTCGCCGAGAAGAACGTTCGCGACGCCGGGCTCGAGAACGTCACGGTCGTCGCGGGCGACCTGCTCGAGGCCGAGGGGGCCTTCGACGTGGTCCACCTCGACATGGAGTGCCGGGAGGAGCACGTCGAGCACGCCCGGGGGCTGATCGTGCCGGGCGGGTACCTCGCCTGTTACACCCCGTTCATCGAGCAGTTCCAGGCCGTGCACGACGCGGCCAGCCGGCTCTTTCCCGAGGTCCGGGCGATCGAGCTGATCGAGCGCGAGATGACCCGTTCGGCCCGGGGGACGCGCCCATCGACGCGCGTCTGCCACACGGGCTACCTGACCTTCGCGAGGCGGTGAGATGCGGCACATCATCTCGATCCGAGACCTCGACCGGCCCGCGATCGACCGCCTCCTCGATGCCGCGGGCGGGATCGAGGCGCGGCGCTACGACCCCGAACTCCTCCGCGGGAAGATCCTCGGCCTCCTCTTCTTCGAGCCCTCGACCCGGACGCGGATGTCGTTCGAGTCGGCCATGGCCCGGCTCGGCGGGGTCTCGCTGACCATGGGCTCGGTCGAGACCTCGTCCGTGGCGAAGGGCGAGACCCTCGCGGACACGATCCGGGTCGTCTCGGGGTACGTCGACGCGATCGTGCTCCGCCACCCGCGGGAGGGGGCCGCGCGCCTCGCCTCCGAGTTCGCCTCCGTGCCCGGTGATCAACGCCGGCGACGGCGCGGGCCAGCACCCGAGCCAGACCCTCCTCGACCTCTACACGATCCGGAAGTCGATGCCGATCGACGGGGTCAGGGTCGGCCTCCTCGGCGACCTCCGGTACGGCCGGACCACGCACTCGCTCGCGATGGCCCTCTCGCTCTACGGGGCCGAGATCGCGGCCGTCGCGCCGAAGGGGCTCGAACTCCCCTCGGGGATCGTCCGTGAGCTCGCGGACCGCGGGACGTCGGTGACCGAGTACAGCGCGGTCGAGGACGTGATCGCCGACCTCGACGTCCTCTACGTGACCCGGATCCAGCGCGAGCGCTTCCCCGACGCGGCGAGCTATCTCGACGTGGCCTCGTCGTACCGGATCACGCCCGAGCTGGTCGCGGACGCGAGGGAGTCGATGATCATCCTCCACCCGCTCCCGCGCGTGGACGAGATCGACCCGCGTGTCGACACGCTGCCGAACGCGAAGTACTTCGAGCAGGCCCATCACGGCGTCTCGTGCGGATGGCCATGCTCGGCGAGGTGCTGACATGACGCACGAGCGGCCCCAGGGGCTGCTGATCAGCCCGATCCGATCCGGGACCGTGATCGACCACATCACGGCCGGACAGGCCCTGAACGTGCTCCGGATCCTCGGGATCACGGGCACGACGACCGAGTCGGTCTCGGTCGCGACGAACGTTGCATCGGGCCGCGTGGGCAGGAAGGACATCGTGAAGATCGAGAACCGCGAACTCCGCAAGGAGGAGGTCGACCGGATCGCGCTGATTGCGCCGAACGCGACGATCAACATCATCCGCGAGTTCGCCGTGGCCGAGAAGAAGGGCGTGGAGACGCCGGCCGAGCTCTCGGGCGTGGTCCGCTGCCCGAACCCGGGCTGCATCTCGAATACGGCCGAGCCGGCCCACTCGCGCTTCATCGTGACTCCGAACGGCCTCCGCTGCCACTACTGCGACTGGCTGGTCACGAAGGAGATCGCCGAGCACATCCTTTAAGAACCAGTACCAGGATCATCGATAGTGCCGGCTCGCTTTCGCGCCGCTGCTCGCCAGTAACGGGGAGGGGGGCTCACGCCGCCCCCTCCTGCCTCGCTCCGCTCGGCGCCCTCCCCTGCGCCGGACCGGGATGTCTCTGTCGGCCTGGCGTTCCTTGGACTCCCCTTCTGCCTGTACGGCCGCTCCAGATCGCGTCGTTATTCCAACCTCCGACATCATGCCCCATCGCCGGATCGGCTTCGATTCACCACCCGTATATAGGCGTGGCCATCAAGATCTGATGGCATGGAGTCGAAGGTCCCGGCGAGCGAGCTGGACGATCGCCTGAAACGGTTCCGGCGCCTGATGGACGCCGTGGACCCGGCATGGAGCTCGCCGTCGTCCTCAGCAAGATCAACCTCTACTACTTCACGGGGACCATGCAGGACGGCATGCTCCTCGTCCCCCGCGACGGCGAGGCCTGCCTCTGGGTCCGGCGGAGCTTCGAGCGGGCCGTGGACGAGTCGCTCTTCCCCGCGATCCGGCCGATGCGGAGCTACCGGGACGCCGCGGCGAGCATGACCGCCATCCCGACGACCGTCTACCTCGAGACCGAGCAGGTGCCGATCGCGCTCTATCAGCGCCTGCAGAAGCACTTCCCGTTCAGGGATGTGCGGGCCGTCGACCGGCTGATCCTGCAGGCCCGGTCGGTCAAGAGCCCGTACGAGCTCGGCCTCATGGAGCGGGCCGGCGCGATCCACCGCCGCGTGCTCGAGGACCGCGTGCCCGAGATCCTCCGCGAGGGGATGACCGAGGCGGAGCTGACGAGCGGGCTCTACTCCCTGATGATGGACGAGGGCCACCACGGCATCGTCCGGTTCGGCATGTTCGAGTCCGAGATCGTGCTCGGGCTGATCGGGTTCGGCGAGAGCCCATCTACCCCACGTACCTCGACAGCCCGGGAGGGAACGCCGGCATGTCCCCGGCCGTTCCGCTCTTCGGGAGCCGGTCGCGGCGGCTCTCGCGACGGCGATCTCGTCTTCATCGATATCGGGTGCGGCTTTGCCGGGTACCACACGGACAAGACCATGACGTACGTCTTCGGCACGCCCCTGCCGAAGGAGGCCGTCGCCGCCCACGAACGGTGCGTGGAGCTTCAGGACGCGATCGCCGCGCTCCTGAAGCCCGGGGCCGTCCCCTCGGCGATCTACGAATCGGTCACGGCCGATCTCGAGCCCGCGTTCCGCGAGAACTTCATGGGTTACGGGGGGCGGTGCGTGCAGTTCATCGGGCACGGGATCGGCCTCGAGATCGCGGAGAACCCGGTCATCGCCCGGGGCTTCGACGAGCCGCTCGAGGCCGGGATGGCGATCGCCGTCGAGCCCAAGAAGGGAATCGCGGGTGTCGGGATGGTCGGCATCGAGAACACGTTCGTGGTCGAGCACGGCGGCGGCCGGAGCATCACGGGCCATCACCCCGGGCTGATGCCTGTCGGATAAGCGGGTATTACGCGGTGCCGGATCGCTTCCGCTCAGTTGCTCGCCGGCAACGGGGAGGGGGCGGCGCGAGCCCCCTCCCGTTGTTCCCGGAGTCGCCGATATCTCGTCGCTTCCGCCGACTCTTTTTCTTATTCGGTCATCATCCGACCGTGCTCGTCGATCTCGCCGCGCCAGATCCGGGTCGACGAGATCCACCGGCCGTCCTCCGCGAGGACACAGTCTGATCTGATGAATGTCGACCTTCCGCTTCCCGCGTTCGCGCCGGAGCCGGTTGATCTCGATCGCGACCGGCAGGGTCTCCTCCGAGACCACGAGCGCGTCGAAGTCCAGGTCGAGGGCCGAGCCGTACCGGTCAGAGAGCGGCTCGATCTCGTACCCGACACCCCGGTCGAACTCCTCCGCGAACCGCTCGACTGCGCCGTGCCGCTCCCCGTACGGCCGGACGGGGTGGCTCTTCGACCCGGCGAACGCGTCCGAGGTCAGGCCGATCACGACCGCCCCGCCCGGTCCCGCGAGCTCGAACGACCTGGTGAGGAGGGCCCGGTGCCCGTCGTGGAGCGGGTCGAAGGTGCCTCCTACCATAATCTTCATCCCCTCTCCGTTGCCACGTCTCCGGTAATATGGATGCTGGTACGGTCGGGGCCGACGTCTTTCTCGCGCCGAACGCGACGGTCCTCGGCGACGTCACGCTCGGGGACCGGGTCGGGATCTGGTTCGGGGCCGTAGTCCGGGCCGACAAGGACCGGATCGCGATCGGCGCGGACTCGAACGTCCAGGACAACTGCGTGGTCCACTGCTCTGCGGGCTTGCCTGTCACGATCGGCCGCGAGGTTTCGGTCGGCCACGGCGCGATCCTGCACGGCTGCACCATCGGCGACCGGGTCCTCGTCGGCATGGGCGCGATCGTGCTGAACGGGGCCGTGATCGGGCGAGGACTCGCTGATCGGGGCCGGCGCGCTCGTGACCGAACGGGCGCAGATCCCGCCGGGATCGGTCGTAGTCGGCGTCCCCGGGAAGGTCGTGAAGCAGACGAGCGAGGAGCAGCGGGCGCACATCCGGCAGAACGCGGCCTCGTACGTCGAGCTCGCGGGAAGGTACCGGTGATGCCCGCCAGTGTCGTCGTGGTCGGCGCCGGCGTGGCCGGTTGCCAGGCCGCCCTCGACCTCGCGAACCACGGACTCCAGGTCCACCTGGTCGAGCGCGAGCCCTCGATCGGGGGACGGATGGCCCAGCTCGACAAGACCTTCCCGACAAACGACTGCTCCATGTGCATCCTCTCGCCGAAGATGGTCGACGTCGAGCGCCATCCCCTTATCCGGGTCCTCACGCTCGCCGAGGTGACCGGGCTCGCAGGAGAGCGCGGCGCGTTCCGGGTCACCGTGACCCGCCACCCTCGGTACGTCGACGAGGCCGTCTGCAACGGCTGCGGAGACTGCGTCGCGGTCTGCCCCGTCGAGGTCTACAACCGGTTCGACGCCGGGGTCGGGGTCCGGAAGGCGATCTACACGCCCCATGCCCAGGCCGTCCCGAACGTGGTCGCGAAGGACCCGGTCCACTGCATCGAGTGCGGGCTCTGCTACGACGCCTGCGGCCTCGACGCGGTCCTCCGCGAGGATACGGACCGCGAGGAGACGATCGAGGCGGCAGCGGTCGTGCTCGCGACCGGGTACGACCCGATCGACCCGCGGTGCAAGCCGCAGTACCGCTACGGCGAGGAGCCGGACGTGGTCACGAGCCTCGAGCTCGAGCGGATGATCAACGCCTCGGGCCCGACGGGCGGGAAGCTCCGCCGGCTCTCGAACGGCGAGACGCCGCGGTCGATCGTCTTCATCCAGTGCGTGGGCTCGCGTGACGTCGCCCAGGGACGCCCCTGGTGCTCGGCCGTCTGCTGCATGCAGGCGATCAAGAACGCCCAGCTGATCAAGGAGAAGTCGCCGGAGACCGAGGTCGCGATCTGCTACATGGACGTCCGGGCCCACGGCAAGGGCTACGAGGAGTACTACGAGCGCGCGCGGACCCTCGGCGTCCGCTTCGTCCGGGGCATGCCCGGCGAGGTCCAGCGCTCGGCCACGGGACCGATGCGCATCCCCGTCGAGGATACCTTCACGGGCGAGATGCTCCTGCTCGAACCCGAGCTCGTGGTCCTCTCGATCGGGCTGCAGCCGTCCGCGGGGACGGCCGCGCTCGCCGCAACGGCCGGGGTCGACCTCGAGGAGTCGGGCTTCTATCGTTCGGCCGACGACCTCTTCGACGCGGTCGCGTCGGGCCGCGGCGGGGTCTACTTCGCCGGCGCCGGACTCGGCCCGCGGGACATCCCCGACTCGGTCGCCCAGGGCGGGGCCGCCGCGGTCCGCGCCTGCATCGACGCCCTGCGGGTGGAGTAGCGTGGACCGGACGCTCTGGTGGGACCGTACGGAGCAGACCGGCCACGGCTGATCGACCAGACCCTGCTCCCGGCCCGGTACGAATCGATCCCGATCCCCGACATCGACGCGCTCGTCGAGGCGATCCAGGCCCTCCGCGTCCGCGGAGCGCCCGCGCTCGGCGTGGCCGGCGCATACGGCGTCGCGCTCGCGGCGAGGACCGCCGGCTCCGGCTGCTACCTCGAGCAGGTCGGCGAGCTCGCGAACCAGGTCCGCTCTTCCCGGCCCACGGCCGTCAACCTGGCCTGGGGTGTGGACCGGACGCTCGCCGCGATCGGCGAGGCCGAGACCCCGGATGAGGTCCGGTTCCGGACCCTCGCCGAGGCCGAACTCATCGCCGACGAGGACCTCGTCCAGAACCGGGCGCTCGGCGCTCATGGCGCGGCCCTCCTCCCCGACGACGCGACCGTGCTGACCCACTGCAACGCCGGTGCGCTCGCCTGCGTCGGCTGGGGGACCGCGCTCGGCGTGGTCCGGTCGGCCGTCGAGGCAGGCAAGCGCGTGCGCGTGATCGCCTGCGAGACCCGGCCCCTCCTCCAGGGAGCGCGCCTGACCGCGTTCGAGCTCCAGCGCGACGGCATCCCCGTCATCGTCTGCCCCGACTCGGCCGCGGCCGAGCTGATGCGCGAGGGCGGGATCGACGCCGTGATCGTCGGCGCCGACCGGATCACGCGCGATGCGGTCTTCAACAAGATCGGGACGTATGCCCACGCGATCGCGGCCCGGCACCACGGCATCCCGTTCTACGTCGCGGCCCCGTTCTCCACGCTCGACCCGTACCTCTCCGGCACCGAGGTCGAGATCGAGGAGCGGGGCCGGAGCGAGGTCGCCTGCCTCTGCGGGACGCCGACCGTGCCCGAGGGCGTGCCCGTCCGGAACCCGGCCTTCGACCTGACCCCGATCGATCTGGTCACGGCCGTCATCACCGAGCGCGGCGTCTTTGCCGACCCGGAGGAGCTCTTCAGCCCATGGCGCTCGTGACCGGCCCGTTCGCCCCCTTCTTCGAGGTCCTGGGAGCCGTGGCACTCCTGCTTATCGGGGTCGTCGTCGTGGTCGCAATGGTCCTGCTCGTGCTGACCCTCGCCTCGATCCGCTCGGGCCGGCTCTACTTCCCGAGCCTGCTCCGGCCCGGGCTCACGGGCCTCGAGGGGGTGATGCGCGCCCTCTTCAAGGGGGTCGGGCTCGGGGACGAGGAGATGCTCGTGTTCTTCGTCAAGCTCGGCAACACCATGAACGCCCGGGCTTTCGCCGAGGTTCCCGTGTCCGAGCGGGCGATCTTCATGCCCCAGTGCCTCCGCAACGCAGCCTGTCCGGCCGACCTGACCCCCGAGGGGCTCCGGTGCAAGCGCTGCGGTCGCTGCACGGTCGGCGAGGCCATGGACGTGCTCGAGGGGCTCGGCTACCGGGTCTTCATCGTGCCCGGCTCCTCGTTCATCAAGCGGATGGTAAAAAAATACCGGCCCCGCGCCCTGATCGGCGTCGGGTGCCTGGTCGAGGTCAAGGAGGGGCTCGAGATGGCCGACAGGCTCGGACTCGTCGGCCTCGGGGTCGTAACCCTGAAGGAGGGCTGCGTCGAGACCCTGGTGGACTGGCCTACGCTCTACGAGACGGCTCTGCTCGGGCTGCCCCCATCAGCCGTTTCCGAAGACCTTCACCTGCCGGCCCACGAGGAGCCCGCTCGTGATCCGGCCGTGAATCAGGATCAGCCCGTCCGTGCGGACGTCGCCGACGGTCGCGCCGGGCCGTAACAGGACCGTTCCGCCGGCCTCGATCGACCGGACGTGAGCGCCGTCGGCGACGGTGACGTCGCCGCTCGACGTGAGCCCCCCGCGCACGGTCGCGTGGTGGCCGACCAGGGCCTCGTGGCAGGCGCACCGCCCGCCGATCGTGCCGTGCGGGCCGAGGTCGAGGCGGCCGTTCACCACCAGGTCGCCCCAGACGTGGCAGTCGGGCGGGAGGACGAGATGGCCGGGCACGCGGAGGTTCCCGTCGAAGATCGCTCCCCGCTCGGCGAGGTAGACGTCGCCGCACCGCTTCAGCCGCGCCGTGGTCATGCTGCTCAACTATTCGCGGTCCGTCGGTATCAGGGTTGTGCGGATGGAGCCGCCCGGACCGACGGACCCGAACGCGGATGGCTTGTCAGAGGAGATCAACAGCAACGGCCGGATCGACTTCGCCGACGTCGTCTGGCTCTTCAACAACCTCTGAGGCTGTCGGCCGCCGCCCCTCTCTTCCCGGATTCCCTCGAGTGCTTGGCCCCGCTTCGACCCACCATTTGCCGATCCGGCTGCGCATATTGCCCGTCGTTATTGCCGTGCAACGTCGGAGTGCAAATTTCTATTATATACCCCGTATGAGGTGGTTGTGTCGATAGATTCGGCAAAGAGGAGGAGGAGAGAGATGGAGAAGCACCAGTCTGTCAGCGAGCTCGTCCAGCAGCTCGTGGAGGGAACGACCTACCAGATGCTCGACGCGGCCGAGGAGATCGGCGCGCACGGCCCGTCCGCCATCGGCGCCGTGGCGCCCCTGCTCCGGTCGCAGGACCGCGAGACCCGGTGGCGCGCGGCCGTGGCGATGGAGCGGATCGGCGCGCCGTCGGTCGACGCCCTGGTGACCGCAGCCCGCGACGCGGACTACCTGGTCCGGGTCCCGGCGATCTGGGCGCTCGAGCACATCGGCGACCGGCGCTCCGTCGACGCGCTCGTCGAGAATCTCAACGGCGGCAATGAGTGCTGCCGCTGGATGGCTGCGGCCGCGCTCTCGCAGGTCGACGGGGAGAACGGTCGGGCCGTGATCGAGAGCGCTTTCGCCGGCGACCCCGCGGGCCGGGGCATTGTCGAGGAGCTGATCGAGGGCTCCTGATACCCCCCGGGACCGGAATCGGTCACCGTCCCGGCTTCGGATCGGCCGGACTCTTTTTTCGCCGCCCCTTACCGCGCCAGCAGCGCGGCCGCCGCGAACGCGGCGAGCGCGAGGAACATCCCGGCCTTGAGCAGGGTCGCGGCCCGGGCGTCGCGGACGCAGTCGCCGGTGGTGCAGCGGACCGCCCGGAGCGCCCCGCCGAGGATCAGCAGGTCCGCCGGCGCAATCAGGGCCAGGTCCGGCAGCCCCCACGCCGCGTACGGCAGAGCCGAGGCCGCGACCCCGGCGATCACGAAGGCGAGGGCGAGCCGGACCGTCGGCCGGACCCCGAACCGGACGGGAAAGGTCCGGGCCCCGCCCTCCCGGTCCCCCTCGACGTCCTCGGCCGCCTTCAGGAGCTCGCGGGCGACCGTACCGAGGGCCGTGATCAGGGCGAGCGGCAACACCCGCTCCAGCCCCGCGAGCCCCACGGCCGCCCCGCCGAAGACGAAGGTCGAGGCCGCGAGGTACGCGACCGCAAGGTGGCCCACGAACGCGATGCGCTTGAGCCGGGCCGCGTACAGCCAGAGCAGGGCCGCGTTCGTGACGGCGACCAGGGTCGGCGCAGGTCCGGCCGGGACCGCCAATATGCAGCCCGCAACGAAGAGGACGGCCGCGTACCGGGCCGCGCCGCGCTCGGAGACCCGGCCCGAAGGGATCGGCCGGTCCGGCCGGTTCACGGCGTCGATCGCGGCGTCGTAGTAGTCGTTGACCGTATTCCCGGCCCCGGTGATCAGGACCACGGCGAGAAAGAGCGAGATCAAGACCGGGCCCGGCGCACCGCCCGCGATCAGGAAGGCGAGGAGTGCGACCAGGCCCGAGACCACAGCGTTCGTCGGGCGGAGAATGGAGAGGTAGCCGGGCAGCACGGGGTCCACCGAAACGGGCGTGGAGGGATTCGAACCCCCGACCATCAACTTAGGAGGCTGACGCCCTATCCTGACTAGGCCACACGCCCAATGCCTCAATACGTCGGCCGTCAGAGGTATAATGCTTGCGCGATATACCGATGGACCTCGTCCCGGTCACGGAGGGC
Source organism: uncultured Methanoregulaceae archaeon (assembly GCA_963740465.1). Lineage (GTDB taxonomy): Archaea > Halobacteriota > Methanomicrobia > Methanomicrobiales > Methanospirillaceae > UBA288. The sequence continues at coordinate 37,860 of CAVUEE010000003.1, forward strand.
GGCACCACGGTCCTGGTCCCGGCCCCGGACCCGACGGCCGCGTTCCCGCCCGGGACGGCCCCGGTCTTCTACAACCCGAGGATGGCGATCAACCGCGACGCGACCGTCCTCTTCCTCCGCGCCCTCCCGCAGGACCGGCACCCGCTCGATTATCTCGACGCGATGGGCGCGACCGGCCTGCGGGGCCTCCGCGTCGCGGGCGAAGCCGGCGTCCCGGCCGTGATCAACGACCGGAGCCAGCGGGCCCTCGGGCTCGCGGCCGAGAACGCGGCCCGGCTCGGCCTCGCTGTCGAGACGGTCCGATCGGACGCAAACGCGCTGATGTCCTCGCGGCGGTTCGGGGCGGTCGACCTCGATCCCTTCGGTTCCCCGGCTCCGTTCACGGACGCCGCATGCCGCTCGGCCGTGCGCTACCTCTTCGTGACCGCAACCGATACGGCTCCGCTCTGCGGGGCTCACCTCCGGGCCGGCATGCGCCGGTACTTCGCCCGGCCCATGAACACCGAGTACCACGCCGAGGTCGGTCTCCGCATCCTCCTCGGCTTCGTGGTCCGCGAGCTGCGTCAAGTACGACCGCGGGCTCGTCCCGCTCTGCTGCTTCGCCCGCGAGCACTTCGTCCGGCTCCACCTCGGGCTTGCCGAGGGCGCGGCCGCCGGAGACGCGACCCTCGCCCGGATCGGGTACGTCCACCAGTGCCGGCGCTGCCCGGGCCGGAGCGAGCAGCCCGGGCTCCTCCCCGAGCCGACGCCCTGCCCGGCCTGCGGCGGCGAGACATCGCCGATCGGCCCGCTCTGGCTCGGCGCGATCAGCGACCCCGCCACTGTCGCCGCCATGCGCGGGGCCGTTGCGGACGCGACGCTCGCGCGGGGGACCGCGCTCGACCGCCTCCTCGCGCTGCTCGAGGCCGAGCTCCCGACGGCCACGTTCTACGACTACCACGTCCTCGCGAAACGGCAGGGGGTCTCGCCGCCCGCCATCGAGACGGTCCTCGAGCGACTCAGAAACGAAGGATATCGGGCCAGCCGCGCCCACTACGCGGGCACGGGCCTCAAGACCGACGCGCCGCTCGCGGGCGTGCTCGCCGCGATCACGGGATAGGGCCGGACGGCATCCGCCCCGACGGCGAGCGTATCCCCGGAAACGTCGTCCCCGGGGAGGCCTGCCGGGATCCGGGGATTGGCGAGGCGGGCGCGTTCCTGGCAGCGTGGCACGAGCGGTTCGGGAAACGGCCCGTCACGTGGCTGGGCTTGATCTCGGAGGCTGGAGCGGAACGCCCCGGCGCGGTATCTCGACCAGACCCTGCGGGGGTTCGTGCCCGGCAAGATCCTCGAGGCGATCGCCGCCAGGGGCAGGAGGGCCCGGAACCCGGGCAGCTTCCCCGGTACCGGAAGGCCGGAAGGGGAGATGCCGGGGAGTCTGGGGAGTCTGGGGGAGTCTGGATCAGCCCGTTCCGTTTCGATTCTCGTTTCGATCGGCCGGAGATGAAAACAGACTCACCTAGACTCCCCAGACTCCCCCTGGGACCGGTCCATTCACCATGGAGACGATCGCTCTGCGGCGCGCCCGGCCGTCACCGGGCCGTGATGATCGTCAGCAGGTCGCCGTCGTCGAGGTGGTGCACCAGGCCGACCCGCTGGCCCGGGTGCTTGACCGAGCCGCCCCAGACCCGGGCATACCGGAACTTCTCCACGAACTCGCGGTGGAGCTTCCGGCAGACGTCCTCGACGGTCGAGTTCGTCCGGACGATCAGCGGCTCGTCCAGGTCGGCCGGGCCGCCCGTGGGTTTGAGAAAGACCCGCATGAACCCGAGCCGCTCGTAGATCTCGTCCTTGATCTCCTCCATGTGGTAGCCCGTCACGGCCGAGATCATCAGCGGCTTGTCCCCGAACCGCTCGATGAGATCCCGCTCGATCTGGTCGCGGGTCGCGTCGTCGACCAGGTCGACCTTGTTGACCGCGATGAAGGCCGGGACGTAGACCCGGTTGCCGATCATGGCGTCGATCAGCTCGTCCTGGGTCGAGTTGCCGCGGATCAGCACGTCCGCGTTCATCAGCTTGTTCTCGTTCAGGATCGACCGGATCTCGTCGACGTCCAGGTCGAGGTCGCCCACGGCGTGCACCTGGACGCCGCCCGCCCCCGTCTTCTTGATCGTGATGTCGGGCTTCGGCGTGTTGATCCGGATCCCGGCGTCGTAGAGCTCGCGGAGCAGGACGTCGACGTGGGCCTCGTTGAAGACGTCCACGAGCACGATGATGAAGTCGGCGCCGCGCACGACCCCGATCACCTCCTTGCCGCGCCCCTTGCCCATCGCGGCGCCCGCGATCAGGCCCGGGATATCGAGGATCTGGATCTTCGCGCCCTTGTGCTCGAGCGCACCCGGCACGACGGTCAGGGTCGTGAACGCGTACGCGGCGACCTCGGAGTTCGTCCCGGTCAGCTTGTTCAGAAGCGTCGACTTGCCGATCAGACGGGAAGCCGACGAGGACGACGGTCGCGTCCCCCGACTTCTTGACCGTGAACCCCTCGCCGCCGCCGGCCGACTTCATGGCGCGGCTGACGGCCTCGTCGCGGAGCCTCGCGATCTTCGCCTTGATCCGGCCGATGTGCTTCGAGGTCGCCTTGTTGTAGGGCGTCCGCTCGAGCTCCTCCTGCAACTCCCGGATCTGATCGTCGAGGCCTGCCATGCGCTGGGTCTCCTAACGGTTCGCGCCGACGGCTATTAGATATGTGGGTCCGACCCCCCGGGCCGGTTCCGCCTTATATGGGCCGGACGCAGCGACAGGCAGGTTTATGTCCCGGGCCCGGCAACATGAATGACGCACCTGCTGCTATAGTGTAGTCCGGCCAATCATGAAGGACTCTCACTCCTTCGACTGGGGTTCGAATCCCCATAGCAGCATTTTCCTTCCTTCTCGCGTTCAATTCCCCGGTCTCCTCTGCCGCTTTGTTCCTCGCGGCAATTCTCTGAACGACGCGCACTCCCCGGATGTGCGCTCTTTCTGAGCCTCCCGGAGACTTTCACGATTCGTCGGGAGGGACACCAACCAGGCGCCATCGAAATAGTGCGAGCTCCTGCGACGATCGATTTTTCCCCGGTACGCGATCTCTCGAGTGAACTGCGGACTACCGGTGATGAGCCTCTGCGGACGTTAATCGAGGAGAGCCCCGCCCGGGGGGATCGCCGGGGGCCGGGATCGGCATTCAACACTCCCTCCTCCCGAGAGGATAGAGCATGGCGCTTCACTACAAATTCGACCTGAAGATCCAGGCATTGTATGGCGTGCCGGCCATGACCGGTCCCATGGATACGGTCGCGCTCGTCTCTTGCGCGACCGATCTCCCCTTGCTCGCGGACGCGAATACCACATCCGCGCTCGTCATCACCGCACCCGGACGCTACACCCTGGACCATGACCCCGTCTCGCTCGACTCGATCGGCGTGCTGATCAACAGCTCGGACGTCGTCCTCGACGGCATGGGCCACAGCATCACGGGCACCGACGCGAACGGCTCGACCGAGACGGTCCAGCGGACGGACTACATCAGGGCCACGTGATGAGCATGGCGGCATACTCCATCATCCCGGCGCGGCGGGGGCAGATCTGCCCCCTCCCCTCCCTCGAGAGCACGGACGACCGGCCGGTCACCGGCCCCGCGAGAGCGGAACGACTCAGAGGATTTATCCCGATCCTCGGATGACTATTTGTAGTCATTGTTATGATAGGCAGACTTCCCCTCCGGCCAGGAATCGGGCGCGCCCTGGCCGTGTTCCTGCTCCTCGCCCTCCTCCTCGCGGGCACGGCAGACGCCGCGACCCGGATCGTCCCGATCGGCGATTCGCTGACGCACGGGGGAGGTACCACCGACGACGGCGGTGTGCACCCGACCTACCGCTACTGGCTCTGGGAGAAGCTGAACGACAACGGTTACGACGTCGACTTCGTCGGCTCCATGAACTCGCCGAGCTTCTCCGGGTACTCGTTCGACCGGGGGAATGAGGGTCACGGCGGGTACCGCATCGGCGACCTCGTGGACGGCATCGGCGAAGGAAAACTCTCCTCGTGGCTGTCCGGCTACTACCCCGACGTGGCTCTCGTGCTGATCGGCACGAACGACGTCCTCTGGGACACCCCGATGGAGAAGCGGTTCTCGAACCTCGGGCGGCTCGTCGAGACCCTCCGCGACCGGAACCCTCACATCGCTATCTTCCTCGCGAAGCTCCCGCCCACCGGCGACCCCGAACGGAATGATATCCAGGGCCTGATCGAGTTCAACAGCCGGCTGCCGGGATGGGCCTCGGGCGAGTCGACCTCGTCCTCGCCGATCCGCGTGGTCGACCTCTACTCGGGCTACGACGGGCGCGACCGACAACCAGGCGGATCGCGGTACATCCACCCCGACGAGTCGGGCGAGAAGAAGATCGCGAACAGGTTCTACTCGGCGCTCGCCTCCTACCTCGATAAGGGCGCCGCCCCCGAGACCACGACTCCGACACCGACCGAGACGCCGACGCCCACGCCGACGGAGACCCCGACGCCGACGCCGACGCCGACGGAGACGCCCGACCCCGACGCCGACCGCGACACCGACCGAGACGCCGACGCCCACACCCACCCCGACGCCCCCGCCGGTCGCGGTCATCACCGCGAGCGCGACCCCGACGCCCGTCCCGGTCACGGTCGCGCCCGCCGCAACCACCACGTTCGGGTTCGGAAAACGGTACGCCATCGGCAACCCGGGCTCGTTCCTCGGCTCCCGGTTCGGAACCAACGGGACCGCGACGAGCTCCGGCGGGTCGAAGTCCACGACGACCGAGGCGACGCTGAAGCCCGGGAGCCGCGCCTACGGCATCACGCCGCCGGCCGGCAAGTTCGTCCGCTGGTACCCGGCCGCCCGATGGGCCGCCGGCATCCGCTGACCCCTTTTCTCTGCAGGGCGCCCGCACCATCACTTCTCTTTCGGCGTGCCTCCCCTGACGACAGGGGACCCGCCTCATCCGGGAGCACCTGCCCGGGGCTGTCCCACTCGCAGACGAACCCGTCCCGTTCGTCGATTCGTCGTGAGGTGCCCGTATGCCAATGTCGCAGGATTTATCGGGTCCGATTGGGATATGAGCGTGCCCCACCTGGTGCGACAGACCCTCTTTCATGGCCGATAGGCCGGGCGCCATGCCGATCCTCCGTCCGGGCAGCAACGACTGCCGCTCGGGAGATGAGCGGCCTGGAGAAGACCATGTATCATGCCTCATCCGGACCCGGGCGCTTCCGCGCCCTGGCGCCGGCCGTCCTGACTGCTGGCGCTCCGCCTGCTCGCTCACCGTGACCCCCGCTAGCGGCAGGAGCATCCGCGCGGCCCTGTGGTCGTTCGACGCGCCGGCGCATCCTGAACACCTGGAACTCACGGGATTTCAACCCGACCTTCTTCTTCACGGCGCGGGGCACCTTCTCGCCGCAGGCGCAGCTCATCTACACCGACGGCTCGACCGAGACGGTCCGGCGGGCGAACTACATCACGGCCACCTGAGCCCCCTTTTTCCGTGCCCGGCCCCTCCGCTCGCGGGCTCACCGGGAGCAATGGAAAAAGCAATATATCCGCCGTCCCATCTCTACTCGTGGGGCCGCATTCACCTGCACCGGGACCCGCGACGGGGCCGGCCACGCTCCCGGAGCCGGCGGGGAATCCGCTCGCGCGAGGACTATCTCCGCTACCTCGAGGCCGACCGCCGCGCCCTCGAGCAGACGCGCAAACGGCCGCGCCTCTTCGGGGACGGCGTCTGGCGGTTCGAGCGGCTTCTCCGGGCGATCGAGTACCACGACGCCTGCCGGCGGGCCTGGTACCACCGGCCCCTGCGGACCTGGCTCTACCTGCGCCTCCACTTCGCCTCGGTCCGGCTCGGCTTCACGATCCCGCCGCACGTCTTCGGCCCGGGCCTCTCGATCGCGCACCGCGGCACGATCGTGGTGAACTCGTGCGCCCGCGTCGGCGCGAACTGCCGGCTCCACGCCTGCACCAACATCGGCTCCTGGTCGGGCGCGGCGAGGGCGGCGCCGGTCGTCGGGGACAACGTCTACATCGGGCCCGGCGCGGTCCTGTACGGGCCGATCGCCATCGCCGACAACATCGCGATCGGCGCGAACTCGGTGGTGAACACCTCGTTCACCGAGCCGAACATCACGATCGCGGGCGCGCCCGCGCGCAAGGTCCGGGACGGGGGCACGACCCGGTTCGTTGCCCGCGCGGGCCCGGGGCCGTCCCGCCGTGCCGGAGGGCGTCCGCCCGCGTCGCCGCGTCGCCCCGGCGCGACGGCCGGGGCATCGGCGCCGCCCGCCTGCGCCGATTCCATGGGAGTCCGACTGACCCGGCCCGCGGACAATATCGCAAGACTTAATTGGAGTCGACCCGTAATCTCCCCACATGGCGATGGCAGTATGACCGAGTGTCCCGAGTGCGGCGGGCCCCTCGCGGGCGACGAGGAGACCTGCCCCGCGTGCGGCGCGAGCATCGAGGGGGGCGCCCCGGCGGACGGTCCCGGGGCCGGCCCCGGAGGAGCCCGGACGCGGAGGCCGTGCCGTCCGTCGAGCCGCAGGCCGACGACGGCGACGGGTCCGGGGAAGGTCTGCCCCAAGTGCGGCGCGCTCAACCCGGCGGACGCGCAGTTCTGCATCCAGTGCCGGCACGGGTTCGCGGGGCGGACGCCCTTCCTCGGCGCGGGCTGGCTGGTGATCCCGGCGGTGATCGCCGTGGTCCTGATCGTCGCGGTGGTGGCCGCCTTCTCGTTCGGCTTCGTCGGGGCGGCCCCCAAGGCCACCACGACCGTGACTAATACGTCCGCGCTCTCGGGCGCGAACGGGACGGCGCACGACGTGCTCAACCAGACCCGGAACGCCACGCACTCGAACGCGACCGAGGTGGTGGGCGCGCGGAACACCACCCAGCGACGCTGAACGCCACGCCCACCCGGACGGTGGACCCGAACAGCACGCCGTGGAACGCCGCCGAGGGATCGGGGATCTACCACACGGAGGGCGGGACCCACTACGTGGGGGTCAGCAACGAGATCATGCTGAAGCGCAAGGAGGCCGCGGCCACGCCGACGCCGGTCCCGGTCGGGTTCGGCGACGGCTCGGGCCACGCGACGGGCCCGCTCTCCTGGGTCGGGACGGGCAACTGGTCGCCGGGGTTCGTGACCCTGCCGGCGGGCGACGCGCAGGTGGTGGTGCTGTCGCAGGGGACGACGGCGTTCATCCTGGCCGACCCGAGCGGAAACCAGGTCGGGTTCGGCGCCTTCCCGCCGCCGGGCGGCCAGTACACCGTGCCGGTCAAGGAGGCCGGCGGCTACGTGATCGCCTTCGGCACGGCGAACGCGACGGACTCGTGGTCCGCGACGGTCCTGCTGCCCGGGAGCGGCGGCGGGCAGGTCGTGGTGCCGCCCGTCCCGACGCCGAATACGCAGGTCCTCTCCTTCGCCGGGACCGGCGGCGGCTCCCCGGGGTCGTTCAACCTCACGCCGGGGACGGTGCACGTGGCGCTCACCGCGGACCAGATGACGATGGCCTACATCAAGGACCCGTGGGGCGTGACGCTCTCCACGACCGTGGCCGGGCCGTATCCCGGCGGGTCGACGGTCGCCATCACGCAGGCCGGGACGTACCGGCTCGACGTCTGGGGCCCGGGCGCCTGGTCCGCAGTCGTGACCTGGACCGGGACGCCGGGAACGGGGAGCTTCACGCTCCCCACGACACAGCCCGTCACCACGCTCACCCCGTGGAACGCGACGGCGGCCACCACCACGACGACCGTGACATCGATACCAACCACCACATCGATTCCGACTCCCGAGCCGGACTATACGCTAGTCATCACCGACCTTATCTTGGGGAATTTGGAGGACGAATCGGTCTCGATCCAGAATACAGGAGGGGCGCAGCTGAACACTGCAGGGCTGTACGCTGCTCGGACGACGGGGATAATTACGTCTATACCTTCCCGTCGTTCGTACCCTTGGTGCTGGAGCGACCGTCACAGTCCATACGAGCAGCGGTACGAATACTCCGACGGACCTCTACTGGGGGCAAGGATCGTCGGTCTGGAACGACACGGGCGATACGGCCACGCTGAAGAAACCGAACGGCGCGGTGATCTGGAGCCTACACCGACCGTGACGGTCGAGCCCTCCGCCGAATCCTTTTTCCTGCGTTGTTCTTCCTTGTCAAATACTCCTCATCGAGGATCCGCCTATCATCACCGTGGCAAATCCTTCTGTCTTATCGCCCATGCCGCCATATTCCCGGTCATGGATTATGCGGCGGCGAACCGGATCGTTTTCAAATTTCTTGTCCTCATGATCCTCATCGCCCCCGCAACAGCCAATGTCCCCGATAGCCTCACCGTGACCTTTATCGACGTCGGCGAGGCTGACGCGGATCCTTGTTCAGGCGCCGAACGGCCACACGATGCTCGTCGACGCGGGCCGATCGAAGGACGCGCCGACCGTCTCTGACTGCCTCATAGCCGAGGGCATCACGCGACTGGATTATGTCGTCGGGACCCATGAGGATGCCGACCACATCGGCGGCATGGTCAGTGTCCTGTCGTATATGACGATCGGAGAGTACGTGACCGATGGCGGCAGGGGTCGCTGACCCGAGCAAGACGACACTATTCCTTCGGACGTATCTCTCCAGCCGCTCGATCGCTCCCCGCACGGTGACCGCAGGCGATACGCTCGCGCTCGACCCGGCCAACGTGACCGTGACCGTGTTGAACCCCCAAGCGGATCGCGGCACAGAGGATAACGGGGCGTCGGTCGTGCTTCGGCTCGTCTTCGGTCCCCAATCGTTCCTGCTCGCCGGCGACGCCGAGGAAACGGCCGAGACGGTGATGATCGCCTCGGGGTTGCCGCTCGCGTCGCAGGTCCTCAAGGTCGGGCACCACGGCACCAAGCAAGCGACGGCGGCGGCGTTCGTCTCGGCCGTCGACCCGATGATTGCCGTGATCTCGGTCGGCCCGAATTCACATGGACATCCGAACCCCGCTGTCGTTACGCGGCTGGTGGACAGCGGTGCCACGGTCTACAGGACGGATACGAGTCGGCACGGTCCGGGTTGCGGCCACGGGGACTGACTACGTGGTGACGAATGGAACCGGTGCCGAGCAACAGATCGCGGTTCTGACGCCGATCCCGACGACAGTCGCCGTCCCGATCTCGATACAAACATTGTATCCGGTCCAACCGATTATCACAGTCCCTCAAGTGACGGTTCAGCCCGTTGTGATCACCCCGACGGTGACCACAGCCACGGCTCAACCAACATCTGCCTTTGGGAAGCGGTATGCTGTCGGTAATCCGGGCTCGTTCATTGGAACGCGTTTTGGATCGAGTGGAACATCGACGGGGACAATCGAACTGCGAGCCGTTATTACGCCGACCGAGATCTTAAAACCCGGCAGTCGGGCCTACGGGATCTCTCCACCGACGGGAGAGTATATCCGGTGGTACCCTGCTGAAAGATGGAAGGCGGGGATAAATTAATCGGTTTTTTCGTTAACCGCAATGATCGGCACTCATTTGGTCACGGCCAGTCGGGAAGTGACGCAGAACCGGCAGAGGCATCCTCTCGCCAGGGAGGGAGCCGCGCGAAGCGCGGCGGGAGGGGGCTCGCGTCAGCCCCCTCCCCGGCGCGAAGCGTATGCGATAAGCGGAACCTCGTAGCGACGGGGCCGGCCCCTCGAGCAATCATCTCCGGCCCTCGTGCATCGCCCCCGCCGAAAACGGGCGCAGCTGTTGTGCAACGGGTGTTGGAACCCATCTTGAGACTCCCTGGTGGGCCGGCCGTTTTCGCGCGCCGACCCGTGCCCGCCCCCGTTCACTTTCGCATCGCGGAAAAGGTGTCATATATACTCCAGCGTTGTGAGTTCTTTTTCGACCGGCCGGCCCATGCCCGGGGCCGGAGATGGAGAGATGGCTTCTCGTGGTCATTCGACCACGCCCCGCCGGGCCGTCACGGCCGGCGCGGTGGGGTCCGCTATCCCGGGCTGCTCGACCGGTCGCCGGCGCTGAGCCTCATCGACCAGACGGAGATCGACCCCGAGGACGGGGACTGCGATGTGCGCTGGCGGCAGCACGTCGTTCTCTTCGACGCGGAGGTCTACCGGGAGACGCGGTGCAGGGCCGGGTCTGGCTCGAGGACGAGGACGGGTCGCCGGCAGACAGCACTCCCGGGTGCTGTCCGCCTGCTGTCCGACCTGCTGTTCACGACAAAGGCGGCCGTTCTGCCGGGGAAACCGCGATCGGGGACGAACCGGGCGGGATCGATGCGGGATGCGTCAGCACGCGGGATCGCGGCGCGAGCGACGGGGACCCTGGCGACGAACCGTGTACCCCTCCTGCTGTTCGTACTGTACATCTATGGCAACGATACGCGTCGCAATCACGTATCCGGGCGAGAATCGGCCCCGGCGATTCAGACAGCAGGGCAGACAGCAGTACGGACAGCAGGCAGACAGCAGGGCGATTGCTGTTCGCATCCGGACCCCCGCGCCTTCGCGCTCCTCGAGTCGCCGGCCCCGGAACCCGTACCACGTCTACGCCGCGCCGGAGAACTACACGGTCGCGCTCCGGGCCTGCAACTCCTCGGGTACTCGAGCGCCGCCCGGGTGTGGTACGTCACGGTCACGGCTGTGCGGGCCGTGCCGCCGGGCGCCTCGCTGCCGATGGACACGAACATCGACCGGAGGCACGATCACGTGAACGGGAACAGGAGAATGGACTTCGCGGACGTCGTCTGGCTCTTCAATCACCTGTACAGGCCCCGGCTCTCTCTTTTTCCCGTCGGTTCGCCATCGTTCGGGCCCACGGCATCCGCGGCCGATCCGCCCGGATATTTCTAGCGAGGAATTAATGTCGTATCAGCCCAATCGGATAGTCATGGCGATCGCATGAGTCGAACCGGGATCATCCTTCTCTGTCTGTCTGTCTCCGTCCTGATCGCGTCGGTCGCGGCAGCCGATCCGGCCGTGCCCGCGACCACGGTGCCGGCTCCGGACGACGGTCTGAAGGAATCGGCCGGTTTCGACCTGACCCCGCGGGCGACGGTCGCGGCGCTTCCATACGTCATCACCACGCCGGGGACGTACGCCCTCGACCGGGACTACCTGAACCTCGCAGTCCCGATCGCGATCGACGTCCAGTGCTCGAACGTCGTCATCGACGGCGGCGGCCACACCCTTGACGGGGGCGACTTCACGGACAGCGTCGGGATCAGGGTCCACGGCAGCGCCGCGCTCTCGGGCGTGACCGTGAAGAACCTCCGGATCACCGATTGGGGGCAGGGCGTCCACTTCTGGAACGCCCGCGGCCGGATCGAGGGCGTGACAGCCTCGTCGAACACCGGGTTCGGCATCCTGCTCTACACGGGAGGCGATGCCACGGTCATCACCGGCTGTACGGCCGAGTCGAACGGCGCCGGCGGCCTCTCCGTCTCGTTCGCTCCCGGCATCGAGATCTCGTCCTGCACCGTGCGGAACAACGTCGGCGACGGCATCTACGTCTACGAATCGAACAACGCCCGGATCACCGGCACGACGGCCAGCGGGAACACCCTGAGCGGGATCGCCCTTCTCGGGTCCGCCGCCGGCCGGCTCACCGGCGCCGTCGTCTCCGGGTGCCAGGTGACGGCCAACGGAAAGGCCGGGATCTACATGAACCGCGCCCAGGCGAACACGGTGGTCAACAACCGGTTCGAGAACTCGAGGAACGTCTTCCTCGAGGGGACGGAGATCGGGGCGAACACCTGGAACACGCCCAAGACGGCGGGCACGAACATCGTCGGCGGTGCCTGGCTCGGCGGCAACTGGTGGTCCGGTTTCTCCGAGACGGCCGCCGACGCGGACCGGGACGGGCTCGCCGACCGGTCCTACGCGATCAGTGCCGGCAACAGCGACGCCCTCCCCCTGGTCTCCGCGCCGAACGATTTCACGATCTGGCCGGGCATGGTGATCACCGTGCCCGGCACCTATACGCTCAACGAGGATATTTATCTCCCCGATACCGCCGAGCAGAGAGTAGTGGTCGAGATCAGATGCTCGAACGTCGTGATCGAGGGAAACGGCCACCGGATCTCCGGCAACGGGCTTCAAGGATGGTGCGGGATCTACGTCAATAACCCGGCAGGCGCGGCCACGGGGATCACCATCCGCGACCTCACCGTCTCGAACTGCTTCTACGGCATCTACCTGGTCGACACCGATGCGGGCCGGATCGAACGGTGCCGGATCGACGACACCCCGCTGAACGGTATGCGCCTGATCCTCTCGGGGGGGAGCGACGGCAACACGATCACCGGGAACAGGATCCTCGCCGGATCGGCCTCCGGGGCCGAGACCATCGGGATCTTCATCGTCTCGTCGTCGCAGAACACCATCACCAACAACGAGGTCAGCACGAGGATCAACGTGGTACCTGGCCGGCACGGCCGGGCCGAACACCTGGAACGTCGCGAAGACGGCCGGCGAGAACATCCTGGGCGGTGCGTACCTCGGCGGCAACTACTGGGCCGCACCCGACGGCACCGGCTGGTCCCAGCTGGTCGCGGACGCCGACCACGACGGCATCGGCGACAGCCCGTACGTCCTCGCCCCCGGGAACAGCGATACCGCGCCGCTCGTCAAGGCCAGGCCGGCCGCCAACTTCACCGCGACGCCCGCGACAGGGGCCGCGCCGCTCTCCGTCCAGTTCACGGATACCTCGATCGGATCCCCGACGTCATGGGCGTGGTCCTTCGGCGACGGCGCCACCTCGACCCAGCGAAACCCGAACCACACCTATGCCGCCGCCGGCACCTACACGGTTTCGCTGACGGTCGGCAATGCCGACGGGCAGTCCGACACGGAGACAAGGACCGGCATGATCACGGTCTGGGCGCTCGGGGTCACGTCGATCGCGCCGAGCACGGGTATGCAGGGCTCCACGATCGCCATCACGAACCTCGCCGGGACCGATTTCCAGCCCGGAGCGACGGTCAGGCTCACCCGGGCCGGTTCTGCGGACGTCCCGGCCACGAACGTCGTCGTGGTCTCGCCGACGAAGATCACCTGCCAGTTCGGGATCTCTTCGATGGCGGCGACGGGCTCCTGGAACGTGGTCGTGACCAACCGCGACGGCCGGAGCGCGACCCTGTCCAACGGGTTCACCGTCGCGAGGATCTCGCCCCTGCCGACGAACGTGACGTACACGGGACAGAAGATCGTGATCGGCCAGCCCGGCTCGTATCTCCTGACGAACGACATCACGAACAGCAACCAGACGACCTGCATCGAGATCCAGGCCTCGAACGTCGTCTTCGACGGCGGCGGGCACCTGATCGATGGTATCGATAAAGGAAATTCGGCCGGGATCTACGTCCACGGCCCCACCACGGCCGTCTCGAACGTCACGATCAGGAACGTCCGGGCGCAGGACTGGTTGTACGGCATCTCCCTCCACCAGGCCGGCAACTCCCGGATCGAGTCGTCCACGCTCTCGAGCAACGGGTTCAGCGGCGCCGTGATCTACCAGAACGCGGTCGGTAACACGATTACGGGCTGCACCGTCACCGGCAACGACTACGGCGTGGCCTTCCTGGACGGAGCGGCCAGCGGCGTGGTCTCGGACAACCAGATCAACCAGAACGTCCGCGGGCTGTACGTCTACCTCTCGGACGGCATCACCGTCGCGCGGAACTGGATCGCGGACAATAGCAATGCCGGCATCCAGTTCCACATCTCGGCCGGCGGGACGGTCTACGACAACCGGCTCAACAACACCCTCAACGTCGCCTTCACCGGCGAGCCCTTCAAGGCGAACGCATGGTCCGTGTCGCCGGGCGCCGACTGGACCCCCGCGAACATCCTGGACGGCCCGAAGGTCGGCGGCAACTACTGGGGTCAGCCCGACGGCACCGGGTTCTCGCAGACGAACCCCGACGCGAACGGCGACGGGTTCGTCGACATCGCCCTCCAGATCGCCGAGCAGAACTTCGACTACTACCCGCTCGCCGAGTACACCGATTCCGGGACGGTGACACCGACGCCGACGCCGGTGCCCGGGGTGGCGACGGTCCCCGGCGGGAGCGGGGTGCCGACGGACACGAACAGCGACGGGATCTACGACGACGTGAACGGCAACGGCCGCAAGGACTTCGCGGACATCGTGCTCTACTTCAACTGTCTGAGCTGGGTCGCCGCGAACGAGCCTGGCCCGATCTTCGACTACAACGGGAACGGCCGGATCGACTTCGCCGACGTCGTCTGGCTCTTCACCCACCTGTAAGGCCCCGTCCCTCTCTCTTTCCGATCGGACGGGCCAGACGGACGCGCCGGCTCCGTTCCTGGGGGAGTGCCTACGTGTACTCCTTCTCCATCCGTTCGAACCTGGACCCGAGCTCGCGGAGTTGCTGCTCGTCGAAGTGCTTCGAGGCCGCAGGGAGGATCTCGCTCTCCTCGTCCGTGACGTGGTGCTGGATCTCCTGCTTCATCATCTCCAGGCGGCGCTTCCACTCCCCCTCGGGCATCGTGCCGCCGGCCGCGAGATCCTCGAGGTGCTTCCGGATCTTGTCGTGCTCCTTCCGGGCGTCCGCGATCCGCTCCCGCATCTCCTTCTCCAGGGGCGGGTAGAGGAGCTTCTCCTCGGCCGCCATGTGCCCGAGCAGCTCCTGCTTCATCGGCGCGAAGACCGCCCCCAGGTCGTCGTCGCCCCGCCCCCTGACGCGCAGCTCGAGCTCCGCGATCTCCCTGTCGGTCTTCCTGTGGTCCCTCTTGATGTGTTCGACGATCGTCTCCTGCGTCGTCTCCTTCTGCATTGCCATTTTTCCTCCGTGGTCTGCCTGCCCTGTCCATCCACCATTGTGGTCACATGATGCGGGGCGCCCTTTGGGCCGCGTCGAGTGCGCGCCCGTACGCCTCTTTAGGGGTCTGTGTGCCCCCTACGGCAATGTATCGGGTTAATCGTTTCGGTAGTGCGTGGAGGAACGGCCTGGCCCCGATGAGCGAAGTGTGCGGACGACAGTCCTCCCGGCCGTCCTGCCGCTTCGGTGCAGCCGTGCGATCCCGCCGACGACGATACGCCCGGATCACCGTGCAGGTCGGCCGGTGCGGAGCTTGCGGGCTCGAACCGGCACCCGCCCCCCGACGTGATGATACCTCTGTTGGGCGCTCTTGTCTACAGACCAGCCGGCCATCCTCTCTCATTGCCGGACGGTCGCGAGCGCGATGGAAACGTCGTCCTGTCGGCCGTCACCGCCGGTGGCGGCGTCGGAATCGGGGGGAGGGCCGGTCCGTGGCCGTCCTCGTCACGGTCGCCAATATGCGACGGCCTGACGGGAAGGAATTCACCTCTCCCGATGGGACCCCGCACCGGCGATCCCTAATTTCCCGGCGCGCTCTGCGACTACGCAGGACGCTGTCGCCGGCGGCCCGCCGGAGCGGCGCCCGTTGCGGGTTCCGCCGGCATTCTGCTCCTGATGATCCCATGAAGGTTTCGCAAGGTTTATCGGGTCAGGAACGTATCTGTGATAATCGCGCGTGGAGTGACGGACCCTCTTTCATGGCCTCCGGGCCAGGCGCCATGCCAATCCCTCCGCGCGGGAAGGAACACACGACACCGCTTCGGAGCGAAGCGGCAGGCTCGGAGGATAGCATGTATCACGTCACAAACGGATTGAGGCGCCACTGCGCACCGGCGCCGGCGGCAGTACTGCTGCTGGCGCTCTGCCTGTTCCTCGTCGGAACCGGGCAGGCCGTGGCCGGCCCCATGGAAACGACCGCGCTCGCGGACGCGAACGCGACCTACGCACAGACCGCGGCCCTCGCACCCTATCCGGGCACCCACGACGTGCCGGGACTGGTCCAGGCCAAAGACTTCGACGTCGGCGGGGAGGGCGTCGCGTACCACGACACCGAGCCCGCGAACCTCGGTGGCGCGTACCGCCCGACCGAGGGCGTCGACATCGAGACGACCGGCCTGTTCACTGACGTCGGCTGGATCCGGAGCGGCGAGTGGCTCACCTACACGGTGAATGCGACCGAGCCGCAGGACGTTCGTACGTCTGGTTCCGGGCCGCGAACCCGGACGCGACCACGAAGCGGGTCGCCATCTCTGCCGACGGCGTTCCTGCCGGGACGGTCGATCTTCGACCGACCGGGTCGTTCGACATGTATGCAGACAGCAATTCGACACCCTTCTCGCTCCCCGCGGGGGAGACCACGGTCCGGCTCTCGTTCGACGGGGTCTCAGCGGGTCAACCTGCTGGACTTCGACTTCCAGCTGGCGAATCCGCCGGAGCCGACGCCCGTCCCGACGCCGGAGCCCGAGCTCCTCGTCGACACGCCCGGCCTCCACACCCTCGACCGCGACCTCACGGCCGACCGGATCGGCGATCCTGATCACCGCATCTGACGTCGTCTTCGACGGCATGGGCCACAGCATCACCGGCACCGGCGCGAACGACTCGATGGGCGTCTACGCCACCGGGCCCTCGTTCACTCCTCATCACGAACGTCACCGTCCGTAACCTCACCGTCCGCCACTGGGCCGACGGTATCCGGTTCGGCATCGGTCTCGGACTCCGTCGTCGAGGACGTCGTCGCCGAGCAGAACCGCGTCGGGCTCATCTACCGTCCCACGTCGGGCATCACCGACGACCACGTCATCCGCGACTCCGTCTTCCGGGAGAACACCGGCAGCGGGCTCGACCTCTCCTACCCGGCCGAGGGCTTCGCGGTCGAGCGGTGCTCGATCACCGGGAACGGCGTGGGAGTCAGCGCCTTTGAGGTCAGGTCGAGCGACCGCACCACGAACCACCTCGCTGACTGCGACATCTCGGGGAACATCGGCGACGGCCTCAGCAGCTCCGACCGGCTCCTTCGCGGTCGTCCGGAACTGCACCATCCGCGCCAACGGCGGCAACGGCCTGGAGTTCGAGCACGGCGGCGCCGAGATCGTCGGCAACCACATCGAGGAGAACGGCCGAGCCGGCATCGACGTGTTCGACCGCGGCGGCTCCGACATCCACGGCAACTGGATCACCGGTAACACGCACGGCGTCTTCGTCGGCGGCGACTGGCCGTCCCACGTCCGGAACAACTACCTGAACAACACCGACAACGGGTACTTCGGGGCCGGCGAGGGCGGGATGCTGAACTACGAGAAGACGGCCGGCGCGAACATCGTCGGCGGCCCGTACCTCGGCGGCAACTTCTGGGCGAACCCGAACGGCACGGGCTTCTCCCAGACCCACCCGGACGCGGACCACGACGGCATCTGCGACGAGCCGTACGTCGTGAACCCGGAGGAGGGCATCACCGATGCCCTGCCGCTCGCGCCGTCGCCCGGCACGCCCGTGATCGCCCCGACGCCCTACAGGCAGCACCCGGTCCCCGGCCGGATCGAGGCCGAGGACTACGACGTCGGCGGCGAGACCATCGCGTACCACGACACCACGCCCGGCAACCTGGGCGGCGCGTACCGCCACGACGACGTCGACATCGAGACCGCCAACGGCATCACCGACGTCGGCTGGATCCGGGACGGCGAGTGGCTCATCTACACCGCTGAACGTCCCGCAGGCCGGGTATCTACCAGATGACCGCCCGCGTCGCGAGCCCGAACGACGGGCGGGCGGGCGACGATCTCGGTCAACTCGCAGCCGATGTACGGTCGATCGACTTCCCGAACACCGGGTCGTTCGCGACGTACACGACGGCGATCTCGGACAACGTCTACCTGCCGGCCGGGAACGTCACCGTTACGGCTGACCTTCCAGGGCGACGGCGAGAACCTCGACTGGATCGCGTTCGCGCCGCAGCCGCCGACGCGCGAGCCGTTCGGATCTCCCGGCACGATCCAGGCCGAGGACTACGACATCCGGCGGGTACGTCGACACCACGCCCGGCAACTCCGGCGGCGCGTACCGCCAGGACGACGTGGACATCGAGGCCGGGGCGTCCGGCTACGACGTCGGCTGGATCCGCACCGGCGAGTCCCTGACCTACGAGGTGTACGTCCAGGACGACGGGACCTACACCGATGACCGCCCGCGTCGCGAGCCCGAACAGCGGGCGGACGATCGCGGTGTCGGTCGTCGGCGAGGCGCTCGCGACGATCGCGGTCCCGAACACCGGGTCGTTCTCGACGTACAGGACGGTCTCGATCCCCGTCACCCTGACGTCCGGGTACCACGCCCTGAAACTCACCTTCACCGGCGACGGCCAGAACATCGACTGGATCGCGTTCGCGCCGGCCGGCGTCACGACGACGCCGACGCCCACGCCGACCCCGACGCCGGGAGCCGGCGGGGCGAGCTTCGTCGCGAGCCGACGACGGCCCCGCACGGCAGCGCGGTGAAGTTCACCGTGACCCCGGCGAGCGGCAAGAGCATCGGCTCGGTCCTGTGGTCGTTCGACGCCCCGGCCCACCTGAACACCTGGAACTCGCGGGCGATCAACCCGACGTTCTTCTACCCGACGCGCGGGCACCTTCTCGCCGCAGGTGAAGATCACGTACACGGACGGCTCGACCGAGACGGTCCAGCGCACCGGCTACATCCACGCCATCTGAGCCAGCCGACTCCTCCCATTTTTGGTGCTGGAGCCGGAGCGCGACGCCTACTGGTCGATGAGGACCACGGGCTTGATCAGGTCGCCGGGCTTCTTCTTCATAAGGAGCAGGGCCTCCTCGAGCCTGTCGAAGCCCTTGAAGACGTGCGTCGCCATCAGCGACGGGTCCATGCGGCCGTGCATCACCACCTCGGCCAGCCGCTCCATCCGCACGCGGCCGCCGGGGCAGAGCCCGGTCATGAGCTGCTTGCTGGCCATGCCGACGCCCCATCCCACACGGGGGATCGGGATGTAGTCCTTCTCGCACATGCCCGAGCCGAAGTAGTTGTTGTTCGAGATGTACGACCCGGCCTTGGCCATGTTGAAGGCGTCCACGAGGATGTCGGGGCCGCCGCCGGAGACGATGACGGCGTCGACGCCCTTGCCGTCGGTCGCCGCGAGGATCTGCTCGGCCGTATTCCCGTTCTTGTAACTGATGATATCGGTCGCGCCGTACGCCTTCGCGACCTCGACGGGCTTGGGCCTGGTCCCGACGGCGAAGATCCTGCCGGCGCCGCGCAGCTTCGCCCCGGCGATGCCGCTGAGGCCGACCGGCCCGATGCCGAGGACGGCGACCGAGCCGCCGATCGGTATGTTCGCGTTCTCGGCGCCCATGAACCCGGTGCTGAGCATGTCGGGGAGCATCACGCCGGCCTCGAGCGACATGCCGTCCGGCAGGTGCGCGAGGTTGTAGTCCGCCTGGTTCACGTGGAAGTACTCGCCGAAGACGCCGTCCTTGAAGTTCGAGAACTTCCAGCCGCCCAGCGCCCCCGTTGTCTGGGAGGGGTACCCGCGCTGTTCGGCCTCGTCGCCCCAGTCGGGCGTGATGGCCGGCACGATGACGCGGTCGCCGGGCTTGAAGTCCCTGACCAGATCGCCCACCTCGTCGACGACCCCGAGGGCCTCGTGCCCCAGGATCATGTCGTGCCGGTCGCCGATGGCTCCTTCCCAGACGGTGTGGATATCGGACGTGCACGGTGCAAGCGCCAGCGGACGGCAGATGGCGTCGAGGGGGCCGCACGCGGGCCTGTCCTTCTCGATCCACCCGATCTCTCCGATTCGTAACATTGCCAGGCCTTTCATGGTCTACCTCCGTCGCGCCACGGTGTGGATGCGACCCTATAAAGACGTACGCGTGCCATAAGGTCGACGTTCGGCATTCTCCAGGGCCCGAAACGGGCGCGTGCTCCGTCTCCGAAAGGGGCTGGCATCCTCCGTCCGGAGCGGGTCGCCGGACTGGGGCGCGGACGGCACGGCGGCAATTGATGAAACTATTCCGAAAGACGCGCGCCTCCGGGCTCGCCTGACTCGAGCCAGAAGAGGGGGTGTTCCAGAGCGAGGGTAGTGGAACTGATGTGGAACAGGCTATGGAACACCCCAACGCGGGCCGGGGGAGGGTGGCGAATCACCGAGCGGCGCCGGGATCGCCGGGAACGACAAAGGGGTGTTCCACAAACCGGAACACAGGGAGCATCCCCACTCCGCCGGGGGCGGGCACGCCCAGGGCTCTGTTTCCGGATCTGTGGAACAGGCTCATCACGATATCAATGGAAACGCATCGGATCGTGAATTCGATGGCGTATTATCGAATGCAGCCTGTTCCACAGGTCGTTCCACACCCGGTTCCACCGGGCGCTTGTGGAACAACCATCGATCCGAGGCTGTTCGCGCCGGCCGGCAGGCCGCTGCCGGCCGTGATCGACCCGGCCGCGATGAAGCGGGCCTGAGCGGGGATCGGCCGGTGCGACGACTGCGGCCTCGAGGCTGCGCGGTGGCACGGGGAGGCCGGCCGGCTCTGCGACGGCTGCTACCGGCGGGAGGTCCGGCGAGGGATCGTGGCCGGGGCTGACGTGGCCAGGGCCTCGGCCCTGACCAACCTGCAGCTCCGGCGGAGGCGGAAGGCCGCCGGTCTCCTCCGGGCGCCGCCACTCGCTCAGGGGAATTGACGTACGGGCTTCTACCCGGTCAGGGCTCTGGACTCGCGACCGGGCATAAGCCCGTTCTCCTTCCGGATCGTCATTCGCTCCGCATAGGTCAGGCCCGGAGGAAAGGCCGCCCTGGTCTCCTGGTCGGCCTGGCCGGAGGCAGACCGCTTATCGGGGAAGCCCATCAGGAACTCGCACACCACGACCAGCCCGTTCTCCGCCAACCTGCCTGCCGCCCGGGACACGGAGAGCTCTGGTGCTTTCACCGCGTTCAGCAGGCAATAACCCTGCTCAGACACCTGCTCCAGTATGAATTTCTGGACGCTCCCGGGCGTATGTGACATAAAGACTCCTATTGGTCTGAAGCACGTTAAGGGTATGTCACGCTGGCGGAAGGCAGGGAAAGACGATCACGGAGCCGATTCGATAGTATATAAGGATGGGCGGACGATCGTTCTCCCGGCGAAAGGGCATGGTGGAAAAATCGATGGATACGCGGTTGATCGGGCCGATTCAGGCTGAGCCAGTATCACCCTGATGAGGCCCGGACCGTCGCAAACAATTTCTTCGCACTTCCTGCCAGGGAGACCGCTCGCAGAATAAAAGTCACAGTGTACGATCAAAATAGTCTGCGCCGTTATCTGCAACGGGCAGGCAGTACCAGGGCTATCGACGATGACAAGAGAATAATTACTTGGGCCGGGCCTGCCCGCCTTCTGCGCCGGCGACGGCCGGCTCGTCTCCGGCGACTGTTCGAGGGTGCCGGGCGGGTGAACGGCCGCCGGCCCCGTGGCGCGTGCTAACGGAGGGAGGTGCATGACGGGATCGAGCGGCGCCCATCGATAGTGAACAATCGCGGTCCGTAGCCTCGAAGGAAAACCTAACACAGGGCGCCGGCATACTCTACTGAGAGGAGGGAGCACCCGCACCCTCTTCCGCACCCGGTACGGAGAGACCTTCATGGACCATCGTCAGATCGCCGAAGCATGCTCGATCTTGAGCGCGAAGAAGACCCGTGGAGAACTCGGCCAGGCGATTGCCGGCATCGTCCAGTCGTACTCGCCCCGCGACCTGCAGCAGCTGAGGCGCAACTTCTCCCGGACGATCCGTGACTTCACCCCCGAGTACCGGGATCGGCTGGAGAAGACGATCGCCGGACACCTCCATGGGACCTTCCAGGCGCTGCGGAGGATGCACGAACTCCGGACCTTCGACCGCATGGAAGGACCTCTGGCTCAAATCGCGTCCGGCTACTGGACGATGGTGGCGGCGCAGTGCTCTACCGGGAGCGAGGAGCAGGACCGGTTGCGCTTTCTCAAGTTCCTCCTCGAAGGATTCTGCATGCTTGTACAGGGACTCCCCGGCCACCCCGTCGGGATGCCGTTTCCCGGGGGGGACCGGGTCGCGGTCATCGACGGCACGTACTACTGCCCGGTCCGGGAGAAGGCGAACGATGTCGATTCTGCGCTCTGCCCGTTCTGCCCGGCCCTGCAGACACCGGAGATCGGGTACCTCAAACCACCGGTGCAGGGGAGCGAATACCGAAAACAGGAGTTCATCGAGCAGACGTACAAGTATCACCATTTCAACGGGTGAACCGTGCCTGCCAGGTCCGCGCCGGGCACGAGTCCTGCCCTCGATCATCCGACCGGGCCGTGATGGAGGCATACATGCTGTACTGTCGAACAGTCGCTCGCCTCGCGCCAATCCTCCGACCCCCGCCCTCTTTTCAGGAGAGAGATCATGAAGGAACCCGTCAGCGCCGGCCTCATAGCCGGCGCCATCGCCGTCCCTGCCGGTGGCGACGTCAGCATCGTCGCGGAGGGCTGGCCCCACGCCGCGCTCAACCGTGACGTGGGCGAGGCGTACCCCCACTGCCTTCCCCGCGAGATTCGCGACCTCGAACCACTGCCGCTCCTCCTCGCGCTGAATCAGCGGTGCGCCGCAGCCGAACGCGAAGGGCGGGCCGGATCCCGTCCGACGACTGCCTGCGGATGCCGGTCCGGTGACCGGGGCGTCGCGGTTATAACTGGCTCGATGCCTGGCGATCATCGGGGACGTCACGGACTCGCAGCAGGGCGTCGGCGGAGGGCGGCTGCGTCATTCGCCACGGTCGAGCCCCTCGCGGCCGGCCCTGCGCCTGCATCACCCGCGTATCTTTCCCGGCACCAGGGGACGGAGGAGTTCCATGAGGCGCGCAATATGACCGTGGCAGAGAACGGCCCCGATGATCGAGATCTCCTTCTCCCCGGCCGGGCTCCGGTATTTGATCCAGACGGCTTTGTTGGCGAGAAAATCCGCCGGTTCGACGACGACGATCTCCTGCAGCGGGAGATCGAAGACCGGCGTCTCGTTTCTGCCGAAGATTGCCACGAGTCCGGGCATCTTCCCTTTTCCGTAGATGCGCCGGCTGGTCAGGACGACCTCGGTATTGTTCCGCCGGGTCATGACGAACACGCCGGGGCGTGCGAACGAGATCGAGATTCCCATCGGACCGAACCTGTAGAGTTCCTCCTCCCCCGCGTCCATTATTTTCACGATGGACCTGTCCTGCTCAAAATGGTTCCTGCACGTGCCTCCCGGCAAGGACCCGGGGGTCGACCCATGCGGATCATGAAGGTACCCGACGTCGCCGGCCTGTCGTGGGACTTCGGAGACAGCGGGCCGCACGACGACGCGAACGGCAACGGCCGGACCGACTTCGACGACGTTATCCGGCTCTTCAACACCCTCCGACGAGGCCGGCATCCATCAGTTGGTCCTCGTTCCCCTCGCACCCAAATCGCGGCGATCATGCGCGAGTTTGTGAGCGGCAAAGGCCCGCATCCGATCGGACCAGGATCGAGTGGTCTCGGCTCCCGATATCCCGGTCGGTAGCGCTCTATTTCCATTGCAGGCAGTTATGGACGCGTTCTGAGCCACGAGAGGCAAGCGATAGGACAAAATGGTTAGGTCTGATCTTCCACCAGCTGCGGAACGGAACCAGCGCTCCTGAAGCCGTTGGAGTACTTTTTTCGCAATCATCGGTTACGGATTCCGTCCTGCTTTCCATGATTCATGCAGTCTATCGATGAAGAAATGGGTCGAGCCCTTCCACGGGATCGGCTCTATATACCGCCTGACACGACGGCAGTACTCTTCGTACTCCCTGCCGAACGCCGTTCTCATGTGCTCCTCCTCCGCCAGGACAATCGTATGGTGAACGTACACCACGAATGCCCCCACGACGAGGACCAGCGGATTCGTGGTATAGAGGACGGATGCGAGGACCGTCGCATACACGCCCAGGTACATCGGGTTCCGGCTGAATCTGTACACACCGCCCGTCCTGAGACTGGTGCTCTCCCTCGGGGTTCCGAGGCGGAATGAGCTCCCGAGCCCGAACCGGCCGAAGAACAGGACGACGAATCCGAACACCCAGAGAGCCAGGGCGATCCCGGTAAATACGGCGGGAGGTTCGACGACGGATAGACCGATACCCCAGCTCTGGAGCGCCATCGCACCCCAGACGACGAGGATCGAATACTTGCTGATGTAAAAGAGCGTCCTGTTAATGGGCGCCTCTCCATCCTGCTCGATCGATCTGCGCTCGAAGGCCGCTCCTCCGCCGAATAATACGACCAGGAAGCCAATGGGAATGATCGTTACCGCAATCGCCTCAATCATAGGTGCCTCACGAGGAACATCCCGCAACACGTTTCCTGTCCTGGTGCCCCGTACCAATTGTTCATTCGTTCCATCCGGGACCGGTGGTTCGAAACCTGCCCGGATATCCTGCCGTCAGGCAGGCACGGTACACCCGCCTTTGGAATCAGCCGCTCAACCTCGCACCGCTTCATGTTCAACTGGACCTCCATGACATGTACCGGAATGGTATCCCGTGCTCAGGAGATCGTATAGAATCCCCGAACCAGGTACCAGATGCCGATAAGGATTAAAAATCCGGGAATGGCATACGGCCACAGTACGGCAGGCGCCAGGACAATGCTGATCCCGATAAAGATCAGGAAGGCTCCGATGAGCAGCATCGTCACATTCATGCTCCCCCGTTGCAGCCCCTCCCTCTCCTGGGGTCTTTTGACGAGGGGAATCAGTTCCGAAGCGAGGAGCCCGAGCCCACCCCCGATAAGGACGCCGGAACCCACCTGACCTACGAGCAACCCCACTCCAAGGCCGATCAGCGCTCCGGCAGAGATGACGAACCCATAATTCCCGTGTTGTTCGGGTTCCGTCAACCCCTTCGCCGATCCCATATCCCCAATGTCCGTGAATGACACGCAACTGTCTCCTTTCATGCTTCGTCCTCCTGGAATCTGATTAAGGAGAGGCAGGCAGGGACGTTATGAATTGAGCCATACATGTATGGTCATATTTATATCCCTCTTCGCACCCCAGATCGGGTTATGAAGATGATGACGGTCAGGCTTTGCGGGGATCTCTTCGATTACTGTAAAACATATGGCCAGGTCGTCGAGAGATTCGAGGTGATCTCGCGCTTCAGCATGGTCGACGATATGCACAGTGAAGTGTGCAAATTCACCATCAAGGAAGGGATCCCCATCGACAGTATCCAGTGCAATTACGTGTCCAATCTCATCGTGCTCCGGAACGAGGGTCGTGACTATACCTGTCTTGTCAAGGGAACATTTTCCGACGAGATTACCCGGTTTCTCCAGACATACGGTTCGAAGTTCGATTACCCGATCGTCTTCCAGAACGATTGTCTGACATTCAGTATGGTCGGGAGCCCGGAGGACTTCCACACGTTCGTCTCGGATGCCGAGGAGAAAGGGTGGGGGCTCGAGGTTCTTTCGGTCTGCGATTATGATCCCCATGTCGACGGGATCTTCGGTGTCCTTACACCCCAGCAGAAAAAGATCCTGCTGGAATCGTATCGCCGGGGGTTTTTCGATCATCCCCGAAGGATAAACGCGAGCGACCTTGCGGAGGAGATGGGTATGCATAAGACCACGCTGCTGGAACACATCCATAAAGCGGAGAAACGACTGATCGGGCATATCCTTGAACAGGCTGCATAATCTGTCCGCTTCCCTGTTCTGTAAAGCCCCGATAGTTTTGGAGTCCTTTTCCCTGATTATCATGCCTTTGTGGCGAACAATCCGGCCCTATTCGTAACCGTGCAGACTCCCCCGTCCGGCTCAGGATCCCCATCTCCCGGCCATGCCGGAGAGTCTGGACACGGCCGGGTAGCCAGCCCGCACCAGTCGATACGGGCTCAGGGCTCCAGCCCGGCAATTCCATTGATCGATGTGGGTTCGGTCGAGGCACGAACGGCCCGGCCGTATCGCTGCCGGCAATTTTGCACTAACCGTTAAGACACGGACGGGCGAGAATTCACTGCGAAAACCTGCGGCTGTCCGCAGGGGAGTGTTCGAAAAAATGCCGTCCGAATGGGTGACCAAGAACCAGTTCGACCCGGCCTATCTCCCCGTCATTCAAGAGAAGCTCTACTTTGAGGGAGATGGCGCGATCCGGGCTACCACCAACTACATCGTGCTATTGACCCTGGCCACGATCATCGCCACGTACGGCCTGATCTCGGGCTCGACAGCGACCGTGATCGGAGCGATGATCGTCGCGCCGCTGATGACATCGATCATGGCCGTCACGCTCGGGATCATCCTCGGGGACGGCCCCCGCGTCGGCCGGTCGGTGCTCATCGTCGGCACGAGCATCATCTACGTGATCGGGCTCGCCATCGTGCTCTCGTTCTTCATCTCGCCGGTCACCATCGGGTTCGGGTCGAACACCGAGATCCTCGGCCGGGACAATCCCGACCTGCTCGCCCTTTACGCCGCGCTCGCGTCGGGTGCTGCCGGCGCCTTCGCCGTCAGCCGCAGGGAGATCGGCGACGCCCTCCCGGGCGTGGCGATCGCGATCTCGCTCGTCCCGCCGCTCTGTGTGGTCGGGATCTGCCTCTCCAAGGCCTTCTGGCTGAGCGCCGGCGGCGCGATGCTCCTGTTCCTCACGAATTTCTTCGCCATCGTCCTCGCCGGCGGCGCGGTCTTCTGGCTCTCCGGGGTCCGCCGCGAGTGCGGCGATGCCGCCGTCGACGGCGTGTGCGAGGGCCCGGCCGAGGCCCGCGCACGGCGGCGGGCGGTCGTGGTCGCGGTCGTCGGCATCCTCGTGATCGGTCTTCTCCTCGGGTTCAACGGGTACCGCACGCTCGAGCATAACCGGGCCACGTACGAGGCGGAGGATGCGGTCGCTGCGTGGCTGACCGATACGAAGTACATCATAAGGAATGTGGACCTGACGTTCCCGCCCGATGATATCACCGTGCGCGGCCCGGCGAGCGCCCTGATCGAGGTCGCGGGGACGGGCGATCTGCGGCCGACCGATCGGCTCGCCGCGGATCTCAAGGCCCGCCTCGGCTATGACGTGAGTATCGAGCTCCGGAAGATCCCCGAGGAGATCGAGTATTACCCCACGTTCGATCGCCGTGAATCGAACGGCTCTGGAGGTGGTTGAACGGGGGAGACAGGCTGCGTTCGGGGACGGAGCCGTTCACGTCCCCGGAGAGATCGCCTGGAAGTGCCGGTGCCTACCGTTTCCGGGTACCACGCCTCCTCGAGATCCCGATGAGCCAATAACAACCGGGCACTCATCCTCGCTCCCCCCAGCTCTCTTATCAAAGAGGAAACAATTAAGGAGCCCATCAGCGCCGGCCTCGTCGCCGGCGCCATCGCCGTCACCGCCGGTGGCGGCGTCAGCATCGTCGCGGAGGGCTTGTCCCATACCTCTCCTTATCACGCTCAACCAGCGGTGCGCCGCGGCCGAATCCGAGGGGCGGGTCATGGCCGGGTCTGCCCGTGTTCTGCGACGGAGACGGCCGGTTCCTCTCCGACGA
Organism: uncultured Methanoregulaceae archaeon; assembly: GCA_963740465.1. Taxonomy (GTDB): domain Archaea; phylum Halobacteriota; class Methanomicrobia; order Methanomicrobiales; family Methanospirillaceae; genus UBA288. The sequence goes on from CAVUEE010000003.1 coordinate 65,287, forward strand.
CTGCCTCCGGATGCCGGATCGGTGAGCGCAGGACCGGGGGTATCACCCCGGCGTCTCCGTCTCGTTCCGGAACTCGAGGTACGAATAGATCACCAGGTCGACCGAGACGGCGAGCACCGGGACCAGGACGAACCAGAGCGAGTACCTCCCGAAGAGCACCCCGGCGATCGCGACGAGGCCTGCAATCTTGAAGAGGATTCCTCCACGGGCGTGGGTCTTCTTCCAGACCCGTCCGCTGCTCAGGGTCCAGGGGGTGCGGATCCCGACGAACCAGTTCTGCTCGGCGTGTTCGAGCAGGGACCCGATGTAGATGAATAGCGCCCCGGCGATGAGGGGGAAGAGAAGGGTGGGGCTGACCGGATAGCCCGGTCCCCAGAGGATGATCTGCATCTGGACGATGAAGAAGAACGCTGCGAAGACGAGGATGAACCCCTCGTACTGTCGCCGGAACTTCGCGTAGTTCTCCCTCAGCGGATCGATTCGCGGCAGCAGGAACAGCAGGGCCGTGAGGGGGACCATCACCAGCGGGACGATCAGGACGCCCCACGGTTTCGCGAGATACCCGTTCACCTCCCCGTTGATGTTCCAGTGGGAGGGGATCCGGTCGGGGAGCGCCGGGTACGAAAGGATCGTGATCGCCAGCGTCAGGACGAGGACGAAAGCGATACCGGCCCGGACGGGGGTCATCAGATCAGGTACTGAGGAGCACGGGCGCACTATCCTTTCACACCCGGCATTGTGGCGCGGGCATCGGGCTTGCGATCGTTAAGAAAATCGTCGACCGGCACGGCGAACGTATCGGGTCCGGTTGCCGGGGCGGCTGAGGGATGGATTTAGTCGATTCGGCTGTCATAGGAGCGCAGGTTCGCACGAGCGGGGATGCATCATGACAGAGAACACGACCGATGAGACGGGGGGGCGCCGACGGGAGGTACGCCGCCGTGAACGGTCTCGGAATGTACAACGAGATCCACGGCAACGGGCCGCCGCTGGTCCTGCTTCATGGCGCTCTGTCCGCGATCGGCACCTCCTTCGGGAGGCTGCTGCCGTCTCTTGCACGGACCCGGCGACTACGTCACGCTCGGCTCGCGGTCGTACTTCTCGTACAGGCGGATGAACCACAAGCCGATGGCGATGATCCCGGCCGGGCGCGTTCTGATCGATACTGAGCAGTCGGTCACGTACCGCGAGGGAGGTCCCCCCGGCGCGCTCGTCGCGGCCCGTATCACGGGGCTATCGCCGAACCGGACCGCACGGTTCGCACCGGGCACCCTCGTCTCTGCCTTCGAGGTTTACGCGGCGCCCGTCCAGGGGATGCCAACCATGTGTGTCTTCCGAGTATGGTGACGGATGGCGTCCGGGGATGCCCGAAACGGACTCCCGCTTCCGGGGGGACGCCGTCGGGATGGTTGCCCCCGTACCCGGGCAGGCACGCCCGGAAATACAGTCACCCGGGCATCCCGATGCCGTGAAGGTATCACGAACTCCGGTCTGCCGGGGGGGTGTTTGCCGGAAGAATTGCTATTAGGCCAAAAAGAGCCAAATTAGCACAAATTTTAAATACTCTCGTGGCGATTGCGGTTCACTGCCACTCTGACTGCTTCGGATATGAGGGGACGGAGGCATGAGGGTCGAGCTCCGGGTGGAGAATCCCTCCGTCCGCCGCCATCACGGTCCGCGCGTGGTCTGCGGGTGGCATGCAGTCCGTATGCGACGGAGCGAAAATGACTGGAGTTTTATCGTATGCGCTATGGAGAACGAACACGAAACCGGGGTCTGCAGAGTCATCCTGGTGCTGGCACTGCTTCTTGCCCTCTCGGGCGCGATGCACGTCAGCGCCGCCCTCCTCGATCCCACGACCATCCCCAAGTGGGAGAACACCATCACCGGCCCTCCGCCGGTCTACGATGAAACGAGTAAGAACTACTACGTTGTGAACGTGTCGCAGTTCAACCAGACCATCCTCCCGCCGTCCATGGGGCTGCAGACCACCGTGTACGGCTACGGGGGACTGGCGAAGGACGCGGTGACGGGGAAGAAACTGGGCTATATCCGGAACTCGCCGGGCCCGTCCTTCGAGGTGAAGAAGGGCGTCGCCGATCAAGGTGAAGTCGATCAACGACCTGACGCAGTCGCACATGTTCGCCATCGACCCCACGATCATGTGGGCCAACCCGAACAACATGGCGACGCCCTCGTCCCCCTTCCCGGGGTTCCCGCCGGGGTTCCCGACGGCACAGAGCCCGATCCCCATCTGCGTCCACGTCCACGGCGGTGAAGTCCAGGCCACCGTCGACGGCGGCCCCGACGCCTGGTTCACGAACAACGGCATACACGGGACCGAGTATTACACGGCCGAACCGACCGATGCCAACGCAGCGGTCTACCAGTATCCCAACTCCCAGGAGGCCGCCACCATCTGGTACCACGACCACGCCCTCGGCATGACGCGGCTGAACGTCGTGGCGGGATGGCCGGGTTCTACCTCATCCGCGACAACAAGGACAAGGTGGAGAGCAATCTCCCGAAGGCCAAGTACGAGGTCCCGCTCGCCATCCAGGACCGGGTCTTCAACACCGACGGCACGTTCAACTTCCCGATCGAGCCGACCAACCCGGACGTCCACCCCTACTGGGGACCCGAGTTCTTCGGCGACACCATCATGGTGAACGGGCTCGTCTGGCCGAAGATGCCCGTGGACCGGGCGGCCTACCGCTTCCGCATGCTCGACGGGTCCACGGCCCGGTTCTATAACCTGAGCTTCTCGAACGGCATGCCGTTCACCGTCATCGGCACCGAGGGCGGGTACCTGAAGTCGGCCGTCAACGTCAACAACATCCTCATCGCGCCCGGCGAACGCTTCGACGTCATCGTGGACTTCTCGAACATCGCGCCCGGCACCGAGATCATCCTGAAGAACTCGGCCTCGGCGCCGTTCCCCGACGGAGATCTGACCCCGGCACCACCGGCCGAGATCATGAAGTTCGTTGTCGGCAGCAAGAACGGCCAGAAGGCCAAGAAACTGCCGGCCGCGCTGAACCCGACCCTTGCCGGGGCCTTCCCGAACCTGCCCACCCCGACCCTCAACCGGACGCTCGTCCTGACCGAGGTCATGGGCGAGGGCGGGCCGCTCGAGCTCCTGCTCGACGGGCAGAAGTACGACGCCGCCATCTCCGAGTTCCCCAAGCAGGGAACGACCGAGGAATGGATCGTCATCAACCCGACCGCGGACACCCACCCGATCCACCTGCACCTGGTCCAGTTCCAGGTGGTGAAACGGCAGCAGTTCGACGTTGATCGCTACCTACAACGACTGGCTGGCCGCCAACCAGGAGGCCGGCAACGGCGAGGCGCCGCCCTGGTCGGGCCCGACCGTCACCGTCGACGTGACCGGCGTGGACGCGAACGGCGACCCTACCTGTTCGGGCCGGTGATGCAACCGCCGGCGACCGAGCAGGGATGGAAGGACACGGTCAAGATGAACCCCGGCGAGGTGACCTGGATCAGGGTACGGTTCGCCTCCCAGAACGGGGCCCCGTATCCCTTCGACCCGACGGTCGGGTACTACGTCTGGCACTGCCACATCATCGATCACGAGGACAACGAGATGATGCGGAAGTACCAGGTCGTCGCATAAATCCACCCCTTTTTTCGGGACTCCCGGATATCGAGTTCGTGACCGCTGTCCCGTCCGCTGCCGGTCCATCGACGGGCCGGGGGATCCTCCTTTCGACAGCGGAGGACACCGGGGCGAGGCGGGTGCCTGCCCGGGGACGGGCCGGGAAAAAGAGGAGGGTGGCGGCGCGAAGGACCGCCGTCAGCGGCCGGACTCGACCAGCGCGCCCCCGTCCATGACGAGGACCCGCGTGGCGAAGGACGAGAGTTCCGCGGCGTGGGTGACCATGACGATGGTCGTCCCCTGTTCGTGGAGCCCGTGGAAGAGCTCCATCACCTCCTGTTCCGTGCGGGAGTCCAGGTCCGCCGTCGGCTCGTCCGCAAAGATGATGGCCGGGTTGTTGACGAGGGCGCGGGCGATGGCCGTCCGCTTCGGCTCCCCGCCCGAGAGCTGGGCCGGGTAGGCGCCGGCCTTCGGCAGGAGGCCGACCCGGTCCAGGAGCGCCCGGGCCTCCGCCTCCTTTCCGGTCTTCCCCTGGAGCGTGGCCGGCAGGAGCACGTTCTCCATGACCGTGAGCGGGGCCATCAGGCCGGGGAACTGGAAGACGAAGCCCATCATCTCCGACCGGAGGACGGACCGCTCGTGGTCCGAGAGGGCCAGGAGGTCGCGCCCGGCGATCCTCACCGAACCGGCGGTGGGCAGGGTCAGGCCGGCGAGCACGTTCAGGAAGGTCGTCTTGCCCGTCCCGGACCGCCCCGTGAGGAGCACGAACTCGCCCCGCTCGCAGGTAGAAATCGACGCCGTCGAGCGGGCGAATCTCCCGCTGACCGGTCCCGTAGATCTTCTGGAGCCCGCGGGCCTCGATCACAGGTCACCACTCCGCATCGCGTCGTACGGCTCCATCCGCGAGTAGTGGACCGCCGGGTAGAGGGCGGCGAGCCCGCCGATCACGACCGTGAGCGCCAGGGCGGTCCCCGCCCCGCTCGCAAGGGTCGTCGTCCTCGGCATGATGAGGGGAATCTGGACCAGCATCGCGATGTAGTCCTGGAAGAGGGTGAGGAGCACCCAGGAGGCCGCGACGCCGATCGCCGCGCCGAGGCCGGCGATGGCGACCGATTCTCCCAGGATCAGCCGGAAGACGGTCCCGCGGGTCGCCCCCAGCGCCCGGAGCACCCCGATCTCCCGCCGCCGCTCGTTCGCGGCCATGATCGAGACCAGGGCGATGAGCGGGACGGAGATGAGCGTCGCGAAGAACGCGGCAAGGTCGAGGAACCCCGTGGTCGAGGTGAGCTGCCCGGAGATCCGGCCGAGGAGGTTGCTCGGCGTCAGCACCCGCACCTTCGGCACCGACGCCTCGATCCGGGCCGCCACCGTCTCGGTCTCCTTCACGTCGTTCACCTTCACGAGCACGGCCGAGACCTTGTCCTCGGGCAGCAGGAGGGGCCGCACCGCCTTCTCCGGCGACTCGGCGGCCATCGCGAGGGCGTCGTCGAAGCTCATGAAGATCGAGCAGTCGACGCCCATCCCGGCCGGCTCCATCCGCTGGGCGATGGTGAAGTTGTGGCCGTAGAACGTCAGCGGCGTGCCGATATCGCCCATGATCCGGGCTCCCACGACGATATCGTCCTTCCCGAGCGGCCGGCCCTGCGTCTCGGCCAGCCACGGCCAGAGGGTGAAGTCGCGGGCAGGGTCGTACGCGACGAGCTGGACCGGGACGTCGCAGCACGACGCCGAGAGCGAGGCGATGTAGAGGTTCGGGGCGACCTTCGCCACCCCCTCGACGGCCGCCGTCCGATCAATGGTGGAGGCGTCGAAGAAGAACGTGGACGGCTCGCCCCGGAGGATGACGGACATCGCCTCCATCCGGAAGCGCTCGGGGACCACGACCATGTCCGCCCCCATCCGGGCGACGCCGATCTCGATGCTCTCGGAGGCCCCGTGGAGGAGGTAGTGGCCCGAGAAGAGGCTGGCCGCGATGAAGGCGAAAGCGAGGATGAGGGCCCCGTTCCTCCAGGGCCGGTGCCGGATGTTCTTGCCGATGATGCCCAGCATTGCCACCTGCAGGGGTCAGGAGACCTCGGGGTTCCTGGCGAAGGTAGAGGTACAGCCCGCCGATCACCGTGATGCCGCCGAGGAGGAGCAGGGCCGGCTGCGTTGCGACCCGGCAGAGATGGTCCGGCGCGGCGCACATGCCGATGAGCATGGTCGGAACGAGCATCACCACGGCCCCGAGGCCTACGGCCATGACGCCGAACGCCCGCCGCGAGCCGTAGGACGGCAGGGCGATCATCCCGAGGCCGACGAGGCCGACGAGGGCCCCCAGGCCGGTCTCGGCCCGGGCCGTGTACCCGCACGGCATCGGCAGGAGCTTGCCGGCCTTGGTCTCGACGAACTTGCCGTCCATCTCGCAGACCGGGAAGATGTACCAGCCCGTGAGCGCGATGAGGAGCCCGAGGACGAGCATGCCTCCGCCAAGAGCATAAAGAGTCGTGGTTCTCATGGTCGTATCTCTGTTGTTTTCCCTCTCCTGTGGCCCTGATAAATCTTTTTATTATGGCAGTACTGGGCACGGACACGCGCGGGGGAACGGGCCTCCAGGGCGGCACGCCGTCTTCTCGTCATGGCCTACTCCCCCGGAGATGCCGGGGAGGGCACGGAAAAATATAACCCGGATGCGTTCCCTTACTGGACCGCTTCGAGCATCTGGACGAGCCGGTCCCGCTCCGCTTTCGCGACCTCCATCTTCGGCCACGCCTGGGCCAGCTGGGCGTCCGCCTCCTCCGTATTGCCCTGCTCGAGGTTGATCCCGGCCAGGAACTCGGCGTACGCGCCGTCGGTCGCGTTCGTGAACAGCACCCGGGCCGACTCCCGCACCTGGCCGAGTTCGGGGGACGTCTCGATGGCTGTCGAGGCTGGGAGAGGGACTGCTTCATGGCGAACTGGAAGTCCCTCGACGTGTACCGCATCGCCGTTGCGTGGCTCTTGTTCAGGTAGGTGAACTCGATGTAGTACTGGTCGAAGAGGTCGATCTTCTTCTTCAGCGTCGAGAGGTAGCGCATGTCGGCCGGACTGAGGTTGCCCACCGAATAGTTGCCCGGGAGGTTCTGCGGGTCGTACACCGTCACTGAAAGACCGGACTGATTGCCCGACGTGCCGCCCGGCACCGTCCAGCGCATCCCCGCAGAATACTCGCCGGGGTCGGCATACACGTGCTCGACCCGGGTGCCCAATCCCGTGGTCCCGTCCCCGAAGTCCCAGGTCACGCGTATCCCCGGGTCGCTGGCGTTCACGGAGAAGTTGACGGCGAGCGGGGCGATGCCCGACGCCGGGGCGTGGTCCACGGAGCTGACCGGCGAGGGCGCCGCGAGGCAGCCCGCGAGGACGGCGGTGGAGAGGACGAGGATGATCCCGATGAGCGTGCACGGCGCAACAGAACACAGACGAGGGTTCACAGGCATTCCATTGCACTCCGTGATTATAGTTGTTGGCCCACCGGCCGATCCGGGATGGCCTCGACCGGCCCCGCACTCTCCGACGGGTGGATACCTGGGACCACACCGGATCGGTGACGGGGATCCGGCCGCGTCCGCCCCTTCACTCCGGCCGGCACCGGGCACAGAGGGGAGGAGAGGATGCCGTTCACGAGATGTTCTTTATCAGCATCTCGGCGCCGGTCACCGCGGCCTCCCGTGCGGCCTCCTCCCCGGAAGCGGGCCCGGCAGGGCTGCTCTCCGCGATCGCCGAGCTGTGAACGACGATGTCGTCCGTCATGAACGCGATCTCGGCCACCCCTCCCCGGAACCGGTAGGAGGCGTTGATGCCCCGTATCGCGACGGGGCCGTCGGAATCGGCCTCGAAGGCGCGGAGCCATTCAAGGGCGTCCCCCCGGTCATCGTACACGAAGACGTCGACGGACAGGGCCCTGACCGAACCGTTGAACGCCGAGGTATTTGCCGGGGTCCAGTAACTGTGGTAGTGATAGGGGTCCTCCCAGATGGTCAGGGGCTCCTTCGCCCGCGACTGCAGCACGAACCCCGGGATCTCCGTTCGGGACCAGGCTCCTGGCATGGGCATACGTCTGGTTCTCACCCGGGTATGGGGTGGTTGCGGTACGGGTCCCCGCGTCCGGTGTCGGATTTCCTGCCGGGCCTGCCCTGTCGGAGACGCACCCCGCGACGAGCAGACCGCAGAACAGGAGCAGGAGAAGGATGATGGCCCCGCGACCTGGCATACCTACCAATTATGCAATACCCATATAAATCCCTGGCACCGGAGGAAACAGGAGCAGCCGGCGATCGCAGTCGCCGGCAGGCCGGCCGCGGCACTCTGGTTCAGGCCGCCACGGCGGCCGGATCCGGGTCGAATCGACACCGGGCGAGGGCTCGACCTTCTTCTTTACCCCTCCGGCCGCGTGAGCCGGCCGGCTCCCCCCGCGGAATGGACGATACAACCACCGAAGGAACGTGATACCGTGAAGGTACGACGAGGTCTCAAACTGGTGATAGCGGGAGGGTGCCGGCTCAATTACCATCATAATCCAGTAATTGAAATAGAAAAAATTCTAAATAGTCCCTTAACAATTACGGAGTAACTGCAGCGACGACTACAGCGGATTCCATGGGAGGGGAGGGTACGCAGTCGGGCATCCGGCGAACGAGCCTCATGCCTATCCCCGTCACGGTCCGTGGGTGGTTGGCAGTACAGATGCCCTCGAAGAAAAGACTGGAGGTTTACAAATGCGTGATGGAGAAAACACACGGATCCGGGGTTGGAGAGTCGCTCTGGTCCTGGCGCTGCTACTTGCCCTTTCGGGCGCCGTGCACGTCAGTGCCGCGCTCCTCGATCCCACGACCATCCCCAAGTGGGAGAACACCATTGCCGGCCCCCCGCCGGTCTACGCTGAAACGAGCACGAACTGTTACGTGGTGAACGTCTCCCAGTTCAACCAGACCATCCTCCCGCCGTCCATGGGGCTTCAGACCACCGTGTACGGCTACGGGGGGCTGGCGAAGGACGCGGTGACGGGGCAACCCCTGGGCTATATCCGGAACTCGCCGGGCCCGTCCTTCGAGGCGCAGAAGGACACGCCGATCAAGGTGAAGTGCGATCAACGACCTGACGGAATCGCACATGTTCGCCATCGATCCCACGATCATGTGGGCCAACCCGAACATGATGGCGACACCCTCGTCTCCCTTCGCGGGCTTCCCGCCCGGGTACCCGACGGCACAGAGCCCGATTCCCATCTGCGTCCACGTCCACGGCGGTGAGGTCCCGGCCACCGTCGACGGCGGCCCCGACGCCTGGTTCACGAACGACGGCAAACACGGGAGCGAGTATTACACGGCCGAACCGACCGACATCAACGCAGCGGTCTACCAGTATCCCAACTCCCAGGAGGCCGCCACGCTCTGGTACCACGACCACGCCCTCGGCATGACGCGGCTGAACGTCGTGGCGGGAATGGCCGGGTTCTACTTCCTCCGCGACAGCCGCCGACACGGTCGCACCGCTCCTGCCGCAGGGCAAGTACGAGGTCCCGATCGCCATCCAGGACCGGATCTTCAACACCGACGGCACGTTCGACTTCCCGATCCAGCCGACCAACCCGGACGTCCATCCCTACTGGGGACCCGAGTTCTTCGGCGACACCATCATGGTGGACGGGCTCGTCTGGCCGAAGATGCCCGTGGACCGGGCGGCCTACCGCTTCCGCCTGCTCGACGGGTCCGACGGCCCGGTTCTACAACCTGAGCTTCTCGAACGGCATGCCGTTCACCGTCATCGGGACCGAGGGCGGGTACGTGAAGTCGGCCGTCAACGTCAACAACATCCTCATCGCGCCCGGGGAGCGCTTCGACGTCCTCGTCGACTTCTCGAACATCGCACCCGGTACCAGCGTGACCCTGCTGAACACGCCTCCGCGCCGTTCCCGAGCGGAAGTCCCGCGGACCCCGCCACCACCGGCCAGATCATGCGGTTCGACGTCGGCAGCACCACCGGGCCGAGTGCCCCGAGCCTTCCGGCCAGCCTGAACCCGACCCTTGCCGGGGCGTTCCCGAACCTGCCCACCCCCTCCCTCAACCGGTCGCTCGTCCTGACCGAGGTCATGGGGAACGGCGGGCCGCTCGAGATCCTCCTCGACGGGCAGAAGTACGACGCCGCCATCTCCGAGCTCCCCAGGCAGGGATCGACCGAGGAGTGGATCGTCGCCAACCCGACCGCGGACACCCACCCGATCCACCTGCACCTGGTCCAGTACCAGGTGGTCAAACGCCAGCAGTACGACGCGGTAGCCCACTACAACGCCTGGCTGCTCGCCAATAGCGCCGCCGGCAACGGCGCGGCGCCCCCGTGGACGGGCCCGACAGTCAGTGTCGACGTCACGCCCTACCTGTTCGGGCCCGAGATACTGCCGGACGCGACCGAGCAGGCATGGAAGGACACGGTCAAGATGAACCCCGGCGAGGTGACCTGGATCAGAACGCGGTTCGCCTCCCAGGACGGGGCCCCGTTCTCCTTCGACCCGACGATCGGGTACTACGTCTGGCACTGCCACATCATCGATCACGAGGACAACGAGATGATGCGGAAATACCAGGTCATCGCGGCGCCGTCCGTGCAGGCCGTGCCGCCAAGCACGCTGATGCCGACGGATACGGACGGCGACGGGCTGTATGACGACGTCAACGGCAACGGGAGGGGTGACTTCAACGATGTCGTCCTCTACTTCAACCAGATATTATGGATCGCCGCGAACGAACCGATCGACCTGTTCGACTACAACAGGAACGGGCGGATCGACTTCGCCGACGTCGTCTGGCTCTTCAACAACATTTAACTCCCTTTTTCCCGGAACGGAACCCCCAGCGGCGGTTGACACGTTTACGAAGCGGTATGGCCCCATCGTCCAACGCAGACAGTATGGGATGAGCCCCCTGTCGTACGAGTCTCGCTTCGTTCGTGCACCTCCTCTGCCTCGCGCCGATCGCGACGCCGGCCGCGGTCCTCCTTCCCTGTCTCCCCATGACCCAAGGCCAAAACGTTTAAACGTCGACCGGTGTATATCAGAATCGCGATGGAGACTGTGCAGAACCAGCGGCCGGGCGGAGTGTGCGACGAGGTCCTCGCATGCCTGCGTGCTCACCTCCCCGACCTCGCCGAGCAGTTCGGGGTCTCCGAGGTCGCGCTCTTCGGTCCGGTCGCCCGGGGAGAGGCGGAGCCGGGAGGCGATATCGACCTGATGGTCGTGCTCTCCAGGCCGCTCGGCTGGGACCTTGTCCTGCTTCATGACCATCTGGAGTCGATTCTCGGCGCTTCCGTGGACCTGGCCGTCCGGGGAGGGCTGATGCGTCGCCCGGGCCTCTGGGACGAACTGTCCCGCCAGCTCGTCTATGTCGGACCTGACCACGTCTATTCTGCTCGATGATATGCTCGAGGCCACGGAACGGACGCTCGGGTACGTGGACGGGTACACGTTCGAGATGCTTCTGGCCGATTCCCGGACCTTCGATGCGGTCCTGCGAAACCTCGAGGTGCTCGGCGAGGCGGCCGCAGAGGTCCCGGACGCGTTCCGCGAGGCCCATCCCGACGTCCCGTGGCGACAGATCATCGGGCTCCGGAACGTGGTGATACACCCCTACTTTGCCGTCGATCCCGAGGCGATCTGGACGATCGTCACGAAGCAGCTGCCGCCCCTCCTTCCCGCGCTCCGGGCCCTGCGCGAGGGCGGGGGGCCATAGGGCCGTCATTCGCCGGGGCACGGGTCGCCTGACACCGGTCGGCACCGAGAACCACGCGGCCGTCGAGAAGAGCCGCGAGTCGTACACGGGCCACGTGACGAACGGCGAGATCTTCACGCTCACGCTCTCCCGGACGCGGCTCATGCTCTCGCCGTACGAGGACGACGCCATTCGCACCACCGTCGAGGCCTGGGCCGACGCGGTGCCGGTGCTGGCGTAGATGGATCCTCTCGGAGGATCGGTATCGGCTCCGCCGTGGGGTTCCTGATCGTCGGGATTTTGCGGCGGCTGGAGGTCTGTCAGGGCCGGGGCTGGAGAACGGCCCGGCCCGGTTCGGCGCCCTGAGATGAACGCCCGGGGAACGGGGATGGTGTCACCGGAGACGGTAGCGTCCTGCCGCCGTCTACCCCCTAGTACGTTGGTCGCTGCCGGGGAGGGACCAGGCTCCCCCGTGATACATGGTCAGCCGTACGCGCTGTGAACCTCGCGCGGACTTCTTCGTAGAGATGCCGATCGTTACCTCGGGCGCCGTCCTCGGGGAAAGAGCGCCTCCCGGGCCGTTCGTGGACGAAGCGGGAGTCGATTCCCGGGGATCTCGATGGGCCGAGGTCCCCCGAAGAGAGGTTTTTTATGATATGGAATAGGGTATCATAGACAGGGTGCCGGCAGGGATCCCAGCTCTTCCGGGACGCTGATGAAGGTTCGTTCTGCCCCTTCTGGGCGCAGCGGATCTCGACGGGAAGCGGGTGTTCGATGGAGAAAAGTCCGGACGATTCCAGTCCTAAAAAGCAACGGATTGTTATTATCGTAGTCGGTATCGCAATCGTCATCGGTCTGGCGCTCTTCCTCTCGATCCCCCGGCAGACGCAGGACGAGGACCTCGTTCTGCGGGAGATGATCTCGCAGATCGACGAGTCCGGGATTTATCAGTCGACATACGATCTGCAGAACTTCTCCACGCGGGAGTATCCCTCCCCGGAGAACAGGCAGGTCGGCGAGTATCTCCATGACCGGCTCGCCGCCATTCCCGGCCTGGAGGTGGAGTACCAGAGCGACAAGTATCGGAACGTCATCGCGACCCTTCCGGGAGAAAACACGTCCTCCGATGAGATCGTCCTCGTGGGAGCCCACTACGACAGCACGTCGTCCGACCCGGGCCGTGCTCCCGGGGCGTCCGATAATGGCGGCGGCGCCGCGATCGTGCTGGAACTTGCCCGGGTCATGAGCAGATATCACTTCAACCATACGGTCCAGTTCGCCCTCTGGAACGCGGAAGAGGATTCTCGTAAAGGGAGCAGGGAGTACGTTGCGTATGCCGGGAAGAACTCCCTGGATATCCCCCTCTATATGAACTACGACTCCACCTCGTACGACCCGGACGACCGGTACGTGCTGGATGTCATGTTCAATAACGAATCGGAGCAGTTCGTGGAGTTATATAAACACTATAACTCTCTGTATGACATCGGTTTCAGCCTGACCTATAATGTTCATGACTGCGGCAGCGATCATACCTCTTTCTGGAAGGAGGGGTACACGGCGATAACGACGCACACCGAGGAGCATGCGCCCGACGTTCATACGGCCAAGGATACGGTCGATTCCATCTCTCCGGAGTACGCGGCAAAGAATGCCCGGCTCGGGATGTTGATCCTGGCCGATACGGCGGAGATACGGCCGTAACGATCGCTGCCGGCGACCCCCTTTTTTTCGGACACTCACGCCGGACGCTCCCGCCATGATCCGAAGAACGCGGGCCGATGGCGGGGAGCACCGGGGCGGACTCACCCGAAGGACGAGGGCGGGCGTCGGCCCGTCCGGCCCTTCGCGGACGCGTCTCCTCCGTTCGTCGGCCGGACCTCCCCTCGCTTCTTCACGAACGTCCCTTCCCTGAGCTCGCGGAAGGCCTCGCCGAGCTCCTCCTCCGTATTCATCACCACCGGCCCGCGCCAGGCCACTGGCTCGCCGATCGGCCGGCCCCCGACGAGCAGGAACCGCCCGCCGTCCGGCCCGGCCTCTGCGAGTACCGTGTCCCCGGCGCCGAACCGGACCGCATGGCAGTCGCCGACGAGCTCCCCGCCCATGCCGAACGCCGCCATGCCGCCGTGAACGTAGGCGAAGCCCGTCCGCTCCGACGGTGCCGGGTGCTCGAAGACCGCGTCGGGCTCGAGCGCGACGTCGAGGAAGGTCGGCTCGGCCACGATCCCGGTCACCGGCCCCCGCGTGCCGCCATGCACCCCCGCGATCACCCGGACCGCCGCGCCGCCGTCGTGCACAACCGGGATCTCGTCCCCCGCGAGCTCCTGGTACTGCGGGTCCATCATCTTCGCGGCCGCCGGCAGGTTCACCCAGAGCTGGAACCCGCCCATGCGCCCGTCCACCGGCTTCGGCATCTCCTGGTGGAGAATCCCCGACCCGGCTGTCATCCACTGCACCCCGCCGGCCCCGACCGTGCCGTGGTGGCCCATGCTGTCGCCGTGCTCGATTACGCCCTCGAGCATGTACGTCACCGTCTCCATCCCGCGGTGCGGGTGCCAGGGAAAGCCGGCCAGGTAGTCCTCCGGCTGGTCCGACCGGAAGTCGTCGAGCATCAGGAACGGGTCGAACCGCGGGACCTCGGCCGAGCCGAACGCCCGCCGGAGCCGGACCCCGGCCCCTTCGAGCGTCGGCCGGGCCGCGAGCACCTCGACCGCCTCGCGCACGTCCGCCATGCTCCGTTCAGCGACCCGGGGAAGCATAATGCCACCGGTCATCGGAACGCCGGGCGCGGCGGCACAAGGACTGTATGCCGCCGCGAGAGAACGGGCCCGGGACCCCCATGGTTCCTCCGCCATCCCCGGTCCGGCGGGAGACCCGCTTCGCCGCCGCTCTCGCGGCGCTTCTGCTCTGCCTCCTCGCGTGCGCGCCCGTCCTCGCTCACAACGCGACCGATATGGGCGCGCCCCCGGACCAGTTCGACCAGGGCATCCCCGTCTACTGGCCGTACCACGCCTTCCTCATGACCGTCGGGTTCGTCGCCCTCCTATCTGGCTTCGTCGTGATGCGGTACCACCGGACCCGCAGCTGGTACAAGAACCACCAGTGGCTCCAGGCGTTCGGCGGCCTCGCCGTCGTCGCCGCGCTCGCGGTCGGTATCTCCATGGTCCAGCCTCTCCGCGGCTCCCCACCTCCGGGAGGTCCACGGGATCCTGGGGGGCGGGACGATCGCCGTGATCCTGGCGACGCTCGGGCTGGGCCTCGTCATCGCGAGGAACCCCGGCGTCGGCCGGCCGGCCCGCCGGGCGCACCGGTGGATGGGAGGGGCCGCGCTCGCGCTCGTTGCGATCAACATCGCCCTCGGCCTCTCCATGATGCCCTCGGTGCTGGCCCAGCAGGGGGCCTAGCCCCCCGCCGCGGACGGCACCATCCGCGCGAGGTCCTCGCCGACGGTCGTGATCTTCTTCAGGCCGAAATTCGCTACGAGGACGTCCAGCACCCCCGGCGAGAGGAACCCGGGCAGGCGCGGCCCGAGGGTGATGTCCTTTACGCCGACGCTGAGCAGGGCGAGCAGGACGAGTACCGGCTTTCTGCTCGTACCAGGCGATGTCGTACGAGATCGGCAGGTCGTTGATCCCGATCCCGAAGGCGTCCGCGAGCCGCTGGGCGATCACCACGAGCGAGTAGCAGTCGTTGCACTGGCCCGCGTCGATCACCCGCGGGATGCCGCCGGTCGTGCCGAGGTCGAGCGCGTTGTAGCGGTACTTCGCGCAGCCCGCGGTCAGGATCACCGTGTCCTGCGGCAGGGCCTCGGCGAACTCGGTGTAGTACTCCCGCTCCGGTTGCCGCCCGTCGCAGCCGGCCATGACCACGAACCGCCGGATCGCGCCGCTCTTAATCGCGTCGACCACCGATCCCGCGATCGCGTCGACCGCCTGGTGCGCGCAGCCCGTGGTCAGCTCGCGCCCCGACCCCTCGAGCGGCTCGGGCGGCGGAGACCGTTTCGCCCGCTCGACAAGGGGCGAGAAGTCCTTGGTGCCGTCGCGGGCCATGCCGATGTGCGGGACGCCGGGATAGCCGGCCAGGCCGGTGGTGAAGATCCGGTCCCGGTACGACTCCCGCGGCGGCACGATGCAGTTCGTCGTGACCAGGACCGGGCCGTTGAAGCGCGCGAACTCGTCGGCCTGCTTCCACCAGGCCCCGCCGTAGTTGCCGACGAGGTGGGAGTAGCCCTTGAACGCCGGGTAGGCGTGGGCCGGCAGCATCTCGCCGTGGGTGTAGACGTCGACTCCGCTGTCGCGTGTCTGCTCGAGGAGCTCGCTTGAGGTCGGCGAGGTCGTGGCCGGTCACGAGGATCCCCGGCCGGTCGCCGACCGTGGTCCGCACGGTCGTGATCTGGGGGTGGCCGAAGGTCTCGGTGTTCGCCCGGTCGAGCAGGGCGAGGGCCGTGACACCGACCGTCCCGCACTCCACGGCGAGCCCGACGAGCTCGTCGGCCGTGAGCTCCCGGAGGCCTGCGGCAAGGGCCCGCTGGAGGAATTCGGTGACGGACTCGTCCGTGTACCCGAGCGACACCGCGTGGTAGTAGTAGGCCGCGAGCCCCTTGAGCCCGGCGAGGAGGAGCGAGCGGAGGGAGTGGACGTCGTCGTCGATCGCCGCGTCGGCCGCGATCTCGCCGGCCTTCGCCGCGATCACGGCGTCGTCCGCGGGTATCCAGGTACTCGCCTCGGGTTCGTCCGGGCCCGCGGGCGGCAGGAGGTCGCGGAGGGCGATCGCCTCGCGGATCAGGCGCCGGATGCGGTCGGGGTCGAAGTCGACGTTCGTAAGGGTGCCGAAGAGCGCCCCCGCGATGAACATCCCCACGTCCGGGTCCCCCTTCTCCCCTGCGGCGAGGTTCCGCGATGCAAGCCCCCGGCAGACAAAGATCAGGACGTCCTGGAGCCCCGCGGTCTCGGGGTCCTTGCCGCAGACCCCGCGGGCCGTGCAGGCGCAGCCCCGCGCGGTCTCCTCGCACTGGTTGCAGAACATGATCCCGTTCCTCGCCCTCTTCCTACAAGGCTTTTCTCCCGGCCCGGCGCCTGTGCGTTATTGCCCGGCAATGTCGCCGCGCAAAGCCTTATTCAGCCTGGTCAGAGACTCTCACCTGCTGTGCTGATGTCCATCCATCCTCCCCAGGACCGTCCCGTCGTTCTGCCGCTCCCCGATCCGGCGCTCCGCGACCTGCTCGAGAGCATCCGGGAGCCGGCCGTGCTGTACCTGCCTGGCGGCCGGATCGCGGCCGTGAACCGCGCAGCCGACCTGCTCTCCGCCGCCTCCGTTGTCGGCATGACCATCGGCGAGCTGCTCGACCGGAACCCGGCCCGGCGCGCGGACGGGAGTCCGATCCGACGTGGCGACCTCCCCTACGCCCGCGCGTTGCGAGGCGAGATCGTCGCCCAGGGAGAGCGGATCGAGCTCACCCTTCCCGACGGCTCGGTGTACCCGACCCTGGTCACCTCGACCCCGATCGTCCGCGACGGAAAGGTCGTGGCCGCTCTCTCGGTCTGGCACGACTTCGATGCGTATACCCGCCGGCTCGCCGACCCGTCGGCGCCGCCCGCGGCTGACGATCCCGCCCCCGACACGTGACGGCTGGCGAATATATTTACCTTATCAGGGCATGGTGGGGAGCATGTCGCCCAGGCACAAGCCCCGCACGACGCACCAGGGACCGGCCGGCAACCGGCCGGATAACCCGCCCATCGGTCCCACCGGCCCGAGCCCGGACAGAGTCCGCCGGCTGAACTCCGAACGGTATCACCCGGCGCGGTACCTCGGACATACCCCGGGCCCGGCGCCGGGCCCGGACCAGGGGCCGCGGTTGCGCCCCAAGCGCTATCGCTCCGACCGGCATCCCCACCCGCTCGTGGCCCACCGGCCCCTGCCGCCGATCGTCCACGATCCCGAGCACGATCCGCATCCCGAGCGCTACGCCGATGTCGATGTCGGCGGAGATGCGGCCCTGCGGATCGAGAGCCCGATCCGGCCGCCCATGCGCCTGACCCGCGACGGCCGGTCCAAGCCCCGCGACTTCGGCCGGCGGTACTGAAGCGGGCTCCGGCCCGCACAACATTTATCTTTTCCGGTCTCCTTTCGGCGCGGTGAGGTACAGCGCATGACGAATGTCAGCAAGCGGGACGGGCGGACCGGAGGAGTTCATGCCCGAGAAGATCGTGGTCAGCGCGGTCAAGTCGGGGGCGTCGCCGGCGGCGGCCCGCGAGATCGCCGGAGAGATCGAGCAGAAGGCCGGAGGGACGATCAGCACCGGGGAGATCCGGGAGCGCGTCCTCGCCGGGCTCGGGCGCCGGAACCCCGACTGGCGGCGGAACTGGGAGGTCTACGACCAGGCCGTCAAGCGGCGCGGGTAACCGTGACGGGCGAGCCAGCGGCGCCCATGAGGTAGCCGCCGAACGCGAGCACGAAGAGCAGGACCGGGTAGGCGATCCAGCGCTCGAGCCCGCCGGGGCCGAAGGCCGTCATCGGGCTCGCGCCGCCGAGCGCGTAGTACGAGGCGAGCGTCAGGAGCGAGATCGCTCCGAGCACGGGCGCGATGATCCGGAGCGGTCCGCGGACCGCGACGACGGACGCGATCGCCGCTACGCCGCCCGCGACGAAGGTGAGCAGGGCCGCGAGCGCGTGGATATTCCCCCAGTTCCCGGGAAAGATGCCGACGAGGAGCGCGCCGAGGCCGAAGAGGCCGAGCGGGACCGTCGCCGGCCAGACGAACCCGGCCCGGCCGAGGGCGAGCGCGGCCCCGATCACGAGCAGGCCCGTCAGGATCATGGTGAGGTTGAAGATCGTGGCCGAGGGCTGGAGGATCACGCTGTTCGGCGGCTCCGACGCGCCGAGGTCGCTGATCGCGTTCCGGGCCGTGCTGTAGCCCGGGTAGAAGGTCTCGGCAGAGATGATGCCCATGAGGGCGACACACCCGGCGAGGACGAGCAGGGCGCCGGCGATCGCGGCGAGCCGGCCGTTGGCGAGGGGATAGTCGGTCACGTGCAGGGAATGCTCCGCGTTCCGATTTATGCGTTGCCGTTTGCCTGAGCAAATGTTTATCCGCCGGTCGGCCGATGATCGGATCAGGAGTGTCCATGCCGACCGATGAGGAACTCATGCAGATCGCCCGCGAGAGCGCGAAGGAGAAGGTCGGGTTCTACACCCACTTCGCCGTGTACGTGGCTGTCAACCTCTTTCTGATCGCGATCTGGTGGATCACCAGCGGCCCTGGGAGTTTCCCCTGGTGGGTCTTCGTGACCTTCGGCTGGGGCATCGGGATCGCGGCCCACTACATCGGCGCGTTCCATGGGAAGGCATACACCGAGCGGGCGACCGAGAGGGAGTACCGGCGGCTCAAGGGGGAGCGGTAGAGCTCCCCGCTCAGACGAGGAGCTCCTCGAGCGGGTGCCGGAGCCTGGGCCGCGGTTCGTCGGCCGCGTACCCGACGGGGCAGAGCATGACCGGCACGAGCGGGGCCGGGATGCCGAGGATAGCGCTCACGGCCGCCGGGTCGAATCCTCCCATGGGGCAGGAGTCGAGCCCGAGGGCCTTCGCGCCGTTCAGGGCGTTGCCGAGGGCGAGGTAGGTCTGGGCCGCGGACCAGGAGAGCCGCTGCTCGGGGGTCATGGGGTCCGTGAACTGCCGGCACATGCCGATCACCATCTCGCGCATCTCGTCGGGCACGCCGTTCTTCCGGAGCAGTCCCTCGAGCTTCCCGATCAGCCCGCCGTAGTCGGGGTCGGCGCAGAAGACGAGCAGGTGCGAGCAGGTCGTCACCTGGGGCTGGTCGAAGGCGGCCGGCTGCAGCCGCTCCTTCACGGCCGGGTCCGTGACCACGCGGATGCGCCAGGGCTGGAGGTTGATGGCCGAGGGAGCGAACCGGACGAGCTCGAGGAGCTCGCGGATGGTCTCCTCCGGCACGGCCCGGCCGTCGAACCGCTTGGTCGCGTAGCGCTGCATCACGATCTCTTTGAATGTCGTCATCGGGAATGCACCGGGGGCAGGTGGGAGGTTGGGGGCCTTATATCTATGCGGCGGCTGTAGGCGCACGGTATTATTACCGGTCGTGTCCATCCTCCTCCGATCACCATGGAGACCCTCGACGCCATCATGACCCGCCGATCCGTCCGGCGGTTTTCCGACGGGCCGGTCGACGACGCGACGGTCGCGGCCCTGCTCAGAGCGGCCATGCAGGCCCCGTCGGCCGCGAACGAGCAGCCCTGGGCGTTCGTCGTGATCGACGACCGGGCCGCGCTCGACGCGATCCCCGAGTTCTCCCCGTACGCGCGCCTGGGCGAAGGACGCGCCGCTCGGCATCCTTGTCTGCGCGGACACGCGCTCCCTGCCGTTCCCGGGCTTCTGGATCCAGGACTGCTCGGCCGCGATCCAGAACCTCCTCCTCGCGGCCCACGCGCTCGGGCTCGGGGCTGTCTGGACCGGGTGCTACCCGCTCGAGGACCGGGTCGCGGGCTTCGTCCGGCACTGCCGGCTCCCCGACGGGGTCGTGCCGGTCGGCTTCGTCGTGCTCGGCCATCCGGCCGAGGAGCCCGCGCCGCAGGACCGGTACCGCCCGGACCGGGTCCACCGGAATACGTGGGGGTCGTGAGCGTGGACCGGGTCCCTGTCTCCCCGAACGTCGCTCTCCCCATGCCTGTCGTCCTGGTCGGCACGCGCCTCGGAAGCCGGGCGAACTTCATGCCCGCCGGCTGGTGCTGCCGCGCGAACCTCTCGCCCCCCATGCTCTGCTGCGGCATCAACCGGGCGCACGCGACGCCGTCCGGGATCCGGGAGACGGGCACCTTCTCGGTGAACGTCCCGTCGGTGACGCAGCTCGAGGCGACCGACTACTGCGGGCTCGTCTCGGGCGGGACCACGGATAAGTCCGGGGTCTTCGAGGTCGTCTGGGGCGAGCTCGGGTCCGCGCCGATGATCGCCGACTGCCCGGTGGCGATGGAGTGCCGGGTGGTCGAGATCGTCTCGCTCCCGTCGCACGACCTGGTGATCGGCGAGATTGTCGCGGCGTACGCGGACCCGGCGGTGCTCCGCGACGGGCGGGTCGAGATGGACGCGGTCGACCCGCTCGTGCTGACCATGCCGGACAACGCCTACCGCTCGCTCGGCGAGAAGCGGGGCCGGGCCTGGTCCGCAGGCCGGCGGCTGCAGGCGGAGCGTGGGGCCTGATGCAGTACCGGCGGATGCGCGGGGTCGACACCCCGCTCTCGGTGCTGGGGTTCGGCGCCATGCGCCTGCCCCTCGCGCCCGGCGGCCGGATCGACCGGGCGGCGGCGACGGCGATGGTGCGGCACGCGATCGACGCCGGCGTCAACTACGTCGATACGGCCTACGTCTACCACGAGGGGGAGAGCGAGCCGTTCCTCGGCGAGGCGCTCGGGGACGGGTACCGCGAGCGGGTCCACCTGGCCACCAAGCTCCCGGTCTTCATGGTGAAGGAGCGCGGGGAGATGGACCGCTACCTCGACGAGCAGCTGGCGCGGCTCCGGACGGAGTTCATCGACTTCTACCTCCTGCACGGCCTGAACCGCGAGGGCTGGGAGCGGGCGCACGCGCTCGGCGTCCTCGAGTTCCTCGACGACGCACTCGCCGACGGCCGGATCCGGCACGCCGGCTTCTCGTTCCACGACGACTTCGCGGCCTTCACCCCGATCGTGGACGCGTACGACTGGACCTTCTGCCAGGTCCAGTACAACTACATGGACGTCCACTACCAGGGCGGGGAGGAGGCCGTCCGGTACGCGGCCGACCGCCTGCTCGGGGTCGTGATCATGGAGCCGCTGCGCGGCGGGGCGCTCGCCCGGCCGATCCCCGGCGCGGCCGAGTCTCTGGGCCTCGGCAGGGGCCGAGCGGACGCCCGCGGAGTGGGGGCTCGCCTGGCTCTGGGACCAGCCCGAGGTCACGGTCGTCCTCTCGGGGATGACCACCATGGACCAGGTCCGCGAGAACCTCGCGTACGCCGGACCGCGCCCGTCCGGGCTCGCTCTCGCCGGCGGAGCGCGCCGTCTACGACGAGGTCCGCGTCCTGTACCGGGATCGGACTGCGATCGACTGCACCCGGTGCGGGTACTGCAAGCCCTGCCCGTCCGGGGTCGACATCCCCGAGTGCTTCGGCCTCTACAACGAGGCGCACGTCTACGGCGACCCGGCGGCCGCGCGCTCGCGCTACCACATCTTCGCCCGGTACGGCGGGGCCGCGTCGAACTGCACCGAGTGCGGCGAGTGCGAGGAGCGCTGCCCGCAGGGGCTCGAGATCAGGAAGCACCTGAAGGCCGTGACCGAGCTCCTGGGGTGACGGCCGACGACATCGCGGTCGTCGAGGTAGGCGTCGGCCGGCCGAAGAGGTGAGTCCGTTCAACCCGCCCTCCACCGCCAGACTGCCGGCCGCCGGCACGTCGAACTCGAAGGATGTCTCAGGGGACTCGCGAGGATACATTCATCAGGGCTCCCGCGATGTTGGATGCCGGAGAGTATCATGTCAGACCACAACAGCGCCCGGCTCTCTGCAGAAAAACCACCGTCGCCGGCGGGAGAGGCGAGCGTGTACACCCGCGTCCTGGACGCGCCGCGCGAGCTCGTCTGGAAGGCGTGGACCGAACCGGAGCGCTTCAGGCACTGGTGGGGGCCGCGGGGCTACACTTCGCCCGTGATCGAGACCGACCCCCGCGTGGGCGGCAGATTCTTCTGGGGCATGCAGCCGCCCGGCGGGCAGGCCTTCTACATTACCGGCGTCTTCCGCGAGGTCGTCGCGCCCGAACGGTTCCTCGTCACCAAGTCCTTCGCGGACGCCGACGGCACCGCCGTCCCGCCCTCCCGCTACGGGGTTCCCGGCGACTGGCCGCCCGAGACCGTCCTGTCGGTCACCCTCGAGGAGCGCGACGGCGGGACCTGGATGACCGTGCGCGAGGAGGGGGTGCCCGGGGTGATGCGGGGGCCGAACGAGGAGGGCATGGGGGAGGCCCTCGACAAGCTCGCCGAGTATCTGAAGGCGACCGCGGCGTAGGGAGGCGCAGCGGGGAGGAGTCCACCCGTGCCGTACACCAAGCCGGACCCTCCGCCGCGCGGGCCGGCCCGCCGCCTTCACCGCCGGCCCTACGGCCGCCGCCAGACCTCGGGCGAGACCAGGGCCTTGGGGTCGTAGTACTCGATCAGGTCGGGCCGGAAGACGAGCACCACGAACTCGGGGTTCTCGACCGAGCCGAAGTACTGCCCCCACGTCGGGTTCCAGTACTTCAGCTTCGTCTCCCGGTCCTCGTGCACGCCGCCCAACACCTGCATCTGCACGTACGGGTCCGTGAACTCCTTCTCCGACCAGATCGCGATCGATGCGTACGGTGTCCGCCGGAGCTGGGCCACCGTGTCCGAGTCGGCACGGGCTCCGCCCACGATCATCAGGTCGTCGAACCCGGTCAGCATCATGTGCCGGACGGCCGGGGCGCCGCGCTCGCCGACCGTGGCCAGGGCCGCGACGTGCGTGCCGCGGACCACGTCCAGTATCTTCTCTCGCCAGTTCCATGCGGCCCCTTTCTCCCGCCGGATCAGATAAACCATCCGGCGGATCGGCCGTTCGACCCGAGTCTTTTTCTGGGAGACGGTTCCCTTATCAATCACCATGAACGACCAGCGCCCGGTCGACCTCGGCGCGATCGCGAACCACGCGATGCAGCAGTACGGCTTCGAACCCCGGTTCCCGCCCCCGGTCCTCGCCGAGACAGCGGCCGTCCCGCCGAACGGCCTCCCCGGCGGCCGGCGCGGCGTCCGCGACTGCACGAACCTCCTCTGGTCCTCGATCGATAACTGGGACTCGATGGACCTCGATCAGATCGAGTACTGCGAGCCCGGACCCGGCGGCGAGATCCGGTGCCGGGTCGCCATCGCCGACGTCGACCTCTTCGTCGGAGAAGGGCTCGGCGACGGACCGGCTACGCGGCCCACAACGGCTTCTCGGTCTACACCGGCGTCGTCACCTACCCCATGCTCCCCGACCGGCTCAGCAAGGGGGCGAGCTCCGCTCCTCCCCGGCGGCGACCGCATGGCCGTCGTGATGGAGTACGCGGTCCTCCCCGACGGCAGCGTCCGGCCCGGCGAATCTCTATCCCGCCCGGGTCCGCAACCACGCGAAGCTCGTCTACGAGGAGGTCGGGGACTGGCTCGAGGGGACGGGGGAGATCCCGGCTACGGTCCGCGACACGCCCGGGCTCGAGGCCCAGCTCCGCCTCCAGCTCGAGGCCATGCAGCGGCTCCGGGCGCGCCGGCACGAGCAGGGCGCGCTCGAGCTCGACACGGTCGAGGCCGAGCCGCTCATCGAGAACGGGGTCGTCCGCGACCTCGTGGTCCAGCGGCAGAACCTGGCGCGGTGCCTGATCGAGGAGTTCATGGTCGCTGCCAACGGGACCATGGTCGCATACCTCGAGCGGGCCGGCCTGCCCATGCTCCAGCGCGTGGTCCGCGTCCCGCGGTACTGGGACCGGATCGTGGAGACGGCGGCGCTGTACGGCGAGGTGCTGCCCGCGGACCCCGACGCGAAGGCCCTCGCCGCGTTCCTGCTCCGGCGGCGCGCGGCCGATCCCGACCGGTTCCCCGATCTCTCCCTGACCGTGATCAAGCTCCTGGGGCCGGGCGAGTACATGGCGCTCGAGCCCGGGGCCGAGTCCGAGGGGCACTTCAGCCTCGCCGTCACGGACTACACCCACGCGACGGCCCCGAACCGGCGGTACCCCGACCTGGTCAACCAGCGGCTCGTCGCCTCCGTCCTCGAGGGGACGCCCGTGCCCTACAGCGGGGACGAGCTCGTCGGCCCTCGCGGCCTGGCTCTCGGACCGCGAGAAGGGGACCAAGAAGGTCGAACGGTTCGTCCACAAGGCCGCGGCCGCCGTGCTCCTCCACGACCGGGTCGGCGAGACCTTCGACGGGCTCGTCACGGGGGCCTCGCCCAAGGGGACCTGGGTCCGGATCATCGCCCCGCCGGTCGAGGGCCGGGTGATGCGCGGCGAGGAGGGTCTGGCCGTCGGCGACCGCGTCCGCGTCCGGCTCCTCGGGACCGACCCGTACCGCGGCTTCATCGACTTCGAGAACGTCGGCGGGCGGGGCCGCGCCTGAGCCCCCGCGGTCACTGCGGCGGCGCTGCCCCGCCGTCGCTCGTTTCGGGGCAGGTGTCCGGCCCGCCTCCCTCGCCCTCTTCCGGCACGCGGCAGCCGACCACGCGCCAGCCCTGGCGGATGTGGTCCTCGACGATCTCCTCGAGGGACCGGCGGTTGGGGGCGTCGTTCCGGATGGCGTCCACGTACTCGGTCTCGTCCTGGTCGAGCAGGTAGAACCGCTCCCGGTCGAGGTCGTACCCGATCGACTGCGGGGAGATTCTCGATCTCGCCCCGGGTATAGCCGACCCAGGGCACGGGCGCGAACGGGAGCTCGGCCTCCAGCTCGAGCCAGATGTCGTCGAGGCCCGGGCCCTCCGGGCGGGTCATGATGTGCCGGAGGAAGGTGACATGGTACATGGCCGGGCATGGCCGGCCCTGCTATAAATGCGTTGCGAACCCCCCGGAGGCCGAAGCCGTTATTGCCCGGCAGCGCACGGAACTTTCTGCATGGCAGAGGACTGCGAACGGCCCGACCGGGTCGTCGTCGAGATCGGGACGTTGCCGGGTCGGTTCCCGTTCGGCCGTGCGCGTGAACGGGTCTACCGGGCCGAACGTCCCTTCCGCTTCGTCGCGGTACTCCCCGAAGCGTGCGAGCCCGGGTTCGATTACGTGGTCGTCGAACGGTTTCCGGTGGAGGTCGATGCGCTCCGGGTCTACTTCGAGCCGGACGGGGTCTTTCCGGACCTGGTCCAGGCCTTCAACCCGCCGCTCGTCCTCGCGGAGGGAGACGTGCTCGAGCCGACGGTCCCGGCCGACCTGCCGGTAGCGTGCAGGCCCGGGGCGGCCCGCTCTGAGGCCGTCAGTCATCATTTTTCCTATCGCCGTGACGGTCGCCCGCGTCTTCACGATCTCCATGCTCGTGTGACGACGGCGTCGTCTCCAGCGTTACCTCCGCGGTCGGCACGGCGGTCGTCTCCGTCGTCGCGACGGTCGGCTCGCGGGTCGGCGTGTCCGACGTGGTGGTGGAAGCGATCGCGGTCTCCAGGGGTACGGGCACGGTCGTTGACGACGGCGTGAATGAGACCGTCGCGGTCGTGGTCGCTCGGGACGTCGGGGATTTCTCCGTTGAGGGTCTCGCAGTCGGGGCCGCGGTCGTCGCGTGGCTCGGGGGCATGGTCGCGGGGGCGGCCACCTTCAGCGTCGGCGTCCGCGCTGTCGTCCGGTTCGCCGTCGGCGTCGGGTCCTGCGTCGGCCGCGAGGCGACGGTCGTAGCGGTACCGGGTGTCCCTTTTGTCGCGGCGGGCGAGGGCATGCCGGGCCAGCTCAGGGACGTGTTGGCGGTCGGATCCGTCGTCGTGTTCGTCCGGACCGTCACGTAGGCCGCCGGGGCCGCCGTCGATGCGGGCGACACCGCTGTCGTGACCGCCGTCGCCGAGACAGGCGCGACGTGCGGCGACGGCGTCGCGGACGGAGTTGCTGTTGCCGCCGTCGTCGCTGTGGCCACGGCGGTCGGCCCGGGCGTCGGGGTCACCGGCGCATCGGTCCCGTTGGCCGACGCTATCGGAATGCCGGTCCCGCCTGCCGTGAACGGGGCGTCCGTAAGCGTGGCCGCAGGGATTGCGTTCCCGCCGGAGGACGCCGCGTTTGCTCCCCTGTGCATGAACCCGGCGATCTCCGGGGGCAGGACGGGGGCGACGAACCCCACGGCGAAGAGGACGGTGCAGGCGACGACACCGATACCTATCAGGCTCCTGAAGATCCGTTCGCCATCCATAGCAACCTGCGATAGGCGCTCGAGGGGATTAAGGTTGTGTCGGGACCGAAAGGTTTCTCTATACGCGGCACCCTCACAATCGGATATACCGTGCTGCGCCGGGGCTCATCAGGGCAGATGCGGGGGTCTCGCCGATGACCTCCCAGAACCCCGGGGTGGCGCCGGAGGTAGGGGAACCGCGATGCTGACCACGGGACTGCTGCTCCTGCAGGAGCGGATCGATGCAGCCGTCGGCCGCCGCCCCCCACCCCCCGACGAACCCTCGGAGGCCCGCGAACGGGCCCTCGGGCGGCACCACGACGACTACCTCGAGAGCGACCCGGTCCACCGGCAGCGCCACTACGACCGGACGCGGGCGCCGTCCGAGAACCTGGACTACTACCGGGAGCTCCGGGGCCGGCTCGAGACGGCCGGCGTCCCCGTCGTCGACGCCCCCATCGACCTCGCGGAGTTCGAGGACTGGCTCGACCGCTACGCTATCCTCGGACGGTTCTACCGTCGCTTCGGCGAGATGCGGATCGAGAAGTGCCTCGAGCATTACATCGTGGCCCGCGAGATCAGGCTCCGGCGGGGCGACACCTACGTCGACGTGGCCTCGGCCGGCAGCCCGTGGGCGCGGGTCCTCCGGCACCGGGGCGTCGAGGCCTACCGGCTCGACCTGATCTACCGCCCCGGCATCCGCGGGATCAACATCGGCGGCGACGCCACGGCGACCGACCTGCCCGCGGGGTTCGCCCGCGCCGTCTCGATCCAGTGCGCGTTCGAACTCTTCTTCGGCGACAGCGACCAGAAGTTCCTCGCGGAGACGGCCCGCGTCCTCGCGCCCGGCGGCCGGGCTGCGATAACGCCGCTCTACCTCGACGACACCCACTTCGTGCTCCACAGCCCGGTCGCGCTGCCGCCGCCGGGTTCCGAGGATCCCGACGCCGTCCGGATCTGGCGCGATGACGAGTTCAGGGCGCCCTACTCCCGCCACTACTCCCCCGAGGCCTTCGCCGACCGGATCGCCTCGCAGTCTGCCGCCCGGGCTCACGGGCCGCGTGGCCTACGCGTCGAACCTCGGCGAGGTCATGGCGGCGTACCCGGGCCAGCGTATCTACTCTTTCTTCACGTTCGTGGTCGAGAAGTCCCCGACCTGACCCGCCGTTAGCGCCACCGCTCGAACGCGATCGTGCCGGGTTCGCCCCCGGCGCCCACCGGCACGAACCCGCTCTTTGCGAGCACGCGGCGGGACGCCGCGAAGGACGGATACGTGTACGCGACGATCAACTCGATCCCCGGGTCCCGGAATCCGAATTCGACGAGAGCGGCCACGGCCTCGGTGGCGAGGCCACGCCCCTGGTACTCGTCGAGGACCGAGTACCCGAGCGCGAGCCGGTCGGGCGCCTCGCGGATGAGGCCGCCGTTCCCGACGAGGACCCGTTCGCCGTCCTCGACGAGGACCCAGTAGAACCCGGCCATGGCCGGCCCGGCCGGGTCCGAGGCGAGCGCGATGAAGTGCCGGAGGGTCTCGTCGTCCATGAGCGGCGGCGGCCAGGTCTCGAGGACCCGTGCCCCGAGCGCGGCGGCGAGCGCGCCCCGGTCCGTGAGGTCGCGGCGGAAGAGGTCGGGGGTACCGAGGACGAGCTCGAGCCGGGCCGTCGGGATGCGCAGAAGATCCATGAGCAACGGTCGGCGTCAGGGGCAAAGAAGGGAACGGCCGCGCCCCGTGCGGGCCTGTGCTGCGACATCACCGGAACTCACCCGGACCATACAGCCCGCTAAACAGTCTGCAAATCTCTGCCGGGTCGGGGAGTTTTCGGCGGAGTGCGGGACATGCCCCGGCTACGGAGAGCAGCATGGCAGACAGCGACGCCACGAACGCCTCGATCTCTTCGGGCGGCAGGAGAAGGCGCGACTGACCGCCGCACAGGTCCCGTCCGCATCGTTCCCCGCCGCCCCGGGGCCGCCGAGACCGGTTGGACGTGGGAGCCCGGCGCCCCGCAACGTTTTTTTGTCCCCTTCGCGCAGAGGAGAACGACTCCCCCATGGACGACCATGAGCATGCGACCGGCCGAGACGAGCACGAAGCCACGGTCGCGTCGCTCCGGGCCGCGATCCTGATCACGCTCCTCATCTTCGCCGTGGAGGTGGCCGGGGGGTACATCTCGGGCTCTCTCTCCCTCGTCTCGGACGCCGTGCACATGCTCGGCGACCTCTTCGCCCTTCTCCTCTCGCTCGCGGCCGTGCTCCTCGCGCGGCAGCTCCCGACCAGCGCCCGGACCTACGGCTACCACCGGGCCGAGGTGCTCGCCGCGTTCGTGAACGGGCTCGTGCTGATCGCCGTGACCGCGGGAATTCTGTACTCCGCCGTCGGCCGGTTTCGCTCGCCGACGCCGATCGAGGCCCCGATCATGCTCGTCGTCGCGGCCGTCGGGCTCGTCGCCAACCTCGTCGTGATCGCCCGGCTCCACGGCCACGGCGGCCTCGGCGTCCGGAGCGCGCTCCTCCACGTGGCCAGCGACGCGCTCTCGTCGGCGGCGGTGGTCGGCGCGGGCGTCGTGATCCTCGTCACGGGCCTGACCGTGGTCGACCCCGTGCTGAGCGTCCTGATCGCGCTCCTGATCCTCGCCTCGGCCGTCCGCCTGCTCCGCGAGACCACGGCGATCCTGCTGCAGTTCACCCCGCCGGGCCTCGATCTCGAGGCCGTGATCGGAGCCATGGAGGAGATCGACGGCGTCGACGCCGTCCACGACGTCCACGTCTGGGCCCTGAGCTCGGACCTGTACGTGCTCGACGGCCACGTGGTCACGGGGGCCGGGGAGATGCCGGAGGTCGAGGCGATCAAGACGGCGATCAAGAACCGGCTCCGCCGCATGGGAATCGCCCACGTCACCCTGGAGTTCGAGGCGACCCCGTGCGAGGGGTGCGTGATCCAGGACCCCGACCTCGAGACGGGTTTAGCCGCGCCGCCTCAGTCCCCGCCGAAGTAGCCCGAGCCCCGGACGATCTCGTCCGCCGGCAGGAAGGTCGCCTCCACGATG
Source organism: uncultured Methanoregulaceae archaeon (assembly GCA_963740465.1). Taxonomy (GTDB): domain Archaea; phylum Halobacteriota; class Methanomicrobia; order Methanomicrobiales; family Methanospirillaceae; genus UBA288. The sequence continues at coordinate 94,545 of CAVUEE010000003.1, forward strand.
CTCGTGCCCGTCTCCTCGAGGAACTGCCGCACCACGCGGTACCCGACGGCCATCCCGGCGAAGTCGGGCAGCCCGGGCCGCTCGTCGCCCATCGCGGCCACGCGGTCGCCGTAGACGTACATGCGGGTCGTGCCGAAGCCCCGCTCGTCGAGCGCGCGCCCGATCGCCTCGCGGGCGCGCGATAGGCCGTCGTCGTCGATCTCGGTGACGTAGTATCCGGCCGTCTCCTCGCCGTAGAGTCTCCGTCGCGAAGGCCTCGGCCATCCCCTCCATGACGATGTGGTCGGCCACGGTCAGGTCGGCGGGGTTCCAGGGAAAGAGGGCGAGACGGATGTTGTGGTGGCACTCGTGGGCGAGCGTCGCCCGGATCCGCGCCATGCTGTACTCGTTCGGTTCGGCGTAGAGCAGCATCGCGTACCCGGGCACGCTCCCGATGCCCGTGTACTCCGTGATCGGCCGGATCCATCCGGGCAGGGTCGAGCAGGAAGATGCCGGCGCGGATCCCCTGTAGCGGGATCCGGCCCCAGGTATTTTTGAAAAGCTCGCGGACGTCCTCGAGCGTCCGGCGCGACAGGTCCCAGGCGCGGTTCCGCTCGAGCTCGTCGAGCGCGTCGAGGGCCCGGTCGTCGATCGCCTCCGGCATCAGGAACGACCACGCCGCGAGCGCCTGCAGGGCTCGAGCCCGATCGCCGCCGAGGGAGACGCCGAAGACCGAGAAGAGCGGGTCGAACGGCATCAGCATCTCCAGGAAGCGCCGCCGGCGCACCGCCGTGTCCGCTTCGGCCGCGATCTCCTCGTAGGCCTCGCGGGTCTCCACCACCTCGAACTCCATGATCGTCTCCCGCCTCCACGAGAGCGGTCGACGGTTAAAAACGTGCCGCCGCCGGGGCCGGTGCGGACGCGGAGGCACGTCCGCGCGTGCTTCTTCAGATGCGCCGCGACGTCGGCGACGGTCTTCAGGAGCAGGAAGAGGAGGAGTACGAGCCGTGTCCCCGTCGCGCCCGGCAGCATCGCGGTCAGGAACGCGCCGAAGATGATCGTGAGGTGCATCGGGACGATCCGGGCATACGGCTCCGCGAAGATCGCCTCGGGAGACGCCTCCTCGCGAGGCCGGTACCAGAGGAACGAGACGAGGTGGTTCGCGAAGAAGACCGCGCAGCCCAGCGCGATCCCGAGCGGGTCCGCGATCCCGTAGGTCCCGGTGAGCACGAACGCGACGATGAAGACGAGGTAGACGAGGTGGAAGAGGCCGTAGTGGACCGCGAAGAACCCGGCGAGGGCGATCCCCTTGAACCGCTCCCGCCCGTCGCCGCCGGCCGGGACCCCGAGCAGCCGGACGAGTGTGAAGAGGCCGATCGTGACCGACTGGAACCAGTAGACCGCGAGGACCGTGCCGACCGCCCAGTGCTGGAGGAGGGCGAGCGCGATCGTGATGGCGTTCGCGAGCAGGAGGGAGAGCAGCGGAAGGTCGGGCCGGTCCATGACAAGGGATTGACGGCCATGCTCTTAGCCTCGACGGCCGGTGCGTTCATATACCTTCGCGAAGGAATCTCGGCCGGGATGACCGAGGAGGCGCCGCCGGCGGCGTGGCACGCGCTGGAGGCCGGCGAGGTCGAGGAACGGCTCGGCACCGGCCCCGGCGGCCTGCCCGTCTCGGAGGTGGCGGCCCGGCGCGAGGCGTACGGCCCGAACCGGCTGCCGACACGGCCCCCGCCCAGCCTGCCGACCCTCTTTCTCCGGCAGTTCAAGAGCCCGCTGATCTACGTCCTCCTCGTGGCGGCCGCGGTCTCGGCCGGGCTCGGGGACTGGCGCGACGCGGCCTTCATCCTCGTGGTCGTGCTCGTCAACGCGGTCGTCGGGACCTTCCAGGAGTGGAAGGCCGAGAGCGCGGCCGACGCCCTCCGCCACCTGCTCGAGACCGAGGTCCGGGTCGTCCGCGGCGGCCGCGACCTCTCCGTGCCGTCCGAGGACGTGGTCCCGGGCGACCGGGTGCTGCTCGAGTCGGGGAACCGCGTCCCGGCCGACCTCCGGCTCGTCGAGGTCGACGACCTCGCCGTGGACGAGTCGGCCCTGACCGGCGAGTCACTCCCGGTCGAGAAGTCGACGCAGCCGGTGGCGGCCGACGCGCCGGTCGCCGAGCGGCTCTCCATGGCCCATGCGGGCACGGTCGTGACGTCCGGCCGGGCGACGGGCGTCACGGTCGCGACCGGGGGACTGACCGAGTTCGGCGCGATCGCGGCGGCGGTCTCTCGCGGCGAGGGGACCCGGCCGCCGCTGATCGAGCGGATGGACCGGTTCGCCCGGACGATAAGCATCGCCGTGGTCGGGGCCGCCGTCGTGCTCGCCGGGATCGAGCTCTGGCGCGGTACGCCGCTCTCGGAGGTCTTCTTCGTCGCGGTCGCGCTCGCGGTCTCGGCCATCCCCGAGGGGCTCCCCGTCGCGCTGACGGTCGTGCTCTCGGTCGCGGCCTCGCGCATGGCCAAACGCTCGGTGATCGTCCGGCGGATGGCGGCCGTCGAGGGGCTCGGCTCCTGCACGGTGATCGCGTCCGACAAGACCGGGACGCTCACCGTGAACCGCCAGACCCTCGAGTCGATCTGGCTCCCCGACGTCGGGGAGGTCGGGGCCGAGGACGTGGTCCAGAACCGCGTCTTCCCGCACGGGGCCCTCGCCTTCGCCCGGGCCGCGGTCGCCGCGAGCGAGGCGGTCGAGGTCCCGGACGGGGAGGGCACCCGGGTCCTCGGCGACCCGGTCGACGCGGCCTTCCTGCGCTTCGGACGCGCCCTCGGGGTCGACCCGGCCGCGATCGGGGCCCGGGTCGTCGGCCGGATCCCGTACGAGTCCGAACGGCGGTACGCGGCCGCCGTCGCGGCCGAACCGCACGGCCCCGGCGAGCGGCCGATGGTCGCGCTCAAGGGGGCCGTCGAGGTCGTGCTCGACCGGGCCGTCTCCGTGGCCGGGCCCGAGGGGGCGGTCCCGATCGACCGGGAGCGGGTGAACGCGGCCTTCCTCGCCCTCTCGGCCGGCGGCTACCGCGTCATCGCGGTCGCCGAGGGGCCGCTCGCGGAGGGCGTCGACCCGGCGGACCTCGACGAGGAGTCGCTCCCGCCGCTCACGCTCCTCGGCCTCGCCGGCTTCATCGACCCGCTCCGGCCCGACGCGATCGACGCGGTCGAGGAGTGCCGGCGGGCCGGGGTGCGCGTGCTGATGGTGACCGGGGACCACCCGGTCACGGCGCTCGCCCTCGCCCGGCAGGCTCGGGATCGCCGAACGCGAGGAGGAGGTCGTGACCGGGGCCATGCTCGCGGCGTCTCCGGACCCCGCGCTCGTGGACCGGGCCCGGGTCTTCGCCCGGGTCACGCCGCTCCAGAAGCTCGACATCGTCGGAGCCCTCCAGGAGCGCGGCCACTTCGTGGCCGTGACCGGGGACGGGGTCAACGACGCGCCCGCGCTCCGGCAGGCGAACATCGGGGTCGCCATGGGCTCGGGCACGGACGTGGCCAAGGACGCGGCCTCGATGATCGTGACCGACGACCGGTTCAGCTCGATCGTGGCCGGGATCGAGGAGGGGCGCTTCGCGTACGACAACGTCCGGAAGGTGACCCTCTTTCTGGTCGCGACGGGGGCGGCCGAGGTGCTCCTCTTCACCTTCGCGCTCGTGGCGGGCCTGCCGCTCCCGCTCTTCGCGGTCCAGCTCCTCTGGCTGAACATCGTGACCGAGGGGGTCCAGCACATCGGGCTCGCGTTCGAGCCGGGCGAGCCCGGCGCGATGGACCGGCCTCCGCGCCCCCCGGAGCAGCCGATCTTCGACCGGCTCATGGTCCGGGAGGTCCTCCTCTCGGCCGTGACCATGTCCGGGGTCGGGATCGCCCTCTTCGCCTGGCTCCTCGCGAACGGCTGGACCGAGGCCGACGCCCGGAACCTGCTCATGCTCCTCTTCGTCCTCTTCGAGAACGTCCAGGTCTTCAACGCCCGGTCCGAGCGGGTCTCGGCCTTCCGCATGCCGCTCTCGAGGAACTGGCTCGTGGTCGCCGCGACGGGCGGGGCGCTCCTGGTCCACGTGGCCGCGATGTACATCCCCTTCATCGCCGAGACGCTCTCGATCGGGCCGGTCCCGCTCGCGTGGTGGGGAATCCTCATCCTGGCCTCGATGAGCGTGCTCGCCGTAATGGAGGTCTTCAAGCGGTTCCGACGGGACCGGGAGGACGCGGGTTCTCCATCCGCTGTAGCGAAAAAATGATATACGATATGCAAACATTTATGCGGATTGATGCTATAGTGTCACCTGCCCACAGGGGGGGTGGGTATGACAGATGTTCTCAAGACTGCAGATATCTCGAGAGAAGAGATCGGCCGGCGGCTCTACCGGGTAACCAAGGAGAAGAACGCCGAGACGGCCTGCGAGAAGATCCGGGTACACCTGGGTATGCGGTGGAGCGAGTTCGACCGCAACGACGTCGACAACCTCAAGGTGATCCTCGAAGAGGCCTGGACCTGTTGCGACGGTTCCACCTGGGAGAAGATCGAGTTCCACAACCTGAGTTACGACGACGTCCGCAGGCTGCTGAATACGCGGCGGTGGTCGGGCGACGACCTCATCTCGCGCCAGCGGAACTCGGACGAGGTGTTGCGAATCCTCGCACCGGGGGTCTAACCCTCCGTCGCCACACCGGCCCGGGACCGCCTCTTCCGCTCGCTCGAGAAGGCGCTTGACCTTCTTCAGGCGGAAGAGGTCCTCTCGTTCCCTCTCCTCGATCGTGATCTTGATGTACTTCGTCTGCCGGTAGAGTTCGGGGATCATCACCTGCTCGAGTGCGTTGACCCGGCGCCGGGTCATCAGGATCTCGTGGCCGATGCGGCGGAGCGTGGTCTCGGTCTCCGCGAGAGCGACGATCAGGTCGAGCTCGGCCTCGAACTTCTCGGCCACCTCGTCGATCCGCCCGCTCGTGCCGATGATGCTGTACCCGCGCTCGAGCACGCCCAGGGCGAGGCTCTTCTTCTCGATCACCGGAATCGGAACGCCCATGATGGACCGGCCCTGGATATCGAGCACGACATGCCGCTTGGTCGCGAACGAGGCCGACTTCAGGGCCACCGGGTCGTCGACGGCCTGGGCGATCAGGAGCGAGCGGTCGGCGATGCGCGCGCTCTGTTCAAGCTTCTCCCGCGATGACGAGACCTCGTTCATGACCCGGAAGAACTCCCGGACGAGCGCGTCCATCTTCTCGCGCAGCAGGTCCCGCCCCTGCTCGGCGAGCCGGATCTGCTCCCGCTTCCGGATCAGCTCCATCCTCGTCGGCTTGGCCGCTTCAGCCGTCACGATGCCTCCTTCCCGTTGGTGGGGTGGTAGCGGTCGATCAGCTCGGGGCTGATCCGCTTCAGCTCCACGACGGGCAGCCCGGCCAGGAGCTCCCAGGCGATGCCGAGGGTCTGCTCGATCGACCGGTCCTCGTTCCGCTGCCCGATGTACCGGTTCTCGAACCGGTCGGCGAAGGCGAGGTAGGCCCGGTCGAGTTCGGTCAGCGCCTCCTCGCCGACGATCGCGACGCAGGCGCCGGAGGTCCCGGCCGTAGGCGTAGCTGGCGTAGAGCTGGTCCGAGACGTTCCGGTGGTCCTCCCGCGTCTTGCCCGGGCCGATGCCGTCGTTCATCAGGCGCGAGAGCGAGGGCAGCACGTCGATCGGCGGGTAGATGCCGCGCCGGAAGAGGTCGCGGGAGAGGACGATCTGGCCCTCGGTGATGTAGCCCGTGAGGTCGGGGACCGGGTGGGTGATGTCGTCGTCGGGCATGGTCAGGATCGGGATCTGCGTGATCGAGCCCGTTCCGCCCCTTGATCCGGCCGGCCCGCTCGTACAGCGTCGCGAGGTCGGTGTACATGTAGCCCGGGTAGCCCGCGCGCGGCCGGGGATCTCCTCCCGCGCCGTGGAGATCTCGCGGAGGGCCTCGCAGTAGTTGGTCATGTCCGTCATGATCACGAGCACGTGCAGGTCGCGGTCGAAGGCCAGGTACTCGGCCGCGGTGAGCGCGCACCGCGGGGTGACGAGCCGCTCGATGGAGGGGTCGTCGGCCAGGTTCAGGAAGATGACCACGCGCTCGAGCACGCCGCGTCTCCTCGAACTCGTGCGATGAAGAACGAGGCCTCGTCGTACGTGATCGCCCATGGCCGCGAAGACGATCACGAAGTGCTCGTCCGCCGTCGAGCACCTTCGCTCTGGCGGATGATCTGGGCCGCGAGCCGGTTGTGCGGGCAGGCCGGCGCCGGAGAAGATCGGGCAGCTTCTGGCCGCGCACGAGCGTGTTCAGCCCGTCGATCGCCGAGATGCCGGTCTGGATGAAGTCCGCGGGCTTGTCCCGGGCGTACGGGTTGATCGGCATCCCGTTGATGTCGGGACGCTCCTCCGGGACGATGGCGGGCCGCCCGTCCCGGGGCCGGCCCAGGCCGTCGAAGACCCGCCCGAGCATCTCGACCGAGACGTCGAGCCGCGACGGCTCGCCCGTGAAGCGGACGCGGGTCTCGTGGTCGTCGATGCCGGCTGGTCCCCTCGAAGACCTGGACCACGGCGGCCTCGCGCGAGATGTCGAGCACCTGCCCGGTCCGCGCTCTCGCCCGTCGGGGAGCGTGATCGCGGCCACCTCGCCGTACGAGATCCGCCGCGGCCGCTCGACGAAGATGAGCGGGCCCGCGACGTTGCTGACCGTCCGGTACTCCTTCGTGACGAGCGCCTCTCATCGCTCCGCCTCCAGGGCGCGGCCCGCGGTCCCGATCGACTCGATCAGCACGCGGATCCGCGTCGGCGTCGTACTGCTCCTTCATGCGCGCGATCTCTGTCTTCTGGGGCAGGGCGCAGCACCTGCCGCAGGGCGACGCCCCGTCCCATGGCCGCGACGGCCGGTGTCGTGGAAGGCCAGGATCACCTTCAGCATCCGGTACTGCTTCTCCAGCGGGCAGAAGGCGTCGACCGGGCTGTATGCGTTCTGCTGCAGGAAGTCCTCCCGGATCATCCGCGTGACCTCGAGGACCGCCTTCTCGCCCTCGGGCAGGGCGTCGGGGCCGACGAGCTGGACGATCTCCTGCAGCTCGGCCTCCTTCTGGAGGAGGTCCATGGTCCGGTCCCGGAGCGCGCTCCAGTCCTCGGCGACCGTGGCCGCGTACCAGCCCCGGAGGCTCGTCGAGGTACAGGGAGTAGGACTTGATCCAGCTGACGACGGGGAAGTGGCGGCGGTTGGCCAGGTCGCGTGTCGAGCGCCCAGAAGCGTCCCGACGATCCGCAGCGTGTTCTGCGTGACCGGCTCGGAGAAGTCGCCGCCGGGCGGCGAGACCGCGCCGACGACCGTGACCGAGCCGGCGCGGTCGCCCGCGCCGAGGCAGGCCGTCCGCCCCGCCCGCTCGTAGAAGGCGGCGAGGCGGGTCGGCGAGGTACGCGGGGTAGCCCTCCTCGCCGGGCATCTCCTCGAGCCGGCCCGAGACCTCGCGCAGCGCCTCGGCCCACCGCGAGGTGGAGTCGGCCATGAGGGCCACGTCGTAGCCCATGTCCCGGTAGTACTCGGCCATCGTGATCCCGGTGTAGATCGAGGCCTCGCGGGCCGCGACGGGCATGTTCGAGGTGTTCGCGATCATGATCGTCCGCTCCATGCAGGGGCTGGCCCGTGCGCGGGTCGATCAGCTCGGGGAACTCGGAGAGGACGTCCGTCATCTCGTTGCCGCGCTCGCCGCAGCCGATGTAGACGATCACGTCGGCGTCGGCCCACTTGGCCAGGGTCTGCTCCGAGACGGTCTTGCCCGTCCCGAACCCCCCGGGGATCATGGCCGTGCCGCCCTTCGCGATCGGGAAGAGCGAGTCGATGATCCGCTGCCCGGTCAGCAGCGGCAGGGTCGGATCGAGCTTGCGCGCGTACGGGCGGCCCCGGCGTACGGGCCAGGTCTGCCCCATCCGGATCGGCCGGTCGCCGTTGAGCCGGGCGGCCTCATCGTCGATGGTCAGCGACCCGTCCGCGATGCTCTCGACGGTCCCCCCCATCCCGGGCGGGACGAGGACCCGGTGGTCCAGGTGGTACTCGCGGACGGTCCCGAGCACGTCCCCCGGGCCGACCTCCGCACCGACCCGGACCTCGGGCACGAACTCCCAGCGCTGTGCGTGGTCGATGCCGGGGACCGTGAGCCCACGGGAGATGAAGTCGCCGCTCCGCTCGGCGAGGAGCGGCAGCGGGCGCTGCACCCCGTCGTAGATCGAGGCGAGGAGCCCGGGGCCGAGCTCCACGCGAAGGGGTTCGCCCGTGTTCTCGACGATCTCCCCCGTGCCCAGGCCGGTCGTGTCCTCGTAGACCTGGACGACCGCGACGTCCTGGTCGAGCCGGATCACCTCACCCGTGAGCGCCTCCTCGCCGACCCTCACCACGTCGTACATCCTGGAGCCGCGCATCCCTCCCGCGTGCACCACCGGCCCCGAGACCCTGATCACTTCACCCTGTATCATCGCTACCGCCTCAGCACGATGTTGTAGCCGATCGCCCGCCGGAGGAGCCGTTCGATGTAGGCCATCCCGCCGCCCCCGCGGGCCCTGCCGGGGATCGGGATCACGATCGGCCGCGCCATCTGTTCGATCCGGGCCGTCAGCCGGTCGTCGAGCCCCTGCATGAACTCCTCGCTGACCGCGATGATCCCGGCGTCCTCCTCCTGCAGCAGCCCCGGCAGGACCCGCCGGGCCTCCTCGGCGTTCGCCGCCTCGTGCGCCTCGACGCCGGCCATCCGGAACCCGGCGGCCGTGTCGGGATCGGTCAGCACCATGAACTTATACATGGATCAGCTCCGCCTCCAGCTCCTCGTCCGAGAGGCCCGCGTCCCGGCAGCGGGCGATGATCCGGAGGTTCGTCACCTCGGCCAGGAAGAGGTAGAGGTACCCGACGACGACCGTGACGCTCAGCGGATCCGACCGGTAGAGGGCGGCCCCCGTCCGGACGAGGTGCCGGTCGAGCTCCTTCATCAGGAGCGACTGGGGCCCGCAGACCGCCGTCTCCTCGCAGAGGTGGAGGAGGAAGGCGTAGGGCGTCCCCTCGAGCCGGCCCAGCGCCGTCGGGAGGTCTCCGTCCTCGATCATGCTCTGGAGCAGCTTCGGCGGCAGCTCCGCGCCCCCCTCCAGGAGGAACCGTTCGCCCTCCTCCCGGCCGACGCCGTCCCGGACGAAGGTGATCACGGTCTTGAGGTTCGTGACGTCGATCTCGGTGCCGACGAGCCGGCGGAGGGCGACGGCCTCGGGCCGCTTGCCCTCGACCGTGCGCCGGGCGTAGTCGAAGTAGAACTGGTCGAGGGCGTGCTCCATCACGAGGAGCTCGCGGGACCGGCTCCACTCCTCGATGTGCGGCGTGAACGCCCTGGCGTAGTCGACCCCCCAGGTGGCGAGCATGTCGATGACGTCCCGCACGTCCGTCTGGTTCAGCAGCTCGATCAGGGTCGCCTCGTCGAGGGTCCCGGCCGGGACGAGGCACTCGCGGATCTCCTCCGGAGGCGAGTGGATGTTCTTGCCGCGCAGGATCGCCTTCAGGTTGTGGACGTCCCAGCGGTTCACCACGATCCGCACGTACCGGGCGGCATCGTTGTCGCCGAACATCCGGAAGATCTTCGAGTACGTCCTCACGAGGTGCGTCCGCAGCGCCTCCTCGAGGCAGGTGATCCCCGACCGCCGGACGCAGGAGATCTCGAGCGCGCTCCGGTAGGAGGTCTTCTGGAGCTCGGCGATCATGCCCTCGAGGTCGGGCTTCTGAAGAAAAGCCCGCAGTTCGTCCGGCCCGAGCAGGTTGCGGTACATCCCCCGCACGCGGGAGTTGATGTAACCCTGGTCCATCATCTCCCCCCGAAGAGGTGGTCGTAGAGTTCGCGCCGGTAGGACTCCCCGGCCCGGGCAAGGCGGGAGGCGAACGTGTTGTCGACCCGTATGCGCCCGTCGGCCGAGTCGACGACCACGCCGCCTGTAGCGTCGAGGTCGGGAATCAGCAGGGGTTTCTCGGGGAGGAATTCGATGAACGCCCGCGCGGACGCCTCGTCCCTCGGGTCGACGTGCACCTGCGCACCGGGCTCGGATAGCGCGTCGAGCGCCTCCCGGGTCAGCCTCTTCGAGCACGCCGGGGTAGCCGCCATCCTCGCGCAGGCGTCCGAGCCGATCTCCGGCGAGGTCGATAGCGCGCCGCAGGTACTCCTCGCGGGCCCGTGCGAGGCCGGCCTTCACCTCCTCCCGGGCGCGGTAGAGCCGCTGGTGCCGCTCGACCTCGATCCGCCGACCGGCCTCGTCGAGCAGACGCTCCCGAATCTCCTGCGTCTGCCGGCGCGCGGCTTCCTGAGTCTCCTCGACGCTCTTCCGGGCCTGGACGCGGACCTCATGGACGCGAAGCTGGGCGTCCGCCTCCATCGAATGGATCAGTTCTTCGTACGCCATCCCGATCTCCTCCGGAGCGGAGGCGCATGAACCCTGCCCGTTCCATGCCCTCCGTTCTTCGCGGTCGCTCCCCCACCTGCTATGCGGTCATGAAGATGATCATCGCGGCGACCACGAACCCGAGGATGACGAGGGTCTCGGGGATCGCGACCAGGATGATCATCGGGCCGAGCAGCTCAGGGTTCTCGGCGATCGTACCGGCCCCTGCGGGCCCGATCCGGGACTGTGCGATGCCGGTTGCGATCGCCCCGCCGACAAAGGCGATCGCGGCACCGATTGGAACTTCCCAGGCCATTGCACTTCACCATGCTCCACATCCCGGTGGAATATGATAAACCTGTCGCAAAAATTTTTTAAAAACCAACAACCAATCTGTGCGGATAGCGATTCTATTGCGGACGGGGAGGGCTTCAGCCCTCCTCGCGATACCCGAAGGGGCGGTACGGCCGCCCTCCTCCCTCGTAGAACTTCGAGTTGAACTCCACCAGGTGGAGACGGGTGGACTGGATGAACGGGCTGAACATACCCATCACCAGGTTCATCAGGTGGAGGAGGACTGCGACCAGGGCGCCGACCAGCACAGAGCCGACCGCGCCCGCGAGTTCGTTCGCCACGAGGGCGAGCATCACGGAGGCCATGCCGATCGCCATCAATCGGGCGTAGGACATGATGTTGCCCATCGTGCCCATGATCTCCACGGCCCCCTGGATCCCCCCGCCCCAGAGGAGGAGCGGGAGCCCGATCGCGAGCATCGCTATGCCGACGAACATGAGCGAGGGCGAGATAATTTCCATCGCGGCGAGGAGCACAATCAGGATGCCGAGGACAACCCCGATCATCCCGCACTTCTCGCAGACATGCCGACGGTTCTTCCGGGCAACGGCGTTCGCCACCCCGAGCCCGAGCCCGAGGAAGATGTGGACCACCCCGATGGCGATCGAGACGATCAGGAGCGGTATCATCGCCTCCAGGCGGTTCCAGGTGACCCCCGCGAAGGTGACGGGGGTTAGCCAGCCCATCTGCTCGCCGAGGTCGCCGAAGAACTCGCCGAAGAGGAACCCGAAGATGATGGTCGATATCCCGGAGATGATGAAGATGCTCGAGAGATCGCGGAGCCATTCCCTGTCGGGGTAGCGGAAGCGGACGAAGAGGGCGATTGCGAGAATACAGAGGCCGTACCCGACGTCACCGACTATCAGGCCGAAGAAGATCGGGAAGAAGATCGCCATGAACGGGATCGGGTCGGTCTCGTAATACCGCGGCGAACCCATGAGGCGGGCGAAGAACTGGAACGGCCTCGCCCACCACGGGTTGGCGAAGGAGATGGGTGCTCCGGCCGTCTCCTCGGACGTCGCAGAGAGCTCGGTGAGCACCACCCGGCCGCCGAATGCCTCCTTGAGGCGCCGCCGGGCATTCAGGATCGACTTCCCCGGGATCCAACCCTTGGCCACGAAGGTGTAGTCGGTATGGGCGAAACTCGAGTAGACGGAGATCTCATCCCGCCGCTCTCCAAGGGCGCGCTGCATGTTCAGCAGCTCCTGGCGCCAGCGGACCGACAGGGCGGCGAGCTGTGCATCGATCCGCCCGATCTCGGCGCGCCCCGCCTCCCGCCTCCGGTCGATGGACTCGATGGCCTCGTCGATGGGCATGTTCGAGTAGTCCGGGGGGATGCGGACCTCGTTGACGTTCTGCGAGAAGAGGAAGGCATGGACCTCGCGGGAGTAGACCTTGTTGAAGATCGTGATCACCGCGACGGTCGACTCGTCGAGCTCCGCGGAGATGTACTCGAACTGGTTGTGCGTGAGCTCGCGCAGTATCGGCACGATATGGTCGAGAACGTGGGCGTACTCCTTCTGGAGAAGGAGGACGGTCATCTCGAAGCCCTCGAGCTCGGGGATCGCGTCCTCGATCGGCTGGAGTCGCCGGAGGATCTTGGCGTACCGCCCGAGCGTTATCGCCTCGAGCTCCAGGTCGGCCTTCCGGTTCGACATATCGACCGTCGTCGCGTCGAGCCCCCCGAGCCGCGTACGGATCTCGTCGAGCGTCTCTTCGAGCGTCCGGTCCTGAAGGCCCTCGTCGAGCCTCACCCGCGCTCTCGGGGCTGTCGCGCCCCTTCGGGAGCAGCTTGAGCAGCCCGTTCACCTTCAGCAGCAGCTGGTCAACCTCGATGAGCGACTCCTCGTCGATCGGGCGGAGTTCCCCGGGGCCGGCCGAACCACCGGGGGACATGTCGACGAGGTGGACCGTCCCCTCATGGTAGAGCGTGTCGACGATCCGGGCGGCCTCCGATCGCGGGCCCACAACCAGGATGCTGCTCATCTTCTGGAGCATGATGCGCTCCTACTCCGGTGCCGGTGCAACGTACCCGACCAGCTCGTCCGCCACCCCGGCGACTCGGGCCTCCCCCGTGGTTCGGAGCGCCTCCTCCTGCTCGCGGGCATCCACACGTAACCGCCCGATCTCGCGCTCGAGGCCGTCCATCTCCTGCCTGTAGAGCGCCTCCGCTGCCTCGCGCCCCTCCCTCTCGGCCCGGTCGATCGTCTCCCGGGCCTCCCGCTCGGCCGCCTCCCGCACGGCCTCGGCATCGGCGCAGGCGCGTGCGTACTCGGCGGCCAGGTCGACCTCCTTCTCGCGCACCTGCTCCAGCAGCGTCTTCTCCTCCGCCATTCCGATCACAACCCGTGGCGGGACCGCATGGTCCCGGTTACCCCGCGCATGGATGTACCCTTGCCGGCCTCGCGGTAACATCCGTCGGGTGTCTGGCCCGCCTTCTCGATGCGCTGCTCGCACCGCCTGAGGACAGCAAGCTGCATCTCCCGGATCGTATCGCGATTGATGGGCATCAACGTCACCCCGAGCAGGGTATGCTGGATGCTTGTCGTACTGAAGCATAAATACTTGCATGATTGATCATTATGGATTCTCTCCCTGCTTGCAGTGGTGGAGATTCTCCAGCCGATCGCCCGCACCATGACCTGCCGTGAAGGCGTGATCGGTTGACGGGATGTCCGGGACGAGCTTCGTGAAGTCCACGATCCCCATCCGCCAGCGCTCGATCCGTGCCGGGACCCGCAGGCTTATGCATCGATGGGGCTATGCCTCTTCGATGGAGATGCGGCGATGATCGTCGGGGCCGACGAGGCCGTCCGCCCGCTGCGTGCGGGGGTCGAGGCCGTGCTCGCGTTCCTGCCGATCTTCGAGGACCCGCGGTTCCTGCCCGAGGTGGTCGTGGCCGAGGAGGAGGGGTGGACTCTCGAGCAGTACACGCGCGAGGTCTACGAGTTCGAGCGGACCCTCTACCGCGCGGGCTTCATCGTCCGGTTCGACTGGTCCCGCTGGGAGCCTGAGGCGTTCCGGTACTACCGTGAACCGTCCCTGATCGAGACCGCGGATTGCGGCACGCTCCGGCGTCTGTTGACGTTTCACATTCGGAAGAACGTGATCTGCGAGGGGCATCTCGCGGGCATGCTCCGCGAGGGGCAGGTCCAGGCGATCCTCCGGAGACTCGCGGCCCTCGTCGACGAGATCTCCGACGACGCGGGCACCTCTCCGCCGACGACCCGGTCCTGAGCGACTCGAGCGACCTCCTCCGCGATGGTGCGCTCGCAGACCCAACGGCTGCTGCCTGCTCTTCGAGGCCCCGGGCCCCGACGGGTTCGATGGAGGACGGGCACTCCCGGGTCTCAGGGCTCCTGGTGGCTCCCGTCGCAGAATGGCTTGTTCTCCGACCTGCCGCAACGGCAGATGGTCACCCGGTTCCGGACCTCGTAGACCGTGCCGTCCGCGGAGACCACCGGGATGCCGCCCCTGACCCAGAGCGGTCCGGGCCGGCCGTCGGACTCCTCGACGACCCCGATCGACGGCTCGAACGCCGGCTCGATCGGCTCGCCGGACTGCGTGTCCCAGATGACGAGCCGGCCCGAGTGGCAGTTCGCGGCCATCTCGAGCGCCGTCCTTCGCGCCTCGGGGTCGTCGGATCTCTCGACGAGATCCCAGATCCCCTCGCCCCGGACGCAGAACCGGGCGTGAGAGCAGAAACCCGGCGCGTCGCTCAGGCGGATATCGTCCCCCTCGATCCAATCGGCCCGCTCCAGGTACGGGACCCGGCTCGCCGTCTCGGTCCCGTCGAACCGTATCTTCGTGTGAGTGCCGTCACAGAAGGGCGGCGTGCCTGTGCCCCCGCACCGACAGAGGGCGTACGTCTCGCCCACCGGATACGACTCCCCCTCGCGCCACGCGACCGACTCTCCCTCCGCATCGCAGACGATCTGCTGGTTCATGAGCGGGACAGCCCCCGTGACGATATAGGGGCCGTCCTTCGTGATCCGGATCACCGGTCCCGCTGCATCCTCCGGCATGATGAACCTCGCGGAGGTATTGGGGAACCGGCCCATATACGCGTTCGTACTGCCGGCGACCGGAAACGGCGACGGGGGAGGCCGACCGGCGGACCATGGCCCCGCGACGAACGTCCGGAACGACTCCCCGACGAGCCGGTCGACCCCGTCGTCGGGGGAGCCGCTGTCCGTGGCCTGAGCCGCTGGCGGCGGCCCGAAGGGGGGGAAGATCACCGGGCCGAACGGGTCGAGGGTCCCGTCCACGAACCGTGCCCAGGCCGTCGCGCGGGCCGGCGGGAGGGGGGCCGGGACCGGGTCTGCACAGGCGGCCGGCAGGGCGGCGGGGTCGAGCGTGTCGAGCCGCTGCCGCCCCTCGAGCTCCGGCGCGGACCGTAGCTCGTGGTTTGTCCGGAGCGCGTACCAACCCGGGCTGGCCGGGTCACGGCAGCGGGCGACCGGCCGGACCACGTAGACCGACCGGGCTTCTTGGTGCCCGCTCTGGACGTAGAGGAGGACCAGGACGGCCTGATCGGGCCCGCCACCGGCGACGAGGGCGCCGGGCTCGAGGAGGAGGCCCGCGCCGGAGGCCGGCAGGACGACGGAGAGAAGCACCAGCAGCGCGATGGCACGCTCGAGCATCGGCGATCGCGGAGCAATCGGCGGGCGAGACGAAAAGGTTCCGAATCTTTCCCATACTCGGCTTCCCCGATCTCGAGACGACCACGCCGTCGTGGAAGGACACGGTCGTCGTCTCGAAGGGCAGGAGCGCGACCACGCCCGGGCCGGTGATGGACACCGGGACGACCATGTTCCACTGCCACATCCTCGAGCACGAGGACATCGGTATGACGAACATCCTCGAACATGTGGCATCTAATGGACGGCGAGATGCCGCCGATGGATCTGTGAGTATCACCCGATTTTTCCCGCCGTGACCGGGTAATCGAAGCAGGGATCGGTACGAAATTAATTCGGCACTGCCAGCTCTTTCGACAGATGCTCCCTGATGCGTTCCAGATCGCCCGTCGCCCGGATGATATCTCCCGATCCGGTGACGATCAGGGAGACCGCGGCGGTCTCGTCTCCCCGCCCGTGCGCGTCCGCCGCAGCAATAAAACGATCGCTCCCCGATGCGAGATGATCCAGTATCCCGAGAGATTGGTTCTTCACGTCGGAAAGGTGAGGTGAAACCGGTAACGGGAGGACCTTCGATATGCCTTCCGCGGTCGTTCTCTTCAGCTCCTCCGAACCGTTTCGTATCTCCGGCCAGTCGTTGCTGAGCGATGATGCCAGAATCGCCCGGATATGTTCTTCGACGGTCGATAGATACGGAAAATAAGATCCGACGTATCTCATATCGCTGCCCGTCCGATTCGGGCGAGCGACGGAATCGGTCGGGGACGGCGTGACGCCGCCGACGATCGAGCCCCCGCCCGATCCCGTCGACGAGGCTGCAGGCGCCGGTGTGCCCGGCGTGACCCGGTATCCCGGCGCAACATGCCTCGTCGCATCCGGACCCGTCGAGTACGGTCCCGGCGTGTCGGAAGATCTCGTCGGCGCGGAGGTCGCGGCCGTCGGCCTCGCCATGACCGGAGTTGCAGTCGGAACGGGAGTGTCGTTTGCCGAGGGCGACGGGGCGGCCCCGATCGTCAGGGTGAGCGGAAACATACCCGGGATGGAGACGAACGCCGCCCAGGCCACGAGGACGATCAGCAGGACGGACCCGCAGACCAGGAGGCCCTTCAGCGTCCGCTCGGGCGTACGCCGCGGGGGTCGGCGATAATCGGCCGGCCCGAGCCGCACCACCGGCCGGGGAGCCCCCGCAGCGGGGATCGGCGTGGCCGTCGGCTGGTGAACGGGCCGGGCGGGAGCCGCCAGCCGCGGGGCACCGCTCTCTTCCGTCTTGGCATGACAGTACGGGCAGACCCCGTTGTAGGTCTGGAACTCCTTTCCGCAGGTGCCGCACTGCATCATGACTTCCCAGCGATCACTGCGCGGCATGACGGGATAGAGCTTTTCCGGCCCTCATCCGATCGCGGACAGACGCGAGGCGGGAACGGCGGCAGCGGAGAGAAAGCGCGAAAGCAGAAAGAAGAAAGCGGGCCTGAAGGGATTTGAACCCTTGGCCTACGGATTAAGAGTCCGTCGCTCTACCGAACTAAGCTGACAAGCCCGTACTTGCGCTTCCATAGATTGCCGGTCAGGAGACATAAATCTGACGGCCCTGCCCCGGATTCTGCCCGATGATTGGCTTAATATGGCCGGGCAACCCATCTCTCACCACATGGCTGACGCCGATATCCGGGAGCCGCAGGGGGAGGTCGAGTACATGGTGCTCGGCTGCGGCTCTATCGGCTACAACGTGATCGAGGAGCTCGAGACGGAGACGCGGTCGATCCTGGTCGTGGACAAGGACGAGAAGCGGGTCAAGGACCTGCTCGACCAGAACTACGACGCGGTCACGGGGGACATTAAAAAACCCGCTCTCTTCGACACCCTCCGCGTTCCCAAGGTCGCCTTCGTCCTCTCGAACGAGAAGGACGCGAACCTCGCGGCCGTCCAGGCGCTCAAGGCGCGGTACCCCGACACCGAGGTGATCGCCCGGGCGATGGACCCGCTCTCGCAGAGCGCGCTCGAGGCCGCCGGGGCCGAGTACGTGATCTACCCGCAGGAGGTGGTCGCGAAGGCGGCCGTCCACCAGATCCGGCGGCTGCACGTGACCCGGATCGCCCAGCGGCTCTACAGCCTGCTCGAGTCGTGGGAGGGCGTGCTCGGGATCGTCACGCACAACAACCCCGACCCCGACGCGATCTCGTCCGCGATGGCCCTCGCCGCGATCGCCCGCACGGCCTCGGATCGCCGCCTTCAGACGCGAATCCTCTACGACGGGAACATCGGCCACCAGGAGAACCGGGCCTTCGTGAACCTGCTCGACATCCGCATGGAGAAGTGCACGGCCCAGCAGCTCAAGGAGTGCCGGTATCTCGCGCTGGTCGACGCGTCCGCGCCGGGAGTCAACAACAACATCCCGATGGGCACCCCCGTCAACATCGTGATCGACCACCACCGGGCCGAGGACGAGGCCGTGGCCGCGGCCGAGTTCGTCGACATCCGGCCCGGCATGGGTGCGACGGCCTCGATCCTGACCCAGTACCTGCAGGACCTCGACGTCCCGGTCGACAAAAAGGTCGCGACCGGCCTCATGTACGGGATCCGCGCCGACACCCGCGACTTCCGCCGGAACGTCACCCCCCAGGACCTCAACTACGTCGCGTTCCTGCTGCCGCTCGCCGACAACGACCTGCTCGACAAGATCATGAGCCCGTCGCTCTCGAAGGAGACCCTCGACGTCCTCGGCAAGGCGATCCATGACCGGGTGATCCGCTCAGGGTACCTCTTCTCGAACGTCGGGTACATCCGGAACCGGGACGCGCTCCCACAGGCCGCCGACTACCTGCTCAACCTCGAAGGCGTGAACACGGCCCTGATCTACGGGATCGGCGACACGGGGATCATCCTGATCGCCCGGTCGCGGGACGTCCGGATAAACCTCGGGACCGTCCTGGCCGAGGCCTTCGGCGAGATCGGGGACGCGGGCGGCCACCCGAACATGGCCGCGGCCGTGATCCCGCTCACGGTCTTCTCGATGGTCAACGATAAGGAGAAACTCCTCTCGCTCGTGATCGACCCGATCCTGAAGCGGTTCGAGAACATCGTCGGCCTCGAGAAGAAAGAGGGGCGCAATGAACTATGACGACTGGGCGCCCTTCTACGACGAAATTTTAGACTATTTCCAGTTCGACCGCGCCACCGACGCGGCCGCGGCCGAACTCCTCGCCGGCCTCCTCCCGCGCGACGACCTGTCCGTTCTCGACGGCCTGATCCGGGACCGGGAGGTCACGGTCTGCGGCAACGCCCCGACCCTCGCCCGCGAGCTCGGGCGGATCCGCGGGGTCGTGCTCGCGGCAGACGGAGCGGCCGACGTGCTCTACGCCCGCGGCATCCGGCCCGGCGCGGTCTTCACCGACCTCGACGGCGCGACCGAGGCGTTCCCTGTCATGAACCGCGAGGGGACGGTCATGGTCGTGCACGCCCACGGGGACAACATGGACCTGCTCCGGCGCTGGGTCCCCCGCTTCGAGGGGCCGCTGGTCGGGACCACGCAGGGCCCGCCGCTCCCGCACGTCCACAACTTCGGCGGCTTCTCCGACGGCGACCGGGCCGCGTTCGCGGCCCACCACCTCGGCGCTGCCTCGGTCGGTTTCGCCGGCTTCGACCTCGACGACGACACGGTCGACCCGATCAAGAGGGGCAAGCTCCGTTTTGCCCGGCGGCTCCTCGCCCTGCTCGGCCATGAGCTCTGAGCGCGGTTCTCCTCGACGGCTACGTGGACGAGCCGGCCTGCCTCGGGGTGCCGCCGTACATCGCGCCCGAGATCCGCGGGCTCGCTGGCGTCCTCTTCGAACGGGGCTACGCGGTCCGGTATCTCACCATCGACCGGCTCCGCCTGGACCCGTCCCTCCTCGGGAGGCTCGACCGGGCCGACCTGGTCGTGGTCCACGCGGGCACGACCGTGCCCGGGAAGTACCTCGCGGGAACGCCCGCGACCCTCGACGAGCTCCGGCAGCTCGGCCGGCAGCTCCGGTCCCCCACGACCGCGATCGGGGGCCCGGTCCTCTTCGGGTACGCCCCCGGCGGGGGCGAGCGGGCCGTCCCGCCGGGGCTCGACGACTACGACCTCCTCCTCGCCGGCCACCCGGCGGCGGCGCTCGAGGCCGTCGCTCGCCGGCGGCGAGCCCCGCGGGAGCTACGACTACGCGGTCACGGACCCGTTCGCCGTCGCCGGCGCGGCCGTCCTTCCCCAGCACCCGTCGTTCCCGCACGTCGTCTGCGAGCTCGAGACCGCGCGGGGCTGCGCCCGCGAGGCCGTCGGCGGCTGCTCGTTCTGCACCGAGCCGTTCTACGGCCCGCCGCGGTACCGGTCGACCGGTGCCGTCGGCGAGGAGGTCGCGGCCCTCGCCGCCTGCGGCGCCCGCCACTTCCGGCTCGGCCGGCAGCCCGACCTTCTCGCGTACGGCGCCCTGCCCGGCGCCGACCCCGTACCCGACCCAGAGCGGATCGCCGGCGCTCTTCGCCGCGGTCCGGGCCGGGGCGCCGGACCTGCTGACCCTCCACATCGACAACGTCAACCCCGGCACCATCGCCCGGCACGAGGAGGCCGCCCGGGCCGCGCTCGCCGCGATCGTCGAGGGCCACACCCCCGGCGACGTGGCCGCGTTCGGGATGGAGACGGCCGACCCCGCGGTGGTCGCGGCGAACAACCTGAAGGCCTCGCCCGACGAGGTCTTCCGGGCCATCGAGGTGGTCAACGAGGTCGGCGGGATCCGGGCGGACGGCATCCCCGAACTCCTGCCGGGCCTGAACTTCGTGCTCGGGCTCGCGGGCGAGACCGCGGCGACCTACGACCTCGACCTCGCCTTTCTCCGCCGGGTCCTCGCTGCGAATCTCCTCGTCCGGCGGATCAACATCCGCCGGCTGATGCCGTTTCCCGGGACGCGGGCCCACGCCCAGAACACGCTCGGCCTGTACGACCGCGAGTTCCGGGCGTTCAAGGAGACGGTCCGGGACGAGATCGACCGGCCCATGCTCGAGCGGGTCTTCCCGATCGGCTCGGTCGTCCGGCACGCGGTCGTCGAGCGGACGGGGACGCTCTCGCTCGCGCGACCGCTCGGGTCGTACCCGATCCTGCTCGGGCTGCCGCTCGCGCTGCCCGTCGGGACCGTGCTCGACGCGGTCGTGGTCGACCACGGGCAGCGCTCGCTCACGGCCCTGCCGTACCCGGTTCCGGTCAACACCCTGCCGCTCGCCGCGCTCCGCTGGCTTCCCGGGGTCGGTAAAAAGCGGGCGGCCGCGGTCGCGGCAAAGCGGCCGTTCCGGTCGGTCGAGGCCTGGCGCCGGGTCGCCGGGACGACCCCGCTCGACGACCTGCTCGACCTCGCCTAGGTCTCGCGGAGCTCGACGACCTTCATGATGTCGTTCCGCGTCACGATCCCGACAAGCTCGCCCTCCGCGACGACCGGCACCCGGCCGATGTTCTCGGCCGACATCACGCGGAGCGCCTCGACCACGGGGGCCTCGGGCGGAAGCGCGATCGCGCCGGGGTGCATCACGTCGCGGACGATGAGCGCGTCGCGGTCGATCGGGTTCCTCTTATGGATATCGTCGAGCGTGACCATCCCCACGAGGGCGCCGCGTTCGATCACGGGAAACCCGAGGTGCTTGGTCGCGTACATCTGTTCGAGCACCTGGGGGACCGGCGTCGTGGGGTCGACCGTCATCACCTCGCGGCTCATGATCTGCTCGAGGGTCACGTCCTGGAGCAGGAACGTGTACCGGATCGCGCTCGACTCCTGCGACGCCCCGATGTAGATGAAGAACGCGATGATCACCAGGATCGGGTTGAGCGCGATCAGGCCGAGGATCCCGAAGATGACCGCGAAGCCCTTGCCCACGTCCGCGGCGATCTTGGTGGCGCGGGGCAGCGGCATCCGGCGGGCGAGAAAGGCCCGGAGCACGCGCCCGCCGTCCATCGGGAAGGCCGGCAGCAGGTTGAACGCGAAGAGGATCACGTTCAGGAGCCCGAGGTAGGCGAGAAAGAAGACGACCACCCCGGCAACCGCCGGGTTCGGGATGACGGCGTCGGCCACGTAGACGAGGCCGATGCAGATGATGCCGAGGACGAGGGAGGTCACGGGGCCCACGAGCGCCATCGGGAGCTCGATCCGCGGGTCGGGGGTCGACTCCTCCATCTGCGAGACTCCGCCGAAGAGGAAGAGCGTGATCGAGGTGATCTTCATCCCGTTCCGGAGCGCGACCACCGAGTGCGCGACCTCGTGGATCAGCACGCCCGCGAAGAGCCCGAGCGAGACGGCGGCCCCGAGCAGGTACGGCATGTATCTGCCGGTGATCAGGGTCGTGTCGATCGCAACCCCGAAGACCTCGCTCAGCAGGGTGGTGGTCAGCAGGATCTGGGTGCCGATGATCCAGGCAAAGAGCGGGATCACGAGCAGGAACGTCCAGTGGAGCTCGATGGGGATCCCGAAGAGCTTGCCGAGTCTGAGCGAGCCGTCCATGTGAAAGGATCACCTTTTTTACTTTTATAGTATATACCTTGAACGGGAGTTCGATGAAATCACAGATCACCGATGTGCTGGGCCTCTCCGTCTATACGGACCGGGCCGTCTTTATCGGGGATGTCGACGACGTCGTGATCGACCTTGACCGAAAGACGATCAAGGCGCTCGCGCTCGGCAACCTGAACATGGACATCATCGATATCAAGGGCTACAAGGGGCTGCAGATCCCGTTCCGGATGATCCGGTCCGTCGGGGATGTGATCCTGGTCCGGCACGTGCCGGGGATCTTCAAGCAGAAGGCGAAGGACTGATCCTGCCTCCCGCACATCGGCGTCTCTTTTTCATGCGCGACCGGGAGATCTATGCCGCGCTTACCGCGCTCCCGCCGCTCTACGTCCGGCTCGACGGACGTGCATTCCACCGCCTTGCCCGCGCCCTCGACCTCGCCCGCCCGTTCGACGAGCGGTTTGCCGGCGCGATGGCCTCCGTGGCGCGGCGGCTGGTGGCCGACGCAGGGGCCTCGCCGGTCTTCGCCTACACCTTCTCGGACGAGATCAGCTGCTTCTTCACGGAACTCCCGTTCGGCGGCCGCGTCGAGAAGATCGACTCGGTCCTCGCCGCGTTCGCGGCCTCGGCCCTGACGATCGAGCTCGGGCTTGACGAGCCCGTCGCGTTCGACGCCCGGGTCGTCTTCGTCGACCCGGCCTCGGCGCACGCCTACCTCGCGGGCCGCCAGGCCGAAGCCTGGCGCAACCACATCAACGCCTACGCCCAGGCCGTGCTGGTCGGGGACGGACTCTCGCCGCGGGAGGCCGCTTCACGGCTCCGGGGGCTGGCCTCGCCGGCCCTCCACGAGCTCGCGTTCCGGCACGGGGTCAACCTGGCCGAGACGCCGGCCTGGCAGCGGCGGGGCACGCTGGTCTACCGGCGGCCGGTCGAGGTCTCGGGGCCGATCCCCGGACCGGCGAGGTCGCGGTCGCGGTCCGGTCGCGGGCCTTCATCGACCGCGACCTGCCGCTCTTCAATTCGGACGAAGGGCGGACCCTCCTCGCCGGGCTCATCCCGGGGCTTATAAAAAAAGTCAGGTGTTATTCGCCCGGGTGACCCGGATCGTGACCGCGAGACCGTCGAGGTCCCAGTCGGCGACGAGGGTCATCGGATCGTCCTCGACGGCCTCGATCTCGCCCTTGTCCTCGATGGTGAGCGTCTCGGCCCGGACCTCGGCCCCGACCGTCGCGTGCCAGTCGGCCACGAGAGCCGCGATCCGGGAGTCCCGGAGCACGACCTCGACCTCGATCAGGTCGTCGACCGCGAGGTCGAGCTGCCGGCGCATCTCCTGGATCCGCCGGACCAGCTCGCGCGCCCAGCCCTCGCCCTCGAGCTCGTCGTCGAGCGCGACGTCGACGTAGACGGTGCCGCCGTCCATCGGGGCGCCGAAGACACCCTCGGGGAGGGACTCGTGGAAGACGATCTGGGCTGCGCCGAGCCTGTACTCGCCGAGCGCAACCGTCCCGTCCCGGTCGAGCGCGACCTTCAGGGCCGTTGCCGTCGGCCTCCTCGACGAACTTCTTGACGATCGGAGCCTCGCGGCCGAACGTGGGCCCGAGCGCCTTCATCACGGGCTCGGCCCGCCAGCCGATCCGGTCCCAGACGCCGCGGACCACGACGACCTCGCGGGCGTTCGCGCGGGAGCGGCAGACGGGTCGCTGCGAGAGGAGGGCATCCTCGACCTCGTCCGCGTCGGTCACGACCACGACCGTCCGGACAGGCCAGCGGAGCTTGCGCTTCCCGGCCTGCCGGGCGTTCTGGACCGCGTCGTCGAACGAGCGGACGAGCGCCGTCGCCCGCTCGAGCACCGGGTCCATGAGGTCGGGGTTCCCCTCGGGCCACGCGAGCATGTGGACCGATTCGGGGTCGGCCTCGAGCCGGAGGTTCCGGTAGCAGGCCTCGGCGAGGTGCGGCGCGAACGGCGCGAGGAGGGCGAAGAGGCGGCGGAGCACGTAGTAGAGGGTCTCGTACGCGTCCCGCTTCCCCTCGTCCTCGCCCTCGAGCCACATCCGCGGCCGGACGAGCTGGATGTACCAGCGCGAGAGGTCCTCGAGCACGAACGAGAGGAGCTCGCGGACCACGCGGTGGAGCTGGTAGTCCGCGAGGTCGTTCGCGCACTGGTGCGCGAGGGTGTTGACCCGCGAGATGATGAACCGGTCCTCGGTCGCCATCGCGGCGTACCGGCGGTGGACGTACGCGCCGTCCGCACGGCGCCGGCGGCCTCGGGCACGAAGCCGTCGAGGAGCATGTAGGGGAGCGGGAACCGGTAGACGTTCCAGAGGATGTTCGACGGTCCGCGAGACGGTCTTCACTCCGTCCCAGTTGAACTTCAGGTCGTCCCAGGGGGCGTTCGCCGAGAGGACGTAGAGCCGGAGCACGTCGACGCCGACCTTCTCCACGACCTCGGACGGCGCGACCACGTTCCCGAGGCTCTTCGACATCTTGCGCCCCTCGGCGTCGAGCGCGAAGCCGTGCATGCAGGACGGACTTGTACGGGAGCCCGGCCGAACGCGAAGGTCGAGGCCCCGAGCTGCGAGTAGAACCAGCCCCGCGTCTGGTCCTGCCCCTCGGTGATGAAGTCGGCGGGCCAGAGCTGCTCCCAGGCCTCGACCTTTCCGGGGAAGCCGAGCGTGGCCCAGGAGGCGACGGCCGAGTCGAACCAGACGTCGAAGATGTCCTCGACCCGCCGCATGGCGCCGCCGCAGGCGCAGGGGATGCGTCATCTCGTCCACGAAGGGGCGGTGCGGGTCGGGGACGGACGAGCCCGAGAGCGCCTCGAGCTCGGCGATGGTGCCCACGACCCGCCGGGCGCTGCAGGCCGGGCAGACCCAGATCGGGATCGGGATGCCCCAGTAGCGCTGGCGCGAGATGCACCAGTCGCGGGCGTCCTGGACCCAGTCGTAGAACCGGGCGCGAGCCGGCCCACTCCGGGTACCAGCGTGACCTTTGCGATCACGTCGAGCATCTGCTCCTTCACGTCGGGGATCCGGAGGAACCACTGCGCGGTCGCGCGGAAGATGATCGGGGTCTTGCAGCGCCAGCAGTGGCCGTAGCGGTGGACGACCTCGGCCCGCGCGAGCAGGTGGTCGCCGAGGGCCTCGAGCACGTCGAGGTTCGCCTCGCGGATCGGCCGGCCCGCGAACGCGCCGGCCTCGGCCGTGAAGACCCCGGCCTCGTCGACCGGGCAGAGGAACGGGAGGCACTCGCGGACGCCGACCAGGTAGTCGTCCCAGCCGTGGCCGGGCGCGATGTGGACGAGGCCGGTGTTCTCGAGCGTGACGAAGTCGGCCTCGACCACCCGGTGGGGCATCGGTCCGCTGGATCTCGATCAGGTCCTCGAGGGGCGAGCGGTACAGCGGTCCCGACGAGCCCGGCGCCGGGCCGGGTCTCGAGCACCTCGAAGTCCTGGTACCGGCCGCGCTTCAGGACGGGCTCGACCAGGTCCTCGGCGATCCAGAGCCGCTCGTCGACGCCCTCCTTCACCGCGCGGACGAGCGCGTAGGAGAGCGTCGGGGTCGACCGCGACCGCGACGTTCGCCGGGAGGGTCCAGGGCGTCGTGGTCCAGATGACGAGGTACTCGTTCTCCGCTCCCGCGAGCGGGAACTTCACGAAGATCGACGGGTCGCGCTCGTCCCAGTACTCGACCTCGGCGTCCGCGATCGCGGTCTCGCAGCGCGGGCACCAGTTCACGACCCGGTGCCCGAGGTCGAGCATCCCCTTCTCGTCGGCCTGCCTGAGCGCCCACCAGGCGGCCTCGATGTAGTCCGGGGTCACGGTCTGGTACGGGTTGTCGAAGTCGAGCCAGACGCCGAGCGCCCTGAACTGGTCGGACATCAGGTCGCGGTTCTTCGCCGCGAAGGTCCGGCACTCCTCGATGAACCGCCCGATCCCGTAGTCCTCGATCTCCTTCTTGGAGACGAAGCCGAGCTGCTTCTCGACCTGCACCTCGATCGGCAGGCCGTGCATGTCGTACCCGGCCCGGTCGATCACGTGCCGGCCCCGCATCCGGACCTGCCGGAGGACCGCGTCCTTGATGATCTTGTTCCAGGCCGTGCCGAGGTGGATGTGGCCGGTCGTGTACGGCGGTCCGTCCACGAAGAAGAAGGGCGGGTCGCCGGCATGGAGCGCCCTGACCCTCGCGTAGACCTGCTCCTCGTCCCAGAACCTGCGCACCCCGTCCTCGAGCTCGGCCGGTCGGTAGCTCCCGGCGACGTCCTTCACCGCGTACCCTCTCCGTCCATGAGTGGTTTATAAGTCGGTCGTCACAGCCCAAGTACTTTTTCGCGAGAGGTCCCGGGGCCGCCGCGGCGGATCCTATCAGGTTTAATCCCTCCGATGCCGATAGTCTCTCACCAAGGAATGGACGGTGGTGCGATGACGAGAGAGCTGTTCAGACTCGCGGCGGGGGTCATCCTCGCCCTGCTGCTCGCGGGGAGCGCTGCGGCCGCCGACGCGAACAATACGTCGGCCGCGAACCAGACCCCGCCGGCCGCCTGGGAGCAGACCTACGGCGGGCTCGGCAACGAGACCCTGGTCTCGCTCCTCGAGCCGTCCGGAGGCGGGTACCTGCTCGTCGGGAGCTCGGCTGGAAACGGATCCGGCGAGGAGCTCTACCTGGTCCGGACGGATGCGAACGGGACGTCGATCCGCGAGGAGCGGGTACCGTTCGGAGCGGGAGGGCGAGGGAGTCCGGCTAAGGCCTCTCTGACCCCGGAGAACGGCGTCGTCGTGGTCGGCAGGACCGGCGCCGCGAGCCCCGAGGGCGAGGACGTCCTCCTCCTCCGGCTCGCGCCGGACGGGCGGCAGCTCTGGTCCCGGTCGTACTCCGTCGGCAGCGGGCGGGACAGCGGGGACGCGGTCGTCCCGGCGACGGACAGCGGGTACCTCGTGGCCGGGACGACCGACCTGACGAGCGGCGGGGCGCCGGCCCTGCTCCTGCTGAAGACCGGTGAGGACGGGGGCGAGATCTGGCATCTTTCGCTCGCGCTCGGCGGCTCCGTCCTTGTCGTCCACGACCTTCGTGCGACACCGGACGGCGGGTACCTCGTCATCGGCTCGACCGACGCAGCCCGCCCGGGCTACCTCGACATGCTCCTCGTGAAGGTCTCGTCGGGAGGGAACCGGGAGTGGCAGCGGACGTACGCATTCGGCGCGGAGACGGCCGACGGCTACACCCTCGAACCGAGCCCGGACGGGGGCTGGCTCCTCCTCGGCGACGTTGACGGGGCGGGCTCGCACGCGGCCGTCCTGGTGAAGGTGGATACGGCCGGAAACGAGCAGTGGCGAAAGCGGCTCACGGCCGGAGATGCGCGGACGTGGGGTTACGCCCTCTCCCCGGCCGGCGCGGACGGCTACGCCGTCGCCGGCGCCGTCGGGGCGCCGGAGGGCACCCGGTCATACGTGGCCCGACTTGACAGGACCGGCGCCGAGGCCTGGAACCGGTCGTTCGCGATCGGCAACGGCCCGTCGCGGGGGCTCGGCGTGACGGCCGGGGCCGGGGATCGGCTCGTGGTCGGCGGAGAGGCGAGTCGGACGCCGGACGCACTCTACGACCTCTATCTCAGTTCGATCGTGCCCCCGACGGCCGCTCCGAACGCCACGCCCACAGCGACCGTCAACATGACGGTGAACGCGACCGCGACACCGAATGCGACCCCGACGGCGAACGCGACGTCTGCTCCGACCACAGCCGTCCCGGCCACGACCCGGGCCGCGCTCGCTCCGCCGCTCTGTCTTGCCGTCGTTGCGGGCCTCGCCATCATCGCCGCGCTGCGGCGGCGATAACTCTTTTCTCCGCAGGAACGCCAACGTCTCTCTCATGCAGATCGCGGTCTGCGGGGCGACCGACTGCAACGAGGACCTGCTCGAGGCGGCCGGGGTGGTCGGACGGATGCTCGCGGAGCACGGCGCAATCGTCCTGACCGGCGGGCGGGGCGGCGTGATGGAGGCCGCGGCCCGCGGCGCCCGCGAGGCCGGCGGGCTCGTGGTCGGCGTGCTGCCCGACCTCTCCGACGGCAACCCGTACCTCTCGGTCCGGATCCGGACAGGCATGGGCCATGCGAGAAACATGATCCTGGTCCAGTCGGCCGACGCGGTGGTAGGAGTCGGGGGCGCGTTCGGCACCCTCTCCGAGTCTCGCGATCGCGATAAAAGAGGGGATCCCGGTCGCCTGCTACCGCTCCTGGGACCTGCCCGGCGCGGTGCAGTGCGCCACGCCCGAGGAGGCCGCGCTCGCGGCTCTCAGGGCTGCGAGCAGCGCCGCTCGCCGGTGCAGGTCGAGGTCGTATCCGCCCATGGCCGCGAGCCGTTCGCGGAACGCGTCCGACGAGATCGCGTCGACGAGCGCGGCCACCCGCGGGTCCTAGAGCGAGGCCGGGTCGAGAGCGAGCTCGTACCGCTCGGTCGCGACCGGGCTGAACCCGAGCCCGAGGGCCTGCGCGGCCGAGTAGACCCCGAGCCCCATCTCGGCCTCGCCCGACTTCACCGCGACCGCGACCCCGAGGTGGGTCGTGAACTCGCGGTTGTAACCGGCGACCGACGCCGGGTCGATCCCGTGTTCGACGAGCCAGCGGTCGAGGAGCATCCGCGTTCCCGAGCCACGCTGCCGGTTCGCGAAGGTGTGATCCGCGATCGATTCGATCCCGAGGCCGTCGCGCGAGATGATCCCCTGCTGCCGTTCGGCCACGCAGACGAGCAGGATCCGGCGGTCGGGCAGGTACTGGCGGAGGAACGGGACGTTGAAGTCGCCGTCGGGCGCGAGCAGGTGCATCGGGGCTGCGTGGCAGTGGCCCCGGCGGAGGGCGAAGATCCCGCC
The DNA here is from genome assembly GCA_963740465.1 of uncultured Methanoregulaceae archaeon. GTDB lineage: Archaea > Halobacteriota > Methanomicrobia > Methanomicrobiales > Methanospirillaceae > UBA288. The sequence continues at coordinate 123,307 of CAVUEE010000003.1, forward strand.
CATCGAGCCCACGTGGGCCGAGTGGAGGTCGATCCCCCCGGCGGAGAGGAGGTCGGCGAGGACGTCGATGGCCGGGTCGTGCGACCCGGTCACGAGCAGGGCCCGCTCGGCGTCCCGTCGCGGGACGGTGAGCCGGACCGCGACCTCCTCGTCGGCCTCGACCCCCTCGCTCCGCGCCGGCACCCGGAGGTACGCGTTCGACCGGACCACGGACATCTGGACGCCGGCGCCGCGCGACTGCGGGATGGCGACCCAGCGTTCGTTCGACGCGCCCGACCGCGAGGAGCACGAACTCGTCCGCGCCGACCTCCTTCGTGAGCGGCGAGGCGAGGACGGCCCCGACCTCGTCGGGGATCGGGACGGGAAGGCCGAAGTGGGCGAGCATGGGGATCACGAGCTCGCGGAGCACGGTCAGGGCCGAGAGCGGGTACCCGGGCAGGCCGATCACGGGCTTTCCGTCGACCCGGCCGATGATCACGGGCTTGCCCGGCCTGATCGCGACGCCGTGGATCAGCACCTCGCCGAGCTCGGCGATCACGTCGGCCGTGAAGTCGCGGGTGCCCGGCCGACGAGCCGGCCGAGACGATCACGAGATCGTTCGCGGCGACCGCCTCGCGGATCCGGTCGCGGATCAGCGTGTACTCGTCGGGGGTGTTCGGGTACCGCGTGCACCGGCACCCGAGCGAGGCGAGCCAGGCCGAGGCGAAGAGCGTGTTCGACTCGACCACCTGGCCCGGCTCCGGCCGCTGGCCGTGCGGGATCAGTTCGGAGCCGGTCGGGATGAACCCGACCCGGACAGTCGCGACCCCGACCTCGGCCATGCCGTAGGCCGCGAGCGCGCCGAGGTCCTCGGCCCGGAGCCGCCGGCCCCGGGGCACGGCCATCTCGGTCTCGCCGATGTCCTCGCCCGCGGGCCGGACGTGCTGCCAGGGCGCCGCGGCCCGCCGGATCGTGAACGAGCCGTCGTCGCCGATCAGCACGTCCTCGATCATGATCACCGCGTCGTACGGCGGCGGGACCACGTTTCCCGTGTTGACCCGGAGCGCGTCGAGCGAGCCGAACCGGCCGTCCCTCGCTCGCGCCGGCGGTGTCGGCGGAACGGACCGCGATCCCGTCCATGGCCGAGAGGTGGACCTCCGGGACCGAGAACCGGGCGTAGACCGGCGCCGCGGTCACGCGCCCGACCGCGGCTTCGAGCGGGACGGTCTCGCTCGGATGCGGGTAGACGAAGCCGGTCCGGAGCGTCTCGAGCGCCTCCTCGAGCGAGACGACCGCGAGGTACCGCTTCACCACAGGAGCACCTCCACCTCGTCCCCGGTCTCGAAGCCCTCGCGCCCGGCCGGGACCCGGAGCAGCCCGTCCGCGCGGACGAGCGAGTTGAGCAGCCCGGACTTCGCGAAGACCGGCCGTGCCATCCCGTCGCGGACGGTCACGCGGACGTAGTCCTCGCGCCCGCGGGCCGAGGGGACGTTCTCGGCGAGCCGGGCCCTGACCCGCCGCGACCGATCCGTCAGGTCGCCCGAGAGGGCCGCGAGCATGGGCCCCGCGACCACGAGCAGGACCACGAAGGCCGAGGCCGGGTGGCCCGGCAGGCCGATCGCGGGGATTTCGCCGACCCGGCCGATGATCGTCGGCTTGCCCGGCGCGAGCGCGATCCCGTGGACCAGCACCTCGCCGAGTTCCGCGATCGTCCGCGCACCGAGATCGCGCTCGTCCTTGGACGAGCCGCCCGAGACGAGGACCGCGTCGCATTCCTTCGCCGCCGTCTTCGAGGACGGCGCGGAGCGCGCCCGGCTCGTCGCGGACGATCCCGTAGAACCGCGTCTCGCAGCCGCGCTCGGAGCAGAAGGCCCGGCAGAGGTACGAGTTCACGTCCCGGACCTCGCTCCTCCCCGGCACCGCGTCGACGGGCACGACCTCGTTCCCGGTCGAGAGCACGCCGACAACGGGCCGCCGGCGGACCTCGACCTCCGCCCTGCCGACCGCAGCGAGGGCCCCGACCTCCTGGGGCGAGAGCCGCGCCCGGCCGGGACCACGACCTCGCCGGCCGCGAAGTCCTCGTCCGGGAGGACCAGGTTCTCGCCGTCCGCGACCGGCCGGCCGATCAGCACCTCCTCGCCGTCGGCGCTCGGCGTGCTCGACCATCGCGACCGCGTCGGCCCCCTCGGGGACCTCGCCGCCGGTCGGGACGTATGCGCACTCGCCGGGGGCGAGGGCGAACGACGCGCCGGCGCCCATCGCGACCCGGCCCTTCAGCCGGAAGAGCGAGGGGAGCGCGTCCGAGGCCCCGACCGTCTCGGAGGCGCGGACGGCGTACCCGTCCACGGTGGAGCGGCGAAAGCCCGGGAGGTCCGTGTCGGCCCTGGCGTCCGCGCCGAGCACGCGCCCCGACGCCTCTTCGAGGGGAACGATCTCGGTTCCGACAGGCAGGGCCAGCCCGACCGCCGCCGCGACCGCCTCGTCGACCGGGACGACGTTCAGGAACCGGGCCATCAGCGGAAGCAGCCGAGTCTGGCAGCCCCGGATCTTCACGCCGTGGGCGTCGCAGTACTCGCCGATCTCGCGCTTCGGGATGCCGTACTTCGCCGACATCGCCTCGGCCTGGGGGCACTGGATCTCGTTCTCGATGCCCATCTCGTCGAACGCCCTGCGGATCGTTGCCTCGTCCATGCGATCATACAGGCGGGCGACAGAGATAGGTTTTTTCACCGGGACGCGACCGGAGCAGTCTTCTGTCGAAAAGCCCACGATCGTTGCCATGCGGATAGCGGGCGTCAACTCGATCCAGGATCCGGCCGGTGTCAGGATCAGGAGCTGGTGCGAGGCGCTGATCGACGAGCCTCCGGCCGGCCGACGACTGGGAGTTTCACGAGGTCGAAGAGCGGCTGATCCACGCCGAACGGGTCGACCGGGGCCTCGATGCGGACCTCGTGGTCTTCCTCTCGCGCCATACCTCCGTCAAGCCGGTGCCGCAGCTGACGGTCCACGCGACCGGCAACGTCGGCGAGGCCGCGCTCGGCGGCGAGCCCGACCGGGTCGCGCCCTGCCCGCCCGCGTTCATGCAGGCCGTGCTCCGCCGCCTCGTCGCGCTCGCGCCCGCCGGCTACCGCGTCAGACTACGAGCGGACCCACCACGGCCCGACCGACCTCGAGACGCCGTCCTGCTTCGTCGAGATCGGGTCCGGTCCCGACCAGTGGACGGACCCGGCCGCGGGCGAGGCCGTGGCCCGGGCCGTGCTGACGGCCGTCCCCGACCGGCTCGCCATCCCGCTCCTCGGGCTCGGCGGCACCCAGTACGCGGCCCGCCAGACCGCGGTCGCACTCTCGACCCGCGGGGCGTTCGGCCACATCGTCCGCACGGACGACCTCCCCCGGCTCGACGGCGCCGATGCTCGCGCACCTCGTCGGGGCCTCGGGCGCGGTCGCCGCGTACGTCGACCGCAAGGCCGTGCCGCGGGCCGATCTCGAACGGATCGCGGCTCTATCTCGGGGATGCCGGGCTTCCCGCTGCTCGGCGAGAGTGCCCTCGCCGGGCTCGGACTCCTCCCCTGGGACGACTACGCGGCGCTGCTCGGGCTCGCGGCGACGGTCGCACCGGGAGCCGCGCTCCGGGTCGGTTTCACTCGCCTCCTGCCCGGACCCGGTGGCGATCCGGCTGGACCCCGTGCTCGTCGACGAGGCGCTCCGTGCGGACGAGCCGGGCCTCGCCGGGGCCGTGGCGGCCCTCCCGGCGGTCGGATTGGCCGAGGGAGGGCGGCTCCTGCCCGTCTTCCTCGTACCGAAGCCGCGCTGGCGGAACAGATCATACATGATTTAATAACCCTGTGTGTAAAATCCATAACGGGTAACCAGCAGACCGCCATCGTGGGCGACCGTCTGATCATCAGACGAGAACGGTTCGATCCGAAAAAGGCGTCCGCACTCGGCGTGCCCCCGGGACCGCTGTTCGGACGGCTGCAGCGCGGCGAGACCGTGGTCATCGACGGACTGGAGATACGCCCGGAGATGGTGCGGTCCCCCTGCGCCACCGAGGTCTTTGTAGAGGGGTTGGAGAAGTATCTATGAGGTCAATAGTCGAGGAAGCGCTCGCTCGGGTCAAGGACAGCGACCACATGATGGACTATGCACAGAACAACGAAGATCTCGAGGAGGTGCTCCGCGAGCTCCGGACCGAGATCGTCGTGATCGGCTGCGGAGGCGGCGGATCCAACACGATCACCCGGATGATGGAGGAGGGGATCCACGGCGCCCGCCTCATCGCGGTGAACACGGACGCCCAGCACCTCTCGCGGGTCCAGGCGGACCAGCGCATCCTGATCGGCCGGCAGCGGACCCGGGGCCTCGGCGCCGGATCCCTCCCGCAGATCGGCGAGGAGGCGGCGCTCGAGACCGAGGAGGAGATCCGCCGCGCCGTCTCGGGTGCGGACATGGTCTTCATCACGGCCGGCCTCGGCGGCGGCACGGGCACGGGCTGTGCCCCCGTCATCTCGAAGGCGGCCCGCGAGGAGGGCGCGCTCACGATCGCGGTCGTGACCCTGCCCTTCGTGGCCGAGGGCGCGATCCGGATGGAGAACGCCGAGGCCGGGCTCGAGCGCCTGCGCGACGTCGCGGACACGGTGATCGTGGTCCCGAACGACCGCCTCCTCGAGGTTGTGCCGCGGCTCCCCCTCTACGCCGCGTTCAAGGTCGCCGACGAGGTGCTGATGCGGGCGGTCAAGGGGATCACCGAGCTGATCACCATGCCCGGCCTCGTCAACCTCGACTTCGCCGATGTCCGGACGGTCATGGAGCGCGGCGGCGTCGCGATGATCGGCATGGGCGAGTCCGACTCGGAGGACAAGGCGATCGACTCGGTCAAGAAGGCCCTCCGCTCCCCCCTCCTCGACGTGGAGATCTCGGGCGCGACGGCGGCCCTCGTCAACGTGGTCGGCGGCCCGGACATGACCATGGAGGAGGCCGAGGGCGTCGTCCAGGAGGTCTACAACCGGATCGACCCGAACGCGCGGATCATCTGGGGCGCGCAGATCGACCCCGACATGGAGCACAAGATGCGGACCATGCTCGTGGTCACGGGCGTCCGCTCGCCGCAGATCTACGGCCGCTCCGAGAAGAAGACGCCGGTCGTGAACCGGCAGTTCGATATAGACTTCCTCAAGTGATTTCGTCATGGTAGACCTCAACACAATACGCGACCAGGTCAAAGACGTCAGGATCTCGAAGATCAACGTCAACGAAGGAGCTCTTCCGCAAGTACTGGCGGGTGCTCAAGCTCGCCCGGACGCCGACGCGGGACGAGTTCCAGAAGATCTCGCTCGTGGCCGCGGCCGGCATAGCGCTCATCGGGTTGATCGGGTTTGTCATCTACGAACTGATGATGGTGTTTCCGAAGTGAACGGGGACGAGGCGCCCGAACTCCACTACTTCGCGGTCAAGACCACCTCGAAGCAGGAGCGGACGGTTGCCGACAACATCCGGAAGGCGGTCGAGCAGTCCGACATCAAGGTCTACGCGGTGATCGCGCCGAAGGAGCTCCAGGGCTACGTGCTGATCGAGACGCCCGAGGAGTTCGCCCGGATGGAGCAGCTCGTCGAGCGCGTCCCCCACGCCCGCGCCGTGGTCCACGGCGAGACCTCGTTCGCCGAGATCCAGCACTTCCTCGTCCCGAAGCCGGTCGTCGCGGGGATCAACGAGGGGACGATCGTCGAGCTGATCGCGGGCCCGTTCAAGGGCGAGAAGGCCGTGGTCAAGCGCGTCGACACCGGGAAGGAGGAGATCACGGTCGAGCTCTACGAGTCCGTGGTCCCGATCCCGATCACGGTCCGCGGCGACAACGTCCGCGTGATCGACAACTCCGTGCCCGAGGACTGATCTCCTCTCTCTTCTTCCTCTCACGGGCGCCTGATCCGGCGCCGGCCCACGCTCATCGGGTCGGCCACGGATCTCCGCCTGTCGCACTCGAGAGGCCGACCGGTCCGTGAATTCCGAAACCGGCGCTGAGCCGATCCTCCTTCGCGGACAGTACTCCCTGATCGTCGCTCCCGAGCGGAGCGGCCGAGGAGGAATCCATGCACCATGTCTCATTCGCTTCGGGGCACTCCAGTGCCCTGCGCCCCGTCCGCCCGTCGTGAGGGGCCGGGGAGCTGGCCTTCCGACGGACACGAACGGGATGGGCAGTACGACGACGTGAACGGCAACGGCCGGAAAGACTTCGCTGACGTCGTCCTCTACTTCAACCAGATGACCTGGATTGCGGCGAACGAGCCGCTCGCGGCATTCGACTTCAACGGGAACGGCAGGATCGATTTCGCCGACGTGGTCTCGCTATTCACCGCGTTCTGGAAGAGGCGCATCCACCCCTCCCCGGTCGCGGGCGGGAGATCCCACGGCGTAAATAGGTGCGACGCAGATCAGCTAGGGTGCGGATCCTGTGCCACGGTTCCCGGGGCGGAATGCCACCAGCCTGCCCGGGAACCGGACGGTTCCGCCAGGAGCGTTCCCGCGAATGACCCGGCTCGAGTACAAGTGGATCGCGCTCCTCGTCACGTCGCTCGGCACGCTCGGCGGCGTCCTGAACGGCTCGACCCTGATCATCGCCCTGCCCACGATCATGATCGCGCTCGACACGACCCTGATCGGCGTGATGATCCCGCTCGTCGTCTACCTTCTCGTCACCACGATCACGGCCCCCCTCTGGGGCCGGCTCGCGGACCTCTACGGCCGCAAACCCCTCTACCTCGCGGGCCTCGCTCTCTTCACGCTCGGTTCGCTCCTCTGCGGGTTCTCGGTCGACATCGTCCAGCTCGACCGTCTTCCGGATCCTCCAGGCCCTCGGCGGCTCGATCCTGATCGCGAACTCGACGATCATCATCACCGACGCCTTCCCCCGGGGCGAACTCGGGCGTGCGACCGGCCTCCTCTCCATGATCATGGCCGCGGCATTCGTGGTCGGGCCGATCCTCGGCGGTGTCCTGACCCTCGTGGACTGGCGCCTGAACTTCTTCTTCAACATCCCGATCGGCCTCGTCGCCCTCTACCTCGGCGCCCGGCACCTCCGCGAGCCCGCCCTCCCCCGGCTCTACGGGGGGTTCGACTTCGTGGGCATGGGCCTCTTCACGGTCGCCGTCCTCAGCCTCATCGCCTACGTCGGGGTCGGGTTCATCCCCGGCTTCCTCTCGCCCGTGATGCTCGCGGTCCTCGCGCTCTTCCTCGCCAGCCTCGGCCTCTTCGTCCGGCACGAGACGCGGACCCCGCACCCGCTCATCGACCTCTCGCTCTTCCGGATCCGGATCGTCGCGTTCGGCCAGCTCTCGGCGTTCCTGAACGCGATCGCGCGCGGCGCGGTCATGGTCCTGCTGATCCTCTACTTCCAGGGCGTCCGCGGCCTCGACCCGCTCACCTCGAGCATCCTGATCGCGCCCCTCGCAATCGGACTCGTGATCATGGGCCCCGTCGGCGGCGTCCTCTCCGACCGCTACGGCTCGCGGCTGATCAGCACGACCGGGCTCACCCTCTCGCTCGTCGGGCTCGCCGGGCTCGCCCTGATCCAGTACGACACTCCCTACCTCTGGATCGCGCTCCCGCTCTTCGTCAACGGCCTCGGTTCGGGCCTCTTCCAGTCGCCGAACACGAGCGCGGTCATGGGCGCCGTCCCGCCCGAGCGGCGCGGCATCACCTCCTCGGTCCGCGCCCTCCTCAACAACCTCGGGATGGTGATCTCGATGGCGATCGCGACCCCTGTCCTGGTCGGCTCGATCCCGATGGACCAGATGATGGAGATGTTCGTGATCGGCGGCACGAGCATGCCCGTCGCGGTCCAGCAGGCCGTGACCGGGGGGATCGCCCTCGCCTTCGTCGTCTCCACGCTCCTCACCATCCCGGCCGTCATCGCTTCCGCGCTGCGGGGGACCGAGACCCGGTCGGTCGACGCCGAACGGGACGGGAGCGGCGTGCAGGCCTGACGCCGATATGACCTCCATCGATACCCTCATTTTCGTTCGCGGCGAGGTTCGTATATGATCGGGGAGGCGGAAGGGGACGAGCCGGCCGGCGAAGCCCCCGAGGTGATCACCGTACTCTCTCAGGAACGGGGCTCCCGACTCGGCTGCGTACTACCGGGACGTGGCCCGGTTCGCAGACGAGGTCGTGTCGGCAGGGGCGCCGCTCCTCCCGGCCGTCGCAGCGTTCGTCTCCTCCATCGCGGAGAGCGGGAGCGAACCTGTGCGCGCGGAGGAGGAGTATCTGCTCGAGCTCCTGATGCTCGGGGTCTACTGGCGGGCCTATGGCGACGACGCCCACGACCTCGCCTGCACGCCGCGCTGCGTCCTCTCCTCGCTCGCCGACATCCGCCGCGCGAGCCCGCTCCTGAAGCCCGTCGCCGACCATCTACGCGGCGTCCTCTCGACGCTCTACCTCGTGCCACAGGACCGGGACTGGCACCCGCGCCCGACCCTCGACCACCTCGACAGGCTTCTCGGCTGGCTGAAAGCAGCCGGCGACTACCGCGAGGAGGTCGAGCGGCTCTCCGCGTGGCGCGACTTTCTCCATACACTGCCCGAGGACGAGGCTGTTGACGTGCTCGCCGCCGCCATCGCGTTCGCCGCGTGGTTCGAGGAGGCGAGCCTCGCCGCACTCGGCGCGTACACGGCGGGCGTGGAACGGTTCCTCGCCGAGGAGCACCCGTCGTACTCCTGGCGCGAGGACGTGGTCTTCGCAGCCCGGCCCCGCGTCGAGTACCACCTGAACATGGTCGGCGCCGAACTGATGAACCGGGCCCAGCGCGCCGCGTTCCTCGAGACGCCGCGAAAGGCCGTGATCGTGCCGGCCTGCCTCCGGTTCCACCCCCGCCCGCGCTGCAAAGCCGTGCCCGGCCCGCTCGCCTGCGAGTGCCGCGGGTGCGAGCCGCGCTGTCGCGTCCGGCAGCTGACCCGGCTCGGCGCCGAGCAGGGGTTCGACGTCTACCTCGTGCCGCACGAGTCGTCGGTCTTCGCGGGCGAGGCCGGGCGGCAACTCCTCGGCGACGGCGCCGGCGTGGTCGGCGTCACCTGCGTGCCGAACCTGCTCGCCGGCGGCTGGAAGGCCCTCCGGCTCGGGCTGCCGCCGCAGTGCGTCCTGCTCGACCACTGCGGCTGCCGGAAACACTGGCACGACGAGGGGATCACCACCGAGATCGACGCAGGCCGAACTCCGCCGCGTCCTCGCCATCGCCTGACGGCCACAACCGGCGAACTGGGCGCGCCCGGCAGGTTCCAGCGGGCGTGCGCCCCGTCCCGCGCTCCCCGACTCCGCGACCCGCCACCGTCATTGATACCTTTTTTTTTCTTTTTCGCTATCGACCGCTCATCGGGAGAGGGTCGCCATTGCCGTATCTCACCTCCCGATCGGTCTCAGGGTGTCGATACCCGAATAACGGACCTGCTCGTGTACCTCGATACATCCCGAGCCCTGTAACCCCGAGAATGGAAAAGTCCACCTGCTCTCATGTGATTAAATTCAAGATAAATATTTATAGATGAGGCGGAGAGTGAGGGTCGTTATAAATTTAACGGAGGATACTATGACCAAACCATGGAAGGGAAAAATTGCACTCGACATTCGGGAGGCAACCCCCGACTGGGAGCCGTTCATCCAGCCGCAGGCGCCGGAGGGATCGCCCAATATCCTGTACATCGTCTGGGATGACGTGGGGTACGGGACCATGGACACGTTCGGGGGCCCCGTCGAGACCCCGAACATGACCCGGATCGCCGATTCCGGCATCCGGTTCAGCAACTTCCATACCACCGCTCTCTGCTCTCCGACTCGCGTCCTGCCTCCTGACCGGTCGCAATGCCACCAGCAACAACATGGCCTGCATCACCGAAGCGGGCGGCGGGTTCCCGGGCATCAGCGCCCGGATTCCGTTCGAGAACGGGACCATTGCCGAGGTGCTCAACGAGCGGGGCTGGAACACCTACGCCATCGGCAAGTGGCACCTGACTCCCGGCGAGGAGACCGATGTCTCGGCATGGAAAGGGCGCTGGCCGCTGGGCCGGGGATTCGAGCGGTTCTACGGGTTCATCGGAGGAGAGTCCAGCCAGTGGTACCCCGACCTCGTGTACGACAACCACCCCGTCGAACAGCCGTACCTGCCCGAGCAGGGCTACCACCTCTCCAGGGACCTTGCCGACAGGGCGATCGAGTTCATACGGGATGCGAAGACGGTGGCGCCGGACAAGCCCTGGTTCACGTACTTCTGCCCGGGATGCGCCCATGCGCCGCACCACGTCTTCAAGGAATGGGCGGACCGGTACAGGGGCAGGTTCGACATGGGGTACGAGGAGATCCGCAAGCAGATCCTCGCGAACCAGAAGAAGATGGGACTCTTGCCGGATCGACGGAACTGTCCCCGATCAACCCGCACGGGGAGCCCGAGGCAACAGGGCCGGACGGGCAGCCCTGGCCGAAACTTGACTTTGTGCGGCCGTGGGCCTCTCTCTCTGAGGACGAGCGGAGACTGTTCGTCCGCATGGCCGAGGTCTTTGCCGGCTTCGTCTCCTACACGGATCACGAGATCGGGAGGGTCCTCGATTATCTCCAGGAGTCCGGGCAGCTGGAGAACACGATCGTCATCGTCGTCTCGGACAACGGCGGAAGCGGCGAGGGAGGCCCCAACGGCACCTTCAACGAGATGCGGTTCTTCAACAACGTCCCCGACGACATCAAGACGAACCTCCTCCACCTCGACGAACTCGGCAGCCCGAAGTCCTACAACCACTACTGCACGGGCTGGGCGTGGGCCTTCGACACGCCGTTCCCGTACTGGAAACGGTTCGCCGGGTACGAAGGCGGGACCGCCGACATGTGCGTCGTCTCCTGGCCGAAGGGAATCCCGGCCCGCGGGGAGATGCGCCACCAGTACATCCATGCCGTCGACGTCGTGCCGACCCTGTACGAGATGCTCGGCATCGAGCCTCCGGAGGTCCTGAAGGGATTCACCCAGAGCCCGATCGAGGGGGAGAGCTTCGCACCGGCTCTCCGCGATGCCGGGGCCCCCGAGAAAGACTTCCAGTTCTACGCCATGCTCGGACAGCGGGCTCTCTACTACCAGGGCTGGCTGGCGAATACGGTCCATCCGCCCATCTCGGGGTGGTCCAAGTTCGAGCACGACGTCTGGGAGCTCTACAACCTGAAGGAGGACCGCGCCCAGATGCGTAACGTCGCGGATGAGCACCGGGACATCCTCGAGAAACTCAAGGGCCTCTGGTATTACTATGCCGGCGTCTACCACGGCCTGCCCCTCGACGACCGCAGTGCCCTCGAGATCATGATGACCCCCCGGCCGCAACCATCGAAGCCGCGGAACCGCTATATCTACTATCCCGACACTGCGGATGTCCCCGAAATGGTGGCGGTCAACATCAGGAGGCGGTCGTATACCATCGCCGCCGGTGCCGTCATCGACACACCGGAGGCCGAAGGGGTTCTCTTCGCCCAGGGAGGAGTGACCGGGGGCCACAGCCTGTACATCAAGGACAGGAAGCTGCACTACCTGTACAACTGGCTGGGGGAGAAGTTCCAGAAGGTCACATCGGAGGTCGAGATTGCCACCGGAAAACATCTCTTCACGGCGGAGTTCGTGAAGACGGGAGACGACGCGACGACCATGAGCGCGGTGGGCACGCTGACCCTGTATATCGATACGAAGCCGGTCGGCCAGACTACAATCATGACCCAGCCCGGCTTCTTCTGCCCGGTCGGAGACGGCCTCTGCGTCGGAAGAGACAGTGCATCACCGGTCTCGCCCGACTATGCCGCACCCTTCCGCTTCACGGGAGGAGCGATCGAGAGGGTGATCGTGGACGTGAGCGGGGAGCACTATGTCGATCACGAGAAAGAAGTCGCTGCATGGCTGATGAGAGATTGAACCGTCAGACCATTTCTTCGAACCGGCAGAGGAGTGACTGCACCATCGCACCCGTGGTTCGCATCGTCCACGTTTGAATACAGGGAACGGGGTTGGCCTTCAGCGGATTCCTCATTTCTCGCAGATCTTCTTGAGCGCCGCATTCATCTCTTGCAGGCCTTTTTGGTGGGCGCGTAGCGTGCCGCCTATGAGGGGGACCAGGATGCCCTTGAAGACCACGCTCTGGTGAAACCGTGTCATATCGGGCCGGCCGACTCAAGAACGAACAGGTGCTCGTCTCTCACCAGTCCTCCCATGGCCTTTCCTTTGAAGAGGAGTTGCTTGCCGTTGTCGATTCGGACCACTGTTGACCTGAGCTTCATTCGCACCTTTTCCAGGGGGAGTAACCACGGCATCATACGTACTGCCTACCTTCAGCTCCCCCGACATTTTTGTGATCCATGGATTCCATCTCGGATATGATGAGAAATCCGTCAGCGCGCCCCACACGCGATCCGGAGGGGCCTCGATCTCGATGCTCCCCTTGATCTCTTTCATGAGGCGGAATCGTTCTGATCAATATATCAATATTCTGAACATCTCGAGGGCCGGAATGGTCATCGGGAGATCGAGCGTCGCCGCTCACGCGGCCGGCAGGGTAACGAGGATGGATCACTGCTTGCTAGTTTTTCATGCGCTAGGCCCTTTCGGAACCTATTTCTCCCCGGCGACTGACACTGGAGCAGACTCCCCCTGAACCAACCTGCGTCCTCCTTTTCTGAAATGGGGCAAGAATTGATGAAATTTACCAATTTATCCCAATAGGTTGATACGAATACCTTTTTATGCTCTTCTCGACCACCTTACTCAACCCAGGCCGGTCCCGTACGGGACGGCATGGTGACACCCCATGGCAGAACAGGTCGAGGTACTGGTACCCGGCGGGAAGGCGACAGCCGGCCCTCCGATAGGTCCCGCGCTCGGCCCCCTCGGAATCAACGTCAAGCAGGTCGTCGACGACATCAACAAGCAGACCGCTGATTTCAACGGCATGCAGGTGCCGGTGACGATCACGGTCGATGACAAGAAGAACGTCACGATCTCGATAGGGATTCCACCGACGACCGCCCTCGTCAAGAAAGAGGCGGGCGTCGAGAAGGGGTCGGCGGAACCGAACGTCAACTTTGTTGGCAATCTGCCGATGGAAGCAGCCGTCAGAATCGCCCGCATGAAGCTCAACGACATGCTGTCGTACGAGCTCAAGTCCGCGGTCAAGGAAGTCGTCGGGACGTGCGTCTCGGTCGGCGTGACCGTGGAAGGCCGGAAACCCAAAGAGGTCCTGGCCGCAATCGATGCGGGAGATTTCGACGGCGTGCTCTCCGCGTAATCTGGCAGCCCATAGAAGATCGCAAGGTCGAAAGACTATGGAGCGAGAATGGTAGAGAGAAAAAAGATCCTGGAAGCCGTCAGAACGGCAATCGAGAGCGCGCCAGAGCGCAAGTTCTCTGAGTCCGTGGACCTCACGGTCAACCTCAAGAATATCGACATGGCGCAGCCGAAGAACCGTATTGACGAGACGATCCTCCTTCCTCAGGGAACGGGGCGACCGATCGGGATCGTAGTGCTCGGCAAGGGCGAGATCACGACGCAGGCGAAAGAGGCCGGCGTCGACCTGATCATCGGCCCGGAGGAGATCGAGCGGCTCGGCGGGGAACCCCGCGAAGCCCGCAAGATGGCGAACCGGTACAGGTTCTTCCTCGCCGAGACCGCGGTCATGCCCCTCGTCGGGCGCTATCTCGGCGTCCGGCTCGGTCCGCGCGGCAAGATGCCGCTGCCGATCTCACAGGGAACGGACATCCGTCCGATCGTCGAACGTCTGCGCGGTTCGGTCAAGATCCGCACGAAGGACAAGAAGGTCTTCTCCGCGAAGGTCGGCACGACCGCGATGGGACCCGAGCAGATCGCCGAGAACGTCGACGCGATCATGAAGCGTGTCGAGTCCGTGCTCGACCAGGGCGCGCTGAACGTCCGGTCGGTCTACGTCAAGACCACGATGGGTCCGGCCGTGAAGGTGGAGTAAATGGCGCTGTACACGCAACACCTGCCCGCCTGGAAGCGGCAGGAGGTCGAGGCGATCAAGGAGAAGACCGGCGAGTTCACGCTGGTCGGTCTCGTCGACGTCTACGGCATCCCGGCCGCCCAGCTCCAGCAGATCCGGCGGAACCTTCGGGGTATCGCCGTGATCAAGATGGCGCGGAACACGCTGATGCACCACTCGTTCGACGAGCTCGGAGGAGACTTCGAGAACGTCCGGAAGTACATCAACGGCAATACGGCCCTGATCTACTCGAACGAGAACCCGTTCCGGCTGTACAAACTGCTCGAGCAGAACAAGACCAAGATGGCCGCCAAGGCCGGCCAGACCGCCCCCGAGGACATCGTCGTCGCGAAGGGCCCGACCACGTTCAAGCCGGGTCCGATCGTCGGCGAACTCCAGCAGGCCGGCATCCCGGCCGCGATCCAGGGCGGGAAGGTCCAGATCAAGGAGACCAAGACCGTCGTCAAGAAGGGCGGCGTCATCAATGCCAAGCAGGCGGACGTGCTCGCCAAGCTCGGAGTCAAGCCGATGGATGTCGGCCTGGTGATCCAGGTCGTCTTCTACCAGGGCTCGGTCTTCGAACCGGAAGTGCTCAACGTCGACGAAGCGGCGATCCTCGCCCAGGTCCAGCTCGCGGCCGCGCAGGCGTTCAACCTCTCGGTGAACGCGGCGATCCCGACGGCAGAGACGATCGGTGCGATCCTGACCAAGGCCGAGCGCGAGGCGAGAAGCCTCGGCGTCGAGGCTCCGGTCTATGCGAAGGAGATTGTCGGTGCGATCATCGGCAAGGCATACAGAGAGACGACGGCGGTCCAGACCGCCGTCGGAGAATACTAACTGAGGTTGATTGAAATGGAATACATCTATGCAGCGCTCCTGCTCCACAAGGCAGGCAAGGAAGTCAGCGAAGAGAACGTGAAGGCCGTGCTCTCGGCCGCCGGTGTCGCCGTGAACGACGCCCGTGTCAAGGCGCTCGTCGCCTCGCTCGAGGGCGTCGACATCAACGAGGCCATCGAGAAGGCCGCCGCGGCACCCGTCGCGATGGCCGCCGCCCC
>CAVUEE010000004.1:0-97158 GCA_963740465.1 uncultured Methanoregulaceae archaeon
CACCGGCACGATCGGCACCTCGCCGAGCACGGCCCAACTGCAATCCACACTCGACTCGGCCAAATCCTCGGGCACTGCACGCATCGCCGCGATGCGCGCGGCCTACAGCGCGTGGAAGGTCCCGACGCCGAGCGTCCCGGGGACCGCGATTAACGTCCAGACGGCCGGCCTCAAGGCCGACGGCACGACCGACAACACCGCGGCCCTGCAGGCGCTGATCACTTCCAAGCCGTCCGGCTCGGTCCTGTACTTCCCCGCCGGGACCTACCGCATCAACGGCCCGGTCGCCATCTCCAAGCCCGTGACGCTCCTCGGCGGCCCCGGCACGATCTTCAACTGCAAGTCCGCGACCGGCTATGTCTTCAACGTCAACAAGGGCGGCTCGCTCTCGTCGAAGATGAGCGGCTTCACCGTGACCGGCGTGGTCATCGAAGGCCCCGGCGTTGAGACCGGCCCCGCCATGTTCGGCTGCTGGTATCTGCAGAACGTCCACTTCTCGTACGTGAAGTTCCACAATGTCGGGTTCGCGGCCATCCGCATGCAGGGCTGCGTCGATGTCGTGGTCGAGGACAGCGTCTTCGACAACGTCTTCCAGACAGGGCTCGGCTACGGTGTGGTGCTGTACGATTACTGCGACAACGTGATTGTCCGTGACAACTTCTTTGTCACCAAGGGCCGGCACGGCATCGCCACCGGCAGCGCCACCAACGAGAACGTCGGCCAGTACATCAAGCGTGTCACGGTCGAGAACAACTACTTCGAGAACTTCACGGACCAGGCGATCGACGCCCACCTCGAGACCACCGGACCCTATGTGGTACGGGGCAACGTCATCGTCAACTCGAGGGTCGGCATCAACCTCCGCGCCGGCATTGCCGATATCTCGAACAATGTCATCAGCAACTGTCCGACCGGCATCCTGCTGCGGAACCAGGGAGTGTCCGCATCGAGCATCGGCTCGAAGGTCGACCGGATCGTCGGCAACACGATTACCGGTGCGTCCGTGGGGATGCAGGTCGACAAGACCAACTCCGTGATCCAGAGCAACGTGATGCAGGGCACGGGCACCGCGATCCACCTCGGACCGACGGCGTACACGCCCTCGTCCGCGCAGGTGACCGGCAACGTCCTGGAGAGCTGGTCCGATGGATTCAGCGCCGTCCGGATGTCGTCGAGCATCTCGGTGATCAACGACTGGCTGAAGGCCGGAAGCGCCTGGCAGAAGGTAACGTAAGAGAAGGTCCGGGTCCGCCTTGCGGTGGACCATGGGAGACTCCCCATCCCCCTACCAATTGTCTCTGATTCTTTTTCCGCCCGACGCGGCGGCAGCTGATTCCTCGTCCTGCCACCCGTATCGGCCTGCCTGATCCCCCTCCGAGTGAGATCTGCCTTCGGCCCGGGAGGTATGGACGGGCTGTTCCGAAAGACTCGCATGGCGAGATCATTCCGTGAGTTTGCGTGTGGTTCAAGCCATGAGTTCCGGATCCACCGTTCGCATGATGGAATTCTCTTTCACGGAGGAGGGGCTGCACCGGACCCGTCAAATCGGACCAGTTGAGGTACGGGCGCGCCCCACTTTTGATTGTCTTATTCTGGCCAACAATGGTCCGCGGAGAAGGCAGAGACGCCATCCCTGGGTCGTAGATACTACGATTAGACTCGGCGTTGGCGGCGCTCGCGATTCCAATCGACCATGGTAAAAATCGCGCTATTTGAGATGAATTCTCGATGAATGCGATTTGATAGAAGATCGTCAACAAAAAAATATAAGTATTATCAATGTGGATAATCAACAGTATTGCCGTGCGCTTGTGCATGGCAGGACACCCGCCCATAGGAGGTGCTGACTGTGAATATACACAGAGCGATAGCTATAGCAATAGGCGCATTATTGCTTATCGGACTGACCGGAGCAGTCACAGGCCCGGATGTGACTTCCCAGGGGATCAAGGATCAGGTGAAGCACTCTGTCACCACATCGACACAGAGTGCCACGGAGGCATCTCGATCAACCGCCGAAACAGCGTCAGCTTCTCCCAGTAGGTTGTCCAGAGTGAAACCAGTACGCCCGACCGTGACAACTCAAGTGCCAACCACCATTCCGACCGTGATCAGCACCACCATTCCGACTACGGTTAGCACCACCGTCCCGGGCACACAGTCGAGCCAGACCGCGTACAACGGACCGCATGTCGTTCCCGGCCGGGTCCAGGTCGAGGACTATGACAATGGCGGCACGGGTGTCGCGTACAGCGACACCACGCCCGAGAACATCGGCGCTGCCGGCCGGCTGGCCGAGGCCGTCGACGTGCGGCTCATCAACGGCGTCACGGATATCGCCTACATCGGCCCCGGCGAGTGGACCGAGTACACGGTCACCGTCCTCGCGACCGGTACCTACACCGCGAACCTCCGCCTCGCCGCGATCGCCACCGGCCGCCAGGTCGTTCTGACCGTCGACGGCGCGCAGGGCTGCACCGTGAACGTGCCGAACACGGGCAGTTACCAGACCTACCAGACGGTCTCGGCACCGCTCGCGCTCACGCAGGGCACGCACGTCATCCGGCTCGCGTATGCCACCGGGTATACGTCCATCGACTGGTTCGAGATCGTCGACGGAACATCCACGACTGGCCGACCACGACCAACTACGCCCCGACCACGCACCTCGGTGCCGACGACTATCCGCACGACTGTTCCGACGACGGCTCCCACCGCGGTACCGACGACTGTCCAGACAGGTGTGCCGACCACGGTCCCGACCTCGCCCACCGGCACACTCAGCCCGTCGCCGAGCTCGGCCGAACTGCAGTCCACACTCGATTCGGCCAATGCCGCGGGCACTGCACGCCTCGCGGCGATGCGCGCGGCCTACGGTGCCTGGACGATTCCCGTCGCGGCCGGACCTGGTTGCGGGCGCGACCAACGCCAGACGGCGGGTCTCAAGACCGATGGCGTGACCGACAACACCGCGGCCCTCCAGGCGCTGCTCAACTCCCAGTCCGCCGGGGCTACGGTCCTGTATTTCCCCGCCGGCACGTACCGCATCGACGGCCCGGTCGCCATCTCCAAGCCCGTGACCCTGGTCGGCGAGGCCGGCACGGTCTTCAACTGCAAGTCCGCGACCGGCTACGTCTTCAACGTCAACAAGGGCGGCTCGCTCTCGTCGAAGATGAACGGCGTCACCGTCACGGGGATCGTCTTCGAAGGTCCCGGCGTTGAGACCGGCCCCGCCATGTTCGGCTGCTGGTATCTGCAGAACGTCCACTTCTCGTACGTGAAGTTCCACAATGTCGGGTTTGCGGCCATCCGCATGCAGGGCTGCGTCGATGTCGTGGTCGAGGACAGCGTCTTCGACAACGTCTTCCAGACAGGACTCGGCTACGGCGTGGTGCTCTACGATTACTGCGACAACGTGATTGTCCGTGACAACTTCTTTGTCACCAAGGGCCGGCACGGCATTGCCACCGGCAGCGCCACCAACGAGAACGTCGGCCAGTACATCAAGCGTGTCACGGTCGAGAACAACTACTTCGAGAACTTCACGGACCAGGCGATCGACGCCCACCTCGAGACCACCGGCCCCTATGTGGTGCGGGGCAACGTCATCGTCAACTCGAGGGTCGGCATCAACCTCCGCGCCGGCATCGCCGATATCTCGAACAATGTCATCAGCAACTGTCCGACCGGGATCCTGCTACGGAACCAGGGAGTGTCCGCATCGAGCATCGGCTCGAAGGTCGACCGGATCGTCGGCAACACGATCATCGGTGCGTCCGTGGGGATGCAGGTCGACAAGACCAACTCCGTGATCCAGAGCAACGTGATGCAGGGCACGGGCACCGCGATCTACCTCGGGCCGACGGCGTACACGCCCTCGTCCGCTCAGGTGACCGGCAACGTCCTGGAGGATGGTCCGGACGGGTTCCAGAGCGTCATGGCGTCGTCGGGAATATCATTAGTGAATAACTGGATGAAGATGAGTGGGATATTCCAGAAAGTGGTCGTGTAGCGGAAGGTGTGTTTATGGGGAAGAGGTCCCGACCCCCACTTTCACCGGGAACAGGGAGAAACAGAGTCCTGAGCCATTCTGCGATTAATTGAGAGCCTTTTTCGATAGGGATGACCGATTGCGACGGGGCAAACAGGGTCCAGAGCGCCTCCCGCGAGTGCTTCGCGATTACTTTTTCGATGATATTGGTAGGTGGAGAAGAAACGAAGAAGAAGCGTTAATCCGGATGCCCCGCTCTCTTCACGAATTCGCATTAATCGGTCGGTATAAGCGACGAACTAGGAGCCATCGAATGAAGCATGGCCCCGAACTGAGGTCAGAATATCATTCCAGACCTGAACAATCTGGGTTGAGTCCGTATGTTCGATCGATGTGAGACAGTTCTGTGACAATTGTTCGATGCGGCCCGGATTGTTGAGCAGATCGATCATCACGGCCGCATAGGCGTGGTGATCCGTGTAATCGGGAATGATTCTGCCATTGAATGCGTCCCGGACGACATCACCGACGTCACCGCAGTTGGAGACGATCGGGGGGACGCCGCAACAGAGGGACTCGATCACGGTATACGGGAAGCCTTCCCGTTCAGAGGTCAGGACTGAAGAGCTTGCTCCGGTTGTACCAGTCCCAGGCATTCTCCTGATAACCGGCGAACTCGATCTGATCGTTGAGCTCCAGTGCGGTTGCCAGTGCTTCAAGGCCCCCACGCGACTCACCGTCGCCCACGATCACCACGCGGATCGATGGAAGGGATCCTTTCACGATTGCGATCGCGCGGATCAGGGTCTCCACGTGTTTGACGGGAGTCAGTCGCCCGATGAACACGACGTCGATATCCTTGTCAACACCGGACGGTCTGAAGCGGTCATCGACAACGTGAGGGAGCACGAAAATGGCGGACGGGTTCAGACCCTGCTCGATCAGGAATTGCTTTGTGAAGGATCCCGTGACAGTGACGATGTCGAACTTTTTCAGAAGGGACAGACGAATGCGCGAGCCCGGACCAGGCGGAGGAAGGGGGCGGCAATAAGGAATCAGCTCCCTATCGGACTGCCTCCAAACGAATACACCTCCACGGGGCCCGCTATCAGAGAAATGCCGGTCTTTCGCCGTGTCGCTTTCCCGGCAAGAAGGGCCAGATAACCATGGGGAAATAAAAGATACGAATGGATCAGGCATGGTTTTTTCGACAGGGAAATTCGGACCAGGTGGAAGAATTTAGCGGGCACCGAGATCACGGCCGGCAAATTTCGGCTATTTCCGGGAGTAATATACCTGACCTTATCGATCTTCGGCCCTGAAGAATCCCTGACGACAAATACATCTTCAATCAGGTCCACCGATGCAATAGGACCGATGTGATTCAACAGGCTCCGATCAGACAACTTCATGGTGACCAGAAGGTTCATTTCTGCTCACCCACTCGCCGCCCCACGTAAGAGTCTGATGATTTTATAGAAAGTCGATGACGAATACCGGGGGATATTGAGAATGAACTGCTTCTTCATACTCCTGAGCGCGGGGCGTTTGTACCTGCGATAGAGGAGATCGTAGTCACCCACCCGCTCTTCATACGTGGAGACTGCAGTTCCTTCGACCCACGATCTGGTCTCGTCGATCTGATTCAGCATCCGTTCCTTGTCGGGCGATTCGACGAACTCCGGGAAATAGTTCCGCTTATCGATTCGGATAGGAATCACCTCCACGTCGATCGGACCAGCTGCATCGCCGACAGTGATCTTCGCAATAATGGAATCCCGTGTGCTCCTGACGAAGGTCTGGTCGAAGACGAAGTTTCCTAAACTGTAAAAGATGGGCCGATCATGGTACATCTCGAAGCTCTGTGTGACATGGGGGTGACATCCCAGGATGATATCTGCACCGGCGTCAATCAGGGCCCGGCCGATCCGGATCTGGTCGGGCGAAGGGAATGGAACGTACTCGGAGCCCCAGTGGAGCGAGACGATGATAATGTCTGCGTCCGGTCTGTACTGCGCCAAGATCTGCGACTATCGGTTCAGCTGATCGGACTTTGTTGTAGCAGCCATCTGCGATATCGTCTTCGATGAACGAGTACGCAAGGATCGCTACCCGGTTACCCTTCACGTTCAGGATCGGGATCTCGTGCCGAATCCCTGCCGGAGTGATGTCATGCTCTCGTATGGCCTTGACCGTCTCCAGGAATCGGTTCCGTCCGTGCTCCATCGATATGGTTATTCGCGACGGAGAGGACGGTGAAGCCGGCATCTTTCAACCAGCGGGCAGAAGCTCCGTCGGCACAGAAGAAGGATCCCTGTAAAAGGTCCGCATCGTCGAAGGCGAGGGAGCACTCCAGGTTTCCAAAGACGACATCTCCCTCTTTCAACAGTGGAGATACCTCCCTGAATAAAAAATCAGAACCCTTCTCCTGAATAATTGATCTCACGCCGAAGTTCTCGCAGAGCGGTTGCTCCCCCAGCATGATGTCACCAACAGCGATGAGCGTGAGAGGCATCACGCTCCTGCCACCTCATTTATGATATACTTATACTTTCCTCCACGACTTCGATCGATCTCGTCAACGAGTCTGAACTCAACACCCCATCCTTTCCCCTGGGAGTCGAGCAACAACCGCATCTCTTCCATCTCCTTCATCTCGAACTTGGGTTCAGGAACGATATTGAATATCAATGTATTGACTTCTTTCTGCACGACCTGGAATTCTTTCACGTGAGGAAATTGCCAGAAGATGTGCGTAATAAATCCCCCATATACATACTTGCCTTCCGGCGTGATGAGCATCTCTTGCTGTCGGCCCAGGACCTCTTTCAATAGCGGATAATGACGACCGCAGGGACAGGTATCATCCACGATCTTGCCTGCGTCTCCGGTGGCGTATCTGATAAACGGCATTGCATAGTTATGCAGGCTCGTCGCGAGGATCTCTCCCTCGCCTTCGAGGATCTGACGGTGTTGCTGATCGACGATCTCCATAATCCCCCGCTCGGAGTCGATATGCAGACCAGAGTGCTCGGAGCACTCATATGCACCGAGCCCGCCGTCATTCAGGCCGTAGTTGTCGTAGACCTCGCACTCGAAGGCCTCGCCGATGGTCTTCCTCATCTGCGGGAGGAGCTTCTCTGCCGCGGTGAAGACGGCATCGAGGGCCGGAACCGCAACATCGTTCTCCTTGATCCATCGAGCATAGAAATAGATGGACGACGCGTATCCCCGCAGGAAGCGGGGATGGAATGAGTTTAAAACGTCTGCATACTGTCGCATCTCGGCGTCTGCCATGTCGAACGAAGAAAGTTTTCTGATATTGCGAGTCACTTCGTGGACCTTGCTCTCCATGAAGGATCTGGATCCGGTGTCCAGGGAGGATCCCGCAAGAAACACCATTCGGTCGCCGAGCTCGAAACCGCCGTACCCCCAACCCCTGTACAACAGCGCGACGCCCAAGAATCGATCATGCCCGGAGAGCCTGGTACTGCATGGGTGCGCCGGTCGATCCACCGGTCGCTCGCGAATCGTACCGCTGCCTGGAGAGATTGGCAGGTATGAACTCATCCCAATTTGCCTTGATGATATCCTTCGTAAGTATGGGGAGTTTTTCGAGGTCTTCGATTGTCTGAATATCGCGGGGTTGAAGGTTCAGGTCGTGAAAGAGCGTTCGGTAATAGGGGACCTGATCATATACAAAAGAGATGAGAGCCCTCAGCTCTTTCTCCTGATCCCGTTGTAATTCCTCGAACGGTCTCCACTGGTTTTTGCGGAACTTTTGATAATTGGAATAAAACGAGGGGTCGCCGAGCTCATGCCCGAG
Organism: uncultured Methanoregulaceae archaeon; assembly: GCA_963740465.1. GTDB lineage: Archaea > Halobacteriota > Methanomicrobia > Methanomicrobiales > Methanospirillaceae > UBA288. The sequence goes on from CAVUEE010000004.1 coordinate 7,818, forward strand.
AATAAAAATTGCTTTTCGTATCATCGAGGTCCCCCGCAGTCTATCCGCTCATTCGACGAGCTCCTGTGTTTTCACCGAGCGATGCAATGAGGCGATCAGTAGAGATAAGCGTCCGGATAAAACGATCCGAACCCAGGTCGCGGCAGGAACGATGAAGGAGTATCAGCACCGGACGCACGATACGCTCTGCCGCAGATGGTATTTGCCGGCATGCAGCCTGTCGGGTGTCGCCGAAAGAAATCATAGGAGAATCCTTGGAACCAATACAATTCATGACCGGAATTCCGACTCTGTTTTCATCCCGGTGAGACTGCGAGGGTAATTCTCGATGAACGAGATCATAAAGGCCGTGACATCGATCTTATCCATCAACAGTCTCTCCCGCTTTTCCTGACCTTCCTTTTTCAGGTCCGGGTTCCCCAGCAACTCGATCGCCCTGGCGATCACATCGTCATCCGTGCCATCGACGTCGGAGAAGGTGGAAACAAGCCCATACAGATCCCCTTCTTCATCGGTATAGCCCAATCTGAGAGTATTGACGTAGATCGCATGGGTTCCGAGCACAGAACATTCCGATGCTATTGTCGCCCCCTCGCCAATATAGAGCGTCGCGAAGGCGAGCAGATCGTGAAGTTTCTCGGGTGACACGGAGATCTGATACGGTTGGAGATCGGCCGGCAATTCGCCCTCGGACGTGATCAGAACGCGACCGTAGGGCTCCAATGCCTTGACGAGCCCCATTTTGTCTCGGATGCCTTTCGCCCCGACATCGTGACTCGCATTCCAGGAGACAAAGCGAACGATGATGAAGCGATCGTCGGCCGTCAGGTCAAGTTCTTCAAGAACGGCTGGGTCGGGAGTGAAGCGATTCGGATGCAGATATGCGAGTTCGTGATATCCATCGTACCGGACCTGTTTCGCCCCCAGTTCGTCTCGGTAACAGGAGGGGGTGCAGATCACCCGCGCGAAGGGGAAGGTGATCCCATTTCCGAACTTCGCGTGCTCGGTGTCGGTGAAGATGATTGAGGGCTTACGAAGCAATGCCCCCGCATGCGCAATCGACGGATTACCAACACCGATGAGGTAGTCCGGGCGAAAGCGACGGGCGATCCGGTATATTCCGATATCTCTCTGAGCCCATTCTAGGAGCAATGAGAGGAAGCCATCCTGAACCCTGCCGATGGTCTGGGAATCGAAGCCATAGCATCGCAGAAGGTCTTTAATGATCTGCTTGTCTCTCGTGGTGATGAGAACCTCGTGTCCCCTCTCCTTCATCTCCCAGATAAAATGTTTGAAGAGATGGACGTGGCCGGGATGGCCCATATCGATAAGGATCCTCAATGTGACTACCTCATTCTGGATGGATCAGTACCATCCGCTGGTCTCCTTCTCCTGCTGCATGTCGAAGAGCATCGCGAACAGAAGGCACTGTGTGCCGAGAGCGAACAGGATCAGAGAGTCTGATGGCCGGAACGAAGATCGCCTCTTCTTCGATGAACCGCCACCACAATGAATACAGGCCTCCGATCACACCGAGGGCGGTGAGCCCGACCCCGAGGAAGAAGAAGAAGACCAGTGGGTGGAAGCTCATCACGACGTATTTCATCTGCAACCGTCTGAGAAAATCCTTCAGGAGCAGCCTCGAGAGTCTGACGATGTAGGTGTGATACCGGATCTTACTCTTCTCGAGTCCGTAACGGGCGGGGTGCGGCACGTTCACTACGCGAAATCCGAGAATGTTCAGTGACACGAGGAGATCATTGCAGTATCCGTATCGGGGATAGACACAGTCCAGATCCAGCCCTTCGAGTGCACGAGCCGAGATCGCTGTGTATCCGTTCTGGGGGTCGACCAACTGCCAGTACCCGGACGCAATCTTGGTGAGCAGGGTCAGGATGACGTTCCCGCTGAACCGCCAGGGGCTCATGCTTTTCCGGTACTCCGGATTGACGAGCCGGTTGCCCATGGTGTAATCGCATCTGCCGTTGACGATCGGGTCGATGAGATGCGGAAGAAATGCCGGGTCCATCTGGTTATCGCCCGCCATGACCGCAACGACCTGCATTCCATCCGCGAGTGCCCGCTTATAGCCCGAGACAATCGCCGCTCCGACTCCGCCATTCGTCTCGTGATGGATCGGGATGATCGAGGGGTCCCGCGATGCGTAGTAGTCCACGATCTCGCGGGTTCGATCCGTGGAGCAGTCGTTCACGACGTACACGTTCGCAACGAAATCGGGAATTCCTGAGAGGGTCTCGCCGATCAGCAGTCTCCTCGTTGTACGCAGGGACGACAACAGCGACATGGGTACCGCGATACACCGGGAGGTTCTCACTGCCCCGCCGGGGTCGTTCGTCTTTTAAAGTGATTGGGATCTCCTTGAGGGTGAGGCCCCTGTGGGAGAACAGCGTGATCATGGTGGGCTCGAACAGGTCGGAGTCGGGCAGAAGGTCGAGCAGACTTATGGCCTGTACACTCAGCGCCCGGAATCGGGAGGAGGGATCGGTGCTCCGGAACGGAGCGCCCGGATTCAACGGCAGAGTAGATACGGCTGCTGCATCCGGAGAGTACGGCGGGATGGTCTTTCTTCCGAAGAACTGGCGCGATCCGATCACGAGGTCCGCTTTCCCTGACAGAACGGGTGAAGCCACCCGAAAGATCTCCCGGACGAAGGGCTCACTCTGGCTATCGATCAGAACGACCGCGCTGCACCCGTTCTCGAGGGCCATTTTACAGCCGATGAGGATCGCATAGACACGACCTCTTCCCACCATACGACTCGACCGAGACGACTTCGGCTCCCGCACACCGGGCGACTTCCATGGTCCGATCGGTTGAGCAGTCGTCGACAACGATCACATGGTTGACCATCTGCCGCGTGAGAAGGACAAGGCTCCCGATCGTGAGTTCGTCGTTATTTGTCGGGATGACGACTGCCAGATCCGATTCGGGTGTCATGGTAATCCTGCACCGAGATCGCGGGAGACTCTCGCTGTCTCGTGAGCCGGGCAGACGGTGAGAGATTCATGGGAACGGCCAGGTACCACTGGAAATGTTCTCAACTCCTCGTATTCCGGCGACGGGCATCCGGGAGGTCGGAATGCCGGAGAGGATCGTATCGTTTCCCGCTACCAGAGCGGTATGAAACGCCCCGCCCTGTGAGTTATTACGGCACATCACCTGGCTCCTCCAAAAAACCCATCACTCGCAGGTCTTACCCTACTAGGTCGAACAATAAATATAAGGGTTTGTTTTTTGTTGAGGATGCTTCCGGTAATCGGTAGTATACCTCTGAATCTCGGATCTCCGATCCGCACCGGGGAGGGCGGCGAGATCCATTGGGGACAGGAGCTCTCAGATGCTCATTGGATCCCCGAAGGTTCTGGTACACCCCTCCCTAGTGGCGCGGTCCCGCTTGGCAGCGATAGAAGTGATCTCTGCCAAAGTCGTGATCGCGCCCACATTGGCTGTTCCACAATCGGCAAAGAAAACACTCACCAAGTCAGATTACAATACTAAATATAAAAGATTTTTTTCATTATCAGATCCCTTAATCACAATTTTATAGTATGACAGCCATCGGGGCTCCATGGATCTCGGAGTATTCGGCACGGGTAGATGGGTCAGAACCACGTCAGGCTCTATTCGAGTATGAAGGATATCGATTCGGTCCGGGTCTTCGACATCAACAAAGCCGCAGCCCAGAAGGTCGCAGAGCAGAACGGTGCGATCGCCTCCGACTCCCCCGAGAATCTGCTGAGCAGAGTCGATGCGGTCAGCATCTGCGTTCCGACACCGTTCCACCTCGAGATTGCGAAGAAGGCGATCGAACACGATGTCCATATGCTGATCGAGAAGCCGATCTGCCAGACCGTGCAGGAGGCGCGGGAGCTGAACAAGAGGGCGTCCCTGAGATTCATCGTTGGGGTCGGGCACATCGAGACGGTTCAATCCCATCGTGACGGAGATCAAAAAGATCATGCAGAAGCCTCTCTTCATCGATGCCCGCCGGCACAATCCGACATCGTCCCGGATCACCGGAACCTCTGTCGTGGAGGACCTGATGATCGACGACGTGGACGTGATGGTACACCTCTTCGAGAAGCTCCGACTGCGAGATCGCGAGCGTTGGAACGCCGGACGTCTGCTCTGCGTTACTCTCCTTCGGGGACGTGCCGGTCTCGCTCTCGGCCAGCCGGAAGTCCTCGAAGAAGATCCGGTCGATCTACGTCGAGGAGGAGGATCGGACGATCGAGGGGGATTTCATGAGCCAGGAGGTAACGATCTACCGTCGACCGGAGACCTACGAATCGGTGAACGAGCGGTATGTTCAGGAGAACGTGATCGAGAAGGTGCTGGTCAACCGTGTCGAGCCACTCAATCGCGAACTCCAGATCTTCGTCGACTGCGTGCGCGAGGGGCGACCGTTCCCGATCAGCCAGTGGGAGGCGACCATGAACCTCCAGATCTGCGAAAGGATCGCCCACTGCTTTTCCGGCGCCACGGCAGGCAGTTGCGCCCCCGCCCCAGGGCATCAGTCGGAAGCTTCGATCCGCCGACCTCCCGCGGAGTGATCAGCTTCCAGCCACGGACGGCGCCCACGCCCGGTGAGGTCGATCGGCCCCACCACCTTCGCCGTATACGATCCTCTTTGAAGAAATCCTCGTGTCAGGTTTTCGGATTTCCGGTCGAACCTCCGGCGGGACGTAGGCTCGCGAATCGGTGGACGATATCGCACCGTGTCGTGCGGTGCAGATGTATCCGAAAGGACCGGTCTCCCATCGCAGACGCAAATGCGATCCCGGCCTGAACGTGCCGGAGCGATCTCTCCGGCGATCCTCCACCCTCGTCCGCCCGGTCCTGCCCACAGCGCCGTCATCGTGCCCGAGGGCGCGCCGTCGAATCAAGAATGATAAAACCATAGAGCAGGATTCAGAACAGAAGGGGTAATGGGCTACATAATCCAATAGTGATGATCAGGAGAGTATTCCATGAGCGAGGAGAGCATGCAGGCGTTCGGCCGAGCCTGTGCAGAGCAGAACAGCGCCGGGGAGATCCTCGACGGGCTCGAGGTGAGCGCCGACGGTGAATTCTTCTACACCCTTGACGAGGCAAGCCTCGCCGACTGCATCGATTGGGATCTGACGCCGCTCGAATGGGTTCGGGGCCTGAACCTGGCATTGCTTTACCAAGCTCGCGGAGCCGGTCCAGACCTGGGAAGAGGCCGAGGCCATGGCCCGGGCCCTGAAGGAGTGGGGAATCGCGGTCGAGACGAAGGAGGACAAGAACGGATTCTTCCACTTCAGCGTGCTGCGGGGTCGCCGGGTGATCGAGCAGGCTGACCGGGGCCGTGCCCCGCATCCGGGTCCCTAACGATCAGGAATAACTTCAGCCCCTGCGACCGTCGTCATCCGGCCAGGTCCACCGCGTTCGGCATAGCGTTCCGGATCAGTCCCGGCAGAGGAGGTCCCGGGCACCGAAGAGGTAGACCTGGGCGTACCCGGCATGAGGACCGAACCTGCAGCGCCCGAAGGCCCTCGCTGCCTCGTACAGCGACGGGGAGAGCGGGCCGTCGCCGAGTTCGGGCCGGTAGTGACGGGCAAGGATCCGCCGGATCCAGACATCGACCGGGAAGGCGTCGAGGTGCCCGAGTCCGTAGAGAAGGATGCAGTCGGCGGCTTTGGGCCCGATGCCGGGAAGAGCCATCAGCCTGGCCCGCGCTTCGTCGTGGGGGACGACAGAGACCTCCGCCTCCCACGACGGGTTACCGCAGATAGCCGCGACGGCGGAGCAGGCATGCGGCGCACGGTACCCGAGGCGGCATGTGCGAAAGTCGTCTTCGGTAGCAGATCGGAGCGCCATGGAGGTGGGAAAGGCCCGGACGTCCCCTCCACCGGCCGCGGGCGCGCCCCAGGCGTCCGCGATGGCCTCGACCCGGGATCGTACGGCCGGGATGTTCGTGTTCGTCGCACAGAGGAACGAGAGCAGGCACTCGAAGAGCGGTTGCCGAAGTACACGGAGGCCCCGGCAGCGATCTATCGCCGCTCCGATCACCGGATCGCGGTCTAGCGCCGAGAGCAACCGGTCGAGATCGAGGTCGAGCGCGAGGTAGTGCCGCACGAACGCTTCGTCGGTACCCGAGTAGTACAGCAGGCGCCCGCGCTGGCAGAGGCGAATACGGCGCCCGTCGACGACACCCTCCCATCGTCCTCCGTCGCGCCGCCAGCGGAACGCCTGCCCGCACCCGAGGGTCGCATCGAGGTCAAGCGGCTCGGACTCGGCGAGCCGGATGGTCTCAGTCACCCGTCTCCCTCCGTTCGAAGCGCAGGACGATGAGCATCTCGTCCTCGGCGCGGCGTTCGAGCACGACGGTTCCGCACATGCCAGCAGCGTCCGCCAGCCGGACGACCTCGCCGGGTCCGGTCAACGACGAGACGAGGAGCAGCGCTCTGCCCCCTGCGGCGAGAACGCGGTCGAGGTCTGCGAGGAACCGGGCGATGGTCCGCCGACCATCGGGGCCGCCGTCGAGCGCGTATTCGAGCCAGTCGTCGAACCGTTCGTCCGGAGCGGTGGGCAGGTACGGCGGATTGAAGAGGACGAGGTCGAAGGGGCCGCGAACACCTGCAAACAGATCCGATTGGACGACCTCGACCCCCGGCGCTCGGGCGGCCCGCACAGCGTGAGGGTTGATGTCGAGCGCGACCACGCTCGCGGCCCGGCCCGCGAGCGACGCGGCGATACGGCCGGAGCCGGTGCCGACCTCAACCACCCTGTCGCGGGGGCGCACTTCGGCATGGGATGCCTCGAGCAGCAGCACGGTGTCCTCTTCGACCGGGTAGACCTGGGGGTGAAGGGGAGCGGCGGTCATGGGCGTTCGGCCACCGCCCGGAGCCGAACCATCGGAACCTCGACCGTGCCGTCGGGTCCCGGGGGAGACCGGGAGATGAAGCCTTCGGCGAGAGCCTCGACGAATGCCTCCCGGCGGTCGTCCGGTACGGAACCGGTATACCGGAGCCAGGTCGTCCGGACCCAGCCGACAAGTCCGTCGTGTCCGGCCATCGTCATCCTCGTCGGGATCAGGCGGACTTCGACCGGGACGAGTCCGGCCTTCACGAGGTGAGCGCGGAAGGTCGCATCGTCGATGAAGGTGTAGCGGAAGGCCGTGTCGGAGAAGTACGGAGTCCACGACGGCGAACGGATGAGATCGCCGAGGACCGAGACCATCGGGGCCGCATTCCCCGTGCCTCCGCACTGGAGGACGGTCCGCCCACCGTGGCGAAGCGCGCAGGCGATCCCGCGAGTGACCGCAGGGAGGTCCCTCGCCCAGTGGAAGAGCGGCGTTCGAGTAGACCCGGTCAAAACGATCCCGGAACGGGATCGCCTCCGTATCGCCGAGGACGAACTCGAGGTTCGGGCGGATCCTCGCGTGATGCCGACGGGCGTGGGCGATCATCGAAGGCCCGGCATCGAGCCCAACGACGCGTCCCGGCGGGCGCGAGATCCGCAAGCTCGGCCGTTACCCGACCGTCTCCGGAGCCGAGATCGAGGACCGCCTCGTTCCCCGAGAGGTCCAGCAACGGGATGAGCCCGGCCGCCCAGGCCGTCTGGGCCGGTGCATGCCGGGCATAGTCGTCGGGGTCCCGGGTAACGGCCATGTGGAGAAGAATCGGCGGGGGGGTGAGATAATCCTCTCTCTCGGGGAACGATGATTTTTTCTCTGCCGCGCACGTAGGAGGGGACCAGAGGCATTACGATGCTCGTCTTCCGCTGCCGGGACGTCGGGAACAATGACTGTAAATTCGAGGCCCGCGAGGCGACCGAAGAGGAACTGCTGGCCAAGATCCGGGCGCACTACCAGGAGGAGCAGGGCTCTCAGCTGATTCCCCCGGAACTCATCGAGCGAATCAGGCGGGCGATCCGGATCGAGCCGGGACCGACCTAGGGCGTCGCGAGCAGGTTCGCGATCGTCGCAAAGTCCTCGAGATAGAGCGCCTCGGGCCGGCTCGCGAGCACCTCCGCGGGCAGCACGGTGAGCAGCCGATCGACGGCGTCGCGGCCGAAGGCCCCCGCGGCGGCCCGCAGACCGTTCCGGACCGTCTTCCGGCGCTGCATGAAGAGGACGCGCACGACATCCGCGTAGACCCGGGGATCGGTGATAGGGAAGAGCAGGCCTCGCGGCGTAATCCGGACGACCATCGAGTCGACCGCCGGCGGCGGCGAGAACGCGGACGGCGACAGGACGAAGCAGGCCTCGACCCGGGCCCACGTCTGGACCATCACCGAGAGCCGGCCGCATTCGGAACTCCCGATCGGCGCCCGCATCCGCTCGGCGAACTCGCGCTGAAACATCAGGACGGCTGCCTCGTACGGCGAATCGAGCAGGCGGAAGACGACCGGCGACGAGATCGAGTACGGCAGGTTCGCGACCATCAGCTCGAACTCGGGCCAGGGGCATCGAGCCGCGTCGCCCTGTATGAGCGTCAATCGGCCTGCGGCGATCTGCGGCCCGAAGCGAGCTTCCAAGTGTTCGACGAGGAGGCGGTCGTACTCGATCGCGGTCACGATCGCGCCGGCCTCGAGGAGCGTGGCGGTTAAAATTCCCTGGCCCGGCCCGATCTCGAGGACATGGCGACCCTCGACAGGGTATGCCCCGACGATCCGGGCGACAGCCGTCAAGTCGATGAGAAAGTGCTGATCGTGCCGGGCGCCCATGATATCCCATCGACATTGCTCGTTCCGGGATATCTCTTTAACCCGGTCGGACCCGCAATCATGCCTCCACCGGACAGGCATGTTAATCTTGTCCGGCAGACTACGATGCCGGGACACGCTATATGGCAGCCGAAGATCGATCGACGAAGCCGCAGACCAACGCGCTGCAGCGGTTCTTCGTCCGGCCGTTCTTCCTCTCCCTCACCATCGGCATTCCCTTCTGCGTCTTCAAGCTCATCTTCGGCCTCTCCGCGATGCGTGCCGGGACTCCCGGATTCGCCGCGTTCGGCTGGATCGTGATTGCGTGGGCGTGCGCCGATCTCGCGATGAACATCGGCCGATCGGTCTACGACCTCGCAGGCCGAACTGCTCCGTTCGAGTACTGCACCATCGCGCAGATCGGCCGGGCGCTCGGCCGACCGATGGTCTTTCTCGCTATCGATACCCTGCTCTCGTTCGGGATCATCTGCCTGATGCTCTGGTCGGGCTGGATAACCAGACTGTCGCCGGCCGAGGCATATCTGTGGTACGGCGCGACAACCCTGAACCTGATCAGCCTCTCGGCAGTCTCCCTCTACAACGAGATCCGGAAAGAGTGAGTTGATCGCGTGGAGGCGAGAGCGTCCTTCTCCTGACGCCACGGGTTTCGTCATCGCGGATGCTCGGTCGAGACCCGGGGATCAGATCTCTCCCGGGAAACAGGATCATGCAGGACGACGCCACGACCGTCAAAAAAATGAAAGAGAAGAGTTCAGCAGGGCGCCTCTGCAGCGACCCTACTTCGACGTGAAGAGATGGTACTTGACATCTGGATCCTGGAGCTCCTCGAGGATCCGGTCGATCACCATCCGCTCGGGGTGCGGGATCCCCTTGACCCGCGCCGCGATGTCGGCGAAGGACTCGAACGGCTTCTTCTCGCGGGCCGCGAGGACCTCCCACATCAGTTTCTTGCCGATGCCGGGGAGCAGGTGGAGCATGTGGAGCTTCGGGCTGATCGAGATCGCGCGGTTGAAGAACTGGACGAAGTTCTGCTCGTTCTCCATCACGAGCTGCTCGACCACGTACGGCAGCTCGAGCTTCGCCACCTGGGTGAGGTCCTGGTAGAAGATCCTGCGCTTGACCCGCTCGATCTTCTCGCGCTCCCCGTCACCGATGTAGACCCGCTCGTGGATACGGATCTCGACCTTCTTCGGCACGAGTTCGAGCAGTTTGAACTGATCGATCCCGACCGCCTGGACGACCGGTTCCCGCCGGAAGCCGGATCGCTGGTCGTCGAGGTTGCCCTTCATGAGCACGTCGAGCACGAGCGCGTTCGAGCTCCTTCTTATCGGTCTTCATGGCGCATCACGCTCAGAAGTGGGCCAGCACGATCTCGAGGATCGCGTCGAGCTCATCGCCCGTGAGCGAGTACCGCTCCTTCGCGTAGATCGCCCGGAGCTCGTCGCGAGACCGGGGCATCAGGTTCGCGATCCGGTAGGCGATCTCCGGCCGCATCTTCTCCATGCCCGTGAGGGCCTCCACGAGCGCTTTCGCCTTCTCCGGCGCCGTCTTGGCAAGCAGGTTCGCGTGCTCGATCGAGCGCCGGAGCTCGTACGACATCTCCCTCTCGTGGCCGAGCCGCTCGGCCTCCACTCGGAGCAGGATCTCCCGGACTTCGGGGAGGGTGACCTTCTCCTCGGACTGAACCGCCTTGACCTTCATGCACGACCTGCCGTAGCCTTGTATTCTCCCGCGCGGAAGTTAGATGTTGTGTTTCGCCTCAGAGCTTCTGGGCCCTGAGGTGCTGGGGACGCGCGATCACGATCTTATTGGCGTTCCCGTCGCGGATCGCGAGCACCCAGGCGCGGCCCCGCTGCTCGATCACCTTGCCGGTCTTGCCGTGGAACCGCCGGTGCGGCATCCCCTTCTGGACCGAGGGCTCGCAGACGATGTGGACCGCCTGCCCGGGCTCGAACCGCTGAATCAGAGCCGTCACGGGCCCGATGCCGCGCTTGCGGAGATCTTTCTTGAACTTATACCGTGTCTTCTTTCGTGGACCGTTGTGGTGTGCCATCGTCTTCTTCCTCCGTCGGGTCTTGGACCAGGACGACGTCGAGGCGGGTGACGCGGGAGGGCCGGCCGATCACATCGGCCAGACTCGGTTGCGTTCGCCCCCCGTCCCCGGAGACCAGCTCCTTGATGTAGAGCCCGGCCTCGCCGAGGACCTCGATCAATATGCCGCCCTCTTCCCGCCCGAGATACTGAATATCCAGGACCGTCCGATCCCGCACCCGATCCGCCCGCCGGTGCGCAACCCGTGCCGGGGTGCGCTGGTGGATTACGGCTCCTCTGAGGGCCGAAAGGGCAGATTCGAGTACGTCGTCGGAGATATCGCCGTCTACCTCGACCAGAATCCTGTATTTTTTATGCGATCGGCTCGACTTAAGGGTTTCCACCTCGGACCGCGCTGCCGGCCGAATCAGGTCGACCGCGACCCTGCCCGCGGCCGACTCGTTCACGGCGCGCTCAAGCGCAGGAAGGTCGAGCGTGCGCCGCCGGGGGGCGACGACCTCCAGTATGAACGGCCGGCCGTTGCCGATCATCCTTGCGTCAATATCCTCACGCCCCGAGCCGTGGAGCACGCCGCCCTCCGCATCGAGGGCCGCGGTGATCGGTGCGGCGATCAGTTCCTCTACCGAGTCCTGATACTGCTTGCCCGTGAAGTTGCAGCGCTCGCACCCGGCCCCGTGGCACGTCCGGCAGTCCCAGTGGGTCTGCGGGATGCCGCGCTCGAACTTCTGGTACCGGCCGTAGATGAAGAGCGGCGAGCGCTGGACTTCGACCGTCCCGTTCGCGATCTCGAGCAGAACGACGACATCGGGATGGCCGAAATCGACCTCCCGACCGGTCCGTGCCGAGACGCGCTTGCCGACCTCCCGGTTCATCTCGGACTTCATGGGCTCGGCATGGGTCAGCGAGAGGTCGGACCAGACCATCTCCTCGCACTCGGCGAGGAGCGGCGGTACCCGCGTCCCGACCAGGAATGTCGCGGTACTCGAGTCCCTCGAGCGCCGCGACGACCCTGTCGGCCCAGAGGTCGAGGTCGGCGAGGAGGCCGCTGCAGACGACGCAGTCGCCTGCGCAGGGCGTATATGGCTCGTGCCGCTCGATCGCGCGGGCGGTGCGGAGCGCGCGGCCCCGTTCCTCGTTCGTGAGGCCGTGCGATCGTTTGCCGAAGAACCGGCCGAGGCAGGCGTCGCAGACCTCGCCGGTCGCCAGGATCGCATCGACGGCTTCTGGGACGGTCATGCTCCCCTCCGATCGAGCTCGTTGAGGAGCAGGGTGATCGCATGGTCTCCGTGGAGCGAGCGGGGCCCGACCGAGAAGCGCGGGAGATCCGCCGTGAGGGCCAGCTCCTCCTCGTCGAGGTTCAGGTGGTCCGAGACGAGAAAAGCGTCTGGCAGTGCCCCCGCAGTCCGGACGTCGGCGCCGTCCTCGTCGAGAAGCGCGAATGCATTTTCGTCGAGGAGGCGGGCAAGGCCGCCCTCCCGGACCGAGACGCCCTTCGTGGACGCCCGGAACTCGGTGCCGCAGGGAAGAACCAGCGCTTTCTGTATCAGGGAGCCGGACGATCGTTCATCGGGATTCAGGTAGCGCACCCGATCGCCCTCGAACCGGATCGTCTTCTCGGGCCCGGGCTCGCCGCGGAGAACGAGGTAGCAGACCGCATCGCGCCGCAGATCGTGCGAGAGGAAGAACGAGGCGGTGACCGCACGGCAGAGCACGTCCATGCGGCCGGCCCCGCCGGGCATGTCGTTGAGCGACCAGGACCCGTCGGTCCGGGCGCGGTGGCCGATCACGGCAAAGGCGGTCATCTCACTGCTTTCCCGAGAATCGCTTCATGATCCGCTGCATGTCCATCCTGCCGCCGCCGGCGCCCCGGAAGCCCTTGAGTGCCCGCTGCATGGTCTTGTGATAGCGCAGGAGCTCGCGCACCTCCTCGATCGTCGCGCCGGACCCGACCGCGATCCGGTGCGTGCGCGACGAGTTGATGGTCGAGGGGTCGTCGAGCTCCTGCTTGGTCATCGAGTCCATGATGATCCGGTACCGGACCATCTTGATCCCGGTCACCTCGTAGGCGCCGTCCGGGATCTCCATCGAGCCGAGCGGGAGCATGGACATGATCTGCTTGAGCGGGCCCATCCGGTTCACGGCCTCGAGCTGCTTGTACATGTCCCGGAGCGTGAACTTGCCGCGGAGAACCGCATTGACGTCGAGGTCCGCCGTCTCGGCCATCGCCTCCTCGGCCCGCTCGACGAGGGACTTCAGGTCCCCCATCCCGAGCAGGCGCGAGATGAAACCGTCCGGCTCGAACCGCTCCAGGTCGTCGCTCGTCTCGCCCGCGCCGATGAAGACGATCCCCGCGCCGGTCTCGGCCACGGCCGAGAGCGCGCCGCCGCCCTTCGCGGTCCCGTCCATCTTGGTGATGACCACGCCGTCGATCTCGATCGCGTCGTGGAAGCGCCGCGCCTGCTCCTGCGCCTGCTGGCCGAGCGCTGCATCGATCACGAGCCACCGGTGGGTCGCCTTCGAGATCTCGTTGAGGTCGATGATCTCCCGGATCAGGTCCTCCTCGAGCCCGTGTCGCCCCTGGGTGTCGATGATCACGACCTCGGCCGAGCGGGCCCTGACGAGCCCCTCCCTGACGACCTTCCGGGCGTCCTTCTCGTCCGGATCGCCGATGCAGGGGACGTTGATCTTCTGGCAGAGGGTCGCGAGCTGCTGGAACGCGCCCGGCCGGAAGGTGTCGGCCCCGATCACGGCGACGCGGAGCCCCTTGCGCTGGAAGAACCGGGCCATCTTTGCGGTCGTCGTGGTCTTGCCCGACCCCTGGAGACCCGCCATCAGGATCGTCTGCGGGCCGAGCGTCACCTCCGTCGGCGGACCCATCAGGGCCACGAGCTCCTGGTAGACGATCCGGAGCACGTGCTCGCGCACGCTCATGCCCTTCGCGGGAGCCTCGTCGAGCGCGCGGGTTTTGATCGACTGCGAGAGGCGCATTACGAGCTTGACATTGACGTCGGCCTGGATCAGGGCGCGCTGGAGGTCCTTGACCAGTTCCTCGACCGCGGCCCGGTCCACGACGGTCTTGCCCGCGAGCTTCTTCAGGGCGTCCTTGAGCGAGGTCCCGAGCCGATCGAGCACCATCTCAGGCCTCCGCCGTGCCGAGCAGGTCGGCGACCATCCCCTCGGGCGTGAATGGCGCGAGGTCGTCGTAGCCCTGCCCGGTGCCGAGGAAGACGAGCGGCTTACCGATCGTGTGCGCAATCGAGATCGCGGCGCCTCCCTTCGGGTCCATGTCGGCCTTGGTCAGCACGATACCGTCCGCGCCGACCGTCTTGTCGAACTCCTCGGCGCGGACCACCGCGTCGTTCCCCGCGATCGCCTCGTCCACGTAGAAGACGAGATCGGGTTTCATCACCCGCCGGATCTTGCCGAGCTGGTTCATGAGGTTCTGCTTGTTGTGGAAGCGTCCGGCCGTATCCGCGAGCACGACGTCGAGCCCGTGCGCCCGCGCGTATTCGACCGCATCGTAGATCACGGCCGACGGGTCGCCGCCCTGTTTGTGCTGGATGACACGGATGCCGAGCCGTTCCGCATGGATGTCGATCTGCTCGATCGCACCTGCGCGGAAGGTGTCGCCGGCCGCGATCACGACCGAGAACCCCTCCCGCTTCAGGTAAGACCCGACTTTCGCGACGGTCGTGGTCTTGCCGGTTCCGTTGACGCCCGTAAAGAGGATCCGGACCGGACGCTCGTGGTCCCGGATGTACCCGGGCAGGTCGAAGCCCTCGCCGAGCACCTCGAGCAGGGCGTCGCGGAGCGTCTCGATCACGATCTCGTCGGGGGACTCGCGGATCTTCCGGTGCCTGCCGACCAGGTCGCGCCGGACATGCTCGATGATCTCCTCGGTCACAGGAAGGGCGACGTCGCTCTCGAGCAGGACGAGCTCGAGCTCGTCGAGCACCTCGCGCACGTCGTCGTCCTTCAGGATCAGCTCCCGCTCGGTGACGAGGACCTTCAGCTTCGTGTAGAGCCCGGCCTTCTGCCCGGTCTCGTCGTCCGCGTCGGGTGAAGGCACCAGCGGCCCCTCAGGTTCCGGTTCACCGGCCTTCGGGCGCCGGAAGATCCCCGACCAGGGGCGCTTTGCCGGTTCGGGTTCGGGGGACGAGGGCTCCGATTCATCGAAAGAAGGAGGTGAGGTCGGCTCAGGGGCTTCCTCCGCAGGCAACGCCTGCGGCGTAGCCTCCACCGGGGCCCCTTTCAGGGGGGCTTCGATCGGGGGCGTGGCCTCGACAGGGGTTCCGGTCTCCTCCGCGTTCTCGCTGATCACGCCGCCGAGGCGTGACCTGACCCCTGCGAGCTTCCCCTTGAGCCCCTCGAACATGGGTTATCCGGTCGAGGCCGGCGGGGCCTGCCCCTGCTGGACCGCCCGGTAGATCTGGTCGAGCCGGCGCGCCACCTCGTTTGCCTGCCCCTGGATCTTGCCGAGGGTCTCGGCGAGTCGCTTTCCGGACGCCTCCATCTCGAGCATGCGGTCTTCGAGGAAGCTCTTCGCCTCGGCGTTCTGCCGCTCGACGATCACGTTGGCCCCGATGCTGAGCAGGACCCGATCCGGTTCGAGGACCTTCACGCGGAGCGAGGCCCCGCCGCCGACCGGCAGCAGGACCGTCCCGTCCTCCGACGTGGCGAGGGCGGTCAGCGTCTCGACGGCCGCGGCCGCCTCGGCCCGGCCGTTCTCGATCATCTGGAGCTGCTGCGAGAGCACCTCCATCTGCTGGCCGTACTCGTTCAGGTAGTGCTGCAGCACCTGGACTTCCCGCTCCACCTCATTCACCACTGAGAGGCGTGATACCGTCAACCGTAATATACATTCTCTTCAGCCGGTGCTTGGACCCGATAGCCGTCATGATCCGCTCCGCTGCCTGCGCCTCGTTCGGCGCGCTGACCGTCTTCGTGTACGGCCGCCATTCGTCGCCGCACCGGAAGGTGCCGCTGATCTCGTACTGCTGCATCATATACCCTCGACAAATCCGAATACATCTGCCATGCGTCCGAGCTCGAATCCGCTCGTCGCGACCCCCGCGATAAAGCCACGCGAGTTCGCAAGCATGCCTGTGCCCACAAGTCCCGTGCCCATATTGACCGAGCCGGTTCCAATCGGCTGGTCGGTCACGGCCTCGAGCCGCCCGATCTCCTTCGGCGTCGCCCGCGCGTGGACGAGGACACCCCGGTTGGTTGCGTATCCGGCCATCCCGACGGTCTTGACACCGCCGAGCGTGACCCGCGTCACTTCGACCCCGAGGTGGCTCCTGATCTCGTCGATCACCTCGGGCTCCATCTCCGGGTGGACCGCAGCGAACCGGTCGTTCGCCAGGATCACGTTCCCGGCCGCGTTCATCGTCCCTTCGAGACGATAGACCTCGCGGTAGTCCTCGAGCGCCCGCACCTCGTCGGGCGTCGCGAGACCGCTCACGACGACGGCCCGGCTATTGCCGGCCACGAGCGCACCGACGATCGCACTTCCCTGGATCGTTGTCCGTATCAGGTCCACGTCGAGCGCCGCGCGGATCGCCTCGCAGAACTCGTCGGGCGCCTCGGGCGGGACGATCGCGATCTCCTCGAGCACCCGGCAGAAGAGCCCGATGTTCGGGTCGCCGCCAAAGGCCGTCGTCCTGTCCATGCTCACTCCTTGGCAAGCTCGGCCTGGACCTGGCCGTCGTCGAACTTCATCGCCCGGACACGGATTCGGCGGGGCGGCTTCTCCGAGCCGCGCTCCCAGACCTTCTCGTTGATCGAGGCGTCGAGCTTGACGTCCTCGCTCTTCATGTGCCGGACGAGGAAGGACCGGATGTCCTTGATCGCCGTGTTGGCCCGCCGCCATCGGGGCGCGCGCTTGGTATCGCGGAGCGGGATCACGTAGATCTGCTCGTTCATCTTCTCGACCATGATCACACCTTGAGCGTGCTACGGCGCCAGGTGCGCCGCTTCGGGTGGCTGGTCACATTACGCTTGGTCCGGACCATCACCCAGGCCGGGACCCGACGGTTCTGCTGCGTCGCCTTTCCGAGGCGAATCTTGAACCCTTTTGTTGCTCTCGACATCTCTGTTCCTCCAATTATCCTTTTCTGCCCCGAATCAGGGTCTGTTCATGCGACGGGGGGAAGATCGTGGCCGGGTCGATCCCGCGTGCCCGGAGACCCGCCCGCAGTTCGCATTCGTAATCGCCGTTCGGGATTCCCCCGGTCTCGCCCCGCTCGATCGCGAGGTATCGGCCGGCGAGCCGGTCCACCTCGGCCCGGGGAAACCCGAGCAGGGGGCGGACGTAGGCGCATCCGCACCGATCCATCAGGGAGCGGGCCTCGTCGGAGCCGAGCATCGGCACCCGGTCATCGAACCGGGTCCCGTCGGCGACGACTGGATATTCCCCGGCGAGAGCCTCGAGCGCCCAGCGGTGCAAGAGGTTGATCGCGTTGTTCGGGTACCCGTCGATGACGAGCCGATCGACGGCAGCGCCGAGCACCCCTTCGGGGAGGGGCGCCCGCCGCCAGGCGAGCCCGAGGGCCGCGCCGGCCGCCCCGACGGCAGCCAGGTCCCGTCCCGCGTCCGAGGCGAAGGTGACGACCTCGACCTCGTAATGCGGGGCGAGCAGGAGCGCCGCGAGCGCGGAGTCCTTGCCCCCGCTGAACAGCACTCCCGCCTTCATCACTTCCGGACGATATTGTAGTCCCGCTTGGCCGGGACCAGTTGCACAAGGAGCCCTTTGAGCTGCTCGTCCGTAATCTTCTGCCGGATCCTACCCTGGCGCGCGAGCATGATCAGCTGCTGCTCGACATTGGCCGCGAACTCGGGGCGGGTCAGCCGAATCGTGTTGAGCCGCTCCCGGGCCTCGGGCTCCAGGATCTCCATGAGAGCCATCTGCACCGCGGTGCGGGCGCGTTCACGCTCCTCCTCGGCGGCCTGCTGGTCCATCGCCTGATTCTGGAGCTCGGCGGCCCGCCGCCGCCGGATCTCCGCGAGCTCGTCGTCCGCCATGGGCGCCCCGGGCGTGCTACGCTTCCTGCGGCGGCGTGGTCGTCTTCAGTTCGTGCGCGATCCCGTCCAGGAACGACATGCCCGCCGGCGAGACCGTGCGGCCGCCCTCCTTCCGCTTCAGGACGAGCCCGGCCGCCTCGAGTTGCTGGAGCTGCTCGCGGATCACGGACCCGGAACCCTTCCGGAAGGCGTTCGGCCGCGCGCCGCGGTTCTTGCGCCCGCCGTAGAAGGTGCGCATGCGCTGGACTCCGACCGGTCCGTCGATGTAGACCCGGCGGAGCACCGCGGCTGCCCGCGTGAACCACCAGTCGGGGTCCTCGGGGGGCATCTCTTTATGTACGCCGGTCTTGGCGAACTCCGCCCACGCGGGCGGTGCCAGCTCAGGCCGGCCCTTCAGTTCCGTCGCGACGCGCGGGATCAGCTGGTCTGCCGGAACGTCATATACCGTTGTCATTTGGTCTCCTCACTGTCATCACGTCTGCACGCAACAGTCTTTACGTATTAGTGGGGAGGGTTTTTATGCATTTCGAGCGGGGCACCGTCAGCGCCGCCGTTCCCGCAGTACAAGGGTGTGTCCCCTGACCTCGACAAGCTCGGTCCCGCTCGCGTCCGCGATCGCCTGGGGGTCCACCTCGGTGTGGCGGAGCCACTTGACCTTGATCACTTTTCGATCCTTCACCTGACGGACAATCTCCTCGATCATCGCGTCCGTGATTCCCCGCTTGCCGATCCAGCAGGTCGGCTTCAGGTCCTGCATCCGGTTCCCGTCGTTCATGCCGTCCCGTTCCATAGCGCATCCGGTTGCCGCAGACGAGGCAGGTCACGGTCACGTGGCCGTCCCGGAGCCGGACGCGTGCGTTCGATCCGAACCTGAGATAGGCGTGGCAGGCATGGCAGAAGGAGCGGCGCTGCTCCCGCCCGAGCCGAAGCCGCTGGCGCATCGCGATCGCCCGGGCCACCGCGACGCACCGGTCGCTCCCTGCCGGATCGGTCGCGTAGAACCGATCCGCGGTCGCGAAGAGATGGGCGATTCGCTCCGCCGCGATCCGTTTCGTCTGCCGCTGCTGGTGCCCTTTCGCCTTCATCGCCGCACTATTCCCGATCCCGTGGACCCCGCCGGTTCATCAGCCTGTCGCCGGCGGAAGAACGCGAACTCGCCGTCCATCGCGTTCGAGCCGCCTCTCCGCGTAGAGCCGGATCGCCTCGGGGAGGATCCGGTGCTCCTCGACCAGGATCCGGGCCGCGAGGGTCTCCGCGTCGTCGTCCTCGCGCACGGGGACGCTCGATTGTAGAATGATGGGGCCGGCATCCATCTCCTCGGTCACGAAGTGGACGGTGCAGCCCGAGAGCCTGACGCCGTGCTCGATAGCCTGGGCCGGCGCACGGAGGCCTGGAAAGGCCGGAAGCAGGGCCGGGTGGATGTTGATCATCCGGCCCGGGAACGCCCGGACGGTCGCGGGCGAGAGCAGGCGCATGTACCCGGCCAGCACGAAGAGCTCCGCCCCCGAGGCTTCCATGGCATCGCGGAGCGCCGCCTCGTAGGCCGCACGGTCCGGATACGAGGCCCAGTCGACGACCGTGACCGGGACCCCCGCCTGCTGTGCCCGCCCGATGGCCTGAGCGGACGGGTTATCCGTGATGAGCCCGACCAGGCTCGACCGGGCAGGTGCCGGCCGCGACCGCGTCGCAGATGGCCTGGAAGTCCGACCCGCGCCCCGAGGCGAGGACCGCGCACCGCATCATGCCCTTGTACTCGGACCGGCCCGGCTTAACGGTTCTCACCATCGGGAGGGGGCAGAATCAGCTTGACCCGGACGATCCGCTTGCCGCGCATCTGCATCACGACAAGCGTTGCCCCCGAGTCCTCAAGCACGACCGTCTCCCCCGGGTGGGGAATGTGGCCGAGCCGGTCGATCAGAAGACCCCCGACCGTCTCGTACGCGTCGCCAGTCGGGAATCCGAGCCCGAGCCGCTCGTTGAGGTCGTCGACCCAGACCGAGGCGTCGACGAGATAAATGCCCTCGCCCGCCGGTTCGACCTGAGATGACTCTTCGTCGAACTCGTCCATGATGTCCCCGACGAGCTCCTCCAGGATATCCTCAATCGTGACAATCCCGACGAAGCCTCCGTACTCGTCCATGACCATCGCCATCGGCACCTTGCGGACCTGGAGCTCGCGGAGCAGGTCGTCGATCTTCTTGGTCTCGGGCACGAAGTACGGGTCGTAGGCGATATCGGTGATCCGGACGTTGGGCGTGCGTGTCACGACGGCCGCATAGACATCCTTGATATTCAGCACCCCGACCAGGTTGTCGACGCGCTCGTGGTAGACCGGCAGGCGCGAGAACCCGGTCTCGTGGAAGATGGTGAGAGCCGATTCGAGGGAGGTCGTATCCTCGATCATGGTGACGTCCATGCGCGGGGTCATCACCTCGCGCGCGGTCGTCTCCCCGAAATCGAGCACGTTGTAGAGCATCACCTGCTCGCCCTGTTCGATGGCGCCATCCTTCTTGCCGACATCGATCCATTCGCGGATCTCGTCCTCGGTCACGGCCGGTTCGCCGTTCGTCTCCGCCGCCCCGATCGTGTACGAGAGTCGGTTGAGAACGCGGACCACGGGCGAGACGATTCGAGATAGGACGAGAACCGGGCCGGCAGCACGGAGCGCCACGCTGTCGAGATAGCGGGCCGCGACGAGCATGGGACCGATCTGGCCGACCACGAGCAGGGCGATAGCCGTGCCGGCGATTGCCAGGGGCACGCCGTCCGGCCCAAACTCGGCGAGCGCGAACTCGGTCGCGAGCGCGGCCGCCGCGACGCAGACGAGGGTCGTGCCGATCAGGGTCGTGATCAGGATCCGGTCCGGGTCGGCCCGGAGCTCGGAGAGGGCGGACGCCCCATGTCGGTGGTCGTTGACGAGTGTCCGGACACGGGCCCGGGAGATCGAGATCAGCGCCACCTCGGCGCTGGAGAAGAAGGCCGCGAGAAGGATGCAGATTCCGAAGAACGCGGCCGAGAGAGGATCGAACTGTACCATCTGGTTCACGCCGGCGGAGCCGGCCCTATTGCCCGTAGCTTATAAGGGCGATGCAATACCTAATCGCGGCGTTGCAGTATAAATATAGCGGAATTGCCGATCAGTCGAGAACCGATCGGATGAACGCGCACTCGGAGGCGATGAGGGCAACCTTCTCGTCGGCCAAATAGGTGCGGTCGAGCCGAAGGTCCTCGAGTTCGAGCGTGACCGGGCCCGCATAGCGCACGTCGCGGAGCATGTTGAGCACGGCGCGGCCGTCCGGGTGGCCGGAGAGCGCGAGGTGCATCTTTCCGTCGCTCGCCCGTGAGAGATGGACGTTCGCGAGCCGGTCGCCGCATAGTTCGATGAACTCCCCGACCTCGGCGAGCGAGGTTCCCATCGCGTGCGAGACGTCGAGCGTGAACCAGAGCCACTCCTCCCGGTCGAGCAGGCGCCGGGCCTCTTCCGGCGACGAGAGTAAGTTGTTGACCTTCCGCTCCATGTTCTCGATCGCGACTTTGACCTTCACGCCGGAGGCAGCCTCGCGGAGGGCCGCGATCAGCCGGTCGAACCGCCGGTAGTCCTCCGGGCTCGGGGGGCGCTTCGCCGTCCTCCGCCCCGGGTGGACCGTGACCGCCTCGGCCCCGAACCGGTTGGCGAACGCCACCGCCTCCTTCGCGTACGTGACCGAAACCTCGGCTACACGCGGATTGATCGAACAGGGGTTCAGGTCGAGGATCGGGGCGTGGACCGTGGCGAGTTGCAGTCGGGGATGCGCGGCGATCGCCCTCCGGAGTTCGTCCTCGGGCATACCCCGGAGCCAGAAGTGGGGGGTTTCGAGCCAGAACTCGATCGCATCGAGCGTCGCGGCCTCTGCGTGTCCCATGATGGTCTCGACCGGGTACTCGTGGAAGAACATGGTCGAGGCCGAGCAGCGAACCATACCTATAGGTGAGCCCGGACATATAGAAGATCCATGGATCGGGCTCAGCGGAACCTCTTCTCGACGGAGTGGAACGCGGACCCCGAACCGGAGGAGCCCGCGCCAGCGCCCTCCGGCCGCCACATCCTTGGGGTCGGCGAGCTCGCCGCGATCATCGACGACCTCCTGCTCGACGAGCGCCTGATCGAGTGCTTCGTCCGGGGCGAGGTGACGAATTATCACCGCCACGCCTCGGGCCACCGCTACTTCTCGCTCTCGGAAGAGCGCGAGAGCGAGAGCGCCGTGATTCCCTGCGTGATCTGGCGACGCGACGCGGATCGGCTCGGGCACGAACTCGAAGACGGGCAGTCCGTGATCGCGTTCGGCTCGATCGGGAACTACGCGGCCGGCGGGCGGTACCAGTTCTATGTGCGCGAGGCCGAGAAGGCCGGCATCGGCGAGAAGTACCTGCAGGTCGAGCGCTGGCGCTGCGAGCTCGGGACCGAGGGCTGCTTCCAGGAGTTCCGGAAGCGTGGGCTCCCCCGCTACCCAGCTCGTGTCGGTGTCGTGACCTCACCTACGGGAGCGGTGCTGCACGACATCATGAACGTGCTCCGCCGCAGGTTCCCGGTCGAACTCGTCCTCTCGCCGACCGCCGTCCAGGGAGACGGTGCAGAGCTCGAGATCGCGGCCGCGATCCGGCAGATCGACGGGATGGTCGACGTGATCATCGTCGCTCGCGGCGGCGGTGCATTCGAGGATCTCTACGCCTTCAACCACCCGGACGTCGTCCGGGCAGTCTTCGCCTGCACGACGCCGGTCGTCTCGGCCGTCGGGCACGAGGTCGACGTGACCCTGTGCGACCTCGCAGCCGACCTCCGTGCCCCCACGCCATCGGCCGCGGCCGAGCTGGTCGTACCCGATCGGGCCGTGCTCCTCGAGGATCTCCGACAGGCGCGCCGGCGGCTCGTGGACGTGCTGTACGGGCGGTGGGAGCAGGCCGACGACGAGGTCCGCGAACTCCGCGATCGGCTCCGGCCGGCGAGGCTCGCATTCCGGATCGATCGGCGGCGCGAGGAACTGGCCGAGTTCGACTCGCGGCTCGGGCGGGGGCGCGACCGTGCACTCGAGCGTCGGCGGTCCGAACTCGCGGGACTTGGGGCCGTGATCCGAGCCCGGTCGCCGTTCGCGCCCCTCGAACGGGGGTACGCGCTGGTCGAGCGTGACGGCCGGCCGTTGCGGACGGCCGGAGAGCTCGCCCCGAGAGATCTGGTTACGGTGCGTTTCGGACGCGGCCGTGCCAGGATGAAGGTGGAGGAGGTATGCGATGACGAAGACGTATGAGGAATTGGTGACTGAGCTACGTGACGTGGTCCGGCAGCTCGAGGACGACGGGACCGGGCTCGACGACTGCATCAGGCTCTACGAGCGCGGGGCCGTGCTTGTCCGGCAGTGCGAGGAGCTGCTGACGACGGCTGAGTTGAAGATCAGCGAGCTCGGCCGGGACTAGTAGACGACCAGCTCGGCCTCGAGTGCCTCGCCGGCCTTGAGCCGTTCGACGAGCTCTCGGGGCAGGGTCCGCGCCACGCAGTCCGAGTGGATTCCGATCGTGCGGCCGCAGACGTGCTCGGAGCGACGCCAGACGAGGTCCGTAGGGTGGTCGAGCGCCAGTCCGGGGTGCCCTCTGGACCGGACCACGATCTCGAGATCGTCGCACTGGAGCGTCGTGACGAGCACTGCCCCCTCTCGCCGGAGGGCTGCGCGGAACTCGTCCGAGAGGTCCGCCGCGCCCTTGTCCGCACCGACACCGATAATGCAGTCGCCCGCCCGCGTGAGCTGCGGTTCCGCCGTCAGCTCGAAGGTCGTCGGGTGCCGGGCAGAGACGAGGGCATGGCCCCGGCACCGGATCAGCTCGTGCACCGCCATTGCTCAATATGGGTGACGGCTGGCGGTATCAACCCGCCGCCCGCACGGCTGTGAACAGGGAGAGAACGAGGACAAGCCCGGTCGAGAGCGCTCCCGTCGCTCCTGCCATCCGTGCGCTCCCTGCTTGGGCCGTGCGCCAGACGGCGGCCGAGAGAGCGAGGTACGGGGTGAGCACGAGTACGACCGCGAGGATCGCGAGAAGGTCGAACCGGTTCGACACAAGGAGGAGGGCTGAGCAGCCGGCGCTGCAGAGGAGCAGTGCCGCGGCGGGGGAGCCATGGCCCGAGAGCGCGGCGACGCGAGCGAGCGATCTCCGGGATGCGAAGGCCTGCAGCACGCGCGAGCCTGCGAGCAGGTACGCATTCAACGCCGAGAGCATGGCAACGATGCCGATCACGCCCACCACGATGGATCCTCCCGTCACGGCGCGATCCGCTGCGAACGTAACCGGAGCGGGTGAGGCCGCAAGGGCGTCCGCACCTGCCGCGCCGATAAGGGCGAGGTTCAGGACGAGGTAGAGAGCGAGGGTCGCGGACGCGACGATGAGGACGGCGGTCCGGATCGTCCCCCGGTCCCGCGCCTCGCTCACGGGGATGGCCCCGATC
This sequence comes from uncultured Methanoregulaceae archaeon, assembly GCA_963740465.1. Lineage (GTDB taxonomy): Archaea > Halobacteriota > Methanomicrobia > Methanomicrobiales > Methanospirillaceae > UBA288. Next base: position 32,074 of record CAVUEE010000004.1, read on the forward strand.
TCGAACCCGGTGTAGGGCCAGATGATGACTAGGACCGCGGCGACGAACGCGGAGAGCGTGACCGGACGCGCGTCAAGCCGGAGGTCGGGCTGGACGTGCGGGAGCAGCAGGAGCGCGATCGCGACGAGGGGGACGATCCTGGCCACGGTCAGCAGACTTTCGGCAGCCCCGGAGAGCGCAACGCCGATCAGGTTGATCCCGAGAAAGATGAGGACGGCGGCGATGTCTGCCGGGAGTATCCAGAAAATCGGAACCCCGAAGAACGTGAGGTACTGCCCGATACCCGCGCAGATCGTGGCACAGCCGAAGACCGAGGAGAGGACGTACGCCCCCATGAGAGTATCGGCGGTGACAGAACCGAAGACTAGGCCCACAGGCAGAAATAGGGGCAGGTTCTCCCCCTCAACAGGGGAGACCGAGGCGAGTGGCGAACGCGACGGCCCCGGCCGAGAGACCTATGAGCAGCCAGACTAAGAGGGCAGCGGGCCCGAGGAGACCGGCCGCGACCCCCGGGACGACGAAGATCCCGGAGCCGACCGTCCCGCCGAGCCCGAGGCTGACGAGGGAGAAGAGCCCGAGAGACCGGCGATACGACCGCTCCGCCATCGGGCCCCCTTCGGCCCCTGTGGACCAAGCGTTTACCGCTCCTGGTTCACGACGAGCCGCCAATCGGTGCCGTGAAGGCCGACGGTCTGCCAGGCAAGGGCGCGGGCCGTCCCGTTGACCTGGTATCGCTCGAAGCCGGAGGGCGTCGAGACGATCTGCTGCGCGATCTGCGCGAGGTCGGTCGCATCCCCGTACTGGGTCGCATTCAGGATCGACTGGCCGATCAGGCGTGGGTTCGTGTCGAGGATGATCGTGCCGTCGGTCTGAACGGCGGAGAGCGCGTGGGAGGTATTGCCGAGCGCTGCGAGGGCCGGGACGGCGAGCAGTCGCTCAGGCCGGAGGGCGAGCGAGACGCCGCCCACAACGCCGCTGGCGTTCCTGACGGGGTATGCCAGCCCGACGCCGCGGAAGCCCTCGACCAGGCTGATCTTCGAGCTCAGTCCCGGGGTTCCGTTCAGGGCGGCCTGGACGTTCGGCGAGCCGTGGATGTTTGCTCCGACCGCGAACTGGTAGTCCTCGGGCATCACGGCGAGGATCTCGCCGTTCCTATCGAACGTGACCGCGTCGGCCGAATAGTTGCCGGACCCGTTACCCGACCGCGAGAGGTTCAGCAGGACGCCCTCGGCGCCAGGGCCGGTGAGGCCCGTCGTGCCGAGAGCAGTCGCTGCGGCCGAGACGTTTGCGTCGACCCGATCGAGTGCCTGCTGTGCGCCGGCCGCGAAGACCCGGAGGGTCTCGTTCACGGACGCGTCGGCGGCGCCCGGCGTGCCGGGTGTGGGCGTGGTCGTTCCCGGGCCCGTCCCGGTGCAGCCCGCCGCAGCGAGAAAGATCGCGAGCAGTGCCGCGAGAAGTAGCATCCCCTTCATGCACTCACAGATGCGAGGAGGAGATATATAGGGGCGCCGATCGGCCCAAAAAAGAGGCGAGATTACTCGTAGAGGACCGGTGCATCGATCCGGTCGTACTCGACCACGCCGTCGGGGAAGTGAATTCCCATCTCGCGGGCGGCGGACTCGGGCGAGTCGGCCGCGTGGATCACGTTCCGGCCGATCTCAAGGCCGAAGTCGCCGCGGATCGTGCCGGGCGCGGCCTCGAGCGGGTTCGTCGCGCCTGTCAGAGTCCGCACCGTCCGGGCTGCGTCCTTCCCCTCGACAACCATGAGCAGGCACGGGCCCGACATGATGTACTGCTTGAGGCCCGGGTAGAAGGGCTTCGCGAGGTGCTCGGCATAGTGCCGGTCCACGCGCTCCTCCGGGAGGCGTTCGAGCCGGGCCGCGACGAGTTTGAGTCCTTTCCTCTCGAGCCGTGCGATGATCTCGCCGACGAGGCCACGCTGGACCCCGTCGGGTTTGACCATCACGAAGGTCCGGTCCACGTTCACTCCTTGCCGAGCGCGCGGCGGCCCGCCTTGGTCCAGGCCACGCGTCGGGGCACGCGCCCGAGCTTCTGGTTGTTCTGGCACTTCGTCGAGCAGAAGTAGAAGATCGTTCCGTCCCGCTTGACGAACATCTTGCCCGTGCCGGGCTCCATCGCGCTGCCGCAGAACGTACAGGTTAACGAATCGACCATATCCTTATCTCCGCGACAGCTTCTTCGCCTCGCGCTCGGTCTCGAGGAGCATCAGGATATCGCCCTCGCGGATCGGTCCGACCGTGTTCCGCGTGATGATGCGACCCTTGTTGTTGCCATCGAGGATCCGGCACTTGACCTGCATCGCCTCGCCGTGCATGCCGGTGCTGCCGATCACCTCGACGACCTCTGCCGGCGTTCCATCGTCAGCCATTCACGTCACCCGCGAAGCGCCGCGATCTGACCGCCGAGCTCGTCCACGAGCTCCTTCGCCTTGCCGGGCTTGACGATCGCGGCCGCAGTCGACCCGACTTCGAGACCCGACGCCGCGCCGATGTCGTTCTGCCGGTTCACGAAGATGTACGGGATCTGTTTCTCGTCGCAGAGCGGGCCGAGGTGCATCACGATCTCCTCGGGCTCGACGTCGCCGCCGATCAGCACGAGCTGGGCCGTGGACCGCTCGATGGCCTTGGTCGCTTCGTTCGCTCCCTTCTTGATCTTGCCGGTATCCCGGGCCAGTTCCAGCGCTTCGAGCGCCTTGTTCTGGAGCTCCTCGGGAGCCTCGTAACGGATGTATCCTTTCGCCATGACTTACCTCATTCAGGATTGCGTAGTTCCTTCATCACTCATCAGCAAGTGAGGATGGGTCCATATATTTTTCCACGGAGTGGTCATAAAGGTTTGTTAACCGGGCGGAAAACCGGAAAAAACGCGGCGATTCACGCCCGTTCCCGCAGGATCGGCGCGGTCACGCACCGGTCGAAAGTCGATATATCTGCACTCCGTTCCGGTCGTAGATCGCCTCGAACCCGCTCGACGGCAGGTTCACCGCGTACTTCTTTCGTTCGAGATCCCCGACATACAGGAGTTCGCACCCATACTGCTGCATCAGCGAGACCGTTCGGCTCGGATCCTCGTAGCACCGTTGGACGTCAGGGATCCGGGTCCACCACCAGCCGTCATTGTTCGTCCGCCACTGGAGCTCGTGCGAACGTTTTCCGACGATCGTGGGAATACCGGTGAAGGACGAGATCGGCGCGCCGTAGCTGTAGTCGTCGCCGACGGCCTCGACGATCCCGCCTTCACTGGAGTAGGTCTCCAGGAACCGGATCGCCTCCGCATCGGCCGGATGCGCGGAATCGAGGTAGGCGAGCCCGTCGAGGGTGCGATCCCCGCCCCCGAAGTCGATCCCGAGAAGGCCATGGCCGACATCCGGCTGGAAGACGACCGGAAACGCGAGGAGGGCCGCGATGGCGATCACCGCCACTCCTTTGCGAGCGATGGGGGCGGACAGAAGTGGTCGAGGCCTGCCGGCGAGCCACCGCCCGACCAGTACCGCGCAGCCGATGCCGAGCATGAGCCAGGCGATGTAGTAGAGTTTATGCATCGTATTCGTGCGGAAGTACTCGTTGTCGAAGATCTCGCGGAAGTAGAAGAGCTCGACAAAGAGGACCAGGGCGAGCCCGGCGACGACCATCAGGTCCTCGAAGCGACCCGCCCTGCGGACCAGCATGTAGGCGAGCAGGACTGCAGCGATCGCCGCCGAGTAGTAGCCAAGGTAGATGAACGGGACGGCGATCAGGAGCAGGTACGGCTGCCGCGGCAGACTGCCGGGCGATCGCGATCACGATCACGGCGAAGAAGAATCCCCAGGTCAACAGAAATGAGACCGGCTCGGAGGGCGAGAAGACCGGCAGCACGCCGTGGACGGAGCCGGGCTGGATCGCGAGCAGGTAGGGGAGGTACAGGCCGAGCCCGATGGCGGGGACGACGATCGAGTAGACCAGGGCCTGCCTCGCTGCGGGGCCGCCATCCGCGCGCGACCGCCACCAGAGCAGGAGGCCCATCACAACCACGAAGCGGAGCGTAGACCAGGACGTCCCAGGAGTTGATGCCCGGCATCGCCCCGAGCGAGAGGCCGGAGAGACCGATCAGCACCCAGCGCTGCCTGGGTGAAAGCCCGGGCCATCGTGTCCAGGCGAAGGCCATCAGCGCGATCAGGAAGAGCTGGTTGATCATGCCCATCACGAGCGCGTGCGGATCCCCGAGGATCATCGAGAAGAGCGGGTACTCGGTCAGGCCGTACCGGATCGCGTGGCGGGAGTGGTCAAGGGCCGGGATAAGCGCCGTGCCCATGGCCAGTTGTACGATGGCCGTCGGGTTGACGAGCACGAGCAGACCCATCGGGAGCCATCGGTAGCGGTCGAGCAGGAGGTGGCCGATCAGGTAGCAGTTGACGGCCGAGACGGCCATCACGGTCGGGAGGACCAGGTTGAAGACCACCCGCGCGGGGACCCCGGCAATCAGGCCGAGCTGGGCCATGAGCCAGTGGCCCAGGTAGTAGTAGACGTCGAGCGTGCCCCCTGCGAACCACGGGTCCGGCGGCGTCACCACCGGCGCCCGCATGATCGCGGCGACCCAGGCGAGGTCCATGAACTGCTCCGAGTAGTGCGAGACGTACGGGTTGAAGAACCGGAGTTCGAGCACGAAGAGGAAGAAGACAAGAAAGACGACGTCCCATTTCGCCACGCCCTCCCACGCGGCCCGGCCGTACTGTCGTTTCGCCAGTCCGGCACCGAGCAGCACCAGGAACGGGGCGATGGCGAGCCACGTCGGCAGCTGCGCCAGCCCGAGATAGAACGAACCGAGCAGGAGGAGGAGGAGCGAGACCGTGTACGCGGCCGGATACGCCAGCCGGCCGAAGAGCGGCCGGAGGGCCGGCCAGACCGAGAGCTGCAGCAGCTTGAGGACCGCGAGCCAGCTCGAGCACGTACAGCACCTCGTCGCCGTACCCGATCAACGCCTATGCCTCCGCGCGCCGGTAGATCTGGACGCCTTCCTGGTCGTACACCTGCTCGAGGCCCGATGGTGGAAGGGAGACGTGATAGGTTTCGCGTTCGAGGTCCCCGACGTAGAGCAGGTCCGCCCCGTACTTCTCCATCACCGCAATGGTCCGGGTCGGGTCCTCGTACGCCGCGCGGACGTCGGCCATCCGCTCCTGAACCGGACCGTAGTCGTTCCGCCACATGAACTCGTGGAAGGTCCAGCCGATCACGGCCTGTATTCCGGTGAACGACGAGACCCGCCCCGCGTAGGAGTAGTCGCTTCCCTGCCCCTCGACGATCACGTGGTGGCCGGGGATCCCCTGCAGGTACCGGATGGCGGCTGCGTCCCCGGGATGATCGCGGTCGAGGAACGCCAGTCCGTCGAGCGTGTAGGTCGGGTGCGTGACGTTCCCGGCCGCGAGGAAAGGGGCCGCGAGCAGGAGGGCGAGGACCGCGACCGCGATCCCGCGGCGGGCAGCAGCGCGGCACCCGATCCACCCGCTCCGTGATCTGCGGCCGGTCGAGGAAGCGGCCGGCCATCACGAAGGTTCCGATGCCGAGCAGGAGCCAGGCCCCGATGTAGAACTTGAAGACCGTGTTCATCCGGAAGTACTGGTCGCCCATGTTGTCCTTGAGGTAGACGAGCTCGCAGAAGATCGCAATGGCGAGGCCGAGCGCAACGAGCAGGTCCTCGGGGCGACCCCGGCCGTCGCGGGCAGCCAGGCGGACCACGAGGCATGCCAGCGGTACGACCGCGATCGCGGCCGCCACGTACCCGCCCAGCAGGAACGGAATGGCCGCTGCGGCAAGATACGGTCGCCGCCGCAGCTCCGGGATGCAGGCCAGGTACGCGATCGCGAGGAAGAAGCCGTGCACGAGCAGGAACTGTACCGGGTCTGAGGGGGCAGTGACAAGCCCGATCCCCTTGATCCCGGAGCTCGCGAACGAGAGGTAGTATGGAGCGTACAGCGCGATCGCGAGGATCGGAGCGGCGATGAGCAGGTAGAGCGGCGTGACCCGTCCACCATCGGCATCGTGCCGGTGGCGGAGCCAGATGAGGGCCGCGACCAGGAGCGTGATCGGCCCGTACAGCAGGACATCCCAGGAGTTGATTCCGGGCATGGCCCCGAGCGAGAGCGCCACGAGTCCGATCAGGGCCAGCCGTGCCCGCTCCGAGAGCTGCGGTCCAGCGGCTGAGGGCGAGCACGAGGAGCGCGATCAGGAACGTCTGGTTGAAGATTCCGATCACATGGGCGTGGAGATCGCCCCAGGTGAACGAGAAGAGCGGGTATTCGTTGATCGTGTCCGTGATCACGCGCGTGCTGTCCCATGCGACCTTCGAGAGCGCGATCCCCTGGGCCGCGAGCACGACCGAGGCCGGGTTCGGCAGGATCAGGGGCAGAACCGGGAGCCAGCGGTACCGTTTGAGCAGGAGGTGGCCGACCATGTAGCAGTTGACGCCGGCCAGCGCTATCACGGTCGGAAGGCCGAGGTTGAAGACGAGGCGCGACGGAACCCCGGTCGAGAGTCCGAGCACGCCCATGATCCAGGAGCCGTAGTAGTAGTAGACGTTCAGGTGCCCGCCGGCGAACCACGGATCCCACGGCGGTACGATCGGCGTCCGCATGATCGAGGCCACGAAACCGTGGTCCATGAACTTCTCGGCGAACGAGGCCGACGGGTTGATGTACCGGCACTCGAGCATGAAGACGAAGAGGACGAGGAAGACCGCGTCCCAGCGCCAGTGTTCGGCGAAGACGTCGCGCGTGTAGGCCCGGCGGTAGGCGAACCAGCCGAGCAGGACGAGGAACGGGGCGAGCGCGAGCTGGACGGGGAGGCCCACCGTCCCGAGATACCACGCGAGCAGCGAAAGCCCGAGCACCGAGGCCGAGAACGAGACCGGATAGGCGTACTTCCCGAAGAGGGGCGCAAGCGCCGGCCAGAGCGCGAGCTGCACGAGCTTGAGCACGGCGAGCCAGGCGAGCACGGCCAGGATCTGCGACTCAATCGCCAAGCGATTCCCCCTCGATCACCCTGCGGGTGAAGACCTTCCTGAGCACATCGAACATCCAGTCTCCGAAGACGTAGACCGCGACCACGCCGCCGATGACCGTGACCATGTTCTTGATCAGGTGGTCGATGAACGCGACGAGCGTTGCAGTGACATGGGGTATACCGCCGCGCTGCAGGATGGCCGCAACCGTGAACTCGTAGGTGCCAAGCCCCCCCGGCGTGATCGGAACGGCCTTGACCAGGTTGCCGACCACGACCGCCAGGGCCACGCTCGCGATATCGAGCGGCGCCTGGAACATCAGGACCACGAAGATGCAGACCGCGATGTCCACGAGCCAGATCACGACCGAGACTCCGCCGAGGAGGATCATGGATCGGGCGGAGAGCGAGACCGTCCGGATCTCGTCGAGCATCTGCAGGATGATACTTACGATCCGGTTCTTACTCTGAATCCGTCGGGCGAAGAGGAGCACGGCAAAGAAGACGGCGCCTCCGATCAGCGGAACCACGATCAGAGCGTAGGTACTCGTTGGGGAAGTTCAGGAAGAACGGGATCGAGACGAGCCCGATCAGGGCCACGGTCAGGATGTCGTAGATCCGCTCGACCGCAATCGACGAGATCCCCTGCGAGTAGGTCGTCTGGTACTGGTGTTTGAGGAGGAAGACGCGGACGATATCGCCGAGGCGGGCCGGGATCACCAGGTTCGCGGTCTGCGAGACGAAGATGCAGGCCATCGAGAACCCGAGGGTCGGCTGGATGCTGAGCCCGTTCAGGATCAACTTGTACCGCCAGCCGCGAAGGGCCCAGGCCACGATGCAGACCGCGACCGCGGCCACGAAGTAGATCGGGATGGCAGTACCGAAGCGCCTCGAGGAGATCCGACCAGATCGGCACGAGCATGTACGCGATGATCGCGACCGCGATCACGGTCGGGATCACGATCGCGCTAATCCTTCGCCACATGCAGCTGCCACCAGAGACGGAAGACCGCGCTCCCCATCTCGATTACGTCCTTCGGCCTGACCGTTGTGCCCGGCCCCTCTGTCCACCGGACCGGCAGTTCGACGACCGGGTATCCGGCGTGCTGTCCCCGGACGAGCACCTCCGTATCCCAGAACCAGTGCGGGGCCTGGACCTGCTCGAGGAGCGGCAGCAGGCGTGCCCGGTCGAACGCCTTGAACCCGCACTGGTGGTCGTACAGCCGGGAGCCGAGCACGCTCCGGACGAGCAGGTTGTACCCGCGGCTCGCGAACTCGCGCCCGCCGGACCGGACGATCTCCGACCCGGGCATCAGGCGCGAGCCGGTCGCCATCGCGGCCCCGTCGCGGATCGCGGAGACGAGGGGCTTGAGGTGGCGCATATCGGTCGCGAGGTCGACGTCGTAGTAGCAGACGATGGACGCGCCGGAGGCGCGGAAGGCCCGGTTCAGCGCCCGGCCCCGGCCCAGGCGTTCGTCCGAGTGGAAGAGGCGGACGCGCGGGTCGCGGGCGCTCCAGTCGCGGACGAACTCGGCCGAACCGTCGGTCGACCCGTCCTCGGCGACCACGAGCTCGAACCGATCAGCGCAGGTCTCGAGGACCTCGAGCGAGACCGGGATCGCATGTTCGAGCGCGGTGCGGTCGTTGTAGACCGGGAGCACCGCCGTCAGCTCGGTCTCACCCATGAGCGGGCGGCTCTCCCCGCGGCGGCCGCGACCTCCTCCCCCGCGACGATCGAGCCCTCCATGGACCGCTCGGGGTAGTTCGGCCGCGAGAACATGCCGGCCATGAAGAGGCCGTCCTGGGCGTATTCCGGGATCAACCGCCGATACCCGGTCTCGTAGACCGGGCCTGCGAACGGATCGACCTCGAGGTGGTGCCAGCGGACCTCGTCCCGACCTACGCCGAAGCGGTCGCAGAAGTCCGCGAGCATGCGGTCGCCGTGTCCGGCAGGGAGCTCTCCGGAGAAGTACGATGCGAGGTAGACCAGGTGTTCGCCGTAGCGCTCGACCGGGACGAAGTTCGTGTGGGCGACCACGGCGCCGTACGGAGCGGCGTCCTTCATGTTCAGCCAGTAGATGCCGTTCGTGACCTCCCGGTCGAGCCCGAGGGTCATGCAGGCTGCTCCCTGGTACGGTATCGGGGTCAGCGGAAGCCCGGTCATCGCAGCGAGAAGTTGGGGGGGGATAGTCGAGACGACCGTGTCGAATCGTTCGCCCCGAACGGTCCACGACGGCCCGTCACGCTCCAGGACCTCGACCGGAGTCTCGGTCACGACCGTGCAGCCCTGTGCCTCGATCGCCGCGCGCAGCCCGTCGATCAGGGACGCATAGCCGTGACGCAGGTACCCGAGCCGCTCCCCGCCCGACGAACGGTTCGAGCGGATTGCGATCCGCGAGAGGAGCCACGCGGCCGAGACACGGTCCTGCATCGGCCCGAACTTGGACCGAAGCAGGGGTTCGAAGAACGAGGCGTAGACCGAGCGGCCCAGGTGGTCGAGGATGAACGACTGCGCGGTCACGTCGTCGAGCGCAGTCCGGTCGAGTTTGCCTGCTCGGACCATCAGCCAGCCGAGGCGGGCCTTGTCGAGCACGGTCAGATGGGGGTAAGCGACGATCTCGGGGAGGGTCGAGAGCGGGTACGACCGGCCGTTCACGTGGTACCCCGTGGTGCCGGTGAGCCACTCGAGCTCGTCCCGCAGCCCGAGACGGTCGAGCAGCGCGAAGAGGTGGCTGTCGCCCTCGAAGCAGTGGTGGTAGAAGGACTCGATGGTGTAGGTGCCGCGGTCGATCGAGGAGAGGCACCCGCCGAGCACGGGCCGGCGTTCGAACAGCACGACCTCGTGATCGACGGAGAGAGAGAGGGCCGCTACGAGCCCGGTAAGGCCTCCTCCGACGATACAACACTTCATGTCTGAATAGAAGGTATAATGCAAAAGGGATAAGAACGTTTGTGAGGGCAAATAAAACCTCATAAAGGTGAGCGCCTCATAGTACGTCACATGGATCCGTCGGAGGGAGTCAGGGGATGAGGGTCTTCTTCATCGGTTTCGGCCAGGCCGGAGGAAAGGTCGTCGACATGTTCATGGAACAGGACAAGACGAACCTGTTCCGTGCGATCGCCGTGAACACGGCAAGGACGGACCTGCTCGGCCTCAAGCAGATCCCGATGAAGGACCGCGTCCTGATCGGCCAGACGGTGGTCAAGGGCCACGGCGTCGGCACCGAGAACGCGCTCGGTGCGAAGATCACGCGGGACGAGATCGACCCGATCGTGACCGCGATCGAGTCGATCGGGACCCACGACATCGACGCATTCGTGATCGTGGCCGGCCTCGGCGGAGGCACCGGCTCGGGGGGGACGCCTGTCCTGGCGCAGGCCCTCAAGAACCTGTACCAGGAGCCGATCTACATCATCGGGATCATCCCCTCTCCCGATGAGGGCCGGCTCTATTCGTATAACGCGGCGCGATCGCTGACGACCCTCGTCAACATCGCCGACAACACGTTCATCTTCGACAACGCCGCCTGGCGCAAAGAGGGCGAGTCGATCAAGACCGCGTACGACCGGATCAACGACGAGATCGTCCGCCGGTTCGGGGTTCTCTTCCGGGCCGGAGAGGTCGGGGAGGGAGGGGTCGGCGAGATGGTCGTCGACTCGTCCGAGATCATCAACACACTCCGCGGCGGGGGGATCACGACCGTCGGATTCGCCAAGACAGAGGCGATCAGCCCGAGGCTGAAGCAGAAGCAGGGGCCGTTGAGCAGCCTCTTCCGCGGCTTCCGCTCGAAAGAGCCTGCCGGGCAGCAGCTCCTCGGCGACGACCGCTCGGCCAAGATCGTCTCGCTCGTCCGGTCGGCCGTGCTCGGTCGGCTCACGCTCCCCTGCAACTACCGTTCCGCGAACCGCGCCCTGATCCTTCTGGTCGGGCCGCCGGAGGAGATGGACCGGAAGGGCGTCGAGAAGGCCCGCGCCTGGATCGAGGAACAGCTCGACGCAGAGGAGATCCGGTCGGGCGACTACCCGATCCGGTCGAACTACATCGCCGCAGTGGTGGTGCTCGCCTCTGTCGCCGACGCTCCGCGCATTCGCGATCTGCTGGAGATGGCGAAGGAGACGAAAGAGGAGCTCGCCAAGCAGAAGACCGACGGACGGACCATGTTCGAGGATGGCATCGAACCGTTGTTCGAGAAAGAGACGGAGAAAACTCTATGAACACACTCATTCGCATCGCAATCGTTCTACTGCTCGCCGGAGGCCTCGCGGCCGCGGCGAGTGCCTACACTGTAGAGACCACAGAGGTGACTCCCGACGGAGACCTCCAGGCAGGCGCGCCGGTCACGGTCAGTTCAGTCGTCGCCTTCCCCGCGACGTCCGGAACCACCTTCCCAAGCCAGGACGTCTTCTCGCTCTTCTCCGAGCTCGATAACCCGCGGTGGCAGTGGGCCGTCGTGATCAACGACAACGAGAACCCGAAGCCCGAGGGCTACGGCAAGTTCTTCAAGATCAGCGGCTTCGAGCTCGAGTACCCGAGCGAGAGTACGGTCAGCTCCGGGTCACGCTCGCCGGCACAGTTCCCAATGCCACCACGACCCAGAACCTCACGGTGCTTCGGTTCCAGCAGCTCGACCGGTCGAGCAAAGTCATTCCGAACGGAGAGTATTCGATCGTCCGGAAGATCGTGAACCCCGAGGACGTTGCACGGAGCCTTGACCAGGCCCGGTCTTCGCTCGGGCAGCTCCGCACCACGATCGACCAGCAGACCGCGCAGGGCGCGAACACGACCGAGGCCGAGCGGAAGTATGCCGAGGCCGACCGGCTTCTGAAGAGCGCGGAGTCGGGCAACATCTCGGTCAGAAGCAGCACGGTCCAGAAGGCGAGCACCCTGATCGACGAATCGACAAAGAGCCTGGATCAGGCCAGCGCACAGGCGGTGATCGACCGGGCTGCCGCGCAGATCAAGAACGTCGACGAGATGCTGACCTTCTTCAAAGCGAACAAGGAGCTCGCGAACGATCCGCGCGTCGCCGCGATCACGGTCAAGCGCGAGAGCGCGCAGCAGTTGCTGACGAGCGCACGCGACAGCGAGGAAGCGGGTAACATCAACCAGGCCCGGATCCGGGCGAACGAGTCCGCGACCAAGGCGCTCGAGGCCTACAACGACTCGGTCGATCTCCGAAGCCAGTTCGCAGGCGCCTCGAACGCGTCCGCGAACGCGTCGGCGTCCGCGAACTCCGGCGGGGGCGGGATCCTGCCGTATGTCATCGTGATCGCCGTCATAGCCGTGATCGCGATCGGCGTCGTCGTCCTCCAGCGACGCGGTCGCTGGGACGAGCTCGGATGAGCGGCATCCACACCCGTTCTTTTTTTCCCTTGAGGTCGCCAGTGGCAGCTCGGCCGGAGTGAGTCGGTATGACCGAGGCGACGTACGGCGGTGTGCAGGACCACCTCGATCGGCTGATCGGCGGGGTCCATGCCGAGCTCGATCACGAAACGGCCGAACTCGGTCGTTCGGACGTGCCCGGATTGCTCTCGCGCCTGCTCGTGGCGGACCTGGTCCTCGCGAACCTCCTGCTATGGCTCGTGCTGCCCGACTACGCCCTCTACTGGATTACGGCCAGCTTCTTCCTGTACGTGGTCTATCCGTTCCTGTTCCTTGTCCCGTCTTCGGATCAGTCCTCTGGTGACGGGACCGAACGCCCGTCGGTCCCGCTGTCGGAACGTTTCACCGGAACCGGCCTTGCCGAGCACAGGTGGACGATCGCCAAGATCTTCTGGAACTCCTTCTTCATCAACAGCCAGCCCCTCGCACCGGCCTTCATTGCCATCTACAGCCTGAACATTCTCCTTGCCCTGCTCCGGGGCGAAGGCCTGATCGGCTGGCTGATCATCTTCCAGTCGGCCGCGATCCTGGTCTTTTACATCGCCATCGCGGTCTTCAAGCCCTATACCGGGGGGTTTCTCGACTCCATGATCGGACTCCAGAACACGGTCTCCGCAAAGATGCATCGTCGGGTCGAGCCCCTCTGGAAGATCATGCTCCCGATCGGGCTCGCCGCGGGGGTCGTCGCGATCGTGTTGATCGCGGCCATGCTCCTGCCCGGGTTCACGCTCGGCGTGATCTGGAAATCGGAGGCGACCGTGACAGGGTTCGGATTCATCCCGGTCCTCTTCGTTCTCGCGAGCCAGACGGTGGTAGTCCGATACACCCAGGGAGCCGCGAGCGACCGGCTGGTCCGCGGGCTCCGGCAACGGAAGATCGAGATCCTCACCCGGCACGTTCTGGCGCCGCTCGAGGCCTACCGGAATCAGGTAACCATGGAGGAGCCCGGGGTGCTGGACCGGTTTGCGCAGGACTTTGCCGATATCCGCGCGACCTTCCTCTCGTCGAAGATCTACCGCATGCAGGTCCAGGACCTGGCGGGCCTCCTACCGATTCATGTCGTGGTTCCGGACCTCGAGCTGGTGCTGAACCGCGAGACGATCCAGCTCCTCGGGGAGCAGCCGGGCTCCCGGCAGATCCTGTAGAAGCCGTCAGGTCTGGGGGCCGGCGCTGCCCGGTGCCTCTTCGCCCGGGGCGACCTGGTCCCCGGGGCAGTAGACGCCCACAAGCGCCTGGACACCCGGCTCCTCCATCTGCCAGAGGACGAGACCTGCAACGGCACCGAGCGCGCCGCCGGCCTCGACGGCCTCGCGGAGGCGCTCTATCGCCGGCTCGCCAATACGGGTGAGCGCCTGCGCTGCGAAGCCCCTGAGTTCGGTGTCGTCCTCGACCTCGAGAAGCCGGACAAGCGGATCGACTGCATCCTCCCCGAGCTCCGCGAGCGTCGCCGCTGCGTAGCGCCGAAACTCCGGGTCGCGCCGTTCGCGAAGCGCGGCGATCAGGGGGGCCAGCGCAGGTCGGCCGATACGTGCGAGCGCGACCGCAAGGTACCACCGCTGGTCGTTGTCCGCGGACGCCGCGAGCGCCTCGATCACGGGAGCGACCGCATCCTGGCCGGCGCCGCCGAGTCGGCGCGATGCCTCGCGCTGCTGGTCCATGTCGTCCGATCGCAGCTGCGCTATCCATTCCTGGATCTCGTTCTGTTCGACCATCACAATCACGTCGGTTCTCTGACCGATCGAAGGGAGGGCGGACGTTCGCGGCCTCTGCGGCCTTGTGGCGCCCGTCTCTTTCGCGGCCGGTGCTCGACAATGCACAGCATTCCAGATAAACAGATCGCCGCCGGCTCAGTCGGCCGGGTTGATGCGGAGGAGGGCGACTGCGGCCGCCCGCCGGACCGACTCGGCCGGATCCCGCAGGGCCCGAAGCAGCCCGCCCGCCGCAGTCGGATCGCCGAGCAGCCCGAGCACCTCGGCCGCACCCTGTCGGACGCGGGGGTCGGGGTCGGCGAGCGCATCGAGCGCGAGAGGAAGGCACGGTTCGCCGAGCCGCGCAAGGGCCGAGACCGCCCGGCCCCGCACGAACCGGTCCGGGTCGGCAAGGCGGTCCCGCAGGGCCGGGCCTGCACGCGGATCGCCGATGTCGCCGAGAGCCACGATCGCCTTCCACCGGACGTCCGGGTCACCGTCCTCGGCAAGCGCGGCAAGGCCGGCCACGGCCGGTTCCCCAATCCGTGCGAGTCCCTCGGCGGCTCGCCAGCGCACTCCTTCCTCGTCCGGTCCGGCAAGCGCGGCGAGGAGCGCGTCCAGCGCGGCAGGGTCGCCGAGATCGCCGAGCGCTGCTGCCGCGAGGTGGCGCACGGACGGATCGCCCCGCTGAAGGAGGCGTACGAGCCCGGCCATATCCCGACGTTCCTTCAGCCGCGCCACGAGCCGCACGGGTTCGTAGCGCGCGATGACGAGGTCGAGCCAGCCCATGGCGTACGGGAGATCGACTCCGGACCAGAAAAGATCAGCTCGTGGCCTCGGCCACGCAGCCCTCAAGGGTGGCGAGGCGCGCCGCGGCTCCGCACATGCTCGGCATGTACGCGGAGGCCTTGCCGCTGTTCGTCATCACGGCGCCGTAGCGCTCGAGCGCGGGCGAGACGACCATGCAGGTGTCGGCGTAGACCCGGGCACCGCTCCGCTCGATCGCGGCGACCTCCGCCGGGTGCGCGGCGATCACGCGACGGGCCGCGAAGACGTACAGCGGCTTCGTAGTCCGCTTTCCCGCGAGGAGCTCGGCGACACGGGTCAGCTCCTCCTCGGAGCAGTGAGGGCAGCCGATCGCGACCGCCTCGACCGGGAGATCGGACCAGACCGCCTCGACCTCGTCCGCGCCGAACGTGACCGTCTCGAGTTCCCCGATCTCGAATGGGAAGACCCGGGCCTCGGGCGTGATCCGGTCGACGTGGAAGAGCGCGACCGCGCCCGTGGCGGCCATGGCCGCACCGAGGCTCTTGAGCCCGTCGCGGGTCGGTCGGATCCCCCGGAAGAACGGGCACCGCGCCCCGACCTCGCGCCCCGCGAGGACTCCGAGCGCCCCGTACCACCCGCCGTCGGGCGCGGCAGGCGCGCCCTCGACCTCGACCACGACGGTCGGACGGCGGTTCTCGACCAGGTGCAGGCCGTAGTATGGAGTCTTGCCGACGAGCGCTGCGGCGAGCGCGGTCGGCCCCCCCTCCCGGTTCGTCCGCGCGCCGATCACCGAGTTTGCATAACAGACAGCCGAGGACTCGGACCAGGCGAGGTGGTCGCCGTAGTTTGTGATAGAGAGGTAGTAGGGAGTGCAGGTGCACTCGAGCCGGATCCCGAGGCGGCGGTAGACCTCGACCACCTGCTCCTGCTTCTTCGCGAAGGCCGGGTCGACCCCCATCTCCTGCCAGCGCTCGAGATCCATGCCGATCGGGTTCAGCACGGCCGGCACGACCGCTCGCGCGTCGAGGGAGGAGAGCCACTCGAGGCCCCAGTCGCCGATCGTCTTGTATGAGGCCCCCGCGACCTGGGCCGACGCGATCGGCACGAGCCGTTCGGCCCCGTAGACCGTGCCGAGCCCGACCAGCAACTCCATGAGCCGCTGCCGGGTCTCGCCGAACTCGCCCGCGAGGACGCGCTCGTCGTCCCGGTCAAGCTGCATCGTCCCACCCCGCACGGACGAACTCGTCCTCCCGGCCCAGGTCCATGGTCGCGTCGACGCCGACCTTCACGTTCAGGCCGTCCCCGATCCGCGACGGATCGAGGGACGAACCGCGGGCCCCCGCGACGACGAGCAGGTCCGTATCCCCTCTCACGCGCGTCGCGATGGCGTACTCGACCTCGCTCATGTCGCAGGGGTCGATGTCCTCGTCGACCACGACCACGTGCTTGAGCGAGGTATGCGCGGCAAAGGCGGCCATGCAGGCGTTCTTGCCGTCGCCGTTCGTCGCCTTCCTGATCTGCACGACGGCATGGAGGTAGCCGCACCCGCCCGGGGTCAGGACCACGTTCTTCACCGTCGTGACGCCGGCCACGGCGCGGTAGATGATCGGCTCGTACGGCGCGCCCATCAGGGCCTTGTGCTCGGCCCCGCCGGGGAGGATGCCGTGGTAGATCGGGTCCGGCTTGATCGCCATGCCCGCGAGCTCGATCACGGGCTGAATGCGGACCGGATCGTAGGTCCCCGTGATATCCACGAACGGCCCCTCGTCCGCGGTTGCGGGTCCGATCGACCCCTCGAGCACCACCTCGGCGTCGGGCACGAGCACGCCGTTTCCGCACTCGCGCACGGGAAGCTCGCCGCCGAGGAGCTCGGCCGCATATGCGAGCTCCTTGCCCTCGGGCACGCGCGTGGAGGCCGCCAGCATCACGGCCGGGTGGACGCCGATCGCGATCGCGACCGGCAACGTCTCCCCGTCGGCGAGCGCCTGGCGGTGGAGGTTGTACGTGTGCCGTCCCTCGACCAGCCGGGCCACCAGCCGATCGGGCCCGTCCACGAGCATCCGGTGAATCGAGGCGTTCTGGACTCCGGCGTACCGGGAGAAGACGATCCCCGCCGTGATGTACGGACCGGCATCCCTCGGATAGTGCTTCATGATCGGGATCGCCCCGAGATCGGGGGAGGCCGTCCCCAACCGTCCATCGAGCACGACATCGCCATCGAACCGCGCGGATGCGAGCGACGGCACGACCCGATCCGGAGGAAGATCGAGGGCGCGGGCGATCGAGGCCCGGTCCGAGACCAGGTTCATGACCCCACGCCAGCCGTTGCCGAGGTCGTTGAAGAGGAGGGGGCGGCAGGTGGCGTCCGACCTCTTCGGCGCATCGTACACGGGCGAGACCGATTCGTCGACCACGATCGCCGTTCCGTCCTCGACGAGCCCCTCGAGGTAACTGCGCAGGCTTGTGTCAGTCATCGTATCCCTTCCATCGCGGCCCGAGCGCGTGTTCGACCCCCAGGTGATCGAGCACCCGGCCCACGACCATATCCACGAGGTCGTCGATCGTCGCGGGCCGGCCGTAGAAGCCCGGGCTCGCGACCATCACGGTCGCGCCGGCCTCGTCCGCGGCAAGCAGGTTCTTGAGGTGGATCCGCGAGAGCGGCATCTCGCGCACGAGCAGGACGAGCGGCCGTCGCTCCTTCAGGGTCACGTCCGCTGCCCGGGCAAGGAGCGATGCCGACAGTCCGAGCGCGACCGACGCGAGGGTCTTGGTGCTGCAGGGCACGATCGCCATCCCGTCGATCCGGTGCGAGCCCGACGCGATCGCCGCGGCGAGATCGGCGTTATCGTGCCGGGTCACGTCGAGGTTGTCGTAGGTCACGCCCTCGCGGGCGGCGATCCCCCGCGCCTGGTCCGTGACGATCAGGTGGACGTCGGCTCCGTTCGCCAGCACCTCGAGCAGCCGGCGGGCGTACGGGGCGCCGCTCGCCCCGGACACGCCGACCACGAACTCCTTTTTCGCGCTCATCCTGCGGTCCCTGGCATACTGGTTGGGCGGGCCGCCTCATCAGCCTATGCCGGGCGAGAGCCCCCGAGAAGGGTTAATGCCGATGGGCGCCCCACCCAACGGGCATGGACGGCGATGCGGGGGGAACAGCACAGGTCCGGTTCGGGACGCCGGACCTCGCCGCCCTCCGGGAAGACGGCTACGCGTCCGTCGACATGCACGTCCATACGGAGCACTCGGACGGCCTGATCCGGGTGAGGGACGCGCTCAGGCGCGGGCGACGGATCGGGACCTCGTTCGCGGTCACGGATCACAACGCAGTCTCGGGCGCCGTCGCGGCAGTGCGCGAGGCCGGACCGGGGCAGATCGTCGTGCCAGGGATCGAGGTCTCGGCTTCGGAGGGGCCGCACCTGCTCCTCTACTTCTACACTCTCGACGACCTCGTCGACTACCACGATGCGGTGATCGCCAGGGCCCTCGGCGGGTGCCCCCACATGGCGACCGCGCTCCCGACCGCGGATGTGCTATCCGGGCTCGAGGGGCGGGACGCCATCGCGGTCGCGGCCCACCCCTTCGGCTACCTCTTTCTCTGTCGCGGAGTCTGCAAGGCGATCGCGGCCGGCGAGCTTGCACCCGACGTGGTCCTCCGGCTCGACGGGCTCGAGGGGATCTGCGGCGGTATGACCCGGTCACAGAACGTTCGGGCGGTAGCCTTCGCGCGAGAGCACGCGCTCTCCCTTACCGGCGGCACGGACGCGCACCTGCTCGGCGAGATCGGACGGGTCGTGACCGCGGCCCGCGCCGACTCTGTCGAGGAGTTCCTGGACGCGGTCCGCCGCGGCGACGCCATCGTCTGGGGGCAGGAGAAGTCGATGATCGAGAAGACGGTCCAGGCAACTGCCGTACTCCCGCAGTACGCGCCGTACATCGGCTCCTCACTTGGCGTCCACTACCGCCAGAACCTGCCGAGGGCGCTCCGGTACCTGCGCCGGCGGCGGTGATTGTGCCCGTACCATCACGGTTCCGGCCTCCGCCCGGTCAGATGAACGCATCGACCACGATCCCGCCTGCGTAGAGCGCCATGGCCAGGTGAAAGAGCGGGAGCAGACGGAAGCCCGCAGACTCCTCCGGGTGCCGGAGCAGACCGATGGTCGCGATCGTGATGCAGGCAAGCCCCGCGACAAGCCCGGCGCGGGCTATCGGGCCGAGCACGCTGGCGAAGAGGACGGCCGCAGCGGCGTGGAGAAGCGCGAAGGCGAGGACCCAGCGCGCGGCCCCGGTCATGCCGTAGAGCACGGGGATGGTCTTGAAGGCCCCGAGCCCGGTCGTTCGTGATATCCGCGATGTCGTTGGCGCCGAGATGCGCGAGCGCGAACGGATAGAAGAAGACGAAGTAGAGCAGGGCGGTTACGTCGGGATGGCCGAGCACGAGGTATCCAGCGACCGGGAAGAGGGCGAAGTCGGTTCGGCCGACGATCTGCCCGACCGGGTAGCGCTGCCGGCGCTTGAGGATCTGGTAGGCGTACTCGGCGAGGTAACTCCAGCCCATGATCGCGAGGATGTACAGATTATGCGGCCACGGCAGGGTCAGGACGAGCGCGACGGCCACGAGCGCGAGCAGCACCATCACCAGGCGGGCGCGGGCGGGGGAGATCGTGCCCTCGACCAGCGGACGGGTGCCGAACGGCCGCCAGTACCGGGTGAAGCGGTTGTCCGCGGCCAGCCTGTCGAGATCCCGGTCGACGTAATCGTTCAGGACGAGGCCCGCGGTGAAACCGAAGACCGCAATCAGGGCCGCGGTCGCGAGGACGCCCCAGCTGAACCCTCCGTAGATCCCTGCGGCCAGCAGGGTACCCGAGCAGAAGAGGAGGATCCATGCCGGGGCAAAGTGCAGACGGAGCAGGTCGAGGTACGGGGCGAGGCCGGCGCGCATACATACCTGCCTCGACGCTCGGACCATACAAATCTGGCGGATGGCGATTGGTTGATACCTGTGCCCGGCACAGGGGAGGACTGCATGACGGACACCGGTCCCCTGGTCATGACCATCGGCCACTCGACGCGGTCGCTCGACGAGTTTCTCGACCTGCTCGAAGAGAATGGGTGCCGGACCGTTGTCGACGTCCGGAGCCTGCCGCGCTCGCGGCGCTATCCCCATTTCGACCGGGCCGCGCTCGCTTCCTCTCTGGCCGGGCGTGGGATCGGCTATCGCCACTGCGCGCCCCTCGGGGGGCTGCGTCGGCCCATGCCGCCCGACGAGTCCGTCAATCGCGGGCTCAGGAACGAGCGGTTCCGGGCCTACGCCGACCACATGCAGACCGAGGAGTTCGCGGAGACGGTCGCGAGGCTTGTCGACCTTGCCCGGACGGATCGGACCGCGGTCATGTGCGCCGAGGCCGTCCCGTGGCGCTGCCACCGATCCCTCCATCGCCGACGCGCTGGTGGCCCGAGGGTGCCGCGTCCTCCATCTCATCGACAGGGGCCGCGCCGAGGGGCACCGGCTCCACAAAGAGGCCGTGGTCACGGACGGAAAGATCTCGTATCCGGCAGACCCGGGGCAGCAGCGGCTCGACCTTTGACTCCCGGCGAGCCTGGCGCGCGGGCCCGGATTGGAAGCGTCTCTCCGATTGCGGGGGATTTCCCGGGCCGGGAGGCGGACGCCGGGGCGACGCCCGATTCCCGTTTCTTTTCCAGACCGCCGCGAGACGATCCGGGGACAATGGGCGACAGGCGGCGTCAGATCCCCATCACGTCGCGCATGACCCCGAAGACCTGCGTGTTGTCGATCCTGTCGTGGCCGAACCGGTCGGCACCCGGGCCGCTTGCCATGATCGGGACGTCGACTGCCGTGTGCTCGGCCGACTCGTCGAAGACGAGGCCGGTTTCGTTCTGGGTCAGTTCCGAGCCCGAGGCGAAGATCCCGGACATGCTCTCCGTGGCTCGAACCCTGGAGGATCAGCCCGCCGGTCTCGTGATCCGCCGTGACGACCACGAGCGTGTCCGATCGCTGGGCGGCAAAGTCGAGCGCCGTCTTCACGGCATCGTCGAAGGCGAGTGTCTCGCCGATCGCATTTTTATAGTCGCGAGCGGTCGCTGCCTGATCGATCCGGCCTCCCTCGACCATCAGGAAGAAGCCGTCCGGGTCGGTGGCGAGGAGGGCGATCGCCTTCGCGGTCATCTCGGAGAGGTCTGGTTGCCCTGAGCCCGCGCGCTTGAGCTCGTACGCCAGGGTGCTCGTATCGAAGAGCCCGAGCACCCTCGTGCCGGGCGTCGAGGGGGCGGCCTCGAGCCCGGAGGCGTCGGTCACGACCGTGTACCCCTGCGACTGCGCTTCGGCCACCAGATCCTGCGCGTCGGTCCGCTTGCCCTTCTCGCCCCACGGATCCCTCGCCGTGTCGTTGATGAAGGAGCGGTATCCGCCGCCGAGGGCGACGTCGACCCCGGAGCCGAGCAGTTGTTGCGCGATCACGGGCTCAACGTTGCGGTCGTTGACATGTGCATAGACGCCGGCCGGGGTCGCGTCGGTGATCCGAGAGGTCGTGACCACGCCCGTCGCCCGGCCCCCCGTCTCCGCCAGCTCCGCGATGGTCGTGAGACGGACTCCGTCCGAGACCCCCTTCACCGCGGTCGCGTCCTGGCCGATCACGCCTCTGTTGGCCTTGACCCCGGTAAAGAGCGCGGTCGCCGATGCCGCCGAGTCCGGAACGAGTGCATCGGCCGCCGAGGTCGACACGCGGCCCGAGTACTCCAGACCGTCCATTGCGAGCGATGTCGAGGTGTATGCCTTCAGGTCGCGGCCCGACTTCTCCCACCGGGCGGCCGTGAGCTCCGCGTATCCCATGCCGTCACCAATCAGCACGATCACATTCTTCGCGTGCGGGCTTCCGCTGCCGCTCTCCGGGTTGAGGTGTCGCGGTCTGTTGACCGAAGAGGGAGCCTCCGCCCGGCACACCGCCCGTCAGAGAGACCGCGATCACCAGGACTGCAACGACGATCAGTATCAGTACAGCGGCAGATTTCAGGGTTCCGGGAGTTCGAGTCATGGGGGGACTCCGTCGTTACCGTAGACTGATCCGGCGAAAGGGTAAATAACCAGCTCTTTTTGGCCTGGTATGGACCGGTAAAAGATATGGCGCCGCCTCAGGACGCCGCGTTGAGCCGATCGAGGTAGTCCTCGAAGAGATGGATCCGGGTCGAGACCGGGAACGGCGTGCCCTGGATGCTGATGACGGCGTCGCCGCGCGCCAGCGTCTGGATCTCGTTCGACATGCTCGTCAGGTTCTGCTTGGCGTTGCCCGCGACGATATTTCGGTCCTGCTGATCCGCGAGGCCCATCACGACGTAGGTGTTCAGCTGCGCCAGGATCCTGGGGTCGATGTTCTTGGGTTGCTGGGTGACCAGGCAGAGCCCGACCCCGAACTTGCGCCCCTCCATCACGCACTCGCGGAAGACCTGGGTCGACTGGTTCGCTTTCGCGAGCACGCGCTGGGCCTCCTCGATCGCGATCATGACCTGCTGGGGGACCGTCTCTTCCTCGGGAGAGCGTGCGCTGCTTGTGCGCGTTCAGGATCGCGCGGGTCATCGTGGAGAGCGCGAAGAGCTCGCCGCGCTCGCCCACGCCGGGGATGTCGATCAGCACGACCTTGTTCTGCGCGAGGTCCTCGAGGATGGCCGGGATCGAGGAGCCGTAGCGGTGGAAGAAGATGCGGTTCTCATTGACGACGGTCTCGACACGCCGCTGGGTCATGTGAAGCGGGCCCAGTGCGTAGGTGCGGAGCGTGTTCGTGATCTCGGGGTGACGGCCGATGCCGCTCGTGGTCTTGAGCGGCGACGGGAGGGAGTCGACTCCCTCGTTGATGAAGAAGTCGATCACGTCCGATCCCGGGTGACCGTCGAGCGACTCGACCACCTCGACGAGCGGGAGGGAGAGGTCGTACAGGAACCCGAGGTCGCCCATCCGGAAGTCGTCGTGCTCGAGTCGGAGTTCTTTCAGGCCGTACTGCTTTCGCTCGTCCGGCGGACGGGTCGAGTAGACGGAGATCCCGTCCTTTGCCGCGGTGTACTCGATGAGCCCCTTGATCCGACGGTCCCTGAGCCGGTAGCCGGTGACGTACTCGCCGTGGGGATCGACCATCAGGACCCCGAACTGCCGCAGGTGCATGGCCGACGCGCAGAGGACCTTCATGAAGTTGGACTTGCCCATGCCGGTGGTCGCGAAGATCCCCATGTGGCTGGAGAGCGACTCCGACGGGAGCGAGACGGTCACGCCCTCGAGGACTCCGAGGCCCGCACGCATCTGCCCGACCTCGAGATCGCCCATCGACCGCTTCAGGAACTGCGAGGTCCGCGTCGTCGGGCCGGGAGACCTCGGAGAAGTTCGTCGGGGCCGTGATCGGCGGCCGGAACCGGCCGTCGTGGTCGACGAGGCCGAGCGGGTGGAGGCTGACGCAGAGACTCGGCCCGGCCGCATCGGCCCCGGGGGGAGTATCGTGCGTGATGTCCGTGACCTTGGCGAAGAAGACGAACCCCTTGTCGCGGTCGGTGAGTTTGAGGATGTCCCCGACAAAGAGGACGGCGGTCGAGGGGACCACGATCCTGTAGGCGAGGACCGAGGTGCTGATCAGGCGAAAACCGGCGGCATCGAGGGACATGAGACCACCCTTCAGTGATGTGAGATCATATCGCGGTCACAGGTATATACCATTGGTTTTTTCTCCGGGGTCATCCGTCGCAGCTCATGAACTCTCGGTGAGTAAAGACCGTCGCGTCCGAGAGCGCGGAGATGACAGTCGACCGAACGCGCAGCTCGAGGCCGGGCACCACCTCTCAGGTCGCGCAGGGCGTCCAGGTCGTCGACCAGCACCTCGCCGCGGGAGCGGATGCCGAGGTTGGCCATGAACGCCCGCACCACGCTCCGGACACAGTCGAAGTTCTCCAGGCCCTTCCTCCCGGCCGTCGCCAGCAGTACACCTGTCTGTCGTGCCGCGGGACCGTGCACCCGGAGTGCCTCCCCGGCGTGGATGGCCTGGGCACGGTCGATGACCGCCTTGAGTCCTGCGGGGACCGTGTTCGTGTAGACCGGCGAGCAGACGACGAGCAGGGACGCGGCGCGAATGGCGGAGGCGAGACGGGTCATATCGTCGTCGAAGGTGCAGTCCCCTGTGTTGTAGCACTGGTAGCACCCGATGCACGGGCGGATCTCGAGGTCGTGGACGAAGACGACCTCGACAGGTCGACCCGCGGACGAGGCCGCCTCCGCGGCCCATCCTGCGAGGACGGCGCAGGACCCGTCGGGCCGGGGGCTGCCCTGCAGGATCAGGACACCTCCGGGAGGCACCGTGGCACGGGGAATATGAGGGGACGACGGTCGCATTAGCCCCTCCGGAGCGGCCCGAATCGCCGTCTCCCAGTCTGCGGCCGCTTGGCGGGCAGCCTGCTCGGCATCCATGGGGAGCAGGGGAGGGTATTCGAAGGTGTTGGTCGAGAAGAGGACGACCTTCCGGCCGGCTTCCTCGAGGAGGAGCAGATACCTCACCATGCCAGGGAGGACGGACGAGAGGTCGTCCCGGTACAGCGCCAGCACGCCCTCCCTCCCGGATACGGCGAGATCGACCCGACTCAAGAGTTCACGCATGCGCGGTCACCAGTCCGGGACGGGGACGGGCCGTGCTTGCGGCGCATACCCCATCCTGGTGTGGTGTTGAAGGTCTGACGATCTATCAATGTATTCCCGACGCCGCCGACGGGGTGCCGATGGTCGAACCCGGGGTCTTTCGAAGCATCGGTGCTTGCTTCCTGGCAGCGTCAGGGCTTCGGACGTATCCTCGCCGGGCGTGGCGGCGGCGGACGGCCCGATCGGCGAGTGCACCTGTGAAGCGATCGAATGGCGAGACGCGCGCGAGAGTGAAGCAGTCGCGGTCGGAGGGGGGATGCAGCTGTAGCAGTCCGTGCAGGGCTCGAGCCGGAATCGCGGAGGTGATGGCATACGATCTCAATCACGTCCGCCTCGTGGAGGCGCGTCCGATCTCCCTCGATGGGTCCGAACAGTCGCGCCGCAGTGCGGGCGTCAGCCGATGGCCGCGAGCGCGCGCTCTGCCTCGTCTGGCGATCCCGCCGCGCTCACCCCGTCGTCTGCCATCGGCTCATTCTTCGCCAACGGACCGGATCAGACTGCCGGCCGCTCGAGCACGAGGATACGGCGCGTCAGGCTCTTATGCACGCGCTGCTCGAAGCGGTCCACGACCGTGAGGTGTCGGGCCGCGATCCCGTCGATCGGCCGGTGGGTGACGATCACGGCTCGCCGCCCGGGCCGCAGCACGCGCGCGACCTCGGCAAGGGACTCGTCGTAGAGCCGCTCGAGGGTCTCGCCCCGGATCTGCACCGATTGTCCGTACGGAAGATCGGAGACGACCGCGTCGACCGAGGCCGACCGGAGCGGGAGGCGCGCCGCGTCGGCGAGCGCGACCTCGGCACCGGGCAGGTTCAGGCGGGCACCGGCGAGCATCAGGGGGTCGACGTCGAGCCCGAGGGCGCGGACGCCGAGGAGCGACGCCTCGATCAGGGTCCCGCCCGTGCCCGCGAACGGGTCGAGCAGCACCTCGCCCGGCTCGATGCCGGAGAGGTTCACGAGCGTCCGTGCCATGCGCGGCATCATCACTCCGGGGTGGAAGAACGGCCGCGAGAAGGGCCGGCGCGCGTCGAGGGCGCGGCGATCGGGCTCGCAGACGAACCGGCCGAGGTAACACCGGTCGGCCGAGCAGACGAGGCCGTAGGTGATCTCGGGGGCCGAGAGCGAGACTCTCCCCGGGATCATGCCGCCGAGCCGGCGCTCGAGATCGAGGGCCGGGGTGGCGAGGGCCGCGCCCTCGACCTTCTTCACCCGGAGCGCGAACGTCCCGTCCGGTTCGAGCGCGGCCTCGCGGACCATCGCGTCGACCGCATCGTCGGAGGCCTCGCATTCGGCGATGTACTCGTAGACCCGGTGCGTCAGGGCGAGCCGGGGGAGTCGGCCGGGATCGGCGCACTCGCCCACGGCAATCTGGGGCCCCGTCTCCTCGACGCGGACGGCGCACCCGAGCTCGGCCGCCGGGAGCGAGGGGTGCTCGCCCGAGAGGAGGCAGACGACGCGCATCGGCTCGTTCAGGCCCGCCGCCGCATCCGGGCCTGGAGCCCGAAGTACTCGGAGAAGCCGATCGCCGAGCACTGGTCGAGGGAGGTCGAGTCGAACGAGACGAGCTCGTCCGAGTAGAGCGCGTACGGGGACGACCGGCCGAGAATGTGGAGGCCGCCCTTGAAGAGACGGAGGTCGACCGTCCCCGAGACGACCGACTGCGTCTCGTCGACGAACGCGTTGAGCGCGCAGTAGAGCGGCTCGTACACGAGCCCCATGTATGCGAGCTCGGACCACTTCTCGTCCACGCCGGCCTTGAACGCGAGCTCCTGTCGGGTGAGGATGAGCCGTTCGAGGTCGCGGTGCGCCGCGAGCAGCACGGTCGCGGCCGGATGCTCGTAGCACTCGCGCGCCTTCAGGCCGAGCACGCGGTCCTCGATCATGTCGTTCCTGCCGACACCGTGAGCCCCCGCGAGCCGGTTCAGGGCCATGATCAGGTCGAAGCCCTTCATCAGACGTGCCGTCGAGCGCGATCGGGACTCCCTCCTCGAACGTGATCGAGATCTCGGCCGGGGTGTCGGGCGCTGCCTCGGGCGCGGTCGTCCAGTGCCAGATCTCCTCGGGGGGATGGTACGCCGGGTCCTCGAGCCGGCCGCCCTCGATCGAACGGCTCCAGCAGTTCTCGTCCATGGACCAGGGCTTCTCCTTCGCGACCGGCACCGGGATCCCGTGCTCGGCAGCGTAGTCGATCTCCCACTCGCGGGTCAGGTTCTGCTCGCGGATCGGCGCGACCACGTCGAGACCCGAGGCCCGGATGATGAAGTCGAAGCGGAGCTGGTCGTTCCCCTTGCCCGTGCAGCCGTGCGCGACCGCGGTCGCGCCCTCCTCCTTCGCGATCCGGACGCACTCCCCGGCGATCAGGGGCCGGGCGAGCGAGGTGCCCATGGGGTAGCCCTCGTCACTGCCGTTCGCCCGGATCGCGCGGAAGACGTGCTCGTTGACGAAGCGGTCGCGCGCGTCGATCGTCACGTGCCGGTCGGCGATCCGCTCGCCCTTCTCGGTCGCCATCCGGATGTCGGCCTCGGTCTGGCCGACGTCGACCGCGACCGTGACGACGCGGTCGTAGCCGTAGCGCTCCTTCAGGAGCGGCACGCAGATCGAGGTGTCGAGCCCGCCCGAGAAGGCGAGCACAATCGTTCCCTTGCCCATCGAGTTCACCAGAATACGGAAGGAATGGTTCGCGGGAATGAGTATTAGAGTTTCACCCGGTACGCGGAGCAGGGCGGGCTCGCCCCCGGCGCTGCCAGCGCTTTGCGACGAAGGCACCGACGATCGCGACACCGAGCCCGAGGAAGAGGACATTGAGGAAGGGGTCGCCGAAGAAGAACCGCTGAGAAGGGCGCCGTGGATCACTCCGAGGACGAGCGCGAGGTAGATCACGAGATGGAGATACCGCCATCTCGGCAGCCGGCTCCGGATCAGGGCGCCGACCACGGCGACGTAGATGAGCGGCAGGGCGATTCGACCCGCATTCAGTGCAGACCTCTCCAGCAGGGGAAGGGACGGGAGGAGGATGAGAGCCGAGGCGGCGCGAGTCGCGACGAGGATCGGGTGGAGCGTGATCGCGGCGAGGCCGAATGCGGCGAAGACGTGGTGAACTCCGAGGAAGGGGCGCGCCGAAGACCCGGCGGATCTCTGCGAGGAACGGGCTCATCAGGGCCGCGATCCCCATCGCGAGGAGGCCCCAGAGCGAGGCGAGGCGGATCCCGAGCGTTACCGGGCTCGATGCCGGCAGGTCCGTGACGATCACCGCGATCGCGAGGAAGACGACGACGATCGCTCCCGCCGCGACGGCGCCGGCACGGGTCAATCCCAGCATGGCACCCAGTCGTGGGCCATGCTTCATGAATCTTGCGCAATGCCATGACTGATATAGTGGTTAATTCTTACATTTCTGATTTATCAGAAAATTTATCATCTCCCGTCACCAACAAAGAGATCGCATGACGGACGAAGAGAGCGCGTGCCGGCTCGAGGCCCTGGTGACGATGGACGAGCGTGGCCAGATGGTGTTGCCGAAGGACCTTCGCGAGCGGCTCGGGATCGGGCCGGGAGACAAGGCTCGCGATCAGACTCGTGCGAGTGCGCAGGCGAGGTCTGCTGCCTGGTGTTGATGCGTGCCGACCGCCTCGACGGGATGGTCCGCGGGGTGCTCGGTCCCGTCATGCGAGAGGTATTATAATGGACACAGAACGGATTCACGAGGCAGTCCGGGAGGGGTACTCCCGCGTTGCGGAGCAGGGATGCGGGTGCGGGTGCAGTTGCGGTGCCGACGCCGGGGAGATCAGCGGGAGGATCGGTTACACGGTCGAGGAGATGGAGAGCGTTCCCACGGGGGCGAACCTCGGGCTCGGGTGCGGCAACCCGGTCGCTCTCGCCGACCTCGCGCAGGGCGAGACCGTGCTCGACCTCGGGTCCGGGGCGGGATTCGACGCCTTCATCGCAGCCCGCGCAGTCGGCGAGTCCGGGCACGTGATCGGGGTCGACATGACGCCTGCGATGTTGGCGCGCGCCCGCGAGAACGCCCGGACAGGCGGGTACGGCAACGTCGAGTTCCGGCTCGGCGAGATCGAGCACCTGCCCGTGGCGGACGGGTCGGTCGACGCCGTCATCTCGAACTGCGTGATCAACCTCTCCCCCGAGAAGGGGCAGGTCTTTGTCGAGGCGTTCCGCGTGCTGAAGCCCGGCGGCCGGCTGCTCGTCTCGGACATCGTGATGGTCGGCGAGCTCCCCGAGAGAGTCCGGCAGTCGATCGCCGCGTACGTCGGCTGCATCGCGGGCGCAGTCTCGCGCGAGCGCTACCTCGCGCTGATCCGGCACGCGGGCTTCGCCGGATGTCGAGGTGGTCGAGGAGGCGTCGTTCCCGGTCTCCTGCATGGCGAACGACCCGACGGCGCAGGCGGTCGTCGGCGACCTCGCGCTGACGCCGGAGGAGCTCGGGGCGACCGAGTCGGCGATCGCGTCGGTCCGCGTCAGGGCAGTCCGACCGATCTGAGTGCGGCCACACGAGGCCGATTCGAAAAAGAAGAGGTCAGCAGGTCCCGAGGTAGTGGCCGAGCGGCTCGAGAGTGAGCCGGCTCTTGCCGATCGCCTCGATCGCGAGGGCCGCGGCCTTCGCGGCCGCAAGCGTCGTGATGTACGGAACCCCGTAGTCGACCGCCATGCGCATGATCTGGTAGTGGTCCTGGCGCGAGGCCTTGTTGGCAGGGGTGTTCACGATCAGCTGGATCTCGCCCTTGCGCATCATGTCGATCACGTTCGGCGAGCCCTCCTGGACCTTGCGCACGAGCTGCGCCTCGATCCCGTTCTCCTGCAGTTTCTCGACCGTGCCCTGCGTGCCGTAGATCGCGAGTCCGAGGTCGGCAAGGATTCGGGCGATGGCGACGAGCTCGCCGTGCTGGTCGCATACGACCGAGATGAAGACGTTGCCCGAGGTCGGGAGCGCGTTATCGGCCGCGATCAGGGCCTTGTAGTAGGCCCGGCCGAAGTCGTAGTCGATCCCCATCACCTCGCCGGTCGACTTCATCTCTGGGCCGAGGACGGTGTCGACGCCCGGCAGTTTGTTGAACGGCAGGAGCACCTCCTTGACCGCGACGTGGTCGAAGGGCCGCTCCTCGTACCCGAGCCCCGCGAGCGGGCGGCCGATCATCACCTTCGCCGCGACCTTCGCGAGCGGAATTCCGGTCGCCTTCGAGACGAAGGGTACCGTCCGCGAGGCCCGCGGGTTCGCCTCGAGGACGTAGACCGTATCGTCCTTGACCGCGAGCTGGAGGTTCATCAGCCCGACCACGCCGAGGCCGAGCGCGATTCGGCGCGTGTAGTCGCGGACGCGGTCGATCACCGAGGCCGAGAGGGACTGGGTCGGGATCACGCAGGCCGAGTCGCCCGAGTGGACACCGGCCTCCTCGATGTGCTCCATGATCCCGCCGATGAGCACGTCCTTGCCGTCCGAGACCGCGTCGACGTCGATCTCGATCGCGTCCTGCAGGAAGGAGTCGATCAGGACCGGGTGCTTCTTCGAGACGCGGATCGCCTCCTTCATATAGGTCTTGAGCTCGGCGTCGTCGTGGACGATCTCCATCGCACGCCCGCCGAGGACGTAGCTGGGCCGGACCAGGACCGGGTACCCGATCTCGTTCGCCATGCGCAGGGCGTCCTCCTCGGAGTAGGCCGAGGAGTTCGGCGGGCTCGGGATCCCGAGGTCGTCGAGGAGGAGGCTGAACCGATCGCGGTCCTCGGCCACGTCCATCGCGTCCGGGCTCGTGCCGAGGATCCGGACCGCAAGGCCGTGCTTCTCGATCTCCTGCTGGAGCGGAACCGCGAGGTTGACCGCGTTCTGCCCGCCGAACTGGACCATGACCCCGGTGTAGTCGTCTGCCGCGAGGACATTCATCACGTCCTCGAGCTGCATGGGCTCGAAGAAGAGGCGGTCCGAGGTGTCGAAGTCGGTCGAGACCGTCTCCGGGTTGTTGTTGACGATGTGGACCTCGATCCCCTCCTCGCGGAGGGCCGTCACTGCGTGGACCGTGCAGTAGTCGAACTCGATCCCCTGTCCGATCCGGATCGGGCCGGACCCGAGGATCAGGATCTTGCGTCCTGTCCGACCGGGTCACCTCGGTCTCGGGCTCGGCGGTCGAGTAGAAGTACGGAGTCTCGGCCGGGAACTCGGCCGCGCAGGTATCGACCATCTTGTACCCGGGCCGGCCCAGGATCTCACGGAGCACGGTCAGGTCCATGCCCGTGAGTTCCACGATCTCGGCGTCGGCGAAGCCGTATCTCCGGGCGAGCCGCAGGTCAGCCTCGGCCGGTCCTTTCGCGTCACGGAGACTGCCCTCGAGCGCGACGATATTCTGAATCTTCTCGAGGAAGAACGGGGAGATGTAGGTGAGCCGCGCGACCTCCTCGACCTGAAACCCCTGCCGGAACGCATCGAAGAGGCAGCCGAAGCGCTCGTCTGTCGGATGCGAGAGGAGCATGCGGATCTCGTTCCGATCGGTGTGGATCACGACGTCCGTGTCGAGCGAGCGGAGGGCCTTCTTGAACGCCTCCTCGACCGTCCGGCCGATCGCCATCACCTCGCCGGTCGACTTCATCGCGGTCGTGAGCGTCCGGTCCGCGTGCGTGAACTTGTCGAAGGGCCAGCGCGGGACCTTGACCACGATGTAGTCGATCGCGGGCTCGAACGAGGCCGGCGTGCAGCCAGTGACCGTGTTGGTGATCTCGTCGAGGGTCAGGCCGATTGCGATCTTCGCGGCAACGCGCGCGATCGGGTACCCGGTCGCCTTGGAGGCGAGGGCCGATGAACGGGAGACGCGGGGATTGACCTCGATGACGCGGTAGTCGCCGTCCTGAAAGCCGAACTGGATGTTGCAGCCGCCCTGGACGCCGAGCGCGCGGATGATCTTGATCGAAGCCGTCCTGAGCATCTGGAACTCGTCGTCGCGAAGCGTCAGGATCGGGGCGACCACGACCGACTCGCCCGTGTGGATGCCCATCGCGTCCACGTTCTCCATGCCGCAGACGATGAGGCAGCAGTCGTTCTTGTCCCGCATCACCTCGAACTCGACCTCCTTCCAGCCGATCACCGACTCCTCGACGAGCACCTGGTGGATGCGCGAGTGCTGGAGGCCGAGCTCGACGATCCGGCGGAGCTCGTCCTCGGTGTGGGCCACGCCGCCGCCGGCGCCGCCGAGCGTATACGCAGGCCGGATGATCGCGGGCAGCCCGACGGTCTCGAGCGCCCCCGCGATCTGGTCGGTCGAGTTCAGGATCATCGAGCGCGGGATCGGCTCGCCGATCGCCTGCATCAGCTCCTTGAACTGCTCGCGGTCCTCGCCGCGGTAGATCGCTTCGAGCGGCGTGCCGAGGATCTCCACGCCCTCGAGCGCGCCCATCTCGGCGAGCTCGGCCGTCATGTTCAGCCCGGTCTGGCCGCCCATGCCCGAGAGGATCCCGTCGGGCCGCTCCTTCTCGATGATCCGGGCGATGATCTCGGCCTTCAGGGGCTCGATGTAGATCACGTCGGCCGTGTCGGGGTCGGTCTGGATCGTGGCCGGGTTGGAGTTGACCAGCACGACCTCGACCCCCTCCTCGCGGAGCGCGCGGCAGGCCTGGGTGCCGGAGAAATCGAACTCGGCGGCCTGCCCTATCTGGATCGGGCCCGAGCCGATCAGCAGGACTCTCTTGATGTCGGTTCGTTTCGGCATTCAGATGCTCCGCATCATCCTATCGAAGAAGTGGGACTCGGTATCGCGGGGGCCGCCGTGGGCCTCGGGATGGAACTGGACGCAGTGGATCCCGAGGTCGGGAACCTCGAACCCCTCGACCGTGCCATCGTTCAGGTTCGTGTAGCAGGCGTTCGCGCCCTCGGGCAGGCTCTCGCAGTCGACGACGAACCCGTGGTTCTGGGTCGTGATGAAGATCTGCCCGTCCGAGAACCGCACGGGCTGGTTCGAGCCGCGGTGGCCGAACTTCATCTTGTGGGTCGTGGCCCCGAGGGCAAGGGCCGTGAGCTGGTTGCCCATGCAGATCCCGTAGATCGGCATCTCGGCCGATCAGGTCCCGGATGCACCGGATCGCGGCGGTCGCACGGACGGGGTCGCCCGGCCCGTTCGTG
This sequence comes from uncultured Methanoregulaceae archaeon, assembly GCA_963740465.1. Lineage (GTDB taxonomy): Archaea > Halobacteriota > Methanomicrobia > Methanomicrobiales > Methanospirillaceae > UBA288. The sequence continues at coordinate 64,697 of CAVUEE010000004.1, forward strand.
ATGAAGAGGGCGTCGGGGTTCCAGGCCTCGATCAGCGTCGGAGCGCGCGTTATGGGGGAAGACGCCGATATCGGCCCCGCGCCGGAAGAGGCTGATCACCATGTTCTTCTTGACACCGAGGTCGATCACGGCCACACGCTTCCCGGCGCCCGGCACGTGGTAGGGCTCGGCGGTCGAGACGAGCGGGATCAGGTCCTGCTCGGTGATCGGCGAGACGGCGCGAGCTCGCTCGACCGCGTACTCGGACGACGCATCGTCGCCGCAGACCAGCGCAGCCCGCAGTGTGCCGTGCTGCCGGGTGCGGATCGTGAGCGCCCGCGTGTCGATGCCGGTGACACCGAGGAGTCCGTGGTCGCGGAAGTACCGCCCCATCGGCTCGTTCGCCTCGGGAACGGCCGCCACCTCTCGCGTGACGCAGGCGAGCGCCTTCACCTCCTTCGACTGGAAGTTCTTCTTGTCAACGCCGTAGTTCCCGATCTGCGGAAACGTGAACATCAGGATCTGCCCGGCATAACTCGCGTCCGTCAGGGCCTCCATGTATCCCGTCATCTGGGTCGTGAAGACGAGTTCGCCCGCCGTCTCGCCCTCGACCCCGAAGCCCTCTCCGACCATCGAGGTGCCGTCCTCGAGCCCCAGCACCGCCTTCATGTGTAACCAGATCCATTGGGCGGGGATCGGTATTAACCGTAGTGAAGCGGTGAAAAAGAGAGAAAAATGGGGGTTGGGGCTCAGATGAGCTTGAAGATCGGGTGGTTCTCGGACTTGACGTCGATCCCGAGATCGCGCGCGGCCTCGAGGACCGTGATGTCACCGTAGGCCTGAGCCGTGATCATCGCCTCGACGTTCTCGATCGGCCCGAACATGATCAGGTCGGCGCCGAGCGTCGTGGCGATCAGGTTGCAGCCGATGTCGGGGGCCGACCATGCTGCCTGGATCATGCCTTCCATTCCGCCCATGTAGTGGTGCAGGAGCTGGGCCGTGACCTTGTCCTTGCCCGCCAGCGATGCTGCCATCTGGGACGGGTTCTTCTTCGAGCCCTTCCACCGCTTGAGCCAGGTCCACGAGACGGTCATGTTGTGGTACGCACCGCCCGTGGGGTAGCCGTGGATCGCCTTGCAGGCGAGGATCTCGCGGTAGGAGCCGCCCGAGCCGAGCCCGAGGGGCGTCGCGGCCGTATCGAGGATCGGACGCGTGATCCCGGCCTCTTCGGCGATCTGGATCATGCCCTTCTCCTGGCCGGCCACGCCGCCCTCGTTCAGCACCTTCTGGCGCCCGGCGACCGAGGGGTCGGCCGGGTTGAACGCGAGGACAATCGCGGCGCTGACATCCGACGCGGCGAGCACGTCGATGTTCTCCTGAGTGATCGAGCCGTTGATCGAGTTGTAGATCGCACGGTCGGCGACGCCGACCTCGGTCACGTACCTGGTCGCATGGGCCAGGGCGGCCGGAGCCGACGAGTCCATCAGGAACGCCGTCTTGTTGTCGATCGACGTGAACCAGTCGATGTAGCTCTCGAACGCCTCGCCGTACTCGCCGATGATCTGGATGAAGAACGGGATGCCGGTGAGGTCGGTCAGTTCGAGGCAGCGGTTCCAGAGGCCCTCTGCCGTCTCCTTGTCGATCTCACCCGTGTGGTCGTTCTTCACAATCTCGTGCTTGTTGTAGAAGATCGAGGCGCCGAGCACGGTCGGGTACTCGCCGGGCTGGCCTCCGATCTTAGTGCCGTTGAAATCCCAGACACTCTGTTCCTTCTCAAACCTGAACATGGTTTCTCACACCTCCATAGTTATTGCATCAACAGGGCCAGCTTCGGCAGCAGGATGCTGATGATGATGAAGACCAGCAGTCCTGCTACGAGGCCGTAGAGGATCCCGATGTCGCGTCCGACCTTGCGGCCGACCCGCTGGGCGACCTCGGCATCCGCGAACTCGATCTTCTTCTCGATGCTGTCGAGACGCCGCTCGATCTCGAGGAACTGGGGATTCGCCGATGCGGCGGCCAGCTCGACGCCGGCGCCGCCGGCTTCCTTGACCTCGACGATCATCGGTTCGCCGGCAAAGGCGCCCGGATCGCGGGCAGTCAGTTCGGCGATCTTCGCCTTGATCTGACCGAGGTCCTCGGTCTCCATGATGTTGACGATCTCGATCTGCTCCTGGAAGCGCTTGATCTCGGCGTCGCCGACATTCTCGATGAACGGGATTGCGCCCTGCGCGCCCACGACCTTGCCCTTCTCCACGCCGTTGGCGTGGAGCGCGGCAAGCGTCTGGCCCGACAGGTGACCCTTGACCTCGGTACCGCAGAGGAGCAGGAACCGGATGTTCGGGTTCGAGATGATGTTTGCGATGACCTTCTCGAGCCCGAGGTTCTCGGTCTTGCACGAACCGCAGATCGCGGCCCCTGCATCGCAGATGCCCTGCTCGTCCAGGTGCGACCCCATGGTCGCGACCGCCACCGGGCTTTCTGCCTTGCCCGAGTGGAAGTCGCCCTGGATGATCGGCCATCCGCTGGCCGGTGACTTCTTGTCTGCCATTCTCCACCCCTCACATAAACAGCGCCGGCACCAGGACCATCACCATCGCGACTACCATGCCGGCCGCAAAGCCGACGAGCCCCGAGGCAGTTGATCCCGGATTCGAGTTTGTTCGTGCGGGCGAGGATCTGTCCCTTGTACTGGATGCCCGAGACCATGTTCTGGATCGCGACCATCCGGACCGGGCCGGCTTGAGTGTGTTCTTCCGCCATCTCCTCACCTCACATCAACAGGAATCCGAGCAGGGCGAACGATACGATCAGCCCGATCATGATTCCCTCAACCTTTCCCGAGTAGACCCCGGCAGCAAATTTGTCGCGGTACCCGATGTCGGTGACCATTCTCTCGATCACCTTCATCCGGGCCGTGATCAGCGCGACCTCGCCCGAGATCGGGCGGACCTCGCCGGTCGCCTCTTCCGCGGCACCGCCGGTTTCCTTGACCTCGACGATCATCGGTTCGCCGGCAAAGGCGCCCGGATCGCGGGCAGTCAGTTCGGCGATCTTCGCCTTGATCTGACCGAGGTCCTCGGTCTCCATGATGTTGACGATCTCGATCTGCTCCTGGAAGCGCTTGATCTCGGCGTCGCCGACATTCTCGATGAACGGGATTGCGCCCTGCGCGCCCACGACCTTGCCCTTCTCCACGCCGTTGGCGTGGAGCGCGGCAAGCGTCTGGCCCGACAGGTGACCCTTGACCTCGGTACCGCAGAGGAGCAGGAACCGGATGTTCGGGTTCGAGATGATGTTTGCGATGACCTTCTCGAGCCCGAGGTTCTCGGTCTTGCACGAACCGCAGATCGCGGCCCCTGCATCGCAGATGCCCTGCTCGTCCAGGTGCGACCCCATGGTCGCGACCGCCACCGGGCTTTCTGCCTTGCCCGAGTGGAAGTCGCCCTGGATGATCGGCCATCCGCTGGCTGGTGACTTCTTGTCTGCCATCGCTCTATCCCATCCTGATCAGTTGAAACGCGATGATCCCCGCGATGAAGAGCCCGATCGCGATGCCGTACCAGAACGAGGTGACGCCACCCGCGACCACGAGGGCCTTCTCGCGCCCGGGGTAGGACGCGGCGAGCGCGCCCTCGCCCGAGAGCATGTTCACGATGTCGTCGGCGACCACCTCGAGCAGTCCTACCTGCTCGAGGATCGGTGCGTACGACTCACCCATCGTGGTGAGGATGCCGACCATCGGGTCGACTACGAGCCCGTATTCGGGGAGAACCTGGATATACATCTCAGTGTCCCTCCGCTTCGACGATGGGCTTCGAGTCGAGCCAGGCGGCCGCGTCACGCTTCGAGAGCGCGATGTACTGCATGTAGGTGTAGTACCAGCCGACGACCGCGACGATGATGTTGACGAGAACGGCCACCATGCCGAGGTAGGCGTAGCTGAAGATCGCCACCATGATCATCGAGAGGAAGCCGACCTCGGTCGTCAGCATGAGCGTCCGGTCCTGCTTCTCGGACGGGCCGAGGCAGGCGTTGAAGCCGTGCTGGAGCGCGAGGGCGCCGAGCATGAAGATGACGATGAGGAGCGAGCCGCCGAGCAGTGACGTGACGTAGGCGGTGTTCGCGGCGACGAGGGTCGCGTTTTCACCGGCGATGGCAACGATCTTCGTCACCGAGAGCACGTTGAACGTGAACGAGCCCGTGGCCATGGCCGAGAAGCCGATCATCACCATCGCGCCGACCGCCGCGAGTTCGGCGATCGACTGGATCATGACCGGGATCTTCATGGCCAGGATGTTGTTCGCGATGTAGCCGAGGATCGCGCCGATCACGAACCCGAGGACGAGCGCGACGATCGGGGAGACGATCCCGAACTTGGTTGCGAGCAGCATCGCGATGATGCCCGAGCCGAACGCGAGCATGCCCGCGGACGGGACGCCCGTGCCGATGCCGTAGCTGCAGAGGCGCTTGATCGTTGACGAGCCCCAGATGAGGGCTGCGATCGCACCGAGTCCCCCGAAGAACGAGAAGAGCTGGGTGCCGGTGACCGTGTTCAGGTAGGTCAGGTAGATCCCGACGAGCGAGCCGATGATACCGTAGATCATCAGCGTGTTGTGCGGGATTCCCCCTTCAGTTACCGTAATCTGTGCAGTCATTTCGTCACCTCAGATGTTCAGGTTCACCACCACGACCAGGATCGCGACCATACCACAGAGCGCCGAAGCGACGAGCGACGCGACGATCGCGCGGGGCAACCGCTTGAACTTCGGGTCGTGCGGGCCCTCGATGGTGCCCGTGATGTTGTAGGCCGCGAGCACGGCGTTCACGAGGAACATGCCGACCGCGAAGATCCCGGCGAGCGAGACCGCGACGGGCACGACCTGCTGCGGCGGTCGTGCTGAAGACCGTCGGCAGGTACTGTTCGTAGACGCCGAGCAGCTCGAGGTAGATCAGCGTGCCGCCGGCGCCGCCGAAGAGGCCGCCGATGACACCGCCCACGAACGAGATGAACGGGAGCCCGTGCCCCTCAGTGCCCTGGCTCTTGTACTCGGCCTGGGTGTCGCCGGTGATCGGGTCCTTGGTGACCTTGCCCGAGGCGGCGGGGATGCCCATGCCGAAGACGTAGATCACGTTGACCATCAGACAGGTGATCGCCATCATCAGACCGCCGCCGATAGCGCCGGTGACGGTTGCGACGACGAGTGCCCTGCTCGGCCGCCCATGCGCCGCCGAAGAGTCCGGCGAGCCCTGCGCCTGCTGCGAGCATCGCGACACCGGTCGCGATACCGGGGGCCTGCCCCATCGCGGCGGGCGCGCCGCCGACCGGGACGAAGTGGACGCCGAAGCCGATCAGGACGCCGCCGATGATGATGCCGATCAGGGCGTACAGAGCACCCATGCCCGCCAGGACAAAGATGATCCCGAGGAAGACGATCGCGAGCACGAGCCCGATCACCATGGCGATCGGGTCCATCGTCGCGCCCGCCCGCGGGCTTTGCGGCGATTGCGCTCATGAGGACGCCTCCTCGGCAGTCACGTACGGGCCGTAGTTCTTGCGTGCGTAGACCTCGACCCAACGACCGATCACGAGGAAGACCAGGATGAGCACGAGCCCGACGATGATCGCGCCCCAGCCGGCGCCGACATTCTCGAAGAGGATGGTGCGCCAGAGTTCGAGGAAGACGATCAGGCCGAAGCAGACGCCCGATGCCGGGCCGCCGAGCTTGGACGAGAACCAGCCGTTGTCAAGCGAGTTGCGCTGACCGGCCTCGGCGTACCGGACGATGTTGCCCGAGGCCGAGATCGGCACGCCCGCGCCGAACTGCTGGTTCTGGTACTGCCGCTCCTTGCCGTAGAACGGGTTGCCCGTCGCAGAGCCGGCCGCTCCGAGCGCAATACCCCAGACGAGTCCGAGGAGCGGGAGCGGGAACGGGTGACCGAGGACCGCGTTCATCAGGTAACAGATCGCGACCGTCGTGAAGACCGCCACGAAGGCGTGGGCCATCGTGACCGAGAGCATCGACTTGAGAATGTCGATGTAGACAGGCTGGCCGAACTTGGCCAGACTTGCTGTGCGTCCGAGGTAACCGGACGTCGCGTAGACTCCCTGTACGAACGTCGCGATCGTCGCGCCGAGGATCAGCGCGAGGATCGGATTGACGTCCTTGATCAGGAAGACCCACGCAAGGCCGGCGCCGAGCGTACACCAGAGACCGTAGGCCGGGGGTTCCCCAGCCACCGCCTTGTTGAAGATGCGGTGGATGAAACCCATCTGCGGAGCGAGCTGGACCTGCGAGTTCGGGTCGCCCTGCGACCCGATATCGGACTCCGTGTCCTCCGCAGCACCGGCGACGGCGGCGAGCGCACCTGCCAATGCAGTGATTCCGATTCCGAATACGATGTTTTCTACCATTGAGCCTCCTCCCGTGCCAGTGAATAGGCGCATGAGAGTTTGGGAAATTGCATCGCCACGTATATGAGTACAAACCCTTTGTGGTTCATTTAACGGTTGGTTGAGAATGAGTTAAAGGTTTCGAAATCATTTCCGGAAAGACCGGAGCATTTCGCGTAATATCGAATTTTACCCCGAATTCGGGGCTTTATCAGGATAAGTTGCGTTAATGAAAAAAAAGTTGCGTTGGTGGGACCTTACCGGGCCGGGATGATCAGCGAGCGCTCGCCCGCGGGCATGAACTCGCGGATTGCGCCCTTCGCGAACTCGCGGCGGGGCTCCGAGAAGTCGAAGCTCAGCGACGGGTCGGCGAAGCAGATCTTGATCAGCGGGTTGAGCGTCCACGCGTCGCCGCGGGCGTAGTGCGGCGAGGTGACGATCGCGGCGTACTCGCCCTGGTGCCCGACGTTCATCGCGTAGTTCGGGTAGTTCGGGCCACGGAGCTCGCCGAGCAGGCCCTCGTCGGGCCGGACGGACATCGAGTTCGAGGAACCGCACTGGTCCTGCAGGTCGTAGCCGAAGAAGCCGAGACGCGACCAGCCCTCCTTGTGCATGAGCATGGAGAGGTACCAGCCGTTCAGGCCCGCGTTCGAGTTGCCGGTGGCCATCGCCGTGGTCAGGCCGGATGCGGCCGCAATGACCGAGGCGCGCTGCGAGCCACCGAAGTGGGTCTCGAGGGCGGTCGGGTACTGCTCGTACTGCTCCATCGAGTAGAGCGTGACCTCGTCCGCGATGTCGTTGATCGCGTCCTGGGTCGACGGGGCCTTGCCGCAGCCCCCGTACTTGTCCGCGACGTAGTCCTTGCCGTAGTAGCAGTAGTCGTCGAGGATGTTGTCGGTGTACGCGGCAGTCGCGTACTGCGTGAAGCCGACACCGCCGGACATGTAGCGAGCCGAGCCAGATCTGGTCGAAGAGCATCGCAGCCAGCGCCGACGACCTCGAGCGAGGCCCTGACGGGGTCGTTCGGGTACTTGCGGTCCGCCTGGATCATGTCGCCGAAGTGGCCGAACTTGATGCCGCCGGGCTCGTTCGGGCCGCGGGCGCGGCGAGCGGGCAGGATGTCGGCCATCTGGATGACGCCGGCGTGCTTGGCGGCGTAGGCGAGGTCGGCGACGGCTGCCTCACCGGCGCACATGCGGTACGCGGCGATGAAGGTCATGCCGAGTCTGCATGGCGGACCAGCGGGAGGTCGTGCCACCGTCGCAGGTGCGGCTGACGATCGTCGGGATGTGAACGGCCTGCCACATCGACTTGCCGACGGCGGCCTTCAGCTGCTCCGCCTGCTTTGCGGGGAAGAGCTTCTCGATGGGGAGGACGAACTGCTTCTCGAGGTCGTCCGCGACCTCGTCGTCGCCCGTGAAGACCTTGACGTAGCAGTCGGTGGTGAGCGCGGGGTGCGTCTCGACCATGTGCTCCTGAACGACGGCGGCGCCGGGCATCGCGTGGTTCAGGATGTGCAGGTACTCGTTGATCGTCTCGGGAGTGACCTCCTTGCCGAGGCGCTTCTGGAGCGTCTGGTGGGCGAGGTCCATGCCGACGATGATCGTGCGGCGGATGTCGTCCCACATCTGCTGCATCGCGGCGTTGTTGACGAAGTGCAGGTCGTCGCCCTCGACGAAGGTGCCGGTTCCCGAGACCTCGTAGGACATGAGCTGGCGCTGCCCGAGCGGGATGCCGCCGAGGTGGCAGCGCTTGGGGTCGTACTGCGAGATGCCGCGCTCCATCTCGACCTTCTTGCCCTCCTTCATGAACTCGCGCTTCCGCTCGGACTGCTCAAGGCCCTTGCGCAGGAACGCGGTGTTGAGGCTGGACGGGTCCTCTCCGGCGAACTTCTCCTTCATCGCCTTCAGGAAGAGCTTCTGGGATTTCTCGATTTTTGCCATGTCTTATGCCTCCTTCGGCATGAAGCCGTATTTAACCCTGAGCGAGTGGATGCGCTTGATGTACTCGAGGGCCTCCGCGTCGTCGCGGTAGGCCGTGCCGACCAGCGAGTGGTAGATGCTCGAGTGCGCCTTGAGCCACTTCTCGTCTGCCGGCTTGCCGACCTTGACCTCGCGGTCGAGGGGCTCGCCGATCTGGTTCTTGACGTACTTGACGATGCCGTCCTTCTTGTCGAGGACGCAGCGCTGGAGCATGTCGAACATCATGCCGTCCTCATCGAGGCGGAGCGAGTGTCCGTGCACGGTCGCGCCGCGGATGCCGGTGAGGGCGGGGTCGAAGAGCTCGGTGTTGACGAGGTCCTTCGCGTACTTCTCGAGGTCGCGCTCGCGGCACTCGACGATCTGGCGGCCCGACAGGGTGCCCGGGTCGACGCCGCGGAAGCGGTACGACTCGAGGTAGGACCGGAGGTACGGGTGGCACGGCGCGTTGTACATCGAGTCCGCGAACTGGATGTAGCGGACGCGGTCGCCGGCCTTCGCGCCCTCGGTCGGGGCGACGATCTTGCGGATGGGGCAGTCTGGCTCGCCGGCCTCAGAGAGCGGCGGGTGGGCCGACGGGTAGGCGGATCCGGGGGCGCGGTGTCCCATGATCAGCACGAGGTCCTCGTCCGTGGCTGCACGGACCGTCTCGAGCTTGTACCCGGGGTTCATGTACTTGCGCCGGTTCTCGGCGACAATGGTGGACCCGGGTCCATACTGTGGTTTGTATGCCATGTCTGGTTTCACTCCATAGTGTTCTCTTTCATCAATCTCATTACCTGACGGATGACCTCTGCCATCTTCTCCCTGGTCGGGGTCTGTCCGCGGGTCACCCCGCTGACGATCGCCATCACCGTCCCCTTCGTCCGGATCTTCTCCGGCGGCGGCATGACGTACGCGGTCTTCACCCCCTCCTTTGCAAGGTCCTCGAAGTCGATCGGGGCCTGTGAGACGACGATCGCCGGGATATTGCAATATTGAAGGATGTATCTGACCTTGTGGACCACGTGGGAGCGGACGTTGCCGTGGTGCAGGATTGCGACCCTGTGCCGTTCTATCTGCGAAATCTCCTTCTCGTTGAGGCCGAAGTACGCGCCGAGAACCCCTCCGGCTATGCTCGGAGCGTCGGGCGGCACACCGCTACCCGCGTTCAGGATGAGCGTGCTTACGCAGTACTCGATCCCCTGCTGGCGCAGTGCGGAGGTGATATCGCAGACGGGCTTCGTAACGTGTCGCCGTCCTGGGGACATGCCCACCACGATGACGTCGGGCGATCGGCATTCGGAGATGGTGCCACGCTGGGCCATACCCCCTCCTTTGCCCATCCCCATCGCCTCGCGGCAGTCGACGACCTGCGTCACGCGTCCCATCGGCATGGTTATCTGAATCCCTGCAGAATTACCGGGCCTTTCCGGCTCTTGGGGTCGACGAGTCCGAGCAGCAGTTCGTCTGCGTTCGGACCGTACTTTGCATAGTCAGAGGTTGTTGCCTGCGTCTTCATGAACCGGCCTTCCTGGATCGAATACGGGAACCTTGTGAAGACCTGGTCGCATGCCTCCCGGATGGCCGGCAGCGCCTCGATCGACTCGAGCTCCATGACGATGGTGCCGACATGGGTCCGGAGATCGACCGCCTCGCCTTGGACCACGATGGTCTGCCGCTTGGAATGGGGGTTGAGTTCCCCTCGCGCGGGCCCGTACGGGACCACGGCGGGGATGCTCTGCCCCTTCAGGAGGATCCTCCTGATCCCTTCCTGGCAGGCGAGAAGGTTGAGGAGCTGCTCGACCGTCTCGGGGTTGAGGAGACGCGCTGGCGCGACTCTGACCTGAGGATATATGGCGTCGGTCATTCTCTGGTGGATGAATACTTAGACTGACTTCGCGATGGTCTGCATCGGCGTCTTGAACTCCGGCAGCTGGCCGAAGGTGTCCTGGTAGATCTTCGCCGTGCCCTCGGCAGAGAACATCTGGGTTCCTGCGTCGAGTGCAACGGCCGAGACCAGGCACGGGATACCGAAGCCGGCCGCGTGGCGCGTCACGACGTGGTTGCCGTTGAAGACGCCGGGGCTGCCGCCACCGTAGATCGAGTGGCTGAAGAACGAGAACCCGACCGCGACACCCATGACACGACCGTAGTCGCATCCGGGCAGGCCCGTCTCGTGCTCAAGCAGGTCGTTGAAGTACAGCAGGGACGACGAGACCGCCTGGGCGAACCGGCCCGCACCACAGTTGACCATTGTGGCCGCGAGGGTGCCGGCGGCTGCGTAGGCGTTCCAGAGCATCGGGTCCTTCGTCTCGTAGAAGATGTAGCCCGACTTGCCCTTCTTGCCGGCCTTGATGACCTTGTCCTCGATCCCGCGCTCGACGAGCGACTGGACGACCGTGCCGATCGTGCCGGTCTGGCCGTTCTTCTTGACCAGGTCGTAGACGAGGTTGTTGGCGTTCAGGCCCTGGTATGCGAACCCGAGCAGCTGTGCGCGCTCGAACGGACCGATGGCCATGCCCATCTCGAACTCGGCGGCCTGCTCGTAGGTCGAGGCAAGCGCCGCGCCCTGCATCGCGTTCCGGTGCGTCATCATGACGAACTGGTTGACCGCGACGTTGCGGAGCGCGTACCCGAGGCCCTCGTTGTTCTGGGGGATGGACATGATCCCGACGACGTTCGCGCCCTGCATGTCCATGGTCTGGGGGTAGGTGCCCATGACGCCGGCCTTGACGTACGAGCCGTCGAACATGCCGATGTCGTACTGGTCCATGACCGCGAGCGTGGTCGCCATCGCGACCGAGGTGATCGCGGCATCGTAGGTTGCGGCCGCATTCAGGCGAGACGACGGGACCTCGACCATCAGCATCTTACCGCCGCCGACGGACGTGATCTTCGTGTCGTCGCCCTCGGCAACCTGGACCATTGACTTGATCTTCTCGGCGATCGCTCCGGAATCCTTGACGATCGAATAGTTCTTGTTGTAGCCGAGGACCTGGTTGAACTTGCCGCCGACCTTTCCGCTGGCCAGCGCGGCCTCGAGTCCTGCGAGGTTCACCGCGACCGTGCGCTTGGTCAGGTCAATGATCTTCCCGATCCCGGGGTTCGTCACGGGGCTGATCTTGTCGAGCGCAACCCCGCTCTTCAGCAGCTTCCCTACATCATCGTAGAGATCAATTGTCTCAGTGTATTTCGCCATAACTTTCCTCTGGTTAGTGTTTCGTCAGATCGATTCGGTTGTGTGGCTGAACAGTGGTGGTTCCTTTAGACGTCGCTGGAGATCAATGACGGTCACTAATGCACGTCCCCTCTGGGACATTGCAGTTATTCTCAATCTCCTTATATAAGATTGCCGATTTTTTTTCAAGAGTGATTAATATGTATTAACTTAAATAGTTTCGATTTGGGGGAGAATATTCAAATAATAGGTTGATTTAAGGTTTTGCTGATCGATGATGTACCACGAATCAGCTGATCCGTAGTACTAAATCAAAAAACCAAAGATAAATCTTTCGAATATCATGCGCGCGGTATAAGATGCGCACCGTTGGGGTCGAACTCGGCGCACACGACCGCCCCCGCTTCGAGCCCGATCTCCAGATACGAAAGGCGGCGGATCAGGGCGACGAGGGGGAATCCGCAGTCGAGCAGGACCCGGACCAGCGGCCCCTCGCTATCGATGGCCGTGACCTTTCCGTGGAGATGGTTTATCGTGCCCGGGCGACAGGCCTCGCCCTTCGTGACCACGATCTCCTCCGGCCGGATGGCGACGGTGACCGGGCCGGCGACCGGTGCATGGGCGGCTACGGCGAGGGTCGCCCCCCCCGAGATCTGCACGAACGCCACGCCGCGGTCCAGCCTCTCCACGACCCCCTCGACCAGGTTCTTGGCTCCCACGAACTGTGCGACCTCGATGCTCATGGGCCGGTAGAAGAGCTCGAGCGGCGTTCCGATCTGGACGAGGCGACCTCCGGCCATCACGGCGAGGCGATCGCAGAGGCGCTGCCCCTGCTCGAGGTTGTGGGTCGCCATCACGACCGTGATGCCCTGGTCCCTCCGAAGGCCCGCGACCACATTCTCGATCACGGTCGTCGAGAGCGGATCCAGGTTCGCGGTCGGCTCGTCGAGGAAGAGCACCTCCGGGTCGGTCACGAGGCAGCGTGCGATCGAGACGCGTTGGAGCTCCCCTCCGGAGAGGCTCGAGGCGCGGCGGTCCTCGAACCCGCCGAGGCCGACCAGCTCGAGAGCGTCTGTAACTCGGCTCTTCCTCACGCTGCGGGAGACGCCCCGGAGGGCCAGGCCGTAGGCGACGTTCTCGGAGACGCTCAAGCGGAAGGCGACCGGGCGCTGGAAGACCATGGCCATCCTCCGCCGTAGAGCAATGATGTCCCTCGAGCCCCCGGTCACCTCCTCGCCGCCGATCCAGAGCCGGCCCCTGCTGGGGCGGGTGAGCAGGTCGAGGATGCGGATCAGCGAGCTCTTCCCCCCGCCCGAGGGGCCTATCAGTCCGAAGGACTCGCCCTTCGCGACCTCGAGGGTGATCCCGTCGAGCACGGTCTTCTCGCCGGCGTCCCACCCGATCTCCTCGCACCGGATCACGCGCGCCCGCCCCCCTGCAGGAGGTTGACGCCGATGTTGACCACGAGCGCAATCGCGAGCAGGATGATGCCGAGCGCGATCGAGAGCGAGATGTTGCCCCGACCGGTCTCGAGGCTGATCGCGGTCGTAAGGACGCGCGTGAAGCCCCGGATGTTGCCGCCGATCATGATCGCGACCCCGACCTCGGAGATGGCACGCCCGAATGCGAGCGCGACCACGGCGAGGATCGCGAACCGGGTCTCGCGGAGGAGAGCAAAGAGCTGCTGCCAGCGCGTGGCCCCGAGCGAGGCCAGCGTGTCGGGGATGAGCGGGTCGATCGCGGCGAGGGCCGCGATGGTCAGCCCGATCAGGATCGGGAGGATCAGCAGGGTCTGACCGAGGATCATCCCGGTCGAGGTGAAGAGGAGATGGAGCTGGCCGAAGGGTCCGGAAGACGAGATCAGCAGGAAGAGCATGAGCCCGACGATCACGGTCGGCAGGGAGTAGAGCGTCTGGATGAAGTTCATCAGCGCTCGCTTTCCCCGGAACTCGCGTGATGCGATCAGCCCCGCCACCGGGAGTGCGATCAGTGTGGCGAGCAGGGTCGACGAGAGGGAGATGTATAGCGTGCGCTTCGTGATCTCGATCACCTCGGGGTTGAGCGTGACGATCAGGTTGATTGCCTGAAGAAATCCCTCGACGATCTCACTCATGGAACGGCCCTCACGAGCAGGCTGCAGGTACCCGATGCCCGAGCCGGCTGACTCCTCTTCGGTGTATCAACTGAATGACCAGTTGGTTCACCTCTTTTAGTGAATTACAGAGAAAGATTCATCTATCTTATTAAACACATCGGTTCTGACTGCTTATGACCATGAAGAGAATGCTGACAGGAGCGGGCGTCCTCGCACTGCTCCTCGTGCTGATGCTCGCGGCGGCCGGCTGCACCGGGACCACCCCGGGTGGCAACGCGACCGCGACCCCCGCTGTTACGGGCGGAGTGACGCCTGTTCCGACGAACTACACCGGTCCGCGGACGGACCTGCTGATCGCAACCACGACCTCGCTCGAGGACACGGGCCTGCTCGACAACCTGACTCCCATTTACGAGGCCACGCACCCCGTGAACCTGAAGATCACGTCGCAGGGCACGGGCCTCGCGATCGAGCTCGCGAAGCGCGGTGACGCCGACTCGCTCCTCGTCCATTCGCCCTCCCAGGAGCAAGCCTTCATGGAGCAGGGCTACGGCGTGAACCGCCGCGCCTTTGCATACAACTACTTCAACATCGTCGGGCCCGAGAGCGACCCGGCCGGGGTCCGCAACCTCACGCCCGAGGCCGCGTTCACGAAGATCATGCAGCAGGGCAAGGCCGGCAACACGAATGTCGTCTTCGTCTCGCGCGGCGACAATTCCGGAACCCACACGGCGGAGAAGAACATCTGGGCCAAGGCGGGCTGGAACTACACGAAGGACATCCAGAACTCCGGTGCCTGGTACCTCGAGTCCGGAAAGGGGATGGGCGACACCCTCCGGCTCGCGAGCGAGAAGGGCGCGTACACTCTGACCGATGAAGGGACCTACCTCGCGTACAAGAGCAGCCTCAATCTCGTCCCCCTGATCACCCAGGGCGCGAGCCTGCTGAACATCTACTCGGCCATGTCGGTCATCCCGAAGGGGAACGCGACGGCCACGATCGAAGCGGCGAACGACTACACCAACTTCCTCATCTCGCCCCAGGGTCAGGCGCTGATCGCCGACTACGGGAAGGAGCAGTACGGCAAGGGGCTCTTCAACCCCATGACCCCCGCGAAGGCAGCGGAGTTCAAGGTCGACTCGACCACACCGGCGACGGCCACGAGGCCCGTGCTCGTCTACGCGGCGGGGAGCCTCGCCTCGCCGTTCGGAAAGCTGAAGAAGTCATTCGACGCGAACAACACCGGTAGCGAGCTGGGTGTCTACACCGGTGCCTCGGTCACCATGATCGAGAAGATCACCAAGGCCGGCCAGAAGGCCGATGTACTCGCGTCCGCAGACGCCTACCTGATCCCGAAGCTGATGTTCCCCACCACTGCGAACTGGATGCTCTCCTTCGCGCGGAACGCGGAGGTGATCGCGTTCAACAACACGACCTCCGACTACGCAAAGGAGATCACGGCCGCCAACTGGTATGATATCCTGGACCGCCCGAACGTCAGCTACGCGATCTCGGACCCGACCACGGACCCCGGCGGCTATCGCTCACTCATGCTGATCAAGCTGGCCGAGTCCCAATACAACAGGAACGACCTCTTCCAGAAGCTCATCGACGACCACTCGAATATCACGGCAACGAATTCTGGCGGCCTGACCACGATCGACGTCTCGAAGCCGTCTCCCGACGGGAAGACCCTGGTGATCCCGAACAGCAGCGAGCCGAGCTACATCGACCAGCTCAAGACCGGCAAGGTCGATTACATCTTCACCTACCGGTCGAACGCCGTCCAGAACGGCTTTGCCTACCTCACGCTGCCCCCCGAGATCGACCTCTCGGACCCGGCGCAGGCGAGCAATTACGCGAAGGTCCAGGTGAAGCGTCCCGACGGCTCCACTGAGGCCGGCATGCCGATCGAATACGGGATCACGGTCCCGACGGTGGCCACGCATCCCGACCAGGGACGGGCCTTCGTCAAACTCCTGACGGGGCCCGAGGGCACCGCGGTGCTCAAGGCCGAAGGTTTCACCCCGATCTCGCCGCCGACGGCGACCGGGCCCGTGCCAACAGATGTGGCCGCGAACGCCACGGCCTAGAACATCCCCCTTTTTTCATCCCTGTGTCCTCGGCCGGGCCTTTTCAGGATTCCGAGGAGTTTACGAGGCCATAATAGGATTCTGCAAGGCGAAAGGATCAGAAAGTATTTATTACATCTGCAGTATAGGGAATCGCCGTAGTAACACGTGAGCGCCGCGCGGCAGGAGCGCACGACGCGGGAGACACGACCATGGCAGGTAACACTAACGAGGAATCGAGCAAATCGAACCGGGGTCTCGCATCGGCCGACGAGAAGACGCGGCAACGGGTAGCCCGGGCCGGAGGCGAGGCGCCGCATTCCAAAAGGGGACTGCAGGCGGCGGATGCGAAGACGAGGGAGCGGGTCGCCCGCGCCGGCGGCGAGGCGCCGCACCGGGTGCGCGGCCTTCAGGCAGCCGACGAGAAGACAAGAGAGCGGGTTGCCCGCGCCGGCGGCGAAGCCCCCCACCGCGTCCGTGGCCTTCAGGCGGCGGATGAAAAGACCAGGGAGCGGGTCGCCCGCGCCGGCGGCGAAGCTCCGCATGAGAGGCGCGGGCTGCAGGCGGCCGACGAGAAGACGAGAGAACGGGTCGCTCGCGCCGGCGGCGAGGCCTCGCACGGCGGACGCAGCAGTTCCTCGCAGGCCCGCGGCGCCGATGACAAGAGGAGCGGCGGGTCGAAGCGCGGATCCGCCTCGGCGAGCAGTTCGACCCACGAACACGTTGCCCACAAGTGAGGCAAGGCCTCGCACGGCGGGCACGGCCGCTCGTGGGGGCATGAATACCCTCTCTTTTCCGAATCACGCGTGCGTCGGAACTCGTGCCAGTACTTAAATACAAGCAGGCCGAACCCCGCTCGCAGAGAGACCGACCCATGCCACACGTTACTATCGACAGGGACGGCTGCATCAGCTGCGGGACCTGCTGGCTCGAGTGCCCCGACGTCTTCGAGGAGAATCCCGCCGACGCCAGGAGCCAGGTTGTCGAACGTTACCGGGGCGGGGCAGAGCCGGGGGAGGGCGAGGCCCCGGACGAGCTCGCCGACTGTGTCCGGCGAGCGGCCGACGCGTGCCCCGTCGTCGTGATCACGATCGCGTGATCAGAGGGCCGCGAAGAGGGCCGTGACATCGGCAAAATCGCACCGTCCGTTGGCGTTGTGATCGAATGCCGCCACCGGCTCGTTCGCGGCGATCCAGGCCATCTGGCTGAAGTACAGGACGACATCCGCGAAGTCCTTTCGCCCGTTGCCGTTCGCGTCCTCGTATCGCCCGTCCCCGTCGAGGTCACGCGGATCGGACGCGGCGCCGGGCACGCGGAGGACGGTGTGGAGAGCCTCGAACTCGATGTAGTCCAGGTTGAAGTATCCCGAGAGCTCGAGCCGGAGCTGGTGCTCCCCCGCAGTCATGTTCACGGTCGCGTTCGTGAGGGCGAAGAGCTCGTAGGATTCCAGGTTGGCGATCGGCAGGGTTGCGGCCGGCGACCCGTCAACGAGGAGGGAGAACGACTGTTTCCCCCACCTCGATGCCCCGCGGACGGAGACGGTGTATGTCCCGGGGGCGGAGACGTTCACGGTGTACCGCAGCCACTCGCCCGGCCGAATCCAGCCGACGTTGTACCCCGGTAAGCCGATGAGGGGTTCGATGTCGACGCCCTCGGCCGGCCGGTAGACGCTGCCGAGGTTCGCGATCTCAGTGTCGTGGTACGCCACGCCTTCACCGCCGGTATCGTAGTCCTCGGCCTCGATTCGGCCCGGCAGGGACGTCGGCTGCCGCGACGCCGGCGAGAAGAGAGCGTACATCGCCGTCGCGTTGAGGCGGCCCGCACCGTAATCCGAATCGGCCCCGACGACGGACCGAGGTCGTCGGCCGTGGCGAGGAGGGCGCTCCTGACCTGCTCCCCCGGCGCATCCTGCCGCCCTGACCAGAGCAGCGCAGCGAGACCGGCCGCATGGGGAGCGGCCGCGCTCGTCCCCCAGAAACCGGTCGGGAACGACCCGGCGCCGGTGACGCGGACGCCGTCGACGCCGGAGCAGTCGGGCTTCTGCCGGGTCGCGGCCTGGGGCGCGATGATCGTCACGGGACCGCGTGACGAGTACGGCTCGATCCGTCCCCCCGTCAGGTCGGTCGAGTCGATCGCGGCGACCGCCATCACCCCGTTCGCGGCCGGGTGGCCGTAGACCGAATCGTCTGGGTTCGTGTTCACCGGGAGAAGCGAGGCCCCCCCGTGGGGGTAGACGAAGAGTTCGAGGATGCGCGCCGGGGCGGAGGTCGGTTTCGAGACGTCGACCTCGGCCTGCACCGAGGCCGTGCCGGCGTTGACCCATGTCAGCACCTCGATCGGGTCGTCGTTCCCGTCCTGGACCCGCGACCCGGCCGCCAGCGGGATCGATCCGTCCGCCGTGTCGTAGAGCGCGAGGTCGTAGTTCGAGGCCGCCAGCCCGAACGGCTCGGACCACTCGAGGACCACCGTGACCGAGTCCCCGGGCGGCAGGTCCACGTAGAGCCGGTTGCCTGAGGAGGAGGCGCTGGACGAGAAGTTGTGCGAGGCCTGCCCGTCGTGCCGGTCCTGCCCATCGTCCCGGAAGAGGCCCTGGTAGTGGAGACCCGCGTCGTTACCGGCCGCAGAGACGTAGACCACTCCCCGGTTGCTCACTGCCTCCGCGGCGTGGGTCGCGACCACGCCGTCCTCGAAGAACGGCTCGTCGGTCCAGCCGATGTCGTCGACGATGACCCGGCACCCGGCATCCGCGAGCGCGTCGATCGCCTGGTTGAACTCGAGGACGTTCCACCCGCAGTCGTGGAAGACCAGGCTCGCGTTCGGAGCGATGTCGTGGACGATCTCGAGCATCGCGGTCCCCTCGTCACCGCCGACCTCGTTCCGGAGCACTGCGAGATCCGCGGGCAGGTCTCCCGTCGCCCGCGCCGAGGTCCAGTGGTCGACGCCGTCCGAGATCACGCCGACCCTGATTCCCGCGCCGGAGAGCCCGGTCGCGTTCCGGAGCTCGGCCGCGCGGAGCAGCACGTCGCCCGCGCTCGAGATCGAGCCCGTGCGGACGCTGGGCCGGATGACGGGCCGGACCTCCCGGACCGACGGAACTTCCGCGAGGTCGAGGATCCGGCCGGGCGCGACCCAGCCCGCAACGAGGCCGGCGGCCGCATCCTCGGCCGAGACCCGGTGCAGGAACGGCCGGAGCGCGGCCGCACCGGTCCCCGGATCGGTCCTGACGTAGACCTCGACGAGTTCGACAGGCGTCGTGCCCAGCGCACGGTGAACCTGACCCGCTTTCGCGTAGTGGCCGCTCCGGGCGAGCGCGCTCACCACCTCTCCCCGCGACTGGTTCGGCAGCAGGAACCGGTCGTCCGCGAGGGCGAGCAGGTCGGTCGAGACCTTCGCCTCCGCCTCCGAGAGCCCGGGCGGCGCAAACGGCACCGGCGGACCGGCGGGAGCGGCCGCGGCGTGGACCGCGAGCAGGAGCAGGGCCGCGAGGGCGGCCACGTGCCCGAGGAGACGGCGGACGGTCATGGAGTTAATGGTCCGGTCGCCGCCGTCGCCGGTATTGGCCCGCCGGAGCAGGTAATACCCAGCAGAGAGCGAGAGCACGAGCACGCCGAGGCCGATCAGATGCAGGCCATCGATCGCGTTGTAGTCGAGCAGAATTATCTTTCGCGAGATCGCCGTGATAGCGATCACGATCACCGGCTCGAACTTGATCATGTTATCGCGGAGGAAGATCCTGATCGACTCGAAGAACTCGAGGGCGAGCAGCACGAGCATGAACTCGCCGAAGATGTCCAGCAGCTCGGCCGATGTGAGCAGCAGAATCGGCGGCGAGAGGATCGTCACGAGCATCGCATAGACGAGAGAGACCACGGAGAGCGCGATCATCACGATCAGCAGCACGAGGATAATCGTGTAGATTCCCCGCTCGAACCGGTTGAAGGTCTGGAGCATCCTATCATCGGATCAATGGCTTCAGGATGCAATAAGGATGCGTCCTGGCGAACCTTTAACGGGGCCCGGGCCGACCTGATCCTCGTGATCAGCCGCGATGGCACGGGCGAGGTCACCCCCACGCAGCCATATCCCGTGCGATACTCCCCGCGGCGGCGGTACCCGGCCGTGATCGTGTACCCGACCTCCGCGTGGAGGTGGTCGCGCCGCCGGGCACCCCGCTCACCGCGATCGAGGACCTCTGCCGGCGCAAATCCGCATGGGTCGAGCGGACACTCGAACGCTTTCGGGCGGAGCCGTGCCAGGTGCTGGAACGGGCGTACGTGCCGGGCGAGCGGTTCCTGTTCGCGGGCCGCGACCGGGTGATGGTTTTCGATGAGGGAGACGGGTACACGGCGCGCTTCGACGGCGATCTGCTGCGCGTACCTGTGCCGGCCGGCGAGGCGGCGGACGGGGTGCGCGAGCGCGTGATCGAGCTCTATCGTCAGGCCGCGATCGAGGCGATCGCGCCGCTGATCGAGGTCCACGCGGCACGCATGGGCGTTGAACCGCCGCCGTTCCGGGTCAAGCACCTCCGGCGCCGCTGGGGCAGCTGCAGCCGCGCCGGCCGGCTCAACTTCAACCTCCGGCTCGCAATGGCCCCGGTGGACGAACTCGAGTACATCGTGGTGCACGAGCTCTGTCATCTCGTCCGCCTCGACCACTCTCCCGCCTTCTGGCGCACGGTCGAACGGTACATGCCGGACTACGGCGCCCGCCGGGCCGCCCTGAGCGCGGGTAGACTGGCGATACATACTCTGATCCGCGGCCAACCGCTCCCGGAGCCTCGCGCGGCTCGCGCGCAGTGGCCGTGGGCATCATCTACTCTTTTTAATATCCTGAATCATCAAACGGTACAGGAGCATCATGGGGCGCCTACCATCTCCATCGCGGCCGGACAGACGGCACGTGTCGACCGCCTGGAGCGCATGCACCGTCTGCCTGGTCCTGCTGGCGGTCCTCGTTGCCTGCACCGGTATCGTCTCTGCGGCCATCACGGTTCCCCCCGTGGTGGTCGACACGACCGTACCAGTTCCAATCACCACCACACCGCTGACATCGCCTCCGACCACACGACTATCATCACCACGCCCCCGACGTCACCGCCAACGACGATCGTCACCACGCCCCCGACGTCGCCGCCGACGACGATCGTTACCACGCCCCCGACATCACCGCCGACGACGATCGTCACCACACCTCCGACATCGCCGCCGACATCACCGCCGACGACAATCGTCACAACCCCCCCGACGTCGCCCCCCACCTCGATACCCACAACGATCCCGACCACGACGGCGCTGACCCTCCCGCCGTCCCTGATCCTGTACCCGACCGAGTCGCCAGGGAGTTACACGGTCACGGTCGAGGGGAGCGTGGCCCCCGGCACCCCGGGAACGACGATCACCCGGGTCAGCTGGAACTGGGGCGACGGGGTGATCGAGGACCACCCGGTGCCGAACACGCACACCTACGCCGGGATCGGGTCGTACACGATCACCGTCACCGCGTCCCAGAGCGACGGGCAGTCCACGACCAAGTCCATGACGATCTTCGTGAGCGGCCCGACCGAGGCGACCACCGCACCCACCACGGCACCACCGGTGACGACGACCCTGCCGCCGGGAACGGTCGCGCCGACCCCGTCGGCGACCGCGGGTCCGCCGGTCATCACCCTCAACCCGCCGCTCGTCAATAACCAGACGGTCGTAATCGGGGGGACGATCCAGCCCGGCGGCCCGAACGCAGTGATCGACCTGGTCGTCTGGGACTGGGGCGACGGGATCCGCGACACGCAGAATACGCTGCCCGTGACCCATGTCTATCGCGCCGCCGGCGAGTACACGATCGGGGTCGAGGTGATCCAGAGCGAGATCGGAGCGCCGGGGAACCGCCAGACCGCAACAACCTCGTTCCCGGTCAGCATCACGCAGGTCCCCGGGACCTACACCAGCGGAACGCCAACTCCACCCGGCGGCGGCTTCCTGGGCGGCCTCAAGATCCCCGAGATCCGGCTCTTCGGGATCAACATTTTCCCCCTGATCGTGATCCTGCTGGTCGGGCTGCTCATCGGCGGCTTCCTCTACTTCAAGAGCCGCGAGAGCCTCCCCCCCGAGATCCCGACCACGGACGCGATCGAGCAGGCGGCGGCAGCCTACCAGGAGGCCCGTGAACGGGGCGACCTGCAGGCCGCAAAACGGCACGCGCTCGACGCGGCGACGCTCCTGGTCATCCAGGCCGAGGCCGTGCCGAAGTACGGCAACGCCTACCTCGAGAAGGCCGAGATCTGGAAGGAGATCGCGCGGACCATCGAGGACCAGCCCGCAGGGCCGATTCCCGAGGTCCCCGGCGTCCCGGCGGCGGCATTCGCGGCCGCGGCCCTGGCGGCAGCGGCGAATGGCGAACCCGCGGATACCGGCGGCGACCTGCTCGCCGGGACGGATGTCGAACCGGGGGTCTTCGACGCAGTCCTCCGGATCGCGCTCGAGATCGCCCGCGAGGGGCGCGAGGGCAAGCCGGTCGGGACCGCGTTCCTGGTCGGCGACGTCGACGGCGTGCTCGCGTACTCGACCCAGTTCATCCTGAACCCGTTCAAAGGTCACACGGCCGAGGAGCGGCGGGTCACGGACGAGGAACTGGCCGAGAACATCAAGGAGTTCGCCATGCTCGACGGCGCCTTCGTGATCAGCGGCGACGGCGTGGTCGAGGCCGCCGGGCGCTACATCACGGTCGATACGAGCGCAGTCCAGATACCCGCCGGCCTCGGGTCGCGCCACGCCTCGGTCGCGGGAATCACGCTCGTGACCAAGACGATCGGGATCGTGGTCTCGCAGTCGGGCGGCCTGATCAAGATCTTCAGGCACGGCGAGATCGTCCGGACGGTATCCCCCTGGTAACCGGGACGGATGCACGAGGGCCCCGGCTCATACACTCTCTTTTTTGCATCCTTGGGGACGCCCCGCTTGAGGCGACCTTCCGCCGATCACAATCGACCCGGTCCTGTGCTGGGCGTTCCCCCTCTTCGCGGGGCCCGATCTCTCCACCCACGGCACCGACCCGGCGACGCCATCGGCACCTCTGCACATCCCCCCCCGGTCACGGCATGCCCGGAAGTGGGCAGGATTGGGAAAATTAGTAGGGAAACGAACATATAAGTGGGTTACGCCCAACCTGTACTGAAGGGATGACGACAGAGAGTGAGGGGGCGGATCGGGCTCCGACCGAGGTCGGTTTCTTCAGGACGCCGGAGGGGCTCCGGGTCGTGGACAGCCCAACGCGGGGCCGAATCCTCGTGTTGCTCGGTGACGGGGAGCTCCCGTTCGAGGAGATCGTGGCACGGACCGAGCGCGCGAAATCGACGGTCTCGGTCCACCTGCGCGAGCTCGTGGCCGACGGGGTGCTCGGCTCGCGGAATGACGCCGACGACGGGCGGCGCAAGTACTTCTACATCGAGGCCGAGTACCTCGGGCGGCTCTCGGACGCCGAGCGGCTCGAGGCCGATGTCGGGCGCCTCATCGCCGATTACGATCCCGCCGATCCGGACACGGCCGCGTTCTACCGCGCCGTGCTCCGGTCGATCCGCGTCGCATTGCTCGGAGGCGGCATCAACATCGATCCCGATTCTCCATGCGGCCGGGAGGGGGCTTGGACGAGGGCTTGCGCGGACCTTCGCCGGCATGACCACCGGGGAGCTGCTCGCGGCCCTCGCCGGGTTCTGGGAGCGGCACGCGCTCGGTCGTGTCGAGATCGCCGCGATGGAGCCGCTCGAGCTCGTCGTGTACGACTGCTTCGAGTGCATGGACCTGCCATACCTCGGCCGGCCGGCCTGCGCCTTCGAGCGAGGCCTGCTGACGGCCGTCTTCGAGGGCCACTACGGCGGGGAGGCGCTGGTCGAGGAAACCGCCTGCTACGCGATGGGCAGCGGCCACTGCAGGTTCGTGATCGAACCTGGCACGATCAGATAGACCGGCGCCCCGAGGCCGTCTGCCTGACGCCGGCCCGCGCAGAGGAGAGGGGGGGCATGTCAGCGCTTTTTGGCCCCGGTCTTGGAGGAGGTGTCGGGCTCTTTCTTCCGGCCCGTCTTCTTGGGCTCGGGGTTCGAGATCTCTCCTCCCACGTAGTTGTGCAGGGGTTCCTCGCGCTCCACGTCGTCCGTCCTGCGGCTGGTCGTCACTTTCTCGTCGTCCATCGACTTCACCAGCACCAGGAGGGCCACAAAGAGATATAAACCTGTGCCCTTCAGACGCCTGGGGCGCGGGTCTGAATGAACGAAGGCCTGGACCCCGGCGTTCATCTCATTTCAGGGGACCATGTCGGTCCGGAATCGCCTGGAGCGCTATTTATCGCTGGCGGCCGGCGGCGTCGGCGCGCGCCTCGATGCCCGCGACCTCGGGGAGGGAGGCCTTCGTGGCCGCGATCTCCGGCACGGCCCGGCACCCCCGCCCGGGAGCGATCGAGGGCGTGAACGTCCCGATGCGACGCGCGATCCCGATGATCTCCTCCTTGTCGAGGCCGATCAGCGGGCGGAAGACGGGGACGGCCACGGCCCCGTCGAGCACGGCGAGGTTGTCGAGGGTCTGGCTCGCAACCTGGCCCAGAGACTCCCCCGTTACGATCCCGAGAGCGCCGACCTCGTCCGCGAGCGCGGCCGCGAGCCGGTACATGCGCCGCTTGCAGACGACGCAGGTGAGGCGCTCCTCGCTCCGCCGCATCAGCGCTTTCGCTCGCGCCAGATAGTCGTCGGTCCGGACGATCAGGCTCGAGGTCGGGCTCGTAGTCGCGCAGCACGCCGAGCACGGCACGGGCCTTTGCCAGCGCGTCCTCGTCGAGGTAGGGCTCGAGGCCGACGTAGAGCGGCACGATCCGGCAGCCGCGTCGCATCATCATGTACGCGGCGACGGGCGAGTCGATCCCGCCCGAGAAGAGGGCGACGAGGGTCCCCTCGACCCCCTCGGGAAGGCCGCCCGGCCCCGCCACGACCTCGTGGTAGAGGTAGCAGCGGTCATCGCGGATCTCGACGAAGAGCTCGAAGTCGGGGCACCCGAGGTCGACCCGGAGCGTCGGGGTGAGCCTCGAGGATCACGCCGCCGAGATCGGCGGCCTTCTGCGGCGAGCGGAAGGCGTGCTTTCCCGAGCGCTTCACGCGGACCGCGAAGGTCGCGGCACCCCCGATCCCGTGCGCGTTTGCGTACGCGAGCGCGGCAGCATCGAGGTCGTCGATCGGACAGAAGACCGCCTCCGAGAACGAGGCGATCCCGAAGACCCGCCGGAGCACGTCCGGGTCCACCGGGCCCGTGGCCCAGAGCCGGCCGCGCTCGATCCGGACCGAGACGTCGGGCATCCGCCGCACGATCGCGTGCGCGAGCACCCGCTCCCAGTTCCGCCGCACCGGGTCCGACTTGAGGAAGACCTCGGCGTACCGGACGAGCCAGACGGTCTCGGTCATCGCCGCACGGCCAGGCCGTACTTCTCGCCAATATCGTCGAGGGTATCCGCGAGGTACTCGACCTGGCGCCAGGAGAGGCCGTAGGTCGAGAGCTTCCAGGCCCGCGTGGCGCCGGCGAACTCGCCGACGATCCCTCGCTTCGAGAGGCTCGTCCGAGAGGAAGAAGCCCTTTCGCTTGTGGGTCTTCGCGACCGTGTCGAACGAACCGGTGGTGTCCACCTTGGAGAGCGCGTGCTTGCGGGGGTACTCGGAGATGCAGGCCGACCCCTCGATGGCGAGGAGGCGGTCGATGAAGAAGTTCGACTTCCGGACCTCCTCGTCCCAGTGCGCGGTCCGCTCCCGCACATGCGGGAAAGAGGCCATCATCGCGACGAGCGTCCCGCCCATGAGCGTGCAGCCGAGCATCTCGACCTCCTTGACCCCGAAGGTCCGCTTCGTCAGGTCGCCCTCGATCTCGGTGGTCCGGAAGACGCGGTCCGCATACTCGTCGTTCGCCGCGAGCACGCCCGAGGGCGCGGGCGAGGCCATGGACTTGTGCCCCGAGCCGACCACGAAGTCCGCGCCGATCGCCTTCCCGTCGACGGGCATCACGCCGACCGTATACGCCCCGTTGTACAGGAACGGCGCGTCGTACTGGTGCGCGAGCCTCGCGATCCCGGCCACCTCGTGCTCGTTCGCGTTCTGGTAGTCGAAGTGGTCGCACATGACGAGCGCGGGAGGCGTCCCGATCTCCCGGACGAGGGTCTCGAGCCGCTCGGCGGCCGCGTCGGCCGTCACGATCCGGGCGTCGTTCGCGGGGATCTCGTGCACGGCCCCGCCGGTTTGCTCGACGGCGAGGTACTCCGTGTAGTGGCCGAGGGCCGAGAGGAGGACCCAGTCGCCCTTCTGCACCAGCGACGAGGCGACGGCCTGGAACCCGCGCCGCGCGCCCGGGACCACGCGGGCCTGGTCCATGCCGACGAACGCGGCGAGCTCCTCGTGGAACGTGGCGATCGGAGGCTTGCAGATCTTGTCGAGCCGGAAGGGCTTGCGGCAGGCGTCGCAGACCGAGTAGCCGTCGCCCCAGACCGTGAGGGCCTTCCGCGCCTCGGGCGTGAGCCGGCCGCCGGCCTGGATCGGCTGGATGTTGATCGCGGCCTCCTCGCGCAGGCGGAGCTCGATCGTGCCGGCAACACGCGTCACGCGCGGATGTCCCGTGCCCGTGCGGATCTCGCCGACGATCCGCTCGAGCTCGTCGAACTTCGCGCCGAAGACGACCTCCTCCTCGGGCGAGAGCCCCGTCGGCAGCGCCCCGCGGTAGACCTCGCGCAGGTCCTCGAGGCAGAAGAGCCCCTCGATGATCTTCTGGATCCGGATGTCCATGCCAAACTCCCGTCCGTCGTAGGCGACGAAGCGACTTATCCCTTTTGCGGATCCGTCGAAAAGAGGGTTACTTCTCGCTCCGCACGGTCTTCTGGCCGCGGAGCACCGCAATCCGCCCGGTCCGGTAGAGCTCGCGGATCCCGTACGGCCGGAGCAGCCCCTCGAGCGCGTCGATCTTCTCGGAGTCCCCGGTCACCTGGAGCGTGACCGTCTTGGCCCCGACGTCGATGATGTGGGCGCGGAAGATGGTCGCGATCTGCATCACGCCGGCGCGGGCCTCGCCCGGCTCGGCCGCGACCTTGATCAGGGCGAGCTCGCGCTCGACCCGTTCGCGGCCGGTCAGGTCCGAGACCTTGATCACGTCGATCAGCTTGTTCAGCTGCTTGATCACCTGCTCGACCTCCCGGTCGTCGCCGCAGACGACGAGCGTGATCCGGCTCGCCCCCTCCTCCTCGGACGGGCCGACCGCGAGGGACTCGATGTTGAAGCCCCGGCGGCTGAAGAGCCCCGTGACCCTCGAGAGGACGCCGGCCTTGTTCTCGACCAGGACCGAGAGCGTGTGCCGCTTCATTCGTGGCCCCCGATCATCTCGTTGATCGCGGCGCCGGCCGGGACCATGGGGAAGACGTTCTCCTCGCGCTCGATCCGGACGTCGACCACGAACGGCCCGTCGTGGTCGCGCGCGGCCTCAAGGGCGGCCCGGACCTCGGCCGGGTCGTCCACGCGGACGCCGTCGATCCCGTAGGCGTTCGCGATCCCGACGAAGTCGACCGGCGGGAGCTCGGTGTAGGAGTACCGCCGGTCGAAGAAGAGCTCCTGCCACTGCCGGACCATCCCGAGGTAGCCGTTGTTCAGCACGACCACGCGGACCGGGATCCGGTTGTGGGCGATCGTCCCGAACTCCTGGATGTTCATCTGGAGGCTGCCGTCGCCGGCGATCAGGAAGACCTGCTCGCCGGGGCGGGCGTAGCAGACGCCCATCGCAGCCGGCAGGCCGTAGCCCATGGTCCCGAGGCCGCCCGAGGTGATCCAGGAGCGCGGCTTCTTGAAGCAGAAGTGCTGGGCCGCCCACATCTGGTTCTGCCCGACCTCGGAGACGACCACGCCCTCGCCCTTGAGGAGCTCCGAGAGCGTCCGGACCACGCCCTGGGGATGGAGGAGGCCGTTCTCGGGGACCACGAGCGGATGCGTCGCGCGCCAGCCGTTCACACGCTCGAGCCACCTGGCGGTCTTCGGGCTCGAGGGCAGGCGGTGGAGGAGCTGCTCGAGGACATGCCGCACGTCCCCGACGATCGGGACGTCGACGGGCTTGTTCTTCCCGATCTCGGCGGGGTCGATGTCGATGTGGATGATCTGCGCGTGCGGCGCGAAGGTCTCGATCCTGCCCGTGACCCGGTCGTCGAACCGGGCGCCGATCGCGACGAGCAGGTCGCACTCGGTCACGGCGTAGTTCGCGTACGCGGTCCCGTGCATGCCGAGCATGCCCAGATTAAGCGGGTGGTCGCCGCGGATCCCGCCGAGGCCCATCAGGGTCGTCGTGACCGGCGCACCGAGCCGCTCGGCGAGCGCGGTCAGCTCTTTGTCGGCCCCGGAGAGGATTACGCCGCCGCCCGCGTAGAGGAGGGGGCGCTCGGCGCGGACCAGCAGCTCCACGGCCTTCTCGATCTGCCGCGGGTGGCCCCGGATCGTCGGCTGGTACCCCCGGAGGCTTACGGTCTCCGGGAACTCGATGTCGTCGGGGAGTTCGCCCGTGGAGACGTCCTTGGGGATGTCGACGAGCACGGGGCCGGGCCGGCCGGTCGAGGCGATGTAGAAGGCCTCGGCGAGCACCTGCGGCAGGTCGGACGCACGCTTGACCAGGTAGTTGTGCTTGGTCACGGGCATGGTGATCCCGTGGATATCGGACTCCTGGAAGGCGTCGTTGCCGAGGAGGTTGGTCGGCACCTGCCCCGTCAGGGCGACGAGCGGGATCGAGTCCATGTACGCGGTCGCGATCCCCGTGACCAGGTTGCAGGCGCCGGGCCCGGAGGTGGCGAGGCAGACGCCGACCTTGCCCGAGGCGCGAGCATACCCGTCGGCTGCGTGGGCGGCCGCCTGCTCGTGCCGGACCAGGATGTGCTCGAGCGGAGAGTCGTAGAGCACGTCGTAGATGGGGAGGACCACGCCGCCGGGGTAGCCGAAGATCGTCTTCGTTCCCTGGCGGAGGAGGCCCTCGATCAGCACTTTTGCGCCGGTCGTCGTCATGTCAATCCCTCAGCAGCCGGTTCATGCCCGCGACCACGGCCTCGACCGAGGCCTCGATGATGTCCGTGCGGGCACCGCGGCTTGTGATTATCTTTCCGTCTCTTGCCATCTTAACCGTTACATCCACGAGCGCGTCGGTCCCGCCCGAGATCGCGTCCACGTGGTATTCGAGCAGTTCGATCTCCCCCACGGCCTGGACCGAGCGGCGCAGGGCCTCGATCGCGGCGTCCACCGGGCCGGTGCCGGTCGACGCGCTCGTGATCTCCTCGCCGTTGACGCGGATGGTCACGGACGCGGTCGGGATCGCGTTCGAGCCCGAGACGACCGTGAACTGCCGGAGCGAGAGGACCGGCGTGCACTCGATCGCGAGGACGGCCTCGGCGATCGCGAGCAGGTCCGCATCGGTCACACGCTTGCCCTGGTCACCGAGTTCCTTGATCCGCCGCACGATCTCGGCGAGGCGGACCTCGTCGGGCCGGTACCCGCGCTCGGCAAGGGCGGCCTCGACCGCGGCCGTGCCCGTGTGCTTGCCGAGCAGGATCCGGCGCGAGCGCCCGACGGTCTCGGGCCGGATCGACTCGTACGTCGCAGCCTCGCGGAGGACGCCGTGGGCATGGATCCCGGACTCGTGGGTGAAGGCCATCTCGCCGACGACCGGAGCCTGGGTCGCGAGCGGGACCTTTGTGAGACGCGCGACGAGGGCCGAGAGGCGGGTAGAGTTTCTTCGTCTCGATCCCCGTGCGGTAGCCGTACAGGGTCTCGAGGGCCATGACCAGCGCCTCGAAGGCCGTGTTCCCGGCCCGCTCGCCGAGGCCGTTCACGGTCGCGTGGGCGCACGATGGCCCCGGACTGGAGCGCGGCCACCGTGGTCGCGAGCGCGAACCCGAGGTCGTCGTGGCAGTGGATCGAGAGCGGGGCGAGCGCGGCGAGCGGCGGCACGACCTCCCGCGCCCGCTCGGGCGTCAGGAGGCCGACCGTGTCGCAGAAGCAGAGCCGGTCCGCGCCGCGCTCGACCCCTTCGCCGAAGAGGTCGGCCACGAAGGCCTGGTCGGCCCGGCTCGCGTCCTCGCCCGAGAGCTCGACCACGAGCCCCCGCTCCTTCGCGTGCTCGATCGCGGCAAAGGCCATGCGGCAGACGGCCGCGCGGTCCTTGCGGAGCTTCTTCTCGATGTGGAGGTCCGAGACGGGCACGACCAGGTGAACCGAGTCCGCGCCCGCGTCCGCGGCCCAGTCGATGTCGACGGGGAGCGCGCGAACGTAGCAGCAGACCTCGGGGCCCAGATCGGCCTCGGCCACGAGCCGGATCCCCTCGCGCTCGCCCTCGGAGGCGGCCGCGGAGCCGGCCTCGATCACGTCGACACCCACCTCTGCGAGCATACGGGCGATCTCGAGTTTCTGGTCGGGGGCGAGGGACACGCCGGGCGTCTGTTCGCCGTCGCGGAGCGTCGTATCGAAGAATCTCAGCCTATCGGCGAATAAAACAGTCACGCATGGAGGTAGAGTCCATGGGGACACGTCGGCGCGCGCGCTATAAAAAGATAGGGATCGGGCCTTATTACGCCCGGCGCCGAACCTGATCCCCATGGGCACGACGATCGACGGGGTGATCATCACGCCGCTCCGGGTGATCCCGGACGAGCGCGGCTGGCTGATGGAGATCCTCCGCTGCGACGATCCGCACTTCTCGGCCTTCGGCCAGGTCTACATGACCACCGCATATCCCCACGTGGTCAAGGCCTGGCACTACCACAAAAAGCAGACCGACAACTTCACCTGCGTCCACGGGATGATGAAGGTCGCGCTCTACGACGCCCGCGAGGAGTCGCCCACGAAGGGGAACCTGATGGAGGTCTTCATCGGCGAGAAGAACCCCGCGCTCGTCACGGTCCCGCCCGGCGTCTACCACGGGTTCAAGGCGATCGGGGACGAGACCGCGTTCTTCGTCTCGGTCCCGAACCTGCCCTTCAACCGCGAGGAGCCCGACGAGTTCCGCCTCCCGCCGGACAGCCCCGAGATCCCGTACGACTGGGGCCTCCTGCCGGGCCTGAAGCACGGGTGAGTTCATGCGCCTCCTCGTCACCGGCGGCTCCGGCTTCATCGGCGCGAACTTCGTGCGCGACCAGCTCGCGCTTCACCCCGACCGTTCGATCGTCAACCTGGACGCCCTGACCTACGCGGGCAACCCCGCGAACCTCGCGGACCTCGCGTCCGACCCCCGGTACCTCTTCGTCCGCGGCGACATCCGCGACGCGGCCCTTGTCGGGAAACTGATGGAGGAGGTCGACGCGGTCGTCCACTTCGCGGCCGAGAGCCACGTGGACCGGTCCATCACCGACCCCGGCGCCTTCGTCTCGACGAACGTGCTGGGCACCTTCACCCTCCTCGAGGCGCGCCCGGCGGGCCGGCGTGGACCGCTTCGTCCACGTCTCGACCGACGAGGTCTACGGCTCGATCGCGTCGGGCGCGTTCTGCGAGACCGACCCGCTCCGGCCGTCCTCGCCGTACTCGGCCTCGAAGGCCGGCTCGGACCTGCTCGCGCTCGCGTACCACACGACCCACGACCTGCCGGTCATCGTGACCCGCTGCTCGAACAACTACGGGCCGTACCAGTTTCCCGAGAAGCTGATCCCGCTCTTCGTCACGAACCTGCTCGAGGGGAAGAAGGTCCCGGTCTACGGGAGCGGGGCGAACGTGCGCGAGTGGATCTACGTCCTCGACCACTGCCGCGCCGTCGACTTCGTGCTCGGTCGCGGCAACCCCGGCGAGGTCTACAACATCGGCTCGGGGGTCGAGAAGACGAACCTCGAGATCACGGACGCGCTCCTCGCCCTGCTCGGCAGGGACGGGTCCGCTGTCGAGCACGTGGGGGACCGCAAGGGGCACGACTTCCGGTACGCGATCGACTGCTCGAAGCTCCGCTCCCTCGGGTGGGCGCCCGCGTTCACGTTCGAGGAGGCGCTGGCCGCGACCGTCGACTGGTACCGGACGCACGAGGCATGGTGGCAGCCCCTGAAGGCCCGGTCCTGATCCTCGGCGCGACGGGCCGGCTCGGGCGGGCGCTCGCCCGCGTCCACCCGGACGCGACCCTGGTCGGGCACGAGCTCGAGATCACGGACGCGGCGGCCGTCTCGTCCGCGATCGCGTCCCTCGGGCCCTCGCTCGTGTTCAACTGCGCCGCGTTCACCGACGTCGACGCCTGCGAGGACGAGCCCGACCGCGCCATGGCCGTGAACGGCGAGGGCGCGGGAAACGTGGCGGCGGCCTGTGCCGCCGCTGGCGCGACGCTCGTCCACCTCTCGACCGACTACGTCTTCTCGGGGGAGAAGAACGGCTACGTCGAGTCGGACGAGCCCGATCCCCTCAACGCCTACGGCTCGTCCAAGGCCCTCGGCGAGGCCCGCGTCCGGGAGGCCGGCGGCGACTGGCGGATCGTCCGGACGAGCCGGCTCTTCGGGCCGGGGGAGAACGACTTTGCCTCCCAGATGCGGACCCGGTCGCTCGTCAAGCCCGTCGTACCCGTGATCCGCGACGAGTGGAGTCGATTCACGTACCTGCCCGAACTGGCCGCCCGCCTTCCCGGGGTTGCCCGCGCGCCCGTCGGCGTCTACCATCTGACGAACGAGGGGACGGTCTCGTGGTACGGCTTTGCTCGCGAGCTCATCCCGAACGCGGCCCCGGTGGAGGCCGAACGGTGCCGACGGCGGGCGCCGCGGCCCCGCTGTGCAGCCCTGCTGAACACGA
>CAVUEE010000005.1:0-15240 GCA_963740465.1 uncultured Methanoregulaceae archaeon
GGCCAGATCGCTCATCGCGGGCGACCGGGTGATCGCCGGCCCGACCACCTCGGCCCGGATGAACCGGCTCTCGGGCTTCCTCCTCGACGCGGGCGTCCGGGCCCTGATCGGCAAGGGCGGCATGGACGCGACGGTCACGGAGCAGCTCCGGGGCCGCGGGGTCTACCTCGCGTTCACGGGCGGGTGCGCGGCCCTCGCCGCGGCCCGGATGCGGCTCGAGGGGGTCTTCTTTCCCGAGCTCGGCATGGCCGAGGCCGTCTGGGCGATCCGGCTCGACCGCCTCCCGCTCGTGGTCGGGATCGACAGCCGCGGCCGGAACCTCTTCGCCGAGGTCCAGGCGCGGGCCGCGGGAGCGGCAGGGCCCCGCTGAGGTGCCGACTTCAAATACCTTTTCGAAGTAGCACGCCAAAACCGTACGCAGGAAGGGATCGATGAAGCTCGCGATCGACGAGAAGCGCTGCAAGGGCTGCAACCTCTGCACCCAGGTCTGCCCGTACCACATCTTCCGGCCCGGCACGACGGCGAACCGGAAGGGCGTGCTCGTGCCCGAGCCTCGACCGGCCCGAGCGGTGCACGAACTGCCGGCTCCGGAACCTCTACGGCCGGACTCTCTGCGGGGTCTGCCAGACTGACCTGCCCGGACCAGGCGATCCACTGGCAGAACGAGAAGCCGTACGAGCCCGTGAAGATCGAGGTGGAGTATTGACCCGGATAGAGTTCATGCAGGGCAACGTCGCCTCGGCCGAGGGGGCGCTCGCGGCCGGCTGCCGGTTCTTCGGCGGCTACCCGATCACGCCCTCGACCGAGGTGGCCGAGCGGATGGCCGCGCGGATGCCGAAGGCCGGCGGCGTCTTCGTCCAGATGGAGGACGAGATCGCCTCGATCGCGGCCGTGATCGGGGCCTCCTGGACCGGGAAGAAGGCCATGACCGCGACCTCGGGCCCGGGCTTCTCCCTGATGATGGAGAACCTCGGGCTTCGCCGTGATGACCGAGACCCCGCTCGTGGTCGTGAACATCCAGCGCGGCGGGCCGTCCACGGGCCAGCCCACGATGTCGGCGCAGGGCGACATGCTCCAGTGCCGGTACGGCTCGCACGGCGACATCGGGATCGTCGCGCTCGCGCCGGGCTCGGTCCAGGAGATGTACGACCTGACCGTGAAGGCCTTCAACCTCGCCGAGCAACTCCG
This sequence comes from uncultured Methanoregulaceae archaeon, assembly GCA_963740465.1. GTDB lineage: Archaea > Halobacteriota > Methanomicrobia > Methanomicrobiales > Methanospirillaceae > UBA288. Next base: position 1,189 of record CAVUEE010000005.1, read on the forward strand.
CTGCCCGGCCTTCCTGATGGCCGACGAGATCATCGGGCACATGCGCGAGCGGATCGACCTGCCCGACGCGGTCGAGGTGGTGGACCGCACGCCAGCTCGAGCCCGGGGCCCTGCCGTTCGCGGCCGGACCCGGGCCTCGTGCCGGGCTTCCCGACCTTCGGGAAGGGTCACCGGGTCCACGTCACGGGCCTGACCCACGACGAGCGCGGCTACCCGGCCACGACCGACCCGGAGATGCACGCGGCCCTGGTCGAGCGGCTCGTCCGGAAGGTCGAGGGCGCCCGGCGCGAGATCGCGGACTACGTGGTGACGAACCCCGACGCGGAGGTCGTCTTCGTCTGCTACGGCGCGCCCTCCCGGGCCGTTGCCCAGCTCGTGGCCGATCGGCCCGACGAGGGGATCGGCGTCCTCCGCCTCCGCCTGGTCTGGCCGTTCCCCGACCACGCGCTCGGCGAGTTCCCGAACGCGACGGCCTTCATCGTGCCCGAGCAGAACCTCGGGCAGATCGCGAGCGAGATCGAGCGGCACACGGACCTGCCCGTGGTCCCCGTCCCGAAGCTCGGCGGGGAACTCCACACGCCGGCCGAGCTCGCGCGGGTCTGCGAGGGGGTGCGGGGCCGATGACCTTCGAGGACTGGCTCCGCGCCGACCGCCTGCCGCACATCTGGTGCAGCGGCTGCTCGAACGGCACGATCCTGAACTGCACCATGGCCGCGGTCGACACGATGGGCTGGGACCCCGACCGGACGGTCGTCGTCTCGGGGATTGGCTGCTCCTCCCGCGCGGCCGGGTACGTCGCGGCCGACTCGCTCCACACGACCCACGGCCGGGCGCTCGCGTTCGCGACCGGGGTGAAGCTCGCGGAGCCGTCGCTCAACGTCGTGGTCTTCACGGGCGACGGCGACCTCGCCGCGATCGGCGGCAACCACTTCATCCACGCCTGCCGCCGGAACATCGACCTCACGGTCGTCTGCATGAACAATCTCATCTACGGCATGACCGGCGGGCAGGGCTCGCCCACGACGCCCCTCGGCGCGCTCTCGAGCACGACCCCGTACGGCGCGGCCGAGCCCGCGTTCGACCTCGCGGCGCTCGCGGTCGCGGCCGGCGCGAACTACGTGGCCCGCTGGACCTCGTACCACGTCCGCGAGGTCGAGAAGGCCGTCAAGGCCGGGCTCGAGACGCCCGGGCTCTCGTTCGTCGAGGTCCGGGCCGGCTGCCCCACGAACTACGGCCGGAAGAACCGGATCCGCGAGGCCACGGACCAGTCTCGAGCAGTTCCGGACGAAGTCGATGCTGAAGGCGAAGTACGACCGGCTGGTCGCCGAGGGGAAGCCCGTGCCCGTCGACGCGATCGTGGTCGGCGAGTTCGTGCGGCGCGCGAACCCGGCCATGGGGGTGGCGCCGTGAGGCGCGAGATCCGGCTCTCGGGCTTCGGCGGCCAGGGGATCATGCTCGCGGCCGTCATCCTCGGGCGCGCGGCCGTCATGTACGACGGCAGGTACGCGGTCCAGACCCAGGTCTACGGCCCCGAGGCCCGGGGCGGGGCCTCGATGGCCGCGGTCGTGATCGACGACGCGCCGATCCTCTACCCGAAGGTCACGGACCCCGACCTCTACGTGATCATGAGCCAGGAGGGGTTCGAGAAGTACGGGGCGGGTGCCCGGCCGGACGCGACGATGCTCCTCGACCGCGGGCTCGTCCACTCGCGGCCGGCCTGCCGGTACCTCGAGGTGCCGGCGACCGACGACGCGCGGGGCGTGCTCAAGAAGGTGATCGTCGCGAACATCGTGATGCTCGGGGCGCTCGTCACGGCCACAGGCGTCGTCTCGCGCGAGGCGATCGAGAAGGCCGTGCTCGACCAGGTGCCGAAGGGGACCGAGGACCTGAACCTCCGGGCGCTCCGGCAGGGGTACGCGCTCGGCGAGGAGGCAATCCATGAAGCTGCGTGAATACGAGGGAAAGCGGGTCTTCGCCGAGGCGGGGATCCCGGTGCCGCGGGGGAGACTGATCCGGTCGGCCGACGAGCTCGGCGACCTCGCCGAGTTCGGGGACGAGGTCGTGCTGAAGGCCCAGGTCGATGTCGGCGGCCGCGGCAAGGCCGGCGGGGTCGTGATCTGCCCGGTCTCCGAGGCGGCGGCGCGGGCGGCCGAGCTCTTCGCAAAGACGATCAAGGGCCTCCCCGTCACGGAGATCCTGGTCGAGGAGAAGCTCCCGATCGCGCACGAGTATTACTGTGCGGTCCTGGTCGACCGTTCGACCCGGCAGCCGGTCGTCCTCTTCACCGAGGCCGGCGGGGTCGAGATCGAGGAGACGGCCCGGACCGACCCCGACAAGATCCGGCGGGTCCAGGTGCCGGCGCTGATGACCGCACTGCCGGCCTTCGCGATCCGCGACCTGGTCGGGAAGGGGCCGAAGGCGCTCGGGCCCGTCGTGGCCGCGCTCTACCGGGCGTTCCTCGCGAAGGACGCGCTCCTCGCCGAGATCAACCCGCTCGTCGTCCTCGAGGACGGGCGGGCCGTCGCGGCCGACGCGAAGGTGATCGTCGACGACAACGCGCTCGCCCGGCAGGGGATCCAGCAGAACCGGGACCTGACCGAGCGCGAACGCGAGGCCGAGAAGCACGGCTTCTCGTACGTCGAGCTCGACGGCGACGTGGGCGTGGTCGGGCAACGGCGCGGGCCTGACCATGGCCACCCTCGACCTGCTCCAGCACTACGGCCTCCGCGGCGGCCAACTTCCTCGACGTCGGCGGCGGCGCGGACCGCGAGCGGGTCGCGCACGCGGTCCGGCTGCTCGCGTCCTCGCCGGGGGTCCGCGTGATCATCGTGAACCTCCTCGGCGGGATCACCCGCTGCGACGAGGTCGCGCAGGGGATCGTCGAGGCCGGCGTGGACCAGCGGATCATCGTCCGGATGGCCGGCACGAACGAGGCCGAGGGGTGCGCCCTCCTCGAGGAGCACGGGTACGAGATGTACGGCTCGATGGACGCGGCCGTCGGCGGCCGCCGCGGAGGCCCGGCCATGATCCTCGCGGATACGACCACGGGCGTGATTGTGACCGGCGCCACGGGGAGGCAGGGGCTCTTCCACATCCGGCTCATGAACGAGTACGCGGCCGAGGTCGGCGGCGTGGGCGTGGTCGCGGGGGTCACGCCGGGCAAGGGCGGCCAGGAGGCCGCCGGGGTCCCGGTCTACGACAGCATCCGGGCCGCGCTGAAGGAGCACGACGCGACCGCCTCCGTGATCTTCGTCCCGGCCGCGGCCGCCGGCGACTCGATCATGGAGTCGGCCGCGAACGGCCTCGAGCTCGCGGTCGCGATCACCGAGCACATCCCCGTGCACGACACGATGAAGGCCCTCGGCTACGCCCGGCTCTGCGGCACGACCGTGATCGGGCCGAACTGCCCGGGCCTCCTCTCGCCGGGCGGGGCGAAGCTCGGGATCATGCCGGCCCAGCTCGCGACCCCCGGGCCGGTCGGGGTCGTCTCGCGCTCGGGCACGCTCACGTACGAGATCGTGGACGAGCTGACCCGGGCCGGGATCGGCCAGTCGACCGTGGTCGGGATCGGCGGCGACCCGGTCATCGGCTCGACCTTCACGGACGTCTTCGCCCGGTTCGAGTGCGACCCGGCCACGAAGGCCGTCGTGCTCGTCGGCGAGGTCGGCGGCGCCCTCGAGCAGGAGGGGGCGGCCTCGACCTCGCTCCCGCTCGTCGCGTACGTCGCGGGCGTCTCGGCCCCGCCGGACAAGCGGATGGGCCACGCGGGCGCGATCGTCGAGGGCGGCGAGGGCGACGCCCGCTCCAAGATCCGGGCGCTCGAGGCGATGGGCGTCGCGGTCGCGTCCCGGCCGTCCGAGATCCCCGCGCTGGTCCGGCAGTTCCTATGAGCCGGGACGAGCTGATGCTCGCGGCCGGTCTCCGGCTGGCCGGGGACCTCGGGGCCGTCGCCGTGATCTCGTTCGTGGACGCGGAGGCCTGCGACCCGCCGGTCCCCGTCATCCGGGCCGCGAACGTCGGGCCCGCCGCGAGTCTCCCCGGAGACCGCCGGCGAGCTCCGTGCGGTCCTCCTCGAGCGGCTCGGGACCGCGGCGGCCCCGCTCGCGCTCTCGTCCGACGAGACCGGCGTCGTGGTCGGGGTCTTCCTCGACGGGCTGGTCGCGCTCCGGCTCGACGAGGTCCGCTCCCGGTTCGACCTCCAGCAGTTCGAGGCGATCGTCCCGCGACGGGTGATGGCCGCGGCGCTCCGACTCGCCCTCGAGATCGGGCGCGAGGGGCGCGAGGGCAAGCCCCTCGGGACCGCGTTCATCATCGGCGACGGGGACGCGATCCTCTCGATCTCGCACCAGCTGGTCCTGAACCCGTACCTGGGCCACCCGCCCGAGGTCACGACGATCATGGACCGCGGGAACTGGGAGTCGGTCAAGGAGTTCGCCCAGCTCGACGGGATGTTCGTGGTCGACGTCTCGGGCGCGGTGATCGCGGCCGGCCGGTACCTCGACGTCGACTCGAAGTCGGTCTCGCTCGCGAGCGGCCTCGGCGGTCGACATCGGGCCGCGGCCGCCGTGACCCGCCTCATCCCGGTCGTCTCGGTGATCGTCTCCGAGAGCGGCGGCACGGTCCGGGTCTTCTCCGACGGCCTCTGCCGCCTCGAGGTCCGACCCGACCTCTCGGCCGTGCGGAGGTGCGGATGAGCCGCTCCGTCTCGGTCGCCCGGTGCCCGGACTACGACTTCGAGCGGGTCGAGGCGCGCCCTGACCGAGGTCCTCGCGCCCCTCGGCGGCATGGCCGCGTTCGTGAAGCCCGGCGACCGGGTGCTGGTCAAGCCGAACCTGCTCGCGAGCCGCGAGCCCGAGAAGGCGGTCACGACCCACCCGGCCGTGGTCCGCGCCGCGCTCCGGGCCGTGCAGGAGGCCGGCGGCGAGCCCGTCCTCGGCGACTCGCCCGGCGGGCGGAACACGCCCGCGAACTACGCGGCCCTCCTCCGCCGCACCGGCTTGGCGCCCGTCCTCGAGGAGTGCGGCGTCGAGGCCGTCTTCTTCGACGAGCCGACCGTCGAGATCCCGTCGCCGTCGGGGAGGGTGTATAAACGGTTCCGCGTGGCCGGCGCGGTCGCCGACGCCGACGCGATCGTCTCGCTCTCGAAGTTCAAGACCCACCAGTTCACCCTCGCTACGGGCGCGGTCAAGAACTGCTTCGGCTACATCCCCGGGGTCGCGAAGGCCGAGTACCACCTCAACACCGGGATGGACCAGCGCCGCTTTGCAGCGCTCCTGCTCGACCTCTACCTGGCCCGCCCGCCGGTCCTCTCGGTCATGGACGCCGTGCTCGGGATGGAGGGGAACGGCCCCTCGAACGGCACCCCGCGCGAGGTCGGGCTCCTGCTCGCGGCCCCGCACGCGCCCGACCTCGACTTCATCGAGGCCCTGCTGATGGGCTTCGACCCGCTCGAGGTCCCGTCCGTCGCCGAGGCCGCCGAACGCGGGATCGGCCCGCAGACAGCGGCCGAGCTCGAGGTCCTGGGGGTTCCCGTCGGCGAGGCGCGGCCGCCCGGGTTCCAGCGCCCGGCGGCCCACTCGCTCGGGCGGATCCCGGCCCCGCTCGTCGCGGCCGTGAGCCGGATCTTCGCGGTCCGGCCGCGGGTGGACGCGGACCGGTGCCGCCGGTGCGGGGCCTGCGCCGAGAACTGCCCTCCCGGTGCGATCGAGGTCACGGACGGCGTCCCGCGGATCCGGACGGCCGACTGCATCCGGTGCTTCTGCTGCCAGGAGCTCTGCCCGGCCGACGCGATCGCGATCGATCGGCCGCTGGTCCGCCGCCTGATCGGGTAACGCTATATGCCGTGGGGGCATACTCCCCCGCGAGAGACCCCATGACCGGGACCACGCCGACTGAGACGGAACACCTCGTCCGTGAGGTCACGGACCGCGACTTCGAGGCCGAGGTCGAGAAGAGCCCGGAGCCGACCGTCGTCATCTTCATCTCGGATGCCTGCCCGCACTGCCGGGCGCTCATGCCGTACGTCGACGGCTTTGCCCGGGACTTCCGCGACCGGGTCCGCTTCGTCACCATGGACGTCGTCGCGAGCCCCTGGACGGCCGAACGCTACGGCGTCCGCGGAACCCCGACCTTCAAGTTCTTCTGCCACGGCCGGCCCGTCCAGGAGCTCGTCGGCGCCATCCTCCCGGCCGCGATCAAGCGCCAGGTCGAGGAGTTCGTGGTCCACGGCGAGGAGTGCGTCCGGAAGTCGACCGAGATCGACTACGAGGTCACCGGGTACGGCTGAGCCCGGAACCCTTATTGTCGAAGAGCGAACACTCATCCGCGTGACTCGGAACGTGCTGCTCGCCGTCGTGCTGTGCGCGGCGCTCGTGGCGAGCGGCTGCATCAGCGGCTCGAGGACCGCTGCGACCAACGGGAGCGAGCAACAACTGCTGAACCGGATCGACGCCCTGGAGCAGCAGAACGCCGACCTCCGCCAGCAGCTCGAGCAGGATAACCTCACGATCCGCAGTTATCAGAACCAGCTCACGTTTTACCGGGCGCAGTTTGGCGGCAACGCCGGCGTGGCCCCGACAGTCCCGGGTACCGGGGCTGCGGAGATCGGATCGGCATCGCTGGACGCCCCGGCCGTGATGCAGCGCTCGGTCTACGAACGCGACGGCCCGTTCATGACCGAGCGCACCGAGCGGGTCGGGGCTCTGATCAACGTGACCTCCGAGGTCGTGCCCGGGCGGGGCCGTATTCTGGTGAACACCACCCCGCTGATGGGCGAAGTCTTCCAGGACGCGGCGATCACGGCGGCCTACGTCGCGCAGCAGAAGACCGGGCGGAACCTCTCGAAGTCGGACGTGATCATCTCGATCGTGGCCGAGGACCAGGTCCCGGCCGTCGACGGCGGTTCGGCCGGCGCGCTGATGACCCTGCTGACGATCGCGGCGATCCAGGGCTGGGATCCCCGTTCGGATATGACGCTGACCGGGACGATCGACCAGGACGGGCACGTCGGCGCGATCGGCGGCGTGGTCGAGAAGGCGACGGCCGCGAAGGAGAAGGGGAAGACCCTCTTCCTCCTGCCGCGCGAGAACAGCCAGCTCGTCCGGTACACCGAGCGCACCACCGACTATTACGGGTACTCCGTGGTGCAGCAGGTGCCCGAGCGGGTCGACGCCAAGCAGTACCTCGAGTCCGAGCTCGGGATCCGGGTCGAGTACGTCGACACGATCGACGACGTAGTCCGGCTCGCGAGATAACCCCCATCGTTTTTCCCCTGCCGGCGCCTCCCGGGGCATCGGGGCCGCCCCTTTCCCTTCCATCGCGGACGCACTCGCACAGGGCATTTCAAATACTATCATTTTTTATGCGAACGGCGCCAACGATGGCAGAATCAGCGAGGTCGATGAACCGTATGAACCGATGGTGTATTGCAGCCGTTCTGATCGCTGCCCTGCTCTGTGTCGGCGTGGCCGGCGCGGTGAAACCCGTGAAGGAGCCGGTCGATAAAGCTCGTCTTCGTCCACTACAAGGACGCGGCCGCCAAGCCTTCTCCTGCAGCGGACGCGGCTGCAGCGTTCAAGCTGATGGGCGTGAAGTGGAACAGTTTCCCCGTCCTCTACTACGTCAATTCCGCCAATTCCGGGCTTGACCCCATCGCCCTCAATGCAGAATTCAAGAAGGCATTCGACACATGGGACGGAGGTTCACGACCGGTAAGCTCCAGCTTCGGCGGATCCGCGGTGCCGGCGGTCGGCGACGGAAAGAACGAGGTCTACTTCGCGCGCGATCAATGACGAGAATGTGATCGCCGTCACGACCGTCTGGTATACCCGGGCCACGAAGGAGATCATCGAGGCGGATATCCAGATGAACACCAATATGCGGTGGGGCATTGACGCCGACGGTGAAGGTAAAAAGTTCACCCTCACGAACGCCTACGACATCCGGAACATCGCCACCCACGAGATCGGCCACGTCTGCGGTCTCGCCGACCTCTACACCGGCCGTTCGAGCGAGCTGACCATGTACGGCTACGGCGGTCTCGGCGAGGTGAAGAAGGACAGCCTCGGGGCCGGGGACATCGCAGGCCTCGTGAAGCTCTACGGAGCCTAGTTCCGGACAGAGATACCCGCAACCTTTTTTCCCTCTCTCGCGAGAGGTCTGCAGATGCAGACGGAATCGATCACAGGGCTCCGCCGGGGGCGACGGTCGTGACCCGCAGCGACCTCGACAGGATCCCGGAGGGCACGCGCTGGCAGGTCTGCGCGCGCCTGCTCGCCAAGCTCCCGCTCCTCTACGACATCACCTACCGCCCGGCCGTCGGCGAGGACTACGACGTGCTCGAGCACGCGATCTGGATCGAGATGGCGCACGAGGCGAAGGACCTGGCCGACGCCTTTCGCCTGCCGCGGTCGACCGCCGGCGAGCTCGCGTCCACGCTCTCGATCCTCGGCGCGGCCCTCTTCGGCCGGGACTTCGAGTTCGAGCCGCTCGTGGATGCCGGGGAGCGGGCCTCGCTGCGCGTCTCCCGCTGCCCGTTCTCCGAGGAGGCCGACCTGCTCGAGATCGACCACGCGCTCCTCCCGGACCGTTGCCTCGCGTTCACGATCCCGTTGATCGAGGCCCTGAACCCGGCCTACACGCTCCGCTACGTCCGGGCCGCCTGTGCAGGCGACCGCGGGTGCGAGGCTGAAGGTCGTATCCCGGGAAGAGGCGAAGGCCGAGGACGCCGCGGGCGCATAGGCGCTCCCCGGCGATCTCAGGGCGGAGGACGCAGGATGCACCCGCCCCTTTGACCAGCGCGTCGTAGTCGCGGCCCACGCGGGAGAGCTTCATCTGGATCCCCTGTCGATACTGATGTATGCACGACCTGGTCGTCCGGGGCGGCCTCGTGGTCTCGCCGGCGGGCGTGGTCCGCGCGGACGTCGCCGTCCGGGACGGCCGGATCGCGGAGGTCGACACGGCGCCCGGCCCGGCCCGGCGGGTGATCGACGCGACCGGTCTCCACGTCCTGCCGGGCGGGGTCGAGCCGCATATGCACGTCGAGAACGACTTCCTCGGCCTCTCGACCGCGCACGACTTCTACACCCAGTCCGTCGCGGCCGCCCACGGCGGGGTCACGACCTTCTTCGACTTCGCGAACACCGCGGCGGGAGGTTCGCTTCCGGAGGCGATCGCGGTCCGTCGCGAACAGATGGCGAAGTCCGCGATCGACTTCGCGGTCCACGGCCGCGTGCTGGAGGCCGCCCACCTTTCCGGGCTCGCCGAGGCCGTCGCGGCCGGCTGCCCCTCCTTCAAGCTCTACCTCACCTATCCCGAGGTCGGGCTGATGGCCGACGACCGGACCGTGCTCGCTGCCTTCCGCGCCGCCCGGGAGGCCGGCGCCCTGCCCCTCGTCCATGCCGAGTCGGAGCCGATCGCCGCCGCCCTGACCGCGGAGGCGCGGCGCGAGGGGGACCTCTCCTGGTCCCGCTATCCCGATACGAGGCCGCCCCTCTGCGAGGCCGAGGCCTTCGCCCGCGTGGTCCGCTTCGCCCGCCTCGTCGGTAATCCGCTCTACGTGGTCCACACGTCCGTCGCCGAGGCCGTTGCCGAGGCGCGGCGCGCGAAACGGGCCGGCCTCCGCCTCCATGTCGAGACCTGCCCGCAGTACCTCGTCCTCACCCGCCGCCTCTACGACGATCCCGATCGGGGCATGCTCGCGGTCTGCGCACCCCCGCTGAGGGATCGGCGCGAGCGCCGGCCCTCTGGCGGGGGCTCGCCGACGGGACCATCGACTGCGTCGGCTCCGACGACTGCGCCTACACGGTCGCGGCAAAGACGGCCCTGCTCGACCGGAGCCCGGACGGGGCGCCCATCCAGGATTTCACGAGGGTCGTGCAGGGCGTGCCGGGGATAGAGACCCGCCTGCCCCTTCTCCTCTCCGAGGGTGTCTCGCGGGGACGCCTCTCCCTGGAGCGGGTTGCCGCGCTCACGAGCGAAGGCCCCGCGCGGTGCCTCGGGTGCTACCCGCAGAAGGGGGGCATCCGGGCCGGTTCAGACGCGGACCTCGTGCCCGTGGACATGACCGCCGAACGGATGCTCTCGCCTGAGGTCCTTCACGGGCGCGCGGACTACTGCCTGTACGAGGGTCTGCGCGTCCGGGGGTGGCCTGTCATGACAATCGCGAACGGGGAGGTGGTCGTCGAGGGCGGCGAGTTCACCGGAGAGACGGGGAGCGGGAAGGTTCGTGGCCCGGGCACCCGTCCGGTGACGGCGGTCCCCGCCCGGACTGGCGTGATCCTCCGGCAGGATGATATGCCCGAAGCTCATTTCAACGTCCAGGAGTGCACGCAATGGTGGACATCGTCCTCGACCCGATCCCCCTGGTCAACTTCGTGCTCGCGACCGCGATCTTCGCCCTCGGCCTCTGGGGCTACCACAAGAGCGGGCGCAAGACCGAGGCGCTCATCGGTGTCGCCTTCGGCCTCTTCGCGTTCACGCACCTCCTCGTTCTCCTCGGGACCAGCTCGACCGAGCTCCTGATCCTCGTCGTCCGGATCGTCGCGTACCTGGTCGTGATGTACGCGATGCTCCGGGTCGCGACCGGCCACACCTACGGCTGACCATACCCTTTTATCCTCCGAGGGGGCTTTCTGAGTGAGCCGGAGGACGGTCATGGCAAAGACGCTGCTGGAAGAGGAGGACGCGTACCGATTGCTGCGGGGCGCCGGGATCCCGGTGCCGGCCTCGGCCCTCGCGTCCACGCGTGAGGAGGCGGCAGAGGTCGCGGCCCGGATCGGGTTCCCGGTCGTTCTGAAGATCGTCTCGCCGGACGTGGTCCATAAGAGCGATGCGGGAGGTGTCGTGCTGAACGTCGCCTCCCCCGATGCGGCAGCCCGGGCCTACGCCGCAATCGTCGAAACCGTAACGGCTCGCGTACCCGGGGCTCGGGTCGAGGGGGTGCTGGTCGCTGCCCAGGCCCGACCGGGGTTCGAGCTGATCGTCGGCGGCCGAACGGACGCGTCCTTCGGCAAGGTCCTGACCTTCGGTCTCGGCGGAACTCTTGTCGAGTTCCTGCACGATGTCGTGGTCCGGGTGCTTCCGCTGAGCCGAGACGAGGTGCAGGCGATGATCCGTCAGATCGGAGGGCTACCGACTGATCCGGGGCTACCGCGATTACCCGCCGCTCGACGAGGAGGCGCTCGTCGACCTCATCGTCCGGGTCGCCGACCTCTTCGACAACGACCCCAACCTCGCCGAGTTCGACCTGAACCCGGTCATGCTCTACGAGAAAGGGGCGATGGTCGTCGACGCCAGGATCTACATCGACGACGCCCCTGTTGGGGTGCCCTGCCTCGAGCCCGAGCCAGTCCCGGCCGACCTCTTCCTGCCTCGCGCGATCGCGGTCGTCGGGGCCTCGGCCGACCCGCGGAAGGTCGGGTACGCGGCCCTCCGGAACCTGCTCTCCTTCAAAGGCACGCTCTACCCGATCAATCCCAAGCGCGACGAGGTTCTCGGGCGACAGGCCTACCCGTCTCTCGCGGCCGTGCCGGGTCCGGTGGAGATGGCCGTGATCGCCGTCCCGGCCGAACTCGTGCCGGGCGTGATCGCGGAGGCGGGCTCCGCCGGCGTCCGGCTGGCCGTGATCCTCTCGGCCGGCTTTCGCGAATCGGGAGAGGCGGGCCGACTGCTCGAGGAGCAGGTGATGGAGAACGCACGCGCGGCGGGGATCCGGGTGGTCGGGCCGAACTGCCTGGGGATCATGCTCCCCCCGTACGGGATCAACACGACCTTCGACCCGGTCTCGCCGAAGTCCGGCACGATCGCGTTCATCTCCCAGTCCGGGGCCGTGATCACCATGGTCGTGGACTGGTCGCTACCAGAGGAGATCGGCTTCTCGGTCGTGATCTCGGTCGGCAACCAGTCCGACCTCACGTTCCAGGACTACCTCAAGTTCGCCGAGCAGGACTCGAACACGAAGTCGATCATCATGTACGTCGAGGAGATCCGGGACGGGTGCGGCTTCCTCAAGGTCGTCCGAAGGGTCACGGAGAGGAAACCGGTGATCGTGCTCAAGTCGGGGTCGTCGACCAAGGGGCGCGCGACCGCGTCCTCGCACACGGGCTCGCTTGCCGGAGACTACGCGGTCTACCGCGGCGCGTTCGAACAGGCCGGCGTGATCGCGGTCGAGTCGTTCTCGGACGCGTTCCAGATCGCCGGAGCTGCTCGGTTCCGAGGGGTACCCGCAGGGCCGCCGCGCGGTCGTGGTCACGAGCGCGGGCGGGCTCGCCGTCCTCTCCGTCCGACTACGCGGAGGAGTGGGGCGTGGACCTGATCACCCTGTCGCCCGAACTGCTGGCCGAGCTCGACGCCTTCCTGCCCGATCAGTGGAACCACCAGAATCCGCTCGACCTGATCGGGGACGCGGGCGCGGACCGGTTCGCCCGGGTCTTCGACACCCTTCTCCGGCGGGACGACCTCTGGGACATCGCGATCGTGATCGCCGTGCCGTCCGCGACCATGGACCCGGCTCACCTCGCGAACGAGATCGTCCGGTTCAGCCAGCATACGGACAAGATGGTCGTCGGCTGCCTCGCGGGCGGCGACTCGATCCGGGCCGGCCTCCGGATCCTGCGCGAGAACCATGTCCCGAACTTCGACGAGATCGAGGACGCGTTCCGCGCGCTCGGCGCAGTCTTCCGGGTCCGCGGCATCTGCTGAATCGAACCCCTTTTCACCCCGCCCGCCGATCTCTTGGTGATGGGCCAGCTGATCGTGGACCTCGGCGGGCGGCCCGGGCTGGATTGCCGGGGCTTCTGCGCGTACTGCTACTTCCGGCACGTCCGGGACCCGGAGCCGCTCGGGTGCCGGCACTGCCTCCCGTTCCGGAAGGGCTGCGACTACTGCACGAGGATGGTCCGCGAGTCCTACCCGGGCTTCCGGCCGTTCGGCGACGTGGCCCAGGAGACGCTCGGCCGGCTCCAGCTCGTCGACGACGAGATCGACCGGGTCACGATCAGCGGCGGCGGCGACCCGAGCTGCTACCCGGCCTTCGACGACCTCGTGGAGATCCTCGCCGCGATCGAGGCCCCTCTCCATATCGGGTACACCTCCGGCAAGGGCTTCGACGACGCCGCCGTGGCCGGGCGGCTGGTCGATCACGGGCTCGCCGAGGTCTCGTTCACGGTCTTCGCCTCGGACCCGGCCCTCCGCCGCCAGTACATGCACGACCCGACTCCCGAGGCCTCGATCGCCGTGATCGAGGAGCTCGCCGGCGCGATCGACCTGTACGCGGCGGCCGTGGTGCTGCCGGGCGTGAACGACGGCCCGGTGCTCGAGGCGACCGTGGACTGGCTCGAGGACGCGGGCGCGAAGGGGCTGATCCTGATGCGCTTCGCGAACGAGCCGCACCAGGGGCTCGTGCTCGGGAACGCACCGGTCCTTCCGGGCGTCGAGCCGCAGACGTCGAGTCGTTCGCGACGCTCGTCCGCGAGACGGCGGCGGGCCGCTCCATGCGGGTGACGGGCACGCCGCTCCTCGACCCGGCCCTCGGCTCGCCGTTCGCGATCCGGAACGAGCCCGACCTGCTCGACCGGCTGCCGCGGCTGACGGGCCGCGCCTCGGTGGTCACGGGCAGCGTCGCGGCCCCGTTCCTCCGCGACCTGCTCTGGCGGCTCGGCGGGACGGCCACGGTCGTGCCGGTGTCAAAGGAGATCGCCTGCCTGATCACGGCCGACGACCTCCGCGAGCTCGACCTCGCCGGGCTCGAGGACGTGGTGGTCCTGCCGGGCCGCGCGCTCGTCCACGACGCCGAGGCCGAACGGATCCTCTCGGCCGACGGCCGGACCAGGACCGTGGTCCGCGGACCCGAGATGCTGACCGCCGACGGCGAGACGAGCATGGGCATGACCCGCGAGGGCGTGCTCGAGCTCGAGTTCGCCGGGCTCTTCGAGCTCGTCAACACGGTCAACCTGTACGACCGGCGCTGAGATTGGCAGGATTAATTCACTTGAAACGGATGTTGGTGTCATGGCAACCATTCTCGTCGTGTACGCGTCGAAGAGCGGTGCGACG
>CAVUEE010000006.1:0-100185 GCA_963740465.1 uncultured Methanoregulaceae archaeon
CGGTCAGACCGGTGCGAACCTCTCCGACCCCGCCGTCGGCACGTATGTCTTCGACACCACGGGCAAGACGGTCGCGGAAGACGTCCCGGTAGCACCCGACAACACCACGAACCCGTGGTATGCCAAGGCGACGACCGACGACAACGGCAAGCGCACGATCGGTTTCTCGACCGACTCGAACACCAAGGACAAGGTCTTCACGGTCCGTGTTCAGTGGACGGACCCGGCCAACGGCAACTTCCAGTATGACACGGTGAAGGTCGAAGTCGTCAAGGGTGCGGTCACGATCAAGACGAGCGGCAACCAGTCGTTCTATCTTGGCGAAGAGATCACCCTCTCGGGCGAGAACACCGACTCCGACACGGTCTACCTGTTCATCACGGGTCCGAACCTGCCGAGCGCCGGTGCGAACCTCGTTGACCTGCTGGCAGTCACCAACGGTGACGCAGCGACGTTCACCACGCAGAGCGTGAACGCGGACAACACGTGGGAGTACAAGTGGAGCACGGCGAACCTGAACATCGACGCCGGGTCCTACACCATCTACGCCGTTGCGACGCCGAACAACCGTGACAACCTCCGGTCGGCCAAGTATGCGACGGCCTCGCTGATCATCAAGAAGCCGTTCGTGACGGCGAACGCCTCGGCGTCGGTCGTTGCGCAGGGCGACGAGCTCAAGATCACGGGCGTTGCCGAGGGCAAGCCGTCGAACCTTGCGCTCTGGCTGTTCGGCACGAACCTGTATGCGCAGGACTCGGTCACGGTCAAGGATGACGGCACGTATTCGTACACCGTAACGCGCGGCACCACGCAGAACCTGGCCACGGGCCAGTACTTCGCGGTCGTCCAGCACCCGATGTACAACGGTCAGTTCGATGTCGCCCCCGTCACTGAGGGCGGTGTCACGCGTGTCTACGACACGTCTGGCAACTTCTTCGTCGCAGCCGGCCCCGGCCGTCTGCAGGGCTCCGACGCGGCCACCGCGCTGGTTGACCTGATCAACGGCGCGAACATCGACGACACCTACACCAAGCTGACGTTCTCCGTCGAAGCGGCGAACATCAACATCCTGCCGATCCCCGACAAGCATGTCGGCGACACGTTCGACGTCCAGGGCACGACCAACCTCGCACCTGGGGACAGCCTCCTCGTGACGATCACGTCGAGCTCGTTCGAGCCGACGGACAAGTCGCAGGCCTCGGGCTTCAGCGGCGTCTCGGGCTCGACCAAGGTGGTCAAGGGCGCGAACGGCAACACGTTCAACTTCAGCGTGAACACTGCCCAGTTCCAGCCTGACACCTACGACGTCCAGGTCGAGTCGATCGACGCGGCCTCGACGGCGAGCTCGACGTTCAATGTCGTAACGGGCCAGGGCAACGTGACTGTCGCCCCGACCACGCCGGCCGGGAACGTGACGACGAACGTCACGGCGACGGCAGGGACGGCGACGGCAGCGACGACGGCCGGTAACGGCACGGCAACGGCCACCCCGACCCGGTCGCCCGGGTTCGGTGCGGTCGTGGCCCTCGTCGGTCTCGGCGCAGTCGCGGTCCTCGTCCTCCGCAGAGAGTAACCCTAATCTCCCCTATTTTTCACAGCGCCAGTCTCCTGCAGGCTCGCTCGCTCGAGCCCTGGCGATGGACGTTCGTACAACGCAGGGTGCCGATATGCGGTTATCGCTGCGGCCGATCAAAGCCCGATTCGCCGTCGGTTTTCTCCCGAATCGCAGACGCGCACGAATCACCTCCATCTCGGCACGGCGAGTGGATATTTCCCGCCAGTCATTCAAAGCGCGATATGACGATTATTCCCGACACGAATATTCTGCGGGTCCGCCGACGGGATTATGATAGGGCGGAGGTCTGTGGACGGATCGCGAATCGCCGTCCCCTCTGGCATTAAAAACACAAAGGGGTATATCAATCTACGCCCCGGACATCTTCGTTATTCGTGTCGATTATTACCTTCGGAAATAACACAACTGTTTTATGGGGTGAACTTCAAGTTTAGATCGAATGGAGTGCAGCCCTTTTTTCCGGATCGGTTTCCTTGTACTGGTAGCCATGATCGCGATGCCGATCGTGTCCGCGGCGACGGTGCAGATCTCCGGTCCGACTGTAATCTCATCCCCCGGAACGTACGTCCTGACGAAGGACATCAGCAGCGCCTCGACCCCGATCAAGATCCAGTGCTCCGACGTCGTGTTTGATGGAAACGGCCATACCATCGACGGCGTCGACGGCGGCAGCACGTACGGCGTCCAGGTGTTCAGCGGTGGAACGCTCAATCGCGTCACCGTCAAGAACCTCAGGATCACCGACTACTACTGCGGTATCTACTTCAGAGGCGTGAACGGTGGACGGATCGAGTCCGTGACCGCCACCAGCAACGTACAGGACGGAATCTACCTCAATAACGCAAACGATAACGTAATCTCGGCGTGCACAGCGAATGGGAACGATCAGCACGGCATCCGCTTCTGGTCGATGTGTTCGCGGAATCGGATCGAGTCGTGCACGCTCTCGAACAACGCCGATACAGGGCTCTGGCTGGCGTCGACCGGTCGTGACCCGAACCAGTACGACAAGATCACCTACGATTCGGAAGGGAATCAGGTCGTCGGGAACACGGCCACCGGCAACGGGAGGATGGGGCTGTACGTCGACTTCTCCGAGAGGAACACCCTATCGAACAACCGGGTCTCGGACAACGCGGGCTTCCAGATCTTCCTTGACTACTCCGGCAGCAACCGGGTCGAGTCGAATACCGTCTCCGGCGGCACCGAGCAGGGTGTCTACCTCTACGATGCGGACAGCTGCACGATCTCGGGCAACACCGTCTCGGGGGCCGCGGACTACGGGCTCTACATCTCTTCGACATCCGGCCTGACCATCAGCGGCAACACCCTCACCCACAACGGCGTCGGCGGGATCGCCCTGAACGGTGAGGCGACGATCCCGGCCGACGGCAACCGAATCGTCTCGAACACCGTCCGCGACAACGGACAGCACGGGATCTTCATCTGCAGGTCAAGCGGCAACACCATCACGAACAACCTCTTCTCGAATCCTGTCAATGTCGTGTACGGCGGCAGCTCGCGGCGCGAGCACCTGGTCCTCCCAGGCGCAGTCCGGCTCCTCGATCGTGGGCGGGGCCACGCTCGGCGGCAACTTCTGGGGCACCCCGTCCGGGACCGGCTTCTCCGAGACGGCCGCCGACGCGAACCGCGACGGGATCTGCGACCGGGCCTATGCGATCAACTCGGGCAACTCGGACCTCCTGCCGCTGGCCCGGGCATCCGGCGCCGGGACAGTGACGCCCACGCCGACCCCGTCCACGACGGTAACATCCACGGTCTCCCCCACACCGACGTCAACGCTCTCGTCCACCCCCTCGCCGACCGCAACCGTGACCTCAGCACCTCCGGTTCCGCAGGCCCCGTTCCCCGCAGCCCGCAGCCTGCCATGCACGGTCGAGGCCGAACAGTTCGATGCCGGCGGCGATGGGGTCGCGTACCACGACTATGAGTCCGGGAACCTCGGGACCAACACGGCCCTCCGTCCCGGCGAGGGCGTGGATCTCGACACCGTAGGCGGGATCACCAACGTCGGGTACACCCGTGACGGCGAGTACCTGAAGTACTCGGTCGATGCGGCGAGCGCCGGTAGTTTCTCCCTCGCACTGCGGGCCGCGAACCCCGACCCGGCCTCGAAGGCCGTGAAGGTCTATCTCGACGGCGCCCCCGCAGGACAGGTGCCGGTCGGACCGACCGGCGGCTGGACGACCTACCAGGACTTCCCCGGCTCCGCCCCCATCGCCTTCCCCGCGGGCCGCCATATCGTGACCATCGGGTTCGAGGGAGTCGGCCGGATCAACCTGGACCGGCTCGCCTTCTCGGGCGTCGCTCCGACCGTAACGACGCCGACACCCGCACCGACGACGATCGCGCCCACGACCGT
This sequence comes from uncultured Methanoregulaceae archaeon, assembly GCA_963740465.1. Lineage (GTDB taxonomy): Archaea > Halobacteriota > Methanomicrobia > Methanomicrobiales > Methanospirillaceae > UBA288. The sequence goes on from CAVUEE010000006.1 coordinate 3,960, forward strand.
GGCCACGCCCCCGCCGATCGTCCTCCCTTCGTCCACGCCGACGGCGACGCCCACGGTCAAACCCGAGCTGCAGAACGCCACGCTTCCGGCGCTCCCCGGCGCGACCAGCGCGCCACGTGACGCCGACGGCAACGGCCGGTACGAGGACGTCAACGGCAACGGGCGTACCGACTTCAACGACGTCACGCTCCTCTTCAACAACCTCAATACGGTCGTGAGCGCTTATCCGGCCCAGGCCTTCGACTTCAACGGAAACACCCGGGTCGATTACGGCGACGTGACCGTGCTTTACGGCCAGCTCTGAGAGCGCCCTTCACTTTTATATACTACGAGTCCCTCCCCCTCTCCTGAACCGCCATGGAGAATGTACTCATCGTCTATGCCGCGCCCGAGCCCAAGTCCCTGAACGGTGCCCTGCTCGCGGCCGCCCTCAAGACCCTGACCGACCAGGGCAGGTGCGTGGAGGTCTCGGACCTCTACGGCATGAAGTTCAAGGCCGTGCTCGACGCATCGGACTTTCCGGACCGGTGGGACACCACGGTCTTCGACCCGGCCGCCGAGCAGATGCATGCGATTGCCACCGGTTCGATCGCACCCGACATCGAAGCGGAGATCGAGAAGGTCCGGCGAGCCGACCTGCTGATCTTCCAGTTCCCGATCTGGTGGACCTCGATGCCGGCGATCCTGAAGGGCTGGTTCGACCGCGTCTTCGCCCAGGGGTTCGTGGTGAACGTCGGGACGGGGGAGGTGTACGGCCGCGGGCTCCTCCGGGGCAAGAAGGCCCTGGTGGTCGTGACGGCCGGCTCGTCGGCGGAGCTCTACGCTCCCGGCGGGCCGCACGGCGACCTCCACGAGCACCTCCGGCCGCTGACCCACACCATCCTCGAGTTCTGCGGCCTGGAGGTGCTCCCGACCCACGTGGTCTACAACGCGGCCGGGATCGCTCCCGACGACGCGGACCGCGAGGTCGAGATGTACCAGGACCGCCTCCTCGCGATCGAGGCGTGAATCTTATGCCGCGAGAATGCATACGGTGTAAGCCATGACGCAGCTCTCCGAAGCCGAGGGGCAGACGGCCCTCTCCCTCGCCCGCCGGACGGTCGAGGCCGCCGTGCGGCGCGAACCGTACGACCGGGGGGCGCTCCCGCCGGTCTTCGACGAACGGCGTGGCGTCTTCGTCACCCTGACCGAGAACGGGCAGCTCCGGGGGTGCATCGGCCTCCCGTACCCGATCGCGCCGCTCGCCGATGCGATCGTCGAGGCCGGGGCGTCGGCCGCGCTCCAGGACCCGCGGTTCCCGCCGGTGCGGCCGGCCGAGCTTCCCCTGCTCCGGGTCGAGGTGACCGTGCTGACCATGCCGGCGCCGATCCCCGGGCCGGCCGAGAGCCGGGCGGAGCACGTCGAGGTCGGGCGGCACGGGCTGATCGTGCGCGGTCAGGGCACGAGCGGACTGCTCCTGCCGCAGGTCGCCACCGAGTACGGCTGGACGCCCACCGAGTTCCTCGACCAGACCTGCAACAAGGCCGGACTCAGGACCGGGTGCTGGCGCACCCCCGGGGTCGAGGTCAGCCTCTTCGAGGGCCAGATCTTTCACGAGTAGGAGCGACATGGCGTTCGGGTTCGAGCAGCAGCACAAGGACATCGCCGGCCGCGTCGGGCGGCTCAGGGTCGGGACGAAGGTCGTCCGGACCCCGGCCCTCCTCCCGGTGATCAATCCTCATCTCCAGATTGTCACGCCGGCCGAGATGCACGCGATGGGCGTCGAGGCCCTGATCACGAACGCCTACATCTTCTACCGGAGCGACCGGTTCCGCGATGCCGCGCTCGAGCGCGGGCTCCACGCGGTCCTCGACTTCCCGGGCGTGATCATGACCGACTCCGGGTCGTTCCAGCTCTCGGTCTACGGCGACGTCGAGCCTCGGCAACCGCGAGACCCTCGCGTTCCAGCAGCGGATCGGCTCGGAGATCGTCGTCCCGCTCGACCTCCCGACCCCGCCGACGGCCGACCGCGCGACGGCCGAAGCCGAGCTCGCGACCACGCTCGCCCGAATCGACGAGGCCCGGGGGATCGTCGGCGACGCCGCGCTCCTCGCAGCCCCGGTGCAGGGCGGGCTCTTCGAGGACCTGCGCGAGGAGGCGGGCCGGGCCGTGAGCAACGGTGGCGCCGTGATCGCGCCGATCGGCGCAGTGGTGCCGCTCATGGAGAACTACCGCTACCGCGACCTCGTGAGGGTCGTGCTCGCGGCCAAGCGCGGACTCTCGCCCGGCGCCTGCGTCCATCTCTTCGGGGCCGGCCACCCGGCCATGCTCGCGCTCGCCGTCGCGATGGGCTGCGACCTCTTCGACTCGGCCGCGTACGCGCTCTACGCGAAGGAGGGCCGGTACCTGACCGTCCACGGCACCCTCGCGCTCGCCGAGCTCGGCGAGCTCCCCTGCTCCTGCGCGGTCTGCCGTGCGCATTCGGCCGACGAGCTCCGCGCCTCGCCCGAGCGGGAGCGGCTGCTCGCGCTCCACAACCTCGCGGTGACCCTCGCCGAGATGGCGCGGATCCGGCAGGCGATCCTGGACGGGACCCTCTGGGAGCTCGTGGACGAGCGGTGCCGGTCCCACCCCCGGCTCCTCGACGGCTACCGCGAACTCCTCCGGGCGTCGCCCGCGCTCGAGGTCTCGGACCGGTCGACCAAGCGCCGGTTCTTCTACCGCGGCGACGAGTCCTGCCGCCGGACGGAGGTCGTCCGGTACCACCGCGACCTCGCGCGGTTCGCGCTCCAGGGCCGGGTGCCTGGTCTCGTTCGAGAACCGGCCCGAACCCGGGTACGACCACTGCCTCGGTTTCCGCCCGCCGTTCGGCCCGTACCCCCCCGGGCTCGCCGAGACCTTCCCGATCGGCCAGTGCGAGGTCCCGGCCTGGGACGAGGCGATGGTCCGGACCGGGTGCGAGGGGCTCGCCGCGCTCTCGACGGCGAACCCCGACGCGACGTTCTCGGTCCGCTGCGAGGCACGGTGGGCTCCGCTCGTCGCGACTGCAGTCCCCGGGGCGAAGGTGCTCGCCGATGAAGATTGAGATCCGCGCCCGCGACGGGCTCGCCCGCGGGGGCACCCTGGTCCACGACGACCTCCGCCTGCCGTCCCCGGGCGTGGCCGAGACCGCCGCTCTTCTTCCCTTCGCTCCTGCTGCGAGCCCACGAGAATGTGCCGCTCGCGGCCGGCGAGGCCTTCGTCCGCGCCTGGCTGGTCCCGGGCGAGGAGCCGCACGCGGTCCACCCGGCCTCGAAGGAGCCCGTCCCGACGGGCGCGGCCCTCCTCGTCGCGAACTGGCATACGGCTCTCGCGGACCCGGCCGCATACGTCCGGTACCTGGTCGCCCTCAAGGAGCAGCTCCCGCCGGACGCCCCATGGTACGCGCCCGCCGCGGCTCTGCCATCGAACGCGGCCCTGCTCGCCTGGACAGGGTTCGATCTCTTCGACTATACGGGGCCGGACCTCGCGACGGCCCGGGGCCGCTTCCTCGTGCCCGAGGGCGAGTTCCCCGCCGACGCGCTCGGGAGCGGGCTCTGCTCCTGCCCCGGGTGCGCCACCGACGACCTCGGCCTGCACAACCGGCTCGCCCTCGACCGCGAGCTCGCGCTCGTCCGCCGATTCGTCCACGACGGCCGGCTCCGGGACCTGATCGATGCCCGCTGCCGCCTCGACGCGGCCTCCGTCGCAGTCGTGCGCCTGCTCGACCGGCGGTATGCGTTCGTCGAGCGCTGGACCCCCGTGACGGGCCCCGCGCCCATGCGCGCGAACTCGGCCGAGGCGCTCGGCCGGCCCGAGGTGCGCCGCTTCGCCGAACGGGTGCTCGAGCGGTACCGGCCGGGCCGCACGGACACGGTCGTGCTCCTGCCCTGCTCCGCGCGGAAGCCCTACTCCCTCTCCCGCAGCCACGCCCTCTTCGCGGGCGCGGTCCGCAGCCGGGCGCACGAGCTGATCGTGACCTCCCCGCTCGGGATCGTCCCGCGGGAGCTCGAGCTCTGCTACCCTGCGGCGCACTACGACGTCCCCGTGACCGGGTACTGGGACGCGGAGGAGGTCGCCGTGATCGCAGCCACCCTCGCCGCCTACCTCGGCCGCCACGGTTTCTCGCGCGTGATCGCCCACCTCGAGGGGGGGGCCCTCCGCGTGGCCGAGGTGGCCGCGGGCGACGTCGGGTGCACGCTCGAGCCGACGGTCGTCGACGGCCGGCCGACCTCCGACGCCTCCCTCGCGCTCCTCGACGCGGCCCTCGACGGGTGCCGCCGGCAGCACGAGGATCCGCTCCGCGGTCTCGCGCTCTACCAGTTCGACTGCGAGCTGACGTCCGCCGGGCTCCGGAGCCGCGGGCGCTATCCGAACGTCCAGTACCTCCGCGGCCGGAACCCCGTCTTCGGGATCGACGCGGACGCCGGCCTGCTCCGCCCGACCTTCGAGGGCTGGTCCCTTCTCGGCCACGGCTACCGCGTCGAGATCGACGACTTCGTGCCGCAGGGCGACGTGCTCGCCCCGGGCGTCCTCGACGCGGACCCGCGGATCCGCCCCGGCGACGAGGTGCTCGTGGTCGGCCCGTCCGCGTACGCCACCGGCCGCGCGGCCATGTCGGCCGGCGAGATGCTCCGGTCCCGGCACGGGGTCGCGGTCAGGAGGCGTAAAGTAATGAAACGGGAGCGCGAATAGATGCAGAAGAACCCCGCGGGTTCGGAGGCAGTCTGAGTGTACAGGGTGGTGGAGGCCGAACCGCTGGCCGACCGCGTGCACGCGCTCGTGGTCGAGGCGCCGCACGTGGCCCGGCACGCGCGGGCCGGGCAGTTCCTGATCGTTCGCGTCGATCCGGAGGGCGAGCGGATACCCCTCACGATCTCGGCCGTCGACGGCGATCTGGTCCGGGTGATCTTCATGACGGTCGGCGCGACCACGCACCGCCTCGCCGAGCTCGGGCCCGGCGACGCGATCCGGGACGTTGCCGGCCCCCTGGGACGGCCCAGCGAGGTGCCGGAGAACCAGACCTGCGTGATCGTCGGCGGAGGGGTCGGCATCGCCTCCTGCCCGATCATCGCCCGGACCCTCAGGGCGGCCGGCAACCGCGTGATCGGGATCATCGGGGCGCGGAATGCGGACCTCCTGATCCTCGAGGACGAGATGCGGGCGGCCTGCGACGAACTGCACGTGACCACCGACGACGGCTCCAGGGGTCGGCACGGGTTCGCTGCGGACGTGCTGAAGCAGCTGATCGAGCAGGAAGAGATCGGCTGCGTCTGGATCATCGGCCCGGCGATCATGATGAAGGTCACGAGCGGCGTGACCCGGCCGAAGGGGATCCGGACCCTGGTCAGCCTGAACCCGATCATGGTCGACGGCACGGGCATGTGCGGCTCCTGCCGGGTGGTCGTGAACGGCGAGACCCGGTTCGCCTGCGTCGACGGCCCCGAGTTCGACGCCCACGCCGTCGACTTCGACCGGCTGATGCAGCGGCAGCGGATCTACCTCGATGAGGAGCGCGAGGCGCTCGAGCACCACCACGCCTCCCGCTGCGGGTGCGAGACGGGGGCGCCGCATGGTTGAGCGGGCCGCCGAGGTGCGGGTTCACGACTTCGGCGAGGTCGACCTCGGGCTCTCTCCCGACGAGGCCGTGGCCGAGGCCGACCGTTGCCTCCAGTGCAAGAAGCCGGCCTGCATCGGCGGCTGTCCCGTCGGGATCGATATCCCGGGCTTCCTCGTCGCAATCGCGGAGGGGCGCTTCGCCGACGCCCGCGCGCGGATCCTCGAGGCGAACCTGCTCCCGGCCGTCTGCGGACGCGTCTGCCCGCAGGAGAGCCAGTGCGAGGGGGCCTGCATCCTGGGGAAAAAGGAGCGCGCGATCAACATCGGCGCGCTCGAGCGGTTCGCGGCCGACGTCGGCGAGGGCGAGGAGACCGGGCCGACCGGAACGGCCCCGCCCTCGGGGCGGCGCGTGGCCGTCGTGGGCTCGGGCCCGGCGGGCCTGACGGCCGCGGCCGAACTCGCCCGGCGCGGCCACGCGGTCACGCTCTACGAGTCCCTGCACGAGCCGGGCGGCGTGCTCGTCTACGGCATCCCCGAGTTCCGCCTCCCGAAGGCGATCGTTCGGGCCGAGATCGAGCGCGTGCTCGCCCTCGGCGTCGACCTGCGAACGAACATGCTCGTCGGCGCCTCCGTCCCGGTCGAGGAGCTCCTCGGGTTCGACGCGGTCTTCGTCGCGACCGGGGCGGGCCTGCCGTCGTTCATGGGCATCCCGGGAGAGGAGACGAACGGGGTCTATTCGGCGAACGAGTTCCTGACCAGGGTCAACCTGATGCGCGCCGACCGGTTCCCCGCGACCGGTACGCCGGTCAAGCGCGGGAGCCGCGTCGTGGTCACGGGCGCGCGGGAATGTCGCCATGGACGCGGCCCGCGTCGCCCGGCGGCTCGGTGCGCGGGTCACGCTCGTCTACCGCCGGCGCGAGGAGGACTTCCCGGCACGGCGCGATGAGGTCCGCCACGCGAAGGAGGAGGGGGTCGAGTTCGTGACCTGCGCCGCGCCGGTCCGGATCCACGGCGAGCCCGCCGTGACCGGTGTCGAGTGCGTCGCGATGGCCATGTGCGACCTGGACGAGAGCGGCCGGCCGGAACCGCGGGAGGTCGAGGGTTCGTCGTTCGTGATCGACGCCGATATCGTGATCCAGGCGATCGGCACGAGCCCGAACCCCCTGCTCGTCCGGCTGCTCCCGGGCGCCGAGACAGGGCGGAGGGGGAACCTGGTCGTGGACGAGGACGGGCGCACCTCCGTACCGCGGGTCTATGCCGGCGGCGACATCGCGACCGGGGCTGCGACCGTGATCCTCGCGATGGGCGCGGGCAAGCGGGCGGCGGCCGCAATCGACGCCGATCTCCGTTCCGCCGGCCCGGCCTGAACCCCCGCCAGTCCACGCGCGGGATGTCCCTCCGGGGAATTCCGGCGTAATAGCCCTGCGTAAGGTCTCCGTTTTTCGACAGGTTTAACCATGCTTGGACGAACAGTACCTAGTTTATGGCAAAAACTGCTCTGCTACTGGCCCTCGTAGCGGTGCTGGTGGGCGGCCTCTTCGTAGCCGGGTGTTCGACTCGGATCCCCGGGAACATCACGATAGGCACCTCCACACCGGCCGGGACAACTCATGCTACCACCGCCCCGATAACGACCGGTACCCCCGCCGAGGTCGTGACGACGGCGGCCCCCGTCACGACCGCACCCGCTACAGTTCCGACCATGCCGAACGTGACCGCGAACGCGACGGCCAAGCCGAACGCGACCGCGAATGCGACAGCGACACCGACTACAGTCCGGACATCCTACGTAGAACAGGACTCGGACTACACCGGCGGCTCCTCATCGGGTCAGGTCGTCGTCCCGGTCACCTCCGTCCCGTCGGGACAGACAACCCTCCCGATCGTCACCGTGACCACGATCCCGGGCGAGACGACCGCTCCGATCGCGGTGACGACCACCGAACCGACCTCGGTGACGACCACCGATGCGACCTCCGGGCCGACTTCGGTGACGACCACGTCCTCGACGGCCCAGCCCACGACGATCAGGACCGCGTCCCCCACGACGATCCGGACTGCGTCTCCGACGACGATCAGGACTGCGTCCCCGACCACGATCAGGACTGCGTCCCCGACCACGGTAAAGACCGCCAGCCCGACTACTGCAAGGCCCACCACCGTGCCGATCCCGGTCACGACCACCTCCTCGGGCACAGTCCCCACGGTCATACCGACCACGGCCGGCACTCCCCCCGCCCCCTCGATGGGCTTCTGATATCAATACTTCTTTTTAAGACACGCGCCACCTCCAGGCCCATCATGTCCGCCACGTTCGACACCCTCGGGAATCGACTGCGCTGAGGAATGCGCCGACCGTCGCGCGGAAAAAGGAAAAGAGGAGCTACGAGCCCCGGTTCAGTCGTCGAGGTAGTCGACCAGGATGCCTGTGTTGTCGACCGCGGTCTCGAGCGCGACCTCGAGCCCGAGCGGGGCGCACGCGGCCTCGAGCTCCACCCGCGACCGCTGCGTGATGACCGCGATCGAGGGGCCGACCGAGGACATGCCCACGAACTCGAACCCGGCCTCGCGGAGCCCGTTCATGTAGGTGTAGATGGCGAAGGTGTGGTGCTCGATCTCGGCCCGCTTGGAGCCCCGGAACTCGATCTCCCAGACCACGTCCCCGACCTTCGGGACGTCGCCGGCCTCGAGGGCCGGGATCAGGTCCATCAGGAGCAGGTAGGCCTTGAGCTCGCGGTCCTGGTAGTCGAGGGTCCGGGCCCGGTTCATGAGGAGGTCGAACTCCTTCGCGCCCGCCGACGAGATCTCGGACGACGGGATGATCACGTAGACTGTGTAATCCTCCGCGAACGGGTGCTGGTAGACGAGGGTCAGGCGGTCGCCCATCACGGCCATGCCGCCGTAGGTGCTGACCGACGGCCCGACCCCGGTCTCGAACCCGAACGCGATCTCGCCCTCTGCGGTCTCCTCGACGTAGTTGTGGCCGATGAGGATGCGGAGCTGGTCGTCCGAGAGGGGCGAGCCGACCGCCGCGTTCAGGGCATGGGCGAGCGCGATCAGGACCGTGCTCGTCGACCCGAGCCCGACGTGGGGGTGGGCGTGATGGTCCGCCGCAACGGAGAACCCGCCGGCGTACCCGGTGGCCGCGCGGAAGACCGCGAGGAAGTGGCGCACGATCGGCTCGCGAGCGTAGCGGATCTCGTCGGGGCCGTCCGTGCAGCGGACCTCGACGGTCGTGGGGATCGCGATCGCGAACCCGAGCCCGCCGCCTCCCGGCTGCTCGGGGGCGAACCGGTTCATGTCCAGGACGGTCAGGTGGATCCGCGACGGCGCGCGGACGCGGACCGTGCCGCCGTAGGGGTGGATCTCGCAGGCCCCCTCGAACGGCACGCGAATGTTCTCGCCCGGGGAGAAGGTGCGGAAGTCGTACTCGACCAGGTCGAGGTCGCCGCCGCGGAGCTTCATGATCGGCATGCTGTTCACCGCCCTCCCTGAACGGTCGAAGTAGAGGCTCTTGCCCGTGGCCGAGACCGGGACCCCGTACCCGACCGTGCAGTCCGGCAAGCCAGCCCAGGCCGAGCGCGGCGACGCCGGCCGTGTACATGACCCGGTTGTCCAGGTTCAGCAGCGAGGCGGTCTTGACGGCCGAGCCGACCGCGATCCCCAGGTCCGTGACCTTGAGCACGCAGTTCGGCCCGTCGTACGGGGTCTCTCCGACGACGGAGGCCTCGCGCATGGCGCCGCAGCCGGCGTGCCCGCATCCTCCGCAGTCCAGCCCGCATGTCTCTCTTCCCCGGACGCCGAGAAGGAGGCAGGCCTCGCTGGCACGGACGTTGCCGGCGTCGCGCATAAAGATTGGGGAGCCCCCGCGCTCGGCCACGCCGCGCATCGCCCCGGCGAGGCGGTCGAGGTCGTCGTCCGCGACCGAGCGGATCACGAGGGAGTCCGCACCCCTTCCCTTCGGCGCGGTCCGCGCCGAGAGGGCCATCAGGTCGCAGGCCATGCGAGCGGCCCGGGACTCATCGTTCATGCGGAGGTGGTTTGGCTCCCGACGAGATAAAACCGGGAGCCGCGGTGCGAGAAAAGGAGGGCTCAGGCCGGGAGCTGCCGGAGGAGCTGGCCGAGCCGGGGCACGAAGTCCTTCTTGCGGCTCAGGACCTCCTCGAGCCGGAGGGGCTGGCCGTCGAGACCGAGGCGGGCGAGCACTGCGTCGTCGGCCGCCGCGAAGAAGGTGAGGGACGCGTTCTCGAAGACCGAGGTGTAGAGCGCGACCGCGAGGTCGGCCCGGTGCATCGCCCTGAGCCGGCCGAGGCTCGCGCCGGATCTCGGCGCCGTGCGCCTCGGGGAAGGCGAAGGACGGGACCATCACCTGGGCGATCACCACGTCGCGGTGGAAGAGTGTGTAGGTCTTGGTGTCGCAGGCGAGCTGCTCCTCGACCGGGACGTCGTCGACGGCCATCCCCTTCTCGATCAGGGTCGTGCCGAGCGCGACGGGGTCGCGGCCCGCGAGCCCGGCCAGGTACTCGACGGCCCGGCGGTCGAGGGAGGTCGTGGTCGACATCCGGAGCACGAGCGTGTCCGAGAGGATCCCGCAGAGGAGGAGCCCGGCCGTCTGCGGCGACGGGTCGCGCCCGGCCTCCATGAACCGGGTCGTGATGATCGTGCAGGTCGAGCCGACCGGGTCGTTCAGGAACCGGACCGGCTTGAGGGTCGAGATCGCGCCGAGCCGGTGGTGGTCGATGATCTCCAGGATGTCCGCGTCCTCGATCCCGTCGACGGCCTGGGCGGCCTCGTTGTGGTCGAGCAGGATCACGGCCTTCTGGACGTCCTGCATCAGCGAGGTCCGCGAGAGGAGCCCGAGGTACCGCCCGTCCTCGTCGACCACGCAGGCAGTCCGGTACTTCGAGGACGAGACCAGGTGCTTGGCGTGCTCGAGCGAGTCCTCGAGCGTGACCGTCGGCACGTCGGTCTCCATGATCTGCCCGGCCGGGGCCGAGAGGTGGAGCCGCCGGCCCACGGCGAACGCGTCGAGCCCGGTGGCGAGGATCGAGACGTCCTGAGCCCGCGCCGCGTTCACCACGCGCTCGCCGACGGGTGCGCCGTCCGCGACGATCATCGCTGCGATCCCGGCCGAGATCAGGGTCAGCTGCGCGGGTTCGTTGTCCCCGACGATCGCGATGTCGTGGGCGGTCAGGCGCGAGAGCGTGACGTGGAGCGCGTCGATCGCGGTGTAGACCCGTCCCTCGATCTCCTCGTGCGCGCCGACGAGCACGGTCGCGGAGAGGATCCGGGCGAGTTCCTCGAGCCGCATCGGCGGGACCGAGAGCGACTCCTCCTGCTGGCCGGTCACGTACGACCGGGCGAGGCCGTACTCGGAGACGAGCCCGGCGAGGCGCCCGTCCGCGTCGACGATCGGGATGTTCCGCATGTCGTACTGGTCCATCAGCGCCGCGACGTCTACGGTCGGGACGTCGGCCCGCGTGGACCGGGTGTCGAGGTACGGGATGTCGGCGATCCCGGGTTCGACCGACTCGATGTAGATCGGGGGCTCGGCCCGGAACTCGGCGAGCGCCCACCGCGTCTCGGCGCCGACCTCCCCGCACCGGGCAGGGATGTAGACCCCGGGCTCGTCCATGTTCAGGAGCTCCGCATACCCGATCACGCTGCAGATCGAGTCCGTATCGGGCTGCTTGTGCCCGATCACGTAGACGCTGTTCATGCCCGCCATACCGCTCGGATCAACGTTTGCCGTCCGGGTTCTTATGCCTGGGGGTTTGGAGGGCGTACGACGTTGGCACTAAAGAAGTCTCTATAAAGTCGGGTGTCCCCTTTATATAGAGGAGGACCATGAAGGAGATCGTCATCAAGGGCGCGCGCGAGCATAACCTCAAGAATATCGACCTGGTACTGCCCCGCGACCGTCTGATCGTCTTCACCGGGCTCTCGGGCTCGGGCAAGTCCACGCTCGCGTTCGATACGCTCTACGCCGAAGGCCAGCGCCGGTACGTGGAGTCGCTCTCGACCTACGCCCGGCAGTTCCTCGGGGTGATGCACAAGCCCGACGTCGACGCGATCGAGGGGCTCTCTCCCGCGATCTCGATCGAGCAGAAGACCACCTCGAAGAATCCCCGCTCGACGGTCGGCACCACGACCGAGATCTACGACTACCTCCGCCTCCTCTTCGCCCGCATCGGCGTCCCGTACTGCCCGACCCACAACATCCGGATCGAGACCCAGTCCCCCGAGCGGATCGCCGACGCGATCCAGAAGGAGAAGCCCGGGACGGTCACGGTCCTCGCCCCGGTGGTCCGGCAGAAGAAGGGGACGTACGGACAGCTCCTCAAGGACCTGAACCGCGAGGGCTACGCCCGCGCCCGGGTCAACGGCGAGATCCACCGGACGGACGAGGAGGTCCCGCTCGAGCGCTACCAGAAGCACGACATCGAGATCGTGATCGACCGGCTCGAGTCCTCGGACCGCTCGCGTCTCGTCGAGGCCGTGGAGAACGCGCTCAAGCGGGCCGAGGGGCTCGTGATCGTCGTGGGCGAGGACGGGGCGGAGACGATGTACTCGTCCCTGATGGCCTGCCCGGTCTGCGGCATGGCCTTCGAGGAGCTCCAGCCCCGGATGTTCTCGTTCAACTCCCCGTTCGGCGCCTGCGAGGAGTGCAACGGGCTCGGGTTCAAGATGGTCTTCGACCCCGACCTCATCATCCCGAACAAGGACCTCTGCGTCGTCGACGGCGCGATCGAGGTCTACAAGAACTCGCTCGACGGGTACCGCGGGCAGCTGATCGAGGCCGTCGCCCGCCAGCTCGGGTTCGACCTCTTCACGCCCATCTCCGAGCTCACGCCCGAGCAGTTCGCGGGCCTGATGTACGGGACGACGTGAGCGGCTCAACTTCACCATGCGGGCCCGCCGGGGGGACGCCCAGTGGTCCCACCGCGGGGCCTGGGAGGGGCTGCTCCCCCAGGCCGAGCGGCTCTACGCCCAGACCCAGTCCGAGTACCGCAAGCGCGAGCTCGAGCGCTTCATGCGGGTCTTCGACTGCCCCACCTGCAAGGGCTCGCGCCTGAAGGAGAAGGTCCGGTCGGTCCGGATCGCAGGACTCCTCGATCATCGATGTCACGAACCTCTCGATCTCGTCCTGCCTCCGCTTCTTCCGCGAGCTCGAGCTGACGCCGAAGCAGCAGCAGATCGCCCAGCTCGTGATCAAGGAGATCACGGAGCGGCTCGCGTTCCTCGAGCGCGTCGGGCTCGGGTACCTGACCCTCTCGCGAGCGGCCGCGACCCTCTCCGGGGGCGAGGGGCAGCGGATCCGGCTCGCGACCCAGCTCGGCGCGAACCTGATGGGCGTGCTCTACGTCCTGGACGAGCCCTCGATCGGGCTGCACCAGCGCGACAACCGGCGGCTGATCGACACGCTCTGCGCGCTCCGCGACCTCGGCAACACCCTGATCGTGGTCGAGCACGACGAGGATACGATCCGGGCCGCGGACTACGTGATCGACATCGGCCCGGGCGCGGGCGTCCACGGCGGGCAGATCGTCGCGACGGGCACGCCCCGCGAGATCGAGCGCTCGACCAACTCGCTCACCGGGCTGTACCTCGCCCGAAGTCGCTGAAGATCGAGACGCCGACCTGGCGGCGGGCGAGCGAGACCTTCATCCGGATCAAGGGTGCGCGCGAGAACAATTTGAAGAACGTCGATGTCGCGATCCCGACCGGCGTCCTGACCGTCGTGACCGGCGTCTCGGGCTCGGGCAAGTCCACGCTCGTCTACGAGATCCTCTTCAAGGCCCTCCACCGGCAACTCTTCGGGACGGGCGACCCGCCGGGGGCCCACGCGGGGCTCGAGCTCGACGCCCCGATCGACAAGGTGATCGTGATCGACCAGACCCCGATCGGCCGGACCCCGCGCTCGAATCCGGCGACGTACACCAAGGTCTTCGACGACATCCGGAAGATCTTCGCCGAGACCCAGGAGGCGAAGGTCCGGGGATACAATCCGGGCCGGTTCTCGTTCAACGTCCGCGGCGGGCGATGCGAGGCCTGCCAGGGCGACGGTTTGATTAGGATCGAGATGAACTTCCTGCCCGATGTCTACGTCGAGTGCGAGGAGTGCAAGGGGAGGCGGTACAACAGCGAGACCCTCGAGGTGAAGTACAAGGGCAAGTCGATCGCGGACGTGCTCGAGATGTCGGTCGAGGAGGCGCTCCACCTCTTCGAGCGGATCCCGACGATCCGGAACAAGCTCGAGGTCCTCTCCCGGCGTCGGGCTCGACTACATCAAGCTCGGCCAGTCCTCGACCACCCTCTCGGGCGGCGAGGCCCAGCGGATCAAGCTGACCCGCGAGCTCTCGAAGCGCGCGACCGGCAGGACGCTCTACCTCCTCGACGAGCCCACGACCGGGCTCCACTTCCACGACGTCAAGAAGCTGATCCAGGTCCTCGACGACCTGGTCGAGAAGGGGAACAGCATCCTCGTGATCGAGCACAACCTCGACGTGATCAAGTCGGCGGACCACGTGATCGACCTCGGCCCCGAGGGCGGCGACGAGGGCGGCGAGGTGGTCGCGGTCGGCACGCCCGAGGAGGTCGCGGAGAACCCGCGCTCCTACACGGGCCAGTTCCTGAAACAGGCGCTATGACGAGACCGCCCGTCGACCTCCAGAGCCTCCCCGAACTCCCCGGCTGCTACCTCTACTCCGACGCGGACGGGACGGTCATCTACGTGGGCAAGGCCAAGAACCTGCGGCGGCGGGTCTCGTCCTACTTCACCCGGCGCGACCTCGACCCCAAGACGGCCGCGCTCGTCGGCCACATCGCGCACCTCGACTTCATCGTGACCACGACCGAGGTCGAGGCCCTGATCCTCGAGAACACCCTGATCAAGCGGCACTGGCCCCGGTACAACATCAGGCTCAAGGACTCGAAGACCTACGCCTACATCCTCCGCACGGACGAGCTCTACCCCCGCCTCGTCTTCGCACGGAACAAGGTCGAGGGGGGGACCTACTACGGCCCGTTCGTCTCGGGGATGGAGCGGGACCAGATCCTCAAAGGCCTGCGCCGGACGTTCCGGCTCCGGACCTGCCGGAAGCTCCCCAAGCGCGCCTGCCTCCGGTACCACATGGACTCCTGCCTGGGCCCGTGCATCGGCGCGGTCACCCCGGAGGAGTACGGCGAGGCCGTCCGGCGGGCCGAGGAGTGCCTGAAGGGGCGCGACCGCGAACTCCTGGGGACGCTCCGCGAGGAGATGGCCGAGTACTCCGCCGGAAACCAGTTCGAGCAGGCCCTCGCCCGGCGCGAGCAGATCAGCGCCATCGAGGGTCTGGGCGAGCACCAGCGGGTCGACAGGCAGAAGTCCTACGACGAGGACGTCCTCAACTACATCGTGGTCGAGGGAACGGTCTACCTCGCGCTCTTCAAGATCCACCTCGGCACGCTGACCGGCAAGCAGGAGTTCGTCTTCGACTTCCGCGAGGAGTTCCTGCCCGAGTTCCTCGTCCAGGTACTACGCCGAGAACGCGGTCCCGAAGGAGGTCGTGCTCCCCGAGGAGGCGGACCCGGCGATCGCGGACTACCTCTCCGAGCTCAAGGGGCAGCGGGTCCGGGTCACGGTGCCGCAGCGGGGCGACCGCGCCACCTGCTCGACCTCGTCCGAAGATCAACCTCGAGACCTCGTTCTTCGGCGACCGGATCAAGGTCGAGGCGCTCCGCCAGGCCCTCCGCCTGCCGACGCCGCCCGAGGTGGTCGAGTGCTTCGATATCTCGCACCTCGCGGGGACCTCGACGGTCGGGTTGATGGTCCAGTTCCGGGGCGGGCATCCCGACAAGCGGAACTACCGCCGCTTCCGGATCCGGACGGTCGAGGGGGTCGACGACTTCGCCGCGATCGCCGAGGTGGTCCGGCGGCGGTACGCCCGCCTGAAGAAGGACGGGACCGAGCTCCCGGACCTCGTCGTGGTCGACGGCGGCCGGGGCCAGCTCTCGGCCGCGAAGGCCGTGCTCGACGACCTCGACCTCCACATCCCCGTCGTCGCGCTCGCCAAGCGCGAGGAGGAGGTCTAGGTGCCGGGCCTCTCCGTGCCCCTGCCGCTCGACCGGAAGGCGAAGGGGAGCCTCTTATCTCCAGGAGATCCGCGACGAGGCCCACCGCTTCGCGATCACGTACAACCGCAGCCTGCGGTCCAAGGCGGTGCTCCAGTGACCGAGAGATTCGAACTCGTCTCGCCCTTCAAGCCGAAGGGCTCGCAGCCCTCGGCGATCGCCTCTCTCGTCGAGGGGATCCGGGGCGGCGATGACAGCAGACCCTGCTCGGCGTGACCGGCTCGGGCAAGACCTTCACGATGGCGAACGTGATCGAGGAGGTCCAGCGGCCCACGCTCGTCATCGCCCACAACAAGACGCTCGCGGCCCAGCTCTACAACGAGTTCCGCGAGTTCTTCCCGCAGAACCGGGTCGAGGTACTTCGTCTCGTACTACGACTACTACCAGCCCGAGTCCTACATCCCCCAGAGGGACCACTATATCGAGAAGGACATGCCGATCAACCCGAAGATCGAGCAGATGCGGCTCTCGGCCACCGCGTCGGTCCTCTCGCGGCGGGACATGATCGTCGTCGCCTCGGTCTCCTGCATCTACGGTCTCGGCAACCCCGACCACTACCGGGACATGGGCTTCGAGCTGAAGGTCGGCGACGGCGTGAAGCGGTCCGAGCTCCTCTGCAGCTCGTCGACATCCAGTACGAGCGGAACGATATCGAGCCTCCTCCGGGCCGGTTCCGGGTCCGCGGCGACACGGTCGACATCGTGCCCGGGTACTTCAACAACATCATCCGGGTCGAGACCTTCGGCGACCAGATCGAGCGGATCACCGAGGTCGACCGCATCACGGGTCTCACGAAGGAGAAGATGGAGTACTTCTACGTCTACCCCGCCCGCCACTACGTGATCCCGTCCCACACGCGGGCGCGGGCGATCGAGTCGATCCGCGAGGAGCTCGACCAGCGCCTGCCCGAGCTCGGCCTCCTCGAGTCCCACCGCCTCCAGCAGCGGACCCTCTTCGACATCGAGATGATCGAGGAGACCGGGTCCTGCAAGGGGATCGAGAACTACTCGCGCCACTTCGACTTCCGGCAGCCCGGCGAGAAGCCGTACTGCCTGCTCGACTACTTCCCGAAGGACTTCCTGCTGGTGATCGACGAGAGCCACCAGACGATCCCCCAGGTCCACGGGATGTACAAGGGCGACCGGTCGCCGGAAGACCTCGCTGATCGACTACGGCTTCCGCCTGCCGTCCGCGTACGACAACCGCCCCCTGAAGTGGGAGGAGTTCCGCGAGTATCTCAAGCAGGTGATCTTCGTCTCGGCCACCCCCGGCGAGTACGAGCGGCGGGTCTCGGACCGGATCGCCGAGCAGATCATCCGGCCGACGGGGCTCGTGGACCCGCCGGTCGAGGTCCGGCCGATCGCGGGCCAGACCCTCGACGTGATCGAGGAGGTCAGGAAGACGATCGCGAAGGGCGAGCGGGCGCTGGTCACGACGCTCACCAAGAAGCTCTCCGAGGAGCTCTCCGAGTGGCTCGCCGAGCGCGGGATCAAGACCCGGTACCTCCACTCCGAGATCGACACCATCGAGCGGACCGAGATCATCCGGCAGCTCCGGCTCGGCCGGTTCGACGTCCTGGTCGGGATCAACCTGCTCCGCGAGGGGCTCGACATCCCCGAGGTCGGGTTCATCGGGATCCTGGACGCGGACAAGGAGGGGTTCCTCCGCGACGCCCGGTCCCTGATCCAGACGATCGGCCGGGCCGCCCGGAACGCGGACTCGCACGTGGTCCTGTATGCCGACGACATGACGGACTCGATCAAGAACGCGCTCGCCGAGACCGAGCGCCGCCGGCGAGATGCGGCTCGAGTTCAACCGCGTCCACGGGATCGTCCCGCAGACGATCGTGAAGCCGATCCGCGAGGCCGAGGCCGACCTCAAGGACGCGAAGCACGTGCCCAAGCACGACA
The DNA here is from genome assembly GCA_963740465.1 of uncultured Methanoregulaceae archaeon. Lineage (GTDB taxonomy): Archaea > Halobacteriota > Methanomicrobia > Methanomicrobiales > Methanospirillaceae > UBA288. The sequence goes on from CAVUEE010000006.1 coordinate 21,539, forward strand.
TCCCGGCCCTGCTGGTCGAGCTCGACGCCGAGATGCGGTCCGCGGCCGAGCAGGCTCGACTTCGAGCGGGCGATCGCGCTCCGCGAGCGGATCCGCCAGCTCGAGCAGAAGGCGCGGGGGCGAAGCCGCCCCGGCCCCGCGGAAGCCGCGGGCAAGAAAGACGGCCTGAGAATTTTCAGATCAGCGGAGACGGGCACCCGTCGCCTGCCGGCGGCAGGGGGCCGCCCTTGATCAGGAGCGGCATCGCGGTGGCGGAGAGCTTGGCCATCACGAGGGCCTTGCCCCGCTCGGTCAGCGCGAAGATCGGGACGCCGGTCCCGCCCTGGACCAGCGCCTTCGTCCGCGCGGCCTCGCGGACCGTCCCCGAGGCGCAGGCGGTCGTGATGTCCGCGACCGCGACGAGCCGCTCGGCCTCCTACGCCGTGAGGCCCGTGGTGTGGACAGCGATGATCAGGGCTGGCGGCGCGCGCGGCCCGGACTCCCTCGGCCATGTCCGGTCCGGCGACGGTCACGGCGATCCTCTCGTACCCGTGCTCGAGCGCGTAGAGCGCACCGCCGACCTGGTCGATCTCGGCCGTCTCGGGGTAGACCACCGCGCCGCCGGCCTCGCGGATCCGCTCGATCACGGCCGGGTACGGCGTAGTCCGGACGAGCCCCGACATCCGTCCCCCGATCCCCTGGACCAGGGCCGGGTCGGAGACGACCACCGTGCCCGCGCCGTCGCAGGCGAGCACGGCCGCATCGAGGAGCCCCGAGCGGAGCCCCTCCATCATCAGCTCGGAGGCGCCGAAGAGGACGAAGTCGGCCTCCGAGAGCACCTGGCGGTCGGGCGTGCACATGCCGAACGACCGGATCCGCGCCTCCATGTTCGCGCGGATCGCTCCGGGTTCCATCGATGTGACGGGCACGGCGAATCGCCGGGCGAGCGGGCAGTCCTCGATCACGGGCTCGCCGACCTCGACCACGCGCCCCTCGCGGATCACGACGCGGGCCCGGCCGATCGCCTCGATCACGTGCTCGTCGCCGGCTGGATACGTCTCCTCCATATTGAACACGTCTGCGCGCCACATCGTATAGTATGAACGGATCGGGACCGGGCGTGCAGGCCACCGCGGCCGAGATCCTGTCGCGAATCGGGATGAAGCCGCGCACCGGGACGTTCGCGCCTGCCCGAGGTCGACCTCGCCCGCGCCCTCGCCCTCGGGATGATGGTCACCTACCACTTCCTCTTCACCCTCTGGTTCCTCGGGATGGCCGACGTCGCGGTGCTGACCGGCTTCTGGCGGGTCTTCGCCTACGCCACGGCCTCGCTCTTCATCGCGATCGCCGGGCTCTCCCTGACCCTCGCGGCCGCGGCGCGGCGCCGACGCGGGGCCACGGAGGGGAGATCGCGATCGCCCAGGCGCGACGCGGTCTCGTCGTCTTCGGGTGGGGGCTCGTGATCACGGCCGTGACCCTGGTCGCGCTCAACGAGGGCGCGATCGTCTTCGGCGTTCTCCACCTGATCGGGCTCGGCACGATCCTGGCCATCCCCCTTGTCCGCCGTCCGCGGGCCGCGCTCGCTCTCGGAACGGTCTGCGTGCTCCTCGGTCCGCTCGCCGCGCAGGTCACCGGTCCGTTCTGGCTCACCTGGCTCGGGGTGCACCCGACGGACTTCGTCTCGCTCGACTACGTCCCAATCCTGCCCTGGTTCGGGGTGCTGCTGATCGGCGTCGCAGCGGGCTGGGCCATCTTTCCGAACGGCGAGCGGCGCCGGCCCCTTCCACCGTTCCCCATCGTGGACGGAGCCCGTTCTCTGGGTCGGCCGGCACACGCTCGCGATCTACCTGCTCCACGAGCCGGTCATCCTCGCCGTGCTCCTGGCGATCCGACCGTACTCTCTAGTCCTCGCCCTCGACGGCGAGAAGGAGCGCCTTGCGGAGCATGAACTCCGTGTACCCCGAGGCGATCCGCTCGTCCTCGCCGAGCGGATGGCGGCGGGCCTCCATCTCCTCGCGCCGGGACCGGGCGTGGCAGTAGTCGTGCCCCTCCTTGACCCGGACCAGGATCTCGTCGAGGGACGCGCCGTTCACGGTCATCTCCTCCCTTTCGGCCGCCTCGTCGCGGACCGTCACCTCTACGCCCGCGGCCTCGAGGGCCGGCCGGATCTCCTCGACCACCTCCTGCACCGTTCGGCCCGTGTCCGCCGCGACGAGGCGGCTCCGCTAATCTCCGGCAGGATGGCGCCAGACAAGGTCGAGCCTCGCGGCCTCCATCCCGTCAGGCCTCGTCGAACCGGAGCGAGGCCGAGTTCATGCAGTAGCGCTTCCCCGTCGGCGGCGGGCCGTCGGGGAAGACGTGCCCGAGGTGGGCGTCGCAGCGCCGACAGCGCACCTCGTCGCGGGTCATGCCGTCCGAGGTGTCGCGGACCTCGTACACGTTCGTCTCGGCCACCGGGCGCGAGAAGCTCGGCCAGCCCGTGCCCGACTCGAACTTGTCGTCCGAGGAGAAGAGGTCGATCCCGCAGCAGATGCACCTGTAGAGACCGTGCCGCTTGTTCGCGTGGTACTCGTTCGCAAAGGCTGGCTCCGTCCCGTGGCCCCGGGCCACCGCGTACTGGGTCGGGTTCAGGCGCCGGCGCCATTCCTCGTCCGAGAGCCGGCACCGCTTCATGGGCACGGCCCGGTTCTCCTTCACCGAGTAGATCGGGACTTCCTCGTCGGACTCCATGCCCGAGAGTGGCCCCGCGCCTATATCAAGGGATCGTCAGACCCCGAGCTTCTCCGCCGTCTCGCGGCAGATCCCGGCCTCGTGGGGCCGGCCGAGCATCTCCATCACCTCGGCCGTGAGCGCCCACGCCGTCGCACGCTGGGGGTCGAGGTCGAGGGACCGCTCGAGCGAGAAGAGGGCGTCCTCGCACCGGCCGACCACCTTCTCCATCATGCCCCGCATCAGCCACGCGGTCGGGTCGTCCCCCTGAATCTCGAGCGCGGCCTCGAAGCACCAGCAGGCCTCGTCGTGCCGCTCCTCGTCCATCAGGCCGAAGCCGCGCTCGAGCCAGTGGTCGAACCGGGCGGACCCGAGCTTCGAGGCCGCTCGACCCGGGCGAACGCCTCCTTCTCGCGGCCGAGCCGGTGAAGGGCCCGTGCCGACGCCAGCATCGCCTTCCCGTTCTCGGGCTCGCGCTCGGTTGCGGCCTCGAACACCAGAGGGCGCGCGGGAGTTCGCCGGCCTTCAGGAACTCGAGCCCGCGGCGGAGCCATTCGTCCGCAACGTCGCCGTCCCCCGGCAGTCCGTCCGCCTCGAGCAGCGATTGGTAGATCTTCGAGTACCTCGATGCTCTCCCTCCCTACCGGATCGTACCGAGAGGAGATCTTAAAAGCTGATCCCTTCGTCCGAAGGGTATATCTGCCGCGGCGGCGAGGTGCCGGCCATGAGGCGAATGCAATGAACCGGTTCGCAGGAAGGGTGGCGCTCGTAACCGGAGCGGGCTCCGGCATCGGCCGGGCGACGGCCCTCCTCTTCGCACGGGAGGGGGCGAAGGTGGCCGCGCTCGGCCGCACGGCCGACGAGATCGACGCGGTGGTTGCCGAGATCCACGACGAGGGCGGGCGTGGCCATGCCAATCGTCGCCGACATCGCGCACGCGAGCCAGATGCGCGAGGCGGCGGACGCGGTGGACGCGCAGTGGGGCCGGCTCGACGTGGTCTTTGCGAACGCGGGGATCAACGGCGTCTGGGCCCGAATCGAGGAGCTGAGCCCGGCGACTGGGACGAGACCATCAACACGAACCTCCGCGGCACGTTCCTGACGATCAAGTACGCGGTGCCGGTGATGAAGCGGACCGGCGGGTCGGTGATCGTCACCTCGTCCGTGAACGGCACGAGGATCTCTCGAACGCCGGAGCGACCGCGTACTCGGCCTCGAAGGCCGGGCAGGTGGCGCTCGCGAAGATGCTCGCCCTCGACCTCGCCAGGGACAGGATCCGGGTGAACGTGGTCTGCCCGGGGAAGATCGAGACGCAGATCGAGGAGAACACCGAGGAGCGGGACCTCGAGGAGGCTCGCGAGCCCGTGGTCTTCCCCGAGGGCGAGATCCCGCTCACCGGCGGCCGTCCGGGCATACCCGAGCAGGTGGCCGCGCTCGTCCTCTTCCTCGCCTCGGACGCCGCGTTCCTGATCACCGGGACCGAGGTCTGGATCGACGGCGGCGAGTCCCTGCTTCAGGGCTGAACCGGCTGCCCCTCGCGGACGGCGCGGGCCGCTGCGGACTCCGCGGAGCCGAGAGCGCCGCCGAAAACCCCGTCAGAACGGCGCCCGCCCCGACGATCGCCCCGACGGACGAGGCGAGCAGGGCCGGGTCCGCCTCGAGGACCGGCCCGGTGTTGCCCCCGCGAGGAGGAGGGTGGTGAGCATGACCGAACCGATCGAGACCCCGAGCACCATCCCGAGGTTCCGGCCGGTCGCGGTGATGGCCGAGGCGAGCCCGACCCAGCGGCGCGGCGCCGAGGACATCTGCGCCGTGTTGTTCGGGGCCTGGAAGAGCCCCGCGCCGAGGCCGATCACCAGGAACGCGCCGAGGATGGGCACGAGCAGGCGCGCCGAGACCGCGTATGCGGCGACACGTATCCGGCCGAGACCAGGCCCATGCCGACCGCGGCGAGGTACGGGAACCGGGCGCGGTCGTAGAGCCAGCCGGCCACGGGGGCGATCACGATCATCACCGCCGGCTACAGGAGCAGGACCAGACCGACCGTGCCCGGCGAGAAGCCCATGACCGCCTCGAAGTAGAACGGGCCGATCAGGGTCAGCATGAAGGCTGCGATGAAGTAGAGGAGCATCGCGACCACGGGGAGGATATAGAGCGGCTCGGCGAAGATCCCAGGTCCACGAGCGGCGCCTTAACGCGACGTTCGATCATCACGAATGCCGTGCTCCCGCGACGGCGACGAGGGCAGTACACGATTGCCGTGGATAGAGGGTCGGGGATGTCGCGGCCGCGCCGAGAAAGAGCATCGGCCCGCAGGGCCACGCCAGCGCGCGCGACGGCCCCGGGGAGGTCAAACGAGAAGCGCTCGGGCCGCGAGTGCACTCGCGGCAGCACGCGGAGCGCGGCAGCGCCGACCACCATGCCGATCGGTATGTTGATCAAGAAGACGTTACCCTGCACCCGAGCGTCTCGACCAGCCCCGCCGACAAGGGCCGGGGACGGCGAGCGACGCCGATCGCGACCACCGAGCCCGGTACCGAGGGCCCGTCCACGCTCGGACGGCGGGAAGGCCTCGGAGATCAGGGCGTTCGGGATCGAAAGACCATGGCCCCGCCGACCGCCTGGACGATGCGCGCCCGATCAGGAACGCGAGGGTCGGGGCGAAGCCGCACGCGGCCGATGCGAGGGTGAAGAGCGTGATGCCGGCGACGAAGAGTGGCGCCCTGCCCGTGTACTGCAATCCTGCCCATCGGGAGGAGGAGCACGGTCATGGTCGAGCCAGGTAGGCCGTGATCACCCACTGCGTGCTGTCCAGGTTCACCCCGAAGTGGGCCGTAATAGTCGGCAGCGCGATCGCGACCACCACGCCGTCCAGGACGGCCATGAAGACACCAGCCAGCACGACCGCGAGGATGGCGTACCGGTTCGGCGCTCCGTCGGCCTCCATGTGATGAGAGGTTGGAAGGGCGGAGGTTTAGGTTGGGCTTCGGAGAATCCGGTCAATGCGGGTGGTCGCAAGGGACCGGGTCACCCAGCGCGATCCCAACGCGACAGGGGCGTCGCGGAATGGCGAAGGGGGAGGGTGCCGGGCTGAAGCGAGGCGGGACAGGGGCGGCGCGAGCCCTCTCGTTGCCGGTGAGCAGTGAACCGGAAGCGGGCCCGCGCCATAACGGCTCACCGACTCTCTGCGCGACGGAGTCGATCCCCTGGGATGATAACCCCCAACGATAAGCATACGGTCCGCCAGACCGACGTTCTTCCATGGACGACGGGGGCTGGGACCGGGACTATCGGCAGCGCGGCCGGCTCTACCGTGGCAGTGTGCGCCTTCCGCCGCTCCCCGAGGGTGCCCGCGTCCTCGACCTCGGTTGCGGAGACGGGCGGACACTCGCGGCACTCGGCGCGCTGCCCTGCACCCCCGTCGGTCTCGACCGTGCACGCGCCGCGCTGGCCCTCTGCCGTCCGCCGGCGGGGCGACCGGCCTCCGGCTGGTCTGCGGCGACGCCCGGCGCCTGCCATTTCGCGACCGGTCGTTCGACGCGGTCCTGCTTCTCCACGTCCTGGGCCACGGGCTCGCGGACGAACCGCAGGCGGATGGCCGCCGAGGCCGTGCGCGTGACCGCGCCCGGGGGGGCGCCTCCACCTCCGCGTCTTCTCGCACGAGGAGCTCCCGTGCGGAACCGGCGCCGAGATCGAGGAGAGGTCACGCCGGCGGCGCACCGGCGTGCTCACGCACTACTTCACCGAGGGCGAGGTCGTTGCCCTCTTCCCCTCGTGCCGGGTGCTTCGCCTCGAGACGGTCCGGTGGCATCTCCGCGTCCGGGGCGCGGCCCTGCTCCAGGCGGAGATCGAGGCGGATTTCGAGCCCGCTGACCCCGAACGGCGACGCGACCCCCCTGTTGATTGCGAGGAGAATCATCATGCATACCGGGCGGAGTGATACTCCGGCATACGGCGCCCGTCTTTCGGGATACTATCCGGCCGCGATTTGCCGGGATGACAGGGCACGACCAAATGGTAATACATAAATGCCTCGTCCGAGCAATTTTTAAAGGGATGCCCGCCCCGGACGACGGGCACCGGATGGAGAGACTATGTCACCGAGAAACCGCATGATCCTCTGCCTCGTCTGCCTCGCGGCCGTCGGGATGTTCTGCGTGGCCGGATGCACGACCACGCCGCCCAAGACAAACGCGACGCCGAACGTGACCGCGAACGCGACCATGAACAACACGATCCTCAAGATCAACAACAACCAGGCGCCGAACTTCACCGCGAACGCGACGGCGAACGCGACCGCCGCGGCGACTACGCGACCTGCCGGGAACGTGACGATCCCGATCATCAACGCGACCCTGCCGGCGATCAACGTCAGCAATATCACCAACGTCACCCTGCCCCAGGTCAACGTCACGCTGCCGAGACTCAACAGCACGTGAGGAGACCGGGACCGCGGCCGATGTCGCGGCGCCCCCGGTTCCCGATCCAGATACCTTTTTATCCGGCGCGTCCGTTGGAACGCGCATCATCGGACCGATCTACCAGGACCCGTCGCTCGCCCACCGGCGCGGCGTCTTCCTCGACCGCGACGAGGCCGGCAGAGCCTGCGCGGCGCTCCTCGAGCAACATCCCCGACCTCGTCGACGGCGCGCTCTGCGGCCCCGTCCCTCCAGGCGGGGTCGCCGTCGCGGACCAATTGCGCGACAGTTTGCTCTCCACATCCTCCCCCTGGTCGCCCGGAAGGTGCCGGGTACCGGGCAACACCGAATTCGGTATGGGCGCGGTCGCCTGGGACGGGCGCGTCCTTCTCGACGTCCCTGATCGGCGCCCTCGGCCTCGGGCCTGCCGCAGTGGAGGCTGCCGTCGAACGGGCAAGGGACTCGGTCGCGGAGCGACTCGAGCGGTTCCTCGGGGGCCGGCCCATGCCCAATCTCCGGGGCCAGCGCGTCCTTGTTGTGGACGACGGCCTTGCGGGCGGGTCCACCGCCCTCGCGGTCATCGGGGCACTCCGCGCTGCGGGGGCAGGGCCGCTCGTGACCGTGGTCCCGACCGGCCACGACCGGACCGTGGCCATGGTGGCGGAGGCCTCCGACGCGGTGGTCTGCCCGAACGTCCGGGGGGCAGACCGGTTCGCCGTGGCCGAGGCGTACCGGGCGTGGCGGGACCTCACCGAGGACGAGGTGGCCGCGCTCCTCGACGGGCTCGCGGCGGACGGCCTCTTCTGAGGCCCGAAGAAATCCTCGTCGCCGCCTGGATTCCCCCTTCGTCAGGTCTGGCGGCCTACCGGGCGAGCGGGACGTCGGCGAACCCGGCGTGGTCGAAGACCCCCCGCTCGGGTCAGCGCGCCGCTCCGGGATCACGGTCAGGGCGAGGAAGGAGAGGTGCATGAAGGCGTCGGGCACGGCGCCGAGACGGGCTGCGTGCGCGGCGAGGCGGTCGAGCCCGTCGACGACCTCGGCGTACAGGCCGGTCCGACATCAGCCCGGCCACCGGGAGCGGCAGCAGCGTGATTCACCGAGGCCGACGGCCACGAGCCCGCCGTGGCTCTCGACGACGGTCTCGACCGCCTCCACCATCGCGGCTGGCTCGGCGCCGACCGCGACCACCTGGTGGGCGTCGTGGGCGACCGAGGAGGCGATGGCGCCGTGTGCGAGGCCGAAGCCCCGGACGACACCGAGCCCGGTGCCCGCGCCGCGGTAGGCGTCGCGGACGGCGGCCGGCAGCGGATCACGGGCGATATGGGGGACGAGGCCGGCGCGCACGGGCAGGTCCGCCCGAGTCCGGACCTGGCCGGGGACGATCTCGATTACGCGGGCGCACCCGTCGACGGTCGGGACGAGGTCGGTCGCAGGGGGTACCCGGCATCGCATGGGCCGCGCCGGCGCGGGCACCGGGACCGGTGTCGCCCGGGTCGACGACCTCCGCGCCGCCGACGAAGGTCCTGGGCGATCGCGACAGCGTCTCCCGGCGCGAGAACGCAGAGGTCGCCCGCCGCCCGGCGCAAGGGCCCCGCGGTCGGCGAGCCCGAACCGCTCGGCGGCACGAGAGCGTGGCCATCCTCAGGGCGAGCTCCAGTTCGAGCCCGCCATCGACTGCGTGGCGGATGCAGTCGTCGACCTGCCCGTCGCGGCAGATCAGGTCCGCGTGGCAACGTCCGTGCAGAACGCGCATCGGGACGCCGTCGCCGGTGTCACGAGGGGAGGAGGGCTGCGAGGGTCACGGTCGAGCCCTCGCGCAGGAACAGGTACATGCCGCGACCGAGCCGATGGCGCCCCTGATGATGCGTGGCGGACCTCGTGGTCGCTCTGGGCCCCCGCGATCACATAGGCGTTGAGGTCGAGCCCCGCGAGCCCCGGGGCGTGGCCGTCCACGTTCCTTAAGAGGGCGACCTTCGCAATGGAATCGGGGTCCCCCGCGAGGAGCCCGGGCACGTTCATCACCTCGCCGAGCCCGACCACGCCCTCCCGCGATGCGAGGGCCGCGAACTGGGGCTCCTCTCGCCGCCCCTCCACGTCGGCCGGCGTGGCCGGCACGCAGGACGGCAGGGTCAGCAGGAGATCGACGAGCAGGTACAGGCCGGCAGGCGAGCATGTCGATCCCCGGCACGCCGAGCACGTTCGCGATCTCGTGGGGGTCCGCGATCACGGTAGTCGTGCCGCTGATCGCAGCCAGGCGGGCATACTCGAACGGCGCGAGCAGGGACGACTCGACGTGGACATGGGCGTCAATCAGCCCCGGCACGACCCGGGCTCCCCGAAGGTCGAGGTCGCGCCGGGCCCGGTAGCGCCCGGGCCCGAGCACCCGGCCCCGGTAAATACCAAGCGCGCCGTCTCCTCCCACGCGCCGAGGAACGGGTTGAAGATGGAAGCGTTCAGGAGGGCGAGGTCCGCGTCTCCTCGCCCCCGCGCAGCCCGGACGACTCACGCGCCGGCCCGTCCCCCGCGGACCGTCGACCTCCCGGATGACCGCGCCCCGCCGTTGCTGGCCGTCGTAGAGGTGGGGGTGGCACGGTAGGACCCCGTCGGGGAGGTCGACCGCGTACGTGAACCGGTTCGTGCCGGCAGTCAATCCACGTACCGGGCCTCGGCGAACACCTCCCGCTGCTGGAGCGCGTCGAGGGCCGAGACCGTCACCTGCAGGTCGGCGTGGACGATCGGCACGCCCGTCGCCGACCGTGACCGTGAGGTGCCCGAGGTCGTCCTGACCAGGGCCGAACGTCGGCCTCGCCGACCACGCAGCCGGCTGTCAGGGCGAGGGCCGCGAGGCAGAGGAGGGCGTACCGACGGGGGCAGGTGCATGGGCTGGTCAATGGTAGATCCGCCGACGACCATATCTACATACGATTTCAAGGTCATACGGGACGAGAGCGAACGGCAAGCCGATGACCGGGCCACTCCGTCCCCGCGCCCGCAGCGGTGCGGGAGGCGCGATCAACCGATGCCTGCACCGTACCCGGAGAGCGGGGCCCGTGGCCGGGTCCTCGTATGGACGACGAGGAGGCGATCCGTGATGTCATGGGCCTGATCTGCGGCAGCGCGCACGGCTTTCACGTGACCGCGGTAGGGGACGGGAGCGAGGCCGTGGCCGCGGACCATGCCGCGATCGCCCGGGGCATCGCCTACGAGCGCGAGTCGTGCTCGACCCTCGCCGTTCCCGGCGGGGTCGGGGCGCGGGAGGCAATCGGGGCCCTGCGCCGGCTCGACCCCGGGGTGCGCGCACTGGTCTCGAGTGGCCACGCGCGGGACCCGGTCATGGTCGACCCGGCGGCCCACGGGTTCGCGGGCGTTGTCCCCGAGCGATATCTCGATCGCCGAGCTCGTGGCGCGCGCTTTCGAGCGGGCGGTCCGTTGACCCGGCCCAGCATGGTTCTTATAGCGCCGAGGTGAATCATTGTCTCTGGCGTACTGAAATGACCTCCTTGCGCCTGATTCTCGCCCTTCTCCTCCTGGGGGCGCTCCTCGCGGCCGGCGGTCTTCGGCGGCCGAGTACCGTGGTCGCCGCCGCCGACTCGAGCACATCGGACAGGACCGGGCGAACATCGTCTGCGACGGCGTCGACGACCAGCGCGACATCAACAACGCGTTCAACCTTCTGCCCGACGACATGGGCACGGTGCGGCTGACGGCCGGGACGTTCAACTGCTCGGACAGCGTCTTTCCGAACGGGAACTCGGAGCTGATCGGGGCCGGCCAGGGCCTGACCCGGCTGGTCGTGGTCAACAACCAGAGCCCGTGGAAGCCGATCAGCGTGACCCAGCCCGACGTCCACCTCCGCGGCTTCACCATCATGGGCAATGGCGGCGTGCTGGTCAAGGTCGAGCCGGGTCGTGGTCGAGGAGGTGACCGCGACGAGCCGCGGTCCCAACGGGACCCTCTACAGGGCCGGCGGGAACGGGATGTTCTACATCTGGGCCGACGGCGAGACGATCGAGGACGTCGCGTTCATCGACTGCACGGCCGAGGACGCGCACACCCACGGGTTCAACCTGAACGCGATCAACCTGCCGCGCGAGACCCGGAACATCCGCTTCATCGACTGCGTCGCGCGCTGCTGCGGCTACGGCGTCGCGGGGGGCTCGCGCTCGGAGTGGGTGACCGGGTTCGACATCCAGGAGAACAACGACCTCTACGACGTCCAGGTCATCAACTGCCGGGCCGAGGACAACTGGCAGTCGGGCTTCCACTTCGAGCCGGGCGAGGACAAGGGGACGATCAAGAAGGCGATCACGCTCTCCGGCTGCACGGCCGAGCGGAACGGCCAGCGTAACCCTGCCGCCTATCCCTACCAGTCGACCTTCATCTCGGGCTTCTACGTCCACTTCAACGCGGCCGTGACCGACTGCGCCTCGATCGACAACAAGAACGCGGGCTTCTACGTCGAGGGCGGCGACAACGTGGTCTTCACCCGGTGCACGGACCGGGAGTCTCGACCTACGGCTGGAAGGTCGTCAAGAACGCGAAGAACATCCGGCTCGAGGACTGCGCGAGCCTACGGGGCCGAGAAGTGGTCGCTCTGGTCCGCGTTCGCGACGAACATCACGCTCGCCCGGTTCCGGCAGGTCGACGCGCAGGGGGACCAGGGCTACCAGTCGATCCTGGGCTGGTACTACGACAACCCGAGTTACCAGCAGCCGGTGACCCAGTCCACGTTCGAGATCACGGCCTCGAACAGCAACCGGTCGCTCGCGATCATCAACCAGGAAGGGAGCGGGAACACGTACCACCTCACCTGGGAGGGGGACGCGACCACCGTGCCGACGACGCTCCCGACGGTCGTGCCGACCCCGACAGCGACGACGGGGGCGCCCGTCGCGGCGTTCACGCTCTCGCCGTCGCAGGGCCGCCTGCCCCTGAACGTCTGGTTCACGGACCGGTCCTCCGGCCTCCCGACAGCCTGGCGGTGGGAGTTCGGGGACGGCGGCGACTCGACCGAGCGGAACCCGTCTCACGTGTACGCGACCGAGGGGCTCAAGGTCGTGAACCTGACGGTCAACAACACCCTCGGCTCCAACACGACGACCGGTACGTGACCGTCGGCTCCGCGCCGTTCGCGGCCTTCTCGGCGGAGCCCCGGACGGTCGGGGCCGGGAAGCCGGTCGCGTTCACGGACCGGTCGATCGGGGCACCGACGGGCTGGAGCTGGACCTTCGGTGACGGAGGGACCTCCGGCATCAGAAACCCCTCGCACGTGTACACGCAGTCCGGGCTCTACACGGTCCGCCTGACCGCCTCGTACACTGGCTCGAGCGACACCGAGCAGAAGACCGACTACATCCGGGTCGTGCCCGACGCGGGCTTCACGGCGAACGCGACGACGGGCAGGGCCCCGCTCGCGGTCAGGTTCACGGACGCCTCGAACGGGACGCCGAACGCGTGGTCCTGGGAGTTCGGGGACGGCACGAACGCGACCGTTCAGCACCCGACACACGTCTACGCCCGGGCGGGGAACTACACGGTGAACCTGACGGCACGGAACGGGTACGGCGCGACCACGCTCTCCCGGGCCGGGCTCGTCATTGTCGATCCCTCGAGGCCGCTGCTGACGCTCCCGGGCGGGACGGCCATGCCGAAGGACCTCAACAGCGACGGGCTGTACGACGACGTCAACGGGAACGGTCGGAGGGACTTCGCCGACGTCGTGCTCTACTTCAACCAGATGTCCTGGATCGCGACGAACGAGCCGGTCGAGGGCTTCGACTACAACGCGAACGGCCGGATCGACTTCGCCGACGTCGTCTGGCTCTTCAACCACCTCTAGGAGACCCCTCTCCCTTTCCCCGTGCCGGCCCGTAGGGAGAGCCCCCCGTGACCGAAAGAGACGGCACCGGCGGCCGGCCCCGATCCAAAGGGCTATGGTCTTCCGTTTCGAATCCTTTGCCATGCGATACATCGCGCTCCTCGCGGCCCTCGCGCTCCTCGCGCTCGCCGCCGGCTGCACCGCCCCTTCGGCACCCCAGAACGGAACGGCCACACCCGCCGCCACGGTGACGACCGTCCATGCGACCGGCCCGGCCGTCTCGATAGCGGCCGGCTCCGCCAGGGTTGCGTCCGCGGGCGGGAACGCGACCGTCCCGATCGTCCTCACCTCAGCGCCGAACGGCCTCTCGGGCTACAATATCACCGTGGCCCTCGCCGATCCCTCGGTCGGCGAGATCACGGCTGCCGCGTTCCCCGACTGGGCGGGATTGAAGGCCAGCACGGCCGTCCCGGCGGGGAGGATCGCCCTCCAGGCCGTGGACATGTCCATGAAGGTGCCCGTGGGCGCGACGAACGTGACCCTCGCCACGCTCACGGTGAAGGGCAAAGCGGCCGGGACCACGGCCATCACGGTCATACCGGACCCGGCCCTCGGCGTCCAGGACCGTAACGGCGACCTCTACGCGGTCACGGCGGTACCGGGCTCCATGACCGTCGGGGCCTGATCGCTCCGGTTTCGGCCCGGGTCCCTCTCTCGACAGGCAGACCCGTCGGACCCCCCCGATTTTTTGGAAACGATGAAACGGTCACGCGCCGACAACCCGTGCATGGACCTGCCGTTCACCCTCTCGACCGACCCGCCGGTCACGGTCCGGGCGATGAACCGCGACGAGCTCGGCATCGCGATTGACCTGGCCGGGGACGAGGGCTGGAACCCGGGCCTCCACGACGCCGAGACCTTCCGGGCGGCCGACCCCGGCGGGTTCTTCGCGCTCGAGCACGACGGCGAGGTGATCGGTACGGTCTCGGTGGTCCGGTACGGCGACGGCTTCGCGTTCGGCGGCCTCTACGTCCTCAGGCCGGAGTGGCGCGGACGGGGGATCGGGTACGCGCTCCAGCAGGAGTTCACACTGCCCTTCGCCGGCTCCCGGAACCTCGGGATCGACGGCGTCTTCGGGATGCAGGTGCGGTACGCATCCGCCGGTTTCCTCTTCTCCCACCGGAACATCCGGTTCGAGGGGACCGGCGGCGGAACGGCGCCGGCAGGAGTAATACCGCTCGGTGATCTGCCGTTCGAGACTGTCGCGACGTACGACCGGCAGTTCTTCCCCGGGCCGCGCGAGGGGTTCCTCCGGGTCTTCCTCTCCCAGCCCGACGCGGCGGGGTATGCGGCGGCGAACGCCGCAGGGGATCTCACCGGGTACGGGTTCGCCCGAAAGTGCCGCGCCGGGTACAAGGTCGGCCCGCTCTTCGCCGACACGCCGGCCGGGGCCGAGCGGCTCTTCAGCGGGCTCTCGGCGGCCGTGCCGGGCGAGCCGCTCTTCCTCGACGTGCCCGAGCCGAACGCGGAGGCGGTCGCGCTCGCCGCCCGCCACGGCATGCGCGAGGTCTTCGGCACCGCCCGGATGTACTCGCGCTCGGTCCCGGCCCTCCCGCTGGACCGCACCTACGGCATCACGACCTTCGAGCTCGGCTGACTCAGCAGGAGACCCCTCGCCGCCGGAGCTCCTCGGTCTTCCGCGTCGAGCAGGCCTCGCACCGGAACTGCGGCGCCGAATCGGCCGACCGGCTGGACTCCCCGGAGCGGACGAGCCGGTAACCCCGGGAGACCGCGCCGCAGTCGGTGCAGTGCACCTGCTCGCGGACCTCCCACGACGGGTTGATCAAGGACGAGGTGAAGATGAACCGGTCGACCCAGAAGAAGGTCAGGCCCCCGACCAGGTCCGCGACGACCGTGGCCGCGAGCGCGCCGAGCGAGTCGAGCCAGACCAGCACGGCCGCGAGGAGCGGGGTCGAGAGCTGCCAGCGCACGAGGTAGAGCGCGTAGCGCCGGAACGAGACGTCCATCGCGACAGCGTGGCACCCGTTCGGTAATAGTAGGACGGATCGGGGCCCCACCCTAGCCGTTTCAGTGAGGCATCCACGAAGGCCGGGATGTCCTCGGGCTTCCGGCTCGAGACGAGGTTGCCGTCCTCGACCACGGGCTCGTCCACGTACTCGGCCCCCGCGTTCTCGATGTCGACGCGGATCGACGGCCAGCCGGCCACGCGCCGGCCCCGGAGGACTTTGGCCGTGATCAGCAGCTGCGGCGCGTGGCAGATCAGGAGGACCGGCTTGCCGCTCTCCACGAACCGACGCACGAACTCGACCACGGCCGGGTCGATCCGGAGTTTGTCCGGCGAGTGGCCGCCGGGGATGAAGAGCGCGTCGAACCGCTCGACCCCGATCTCGCCCGCCGAGCGATCGACGCGAACGGCCGTGCCGTGCTTCCCCTTCACCTCCTCGCCGCCGGCCCGCCCGACTACCGTGACCGTGTGCCCGGCGTTCCGGAAGGCCTCGACCGGCTTCGTGGACCCGACGTCCTCGAACTCGTTCCCGACAAGTGCGGCGATGGTGCTCATGCACCCCCATGCGGGAGGAGGCGGTTAACCCTTTCGACCCGGTGCCGGTTCAGCCGCCCTTCTCGACTGCGACAAGGTCCGGCGACATGGTCTGCGTCACGGCCGCCGTGGGCGCCGGCCAGGGCGGGAGCGCGACCGTGAACGACGGAAGGTCGTCGATCGCGACCCGCGCCGTTCCGTCCGAGGCGACGTCCAGCACGTGCCCGCCCGCGTGCCGGTCCCCCGAGACGAAGTGCAGGTGCCAGCCCGGCACCGAGATCCCGTCCGAGAACGCCGGGCTGTAGAGCCCGACGAGCGTGCCCGTCACGTTCCCGAGCTCGTAGACCTTCTGCCCCGCGAGCGCGGTCGTCAGGTTCGGGTACGGTTTCTCCTGCGCGGGCTCGGACCGGACCCGGACGTACGGGAACGTCCCGTCGACCCGGGCCATCGCGAAGAGGTCGGTATTGTTGGAGAGGTACGCGTCGAGCCGCGCCTCCGCTTCGGTGAAGTTCGCGGCCGTACCGAGGGGCCCCGTGCGGTCGGGGCTGAACCTTGCCACGGACGCGAACGGCGTCGTCTCCGACGGCGGCGCCGCGGAGACAGTGCCGTCGACCCGGGCCTGCCAGGCCGTCCCGTCGAGCATCACCATCTCGCCGTCGAGACGGTCGAACGTCCCGAGCCCGGTGTCCCCCTTTCGCCCGAGGTCGGCGATCGTTACCGAGCCGTCGAAGTCCCCGAGCATGAGCGCGTCGATGGTCGAGACCTGGTAGAGCCGGTTGCCCCCATCCTGCTGCCCCGCCCACGCCGCCCCCGCGATCGCGGCGGCCACTACCGCGAGCACGGCGATGGCGAGGGCGAGCGCCGTCGTCCGTTGCATGTTCTCCCGGATCGATATGGCGCGCTCGAGACTAAAGAGGCGTGCCTTCGGGAGCGGCTCCCGGGCCGGGCCGGGGGCGCGCCCGCAGCCCGAGGATGTCCGGCCGGACCCGTGCGAGGTAGGCGAGCAGGTACCCCGTCACGACCGCCTCGACCGTGCCGACGACGAGGTTGGCCGCGCCGACCAGGAGCATGCTCTCCAGGATCGCCGCCGGGCCCTGTTCCGTTCCCTGGATTCCCGAGACGACCACGATCCCGATTATCACTACGGTCCCGGCCAGGAGCGCGAGGAAGGTCGCCCCCGTGCCCCGGGCGAAGACGGACGCTTGCCCGCGCGCCGTCGCCCGGAAGACCGCGTACGCGATGGTCAGCTCGATCGTGTTCAGGAGCAGGTTCGCGCCGATCACGGACCAGCCGCCGTGACCCACAGCGGCCGAGAAGACGTTCGCGACGAGTGCCGCGAGAACCCCCAGCAGCGGCCCGAGCAGGATCCCTACGAGCGGCATCAGGGAGAGGTGCACCCCGCCGAGCACCGGGATCTCGACCTGGAAGAGCGCGAAGACCGTGGCCGTGCAGAGCGCCGCGAGGGTGAGGCGGGCGGGCTCGAACGGCCGGCGGCGGAGGAGGACGACGGAGATCCAGATCGGGATCAGCGCGAGGACCCACCAGAGCGCGGCCCAGAAGAGCGGGAGGGTGCCGTCCTGGAGATGGATGTGCGCCACGGGTCAGCCCCCCCGCCGCCGACGAGCTCGGTCGCGAGTTCCTCCTCGGTGACCGGCCGCGACCCGAGCGGCCGGCCGGTGCGACGGCAGACCTCGCGCCAGAGCCGGACCACGCGCGGCTCCGCGAGGCCGGCCCGGGCGAGCAGGTCCGGGTCGTAGAAGAGGTCGCGCGGCGTCCCGTCCGCGATCACCGATCCCGCCTTGAGCACGTTCACCCGGTCCGCGATCCGCGCGGCGAGGTCCAGGTCGTGGGTCGAGATCACGAGGCCGTACGTCCCCTGCCGCCGGAGGTCGCCGATCAGCGCCTCGATGCGGGCGGCGTGGACCGGGTCCAGGTCCGAGGTCGGCTCGTCGAACGCGATCGCCTCGGGCCGCATCGCGAGGACGCCCGCGAGGGCGGCCAGCCGCTTCTCGCCGCCGCTCATGTACGCGGGGATCTTCTGCTCGAGCATGGACCCCCCGACGGATTCGAGCGCCTCGAGCGCGGTCCGCCGCGCCTCCTCGGCCGAGAGCCCCAGGTTCATCGGCCCGAAGGCGACGTCCTCGACCACGGTCGGGGCGAAGAGCTGGCTGTCCGCGTCCTGGAAGACCACCCCCACGGTCCGCCAGAGACTCCCGGCGCCGCGCATCGTCAACGGTCTCGCCGCGGACCTGGACCCGCCCCTCCTCCGGCACCAGCGTCCCGTTCAGGTGCTCGATCAGGGTCGACTTGCCCGAGCCGTTCGCCCCGCAGACCGCGACGACCTCGCCGCGCCGGACAGAGAAGCACATCGCGTGCAGCCCGACCGATCCGTCGGGGTAGACATGGCTCGCGCAATCGATGTGAACCAGCGCGGACCCGTCGCCGGGACCGCAGCAGACCCCGGGGCTCACGGCCCCGCCCCCCCGAGGCCCGGCACACCGGCCACGGCAGCGGCCCCGAGCGCGACGAACGCGATCGCCACCGCAGCGAGCTGCACCCTGGAGGGCGGCGGGAGCGGCTCGGCCGGTGCGAAGCGGCCCGCGTATCCCCGCGCCGCCATGGCCCGGCTCACCCGGTCCGCCCGGTCGTACGAGCGGAGGAACGAGAGGGCGAAGACCCCGGCGAAGAGGCGGGTCCGGGTCAGGACGCCGCGGGCGAGCCCGCCGCCCCGCGCCCGGAGCGCGAGCAGGAGGTTTTCCACGAGCCGGATGGTCGAGAAGAGGAACCGGTACGAGAGCAGGAAGATCTGGTCGATCGGGGCGGGGAGCACGCGCTGGACCAGTGCGGCCACGTGGGCGTAGCGCGTGGTCATGAGGACCGTGAGCGTCAGCGTGACCGCGGCGAGCGCACGCGCCAGGAGGGTGACGGTGAGCTCCACGCTGCCGGTCGTCAGCGTGAGCCCGCCCACCACGATCAGGGGCTCGCCCGGCTCCTCCCAGACGAGCAGGACGACGAACGAGAGGACGAAGAGGGCCGGGAGGACGTACCAGCGGAGGAGCTCGCGGAGCGGCAGCTTCGCGAGCCGGTACACCGCGACCGTGCCGGCCCAGGCGAGCAGCAGGAGCCAGACCGGCTGCGCGAGGGTGACGAACAGGACGAACCAGGCGAGGGCGCCCGCCTTGGCCCGCGGGTCCAGGCGGTGAATCGCCGAGCCGCCGCGCTCGGCGTAGAGCGTGATCAGGTTCGGGTCGGGAAGGTGGGACGCACGGTACGGGGCGGGCATCGGCGGCCTACTCCTCCGTGGCGCTGCAGCAGACGCGATCGCGCGCGATGGCGCCGCAGGCCGATCTCGACGGGTGGCCGAGCGCGGCGCAGATCGTGTTGACCACGTCGCGGGGGATCTCCGCCTCGCACCGCGCCGCCTGCTCGCAGGCCGTCGCGGGCTCCATGCCGAGGCGAGCGAACGCGAGCGCGAGGAGGCGGTGTCGCCGCATCAGGAACTCCGCGCACCGCCGTCCGTGCTCCGAGAGGGCGATGCCGCGGTAGGGCTCGTGCTCGATCAGGCCGGCCTCGACCAGGGCCCGGACCGTCTTGGTGCTGGTCGACGGGTCGACCCCGAACCGCGCCGCGAGGTCCGCGTTCGAGACCGGCTCGTTCCGCTCGAACAGGAACTTCAGGTACTCCATCCGTCGCGGCGACAGCCTGCGGTCCGCCCCCTCCGTCATGCGGGAGACTCGTGCGCGCTGTCAGGCGATAAGGTTTTGGCCCCGTACCAAGATTTACCGCCGGTCCACGAGCCGCTTCGGCCGGCCCTTGATCTGCTGGAGCTCGAGCCCGCCCGGCCCCGTGAAGGAGAAGAGCACGCGCGGAGCTCGCCGCCGGCCTGCATCGAGCCGAGCAGCGGGTTGTGCGCGGCGAGCGTCTCGGCGATCCGGTCGGAGATCGCCCTGCGGTCGCAGGCGCCCGGGTCTTTGCACTCGAGCCCGATCCGGAGGACCGCGCCCGCGTCGCCCTCGCCGTAGAGGAAGGCCTCGTACTCGCCCGTCAGGTCGCCCATGTTCTCGGGCGCGAAGACGGCCCGCTCGATCTCGGTCCGGTCGAGGCGGCCCATGCCGATCGCGACCCGATCGTTCTCGCGGCCCGGGGGACGGATCCTGAGGTGGCTCCGGCCGCAGGCGCACCGCTCGCGGGAGACGACGGAGGTCACGTCCTCGCTGTCGTAATTGAGCAGGACCATGCCCGACCGCCCCCCGACCGGGAGGAGGTGGGAGAGGACGATCCGGCCCTCGGCCCCGTCGGGGACGAACGCCTGCAGCGCCGGGTCGTAGAGGTCCAGGTGGACCATGTCCTCGGGGACGTGGAGCCCGTCCTGCACGGTGCACTCGCCGCACATCGTCCCCTCGGTCGAGCCGTAGGTGTTGTAGACCGGGCAGTCCCAGCGGTCCGAGAGGTACGTGCGCGCCTCCTCGGCGAAGGACTCGCCGCCACGATCAGCCGCCGCACCCGGCTCTCGCGCGGGTCGATCCCCTCGGCCTCGAGCCGGTCCGCGAGGTGCAGGAGCTTGAAGACCGAGCCGACGATCGCGGTCGGCCGGTAGCTCGTGATGATCCGGCTCGGGAAGGTGCACCTGCCCGTCGGGACGATCGTCATCTTCAGCCGGTGCGCGGCGACGGTCATGGTGTTGCCGCCGACGTTCATGCCGTACGAGGTGCAGACCACGACCCGGTCGCCGTGCCCGAGCCCCTGCGAGGCGAAGGCGCGGGCGTACTTCTCGGCGTAGCGGGTCCAGTCCTCCCAGGTCAGGAAGAAGGCCTTGGGTACGCCCGTGGTGCCGCTCGTCTCGTGGATGGTGAAGATGTCTGCGCACGGGGCCGAGAGGAAGCCGAAGTCGCGGGCGATCGGGGGCTGGTGCGAGCGGATGGTCGAGCCCGAGACGATCGGGAGGGCGAGCAGGTCGTCGTGGGTCCGGATGTCGCGGGCACGCACTCCGTTCGCCGCGAGCCAGCGGCGGTAGAACGGGGAGTGATCCTCGGCGTACTGCACCGTGTACCGGACCCGCTCCTCGGAGAGGGCGTCGAGGTCGTCCCGGTCCATGGTCTCGATCGCCGGGTCCCGCATGCCGGGGATGGCCGTCATGACCATCCATTGGCAACCGGGAGAGATAATACCGATCCGCCCCCGTTCCGGGCTCTCAGCCTCCGACGGGACCGCGCCTTTTTTATGGTATCCCGGACCATCTAGTAGAGCGCACGGCGTCGTGCATGCGCGGATAGTGTAGTGGTTATCACTAGGCGTTGCCAACGCCTAAACCCGGGTTCGAGTCCCGGTCCGCGCACTCCGTCTTCTCTGTTTTCGCCTCCCGTAGCCCGACCCCCGTCCGTGCATCCCGCTCTTCCACAAAATGGCCGGTCGGCGCCCGTCCCCGGGGCCGGTATGCGAACCGCCTCTCACGGGAAAAACCGGTTCGCATGTTCGTCGACCGGACCTTTCCGGCCGGTGAGGAGGATTGGGCCTGCTGCCTCGCGTCCCCTCCCGTATTCGGAGACGATCCACCCCCTACCCCCGGGCCCGTCGCAGGTACAGGCCGACCCCGACCGGTATCAGGAAGGTCAGGGCATAGTAGACGAAGACGTCGGGGCCGTAATACGTAGCCCGGAACAGCTGGACGATGAACAGGTAGTCGAGCACGATTGCGATCACGGTCCAGACGACTCCGACACCGACGTAATACGAGAGGGGATGGTCCCGAGCTCTGAACCACCACCACGTAATCGCAATAGTGACCGGCGTGAAGACCACGGTGATGATCCATCCCATGGCGCCCGAGAACGGCGAGAAGAACAGCACCAGCGACGCGAGATACCCGAGGAGCCAGAGCGCGGTACCGAGCCCCACGCCGTCCCGTATCCACCGATTCATGCACGTACATCCGAATGGCATCAGATAAACATCGTCTATCGGAAGATCACCGGCAGAGGTCGACCTGGTCGTCATCGTGGATCGTTCACCGCCGCACCCTGGGGCTCATCGAATCCCTCGCCTCCCCGTCCGATCGTTCCGGTGGATGCGACAGGACTTCGTGCACTCTCCCCGCGGGGTCCCGCCGCCGTCCGTCACGGCCATCTCCGCCCGTCCCTGCTATCGGCGAAGAGATGCGGCGGGATATCCGGTGAGGCCTGAAGGTATCGCCGGCGCGGGTATCCCGAAAGCAACCCGACCCGAACCCGCAGAGGCACTGGCGCCCTCCGGTTCCGCCTTGCCCTTCAGCCGTCCGGCTCGAGATCCAGGTGGCCGCGAAGCGTGGCGAGCGTCTCGGGGTCGGCCACGAGCGAGTAGTCCGGGGCGAGGGTGTAGACCGGCAGCCGGCCGAAGACGCTCGTGCGGGCGAACCGGTAGACGCGCGCCTCGAGAAGGCCCGTCGCGAGGACCCGGTAGTCCTCGCAGTCCATGATGGCCGGGGCGCCACCCTTCAGCCGGGGGCCGACCTCCGTCATCGATGATACCGGACGACCGCCTCCGCGACCTGGCGGGCCAGGCGCCGGCTCACCCCGCTGTGGACCGTGCGCGTGACCGCGTAGAGTCCGGCCAGGAGGACGGCGAACTCGAGGGTCTGCGCGAACGGGCTGACCCGGCCCTCGGAGAGGACGCGGAGGACGGGCGGGCCGGGCAAGACCAGGAGCGAGAAGAGCACGACCGCTACCGAGCGCGACGGGCACGCTCAGCAGGACGAGCACGGTCCAGCCGATCGCGCGGTGGGCCGCGAACCCGGCCTGCGGACGGCGGCCGTCCGTTCGCGGAGGTGCCCGACACCCGGGGTCATGCGCCAGACGGCGAGGCCGTAGCACCAGAGCGAAGCGCGGACTGGCCGCGATCACGCAGCGCCGAGCCCGCGCGTCGGCGGCCCTGCCAGGAGCCATCCGATCGCGACGAGGAGGTTCGACGGCCGCGAACCAGGCGAATGCGGGCGCGGCCGCGCGGGCGTTGATCACGAACGCGTTCCCGGCGAGGTGAGCGAGCTCCTGGCCGTGACCGACGGACCCCGAGCGTCCGGAGGGTCTGAAGGTACGTGTGGTCGGCGGCCGCGGGCCGCCGATGCCGCGTAGCACGGCGAGCCAGAGCAGGACCGGGTAGACCAGCGAGAAGAGGAGGGTCTGCGGCGACCCAGAGGTAGGGCCCCCGCGGCAGGTCTGCGATGCAGACGGCCGGCAGGGCGACGGCGAGGACGGCCGCGGCCGCAACGGGGACCGGGCGCTCCCGCGCCGTCGCGTCCAGGAGGGCCACCTGCTCGGCCCGCGTCTCCTCGGCGAGGGCCGCGAGGAACTCCTCCTTCCGGCCGATCCGGCAGATGTCCATCGCCGTCGGGGAGGCTCAGGCCTCGTTGTGTCCGTCCATCGCGTCTTCGAGCTCCTCCACGCGGTGGCGGCGGAAGTAGACGATCCCCACTAGGGCGACGGCCGCCGAGCCGAGCAGGTCCGCGATCATGTCCCACATGGTGTCGGCCAGGCTGTTCTGCATCGGCACGGAGAGAGGGCCGCCGAAGATCTGGTCCACGGTGAACTCGTAGATCTCCCAGACACCCGCCGAGGGCCATGCCGAAGGTCACGGTGAAAAAGACGATGAAGAGCGGCGTCAGCTTCATCCGCCAGTACCGGTCCAGGAAGATCACGCCGAGGAAGCCGAGCAGGGCGATCGAGATCGCCGAGATCAGGTGCGCGACCTTGTCGTAGTACGGGTAGTACGTGACGTAACCAGCCCTGGACGTAGCCCGCGATATGCAGCCAGAGGGAGAGGGCGATCAGGAAGTAGACGAACCAGGGGAACCTGATGTCGAGCCGCTCCGCGGCCACGTGGGGCACGAAGGTCAGGCCGAAGAACAGGATGGCCGTGAACATCGCCTCGGTACTGCCCGGTGAGGAAGGCGATCACCGCGTTCACCGCGATCAGCGCCTGGAAGAGATAGGCGAGGTACATCCCCTTCGAGGCGGCCATCACGCTAGTTCTGCCCGCCCCACTTCTTATGCTTTCCCCCGGGGGATCGGCGGAGATGCGCCCGTGGCAGGGATCTCTCCGCTCGAAGATCCCGCGGGCCCGAACGGATGGACTTCCTCGATGCCTTCCGGCGAACCGGGAGACGCTCCGTTCATCTCCGCGGCGGAGGTCACCGGGCTGATCGCGGGCCCCGGACGGATCCGGGATCAGGCTCCCGAGCGGCGTCGCCGCTCCCGCACGCAGTCCACCCCGGCCGAAGACCCACCGGGGGAGACCGTGCGGCCCGGGAATTCTCAGTTCGTCGCCGGGGATCGGAAGAACCGCCCTGGTCGGTGTGTGCATGGCCTCCCACTACCGGGGCGACCTGGTCGAGACGACCATTCAAATACTATTCCCTTCCAGTCTTTTCCAGGAGCTTCATGGCCGAGATTCTGTAGTCCATCGGCAATATCGCCATCCTGGCGTTTATTATCACCAGTATGGTCGTGATGGGCCTGAATGTCACCATTCGGGATCTTACTGTCTCCGATGAAGAATCGGCGTCTCATTCTCGCGTCGATCGTGGCGAATTTTGTGCTCGTGCCGGTCCTGGCGTATGTACTGATCTTCGTCCTCCCGGTCAGCAAGGAGATGGCCGCCGGCCTCATTCTGGTGAGCATCGCCGCGGGAGCGCCCTCCACCCCGAAGGTTTCGGAACTGACGGGCGGCAATATCGCGTATGCGGTGTCGACAACCATTCTCATGACCGTCCTGACGATCCTCCTGATGCCCCTCATTCTGCCGCACCTGCTCGACGGGATCACGATGGATCCGTCACGGATCGCCGCCAACCTGATCGTCCTGATGCTCGTCCCGCTCCTCGCCGGCATGGGCGTGCGGCACTGTTCGGAGAATCTGCGAAAAAGGCGTTGCCCGTCCTCTTCTGGGTCTCGAACGGGTGCATCGGCATCGTCTTCCTGACGTTCGGCATCCTGCTCCTCTCACGGTTGGGCGACCTCTTCGGCGGGGAACAGGGTCTGCTGATGCTCGCTTGCCGCCATCCTGTTCACCCTGGGGTCGCTGGCCATCGGGTACTCTCCTCGGCGGGCCGACGAAGGAGACGAAGCGGGTTCTCTCGTTCGGAACCGGCTTCCGAAACATCACCGCAGCACTGGTCGTCATCACCGCGACGTTCCAGAGCCCGGGCGACGACGTCCTGATCATGGTCCTGGTCCTGACGCTCGTCAGCGTGATTATCGTCTCGACGATCGTCGGATTGTCCCTGAAAAAGAGCATCGACCAGGGGAAACCCATCGGGTATTCGGGCGAATGAGGACCACGACTCCGACATATCCGCACCGTTTTTCATACGGTCCCTCCCGTATGCGGATCGAATAAGAAGAGATAAGTATTCCGATAAGAATCCTCCGACCGAGGTAGCCGCATGCCCGCGCTGATGGACTTCCTCGACGCCCTCCACCAGGGGGTCTGGGAGGTGGTCGTTCCCAAGGAGGAGGTCACCGAGCCGCTGGGGGAGCCCTGGAAGAAGTCCCCGGTCAACGTCCCGACCCCCGAGACGATCGCGAGCTACCGGAACGGCCAGTACCACGCCCACGAGACGGAGAAGGACTACCGCGTCCACGTGGACCGGTACGACCCCGAGAAGAACCCGGTCATGCACCTGGTCGACGACGCGCCGCTCGCGCTGATGATCTTCGAGACCCTGGAGACCCTCACCGTCTCGGCCAAGGACGCGAAGCGGGAGGACCCGGTCGCCCGGATCGTCAACCTGCGCCTCTCCGGCGGGATGCGGATGGGCCTCGGCGCGCTCGTCTTCGCGATCGGGTTCGTCCTGCTCCTGCTCGCGTTCGGCACCACCGTGCTCCTCTTCGAGGTGGTCGTCCCCGCCCTCGTCGCGCTGGCCGGAGTCGTGCTGCTCGCGAACGGCATCCGCCTCCGCGTCCGCGGCGAGCACGCGAAGAAGGACGTCGTGCGCGGGCTCGCGCTGATCGCCGGAGGCGTGCTGCTCTACTTCTTCTGGTTCCTCTACGTCGTTCTCCTGCTGCTCATACTCGCCGTCTGGTTCCTCTCGAGCGCGGCCGTCACGCTGGCCCGGGTCGTCCGGACGCGCGGGAAGCTCTCGCAGGGGTTCGCGTTCACGCTCGGGCTGGGGCTCGTCTCGCTCCTGTTCGGCTACTGGGCGTTCGTCGACCCCGCTCGCCTGGTGAAGATCCTGGTCCTCGTTCTCGGCGTGATCATGCATCCTCGCGGGCGTGTTCCTGATAATCGACGGCTACGGGATGCGGAACGCGGCGGGGCTGATCGAGGAGCAGGAGGCCGGGGGCACGCTCTCAGCCGGCGCCTAGCCGGGCCGCGCAGGCCCGGCAGACCATCTTCCGCTTCCGGTCGAGCTCGTCGAGCGAGCGCGGCGCGTACATCACGCACTCGCGCTCGGCGCAGTGCTCGAGCCCGAGGAGGTGGCCGATCTCGTGCGCCCCCTCCTTCGCGACCCGGTCCACCAGGTCGTCGTCGCACGGAACGCGGCCGTAGAAGTGGTTGTGGAGCCGGGCCGTCGAGACCACGGCCGTCCCGCGCTCCGGGCGGGCGAGGCCGAAGACGTACTCCTCGCCGGGGGCGTAGAGGTCGTCGGGCACGACCAGGAGGACGGGGTCCTCCCAGCCCCGCCGGCGCCGGGCGGCCTCGAGGCAGGTCAGGAGCGCGGGCGCGCTGTACTGCCGGCGGAGCATGTCGAACCCGGTCAGGAGCAGCCCGTTCGGCTCGATCATGCTGCCCTCCACCCCGAGGATCCCCTCGATCCGCCGCCGGACCGGGGCCTGGAGCCCCTGCGGCGAGCGGTGATCCCAATAGAGGGCAAAGCGCATAGTATTCGTGTGACGGACGGACCCATTAAACAGATCGAGCGGGCGGTCGGCGCGTACGTCGGCGCCCGCTACGGCTCCGCGGTCGAGGTCGGGATGCGGCCGGAACACGACCGCGGCCGAGACGGCCCGGGCCGCGGGCTGCCGGGTGCGCGCCGTCGACGTCCGGCCGTGCGCGACGGGGGCGATCCCGTTCGCGCGGGACGACGTCTTCGCCCCGGACCTCGCCCTCTACCGCGGCGCGGACGTGATCTACGCGGTCCGGCCCGGGGTCGAGATGGTCCCGCCCCTGGTCGCGCTGGCCCGGGCCTGCAACTGCGACCTCCTGGTCTACCACCTCGGCAACGAGGTCTGGCTCGACGGCGGCGAGCGGATCCCGGCCGGCGCCGTGGTCCTCCACCGCTATTACCGCGCCTCCTCAGAAGAGGGTTGACTGGTTCCGCGCCTCGCCTGCCGGGCGCGGCTGCACGGGCGGCTCCTTCTCCTTTGCCGACCGCTTCTTCGGCTTCTCCGCCTTCTCGAGCTCGCGCCGCTCCTTCGCGAGCCGCGCCGCGATCTCCGCCGACCGCTCGCGGTCGCCGGTCAGGAGGGAGAGCTCGTCCGCATCGAGCTCGAGCGCCCGCGCGATCGGCTCGGGGTCCTCCGCGACGAGCGCCCGGGCGGCCTCCAGGTAGTACTCGCGGAGCTCGGACCGCGAGACGCCCATCCAGGCGCCGAGCTTCCGCATGAGCGAGGTCCGCGCCGCCTTCCGCCGCCGAGCGTGGGCCATCCGGCCCCACCGGGCCGGCGGCGCGAGCCGGGAATGGACGCCCGCGCCGTTCGCTGCCCGGGCCGTCCCGAGGACCGCGAGCGCGGTCGCGTACCGCCAGAGCGTGTAGTGCTGCCGCCGGTACGTCCGGGCGATGGCCCGGTCGGCCGCCGCGAGCGCGGGGTAGGCCTCGCACCGCGCCGCTGGCGGGAGGTTGCCGAGGGACCCCTCGAGCCACTGGACGATCGCGTCGGGCTTGTCGTCGACCTCCCACGCGAGGGCCATCAGCTCCTCGTCCGGCCGGTCGCGGAGGACCGCGCCCACGAGCTCGAAGATGGTCGCGCGCTCGTCCTTCTGCGAGGTCCGGACCGAGTCCTGGTCCATGGTCGTCCGCCCGATGGCGGCGGCCTGGAGCATGGTGACGGCCGAGCGCATGTCCCCGTTCGCGCTCTCGGCCACGACCCGGAGGGTCTCGTCGTCGCACGCGATCCCCTCCTCGCGGCAGATCTGCCGGAGGCGCGGCACGATCGACCGCGCCTGGAGCGCCCGGAACTGGACCGGCTCGCTCCGTGTCCGGATCTCGCCCGCGACCTCGTAGAGGTCGTTCGCGATCAGGACCACGGGCTGCCGCGCCGTCCTGATCAGGTCCACGATCGCCTTGGCCCCGCCCCTGTCGGCCGTCCCGTGCAGGTTGTCGGCCTCGTCGATCAGGACCAGGCGCCGCCCGGTCCCGAAGAGGCTGCCGGTCACGGCCGACTGGCCGGCCACGCGCTCGATCGCGGCCCGCGTCCGCTGGTCCGAGGCGTTCAGCTCGACCACCTCCCAGTCCATCTCGCGGGCGAGCGCGTACGCGGACGAGGTCTTGCCCGTGCCGGGCTTCCCGTAGAGGATGAGCGGCCGGGCGCCGGATTGCCAGGTCCGGGCCCACTCGACCATCTGCCGGACGGCCGGGCCGTTCCCGACCAGGTCGGCCATCCGCTGCGGCCGGTAGCGCTCGGTCCAGTCCATGCGTACTGATCGGGCCGGGACGACAAATAAATTATCAGCGATGACGCCCGAATCGATAAGCAAGGAAGGTCGCACGCCGTGGAGAGATCGCAGCCGACAGCGCTCATCGCTGACCGTATCCGGGAGTACGAGGGGGTTCGACGGAAGCACGCGATCGGCGAGCTGGTCCAGGCGTTCTCGATGGACGCGCCGGACGTCCTCGCGGACTTCGGCGAGGACGCGGCCGTGATCCGGCACGGCGACCAGGCCCTGCTCCTCGCGGCCGACGGGATCTGGTCCCGGCTGATGGAGGCCGACCCGTACTGGGCCGGGTACTGCGCCGTCCTCGTCAACATCCACGACATCGCGGCCATGGGCGGGCGGCCGCTCGCCATGGTCGACATCTTCTCCATCGCCGACAAGGCGATCTGCGACCTGGTGCTCGCGGGCATGCGCGAGGCCTCGCTCCAGTTCGGCGTGCCGATCGTCGGCGGCCACCTCCACCCCGACACGCCGTACTCGGTCATCGACGTCGCGATCCTCGGCGCGGCCCGGCTCGACGCGGTCATCTACAGCCACACGGCGAAGGCGGGCGACCGGGTGATCGCGGCCGTCGACCTGGACGGGCGCGTCCACCCCTCCTGCATCCTGAACTGGGACTCGGTCACGATGAAGCCCCCCGCGGTGGTCCGGGCCCAGGTCGCCTGCCTGCAGGAGCTGGCCGAGGCCGGGCTCGTGACGGCCGGCAAGGACATCTCGAACCCGGGCCTGATCGGCTCGCTCGGGATGCTCCTCGAGGTCTCGGGCTGCGGCGCGGTGGTCGCGGTCGACCGCATCCCCGCGCCCGACCTCGAGGCCCACGGGATCACGTTCGACCACTGGCTCCGGATGTACCCGGGCATGGGCTTCGTCGCTGACCGTCCGGCCCGGGGACGCGGACGAGGTCTGCCGGCGGTTCGAGGAGGTCGGCATGGCCGCGGCCGAGATCGGCGAGGTCGACGGCTCGCGGCGGCTCTCGATCGCCGGCTCCGACGGCGAGGTGACGGTCTTCGACTTCGCCGGCGACGGGATCACCCGCCTCGCACCGTGCCGGGGCGGGGGCCCGTGATCATCGGGATCGGGGCCGCGTCCGCCAACGACCTGCCCCTGATGCGCCGGGCGGCAGAAGCCCTCGACCCGGGGATCCTGGTCCGCTTCTACTGCACGCCCGAGGCCGCCGAGGACGGCGGGCCGTCCTGCGCCGCCTCGCACGACCCGGCCGCGGCCCTGGTGGCGGATCTCGTCGAGGAGCGGATCGACGCGGCCGTGCGGGGCACGCTCCCCGCGAACCGGACCCTCGCCCTCCTCAGGTCGGCGACGGGCGTCGACCGGCTCGAGCGGGTCGCGCTCCTCGAGTGCGCGGACGGCCGCCGATTCCTCCTCGCGCCCGTCGGCGTGGACGAGGGCTGGACCGTGGCCGAGAAGGTCGCCCTGATCGAGCGCGGGCGCGAGCTCGCCCGGCTCCTCGGCCTCCCCCCCGGCGTCGGCGTCCTCTCCGGCGGCCGGCTCGGGGACCTCGGCCGCCACCCGGCCGTGGACCGCTCCATGGCCGACGCCGAGCTCGCGGCCCGGCTCGGCGACGGAGAGCACTGCGAGATCCTGATCGAGGAGGCGGTCGAGCGCTGCGGACTGGTGATCGCGCCCGACGGGATCGCGGGCAACCTGATCTTCCGGACCCTCGCGTACCTCGGGGGCGGAAACGGGCACGGCGCGCCCGTAACCAATATTCGGGCCGTATTTATCGACACTTCGCGCGCTTCGACCGACTACGCTCCGGCCCTCCGGCTTGCATCGGTAATGGCGGCCTCCCGATCGCAGCGCTAACCGGCTGCCAAATCGACAACGGGGGAAAATACGCCGCCGGTTTCCGTCGAAGTCCAAATCATCCCGGGATCGGGCCAAACCCGGGAAATCCCCCGCCGATACGCGATCAGGGCCCGATTCTCAGGATAAACTCGAAATATTTAAATGTCCCGTAACGGATCTCTACATTGAGGTTGAACAGCGTTATGGCTGATTTACCGATTGCTGCAGTTGTTCGTATTGCTAAGAAGAGCGGAGCGGAACGCGTCGGGTCCGACGCGGCCGCCGCGATTGTCTCGAAGGCCGAGGTCTACATCGGCAACCTGACCAAGGAGGCCAACCGCCTCGCGCAGCACGCGGGCCGGAAGACCATCAAGGAAGAGGACGTCGAGCTCGCGGCCAAGTCCGCCTAATCCTAACCCCTTTTTCAGAAGACGCCCTTCGTCGACGGGACGCTCTCGTTCCCGGGCTCGAGCGCCACGGCGCTCCGCAGCGCGACACCGACGGCCTTGAAGACCGCCTCCGCCACGTGGTGGTCGTTCCGCCCGTACGCCCTGACGTGGAGCGTGCAGCCCCCGTGCTGGCAGACGGACTCGAGGAAGTGGCGGATCAGCGTCACGTCCATGCCCCCGACGGACGGGCCCGAGAACGGCGCGTCGTAGACCAGGTACGCCCGGCCCCCGCAGTCGATCGCGGCCTCGGCCAGGGCCTCGTCCATGGGCACGGCCGCGAAGCCGAACCGCCGGATCCCGCGCCCCTCGCCGAGGGCACGCTTGAGGGCCGTGCCGAGCACGATCCCGACGTCCTCGACCGTGTGGTGGGCGTCCACGGCCAGGTCGCCCGCGGCCTCGACCGTCGAGGTCGAAGCGGCCGTGGCGGGCGAAGGCGGTGAGCATGTGGTCGAAGAAGGCGATGCCCGTCCGGACGTCGGCCGCGCCCGTCCCGTCCAGGTCGAGGGAGAGCGCGACCGCGGTCTCGCTCGTGGCCCGCCGGAGCTCGGCGCGCCTCATGCGGCCGCCTCCAGGGCGCCGGCGAGCGTGATGCGGCCGGAGTACAGGGCCGAGCCGAGCACCACGCCGGCCGCGCCGAGCCCGCGGAGGACCCGGACGTCCTCGACGGTCGTGACCCCGCCCGCGACCACGACCGGGCACGGGACGGCCTCGATCAGGGCGCGGACGGGCGCGGGGTCGATCCCCTGCTGCAGCCCCTCGACCGAGACGTTCGTGTAGAGGAGCGAGCCCGCGCCCTGCTCGACGAAGACCTCGGCCCACCGGAGGTAGTTGCCGCGGGTCTCCTGCCAGCCCGCGACCGCGATCTCGCTCCCCCGCGCGTCCACGCCGGCCATGACCCGCTCGGAGCCGTACTCCTTCGAGAGCCAGCGGAGCGCGTCCGGGTTCTCGACCGCGTGCGTCCCGAGGATGACGCGCTCCGCGCCCGCGTCGAGCCAGCCGGCCGCGTCCGCGAGCGACCGGATCCCGCCGCCGAGCTCGACCGTCGACGCCCGTCTCGGAGACGAGCCGGCGGACCACGTCCGCGTTCGCCCGGGCCTCGCCGAACGCCCCGTCCAGGTTGATCACGTGGAGCCAGC
This sequence comes from uncultured Methanoregulaceae archaeon, assembly GCA_963740465.1. Taxonomy (GTDB): domain Archaea; phylum Halobacteriota; class Methanomicrobia; order Methanomicrobiales; family Methanospirillaceae; genus UBA288. Next base: position 53,035 of record CAVUEE010000006.1, read on the forward strand.
GGGCTCCCTCGTCGATCCAGCGCCGGGCGCAGGCGAGCGGGTCGCCGTACCCGGTCGCCCGGCCGCGCTCGCCCTGCACGAGCTGGACGCACTCGCCGCCCATCACGTCGACTGCCGGAAGGATCTCCATTGGGATCAGCGGATCATTAGCGCTATGGACATAACAAGGATCTCCTTTGCACCTGGAGATCGGCGGAGTCCGATGATGCAGTATCAGCCTCGACGATGTCCTGCACCCATTATGCCGCCGGCAGGGTGAAGAAGAAGGTCGAGCCCTCGCCCGGCGTCGACTCGACCCGGATCGTGCCGCCGTGCCGGTCGATGATCCGCTTCACGATCGCGAGGCCGATCCCGGTGCCCGGGTACGCGTCCTTCGTGTGGAGGCGCTGGAAGATCACGAAGATCTTGTCGAAGTACTCGGGCTCGATCCCGATCCCGTTGTCGCTCACCGAGAACTCCCAGAAGCCGTTCATCCGGCGTGCGCCGACGTGGATCCGGAGCGGCACGTCCTCACGGCGGAACTTGATCGCGTTCGAGACCAGGTTCGCGACGACCTGCTCGAGCTGGAGCGGGTCGGCCAGCACCATCGGCACCGGGTCGTGCGTGATCACGGCCCCGGCCTCGCGGAGCTGGAGGTCGAGGCTCCGCTCCACCGCGGCCATCACGTCCTCCATGTCGGTCGGGCGAAGGTCCTGCTTGGTCGTGTTCACGCGGGAGTAGGCGAGCAGGTCCTGGATCAGGCGTCTGCATCCGGATCCCGCCATCGACGATGAAGTTGATGTAGTCGTCCGCGTCCTCGTCGAGCTGCCCCTTGTACCGGCGCTCGAGGAGCTGGGAGAACGAGACGATCGCCCGCAGCGGCTCCTGGAGGTCGTGGCTCGAGACGTACGCGAACCGCTCCAGGTCATCGTTCGACCGCTGCAGGTTCTCGGCGTTTATCCGGAACGCCTCCTCGGCCTCTTTCCGTTCGGTGATATCGGTGATGAGGCCCAGGATGGCCTGCCGGCCACCGAATACGATCGGGGAGACGGAGAGGCTGGCCCAGAAGGGCGTGCCGTCCCTCCGCCGCAACCTGACCTCGTGATCCCTGACACTTCCCTGCTCCCGGAGAATGCCGAGCATCGTCTCGCGGTCGCCCGGATCGCAGTAGAAATCGTCTACCTGCGCCCTCTCCGGATCCCCCCACGTATAACCGAAGAGTGCCTCGTGGGCCGTGTTGACGTAGAGGATCCTGCCGTCCGCCGTCGTCACGCTTATACGCGATCGGAGAGGTCTCGCTGAGGCTCCGGAACCGCGCCTCGCTCTCCCGCAACGCGTCCTCGGTCCGCTTGCGGTCCGTGATCTCGGCGACGGTCCCGACGAGGCTCGTCGCCCGGCGGTTCCCGCCCGTTCCCTCGAAGGTCGCGAGGCCGTGGGCCTCGACCCACTTCACGGCCCCGCCGGGCATCACGATGCGGTACTCGGCCGAGTACCGGCTTCGGATCGACCGGGTCCAGGGCGGCCTCCACCCGCTCCCAGACGCCGGGCAGATCGTCGGGATGGAGGCGCTTCAGGATCTCGTCGTTGGGCCGGCTCTCCCCCGTCACCTCGAAGATCTCCCGGTAGCGGTCGTCGTACGAGGCGATCCGCGTGGCCGGGTCGTAGTGCCACCACCCCATCCGGGCCGCGTCCAGGGCGAGCCGGTGCTGTTCGACGAGCCTGGCGGCCCTCTCCTCGGCGAGCCTGCGCCGCGTCAGGTCGACGGTGGCGATGCCCACGCCCGTTACGCTGCCGGTCTCGTCGTGGAAGGGCTCGAAGTAGACGTCCAGGTAGATCGGGCCACCCGGCCGATCGAGCCACATCTGCTCGCGGACCTCGACGTCCTCCTCGAGAACGCGGCGCTTGATCTCGGTGAGATGCGCCGCCTCCCCGGAAGTAAAGATGTCGGCATCGGTGCGACCGACGATCCCGTCCTGCGGCGCTGTCTTCTGGTTGTACGCCCAGACGTACCTGAGGTCGCGGTCCATCATCGCCACCGTCACGGGCGCGTTCCGGAGCGCCAGGCGGAAGCGCTGCTCGCTCTCCCGCAGCGCCGCCTCGGCCTCTTTCCGCTCGGTGATATCCTGACCCTGCGCGATGGTCGCGAGGAGCGTCGTTCCCTCCGTATCGTAGATATTGGCCGAGTTCCACAACGCGATCCTGATCCCGCCGTCCGGACGCAGGATCGGGATCTCCACCGACTGCCACTGCTCGGTGATGGTGCGCTGGATCTTCCGGAGCGACTCGTCACGACTCTCCTCCGGGAACAGCACGACCAGTTCCCTGCCGATCACCTCGTCCGCAGCGTATCCCGACAGGTGCTCGAAGGCGGCGTTGAACCGGGTGATCCTGAAGTCCGGGTTCCAGACGATGATCGGCGCATTCGCATAGTTGATCAGGTTGTCCAGGTAGTCCCGGGTCTCTCGCAGCGCCTCCTCGGCCCGCTTCCGCTCGGTGATATCAAGCAACAGCATGGCCACCTGACCGGGCTGATGAGCGTACATGAAGGTCTCGTACCACCGACCCAACCGGAGAGATTTCTCGATGTAATGAACCGGTTCACCGGTACGGGCCACGCGAGCAAGGGCGTCAATGGACGAAGTCGTCGGTGAGCCCCCCAGGACCTCGGCCGAGGTCCGCCCGATCAACTCGGCCCGGGTCCTCCTGACGAACCGCTCCGCGGCGGGGTTGACATCGACATAGCGGACGTCGATCACCCGACCGTCCTCATCGGCGACAGGTTCGTACACGAAGAGAGCCTCCTGCGAATTTTCGAAGAGGAGCCGGAAGCGTTCCTCGCTCTCCCGCAGCGCCTCCGTGATCCTGTGCTCGTCGGTGATGTCCCGGACAGTCCCGTCGCGATACAGCGGCCGGCCGGCATCGTCGCGGATAAGGCGGAGGTGGTTCGAGAGCCAGCGATACTCGCCGTCCGCGCCCAGGAGGCGGTAGTCGATCTCGGCAGTGCCGGTCTCGTCCAGGCGGGCCAGACCCGCCATCGCCGCGGGCAGGTCGTCCGGGTGGACCCACGATATCGCCTCGTCAGAGGCCGTCGACAGCATCTCCTCGGCCGAACGGCCGACCACGCGCTCGAAGGCCGGGCTGACGTACTCGTACCTGCCGGTCGCGAGGTTGAGCCGGTAGAGCGCATCGAGGGAGCTGTCGAGCACGGAGCGCAACCGCGCCTCGCTCTCGAGCACCTCCGCCTCGGCCCGCTTCCGCTCGGTGATATCCTGGACAACCCCGTGGAGGACCCTCGGACGGCCATCCATAGCACTGAACACCCTGCTGTTGACCTGGACGGTTCTGACCGTCCCGTCGGCCCTCACAATGCGATGCTCATTCGGCCTTGTCTCTCCGGTCTCGTTCATGCGACGACTCTTTCGAATCGTCTCCTCGCGGTCGTCGGGAAAGATGAACGCCGTATAGGTATCGAATGCCGGCGGCACCTCACCGGGTGCCAGCCCCAGGATGCGGTACAGCTCGTCCGACCAGAGCATCCGGTTCGTCTCCAGGTCCCAGGTATAACTGCCGATGGCTGCGATCTCCTGCGAGGCGGCAAGGTTCCTCTCGCTCAGTCTCAAGGCCTCGTCGGCCCGCTTCCGCCCGGTGACGTCCTCGGTGATCACGAGGAGCGAGTCGCCGAAGATCGGCAGGAAGGTGACGGCCAGCCATCCCGGCCCCGCCGGCCCGGCCGTCTCGACCTCGCACGCGAAGGGCGTGCCGGCCGCGACGGACGGCAGGCCCCTTCGGCGAGCGGGCCGACCCAGGGGGCATCCAGCCAGAGCTCCCGCCACGTCCGGCCGACGAGGGACTCGCGGGGCTGGCCGAGACTCGCGGCGAAGCGCTCGTTCGCCCAGACGAGCCGCTCGTCCCGGTCCCAGAGCGAGACGTGGTGCGGCATGGCGCCGAGGATGTTGTCGAGGAGCCGCTGCTGCCGGTCGAGATCGGAGGCGGTCCGGACGAGATCGCAGCCCTGCTGCCGGAGTTCCTCTCCCTGCATCTGGAGCTCCTCTGCAGCGGTCTCGGCCTCGGCCCGCATGCCCTCGCGGGCCGACATGTCCTGCCAGATCGAGAGGGCCCCGACCACCTCGCCGCCGTTCCGGATGGGAGCGGCGGTGGCGAGGACGTGCAGGGTCCGGCCGTCCGCCGCCCTGACCACGAGCGGGACGTCGACCGCCTCCTCGCCCGCGAGCGCCCGCGCCGCGGGCAGATCGGCCGCGAGCAGGGGCGTGCCGTCGGGCGAGCGGACATCGAAGATGCCGACCACGGCGGCGAGCGTGCGGCCGGCGAGCGGCCGTCCGGCGAGCGCTTCGGCCAGGTCGTTCGCCTCCGCGATCCGGCCGTCGGCGTCGTAGAGGAACGCCGGCTGCCGGATGGCGGCGAGGGAGAGCGGGGGAACGGACATGGAATAGTGCCAACGGCGGGCTATACGGACTACCTTCACGGTGACGGATAATAATGATTGGGATGGCGCTTCCATGCCGTTTACCGGACGGCGGCGGGCCACCGCGTGAGCGCGGCCCGGACGGGCACCCGCTTCGTTCCGAATCGGAACCCGCCGAGGGTGCCGCCACGAAGGAGATAATCGACGGTTCGCACCCGGGCGCAATCCGGGATGACCGTTTACGGCATCGAACCGGGATGATGCAAAATCCGGGCCGAGGTATGTACGATGACATCCGTACCACGGCCGGAATGGCGATGAGCGCGCTGGAGAGATCTCTCCGATCCGGCACTACATCGGATGGTCTTTGCAGTCGACCGACTGCGTTCGTCGGCTCCGCGGCCCGCAGGGTGAAGAGGAACGTCGCGCCGTCACCCGACGCCGACTCGATCCGGACGCGCCCGCCGGAGAGAAAGCGTCTTCAGGGTGGGACACGACCCCTTTCGGCATGGAGATCTTCGAACAGGCCTACCACGACGGGCTCCCGCCGTGGGACATCGGGCGGGCGCAGCACGAGTTCGTCGCCCTGGAAGAGGCCGGAGAGATCGTCGGCGACGTGCTGGACGTCGGCTGCGGCACCGGGGAGAACGCCCTGTACCTCGCCGGCCGCGGCCACGAGGTCTGGGGCGTGGACGCGGTGCCGGCGGCGATCGAGCGAGCCCGGCAGAAGGCGGAGGAGCGGGGGGCCGCCGCGACGTTCCTGGTCGCGGACGCCCTGGATCTGACCGCGCTCGGCCGCACCTTCGAGACGGCCATCGACTCCGGCCTCTTCCACGCGCTCTCCGACGCCGACCGCCCCCGGTTCGTCCGGAGCCTGGCCTCGGTCCTTCCCCCCGGCGGAACCTACTTCATGCTCGCCATCAGCGAGCTCGATTCCGAGGGGCCCGCTCCCCTCCGCGTGACGCAGCAGGAGATTCGGGCGGCCTTCGCCGACGGGTGGCTGATCAACTGGATACGGCCCGCCGCCTTCGAGAACCGCGTCCGCCCGGAGGCTCCGTCCCGCGCGTGGCTCTCGTCGATCACGCGGGTATGACCTCCCTCCGCCGGTAAAAGAGACGCGAAGATACTGTCTGCACCACGGTCAAGATGGCGGTCCGCGTCGGAGAGATCTCTCCGATTTCGCGATAATCTGCCGGTTTCCCGCAGTCAACCGACAATGATCATCGGTATTTCTGTGATACAGTTCCAGCCTATTACAATTTAATACACCCTACGCCGCCGGCAGGGTGAAGAAGAAGGTCGAGCCCTCGCCCGGCCTTAACTCGGATCGGCAGCCCTGCCGGGCCAGTCGCTGATCCGCATCAGATCAGCAAGGACAGTATCCTCCTCGGATGGGCCACATTGCTACGCCCATCAAAGATGACCTTGTCCGAGGCAAGGGCGCGGCAAGAAACTCATCGACCATGGATATTAGCCAACCTACAAGTCTTCAACCGGGTCATCAAGAACATCGGGCAGTGCCTCACTGTCGACATCAGCGTGAACCTCGATCCACCACCTGTCCGAGCCCAAGAGATCCCGCCGGTCCTGAAGGAACCTGTCTCCCTCGCGATCGTGCCGTGGTTCGACGGGATGGTCGGCCCGTTAGGGCTCGTGAGTCCATTGCATGCGATCGAAAAGAAGGTCATCGCCCTGGCATCAGTCCAGAACAGGGCCGATCTTCTCAACATCGATGGCAGATAGCGCGAGCGCGCTGGTGGATGCCCGGGACGAAAAAAATGGGGACGTTGAGAGGGATGGGCTCAGCAGACGATCAATGGCCCGCGGTAGAAGATCACCCGAAGCGTGTGATCACTCTGCACGTCCTTGAACGTATACGAGGGCGTTAACGAACCGGTAACGTCCGAGGAGTTGCCTCCCCATGTTCCGGGATCGCGCTCGGGATCGGCATATGATGGGATCTCCATCGAAGTCGGGTCTATCTGGACGAGATTGTAGACAATATGACCGCTCTGCGTCGCACCCGGCGTCACCACCGACGGGTCCGGAGCCATGCGGAATGTGATATCCTCGCCTGCGTTCACCGTGATCTGGCCCGGGGGTGAAACCGAACCGTATCCTTCAGAAAGGACGGTGATCGTGAAGGTCTTCGGTTCCGGAGGCACGACGGGCGTGCTCGTCGACGTGTTGGGACCGGGGGTTGGAGGCGTCGACGTCGGCGCGTCCCCCTCGCACGGGATCCCGTCGTGGTCCGCATCCAGGTGGTGAACGTCCCCTTTCCCCTGCGCCAGGCAATACCCGTAGCAGGTCTGCGCGAGAGGGTCGCCGCAGTCGTAGGTATCTACATCGCAGTTGCAGGGCGGGGCGTTCCCCGGGGGTGGCGATGGTGGGAGCGGGGTTGGCGTGACCGTGGTCGTCTGCGGAGCGATCGTCGATGGGATGGTCGTGGGAGGCGTCGAACCGGTTATGATAGCGGGGGCCATTGCGATCACGTACGGAGTCACATAGACCACGACCAGCGACCTGCCCGCCGGCTCCTCGCCGCTCCGGTAGCCCGGTGCGACATATGTCGTCGCACGGGCATCGGGGGTTACCGAATCCGGGTCGACGGAGTACGGGCTCAGGGTGCCGGCCGTCCGCGTCTGAACGGCGAAGGTGATCGGCGCGGCCATCGGCGCCGTGGTCGGGAGAGGGGTTCGGGTCGGCTCGGGCGCGATCCCGGCCTCGTTTGCGGCGGGAGCAGCAGCATCGGTAAGGAACGACTGCACCATGGCCGCGCTGGATAAACCGACCAGAAGGACCGTGCCCGCGATCAGGAAGATCTTCAGGAGTCGATCCGACGTGTTCCGCCCGCGCCGCGCCGGAGTGATGGAGTAGTCCGGCATGCTCATCACGTCGCCCGGACGTAGTTCGTCCGCTGGACGGTCTCGGTCGAGCCGTCCGTGTAGGTCAGCTTCACGAGCGGCGAGAAGGTGCCGGCCGCGGGTAGAAGAACGTCGGGTTCGTCGCCCGCGAGTTCCAGGTGTTCAGGTGCGCCGGGGCGTCGAACGACCACCAGGCCGCGCGATGCGTCTTCCCGCTCGCCGGCGTCACCGTGAACTTCACGGCGCTGCCGTGCGGGGCCGTAGACCGGGACGGCCGTGAACGAGGCCCCGCCGGACGGCATGGGCGATGTTGGTGGAGTCGGGCAGTTGCAGCGCCAGATCGCGAACCAGTCGATGTTCTGGCCATCACCGGCGAATGCGAGCTTCAACGTATGTATTCCGGCCGGGAGCGTCACCGGGAGCGGGGCGGTGACCGTCGCGAACCGCGCGAACGACCCGGTGTTCGGGACCGCGATCGTCGATATCGGCGCATCGTCGACCGAGACGGACGATGGTCCGACCGCTGTTCGGGACTCGCGACGCTCGCCGTCACCGTGTATGTCCCGGCGGCCTGCACGGTCGCGGTGTAGGCAAGCCACTCGCCGTCGCGGATCCAGCCGACGTTCGTGACGCCGCCCTGGGTCTCGATGTCGACGCCGTCGTAGTCCGGTACGCGCCGCCGCTGTTGCCGGCGGTCGTGTCGTGGTACGCGACGCCCTCGCCACCAGTATTGTAGTCCTCGGCCTGGATCCGACCGGGGATCGCGAGCCCGGGATCGGGTCCGGGACCCTCGACGGTCACGTTGACCGTCTTGGGCCACGGCGTTGGGGGGGTCCAGTAGTGTACCCATGCGTCGCCGACCCAGTGGTCATGCTCATCGATGGTGAGGTTGACCGGGTAGACGCCGGGGGAGAGGAAGGTGTGGACCGGGTTCTGCTCGGTCGAGATCGTGCCGTCACCGAAGGTCCAGTGCCAGTCGTATGCAAACTCGGATGAGGTGTCCGTGAATCGGACCGTGAGCGGCGCCGTGCCGTTCGTCCGGTCGGCGGTGAAGTTCGGACTCGGAAAACGTTCCGCGGTCGGATCATGGTCCACGGGGACTCGATCCGGTCCATACTCATCCCGCCGCCGCGGAAGAGGAGACGGAGCGTGCCCTTCGCGGCCACAACCTGCGTCTGCACCGGGCGGAAGATCGTGGCGCTGCCCGTGTTCGGGACGCTCACGTTCCCGACGACCCTGCCGTTGACCTCGACCTGGACCCTCCCCCCGTCGCGGTCGCTCGCGAGGTGGAGGACGAGAGCGGCAGGTTCGTTGCCGGAGGGTGCCATGCCGTTGATGGTGTAGACGAGCCACTCACCGTCCTCGATCCCGACGACGGCGTGCCCGCCGGCGATTGCCGCGACGTCGACGTCGTCCTGGCGATAGGCGCCGCCGCTGTTGCCGGCGGTGGTGTCGTGGTAGGCAACGCCCTCGCCGCCGAGGTCGTAGTCTTCGGCCTGGATCGTGGCGGGGAGCGTGACGTTCCGATAGGGCGTCGGCTCGCCCGGCAGCGGCGTCGGGGTGACCCGTGCGAACGAGATCCAGTCGAGGTTCTGGCCGTCGCCGGCGAAGGTCAGCTTCAGGGTGTGCGTGCCGGCCGCGAGCGCGACCGGTGCCGAGACCTCCACGGGCGTGGCCTGCGGCGTCGGGGTCTGCAGAGGCTCGCCGACGTACATGTGCGGCGAGACGTTCCGGTACACGTCGAAGGACCCGGTGTTCGGGACCGGATCGTCGCGGCCTGGACGCCGTCGACGGAGAGGTACGCGGCGCGGCCGCTGTTCGGGCTCGCGACGCGCGCGGTCAGGGTGTAGTTCCCGGCCTCGGCGACGATCGCGGTGTATGTCAGGTACTCGCCGTTCCGGATCCAGCCGACGTTCGTGACGCCGCCGCCGGTCTCGATGTCGACGCCGTCCTGGCGGTACGCGCCGCCGCTGTTCCCGGCGGTCGTGTCGTGATAGGCCACGCCCTCGCCGCCGAGGTTGTAGTCCTCGGCCTGGATCCGGCCGGGGATCGCGAGCGGCTTGTAGGGGGTCGGGTCGGTCCCCACGACGGTCACATTGACCCTCTTGGTCGAGAGCGCGAAGTTCGGGTCGTACCACATATGCACGAACACACACCCGTCGATGTGGTCATTTTCCCTGATGGTGAGACTGACCGGATAGACGCCCGGGGAGGCGAACGTGTGGGCCGGGTTCTCCTCGGTCGAGCTCGAACCGTCACCGAAGTCCCAGTGCCACTCGTACGCCCACTCCGACGAGGCATCGGTGAATCGGACCGTGAGCGGCGCCGGGCCGCGCGTCCGGTCGGCGGTGAAGTTCGGCATCGGGTATGCGTCGGCATACGCGCACAGCGTCGGCGTCGGCTGCGCGGTGACTACCGGCGTCGGGATGAACTCGAGCCGGTCGATGTTCTGGCCGTCACCCGCGACGGGCACGGAGGTGTTCGCTGTCTCGTTCACGGCCTGCGCGCCGACGGCGAGCAGGCAGAGCGCCAGCAGCAGGACTGCCGCCGGCGCCGGGGCGCCGAGGCGCCCCCGATGGAATACGGGTTGATGCATGCTGTTCCTCCGGCCGCTTCGCTAAGAAGCGGAGGTTGTGCGTTCGCGAGATTGCTCCCGCGCGGAGGGATTGGCATGGCGCCCGGCCCATTGGCCGTTAAAGAGGGGCTGTCACTCCACGCGCGATTATCACAGATTCATCCATAAGATATTAAATATTTCGAATTGTTTCTGAAAAAGAGCAGCGCAGGCTGCCGGCCGAACCCGGAACGGGCGGCGATCCGGCAATAGCCAATGCCGATGCACCGTGCCCGGCACCGGGAAAGGTCCGCGACAGGGGCCGGCGCATCGACGAACACGAACCAGGAGACAACGCATCATCGAAGGGGTTTGGTACAGTCAGTCCTTCGGCGGGGCCGGTATCATTGTGCATGGAATCGAACGTGGAAGATGAAAAATTCGGGCTGAGGTATTTGGGATGCTATCCACGCCACGGTGAAAAAGGCGCTGCGAGCGGCGGAGAGATCTCTCCGATTTCGCGATAATCCGCCGGTTTCCCGTAGTCAACCCGCCGCGATCACCGGAATCATGCGCTCGAAGGACATAACGAGGATGTCCTTTGCACCTGGGATGCGACGCAGACAAACGGGAGAGGACGGCTCACACGGCCTGCAGGGTGAAGTGGAAGGCCGAGCCCTCGCCGGTTCATCTCGTACAGGAAACGTCACCCGGCCAGACCGATTCGAACCCTTTTTCTCAAGACCAAAATCTCTGCAGAAATCGGCAACTCTATTAATCTCGAAGCGTCGAGAGGCACCTCATGAAAAAAACATCTCCCGATCACCAGAAGCCCGACCCGAGCTCCGACAAGGCGGACGGGGAGAGCGCCGTCCTCGAGAAGATCGCCGCGATGCCGGGGCCGTACCGCGCCATGGGCGAGCGGCTCCATGTGATCATCAAGGCCAGCGCGCCGGCCCTTTCGCCGAAAGTCTGGTACGGGATGCCGGCGTACGCCAGGGACGGCAAGGTGGTCTGCTTCTTCCGCGGCGCGGTCCTCGGGAATAACGAGAGGTACATGACGCTCGGCTTCAACGAGGAGGCGAACCTCGACGAAGGCGCCATGTGGCCGATCGCCTTCGCGCTGAAGGAGTTGACTGCCGCCGAAGAGGCACGGATCGGCGCGCTCGTGAAGAGAGCGGTGAGCTGAGGATCGTACTCGCCGCTCCGGTGCCCGATTGACGTCTGAAGCGCGAACTCGCGGCAAAGAAAGGTATTCGACGAAAAATCATTCCCGTATCCAGGTGAGGATGCGGGGAGATATGATCACGGCAAAGAGAGCGCCAGGTGAAATCGCAGCGCATCCTCGAGTGTTTGGAGATGGGGGGTTAAGGGCTGGTCAGCACGATACCCGGGCCCCGGACCGGATAGCTCTCGAATCCGGGCTGCGGCATTACGCGATGATAAACGCGCCACGGTCGAGATCGCGGTACGCGCTTTCGGGACCTCCCCGACCCGGCGAAAATGTTGATTGTTCTTTCAGCCACCCGGCCACGATCACCGGATCATGCGCTCGATGGACATGACGAGGATGTCCTTCGCGCCGGCGCGCTTGAGGCGGGGGATCAGGCCGTAGACCTCGGCCTCGGCCACGACCGCGTGGACCGCGACCCGGTCGTCGTGGGACGCGACCGGCATCACGGTCGGGCCGCCGAGGCCCGGGAGGACCTCCTCGACCTCGGCGAGGTGCGAGCGGTCCACGTTCATCATCAGGTAGCACTGCCCCTTCGCCCGGACCACGCTCTCGAGCGCCATCACGAGCTCGCCGACCTTCGCGCGCCTTCGACCTGACCGCGGCCGGGTTGCCGATCAGGCGCGTGGACGACCGGAGGACCTCGGCCACGACCCGGAGCCGGTTCGTCCGGAGGGTCGTGCCCGAGCTCGAGAGGTCCACGATGGCGTCCGCGATCCCGAGGTGGGGCGCGAGCTCGCAGGCCCCGGCCACCGGGACGAGCTCGACCGCGACTCCGCGCTCGCGCGAAGAATTTGGACGTCAGGTTCGGGAACTCGGTCGCGATGCGGAGCCCCGCGAGCTGGGCCGGGTCGTTCACGGCCGACTCCTCGAGCACGGCCAGGACGAGCGTGGCCTCGCCGAAGTGCAGGTCGAGCAGGTCCTCGACCGCGGCCCCGCGCTCCCCGACCATGTCGAGGCCGGTGATCCCGAGGTCGGCCGCGCCGCTCGCGACGTAGGCCGGGATGTCGATCGGCCGGGCGAAGAGGAGCTCGACGTCGGGGTCGAGGGTCTTCGCGATCAGCCGCCGCTCGCCGCTCCCCGCGACGTGGAGCCCGCTCCGCTCGAGGAGCTCCATGATCGGCTCGGCGATCCGGCCCTTGTTCGGGACCGCGAGCCGGACCCGCTCAGAAGGTCGCGAGCTCTCCACGGATCACCTTCTCGGTGACGCAGGTGATCTCCGAGAGCTGGGCGTCCACGATCTCCTCGAGCGCGCGCTGCGTCTTCCCGAAGTCGACGCCGGCTCCGGGCAGCACCTGGACGGACGCGACCAGCGGGTGGTCGATCGGCGTCCCGATCTGCGAGAGGAGGCGGACGTAGCACTCCTCGATCCCCTCGACCCCGGCCACGCACGCGTTCGCGATCTGCGGCGCGAGGATGTTGTAGATCTTGCCGATGTGGTTGATCGGGTTCTTGCCCGAGGTGGCCTCCATCGACATCGGCCGGTTCGGCGTGATCAGGCCGTTCGCGCGGTTGCCGCGCCCGACCGAGCCGTCGTCGCCCATCTCGGCCGAGGTCCCGGTCACGGTCAGGAAGATCGAGCCGCTCTCCGGGTCGTCGGCCGTGTTGACGTCGACGTCGACGGTCCGCGCCGTGTACTTCCGGGAGAGGGCTCCGATCTCGTCCTGCATGAACGCCTTGGTGTCCTGGTACTCGTCGAGCCCGGGCAGAACCGGTCGACCATGGCGCAGCCGATGGTGAGCCGGATCCGGTCGCCGTCGCGCAGGCCCATGACCTTGACGTCCTGGCCGATCATCGGCCGCCGCTTCGAGAGGTCCTCGTCGATGAACCGCGAGACCTCGCGGACGAGGGTCTCGGTCTCGGAGAAGGGCGCGTGCCCGACGCCGAACGAGGTGTCGTTCGCGCGCGGGACCTTCGAGTTGCAGGGGCGGAAGACGTCCTGCAGGTCGGTGGACCCGACGCCGAGGCGGCAGTCGACGATCAGGCCGCGGTCGTGGTCCAGGTTCGGGATGGTCTCGCGGAGGTAGTCGTGCGCGGCCTGGACCGCGATCGAGTCGGTCGGGAAGAGGTGGCCATCGAACTCCTTGGTGGCCCGGCCGTCGATCAGGATGTAGATCGGCCGGATGACGCGCCCGCCGCCGAACTTCGGCTGGGACTGGCCCGCGACGACCTCGCCCTGGTCGGTGTTGTGGTGGAGGTAGACGCCGGTCTCCTCCATGTAGGTGCGGCAGAGCGCGCGGCTGATCGACTCGGCGACGCCGTCGGCGATGCTGTCGGGGTGGCCGATCCCCTTGCGCTCGACGAGTTCGACCTGCTGCTTCTCCAGCGGAATCTGGTTCAGCGGCTCGACACGGATGTTCCTGCTCATGAGTACCCTCAAAGGCCGCGGGGGCCGTGGGGCCGCCGCGGATGATGATCAGTAAAGCTATGCATACAAGCGATTAAAAATATGCGGCGGAGTGCTAGCCGGAACGGCCGAGCGGGACCCGCCGGCCGCAGGCGTCGCGGGTGTGGCGGCCGAGCTCGCTCGCGGCCACGACGGGCCCGGGGAAGACCGGGCCGTCCCGGCAGACGCAGAGCCCGTCGGGGTCGACGGCGCAGGAGCCGCAGACCCCGACCCCGCACTTCATGTACCGGTGGAGGGAGAAGAAGGACCGGTCGAGCGCGCCCGCCGCCGCGAGCCGGTCGCGGACGGCGACCATCATCGGCTCGGGGCCGCAGACGCAGATCGACGTCGAACGACGCGAGGTCGAAACCGCCGAGGAGGTCCGCGACGTAGCCGTGGTGCCCGGCCGAGCCGTCGTCGGTCGCGAGCCGGAGGTCGGTGACCGCCCCGAGCCGCGACCGTGAACGGGAGCTCGGCCGCTGTCCGGGCGCCGAGGAGGAAGGTCGCGACCCGCCCGGCCTCGGCGAGCGGCAGGAGCGGGGCCGCGCCGATCCCGCCCGCGACGGCGAGGACGTTCCCGACGAGCGGAAAGCCCCGGCCGTACGGCCCGCGGACCCCGAGACGGTCGCCGGGCTCCGAGCGCGACAGAGGGCCGAGGTCGCGTCGCCGACGCGCTGGACCGAGATCGAGTTCGGAGACGAGAGGGCCATGGGCACCTCGTCCACGCCCGGGACCCAGACCATCACGAACTGGCCGGGCTCGAACGCGAACGCCCGGTCGAAGGAGAGCGTCGTGACCGACGGCGTCTCGGCCACGACCTCGACGACCGTGACGACCGCGAGCTCACGCATGGGCGCACCCCACGATCTCCGTCCGGGTCCATGCCGTCGTCGGCGTAGAGCTCGGCCGCGATCGTCGCGAAGACGTCCGGGTCGCGTAGACGGCCGAGCCGACCTGGACGGCCGAGGCGCCGGCCATGAGCATCTCGAGCGACGTCGTTCGCGGACGAGACCCCGCCGCAGCCGACGATCGGGATGCGGACGGCCTCGTAGAGCTGGTACACGCACCGGACCGCGACCGGGAAGACGGCCGGCCCCGAGAGCCCGCCGTAGCGGTTGCCGAGGACGGGCCGGCGGAGCGCGGTCGAGATCCGCATGGCCCGGACCGTGTTGATCGCGACGAGGGCCGAGGCCCCGCCGCGCTCGGCGGCCCGGCCGATGGCTCCGCGATGTCCGTGACGTTCGGGGTCAGCTTGACCCAGACCGGCAGGCCGAGGTCCGGCCACGGCCCGGGTGCACGCCTCGACGAGCGCGGGGTCCGAGCCGAGCGCGGCGCCGTAGCCCTCGGCGTGGGGGCAGGAGAGGTTCAGCTCGAGCCCGGCGACGCAGCCCGGCGAACCAGGACCCGACCTCGGCGAAACTCCTCGGGCGATCCGCCGAAGATCGAGACGACCACGGGCTCGCCCGCGACGGCGCCGAGCTCCTCGACGAAGGCCCGCGACGGGTTCGGCAGCCCCATCGCGTTCAGCAGGCCGTCCTCGAGCGGGACCAGGCACGGCCCGGCGTGGCCGGGCATGGGCGCGGGCCCGATCGACTTGGTGACGACCCCGCCGGCCCCGTTCCGGAGCTGCCGGGCGAGCGAGGCCCCGGTCGTGCCGAGGACGCCGGCCGCGAGCACGAGGTGGTTTCGGCAGGCGCACGCCGCCGACCTCGACCGGCCCGGGCTTGAGCGTCAGCATGTGGAATACCGTCGCCCCGCGGGTTGATGAGGGTTGCGACGCGGTCCGCGGACCTTCCGCGGACCTGCATTTGAATAGGATTGGGTGCCCACCATACAGGCAATGACCAGGCTTTGCGTGATGGGCGCCGGGCGGATCGGCGGCGAGGTGGCGTTTCTGGCGGTGGCGACCGGGCTCGTGGACGAACTCGTGATCCACGACGCGGTCGCGCCGTTCCTCCACGCGCAGGTCCTCGACCTCCAGCACACGGGTCTCGACGTCATGATCACGACCGATCTGCGCGAGGCCGCGTCGGCCGAGATCGGGATCTTCGCGGCCGGCTCGCCGCGGAACCCGAACATCCGGTCCCGGGCCGACCTCCTCTCGGCGAACCTGCCCGTCGCGGACGACTGCATCAACGAGCTCTCCCGCTTCCCCGGAGTCCTGGTCTCGATCACGAACCCGTCGGACGCGAACGCCTACTACATCACGAAGAAGTCGGGCCTCGACCGGTCGCGCGTGATGGGCTTCGGCGGCCAGCTCGACTCGGCCCGGTTCGCCATCGCCCTGCGGGACCGCGGGCTCACGGCCAACGGCGCGACCGTCCTCGGCGAGCACGGCGACCACCAGGTCCCGGTCTTCTCCCATTCGGCCCCCGGCACCTCCGAGCCCGTCCGCGAGGAGATCCTCCACGAACTCCGGAACGCCTCCATGCCCGTGATGCAGGGCAAGGGCGGGACGGTCTTCGGCCCGGCCGTCCACATCGTCAACCTCCTCCGGGCCGTCGCGGAGGACCAGCGGGTCGTCCTCCCCGTCTCGGTCGCGCTCGAGGGCGAGTACGGCATCGACGGCTGCTCCCTCGCGGTCCCGTGCGAGGTCGGCAAGGGCGGCGCCCGGCGGGTCGAGGAGTGGAAGCTCGACCCGTGGGAGCGGGCGAAGATGAGCGAGGCCGGCGCGTACGAGCGCGCCCTCTGCGCGGGGCTTCCCCTCTGAGGACCATGGCGGCCGACGGCATCGAGTGCACCATCGCGCAGGTCGAGTACTCGGCCGGGCCGACGGGCACCACGGTCCACGTCTTCGGCCGCGACAGGGCTCAAAACCCGGTCCACGTGAAGGTGACGGGCTTCCGGCCGTACTTCTACGTCCCCGAGGACCAGGCGCAGGCCGCGGCCGCGACGGGCATGCTCGAGCTCGAGGCCGGGACGACCTACACCTCGATCCGCGGCGAGCGGCTCCGCCGCCTGTACGCGAACCGGCCGGCCGACGTCCGCGACATCCGCTCGGGCTTCGACCACTACGAGGCCGACATCCCGTTCACGACCCGCTTCCTGATCGACGCGGGCCTCCACGGCGGCCTGAAGGTGCCGGCGGAGGACGCCAACTTTGCCGAGGTCGAGCCCTCGGAGATCGACGTCCGGGCCCGATGCTGCTTCATCGACATCGAGTGCGAGGACGAGCGGGGCTTTCCCGACCCGAACCGGGACAAGATCATCTGCATCACCTGCCACGACTCGTACGACGACCGGTACACCTCGTTCCTCCTCCGGCCGGGACAGGGACGCCGTGGCCGACCCCGAGGCGCTCGCCGGCGGCCTCAACAACGTCTGCGTGAAGGAGAACGCCCACACCCTCTGCGTCTACGAACAGAGAGGAGTATCTCTTCGCCGGCCTCGCCGAGTACATCCAGCGGACCGACCCCGACATCGTCTCGGGCTGGAACGTGGCCGACTTCGACATCCCGTACATCTTCGACCGGATGACCCGGCTCGGCCTCCAGCCGGCCGAGGCCGCTGAGCCGCCTGCCGGGCAGGAGCGAGCGGAACCCCCTCCGCGGCCGGGTGGTCTTCGACCTCCTCGACGCGTACAAGAAGGTCCACGTCTCGAAGCGCGAGTCGTACCGGCTCGACGCGATCGCGCAGGCTCGAGCTCGGCGAGACCAAGGTCCGGTACACGGGCACGGTCTCGGCGCTCTGGCGCGAGGACCCGCGCCTCCTCGTCGAGTACAACATCAAGGACGTCGAGCTCTGCATCGGGATCAACCGCAAGGACTCGATCGTCGAGTTCTACCGCGAGATCGCCCGGTACGTCGGCTGCCCGCTCGACCGCTCCATCAACTCGTCGCAGGTGGTCGACGTCTACATCCTCCGGAAGGCCCTCGGCCGGTTCGTCCTCCCCTCGAAGGGGGCCGTGCGTGGCCGAGGAGTTCGAGGGCGCGACCGTCTTCGAGCCGTCGCGGGGGGTGCGCGAGAACGTGGTCGTGCTCGACCTCAAGTCCCTGTACCCGATGGCGATGATGACCATCAACGCCTCGCCCGAGACGAAGGACCCCGGCGGCGAGCTCCGCGCCCCGAACGGCGATCCGCTTCCTCGCCGCAGCCGGACGGCCTGACGCGCTCGATCATCAGCGAGCTCCTCGAGGAGCGGGACGAGCGGAAGGCCCTCCGGAAGACGTTCCCGTTCGGCTCGCCCGAGTACCACCTCCTCGACCTCCAGCAGAACGTGATCAAGGTGATCATGAACTCGTACTACGGGGTCTCGGGCTACGTCCGCTTCCGGCTCTACGACCGCGAGATCGGGTCGGCCGTGACCTCGGTGGGCCGGGCGATCATCGAGCACACGCGGAAGGTGATCGAGTCGCTCGGCTACCGCGTCCTCTACGGCGACACGGACTCGTGCATGATCGGGATGCCGCCGATGGACCGCGACGCGACGATCGCAGGCCGCCCGCGACGTCGAGGCCGCGCTGAACGCCTCGTACGGCGAGTTCGCGAAGGAGGTGCTGAACGCGGACCAGCACTACTTCTCGATCAAGTTCGAGAAGATCTACCCCGGTTCTTCCAGGCCGGCAGGAAGAAGCGGTACGCGGGCCACCTCGTCTGGAAGGAGGGCGAGGACGTGGACGAGATCGACGTGGTCGGGTTCGAGCTCCGCCGCTCGGACTCGCCGGCGATCACGAAGGAGGTCCAGATGCGCGTGATGGAGATGATCCTCCGCGGCGAGGGGTACGACGCGGTCAGGGACTACCTCTCGGAGATCATCACGAAGTACCGGGCCGGCGCGTTCTCGCTCGACGAGGTCGGGATCCCCGGCGGCATCGGGAAGCCGCTCGAGTCCTACAATAATGCCGACGCCCACATCCGCGGCGCGAAGTACGCGAACGTCCACTTCGGGACCTCGTTCGGCCGGGGCTCGAAGCCGAAGCGGGTCTACATCAAGAACGTCACGGGGAAGTACCCCAAGACGGACGTGGTCGGGTTCGAGTACGCGGACCAGGTCCCGCCCGAGTTCGTGGTCGACTGGGAGACGATGCTCGACAAGACCATCAAGCAGCCCATCTCGCGGATCATCGAGGCCCTCGGGTGGGAGTGGGCCGACGTCGACCCCGAGAGGACGAATTTATCGCAGTGGGGGTTCTGAGAACTTCGTGATAGGCGGGTGCGACGGGGGGGTACACCCGGTTCGTGATGGTAAACGGATAGGCACCTTTTTAAGTACTCGATGGCGTATGCACACTGCAGTGGATTCTCATGAACCGCATTCGCCGAAGGATCCTGATCGCGATCCTTTGTCTCGCTCTTCTCGTCTGTTCGGTCGATGCCGGGCAGGGGGTTGCCGTCTACCCTGCCAATCTCACCGTTGAAGGTTCGGAATACGACCATCCTGTGCGGACCTTCATACTCACGGCCCAGCAGGACATCTCCGATCTGCAGTTTATCTCGACCGACCTGGAATCATCGGGCGGAAAGGTATTCCCCTCGGACCTGATACAGGCAACGAACCTCAGCTCCCGGATGGCGAACGGGAGCCTTCAGAAGGTATCGATCCGAATCGATCTGCCGAACGCCACGGATCCCGCGAGGTACGCCGGGGAGGTCTGGTTCTCATCGACGAATGCGACCACCAGAATTCCGGTCAGCGTGACGGTCAAAGACGGATTTATCGTACCGTTATTCATTCTGCTGCTGGCCGTCCTGGCGAGCATCCTCATCTTCACATACGAGGCCCGCGGTAAGAAAAGAGACCAGATCCTGCAGGAACTGGGAGTCCTGAACTATCACGTCACGCACGATCAGGATCTCGGGGCAGAGTACGGCTCGCGTCCCAATCCTTTCCATTCGTACCTGGCGGACCGCATCGACACCATCAACAAGAAAATCCAGGCAGGCGAGACGGATGAAGCGGACACGCTTCTCCAGACTACCGAGAAGGCCTGGGAGAAGTGGAACACGCAACGCTTCTCGTGGATGAATGCCTTCAAGAATTTCCAGGAATTCCTCGCAGAATTGAATGAATCCGAAAAGACCATTCAACATGACGATTGCTTCCCGATAGATCTCGTCGACGACCAGAGACACATTCCGTTTTTCACGGATCTGCGAGATACTCTCACCGCGGAATACGATAAAGCGCCGGAAACGGAGAAACCGGATCTGTATCTCGGCACCGTCACCGGCCACGCCCGGAAAGAAGCGCAGTACCGTAACGATTTCCAGGACCTGCGCAGGTTGGCAGTCATATGCGACACGAAGATGGATTGTGACGCATGCAACCTGGATGAGCTCTGGATCTCCTTCTTCAGGCTGACGGAGAACGACGACCTTGCTGCAATCGAGAAACGGATCCGGGACACAGCCAGCACGATCAAAGGTTGCCCCGATAAAATGACCGTGAAAATGGATCTCGGGGGTCAGAGAAGGGAGACTGTCGAGGGATTCACCGTCACCCGGTATCCGGGACCCGAAGGGAGTGTGGAAGAGGGATCGTTCTGGGCAAACTTCCGTCTCTGGCTCTATAATGTCGGCTCGTTCCTCATCACCATCGTCATTCTGGTGAGCATCGGGTTCTCGCAACTGTATCTCCAGAATCCCACGTTCGGTTCTCCCGGCGATTACGCGACCCTCGCGATCTGGGGTCTCCTCGTGGGACCGTTTGCCGAAGCGCTCGTCAGGAAGAGGGGGAAGTCCACCTTCGGCGCGGACTGACTTTTTCCAATTTCGTCATTCCCCCGGAGAAGTATCGGCGTACGTGACTCGTGACGGAAGAGGACGATCTTTCACCGATAAAACTGCGAACCGGTAACGCGCTGTCTCTGCATCGAATGTCTGAAGAAAAAGGGTGCCCGTGTCGTCTACACGACGAGCTTCCTCGCTTCTTCCACCGGTACGGCAACGAGGGTCTCGATCTCCATGAACTCCCCGCGTTCGATGGCGAGCTTCATCGCCGCCTTCTCATCGCGAGCTTCATAGAGCGCGACCGCATCGTATCGTCCGAGCGTCCACAGGATGCTGTGGAATCGGATCCCTTCCTTCTCGTCGGCCTCGATCTTCCTCACGGTCCAGTCGACCAGTTCCCTGTCCACCTTTCTCTTGAACTTAATCAGTCCAACGAATTTCATGGTCTCCATCCAGCCCTTTCAGGGCACGGGAGCATGTGAGAGGGGGTATATCAAGGTATCCGATGGGCAGGAGACGCTGCGCCAATGGCGGCGGATGGTGTGGACGGCGACCTACGACGTTCGCCCGGATTCGAGGCGGATCGGGGGAGTGATGACAGGAATCAAGCAGCCGATCTCGCGGATCATCGAGGCCTGCGGGTGGATGTGAGCTGAGGTCGGCCCCCTCGCGGACGAATGCATCGCAGTGGGGGTTCTGAGAGGTTGAGGCGATCAATGCAGGACCATCGGCCGGAGTCGGGGCCGGGTTTTCGGAAAAATATGAGTTACCGACGGGCCCGGAAAACGAGCAGGCCGGCGAGGGCGAGCCCGCCCAGGGCGAGCCCGCCGGCAAGACCGGATCTGGTCGTCGTCGGGACGGCCGTAGTCGTCGGGGCCGCCGTCGTGACCGCAGTGGTCAGCGTCGCCGTTGCCGTCACCGTCCCGCCGCTTACGAGCGTGGCTGAGACCTGCGCCGTCTCCCCCTCGTTCACCTGGAGCTGGGTGGTCCAGTCCTGATAACCGGCCTCCCGAACAAGAAGCGTGTGACGCCCCGTCCTGATATTGTCCACAATCAGCGGGGTGACGCCCCTGTAGACGTTGTCTATGTAGATCCCGGCCCCTGAGGGCACGGAAGAGACGGCCACCTGGCCGTTCGGGTTCGCGCCCGGCAGGTCCGTGAGCGTCGCCACCACGCTGGTCGTCCGGCCCGCGTTCACGGTGACCGTGGTCACGTAGTCGTAGTACCCGCCGAGAGTGAGGCTGAGGTCATGCTCCCCCACGCCGACGTCCGGGATGTTCAGCGTGTCGAAGGGGTTCGTCACCCCCTGGTAGACGTCGTCCAGGTACACCGAAGCCCCCGCCGGGTACGAGACCACGTCGACCGACCCGCTCGCGGACGACAGGGGCGTCAGCGTCGGCTGGAGTTCCGCAGTACCGCCTGCGGGGACGGTGACGACCGTCGAGTACTCCTGATACCCGGTGCGGCGCAGGCGCACGGTGTGATCGCCTGCCGCGAGGTTGCCGATCGTCATCGGTGTGGAACCCCTGTAGATCCCGTCGAGATAGATGTTGGCCCCGGACGGCACCGAGCGGATCCAGATGGAGCCCGATGAGGTTGAGACCGTGCTCAATGTGATTGATGTCTGGACCGTCTGCCCGGGAGAGACCTGGATCGTCCGCGAGACAGGGTCGTACCCCTCCAGGGTGGCGACGATCGTGTGGGTGCCGGGATCGACGTTCAGGAAGGTGGCCGGCGCCGTCTGCAACTCATCGTGGTCGAGCGTGACCGTTGCCCCGTTCGGGCTGGTCGAGACCTGGATGGCCCCGACGGCCTGGTCCGAGTTCAGGGTCACCCGGACCTCGCTGCGCTGGCCCGACTCGGCATCGACCGTGGTCGTGTAGGTGGTGTAGCCTTCGAGCTGGACCGATACACGGTGCCTGCCGGCGAGGACATCCTGCTCGAGCCAAGACCCGCCCGTCGTGGGGGTGGTCCCGTGGTAGGTCCCGTCGATGTAGACCGACGCTCCTCCGGGCGTGGACTGGACGGCGATCCTGCCGAAGGTCGAGGTCCCCGAGGACCGCACGAGCGTCCCGGAGATGTCCCGGGTCTGTCCCGCACCCACGGTGAAGGTGGTCGCGTAGTCGTAGTATCCCTGCTTGACGAGCCGGGCCGCGTGCGCCGTGTTCGCCGTGACCAGGATGGAGGACGACTGGCCCGAGCCTGCCGGGGTCACCCCCCGGTAGACATCGTCGACGTAGATGAGCGCCCCGCCGGGCGACGATGCGAAGCGGACGTAACCGGTCTCGCCCTGGCCGAGTGCCGGCCCCGGGAGCGTCGCGAGGACGATGACGAGCCCCGCGAGGAAGCACAGGAACCTATAAGGAGTCATGATGGTCGTAGTAGGCAATACCCGTCAGAGATTAAAACGTTTCGGAAACAGTTGAGGGGGGGAGAGGCAAAGAGGGGGGGGCCTCGCGGTCGGGGGACGCGGTTCTTCCATTCTCCCGCTCCGGTGCTTACCCTTCTTCCTCGATGGCGCAGAGATGCCGGCATCCATCCGTCCTGTGTATCTGCGTCATGCAGATTCTATCGCGCTCGAAGAGATACCCGCCAGGTTTCCCGGCCCTCGAGCCGGCCCTGACGGCGACGGCGCGTCCGAGGACGCGAATGGCAGACTGCGGTGGGTAGGACTCGAACATCCCCTCGGCTCCTCGTTCGGCCGGGGCTCGAAGCCGAAGCGGGTCTCCATCAAGACGGTCAAGGGGAAGTATACCCAGATGGACGTAAGCGCCTTCTGGTAACCGCGGACCAGGTCCCGCCCGAGTTCGTGGTCGACTGGGAGACGATGCTCGACACGACAATCAAGCAGCCCGTCTCGCAGATCGCCGAGGCCCCCGGGCGGGAGTGGGCCGATATCGACCCCGAGAGGACGAACCCCTCGCAGTGGGGCTTCCGAGAGAAATTCGGGCCGGTCGTGAGGGAGATGCTCACGCGAATCCCCGCTGTCCCTCGTATGGATCGTGACCGTCACTTCCGCGAAGGCACCGGCCCTGAACGATGCCGGTGCCCGGCAGACGGAGGCTCGCATCTCGCCCGAGGCTTCCAGGAAAAATATCCACAATTGATCCGGATCGATCGTTCGTCCGCCCCTGGCGCCGATTATCCGGCTCTGTCGGAAAGCAGGAGTCACTCAAAAACGTGAGAGTGTTGCCGGGGGTCCAGTGGATCGACGCTCATTCTTCTTCACATTTGAACTCGATCTCGTGCCCCATGTGCTCGGATCCCCAGTCACAGAGTTGATCGAGAATTGGGATGAGGGATTCTCCCGTTTCCGTGAGCGTATATTCCACTTTCGGCGGGACCTGTGCGTACACCTTCCGGGTGACGATCCCGTCCCGCTCCAGTTCGCGGAGTTCCTTCGTCAGCATCCTCTGGGTGATCCGGGGCTGCACCCGTGCCACGATCTGGTTGAACCGCAGCGTCCCGTCCTTGAGCTGGTAGATGACCAGCGGTTTCCATTTACCCCCGATCACATCGAGCGTTGCCTCGATCGGCCAGCTGTACTTGAATTTTTTCGGCGTTGTCTCCATTAGTATCAAACCTGTAAGTATAGCACAATTATGTTTGTATGCACTATATACGTCATACATACTTGATATACGCCACAGGAACACTCGCGATACTCCGGGGTAATCGAAGAATTACCCGGAAAGAATACAAGGAGTCGTAGGCATGAACCATCAGTGATTCACGAGAGGCCGGCACAGTTCCGGTCCGGGCGCAGATGACATGGAATCAACGAATTTGAACGAAAAATGAGACAGGACATGAAAGTTTTACTGGTAAACGGGAGCCCCCACAAGGAAGGCTGCACCTATACGGCTCTGACCGAAGTCGCAAAGACCCTGAACGAGGAAGGTATCGAAACCGAAATATTCTGGATCGGCAAGAAGCCGCTTGCCGGATGCATCGCGTGCATGACCTGTGCCGAAGAGGGGCACTGTGTCTTCAAGGACCGGGTCAACGATTTCCTCGACATTGCCGGTGATGCGAATGGATTTATCTTCGGGTCACCGGTGCATTTCGCGTCTGCCGGCGGGGCCATCACGTCCTTCATGGACCGGGTATTTTACACCGACCTGCTGGCGGGTAAACAATCGTTTTACCTGAAACCCGCAGCCGCAGTCGTCTCCGCGAGAAGAGCCGGGACGACGGCGACCTTCGACCAGCTCAACAAGTACTTCACCCTCATGGAGATGCCCATTGTCTCCTCCCGCTACTGGAACATGGTCCACGGGGTACAGCCGGAAGATGTCGAGAAGGATCTCGAAGGGCTCTGGACCATGCGGGTTCTCGCCCGGAACATGGCGTTCTTCCTGAAGTGCAAAGAGGCCGGTCTGAAAATGGGTGTGCCGCTCCCGGTCCGGGAGGTCCCCGTCTTCACGAACTTTATCCGGGACTAAATTGTTGGTTCGAGGGAGAGACCATGAGACTATCGACACCATGCCGGAGAAGGTAATCTTCCCAAAGGGGAGAAGATCGAGAACGGGCATTTCTCCGGTACGGCGTGGCTCGCCATGCTGGTCCCCGATGACCGTGCGTTCCACTGCCCGAACTGGGAATCTACGGAAACACGCATTTTGCGTTCTCGGATCTGAACAATCTCGAAATCGCTGACCTGTTGACCGGATTTCTCAGGGAGAAGGGATTGGATTGAACTATTTCTCCCTGTATAGTGCGAAAGAGTCTCTGTTCGAAAGGAGCGACGGGCGCTCGCCCCCTCGTCGGGGCTCTCTCCGTGGAGCATGGCCGTCGATCGTGCTCCGACAACAGAGAACGAAATCCAATCGATAGTGGAGGTCAAGGGGACTTGCCCCCGCATGCTGCCTTCTCCTCCGGGGGAGAGAGGGGGCCACCCTCCCCATTTCCACTGAGCGCAAAACACGTGTTACCGAGATAAAAACGAAAACCGGGTGAATGGCCATGTTATACAGGAAAATGCCAAAGAACGGCGACAAACTCTCGATCCTCGGATTCGGATGCATGCGCCTTGCCGCGAACGCGGACGGCTCGATTGACGAAGCGCGGGCCACGAGGCAGTCTGCGCGATGCAATCGACCACGGCGTGAACTACGTCGATACGGCCTGGCCCTATCACGGGGGGCAGAGCGAGCCCTTCGTGGGCCGCGCCCTTGCCGACGGGTACCGCGAGAGAGCGAACATCGCAACAAAGCTCCCGTCATGGCTTGTCGAGCGCCGGGAGGATATGGACACGTACCTGAACGCCCAGCTGGAGAGACTCCGAACGGACCAGATCGACTACTACCTCGTCCACGCCCTCGTCGGCGATCTGTGGGACAGGATCGAGGAGACTCGGTGTCGCAGATTTCCTCGACAGGGCGAAGGCCGACGGCCGCATCAGGAACGCGGGTTTTTCCTTCCACGGCGCGGGGGAGGACTTCGGCCGGATCGTGGACGCTTACGACTGGGACTTCTGCCAGATCCAGTACAACTTCCTCGACGAACGGAACCAGGCAGGCACCGCGGGCCTGGAGTACGCCGCCTCCAGAGGCCTCGCCGTGATCATCATGGAACCCCTCCGCGGAGGGAACCTCACGAGGACCGTGCCTCCTGCCGTCAGAGAGATCTGGGACGAGGCTCCGACGAAGCGGACGCCTGCAGAATGGGCTCTCCGCTGGGTATGGAACCGTCCGGAGGTCACGGTCGTCCTCTCCGGGATGAGTGAGGAGACCCATGTCCGGGAGAACCTGAAGATCGCGGACGAGGGATACCCGAATTCGCTGACGGAGGCGGAACTGCAGCTGGTACGCCGCGTGGAGAGGAAGTACCGCGAACTGATGAAAGTCGGCTGTACAGGCTGCCGGTACTGCATGCCCTGTCCCGCAGGCGTGAACATCCCGCTCTGTTTCGAGGAATACAACAACCTGTACCTGGCCGATAATCCCGACGGTGAAAAATTCATGTATGCCGCACGGCTGGGCGGCGCTGTCGCACTCGGGGAGCCCGAGTTTGCATCCCTGTGCGTCCAGTGCGGACAGTGCGTCGAGAGATGCCCGCAGCAGATCGACATCCCGGCGGTTCTCGAGACCGTCGTGGAAGAACTCGAAGGGCCCGATTTCGAGCAGAGAGTGGCCATGGCACGACAATTGTTCAAGCAGACATAACAGCAAGAACGATTCGTAGTGTCGAAACGACGGAAATCCAGACCAGAATACGCTGCCAGACCAAGACGCGACGGCGCCGGCCCGGCCGGAGCCGTCAGCGAAAGCGATCGACCGGGAGACGATGCTCGACAAGACGATCAAGCAGCCCGTCTCGCGGATCATCGAGGCCCTCGGGTGGGAGTGGGCCGACGTGGACCCCTCGAGGACGAATTTGTCTCAGTGGGATTCTAGAACAATCCGGGCCGGCCGCGAGCGATGCTCGGGCTCTCCGTCGCCCTCTCTCATCGTCGTGGCCGTCACGTCCGCGACTCCCCGGCCAAAAAAGCTGCGAACCGCTATCGCTCACCGCCTCTGCATCGAATGCTTGAAGAAAATGGGTGCCAGTTTCGTCTACTCGACGAGTTTCCTCGCTTCTTCCACCGGTACGGCAACGAGGGTCTCGATATCCATGACCGCTCCGCGTTCGATGGCGAGTTCATCGCTGCCTTCTCATCGGGAGCCTCATAGAGCGCGACCGCATCGTATCGTCCGAGCGTCCAGACGATGCTGTGGAATCGGATCCCTTCCTTCTCGTCGGCCTGGATCTTCTTCACGGACCAGTCGACCAGTTCCCTGTCCACCTTTTTCTTGAATTTCAGTAGTGCAACGAATTGCATGGTCTCCATCCCGCCCTTTCGGGGCACGGGAGCATGCGGGAGAGGGTAAATAAAGGTATCCGGACGGCCGGAGCCGTGGCGCTGTCGGCGCCGGACGCCTCACGACCTCCGGCGTCCGCCCAGGGTCGAAGCGGGGCGGGAGGGTGCTCGACAGGGATCTGGCAGCCCGTCTCGCGGATTATCGAGGCCCCGGGGTGGGAGTGGGCCGACGTCGACCCTGAGAGGACGAATTTATCGCAGTGGGGGTTCTGAACGGGGAAGACCCGCGGTCCGACCCCGCAGCGGAGCGGTCCTTTCATATCCCCGTGCGCGGAACTCTCTCGCAGGAGGGAGACCATGCCGGCCGACATCTACGGGCTGATCGCGGAGAAGCGGGGCGAGATCCTGGCCGTGGCCGCACGGTACGGGATCACGAACGTCCGGGTCTTCGGCTCGGTGGCGCGGCACGAGGCCCGCGAGGACAGCGACCTCGACCTGCTCGTCACCTTCGGGCCCACGGCCTCGCTCCTTACCCATGCCGCCTTCCAGCGGGAGCTCTCCGAGCTTCTCGGCGTGAAGGTCGAGGTGGCCTCGGACCGGGGACTGAGGGAGCGGATACGGGAGACCGTGATGCAGGAAGCGGTGCCGCTGTGAGGCCCGACTGCGACCGGCTCGGCGACATCATCGAGGCGATCGAGCAGATCCGAGAGCGGCTGCCGTCCACCGTCGGGGAGCTGATGGCCTCCGAGCTCCTGCAGGTCTGGGTCGTGTACCACCTCCAGGTGATCGGCGAGGCCGCAAAAGCCTCTCGCCCGGGCTGATCGCCGCTCATCCCGAGGTTCCGTGGAAGAAGGTCGTCGCCCTTCGCCACGTCCTCGTCCACCGTACTTTGGCGTCGACCTCGCCATCGTCTGGCGGCTGGTCGCCGACGACCTGCCGGCGCTCGAGGCCTCCGTCCGGGCCATCCTCGAGGAACTGCCCTGAGGGTCCGCGGGCCCCGTGCCGGGCCGCCCGCGGCGCTCACGCACGGTTCGCTGCCGGTGGTCATGGCCGACCCGACGCAGGCTCGGTCAGGTCTTTTCGAACGGGATCTCGAACGATATCACGATTCGCCGGCCGGATATGCCGCCGGCGATCCCTGCCGGCATCCGGGAGACGACCGTCCTCATCCCGTCAACAGCAGATCCTGCCCGGCGGCGAGACCGTGAGGGTTACCCATGGATACTGAAATAATCCCCTGAACATAATGATAAATCATGAGCGTCTCTCGGAGCGGGGACGAGCCTGGGGAGGCGAAGGGCGTGCCGAAGACCGATCGGACGATCGCGGACGGGACGACCCTGGAGAAAGTCCCCTCCGGGGTCCGGGGGCTCGACGAGATCATGTTCGGCGGGCTCCCGGCAGGGCCGGCCGATCCTCGTCAGCGGCGGCCTCGGGGTGCGGAGCGCAACGTGACCGACGACGGTGACACGACGGCGAAGTTCGAACGGGCGCTTGCGGCGCTGGAGAGCGAGCACTACGTGCTCCGCCTCTACGTGGCCGGCAGCGCCCCGCGCTCGCAGACCGCCGTGCAGAACGTGAAGAAGCTCTGCGACGAGTACCTGAAAGACCGCTGCGAGCTCGAGATCATCGATATCTACCAGAACCCCGACGCGATCCCCGAGGACCTCGTGATCGCCGCGCCGACCCTGATCCGGCGACTGCCGCTGCCCCTTCGGCGCGTCATCGGCGATATGACCGAGAGGGACAAAGTCCTGGTCGGGCTCGACCTGATCCCCAGGGCATAACATGGCCGCGAACGAAAAATCCCCGCAATCGACCGAGGAGGAGCTCCGGCGGGAGAACGAGGACCTGCGCGCCCGGAACCGGGAGTTCCTCGAGACCCTCGACGCGATCCGCCTGGGGGAGGTGGACGCGATCGTCATCGCGGAGGGCGAGCGACCGCAGGTCTACACCCTCGAGGGGGCCGACTACCCGTACCGCGTCCTGGTCGAGAACATCCAGGAGGGCGCCCTCACCCTGACCTCGGCGGGCACGATCCTCTACGCCAATGCCTCGTTCGTCGCGATGCGGGGCGAGCCCCTCGCGGCCATTCTCGGTGCCGCCCTCCGGGACCAGTTCAACCCCCGCGACCGGGCACAGCTCGACGCCCTGCTCGCGGCCTCGGCGCTCGGCCCGTGCCGGGGAGAGATGCGCATCTGCAGCGGCACCGGCTCGTTCTCCGTGCAGGTCTCGCTGACCCCCGTGGCCATGAGCGGCGAGGCGAAGATCAGCGTCGTGGTCACGGATCGCCGGCAGGACTACGACCGCCTCCGCCTGCTCGCCCGGATGCTCGACTCGGTCGCGGACGCGGTCACGACCGTCGATCCCGACGGCACGATCGTCTACTGGAACGAGGCCGCGGAGCGGCTGTACGGTTGGAAGGTATCGGAGATGGTCGGTCAGCCCCTCGCCGACCGCGTCGACCACGGGATACCGGAGGACGAGGCCCTGCGGATCGCCGACCTCATGGCGGCGGGCAAGGTGTGGTTGGGCGAGTACATGGCACGCCACCGGAACGGCCGCAACTTCCCCGTCCAGGCGACGAGAGCGCCGGTCTACGACGAGGACGGGGTGCTCGTGGGGGTCATCGCGACGAGCCGCGACATCACCGAGCGCAAACAGGCGGAGGAGGCCCTGCAGCGGCAGAACGAGGAGCTGGGCGCCGCGGAGGAGGAGCTCCGGTGCCAGAACGAGGAGCTGATCAACGGTCGAGGAGGAGCTCCGCGTGCGCAACGACGACCTCCTGGAGGTCCAGGAGCACCTGCGCGAGAGCGAGGCGCAGCTCCTGGAAGCCAATGCACTTGCCAACCGCGAACGGGACCGGGTCAGGAGCCTCCTCGAGCTCGCAGGGGTCATGATCCTCGCGCTCGACACGGAGGGGAGGGTCACCCTGATCAACCGGCGGGGGTGCGAGATCCTCGGGCGCCCCGAGGTGGAGATCCTCGGAAAGGACTGGGTCGGGACATTCCTGCCCGAAGCGACACGGGAGGACCTGCGGGCCGCCTTCGCGAGGACAATCGGAGGAGACATCAGCGGGTTCGAGCACAACGAGAACCCGGTCCTCACCCGGACGGGGAGGAGCGGCACATCCTCTGGAGCAACCGCCTGATCACCGACGATGACGGCAGGATCGCCGGAATTCTGAGCTCGGGCGAGGACATCACCGAGCGGAAACGGGCGGAGGAGGCGGTGCGGGAGAGCGAGCGGCGGCAGGCCTTCCTCCTCGCGCTCGGCGACGCCCTCCGCGGGCTCGGCGACATCCGCGAGATTGCGGCCGTCGCCTCGGAGATGGTCGGCCGTCACCTCGGCGTCAACGGCGTCGCGTACTGCGAGATGGATCCGGCCGGCCGGCACCCTACGGTCCAGGTCGACTGGACCGACGGCACCGTGCCGAGTACGGCGGGTTCGGGCCGCATGGACGGCATCGGCGCCCTGGCCCCGTCCGGAGCTCCTCCGCCGTACCGGGACCGCGACGGCCGGGAACGGCGAGCCCCGGATCAGCGCCTCGTTCGGGGTCCCGATCTGGCGCGGCGGACGGCTTGCGGCGGTGCTGGCGGTTCAGAGCGTCCGGCCGCGGGCCTGGAGCGACGCCGAGATCGAGCTCCTGCGGGACGCCGGCGGGCGGATCTGGACCGCTACCGCGAGCGCCGGGTTCGAGGCGGCGCTGCGCGACAGCGAGGAGCGATTCCGCACGCTCTACGAGTACAGCCGGGACGCGATCATCCTCACCGACCCCCGTGACGACGGGCGCATCCTTGCCGCGAACCCGGCGGCGTGCCGGTTGCTGGGGTGGACCGAGGAGGAGTTCGTCGGCCAGGACCGGGATGCGATCCTCGACGTCACCGATCCCCGGTTGGCGGCGATGCTGGAGCAGCGCGCAGACGACGGCGCCGCCTCCGCCGAGCTCGTATACCGCCGGAAGGACGGGAGCACCTTCCCCGGCGAGGTCACCACCGCGCTCTTCACGGACAGCCGCGGCGATATCCGGGCCGTCTCCGTCATCCGCGATGTCACCGAGCGGAAGGAGGCCGAGCTCGGGCTCGCGCGGTCCGCGGGCGAGCTCCGCCGGTCGAACGAGGAGCTGCAGCGGTTCGCGTACGTCGCGTCCCACGACCTGCAGGAGCCGCTCCGCAGCATCGTCAGCTTCAGCCAGCTCCTCGAGCGGCGGTACAGGGGCAGGCTCGACACGGATGCGGACGAGTTCATCGGCTTCATCGTCGAGGGCGGCAACCGCATGCAGCGGCTGATCGCCGACCTCCTGCAGGTCTCGCGGGTCGAGACGGGCGCACGACCCCTCGAGCCGACGGACGCGGCGACGGTCGTTGCCGGCGTGGTTCGGTCGCATGGAGGTCCCGCTCCGCGAGGCCGGCGCGACGCTCGAGGTCGGCGAGATACCGCCGGTGATGGCCGACGCGGCCCAGCTCGAGCAGGTCTTCATGAACCTGATCGGCAACGCCCTCAAGTACCGCCGCGAGGGGGTCCCGCCCGCGATCTCGGTCTCGGCGCGGCGGACGAACGGGATGGTGGAGTTCGCGGTGGCGGACAACGGGATCGGGATCGAGCCCCAGTACCACGACCAGATCTTCGAGATGTTCCGCCGCCTCCACACCCACGACCAGTACGAGGGCACCGGGATCGGCCTGGCCGTTGTGAAGCGGATCGTGGAGCGCCACGGCGGCAGGGTCCGGGTCGAGTCGACGCCGGGCGAGGGCTCGACCTTCTTCTTCACCCTTCCCGCCGCCTGAGGCGATCGCCCGAGAGACCGGCCCGCGACGTGGACGAGGTCGCCCCGTCCGGTGGCGATCACTCCCGGCGCGGCGAAGTCCCGGACGAGGAGCGCCCGGAGCTGCCCGGCGGGTCCCTGCCCGCGAGCCGCCTGGCCCGCGCGAGCTCGGTCGGCTGCGTGGCACGCGGCTCGGCGAAGGGCTCGGGGTATGCGGCCCGCCCTCCCGTCCGGCGAAAGATCTTCCACCGGGACCCGACCGTGGCAAAGAACGGCGAGAGGGAGCCGACCGTCTCGGACGACCCGAGGAAGAGGATCCCGTCGGGAAGGAGGCTGTAGTGGAAGATCGGCATGACCCGTCTCTGCAGGTCCGACGAGAAGTAGATCAGCAGGTTGCGGCAGCTGAGGAGGTCGAGACGGATGAACGGCGGATCCATCACGACATTCTGCTCGCCGAAGACGACGAGCTCGCGCACCTCCCTGCGAACCCGGTAGCGGCCGTCCTCCTGCCGGACGAAGAAGCGCCCGAGCCGCTCGGCGGAGACGTCGGCCTCGATGTTCGGCGGATAGAGCCCCTGCCGGGCCGCCGCGATCGCCTCCCCGTCGATGTCGGTGGCGAAGATCTGGACCGGGATCCGCCGTTCGTCTCCGGCGGCCTCGAGCGCCTCGAGGAGGACGATGGCGAGGGAGAAGGCCTCCTCGCCGGTCGAGCAGCCGGGCACCCAGGCCCGGAACTGCCCGTCGGGCGGCTTTTGTCCGAGGATCCCGGGGAGGGTCCGGTCGCGGAGCGCATCCCACGCATCGGGGTCGCGGAAGAACTGCGTCGCGCCGATCATGCAGCTCGCGGAAGAGGAGGCCGACCTCGGCCGGGTCCTCCCGGAGGAGCTGCAGGTAGTCGTCGAGCCGCTCGAGGCGGCGGACGGCCATGCGCCGCCGGATGCGGCGGTGAACGGAGCTCGTCTTGTACAGCGAGAAGTCGTGCCCGGTCCCTGCGCGGACGAGCGCGAGGATCCGGGCGGAGGTCTCGGCCGAGCCGGTCGAGCGTTCCCTCTCGAGGTGGGCGAGCAGGAGCCCCGGCAGCTCGTCCGCCGGCGCGACATGGTCGGCGAGCCCGGTGGAGACCGCGGACTGCGGCATGCCGTCGAACTGCGCGGTCGCGGGGTCCTGCACGAGGACGAGCCCGAGCTGTTTCTTGATCGCGCCGATCCCGAGGGTGCCGTCGGTCCCCGTGCCCGAGAGGACCACCGCGACGGCCCGGTCCCGCTGGTCCCCGGCGAGGGAGCGGAAGAGGGCGTCGACCGACATCCCGATGCGCGTGCCGGTCTCCAACTCGCGGTTGTGGAACCGGCCGCGCCCGACGGTGAGGAAGCGGTCTGGCGGGATGACGTAGACGTGGTCCGGCTCGATCGCCATCCCGTTCCCGGCCTCGACCACGGGCATGTGGGTCGTGCGCTGGACGAGCTCGGGCACGGCCCCTTTCGTCGTGGGGTCCGGGTGCTGGACCACGACGAAGGCGAGCCCGGTGTCGGAGGGGAGCGCCGGGAAGAATTGCTCGAAGGCCTCGAGTCCGCCGGCGGACGCGCCGATGCCGACGATGCGGGTCGGGCCGGGGGACTGCTCGGCAGGGGCGGACGTCGGCGCGGTGCTGACGTCCGCCGGTATGGTCTGGGGTATCGGGTGTCGGGTGCATCGAGTGCCTCACCTCGATAGAGCAAGCATATGATCCGGCCCCGGGATTATTAAAACGAGGGGATTCCCGAACGCCCCCCGGGGGAGGGATGCGGCCTCGCCGTGGTCGAGAAGATCATCGACCGGCACGGTGGCACCATCCGGGTCGGGTCGACGCCGGGCGAGGGCTCGACCTACTTCGTCACCCTGCCGGCCGCGTGAGCCGCGGCGCCCTGGGCCCCGGGCTGACGGGATTGCGGATACGGGTCGCCGAAACGCGAATGCCAACCATTATCGTCTCCCGGGTAGGGTGATCGGTACAGTCCTCCCCGGAGCGATCCCCATGCCTCCTCCGTCCGTTCCGCTCGACGCCATCCGGCAGCCCGCCTATCCTCTACGACGCCGACGGCCGGATCGTCGCCACGAACGACAGGGCCGATGCCCTCGCCGGCCGGCCGCTCGCCGGCCTCTCCGCCGCTGGATCTGGCCGGCATCTTCAACGTCCGCACGCCGGACGGCACGCCCTTCTCGGATGCCGGGCCGACGCTCTCACGGGCGCTCGCGGCGAGGAGGTCGCCGACCTCCCGTTCGACCGTCACCCTCGCCGACGGTCGGAGACTCGCAGATCCTGGCCACGGCCTCCCCGATCCGGGACGGGCGGGCGGATCACGGCCGCTCTCGTCGTCTGGCAGGACGTCACCGAGCGGACGCGGGCCGAGGCGGCGCTCCGCGAGAGCGAGGACCTGTTTCGCCGGACCTTCGACCAGTCGCCCTGTCGGCGCCGCGCTCCTCCTTCCCGACTTCACGATGCTGCGTGCGAACACGGCGCTGTGCCGAGATGCTCGGATATTCCGAAGAGGAGCTCCGGCAGATGCGATTTCCCGAGTTCACCCATCCCGACGACGTGGACGAGGACGTGCGGCTGGCCACCGAACTCGCGTCCGGCGCGATCGACCAGTACGAGCTCGACAAGCGGTACATCCGCAGGGACGGGGCCGTCGTCTGGGGCCATCTCTCCGTCCGGTACGTCCGGGACGCGGGGGGGCGGGTGGTATACCTCGCCCCGATGGTGCAGGACATCACCGAGCGGAGGCAGGCCGAAGAGGCGCTCCGGGAGAGCGAGGAGCGGCTGCGGCTGGCCAAGGCCTGCGCCGGGATCGGGAACTGGGAGTGGCACCTGCCGGACACGGGACAGAGCGGCCCGGGCGAACACGTCCGGCTCTACGCCCCCGGGCCGGAGACGGCCGTGATCGACGACTGGCGGAACACCGTGCACCCCGACGACCTCGAGCGGGTGGAGGCCGAACGGGACGCGGCCCTCGCCCGCAGAGAACCGTTCGAGCTGGAGTTCCGCTACGGCGACGGGACGGGTTCGGTCCGGTGGATGCGGGTCCTCGGCGGCGGGGTCTTCGACGGGGCGGGACGCCTTCTCCGGGTGCTCGGCGTGAACATGGACGTCACCGGCCAGAAGCGGGCCGAGGAGGCCCTCCGGGAGAGCGAGGAGCGGTTGCGGCTCGCGCAGGAGGGCGCGGGGATCGGGATCTGGGACCGGGACGCGGCTACGGACCGGGTGACCATCACCCCCGGGTTCCTCCGGCGCTACGGCCTCGAGGCGGAGTCGATCGCGTGCTACACGGACTGGGTGCGGCTGATCCACCCCGACGACCGCGAGCAGGTCGAGGCCGGACGGCGGGCTGCCTTCGCCGCCGGCACGCCGCTGGAGTTCGAGTTCAGGGTTGTCCTCCCCCCGGGCGAGGTGAGGTGGATCCAGTTCAAGGGGCACAGGGTCGGGGAGGGGCGGGGCGCCCTCGACCGGGTGATCGGGGTGCTCATCGACGTGACGGAGCGCCGACGGACCGAGGAGGCCGTGCGCGAGCGGGAGCAGACCCTGCAGAGCATCTTCCGGGCCGCCCCCGTCGGCATCGGCATGGTCTCGCACCGGAGGATCACCCAGGCCAACGACCAGCTCTGCCGCATGACCGGCTATACCCGCGACGAACTGATCGGCCGGGACTCACGCGTGTTCTATCCGAGCGACGAGGCGTACCGAGTACGTCGGAACTGAGAAGTACGCGCAGATCATGGCGGGCGGAACGGGGGCCGTGGAGACGCAGTGGCGGCGGCGAGACGGGACCATCCGGGACATCCTGCTCAGCTCGTCGCCGGTCGACCTCTCCCGCCCGCACGAGGACGTCGTCTTCAACGCTCTCGACATCACCCGGCTCCGTGAGAGCGAGCGGGCGCTGGAGTCGTACATGGACGACCTGCAGCGGTCGAACGAGGAGCTGCAGCGGTTCGCGTACGTGGCCAGCCACGACCTGCAGGAGCCGCTCAGGAGCATCATCAGTTTCTCCCAGCTCCTCGAGCGGCGGTACCGGGGTCAGCTCGACACGGATGCGGACGAGTACATCGCCTTCATCGTCGAGGGCGGCAACCGGATGCAGCGGCTGATCGAGGACCTGCTCCAGCTCTCGCGGGTCGAGACGAAGGCCAAACCGCTCGCGCCGACGGACGCCGGGGAGGTCGTGGCCGACGTGCTTCGGCTGATGGAGACGTCGATCCGCGAGGCCGGCGCGACTATCGAGGTCGGCGACCTGCCGATGGTGATGGCCGACGCGGCCCAGCTCGCGCAGGTCTTCACGAACCTGGTCGGCAACGCCCTGAAGTACCGACGGCCGGACGTGCCGCCCGAGGTCCGGATCTCGGCCGAACGGGCGGGCACGTTCTGGCGGTTCGCCGTGGCGGACAACGGGATCGGGATCGAGGCGGAGTACTTCGACCGGATCTTCGTGATCTTCCAGCGCCTCCACACCCGCGACGAGTACGAGGGGACCGGGATCGGCCTGGCCGTCGTCAGGAAGATCGTCGAGCGGCACGGCGGCCGGATCCGGGTCGAGTCGACGCCGGGCGAGGGCTCGACCTTCTTCTTCACCCTGCCGGCCGCGTGACCTGGCGGGAACGGCACCGGGCACGGGAGCCCCGACCCGGACCGGCGGGATCCCGCCCGATCGAAAACCCTAAAATGTCGCCCGAACAACGACCTCCCGGCGATGCTGTGGCGCGGCGGCAGATCTCGCTCATAGGCCCTGCGTTTCACATCATCGCCGCTCGGCCCCGTGCGTCTCTCATCTCCGAGCACCAGCTCTCCCGGCCTCTCCCCGGGTGGCGGGAGGTCTGCCGGGCGGAGATCGGCCCTGCGATCACGGTTACAGTGACAGCTCGTCGACCGCCACGGCGGGAGGTCCGGGCCGAGTCGACGCCCGGCGAGGGCTCGACGTTCTTCTTCACCCTGCCGGCCGCGTGAGTCCCGGCGGTGGCGGCCGGGTCGTCACCGGTCGGGGCGTGCGAGCCTCTTTATGGTCGTGTGTCGATAGATCCCCATGGTGGCCCTGCAGGACCGTATCCTCCTCCTCTTCGACGATGAGCACCCTGCCCGGTCGAGCCGGGAGATCGCCGACGTCCTGGGCATTCCCCACGACGAGGCAAAGGACGAGCTCCGCTGCATGGAGCAGAAACGCCTGGTCTATACGATGGAACACCAGGGGAAGATCGCCGTCATTCTGAAACCCGACGGCGAGGCTGCACGCGAAGCGCTCCTGACGACGCCCGTGCAGACACGGCGAGAACCCCCCGGCGCCGCCGTGGAACCCGAGTAGGCCGTCGTCCGCCGGCGCCATGTGCGAGCCGATGGAGAACGGGGATCGGCCTCGCCGTCGTGAAACGGATTGTCGACCGCCACGGCGGGCGGATCCGGGTCGAGGCGACGCCGGGCGAGGGCTCGACCTTCTTCTTCACCCTGCCGGCCGCGTGAACCGTCGTTTCTGAAGCGTGGGCAGCCGACGGGAGAGCGGGTACGGGACATGAGCGATCGGCAAGGGCGCCGGGTCTCCGTCTCGAGAACGATCGCCGACACGTGCTTCTGGTCTCATTGTCAGGGAAGGCCGCACCAGTCCTGTCGGCCAGTTTCGGTGCTCGATCCGCAGATTATGTACCGGAACCAGCTATTCCATTAATCTGGACTCGACCCTCGCCATCAGGACATACCACGACGCTCGGAAGCCCCTCCGCCGGTCCTCCTGCAGGACCACCGGAACGGATCCCGCTCGCCGCGCCTTCCCCATGGGAACAGGTATGCCCGAATGTTGGCCTGATGCTTCCGGGACGATCATCCCGGTACACGTCTCCGGGGACACCCCAGGCCGGTTCGCGTGTGGGACGGGACAAGATGACGGACTCATGACAGCCGCGCCCACCATCCCACGCGTCCGGCCGCGCTCCCGGACGACGGCACCCCGCACCACCGGAGCAGCCCCATGAACCAACGCCTTGCAGCGATCGCGCTCGTCGCCCTGATCGGCATCGCCGGATATGGCATCTGGTGGGCCGCCGCCCCGCACTCCGGCAGCCCCACCCGGCCCGCCCGAGTCGATCACGGTCGGCCTGGAGCCGAACCAGGTGAACTCGCTCGTCTACATCGCCGACGAGAAGGGCTACTTCGCCGAGAACGGCCTCGCCGTCACCCTGAAGAATTACTCCTCCGGCGCGGCGGCCGTGGACGGCATGCTCGCCGGAGAGGCGGACGTCGCCATGGCGACCGAGTGGGTCCTGGCGGGACAGGCACTCGCGCAGCGCCCCGTCCGCACCTTCGCCTCCATCGACA
Source organism: uncultured Methanoregulaceae archaeon (assembly GCA_963740465.1). GTDB lineage: Archaea > Halobacteriota > Methanomicrobia > Methanomicrobiales > Methanospirillaceae > UBA288. The sequence continues at coordinate 91,036 of CAVUEE010000006.1, forward strand.
AGTTCGAGCAGATGTATCTCCTCGGCAGGAACGACCGCGGGATCCGGAACGCCTCCGACCTGAGAGGAACGACGATCGGCCTGCCGCGCAAGACCAGCGCGGAGTTCTACCTCGGCCGGTACCTGGACCTGCACGGCATGGCGGTGCGGGACGTGACCCTCGTCGACATCAAGGCCCCGCAGCTGGCCGACGCGCTGGCGAACGGGACCGTCGACGCCGTCGTGGTCTGGCAGCCCTACGCCACGAGGATCACGGACCGGATGCCGACCGGCCTCGCCGTCTGGCCGGCCGAGAGCGGGCAGGCCGCGTACTGCACTGCCGTCACGACGGACACCTGGCTCGCCGGGCAGCCGGAGACCGGCACGGCGGTTCCTCGCGGCACTTGCACGGGCCGAGACGGACGTCACTCAGGACCCCGCCGCCGCAAAGGCCATCGTGGAGAAGCGGCTGAACTACGACAGCGCCTATCTGGACGCGGTCTGGCCCGAGCACCGGTTCGCTCTCTCGCTCGACCAGTCGCTCGTCGCCGCGATGGAGGATGAGGCCCGGTGGAAGATCGCGAACAACCTGACGAACGCGACGGTAATCCCCGACTTTCGGGGAGTACATCGACACGCACCGCCTCGAGCAGGTCCGGCCGGACTCGGTGCGGATCATCGCCGAGGTGACGGAATCATGACGAACGAGCAGGAGACCGGAGCACGGCCATGAAGTCGTACGTCGCCGCGATCGCGGTCATCGCCGTGATCGTGCTGGCAGGGCTCGGCGCTGGAATTGCCTGGAGCTATCCTCGCCCGCGGAGACGCCCGAGCCGATCACGATCGGGATACCGCCCTATGAATCGGCCCGGCTCATCTTTATCGCCGACGACCAGGGCTTTTCGCCCGGAACGGCCTCAATGTCACCATCGGAACTATCCTCGTCCCTGCGATCCGCCGACGGATGCGAACAAGAGACGGACATGGCGTATACGTCGGAGTACTCCCGTCGTCGAGGACGTCGGCGACCAGGATATCCGGATACGGCTGGGCTGCATCGACAGTACCAGACGCCGTATCTCGTCGGCAGGAAGGATCGCGGGGATCGGGACCGTCGCGGACCTGAGGGAACGACGATCGGCCTTCCGAGGCGGTCCGAGTGAGTTCTATCTCGGCAGGTTCCTCGACCTGAACGGCATGAGCCTCGGGAACGTCACCCTCGTGAACGTCCGGCACCCGAGTTCGTCGATGCCATCGCCAACGGCAGCGTCGATGCGTCGTCGTCTCGAGCATGCATATCGGTACCGATTGGGGAGCGGTTGGGAGGCGCCGTCGTCAAGTGGCCGGCTCAGAGCAGCCAGCCGGGATATACCTTGTGATGACCGCGGAACGACTGGATCGCCGGCCATCCGGAAGACGATCGAGCGCGTCCTGAAGTCGCTCGGCCAGGCCGAGGAGTACGCGAGTCGGCCATCCGGCCGAGGCGAGGGCACTCGTGCAGAAACGGCTGAACTACACGGATGCTGATATGGCCCGGATCTGGCCCGAATACCAGTTCTCGCTCTCCTCGACCAGTCGCTCGTCGCCGCCATGGAGGACGAGGCCCGGTGGATGATCGCGAACAATATGACGAACGCGACGGCATTCACCGACGTCGGGGAGTACATCGACACGACAGCCCTCGAGCGGGTGCGGCCGGAATCGGTGACGGATCATCGGGTGAGGTGATGGAATCACGACGAACGACAAGGATATGGAACCCGGCCGATCGTGACGGGCGTACGTTGCCGTCACCGCCGTGATCGCGCTCACGGGCGCGGGGCTCCTCTGGGGCCCTCTGGCGGCGCCGGAGCGCCCTGCCCCTGCGGATCGGGGTGATGCCCAGCGATTGTCGACCCCGCTCTACGTCGCGGACGAGCGGGGCTTCTTCGCGCAGAACGGTTTGAACGTGACCCTGCGCCCGTTACGCTATCAGCCCCCAGGCGATCGCGGCGGTGGAGGCGGGCGACGTGGAGGTCGCTTGGCGACCGAGTTCACACTCGTCCTCGCCGCGTTCGGCAACCGGTCGGTCAGCGTGATCGCGTCCATCGATAAAGCTCAGACGATATCCGTCATCGGCCGAAAGGACCGGGGCGTCGTGACGGTCGCCGACCTGCGCGGAAAACGGATCGGTGTCACCCGCGGGACAACGTCGGAGTTCTACCTGGGCCGGCTCCTCGACCTGAACGGGATGAATCTCGGCGACGTCACGGTCGTGGACGTCCCGCGTGCCGCAGCACAGGGAGGCCGTCGTCAACGGGACCGTGGACGCGATCGTCACTTCGCCGCGGGAAGTCGCTCCCGTCACGGCCCGGCTTGGCGGGAACGCGACCGTCTTCTCCGCGCAGAGCGACCAGCCGACGTACATCCTCCTCGTCAGCGATCGCGCGTGGCTCGCCGCCCACCCGCGGGAGACCGAGCGGCTCCTGCGCGCCCTTGCGATGGCGGACGAGTACATCCTCGCGAACCCCGCCGACGCGCAGGCGATCGCCGGGCGGCGGGCGAACCTGAGCGAGGAGACGATGGCGGCCGTCTGGCCGAACCACCGGTTCGGCCTCTCCCTCGACCGGTCGCTTCTCACGGCCATGGACGACGAGGCCCGGTGGGCGATCGCGAACAACCTGACGAACGCGACGACGGGGCCGAACTTCCGGGAGTATGTCGACACGACGGCCCTCGCGCAGGGTCGACCCGGGCGCGGTGACCATCCAGTGACGGGGGGACCATGAAGATCCTGAGCCCGAGCTCGATCCGGCGCGGCCGTCTTCGGGGTCGTGCTGCTGGTCATCGGGGCCTCGGTGGTCACGACCACGGCCGAGCTCGGCCGGCTGGAGCAGCAGGCCCAGGTCGCCGACCGCGTCGGGGTCGCGGGCGTCGGACCTCAACTACCTCGCGAACGAGTACCCGCTCTACGGCGAGCGCCGGCAGCTCGACCGGTGGGAGGCGACGCGACGCGGCACTCGCGGACGACCTCGCGAACCTCTCCGCCGGGACGCCGGCGCAGCAGGCGCTGGTCGCGGCGGTCACGAAGGACCGGGAGCAGGTCGAAGACCGTCTTCGGCGAGATCGCCGCGGGCCACGCGGCCGGATCGGGATCCCCCGCCGACCCCGCCGGGATGCAGGTCGCGTGGAGCCGGATCGGCGTCCAGACCCAGGGGCTCGCGTACGACGCCTCGCGCCTCTCGGACCTCCTCGAGACCGAGGCGCACCGGGCTGCAGTCCGCTCAACGCCCTGCTCATCGCCGCCCTGCTCGGCGCGTTCGCCGCGGCCCTCCTGATCGACTACGTCGTGGTCGGCCGGCGCTCGCTGCGGTCGATCACGAACGTTCTCGACGGGGCGCGGGTCATCGGCTCGGGCGACCTGGAGCACGCGATCGCCGTGACGGGCGACGACGAGGTGGCCGAGCTCTCCACCGCCTTCAACCGGATGACCGCGGATCTCAGGACCGTCACCGCGTCCCGGGCCGAGCTCGAGCGCGAGATGGAGCAGCGGACGCGGGCCGAGGCGGAGGCCCGGTCGACCGCGCTCTTCCCGATGCAGAACCCGATCCCGATCCTGCGCGTCGACGATGAGGGCGACTGCTCTTCATCAACCCGGCCGGCACCGCGGCATTCGCGGACTGGAACCTCGCGATCGGCGAGGCCGTCCCCGACGTTCTGGGCCGGGAGATCCGGCAGGCCCGCAGCGAACGGAGGGCGCGCGAGGTCGAGCTGGAGCGCGGGCCGGCGACCTACACAGTCTCCATCGTCCCGATCCCGGACCAGGACTACGTCAACCTCTACTTCGCCGACGTCACCGAGCGGAAAGCGGCCGAGGAGACGGTGGCGGAACGCGGACGCCTCTTTTCGCAGGCCTTTCACGGCAATCCGGCAGCCCTGGCGATCACGCGTGCTCCCGATACCGCTATGTGGACGTGAACGAGAGCTGGACGGAACTCTTCGGCCATACCCGCGAGGACGCGATCGGCCGCACCTCGAAGGAACTGGGCATGTTCCCCGAGAACTATGCCGAACGGGAGGCCATCGTCGGCCAGACCCTCGACCAGGGAGCCGTGCGCAACCGGGAGATCAACGCATGCACCAGGACCGGAGGGGTGCTGACCGTCCTGTCGTCGTCGGACGTGGTCGTGATCGACGGCGAGAAGCATATCCTGAGCCTCGGTCATCGACGTGACCGAGCAAAAGCGGGCCGATGCGGCCCTGCGCGAGCGGGAGCAGACCCTGCAGAGCATCTTCCGGGCCGCCCCCGTCGGTATCGGCATCTCGTCGCGCCGGGTGATCCGGTCGGCCAACGAGCACCTCTGCACCATGACGGGGTACGCCGACGGAGGTCTGGTGGGCCGCGATGCCACGGATCCTGTTACCTCAGCGACGAGGAGTACACGGACGTCGGAGAGGAGCGGCACGCCCGGTTCCTCGAGGACAGCATCGGCATCGTCGAGACGCAGTGGCGGAGGAAGGACGGGACGGTCCTCGAGATCCTGGCCTCGGCTCGTGCCGAGGGACCTGGCACGGCCGGACGAGGACGTCGTCTTCGTCGCGCTCGATCATCACGGCATCTCCGAGCGAGAAGGAGGCGGCACGCGTCGCGAGAGCGAGGGCCGAGTACCGCGAACTCGTCGAGTCCTGGCGGAGGCGACCTTCGCCCTGCACGAGCGTCGTGCTGGACGGCGCCGGCGTCCCGGTCGACTACTGGGACGTGGCCCGAACCCGGCCTTCGAGGCGATCACCGGGATACACCGCCGGCGGACGATCGGCCGCACCGCGCGCGAGGTGCACCCCGAGCCGCGAGCCCTGGTGCATCGAGCGCTACGGGCGGGTGGCGACGACGGGCGAGTCCGTCCGCTTCGAGGACGTACTTCGCGCCGACGCGACCGCGGCACGACGATCCACGCCTACTCGCCCGGCCCGGGCCGGTTCGCGTCGGTCTTCGCCGACGTCACCGCCCAGCGGCGGGCGGCGGCGGAGAGCGCCGTGCGAGAGCGAACGAGGTACCGGAACCGTGGTCGAGCTCTCGCCGGCAGGCGCGATCCGGATCCTCGAGGCCGGTCGGCGGATCGTCCTCGCGAACCTGGCCGCCGTCGCTCGGGTCGGGGTCGCCGGGCCGGAGTGCCTCATCGGACGACCGGTCCTCGAGATCTATCCATCCCGAAGGCACCCGGGAGCGCGCGGAGATGAACATCGTATGCGGCTCTGCAGGGCGGCGAGACTCCGGATCACCACGGTCGACCCGTCCGCGACGACGGGACCACGGTCCTGGTGCAGGGTCGCGGTGCCGCGATCCCGTTCGGCGGGCGTCCGGCGGTCCAGGTCGTCCTGCGCGACGTCACCGAGGAGAAGGCAGCCGAGGAAGCCCTGCGCGAGTATGCCGAGAACCTCCGGCGGTCGAACGAGGACCTGGAACGGTACGCCTACGTCTCGAGCCACGACCTGCAGGAGCCGCTGCGGTCGATCGTCAGCGTTCAGCCAGCTCCTCGAGCGGCGGTATAAGGGACAGCTCGACCAGGACGCGGACGAGTACATCGACTTCATCGTCGAGGGCGGCAACCGGATGCAGACCCTGATCCAGGACCTCCTCGCGTACTCGCGCGTGAACACGAAGCAGCAGGAGCTCCGCCCGACCGACACGGAGGAGGTCCTGTCCGCGGTGGAGCGGAACCTCGCGCTCTCAGCTGAGCGAGGCCGGGGCCGTGCTCACGCACGACCCGCTGCCGTCGGTGCTGGCCGACCCGCTCCAGCTCGAGCAGGTCCTGATGAACCTGGTCTCGAACGCGATCAAGTTCCACCGGCCGGACGAGCCGCTGCGGATCCACGTCGGCGCACCGGCTGGACGACGGCTTCTGGGAGTTCTCGGTGAACGACAACGGGATCGGGATCGAGCCGGAGTACTTCGACCGGATCTTCGTCGATCTTCCAGCGGCTCCACACCGAAGGAGGCGTACCCCGGCACGGGGATCGGCCTCGCGATCGTGAAGCGGATCGTCGACCGGCACGGCGGCACGGTCCGGGTCGAGTCGACGCCGGGCGAGGGGACGACCTTCTTCTTCACGCTCCCCGACGAGCTTTAGGGGGGGGGGGTGAGCCGTCCCCGGACGACATCCGGACCGGACGGACTGACGGGGAACCGGCCCCGCCCGCCCTCCGGAAACCTCGGGCGGGTCCCTTCCGGTAGCGGAGATCGGCGCGCCGGATCGAATGACAACCATCATGAACCGGCGACGACAAGGTAGCCGCGATACGCCCGCACCAGATCCCGCCATGACCGTCCCCCCGCACATCCTCGCCGCAATCCGCCAGCCCGCGTTCCTCTGGGGCGCCGACGGGAGGGTGGCGGCGGCGAACGATCTCGCCGAGGGCCTCGCGGGCCGGCCGCTCGCGGGGTGCACGCCGGCGGAGATCGTGGCGCTCTTCCGTGCACGGACTCCCGGCGGCGAGCCGCTCTCCCCGGCGAAGCTTCCCGCGTCGCGGGCGCTCGCCGGCGAGGAGGTGGTCAATCTCCCGATGGCGATCACGGCCGCGGACGGAAGGGTTGTCCGCCTTCTCGTCACCGCCTCCCCGCTCCGGGATGGCGACGCCCTCGCCGGCGCCCTCGCCATCTGGCAGGACGTCTCGGCCCTCGAGGCGGCCCGCGCCGAGCCGATCGGTCTCCGCCGCGAGTCCGAAGCCACCACCGGGGACCTCAGGGTCCAGGGCGACGAGCTCAGGCAGCAGGGGACCGCGCTCGCGGCGGCGAACGAGGCGCTCGACCGGCAGCGTCGGCTCCTCGACGCGATCCTCGGCGCGGTGCCGTACCGGGTCTCGCTCTGGGGCCGGGACGAGCGGATCGTCTGGGTCAACGAGCGGTTCGCCGCCGAGCGCGGCGAGCCCCGCGAGGCCCTGGTCGGCCGGTCATGGCGGGAGGCTCGGGGACCCCCTCGACGTTGTCGAGCCCCTCGTCCGGGAGGCCCTGGAGGCGGTCATGGCCGGCGCGACGGTCGCCCGCGAGGTCGAGGTGGCCGGCACGGCCAGCCGGGAGTGGCGGGCCTGCACCTTCATGCCGTTCGGCCGGGACGCGGTCCTCGTCGTCACCGGGGACGTCAGCGAGCGGAGGCGGGCCGAGCAGGCCCTCGCCGAGGAGCACGAGCTCCTCGAGCGGCTGATCGAGACCGTGCCCGTGATGATCTCGCATCCACGACCCCGCCCTCGGCCGGTTTCACCTCAACCGGGCCGTCGAGGAGGTCCTCGGCTACACCGACGAGGACGCGGCCGACGGCCGCCTGCTCGAGCGGACGTACCCCGATCCCTCGGACCGCGCCGCCGTCGAGGCGTTCATGCGCTCGCTCGAGCCGGGGTGGCGCGACATGACCGTCACGGCCAGGGACGGGTCCGCCGTGCCGACCTCATGGGCGAACTTCCGGCTCTCGAACGAGGTGGAGGTCGGCGTCGGGATCGACCTTCGCGAACGGACGCGGATGGAGGCCGCCCTCCGCGAGAGCGAGGCGAAGTACCCGGAACCTGGTCGAGACTCTCGCCGGACGCGATCCTGATCCACCAGGAGGGGACGATCGTCTTTGCGAACGCGGCCGCCGCGGCCCTGCTCGGGGCCGGGGCGCCGGACGAGGCTCTGCGGCCGGAGGATCCTGGAGTTCGTCCACCCCGACTCCCGGGCGGACGTCGAGGCGAATATCGCGGCGGACCTCCGGGGCGAGGAGAGTCCGCGCACCCCGATCGAGATAGTCCGGCTCGACGGCACGACCGTCTCGACCCAGGGGCGGGGGGCCATGATCCCGTTCGGCGGGAGACCTGCGCTCCAGGTGGTCCTCCGCGACGTCACGGTCGAGCGGGCCGTCGAGACCGCGCTCCGCGAGAGCGAGGAGCGGCTGCGGCTGGCGCAGGAGGGGGCGGCGATCGGCGTCTGGGACTGGGACGTCCGGACAGGACTCTATACCTCCACCCCCGAGTTCTTCCGGCTCTACGGGCTCGAGGAGGGCAGGACTCTCACCTATGCCCAATGGCGGGAGCGCGTGCACCCGGACGACGTCGAGTGGGCTGAGAGCGAGAGCCAGGCAGCGCTCGCCCGCGGCGAACCGTTCCACCTCGAGCACCGGATCGTCCGCCCGTCGGGCGAGGTGCGCTGGCTCTCGGCCTCGGGGCGGGGGTATCTACGACGACCGGGGGACGCTGATCCGGGTCATCGGGACGAACCTGGACATCACCGACCGGAAGGAGGCCGAGGCGGAACTCGCGCGGTCCGCCGAGGACCTCGCGCGGTCGAACGAGGAGCTGCAGCGGTTCGCGTACGTGGCGAGCCACGACCTGCAGGAGCCGCTCCGGTCCATCGTCAGCTTCAGCCAGCTCCTGGAGCGGCGGTACAAAGGCAAACTCGACTCCGACGCCGACGAATACATCGAGTTTATCGTCGAGGGCGGGACGAGGATGCAGACCCTGATCCGGGACCTGCTGCAGGTCTCCCGGGTCGAGACGGAGGCGAAGCCGCTCGCGCCGACGGATCCCGCAGCGGTGGTCTATGCCGCGGCGCGGTCGCTCGACGAGGCAATCCGCGGGGCCGGCGCGACGGTGACGGTCGGCGACATGCCGACGGTGATGGCCGACGCGGCCCAGATCGAGCAGGTCTTTTCGAACCTGATCGGCAACGCGGTCAAGTACCGGCGCGAGGGCGTGCCACCCGTGATCGCGATCTCGGCGCGACGGCTGAATGGACGGGTCGAGTTCTCGGTCAAGGACAACGGGATCGGGATCGAGGACGAGTACCACGACCGGATCTTCGAGATGTTCCGCCGCCTCCACACCCACGACGAGTACGAGGGGACCGGCATCGGCCTTGCGGTCGTCAAGCGGATCGTCGAGCGGCATGGCGGCACGATCCGGGTCGAGTCGACGCCCGGCGAGGGGTCGACGTTCTTCTTCACCCTGCCGGCCGCGTGAGCTGGCTTCCGGCCTTTGTGCCGTGGCCCGTCTGTGCTGCGAGTGCAGCACCCAGCGCCCCGGTGATCTGAGGTTCGGACGGGACGACGAGCGTGGTACCGATCTCCTTCTCGAGAGCAGCCTTCATCCCCGTGTTCTTTGCCACCCCGCCGACGAACACGATGTGGTCCCGCAACCCTATCCGCTTCGCCATGACACCCACCCGCTG
>CAVUEE010000007.1:0-261809 GCA_963740465.1 uncultured Methanoregulaceae archaeon
ACGAGGTGGCGCTTCACGACGATCCTCGAGAGCGACGCAACGTGCGCCTCCGCCATTTCACTGTGCTGCAGTTTGAGGATGTATCTCGTCCGTGCTCCGATTTCGGGGCAGGGACCGACGGTCTATACCACCCTCGACGCATCGGGCGTCACGGACCGATCTCGATCCGTTATTCGGGTCGGGCGCCCTCGCGTCCGGTATGGAGAAAGCGTCTTCACCGCGGACCGGTAATCTTCCTCCGGCATGAGTATCTTCGAAGAGGCCTATCGCGGGACCCCGAACTGGGAGATCGGGAGGGCGCAACCGGTCGTCGCGGCCCTCGAGGAGGCGGGGGAGATCTCCGGCGACGTCCTCGATGTCGGGTGCGGGACAGGGGAGAACGCCCTCTTTCTCGCCGGGCACGGACACGAGGTCTGGGGAGTGGATTCGGCGCCGCGCGCTATCGAGATCGCCCGGGAAAAGGCGCAGGAGCGTGATCTCCCCGTCACGTTCCTGGTGCAGGACGCACTTCGCCTGGAGGATCTTGGCAGGACCTTCGATACCGTCATCGACTCCGGCCTGTTCCACGCCCTCTCCGACCCCGAGCGCCCGGTGCTATCGTCCGGAGCCTCGCCGAGGCCCTGCGGCCGGGAGGGACCTACTTCATGCTCGCCCTCAGCGAGCTCGAACCCGGCGACCACGGCCCGCGTCGGGTCACGCAGCAGGAGATCCGGGCGGCGTTCGGCGACGGATGGCGGATCAACCGGATCCGGGCCGCGGTCTTCGAGGGGCTGTGGCAACAGGACGGGTACCGGGCCTGGCTGTCGTCGATCACCAGGGTCTGACTCCCTCCCCGTGCCGGGAAGAGCGGCGCCACGTCGTCGGAGAGCGCGCCGGAAAAAGGAGGTCGAAGGTGGTTGAAGAGCGCGACCACGTCGGGGGAGTCGATCCGGCCGTTGCCGTTCACGTCCTCGTGCGTGCCGTCGCCATTGGAGTCTCTCGGGGCGCCGGTACCAGCGGGCACGGCGCCCGGCCGTGGCCCTCGATTACTTCTCGCCGGACCGGAGGACCCGGGTGATCGCGATCGCCATGATCCCGAGGCCAAGATAGAGGACGGCGCCGGCCGCCAGGATCGCCCGGTCGCAGACGCGGAGGGGGGCGGCGGGCCGGTTCCGTTCGGCGAGCACGGGGCCCGGGTCCTCGTCGCACTGGTCCGGGGCGCCCTGATCCTGATACGCGAGGATCGCCCGGCGGATCACCTCGGCCCGGGAGATCGCGGCGGCCCCTGCCTCCTCGTCCAACCGGGCGACCATCTCCGCCGGGAGTGTCAGGCTGGTTTTGATACCGGTCATGCTCGCCCTCCGGGGTGACTGATCCGACAACCGGCGGCCGGGGCGGGCGGTCCTATCGTACATGCTCGAGGGTATGGCCAGCCGACGGATGAGCGTATCGATCCGTATGCGATCGGGCCCCCACGGCCCGCCGTACTCATTTGTGCGGCATCCGTTCGGCGGAAAGAAGGGATTGTCGGACGGATGTCGGAGGTGGTTGAAGAGCCGGACGATGTCGGCGACGTCGATCCGGCCGTTGCCGTTCCGTCCATGCACTCCCGAATGAATCACGGTGGCGGCCGGCCGGCCGCCATCAGCGCCCCGGCAGCGGCCGCGGCGGATACTATTCGACCGTCACCCCCCCCAGGTTAACACTGTTAACAGACGGCCCGTGCACCTCGACGGCCGACTGCGGCCGATCGACGACGACCGCGATCCGGCACGGCCCGGTCTCCGCGACGAGGCGGGGGAGGCCGCCGTTCGCGTTGAACGTGCCGGCCCTCAGCTCGACGGTGCGGCAGGAGGCGGCGACGGCCTTCGCGAGCACGGCGAGGTCGGTTCTTCCGTCGCAGACGATCTCGGCGCGGTCCCGGTCGGCCGGACCCGCGTCCCGGGCCGCGATCACGAGGTCGGGCACGGCCCCTCCTCCAGCAGTTCCGCGCCGGCCGCCTCGAGGTCGGCGAAGAACCGGCCGGCGGCATCGGCGATCTCCCGCGCTTCCGCGTCGTCGATCCGGCCGTCCTCGCGGGCGCGGTAGTAGACGGCGGCCTCCGCGCAGAACGATCGGACGACCGCGACGAGGGCCGCGACTCTCCGGTCCGCGAGCCATGAGCCGAGGCCGAAGGCGGAGGCCACGGCCAGGGCGACGAGCGCTGCCTCGGGCCAGCCGTCCGCGACGATGCTCACGCCGCCGCCGGCGGAGACGGCGATGGCGCCGGCTACGAGGCCGGCGCCGAGTGGTTCTTTCATGATGGTTCCTCCTGAAAAGGGGGGGGGCGAACGGGGGGACGAGTGCCGGTGAACCGTCGTTCTGGTGGAACTTATAAATGCGACACGGCGGCGAGTGGTAGAAACAGGACGGGGGGCGGGCGCCCGGCGGCGATGACGCGAGGATCGCAGCCGATCGATCGCCGAGATCTCGTTTGCAACAATGTAAATGTTGCAACGTTGCAGCACGACATGTGACGGCACGACCGGCCGCAGCGCGTCGTCCATGGCTGGCGACCGGCCGATACGTCCCCCGCTCCGGGACGGGGCGCGGCCGTCGAGACGTCCGCGGCCATGAACCCGTGGTTCGTCCAGGCCCCGGGTGCCGGACCCGGCGACCCGTACACATCACAACAAAACCGAACGATTGATAAGACGAGTCCGGACAGTAATTCACGTGGTGGGTTCGCATGATCTCCATCCTCTACTACGATCGCGATCCCGCCTGGCGCGGGCAGGCGGCGCGGTGGCTCTCGCGGGACGGGGCCATCGAGGTCGTGCCGGCGGGGACGTTCGACGAGGCGGTGGCGCTCTTCCGGGAACGGGAGTTCGACGCGGTGGTCGCCGATCCGCTCGAGGACGAGGTGCCCGGCGCCCTCTCGATCGTGCGGACGCACGAGCCCCCGGTCCCCTTCGTCCTCCTGATGGAGCCGGGCCACGAGCAGGTCGTGATCCAGGCCCTGAACAGCGGGGCTGGACCGCTACGTCGAGAAGAGCGGCGACCCCGCCGAACGCCTCGGGGCCCTGGCCGGCGCGATCGAGGAGATGGTCGCGAGGGAGCCGGAGTCCGCCGCCCTCCAGCGCCGGAACGAGGAGCTGGAGTTCCTCTCCCGGACCGCGATGGACTTCATCCGGATGGGGGACGAGGAGGACATCTACCGCTACATCGGCGAGAAGGTACATCGGTCTCTTGCCAGAGTGCTACGTCGTCATCTTGCTGTTCGACCGGGATACCCGCCTCTTCACCTTTCGGAACCTGATCGCCGGGGAGCCGGCACGCCGGATCGTCAGGGAAGAGCTGGGATTCGATCTCGAGGGGCTATCGCTCCCGCTCGATAAGGTCCCGAGCGTCGAGGCCGTCCTCGGGTGCGACAGGCTGGTGGAGGTGATCACCACCCTGTATCAGGCCACCTTCAAGGTGCTGCCGGAGGAGGCCTGCGACCGGATCGAGGAGCGCACTCGACGCCGGGAAGTACTACTCGATGGGCTTCAACTGCCGGGACGGGCTCTACGGGGTCCTCACCATCGGGGTCAGGAAGGGCGGGGAACTCGGCCACCGGGGGCTGATCGAGGCGTTCGTCCGGCAGGCCTCGGTCGCCCTCCTCCGCCAGCACGTCCGGGCGCGCCTGCGGGAGAGCGAGGCGCGGTACCGCGCCGTGGTCGAGAGCCAGCAGGAGCTGGTCTGCAGGTTCCGGCCGGACGGCACGCACCTCGTGGCGAACGACGCCTACTGCCGGTTCTTCGGCCTCGACCCGGCGACGGTCGTCGGGTCGCGGTTCGCGCCCGCGGTCCCCGAGGAGGAGCGCGGGGCCCTCCGCGACTACTTCCGTTCGTTCTCGCCGGAGCATGCCGACGGGACGATCGAGCACCGGGTCGTCGATGCGAACGGGTCGGCCCGCTGGCTCCAGTGGAACGACCGGGCGTTCTTCGATCGCGACGGCGCGATCGCGGAGTTCCAGTCGGTCGGCCGCGACGTGACCGAGCGGCGGGAGGCGGAGGAGGCGCTCGCCGCGCTCACCGCCGGGCTCGAACGGCGCGTCGAGGAGCGCACGGCCGAGGCTGGAGGCGTTCACCTACTCGGTCTCGCACGACCTCCGCGCCCCCCTGCGCTCGATCGACGGCTACCTCGGCATTCTCATGGCCCGGTTCGGGTCCGGACCTCCCCGACGACGCCGTCGCCTACGTCGGCCGGGCCCGCGACGGCGTCGCCCGCGCCGGGCGGTTCATCGAGGGCCTCCTCGCGCTCTCGCGCCTGTCGCACCAATCGCTCACCCTGGAGCCGATCGAGACGGAGAACCTGGTCCGGGCCGTGCTGGGAGAACTCCTCCCGGACCCGGGCGACCGGCGTGTCGAGGTCGTGGTCGGCTGCCTGCCGCCCTGCCGGGCCGACCCCGAGATGCTCCGCCATGTCTACCAGAACCTGCTCTCGAACGCCCTCAAGTTCACGCGGACACGCGACCCGGCGCGGATCGAGGTCTCGGCATCGACTGACGGCGGGGAGGCGGTCTATACCGTCGCCGACAACGGCGTCGGGTTTCCGGCCGAGCAGGCGGTCCGCGTCTTCGACGACTTCGCCCGCTTCCACGACATGCGGGAGTACGAGGGGTCCGGGATCGGCCTCTCGGTCGTCCGCCGGATCATCGAGCGGCACGGAGGGCGCTGCTGGGCGGACGGCGAGGTCGGGCGCGGCGCCGCCTTCCACTTCACGCTCGGGCCGGTCGCGGCGTCATAGGCCGGTGACCGGGAGCCACTCGATCGCGACGCGGACGGGCAGGTGGAGCCGGCGCGGAGAGATGCCGACGCCGCCCGCCGGCGGTGACGGCGATGGCGCCCGCTACGAGGCCGACGCCGGGTGGTTCCTTCATGGTGGTTCCTCCTGAAAAGGGGGGGCGGTGGCGAACGGGGGGACGAGTGCCGGTGAACTGTCGTTGTGACGGGACTTATAAATGCGACACGGCGGCGAGGGTGGAAGCGAGGCATGGGCGGCACGGCCGGTCGCCCGATCTAACAGTATATAATAACCGCCCGCATATAGTGAGCCATCATGGTGGATCCGTACGAGGCCCTGCTCAAGAAGGCCTACGAGCACATCACGGAGCCGAGCGGGACCGGCGAGCGGTTCGTGATCCCCGAGGTCCGGTCGTACATCGAGGGCAAGACGACGGTCTTCGAGAACTTCGCCGAGATCGCCGACACCTTCCGGCGCGAGAAGGAGCACCTGATGAAGTCGCTGGTGGGCGAGCTCGGCACGGCCGGCAAGATCGACGGCAACCGCGCGATCTTCAACGGAAAGTTCGAGACCTCGCAGATCGCGAACGCGGTCAGGAGCTACTTCAACGACTACATCCTCTGCAGCGAGTGCGGACGGCCGGACACGCGGCTCGTGAAGGACGACCGGATCCTCGTGCTCCGCTGCGACGCCTGCGGCTCGCACCGGCCCGTGCGGAAACGCAAGGCCCGGGCCGAGGAGCCGGAGAAGATGTTCGAGGAGGGCAAGATCGTCGACGTGCACATCCAGTCGGTCAGCAAGCGCGGCGACGGGGTGGCACGCGAGGGCAAGTACATCATCTACGTCCCGGGGGGCAAGCCCGGCCAGACCGTGAAGATCAAGGTGACCCGCATCTCGGGCTCGATCGTCTTCACCGAGCGGGCCCTGTAAGGGGGCGGCAGAAGAGGGGCGCTGCCCCCTCACCGCACCTTTTTTCTCCACGCGAATCGATCCTCCGGGGCGATGCGCTGTATTCGCACACGGCATCGGAGATGCGGTCGGTGGAGAGGGAGTGGGCCACTCCCACCGTGACCGTTCAGCTCACCTGCACGGTCAGGTTGAACTGGTTCGCCGTCAGGTTCGGCTCCCACGGGCGGACGTAGACCGCGCTGAACCGCTGGGTCCCGGCCGTCACGCCCCTGACGGTCCAGTTACGGGTGCCGCCGACCCCGGTCATGCCGACCGGCTGGGGGTCGGGCGTGTACGCGGTGTCGGTGATCAGCAGGCCGGACGTGACCGAGGCGTTCCAGGAGTAGCCCGTCGTCGGGTTCTCGGGCAGGCGGATGCTCAGGTTCTGCTGGAGCCCGAGCGGGACCGTCTTTCCGCTGTCGTTCATGGTGTAGACCGCGGGCTGGGCGGTCGTCCTGGTCGGCGTGGCCGTCGCGTTCGAGGGCGGGGTTGTTGTGCATCCGGCCGCCAGGAGGAGGGCGGCGAGGAGGAGTGCCGCGAGTACGAGATACCTCATGCAGAGACTGATCTCGGCCACAGATGATAAATGATTCGAAATGCCGTCGGGGGGGGAGCGCCTTCAGCTCAGCCCGAAGCCGTCGAAGTTCTGGCCGTCGCCGTTGAACTGGATCCGGATCCGGTGGACCCCCTTTGTCAGCCGGACCTGTGTCGAGATCGCGGAGTAGGCGTCGTAGGACCCGGTCCGCGGCGTGGTCACCGTGACCTCGGAGCGGCCGTCGATCTTCATCTCGAAGGACTGCCCGCCGTTCGGGCTCGAGAGCCGGAACGAGAGCGGGTAGTCGCGCTCCTCGGGGGCGTCGACCGGGTACTCGAGCCACTCGCCCGCCTGGATCCGGGTCACGACGTAGCTCCCGATGGACGGGGCATAGGCGATGTCGACGCCGTCGCTCCTGTATGCGCCGCCCTGGTTGCCGGCGGTGGTGTCGTGGTACGCGGCGCCCTCGCCGCCCGAGGCGTAGTCTTCGGCCTGGATCTGGGCAGGCAGCCGGACGGTCCCGCCCAGCGTGGTCTGCACGGTGACGGGGACCGTGGTCGTGACCGCGACGGGCGTGACGACGACCCGGTCCAGGTTCTGGCCGTCGCCGACGAACCGGAGCTTCAGGGTGCAGGTCCCCGCCGGCAGCGTCAGCGCGGCCGTCGCCGTGGTCCAGGCGTCGTACGAACCGGTGTTCGGGACCGCGACCGTGGCCGCCGGGTTGCCGTTGACCTGGACCTCGATCGCGTGGGCGTTCGTCCCCCAGGCCGCGACGCGGAACGCGGCCGCGTACCTGCCGGCGGTCGCGGTCGAGACCGTGTACTGCAGCCATTCGCCGTCGCGGACGTACCCGACGGCGTACCCGCCGCCCGGGAGCGACTCGATGTCGACGTCGTCGGCCCGGTAGGCACCGCCGAGGTTCGTCGGCGTCGTATCGTGATACCCGACCCCTTCGCCGCCCGTGTTGTAGTTCTCGGCCTCCAGCATCCCCGGGACGGACCGGCCCGCAGGCGACGCCGTCGTCGGGGGTGCGGTCGGCGTGGTCGTGACGGCGACGGGCGTGAAGACGATCCGGTCCAGGTTCTGGCCGTCGCCGACGAACCGGAGTCTGAGCGAGGCGGTGCCGGCCGGCAGCGTCAGCGTGGCCGTCGCCGCGGTCCAGGCGTCGTACGAGCCGGTATTCGGGACCGTGACCGTGGCCGCCGGGTTGTCGTTGACCTGGACCTCGATGGCGTGGGCGATTCGTGCCCCACGACCGCGACCCGGAACGCGGCCTGGTACCGGCCGGCGACCGCCACCGGGACCGAATAGCGGAGCCACTCGCCGTCACGGACGTAGCCGACCGCGTATCCGCCGCCCGGGAGCGACTCGATGTCGACGCCCTCGGCCCGGTACGCGCCGCCCTGGTTGTCGGCGGTGGCGTCGTGGTAGGCAACGCCCTCGCCGCCGGTGTTGT
Source organism: uncultured Methanoregulaceae archaeon (assembly GCA_963740465.1). GTDB lineage: Archaea > Halobacteriota > Methanomicrobia > Methanomicrobiales > Methanospirillaceae > UBA288. The sequence continues at coordinate 7,686 of CAVUEE010000007.1, forward strand.
AGTTCTCGGCCTCGAGCGTCCCCGGGACCGCGTTCGCCTTCGACGTGGGCGCGGTGGTCGGGGCTGTGGTCGTGGGAGTGGCGACGGCCGCGATCGCGAAGCGGTCGAGGATCTGTTTGTCGCCGACGAACCGGATCTGGAGCCGGTGGACGCCGGCCGGGAGCGAGACGCGGGCCGAGACCGTCTGCCAGCCGATGCCGCGGTTGTTCGGGACGGCGAGGGTGCCGAGCGAACCGCCGTCGAGGGCGAGGGCGAGGGACCGGCCGTCGGCCCAGGACGCGACCGTGCAGGAGACGGTGTACGTCCCGGCCGACGGCACGGCGAGGCTGTACGCGAGCCATTCGCCGTCGACGACGTAGCCGACGTTGTACCCGCCCGACGGGTTGACCGAGAGGTCGACGTCGTCGTGCCGGTAGACCCCGTCGTGGTTGCCGGCCGTGGTGTCGTGATACCCGGCCCCTTCGCCGCCGGTGTTGTAGTCCTCGGCCTCGACCGTCCCCGGCACATTCCTGCCCGTCAGAATCGGCGCGGCCGTCGTCGGCGTCGTCGTGACGGCGACGGGGGTGAAGACGACCTTATCGAGGTTCTGGCCGTCGCCGGCGAACCGGAACTTCAGGGCACAGGTTCCGGCCGGCAGCGTCAGCGCGGCCGTCGCCGTGGTCCAGGCGTCGTACGAGCCGGTCGTTCGGGACCGCGACCGTGGCCGCCGGGTTGTCGTTGACCTGGACCTCGATGGCGTGGGCATTCGTGCCCCACGACGCGACCCGGAACGCGGCCGTGTACCGGCCGGCAGTCGCGACCGGGACCGTGTACTTCAGCCATTCGCCGTCGCGGACGTACCCGACGGCGTACCCGCCGCCGGAGAGCGACTCGACGTCGACGCCCTCGGTCCGGTACGCGCCGCCCTGGTTCTCGGCCGTGGCGTCGTGATAGGCGACGCCCTCGCCGCCGGTGTTGTAGTTCTCGGCCTCGAGCGTCCCGGGGACGGCGGCGCCCTGGCCGTACCGTCGTCGTCGCGGTCGTTCCGGGCAGGGTCGTCGGCCTGGCGGTCGCCGCGGTCGGTGTGGGCGCGGCGAGGATCGGCGCGAGCGCGCGCTGCCATGCCGCCGCCATCTTCTTCTCCCCCGTCGCCTTCGGGTGGACGCCGTCGGGCTGGTTGTCGGCGACGCCGTCGTACCCGGTGTAGAGGTCGACGACGGTCACGGGCGAGGTCGCGGTCGAGATCCCGGCCGCGAGCGACGGGAGGGCCGCGTTGTAGTCGACGAGCCCCGAGTTGCGGTTGAGGGTCGCGTTGCCGGTCGGGATGATCTTCGCCACGAGGACCCGGACCTTCGGGTTCTTCTGCCGGAGGAGCCCGATGATCGACCTGACGTTCGCAAGGCGGGTCGCGACCGGAACTCCGTAGAGGGCGTCGTTCGTTCCGACATGGAGGAGCACGATCTCGGGTGTCGGTGACGCCGCGAGCCAGGCGGCGAGCGGCGAGAAGGACGAGGTCCCGACCATCATGCCCGTCGTGTACCCGCCGTGTCCCTCGTGGTTCTGGTCGAAGACGAACTTCGTGTACCCGGACGAGACCGAGCCGACGAAGTCCACGCCGTACCCCGAGGCCCGGAGGGAGTCGTCGAGGTAGTAGCGGTAGCTCGCGAACGATGTATCGGTGTCGGGGCCGCCGCGGGTGATCGAGTCGCCGAGCGGCATGATCTTCACCACGGCGTCGGCGTGGACGGCGAGCGGGGCGAGGCAGAGGCAGAGGAGGAGCAGGGCGCAGAGGCGGTATCTCATGGCATGATCATCCCGGGAATCCGGTCATGCAGGGCGGGGCGGCCGATGACGACGGTCGCGGGGCGGCATGGAGGTGACATAGCATAAACATTTCATATTATTTATATGTTCCTAATTCATCCGCGCGTGAGGATCCCGCAGATGACTAAATGAGTCGAAAAATCGACGTAACGGGAGATCGAGGCCACGTCGTCGAAAATGCGGCGCGCCGCCCGCGCCGCGGACCCCGGACGGCCGGGCTGCGGCCCCCGGGCCGTCGTCAGCGTTATCCGTTTCCACGTCGAGATGCTGGGCATGCGGACGTTCCGCGCCCGAGCATCGCGGCCGCGCACGAGTGGGCGGTCCGGACCGTGCTCGAGAAGGGCTACCCGGTCACGACCGAGAACGGCGAGGCGACGATCGAGTGCGAGCCGATCGCCCTGGAGCTCCGCGATCCGCTGGCCGAGCCGATGGCGAGCCCGGCCTCGCGCTTCCAGCGCCGGTTCCTCGAGCAGTACGCGGCCGACCTGCTCGAGGGTTCGGACGCCGTCTTCGAGTACGACTACCACTCGCGCCTCTTCGGCTGGGGCGACGGGCTCTCGCACGGGGGAGCGCCGGTCTCGGTCGATCAGGTCGGATATATCGTCCGCAAGCTGACGGAGGCCTCCGGTCAGCCGCCGGGCGATCGCGATCACCTGGAACCCGGCCACGGACGAGGAGATGCGCGACTGCCCCTGCCTCCAGCTCGTCCAGTGCGAGCTCCGCGACGGGCGCCTCTCGATGCAGGTCGTCTTCCGCTCGAACGACATGCTCTCGGCCGCCGGTGCGAACATGTTCGCGCTCGTGGGCCTGCAGCAGGCCATCGCCGGCCGGCTAGGGGCGGAGGTCGGCACGTACACCCACATCTCGCTCGTGCCCCACCTCTACCACCGGCGGGACGCGGACGATCTCGCCCGGTTCTGCGAACGCTTCGGGTCGGTCGCGCCCGTCGCGGGCGCCTGCGCGGCCTGCCGGGGCTGCCCGGGTGCGTGAGACGACCGTCTCCGGCACCTTTTTCACCGTCCAGTGCGACCTATATGGGTCAAGCAGCCCGGTAGTGTAGCGGTCAATCATGGTGGACTCTGGATCCGCCGACAGCAGTTCGAATCTGCTCCGGGCTATCGCTTCTTTTCCACATCTCCGGCCGGAGAGCCGACGGCTCCGCTCCCCGGGAGAGTGACCGTCCCGATTCTACCGGCACGGCGGGGACGCATTCCCCGTTCCTGGCGGGGTCAGCCGATCAGGCCGAAGAGCCGGCTCACGTCGGCGAAGTCGACCCGGCCGTTCCCGTTGAAGTCGAAGGCCCACGGGGCGTGCGCAGTGCACCAGTCGAGCCGGTTGAAGAGCAGCACGACGTCCGCGAAGTCCCTGCGGCCGTTGCCGTTCACGTCCTCGCAGAGCCCGTCGTGGTTCGGATCTCCCGCGGACGCCGTTCCGCCCGGCACGACGATGGGGGCCGGCGTGGGCAGGACGATCGGCGGCACCGTGGTGGTCGGGCCGGGGCCGGCGAGGAGCGGGGCCAGCGCCGCGTACCACCGCGCCGCGATCTTCTGCATGCCGCTCCTGACGGGGTGGATGCCGTCGGCCCCGTTGTCGGCCGCGCCGTCGTACCCGCTGTACTGGTCGACGATGACAATCGGGGATGAGGGGTCGAGAGCTCCGCCGCGAGGGCCGGGAGCGCCGCGTTGTAGGGCGCGATCTGCTGCGCGTTCCGGGCCGCGTCGGCCGTCGGGATGATCTTCGCGAGCAGGATCGTGGCGCCCGGGCTTTTCGCGCGGAGCGCCGCGACGATCCCGCGGAGGTTCTGGAGCCGGTCCGCGAGCGGGACCTGCAGGAGGGCGTCGTTGGTCCCGATCATGAGCAGGACGACGTCGGGCGGTCCGTAGGCCGCCATCCACGCCTTCAGCGGCTCGGTCTCGCCGTAGGAGAGGAGCATCCCCGTCGTGTACCCGCCGTGCCCGTCGTGGTCCTGGTCGAAGGTGAACCGGGTGTAGGTGGGGAAGGTGGTCGAGCCCACGAAGTCGACGTCGAAGCCTCCCGCGTCGAGCTGGCCGTCGAGGTAGTAGCGCCAGCTCCCGTTGGCCGAGGCGGCCTCGTAGTCGCCGCGGGTGATGGAGTCGCCGAGCGGCAGGACCGTGACCCGGGCCGCTCCCGGCACCGCGATCACGGCGAGGACGAGGACGAAGAGGCAGAGATATCGAATGGTCATGGGGAAGTCGGAACCGTGGACAACCGGGGCGGCGAGTCCGCGCGTAATCAGGGTGGGCGGTGCTGACGGATGGGTGTTTCGACCGCTCAAAAACCGGTTTCCTACTCGGGGGGCCTGCGGACGAGGACCGTGAACCGGGGCGAGAAGCCGTGACGGGCGTAGAACGGCAGCGTCCGGTCGTTCCCGGCGAAGACGGAGAGGGCCTGTTCGACCGTCCCTATCCCCTCCATCCAGGCCAGGGCGTGCTCGAGGAGCGCGCCGCCGATTCCCCGGTTCCGGTACGCGTCGTCGACGAAGATCGACTCGACCTCGCCGATCTCGCAGGGCGCCCCGCTCGCGACGCTGTACCCGACAGGAGCTCCCGCGACCGGGTCCACCGCGAGTTCGAGCCGGAGCGCGCGGTCCCGGTTCTTCTCGAGGAGCGCCTCCCGCCGGGCAGCGAAGGTCATTGCGTTCATCTCGTCGAGAAATACCGGCGCGTTCGCCTGCGCCCGTTCGCGGTGGTGGGCCGCGAGGCCCTCCCAGAGCGGCTCGATCAGGTCGAGCTCGTCCCGGCCGTGAACGGTGAAGGTGATCCCGTCCGGACTCTCCATGGGATCGGGATGGGACGACACGGACGGACCTCCTACCACTCCACGACCATGACCGCCTCCTCCTCGTCGGTGAGCGGCATGTCCGTCTCCTTGGGGTCGAACCGGTACGCGGTCCAGGGGTCGTACTCGGGGTAGAGCGCGGCCTTGTCGAGCACGTCCACGAACTCCCGCAGGAAGAGGCGCGGGATCACGTCGACCCGGCCGCCGAACCGGCCCGTCAGCTGCCGGATCTGGGCCCGGATGAACCGGTGGCTGACCCGTTCGCGGTCGACCTCGCCGTGCGCCTCGGCGTAGATGTCCATGACCCGGAGCGCGACCTGCTCGAGTTTCTGCGCGTCGAAGCGGGCGAGCGCGAGCTGGGGCTGGAGGGGGTTCCGGTAGCCGTCGTCGCCGACGGTCCCGATACGGTCGGCGAGCGGCGGCACGGACCGGATCCCCTTCGCCCCCTCGAAGAGCGACGGCGTTCCCGTGACGAGGAGATAGCAGTGGGCGAGCTGGCCCCGGTCGAGCAGGTCGATCAGCTGGCGGAGGTTGTTGTAGGCCTTCTCGCGCGAGGCGCGGGGCAGGGCCTGAGTCGTCTCGGCCTCGTCGAGGGCGATCACGAGCCCCGCGTACCCCGCCCCGCGGATCACGGCCACGAGGTCGGAGAGGAACGCGAGGGCGACCGTCTCGTCGATCGTGCCGCGGACCCCTGCCTTCGCCCGGAACGGCCGGCCCACGTTCGGCTCGCCCGAGAGCCAGCCGAGCGCGGCCTGGGCGAGGGCGTAGTCCTCGTCCGCGTTCGCCTCGTAGTAGGCCCGGACGGCGGCCGCGAACGCGCTCGAGCCCTCGGCGAGCTCCGCCAGGGAGCGCTCGATCGAGCGGACAGTCTCCTCGCGGAGCTCGTCGTCGGCGAGGTCGCTCCCCCGGATCTCGAGCACCCGCTCCTCGATCGCGTACAGGAACGAGTCGAGCACGGCCTTGAACGCGGCCTCGTCCTCGCGCGTCACAAGGTTCGCGCAGACCCGCTGGTACACCGACCGGAGCCGGGCGAGCGGGGTCTCGGCCGAGACCACGACGTGCGCGGTCGCGAACCCCGCCTGCTGGGCGATCTCGAGCGTCCGAGCAAGGAGGAAGGTCTTGCCCGCGCCGTAGTCGCCCTTGATGAACTTCAGGTCGCCGCCGCCGTCGGCCACGTATCCGAGCTGCCGGGCGATCACGCCCTCCTCGACCTCGATCCCGACCGCGAGCCGCGATAAGCCGCTCCCGGGCACGGTGCCGCGCCGGAGCGCGTTGATGATGTTGACGCTCTCCGCCTGTCCCCTATCGTCCGACATAGACATACTCCTCTCCCTCGTCGCCGGCCCCTCGCCGCTCGATCAGCGTCATTCCCTGCTCACCGGCCCGCCGGACCAGCCGGTTCACCATCCCCGCAACGCGCCGGGTCCCGAGGACGGTCCTGAGCTCGCGCTCGGTCGCGGACCGGTGTTCGCGCAGGAACGCCACCAGCCGCGCCTCCTCGGGCGAGAGCGCGAGCGCGACCTCGGGCGGCGGGGCCGGCGGCTCGGGCGCGGCCGCGCCGGTCCGCGTGCGCCCGAGCACGGGCCGGTCGATCACGGCCTCCTCCTTGCACCGCGCGAGCAGGGCGGCGAAGTCGTCGAGCCGGAGCTCGCCCGCGTGGACCGGGAAGAGGTCGAGCCCGACCAGGCAGGACTCCTTGGCGCGGTCGTACCGACCGGCCTCGTACGCGTCCGTGGCCCGGGCCAGGAGCGCGACCGCCGCGAGCTCCTGGCCGAAGGACGAGAGGGAGTCGCGCCGGGCCGCGAGCCGGTCGGCGAGCCGCTCGAGCAGCCGCGGCAGCCGGTGCATCCCGGTGGCGGCGTCGAGCGCGACCTCGGCCACGCGCTCGAGATCGGCCGTCTTGGTCGCGTGCTCGACACAGTAGAGCATCACCTTCTCGCACTCCCGGAGATCCCCCTGCCGCGCCAGGAACCGGGCGTAGGCGAGGCCCCCGCGGAGAAAATCGGTCCGGTAGGCCCGGTAGAGGTGGTCGCGCGCCGGGCCGAGGGCCCCCTGGTGCTCGGCGGCCTCGCCAATCCGGATCAGGCCCACCGTGGTCGGGTCCGCCCCGACGACCGCGATGTACCGGGCGAGCGCCTCGGGCGCAGGGCGGGCCGCGAGGAGGAGTTCCTCGTACCGGCGGAGCACGATCTCGAGGGTCTCCATGTCCTCGAGCGAGCCGAGGAGGTCCCGGGAGAGCGTCTCGGCCGCGGCCTCCGCCCCCGCCGCGTCTCCGGCGAGCGCAATCAGCTCGGCCTCGACCAGGCGGTGGAACGGAGCGGGGTCGGCCTCGCGGAGCGCCGCCGCTGCCACGAGAGCCTCTTCGTTGCGGCCGAGCGACTTCAGCAGGAGAACCCGGTCGAAGTCGATCCCGGCCGAGGTCCCGGCCCAGCCCGCGTAGGCCGCGACCGCGCCCTCGGCGTCGAAGACGGACCAGGCGGCCAGGTGTGCGCGGAGGAAGGCCGGGTCGCCGGTCGCCTCGAAGACGTCGGCCGCGATCGCGGCCGCGCGCCGGGGACGGCCCGCCCCGAGCAGGGCCTCGGCCGCCTCGATCGACGGCGGCCCGGGCGGGGGTGCCTCGAGGACCGCGACCGCCTCGTCGTACTCGCCGAGCACGAGGAGCGATCGGTACGAGGAGGAGCCGGTCCTCCTGCCGCTGGGACCGCGTGACCAGGCGGCGACCGAGCGCGGCCGCGGCGCGGTGGTCCTCGCGCCCGGCGAGGAATCCGGCGACCTCGCGAAGAGCCTCGGGGTTCTCGGGGTCCAGCCGGATCGCCTCGGCGAACTCGGCCATGGCCCGTTCGTCGCCCCGGGCCGCGAGCACGCGTCCGAGCAGGCTGTGGAGGTACGAGGCCTCGGGGAGCCGGCGCGCGAGGTCGCGCAGGTGCGCCTCGGCCTCCTCGTTCCGGCCCAGGCGGTGGAGCGCGGTCGCCGCGAGCACGGCGAGCTCGGGCTCGGCCCCGTCGTGCATCAGCCCCTCGGCGATCAGCAGGGCCCCGGGCGCGTCCCCTTCCTCGAGCAGCCGGAAGGCGTGCCCCTTCTCCTCCTCGCGCGTCATCGCCACCGGAGCGCGACCAGGCGTCTGAGCATCTGCACCGAGTCCCCGCCGCCGACCTTGGAGCCGCCCTGGTCGTACCAGACCGTCGGCACCTCGACCACCCGCGCGCCGCGCCGGGCGAGGCGCCAGAGGAGCTCGACGTCGAACTCGAAGCCCGTGAGCGCCATCTCGTCGAGCACGGGATCGAGTGCCGCGGCACGGAAGACCTTCGCGCCGCACTGCGTGTCCGCGTACGGCAGGTCGAAGAGGAGCCGGATCAGCAGGTTGAACGCGCGCGACTGGAGCCGGCGGACCGGGCCCTGCCGGACCGGGACGACCGCGCCCGGGCACCAGCGCGAGGCGATGGCGCCGTCGGCGTCGGCGAGGAACGTGAAGAGCCGGGCCATCTCGGCCGGCGTGGTGGAGCCGTCGGCGTCCATGAACCCGACGAACGGGCTTCGGGCGGCGCGGAAGCCGGCCATGATCCCGCCGCCTTTGCCGAGCCGTTCGGGGAACTCGAGGCAGGTCAGCGCGAGCCCGGGGTGGGCGTCGCCGAACTCGCGGACCAGGTCGGCCGTCCGGTCCGTTCCGTCCGCGACCACGATCACGGACCCCTCGAACCCGGCGAGGGCCTCGAGCAGGCCGCCGATGCGCTCCTCCTCGTTGTAGGCGGGGACCACGATCGTGCAGTCGGCCGGGTCGCTCGCGCGCATCTCCCTCGTCGTCTCGTCCGGCACCTGCTATCCGCTCCCCGATCGGCCGCCATCGCCGCCGATCATACCTATGATGGGCTCCCGGGCGTGAATAACCCTGCGGGTCGATAAAACCTTTTTTCGCCCGGGACGGCAACAGATCCCTCTGATGACGTCGTATCTGGACCGGCTTCGAGCAGAGGGCGAGGGCGCCAACCCGTTTTTCACGATGACCGGCACGCGCGTGGACCGCATGGACGGAGGCGTCGGCGAGTTCTCGGTCCCGGTCAGGCCGGAGTTCTGCAACGGCGAGGGATGGGTCCAGGGCGGGCTCTATGCCGCGCTCGCCGACGAGGCGATCGTGCTCGCCATCTACCAGACGCTCGGCGAGAACGAGACGATCGCGACGATCACCGAGTCCACGTCGTTTCTCCGCGGGGTCAACACGGGCAGCCTCCGCGCCGTCGGGCGGGTGGTCAAGCGGGGCCGGCGCGTGATCTTCGGCGAGGGGCAGGTCTTCGACGGAGAGGGGAGGCTCTGCACGGTGACGACCGCGTCCTACGCGGTCTCGACAGGATGACAGGGCTCAAAATCCTCGCGTTCGACTACAGCAGCACACCAGCAGTGGGCGCATCGACTTCGCCGACGTCGATGCTCTCTAACACTCGGCAAGCATCGGCGCCCTGATCCCCTGCCGTACCGATTCACGCGGCCGGCAGGGTGAAGAAGAAGGTCGAGCCCTCGCCCGGCGTCGACTCGACCCGGACTTGCCGCCATGCCGGTCGACGATCCGCTTGACGATCGCGAGCCCGATCCCGGTGCCGGGGTAGGCGTCTTTCGTGTGGAGGCGCTGGAACATTCCGAAGATCCGGTCGAAGTACTCGGGCTGCGATCCCGATGCCGTTATCCTGCACCGCGAACTCGACCATCGAGCCCGTACGGCGCGCCGAGATCCTGACCACGGGCGGCACGTCCGGCCGACGGTACTTGATCGCGTTGCCGATCAGGTTCGCGAAGACCCGATCCAGCTGCGCCGGGTCTGCCATGACCGTCGGCAGCGGCCCGACGTCCACCGACCCGCCGACTTCGCCGATCTGGCCGGTGAAGAGCGCGACCGCGTCCGCCGCCGCACGCCCCGCGTCGGTGGCCACGGGTGGCTTCGCCGTCGTCTCGACCCGCGAGAGCTGGAGCAGGTCCTCGATCAGCCGCTGCATCCGGTTGCCGCCCTCGATGATGAACCCGATGAACTCGTCGGCATCCTCGCCGAGCTGCCCCTTGTACCGACGCTCGAGGAGCTGGGAAAAGCCGATGATGGACCGCAACGGCTCCTGCAGGTCGTGGCTCGCCACGTACGCGAACCTCCCGAGGTCCTCGTTGGACCGTTCAAGACGTTCGGCATAGCTCGTCTGGGCCAGTTCTGCCAGTTTCTGCTCGGTGATATCCTGCAGGATCTCCACGGATCCGATGATCGCTCCTGCCGAATCATAGACCGGGGCGGCCGTGAAGAAGAGCCATGTCCCTCCTTTCATATGGGGGAAGAAGTCTGTCGCTTCATAGGCGCCCTCGACGAGGGCCGACGGCGCATGCTGTGTGCCATACCAGAGGGGGATCTGATCGACGGCGCGGTCGACGATGAGGTCCGAGAGGGTCGGGCGCTCGGCGGGATAAAAGGCCCTCCATGCCTCTGCTCTCCCGACAATATCGTCTGCACGAATGCCGCTGTACTCCTCGAGAGCATGGTTCCAGAAGACGATGCGATGGTCCCGGTCGATCACGAATGTCGGCACCGGCGAACCCTGGACGATTGCCATGAGGTATCGCCGGTTCTCCTCCAGCGTCGCTCGATCTCCAACGCACCGGACTTCCCTCTGCACGAGGTCGTGGTTGCGGCGTCGCAGCGATGCCACCTCGGCCTCGAGCCTCGGCGATCCGCCCGGCGGCTGTTCGCCGGTCTCCATCGTCAATCAGATCAGGCATAGTCCGTTCTCGGGCTGGCAGGGGGTCGACCGTCGCCCACCCATGCCGTGTCTCATCAACGCCCGGCGGATACGTGAACGGTCGGAGGCGATAAAAATATTCACCCCGCCCTCTGTCTTCGACTGAACGCGCCGGGACGGCCCCGGCCGTGGCCGACGAGGCAAGAACAGATCCCTCAACGACCGGGCGATGCCCCCGACACCGTCGCGGCCTCGATCCCGCAGATGCACCGGCAGGCGCCACACATGGCCGTCTCCGGTCGAGCAGCAACGGGCACGATACCGCGCGGAAAATGAACGCCGCACGCGGCCGGGAGAGAACAACGGATACGGGTTTTTACCGGGATCGATACTCTAACGTTGAGAGATAGCGTGGGTGACGCGGCCCCCCGTTGATACGATTTTGAATACCCGCACTGACGCTAATCCCGCAAGGCTCATCGTGAACGAGCCCCAACCTGATCGGCGAGAGGCGAGCGGGTGAAGTACATCTTTGTGACCGGCGGCGTGATGAGCGGTCTCGGCAAGGGGATCACGGCGGCATCGATCGGCAGGATCCTGAAGAATCGCGGTGTCGACGTCACGGCGGTCAAGATCGACCCGTACCTGAACATCGACGCGGGGACCATGAACCCGGCCCAGCACGGCGAGGTCTACGTGCTCTCGGACGGCGGCGAGGTCGACCTCGACCTCGGGAACTACGAGCGGTTCCTGGACATCGACCTGTCGTCCCAGCACAACATCACCACGGGCAAGGTCTACCGGACCGTCATCGAGAAGGAGCGGCGCGGCGACTACCTCGGGGAGACGGTCCAGATCATCCCGCACATCACCGACGAGATCAAGGCCTCATCCGCCAGGCGGCCCAGGAGCCCGACGCGGAGGGACACGTCGCGGAGATCTGCCTGGTCGAGGTCGGCGGCACGGTCGGCGACATCGAGAGCATGCCGTTTCTCGAGGCGGTCCGCCAGATGCGGGGCGAGCTCCCGCACGACGAGACGGTGCTGATCCACGTCACGCTCGTGCCCGAGGACACCATGGGCGACATGAAGACCAAGCCGACGCAGCACTCGGTCAAGGCGCTCCGCGAGCTCGGGCTCTACCCCGACATCATCGTCGGGCCGGTGCGACGAACCCGCTCTCGCCGCACACGAAGCGGAAGATCTCCGCCTTCTGCGACGTGCCCGCAGGGCGCCGTGATCAGCGCGCCCACGGCCCCCGACATCTACCAGGTCCCGGCCGAGATGGAGAAGGAGGGTCTCGCCGACGCGGTCGTGGACCACCTCGGTCTCCCCCGGTGCGAGCCCAGCCCCGACTGGTACGCGACGGTCGCCCGCGAGTTCACGAGCCGGGTGACCATCGGCATCGTCTCCAAGTACGGGATCGAGGACGTCTACCTCTCGATCAAGGAGGCCCTCAAGCACGCCGGGCGGGCGACCTCGACCGAGGTGAAGATCACCTGGCTCGACGCCGAGCGGCTCGAGGCCTGCCAGCTCGCCGACATCGACGGCATCCTCGTCCCCGGCGGGTTCGGGAAGCGCGGGATCGAGGGGAAGATCGACGCGATCCGGTACGCCCGGGAGGAAGAGGTGCCGTTCCTCGGGCTCTGCCTCGGGTTCCAGCTCGCGGTCGTCGAGTACAGCCGGAACGTGCTCGGGTGGTCCGACGCCTGCTCCGAGGAGATCGGCGACGGCGGCAGGCACGTGATCGCGATCCTGCCCGAGCAGGAGGAGGTCGAGGAGCTCGGCGGCACCATGCGCCTCGGGGACTACCCGATCGCCCTCCGCGACGGAACCCGGGTCCGGGACCTCTACGGCGCCGGGGCGATCGTCGAACGGCACCGGCACCGGTACGAGGTGAACCCGGCCGACATCCCGGCGCTCGAGAAGGCCGGCGTGGTCTTCTCGGGGACCTGCGGCCCGCGCATGGAGGTGATGGAGACTCCCCGACCACCCGTTCTTCCTCGCGACCCAGTTCCACCCGGAGTTCCGCTCCCGCCCGGCCCACCCGTCGCCGCCGTTCATCGGCTTCGTCCGGGCCTGCCGCGAGCGGCGGCAGGCGCAGCAGGTGATCTGAGATGGTCGACACGGAGCGGTTCATCGGAGAGGCGATCGAGGAGATCCGGCGCGAGGCCGGCGACCGGCGGGTCGTGATCGCGCTCTCGGGCGGGGTCGACTCCTCGGTCTGCGCCGAGCTCGCGGCGCGGGCGATCGGCGACCGGCTCTACCCGATCTACGTCGACACCGGCCTGATGCGGAAGGGGGAGACCGACCGGATCCGCGAGCTCTTCGGCCATCTCGAGCTGACCGTGGTGGATGCCGCCGACGAGTTCTTCGCCGCGCTCGCCGGCGTCGCGGACCCGGAGGAGAAGCGGAAGGCGATCGGCGAGCGGTTCATCCGGGTCTTCGAGCGCGAGGCCCTGAAGACCGGCGCGACCGTGCTCCTGCAGGGCACGATCTACCCGGACCGGATCGAGAGCGAGGGCGGGATCAAGAGCCACCACAACGTCGGCGGCATGCCCCTCGAGTGCGCGTTCGAGTCCGTGATCGAGCCGCTCCGCGACCTGTACAAGGACGAGGTCCGCGAGGTGGCGGGCGCGCTCGGCCTGCCGAGGGAGATCCAGCACCGGATGCCGTTCCCGGGCCCGGGCCTCGCCGTGCGCGTGCTCGGCGAGGTCACGCGCGAGAAGGTCGAGGTCGTCCGCGAGGCGAACGCGATCGTCGAGCAGGAGCTCGTCGAGGCGTTCGCGCCCTGGCAGTGCCTCGCCGCCCTCGTCGGCCTCGGCACGGGGGTCAAGGGCGACGTCCGGCTCCACGGCTGGATCGTCTCGGTCCGGGCCGTCAACTCCCGCGACGGGATGACGGCCGACCCGCTCGAGCTCCCGTTCGAGACGCTCGCGCGGATCGCCTCGCGCTGCACGGCCGAGATCCCGGGCGTGGCCCGGGTCGTCTACGACATCACGCCGAAGCCGCCGGCGACGATCGAATACGAATAACCACAGGATTACGAACACATGACGGAGACCGATTACCGGGCGCTCGACGCCCGGTACTACATGCCGGCGTTCGGCCGCGAGCGGATGCTCGTGAAGGGCCGGGGCGCACGGGTCTGGGACGACCAGGGGAACGAGTTCATCGACTGCGTGGCAGGCATCGCCGTCTGCTCGACGGGCCACTGCCACCCGCACGTGGTCGAGGCCATCTGCCGGCAGGCGCGGGAGCTGATCCACGTCTCGAACCTCTACTACGTGCCGGGCCAGGCCGAGGCTCGCGAAGAGGATCGTGGACCTCACCGGGATGCACAAGGCCTTCTTCTCGAACTCGGGGGCCGAGGCGAACGAGGGGGCGATCAAGCTCGCGCGGCTCGCGACCGGGCGGGACCGCTTCGTCGCGTTCGAGCACGGCTTCCACGGCCGGACCATGGCCTCGCTCGCGGTCACGCACAAGCCCGCGATCCGCGAGCCGTTCAACCCGCTCGAGCCGGGCTGCGACTTCGTCCCGTACGGCGACCTCGAGGCTCTCAAGGGCGCGGTGACCCGGTCGACGGCCGGGGTCTTCGTCGAGCCGATCCAGGGCGAGGCCGGCGTGATCATCCCGCCCGACGAGTTCTTCCGGGGGGTCCGCGACCTCTGCGACGACACGGGCGCCCTGATGATCGTCGACGAGGTCCAGACCGGGATGGGGCGCACGGGGAAGTGGCTCGGGATCCAGCACACCGGGGTCGGGCCCGACATCGTCACCCTCGCGAAGGGGATCGCGTCGGGCTTTCCCATGGGCGCGCTCGCCGCGCGCGAGGGGCTCGAGTTCACGCGGGGCCAGCACGGCTCGACCTTCGCGGGCGGCCCGCTCGCCTGCGCCGCGGCCCACGCGACGATCGACGTGATCGAGGAGGTGCTGCCGTCGGTCGCGGGCAAGGGCGAGCGGTTCCGGGCCGCGCTCGCGGCGTACGCGCCGCGCGTCCGCGGGCTGATGATCGGGATCACGCTCGGCGACGCTTGCGCCGCCGTCGCGAACGCCTGCGCCGACGCGGGCGTGCTCGTCAACTGCGCCGCGGACGGCAACCTCCGGCTCGTGCCGCCGCTCGTGATCACCGACGACGAGATCGACCGGGTCTGCCGCGGTCCTGCATGAGGCCATCGGTTAGACCGTACCTCGCCGCGCCGGGGTACGTCTACGCGGAGCGGCCCGAGGCGATCGCGGCCAGGTACGGGTTCGACCGGGTCGCGCGGCTCGGCTCGAACGAGAACCCGTTCGGCCCGTCGCCGAGGGCGCTCGAGGCCGCGTCCGCCGCGCTCGCCGACGCGCACCGGTATCCCGACGAGTCGATGGGCGCGCTCCGCGCCGCGCTCGCGGCCCGGTACGGCGACCGGGCCTACGTGGTCGGGAACGGCATGGACGGGATCATCGAGACCGTGCTCCGGGTCTTCTGCGAGTCGGGCGACCGGGTCGCGGTCTCGACCCCGACCTTCTCGTTCTACGGGATCGCGGCCCGGGGCCAGGGGGCCGGGATCACGACCGTGCCGCGGGACCGGGAGTTCGGCGTCGACGTCGAGGGCTTCGCCGCGGCCTGCCGCGGCGCGAAGGTCGCGTTCCTCTGCACGCCGAACAATCCGACCGGGACCGCGACCCCGGTCGAGGACGTGCGGGCGATCGCCGAGTCCGTCGGCGACTGCCTCCTCTTCCTCGACAACGCCTACGTCGACTTCTCGGACCGCGACTACCGCCCCGCTCCTCGACTCCTGCGAGAACCTGGTGATCGGCCGGACCTTCTCCAAGCTCCACGGCCTCGCCGGCTTCCGGGTCGGGTACGCGATGCTCCCCGACTGGCTTCTCCCCGCGTACGCCCGCGCCGCGACCCCGTTCTGCGGCGTCTCCTCGGTCTCGGCCGCGGCGGCCGCTGGGCGCGCTCGACGACGACGCGCACGTGGAGCGGACGCGGACGCACGTCGCCGCGTGGCGCGAGCGGCTCGCGGCCGAGTGCCCGTTCCCGAGCGCGCCGTCCGAGGCGAACTTCCTGATGGTCGACGTCGCGCCCCACGGCTCGGACGAGGCCGTGGCCGCCCTCGCCCGCGCCGGCGTGCTGGTCCGCTCCTGCCGCTCCTTCCCGGACCTCGCGGACCACTACCTCCGCGTCTCGGTCGGGGCCGGCTGGGAGAACGAGAGGTTCTTATCCGCAGTGCGTGCACTCTCATCAGCATGATGGTCGGGATCGCCGGGACGCCGGGCACGGGCAAGACCGTCGGTGGGGGACGTCCTCGCCGGAAGGGGGCACCGGGTGGTCCGGGTCGCCGAGACGATCGCGCCGTTCGTCCTCGCCGAGGAGGACGGGGTCCGCGAGGTCGACGAGGAGGCCTGGGCCGCCGCGTTTCCGCCGGTCGACGGCTACGTCGAGGGCGGGCTCGCCCATTTCCTCCCCTGCGACCGCCTGGTGATCCTCCGCTGCCGCCCCGACGTGCTGCGCGGCCGGCTCGAGGCGCGGGGCTACCCGCCGGCGAAGGTCGCCGAGAACGTCGAGGCCGAGGCGCTCGACGTGGTCCTCTGCGAGGCGCTCGAGCGCCACCCGCCCGAGCACCTCCTCGAACTCGAGACCACGGCGCGGTCCGCGGAGGAGACGGCCGACCTCGTCGAGGCGTTCGCCGGGGGCCGGCTCGCCCCCTCGCACGGCACGCTCGATTTCTCCGCCTTTCTTGCGGGGTCGCCATGACGCTCGACGCGTTCCGGCCGCAGGTCGCGGGCGTGCATCGACCTCCTCGTCCGGGGCGCGCTCAATGCTCCGCGTGACGCCGAACCTGCTCTCGGTCCTCTCGTTCTTTCTTGCGCTCGCGGCCGGCCTGCTGTACGCGGCGGCTCGATCCTCGGCGGCCTCATCTTCGTCGTCGCGAACGCGGTCTGCGACTCGGTCGACGGCGCGCTCGCGCGGGCCGTGGGGCAGCAGGGGCCGCGCGGCGACTTCCTCGACCACGCGATCGACCGGTACGCGGACATCTTCATCATCACCGGGATCTTCGCGGGCGGCTTCGCCTCCTGGCAGATCGGGGTCTTCGCGCTCACCGGCGTGCTGATGGCCTCGTACCTCGGCACCCAGGCCCAGGCCGTCGGCGTGGGCCGGTACTACGGCGGACTCCTCGGGCGCGCCGACCGGCTCGTGCTGCTGATGGCCGCGTCCGTCCTCGACCTCGCCGTGGGCGCCCCGGTGTTCGGGATGATGTTCCTCGGCTGGACGCTGGTCCTCTTCGGCATGCTCGGCCACTTCACCGCGCTCCAGCGCTTCGTCTGGGTCTGGCGGCAGATCGGGTGAGCAGACGGCGCCGGCGTCGGCGAATCCGACCCGGCCGTTGCCGTCGGAGCGATGAGAACGGAGAACGGAGCTCTGCCGTGGCCGTGAGGAGTTCTCATTATCGCAGGGTGGGAAAAGAGGAGGTCGGTCCGGCCCGCCCGGACCCGAAGAGCCGCGTCGGGCTTATCGGGAACGGCGGCGGTCTGCCAGGATCGCGAGCGCGCCGAGCGCCGCAACCAGCCCGCCGACCGGCGCCGGCAGGGAACGCGGCGGGGTCGGCGTTCCGTACGGAGTGATGTTGCCCGCCGTGGCCGTCTCGAGCGGCGTGACCGGGGCGAGCGTCGGGGTCCTGTTCGCCGTCCCGTTCGGAGCCGTGCCGTTTACTCCGCAGAGTCCGTTCTCGCAGGTCTCGTTCACGGCCGTACCGTTCTCCCGGCGGTCGCGTTCCCGTCGTCGGGCAGGGTCGCGTTCGTCTCGGGCGCCAGCGATGCCGCGTTCTCTCGGAAGAGCTGGACGCCGTGGTTGGCGAGGTCGGGAACGTAGACCGTTCCCTGAGGATCGACCCAGACGCCGAACGGCCCCTCCTCGAACTGGCCATCGCCGGATCCGCGGCTCCCGAAGGCGGCGACGAACTGTCCGTTCGTGTCGAACTTGACGATCCGGCCGTTACCGGAGTCCGCGACGTAGACGTTGTCCATCGCGTCGACGGCGAGACCCTCCGGCCGGTCGAACTGGCCGTCGCCCGATCCCTTCTCCCCGAAGCGGAGGACGAACGCGCCGTTGCGATCGTACTTCGTCACGCGGGCGAGCGCCTCGTCCAGGACCAGGAGGTTGCCGCCGGAGTCGAGCGCGAGCGCCCGGGGCCGGCTGAGGCCGCCGTCGCCGTCGCCGCCGAACCCGACCGTGCCGGTGACCTTGCCCTCCTCGTCCACGATCAGGACTTCGGACTGCTCCACGTCGGCCACGAACGCCTTGCCCTTCTTGACCACGACCACGTCGACCGGCCGATAGTAGCGGTTCCCGACCCAGGTCGCGATCACGTTGCAGCCCTGGGTGAAGGCCTGGACTCGACCGTTGCCCGTGTCGGCGACGTAGAGCCGGCCGTCGGGGTCGAGCGAGACGTCGGCCGGATCGGTGAAGAGGATCTCGCCCGTGCCCACGGATCCCCAGCGCCCGAGGTACGCCCCGGACTGGCTGTAGAACTGGACCTCGCCGGTCTCCCGGTCCACGATATAGACCTGCCCGTTCGCATCCCCGGTGATCCCGCCGGGCCGGACGAGATAGCCCTTGTCGTTCTCGGCATAGGACCAGCGGCCGGCGAACCCGTAGGACTCGGCGGCTGCAGCGGGAAGGACGAAGAAGCGGTACACAGAGGCAGAGGCAGAGACAGAGGTGAAGGAAGCCCGGAGCGCATCAGAAAATGTCTGCCACGCGAGAGGCTTATAGGTTCTGGTGCGGACGGCGCGCAGGCTGCCCGCGGTCCCGGCCCGCCCAGAACCCGGCGCGCGGGAGGGAGCATCGGTCGTCCTTCGCGCCGGCTCAGAACCACTGATCGAGCGTCCGCTGGCCGGCCGTCACCCCGATCCTCTCGAGGGCCGCGTTCACCCGCTCGACGGAGAACGAGTACCTCGTCGCCGAGCATCTCCCGGAGCCCCTCGGCGTCGGGGGCGCGCCAGTCGAGGCAGTAGTCGCGGTGACGGGCGGCTCGAGGAAGAACGTGCGGATCGGCCCGGGGTCGAAACCGGGCATGCGTTCGGCCACGGTCTCCTCGAACCGGCCCTCGCGGACGATCTTCAGCGCCGTCTTCGGGCCGACTCCGCGGAGGCCTTCGTTGAAGTCCGTGCCGACAAGGATCCCGACCTCGATCAGTTCCTCACGCGTCACCCCGAGCCCCTCGAGCACCTCCGCGAGCCGGATTCGCTCGGGCTCGACCACGATCGTCCGGCCGTGAAGCCGCCGGCGGCCGCTGATGGTGATGTTCCGGGCGAGGTCGGGCGCACCGAAGAGGAGGGCGTCGTAGTCCTGGGTGACCGCGTACGCGACCGCGCCGTCCGCGGCCATGCGGGCGGCCTGGGCCTCGCCCTCGCTCGGCGCGGTGAGCCAGGGGACGCCGAGCAGGTCCAGGAGACGCTGCGCGGAGCCGATCACGGCCGCGTCGATCCGGGTCGCCATGCGGGCCTGTTTGTAGGCCTCGGCACTGGTCCCCGGATTCGACGGCGACCGCGTACTGCCGGCCGGCCTCCTCGCGGACGGCCCGGCGCGCCTGGATCGTGGCCGCCTTCAGCTCGGGCGGGGCCCCGTCGAAGACGTAGACCGGCCGGATCCCCATCGCGAGGAACTTCGTCGTTCGGAAGAGGAGGCCGGAGAGGTGCGACGTCACCCGTCCCTCCGCGTCCACGAGCGGCGTTCCGTCGGCCTGGCGGATGATCGAGAGGAACTGGTAGAGCGCGTTGTGCGCGTCGATCGCCGCGGTGCCGGCGAGGCCGTCCCAGCCGGCCCGGTGCTTGTACGGAGCGAGGATATCCCGGAGCGCGACCCCCATGGCAATCACCACTCGCGGCGCGACCGTTTAAACATGACGGCTACCGGTAGAGCCGGCGCTGGAAGTCCTGGATGATCGCATCGATCTGCGCCACGGTCTCGTCGTACTTGGCGGCGAGCACCTCCTGCGTCTCGATCAGGTTGAGCCGTATCCCGCGCTCGCGGTCGACAAGGGTCCGTGAGAGCACCGTGATCTTGGCGCCGAAGATGAGAAAGAGCCCGCCGAGGGAGAGCATCATCAGCGTGGCCGAGACCGCGATCGTGATATCCTGCCAGAGCCGGAGCACCAGCACCAGGGTCGAGATCACCAGGATGATCGTCAGCACGAACTCGGGCAGGGCGTCGCGCAGGTCCATGCTTTTAGATGATGAAGGTCCAGTAATTAAGTTACCTGTTTCGGGGAGGACCATGGAGACGAATCGGCTGCTGCCTCTCATCGGGATCGGGGTGATGCTCGTCGCGGTCGAGCTCGGTGGGGTCCTGCTCGCCCCGTTGATGCGTGCGGCCGGGATCTCGGCGTTCGAGGACCCGTCCTCCCCCGCGAACCCGGTCATCTTCCTCCTGCTCCTGCTCGCGTTCACGGCCGTGCTCCTGCTCCTGATCCGGTACGGCATGCGCCGCCTGATCAGCGGGATCATACTCGTCTCGATCGGGTTCACGTTCGTCTACATCTTCATCGCCGTGCTCGGTGCCGTCGTCGCGGACCCTGCCGTAGTGCTCGTCGGCTCGCTCGTGCTGGGAGCTGCCGGCTGTCGCGGTCCTCTTCTGGTACCCCGAGTGGTACGTGATCGACCTGCTCGGGATCGTCCTCGCGGCCGGCGTTTCGGCGATCTTCGGCTCGTCCCTCAGCATTCTTCCCGTACTCCTGCTCCTGGTGCTGCTCGCGGTCTACGACGCGATCTCGGTCTACCGGACCAAGCACATGATCGCGCTCGCCGAGGGCGTGCTCGAGCAGCGCGCGCCGATCCTCTTCGTCGTGCCCAAGCGGCGGGGCTACTCCTTCATCCGGGAGGGCGTCGGCCCCGTCGACGACTACAAGCCCGAAGCCGACGGCGAGGGGGGTCGCTCGGCCCTGCTGATCGGGATGGGCGACCTCATCATGCCGACGATCCTCGTCGTCTCGGCAAACACCTTTCTCCATGCGCCCGGGATCGGCGGCCTGAACGGCCCGGCCATCGGAGCGATGGCGGGCTCGGTGGCGGGCCTCGCAATCCTGCTCCACTTCGTCGACAAAGGCCGGGCCCACGCGGGCCTCCCGCCCCTGAACGGCGGCACCATTCTCGGGTTCCTCGCCGGGTGTGCGGCGACGGGTGCCTGGGCCTGGCTCTGACCGTCGGCAGCCCGCGGTTCAGAACTTCTATATACTTACCAACATGATCGATCATTATGGATCTCTCGCTCATCCAGAAGGACATCCTGATCACCCTGATCACGCTCTATCACCAGCATTCCCGTCCAATCAAGGGTGAGGACATCGCGGAGGTGATCCAGCGCAACCCGGGCACGATCCGGAACCAGATGCAGGCCCTGAAAGCGCTCGAGCTCGTGGACGGCGTCCCGGGTCCCAAGGGGGGGTACAACCCCACCGCCAAGGCCTACAGCGTGCTGAACATCTCGCAGACGGAGGAGGACGCCGAGGTGCCGGTGACGCGGAACGGGGAACTGGTGCCGGGCGTGAGCGCGAGAGAGATCGACTTCACGACGCTCTGCCACCCCGACGTCTGCCAGGCCGTGATCCGGCTGATGGGCAGCGTCAAGCCCTTCGAGATCGGGGACGAGATCACGATCGGACCGACCCCGGTCAACAAGCTGCTGCTCCGCGGCGAGATCTTCGGCAAGGACGAGGTCCAGGGCGCCATACTCCTCTCGATCTCGGAGATGATCTCGCTGCCCAAGAAGCCGGTCCGTGCGTACATGTCCGCCCCCCTCCACGTTCTGCCGACCGATGCCACGGTCGACGATGCGGTCGGGCTCTTCGCGCGGGCGCAGATCAACGGAGCGCCCGTCATGGACGGCGGGACCATGCGCGGAATCCTGACGGCCTCGGACGTGGTCCGGGCCTTCGCGGCAGGAAAGACGGGCCAGACGCCCGTGACGGCGGTCATGACCGAGGACGTGGTCCAGGTCGAGGCCGATGTCCGGCTCTTCGAGGTGGTCCGGCGGTTCAAGGAGCGCGAGATCGGGCGGCTGATCGTTGTGGATCAGGGCCGTCCGATCGGGATGCTGACCAAGAGCGATATCATCAGGGTCTTTCCGTCGTCGTGACTGCGGGACCCCCCGTTTCGGCCCGGGCGAGAGAGATCGCAGTATTTATAGTACAAGAAGCTGACCATTCTGCCATGGTGAACACGTTCTCCCGGAGCCTCTCGCGCAAACGCATCATGTCCAACGACGGGATGGTGATCGGGACGCTCAAGAACATCCTGGTGGACCTGGAGAGCGGACAGGTGATCGACCTGATCGTCCGGCCCGACCCGACGTTCGACGTGACCGGCTACCGGGTGGACGGAGACCGCCTGCTGATCCCGTTCGAAGCGGTCAAGGATATCAAGGACTATATCGTCGTCGACCGCTTCCTCTCGAAGAAATAAGTCAGGGAAAATAGTGGTCGACGGCCTCGACGAACCCGTCGCCGAACGGGGCCGTCGCCACGAAGTCAGCCGTTGCCTTCGCTCCGGGCACGGCATTGCCGACGGCCGCACCGGCCCCGGCCGCTTGTATCATATCCACGTCGTTCTCGGAGTCGCCGATCGCGACGAAGTCGGCCGGTGCCATCCCCATCGCGCGGGCGAGCGCGACGAGCGCGGTCGCCTTCGAGATGCCGTCCTGCTGGAGGTGGAAGGCGAAGCCGGTATCGAGCACCCGGATGGGGTGATCCCGGAGCACGGCCCTGACCTCGTCTGCGGGCACCGTCCGGGCAAAAGCGACGTCCGCATACCGGAGCCCGTGGGAGAACGGGTCGAGCGCGAGCCCGCGCCCGGCGTAGTGGTCCCGCAGTGCCTCGAACGCGGCGAGCGTAACCCGGCGGTCGCCCGCGACGACGGGCTCGCCGAAGAAGCCGCGCCGCCACACCCCGCCGTTCTCGCAGATGACCGTGCCGTCGGTCCCGATCATCTTGGCGATCCCGTCCATGAAACAGAGGGTGTTGCCCGAGGCGAGGACGACGGGCACCCCGCCGTCCACAAGCCGCCGGATCGCCCCGATCGCGGGGAGGCTGATCCGGCGGGCGTGGTCCGTGATCGTGCCGTCGATGTCGGTGACGAGGGCCTTCATACGGGCTTGAGGCCCGCCTCTTCGACCATGAAGGTCGCCTCGCCCTCGGGCAGGTTCGGGCTGTCCACGAGCCGGGCGATCCGCTTGCCGCCCTTCGACTTCCGGAGATAGAGCCGGAAGGTGGCCGTGTGGCCGACGATGTTGCCCCCGATCGGCTTGGTCGGGTCGCCGAAGAAGACGCCGGGGTTCGACATCACCTGGTTCGTGACGAGCCCGACCGCGTTGCTCTCGTCCACGAGCTTGAAGAGCTCGTGCATGTGCTTGTTCAGCTTCTGCTGCCGGGGCGCGAGCGTGCCGCGGCCCGCGTATTCGGCGCGGAAGTGGGCCGTGAGCGAGTCGATGATGAAGAGCCGGACGGGCTTGTCCGAGGTCTTCAGCTCGGCCGCGAGCTCCCGGGCCGTATCCATCAGGAGCATCTGGTGGTCCGAAGTGTGGGCGCGCGCCACGTGGACGTTCGCGAGGAACTCCTCGACCGGAGGCCGCTCGTACTCGGGGTGATCGGGGAACGAGAGCCCGTTGACCATCTGCTCGATCCGCTCGGGCCGGAAGGTGTTCTCGGTGTCGATGTAGATCGCCGATCCGTTGAGTCCGCCGAGCTCCTCGGGGACCTGGACGTTCACGGCCATCTGGTGGACGATCTGGGACTTGCCCGAGCCGAACTCGCCATAGGTTTCGGTGATCGCCTGCGTCTCCATCCCGCCGCCGAGAAGGGCGTCGAAATCGGGCACGAAGGTCTTCAGCTTGCGGATCAGCTTTCGCTGCTCGAAGACGTCCTGGCCCGTCCGGAAGCCGCCGATGTCGGCGATCTCGCGTGCGGCCTTGATCATCTTCTTCGCGGTCGACTCGCCGATCTCCGCCGACTCGGCGAGATCGGTCGGCGTCGCCGTCGCGATGCTCTCGATGGTCAGGTAGCCGGCCTCGCGGAGCTTGTCGGCCGTGGTGGGACCCACGCCGGGCAGGTCCTCGATGTCCAGCGATGCTGCTGCGCCTGCTGGTGCTTCTTCTTTCATATCGTATCTCCTACAGAACGTTCGAGTTCTTCTTGCTGTGCCATTCGACCGGAGGGTCCGGTCGCTCTACATTATAAAATCGACCCGGGGGCTTATAAGGAACCCCATCGCGGTGTGAAAGTGAACGGGGTCACCCGGCACCCGGCCGGAGTGACAGGGCGCAGAGCCGGCGGCGGACGGCATCGGGGTCGGGAGACGCCGGTGCGACCGCCTCCGGCGTCAGGCGATTGCCGGCGAGCCGGCCCACGATCCGGAGCTCGTCGCCCATCCGGTAGGTGTCGGCGGCGAGCAGGTAGCGGTCGACCCCGTCGTCGATGAAGAGGCCGGCCGGCGTGGCGAGGACCGTGCCCTCGATCGCGATCCCGATCTCGTCGGCCGCCGGGAGCACCACCGCGGCCGACCAGCCGGCCGAGACCTCGAGGTCGCCGTAGCGGCCGGGCTTCGCGGTGGCGCCGTAGACCTCGAGCTCGTCGCCGACGGCGAGCGGCAGGAGGGCGTTCTCGCCCCAGAGCACGACCGGGGCCGTGCCCGATGCGTCGGCGAGCCCGATGTTCCGCACCCACGACGGCTCGCCCGAGCGCGCGACGAACTGGCGGGGAGGCTGGAGCGAGGCGATAGTGCCCCGGACCGAGACCGTTCCCTCGCCGGGCAGGGCATCCAGCGGCGTGGCAGGGACCTCGATGGCATCGCTGATCCGCTCGATGGCCGATCCCTCGTCGATCGAGTATTCGGATCGGTCAGACCGGCGCGAGGGCTGGGCGTTCGTGATCCGGATCGTGTCGCCGGGACCGATGCCCTCGAGGAGCCCGGGCTGCCATGCCACGAGCCGGAAGACGCCCTCATCGTTTCCGACGAGGGCCCCGGTCATCGTCCCCGGCGTCCCGTCGCGACGTACGAACGTCCGGGGCGGCCGGAGGGTCAGCACCCGGACCCTGAGCTCGACCGCCCGGTCGGCGGCCGGTGTCGCGCTGACCGAAGGGGGAACCTGGCAGTCGACCTCGCACCCGGCCTTCTGGAGGGCGAGCGCGGTCACGTCCCCCGGGCGGCGCGGGGAGGGCCGGGCGATCACCTCGAGGACCTCGCCGACCGCGATCTCGGCCACCGCGTCCGCCTTCTCGTCGAAGAGGGCCGTCTCGACCCGGCCGGTCTCGTCGCCGAGGGTCACGGTCGCGATCCGGCCCTCCTCGCCGTCGGCCCGGACGAACGTCCGCGGCTCCGATATCGCGAGCACCCGGCCGAAGAAGCAGACCAGGCTCGCCTTTCCGAAGAGGTCCTGCACCTTGCGGTGGGCCCGCCCGAGGTCGCCGACCACGAGCATCGCCGCAGTCGGCTCGTCCACGAGGCCGCCGCAGGCCTCGGCCTTGGCCTCCACGCGCTCCTCGAACTCGGCCTCGCCGATGAGGTCGTCGACGAGCGCGTAGTGGAAGCGCATGGCCTAGAGCCAGGGGGGAGTCGCCTGCGCCCCGGTGAGGTCGTCGACCGTCTCGGCTCGCCGCATCAGCGCGCGGTCCGGCCCGCGCACGAGCAACTCTGCCGCACGGGGGCGGGCGTTGTACTGCGAGGCCATGGCGAACCCGTACGCTCCCGCGTCGAGGACCGCGACGAGGTCGCCCTCCCGCACGGACGGCAGAGCCCGGTCGGCCGCGAGGATATCGCCCGACTCGCAGATCGGGCCCGCGACCGTGTATGTCCCGACCGGCGGCTCGTCCGCGCGGTTGGCGACCACGACCTCGTGGTACGCGTCGTACATCGCGGGCCGGATCGAGCTGGTTGAACCCGGCGTCGACGTTGACGAAGTGCCGGTGCGCGGCCTTCGTGGAGTTGACCCGCGTGAGCAGCACGGTCGAGTCCGCGACGAGCGAGCGGCCGGGCTCGACCCAGAGCGCGGGACGGATGCCGAGCGCGTCGACGCCCTCGACAAAGACCGGCATCACCGCGTCCGCGTACTCGCGCGGCGACGGGGCTGTCTCTCCGTCGTGGCGGTACGGGATCCCGAGCCCGCCGCCGAGGTCGATGAACTCGAGTGCGGCGCCGAGGGCCGTGACCTCGCCCGCGAGCCGGACCATGACCCGCGCGGCCTCGACGAACGGCGGGAGCGCGAGGATCTGCGAGCCGATGTGGCAGTGGAGCCCGACGGGCCGGACATGGTCGCACGCGAGCGCGGCGCGGTAGGCGTCGGGGACCTCGGCGTGGGGGATGCCGAACTTCGACGATGCGAGACCGGTCGCGATCTTCGGGTGAGTCGGGACCTCGAGCGCCGGGTTGACGCGGAACGCGACTTCGGCCGTTCGTCCCGAGCGCGCCGGCGACCTCGTCGAGCGCCCGGAGCTCGTCGAGGGAGTCGAGCGAGACCCGGATGCCGTGCCCGGCCGCGAGGCGGAGGTCCTCGCGCGACTTCGAGGAGCCGTTGAAGAGGAGGCGGGCCGGGTCCATGCCGGCCGAGAGCGCGAGCGCGATCTCACCGGCGCTGAAGACGTCGGCGCCTGCCCCCTCCGACGCGAGGATGCGGAGCAGGGCGAGGTTGCCGTTCGCCTTGGCCGCGTACAGCACCTGCACCCGATCGTAGTGGGCCTCGAGGGCGTCGCGGTATTCGCGGTAGCGGGCCCGGACCCGGTCCTCGTCGGTCACGTAGAGCGGCGTGCCGTACTCGGCCGCGAGCGCGACCGTGTCGTGCCCGCCGATGAGGAGGTGGCCGTTGCGGACCGAGAGGTGCGGCGGCAGGTTCACGAGAGCGCCTCCATCCGGGAGAGGGCCTCCCTGATCCGCTCCACCGGGCGGGTCAGCGCGAACCGGACGTAGCCCTCGCCGTGGGGACCGAAGCCGACGCCGGGAGTCGCGACGATCGCGGCCTCGTCGAGGAGCCGGGCCGCGAACGCCATCGAGTCGTCGACCGGGAGCCAGACGTAGAAGGTCGCCTTCGGGGCCGCGACGTCGTACCCGAGCGACCGGAGCCCCTGCACGAGCACGTCGCGCCGCTCCTCGTAGACCCGGCAGGCGGCGGCGACGCAGTCCTGGGGCCCCGAGAGGGCCGCGATGCCCGCGTGCTGGACCGCGTCGAAGACCCCCGAGTCCACGTTCGTCTTGACCCGCCCGAGCCCGGAGAGCACCCCGGGGTTCCCGACAGCCATCCCGATCCGCCAGCCGGTCATGTTGTAGGTCTTCGAGAGGGAGTGCATCTCGACGCCGACCTCCATGGCGCCGTCGGTCTCGAGGAACGAGGGGGCGCGGTACCCGTCGAAGGCGATCTCGGAGTAGGCGTTGTCCGAGACGACGACGATCCCGTGCTCCCGCGCGAAGGCGACGACCTCGTCGTAGAACGAGGGGGGTGCGACGGCCGACGTCGGGTTGTTCGGGTAGTTGACGAAGAGGAGCTTCGCCCGCCGGGCGACCTCGGCCGGCACCGCGTCGAGGTCGGGCAGAAAACCGTTCCCGGCCGTCGAGCGGCAGCTCGTGGAGGACGCCCTCGGCGAAGAGGGTCGAGGTCCGGTAGACCGGGTACCCCGGGCTCGGGGCGAGCACCACGTCGCCGGGGTTCACGAACGCCTCGGGGACGTGGGCGATCCCGTCCTTCGAGCCCATCAGCGCGAGGACCTCCGTCCCCGGGTCGAGGTCGACCCCGAAGCGGCGCCCGTACCAGCCCGCGACGGCCTCGCGGAACGCGGGCATGCCCGCATAGGAGGGGTAGTGATGATTCGCCGGGTCGCGGGCCGCGGCGCAGAGCGCCTCGACGACGTGCGGCGGGGTCGGGAGATCCGGGTCGCCGACCCCGAGGTCGATGATGTCCGCACCGGACCGTGCTTTCTCGGCCTTCATCGCGTCGATCCTGGCGAAGAGGTACGGGGGGAGGGAGCTGAGCCGGTCCGCGTACATGCGCCTGATCTATTGGCCCGGTCCCGTCTTTAACCTGAGGACGGTCCCGTCAGTACCCGGTCGCGTAGTGCCAGCCGTTCTCGCGGACCAGCCGGACGGGCACGCCGAAGAGCCCGCCGATCCGCGCGTCGGTCAGGACCGCCTCCTTGGGTCCGTCCGCGACGATCCGGCCGTCCTGCATCAGCACGATCCGGCCGCATTCGGGGATGATGTCGTGGAGCTGGTGGGTCACGACGATGACGGCCGTGCCGGCCTGCGCGACCTCGCGGAGGGTCTGGCGGAGCGTGTGGAGGGCCGAGAGGTCGAGGCTGTTCGTGGGTTCGTCGAGCAGGAGCGCGGCCGGGTCATGGACGAGTGCGCGACCGATCAGGAAGCGGCGGGCTTCGCCCGAGGACATGGACGCGATCGTCCGGTCGACGAGGTGCGCGATCCCGAGGAACCGGCAGATCGCATCGGCCTTCGCGACCATCGCGTCGGTGACGCAGTGATTGAAGAGCCCGATCGAGGAGAAGAAGCCCGAGAGAACCACCTCGCGCCCAGAGACGTCCCGGGCGTAGGCCTGCTGGAGGTCGTTCGAGACGACCCCGATCGCGCTCCGCAGATCGAAGACGTCCCAGGTCGACCTTCCCCGGCAGGCGAAGACGGTCCCCTCCTGCCGGACCGGATAGAACTCCCGGAGAACGGTCCGGATCAGGGTCGATTTCCCGGCCCCGTTCGGCCCGAGAATAGCGAGGTGCTCGCCCTCCTCGAGCCGGAGCGAGACCGAGTCGAGGACGGTCCTGCCGCCGCGGACGATCGTGACGTTCCTGAACTCGAGGAGGGGCGGCCCGCCGGTCATCGCCACGTCAGCTCGAGCGGCTTTCGCCCCGGGATCCGGGTCGGCCGATACAGCGGGTATCCGCACATCAGCGCGTGGGCCGGCATCCGGCCCGGAGGAAGGGCGAGCGCCTCCCGGAGGGGCTCCCAGCGAGCGGCCGCGATCATCAGGAAGCCGGCCCAGCAGGTGCCCACGCCATGGGCCGGCGCAACCGCGTCGGCCCAGGCGAGCGCGATGATGCCGTCCACGAGCGCGGACGAGTCCGGGACATGGGCGACGATCAGGTGGGGCGCCCCGCGGCAGATCGGGTCCTCTCCCCGATCCCAGGCGGCCAGGAGCGGCGAGAATACGGCAGGCGGCATCACGGGCGCGTCGGACGCCGCTTCGTGCCGCATCCAGTCGACAGTGAGGCCGGCGAGGCGCCGCACCTCTGCCGGATCGTGGACCACGAGCCAGTGGACGGGCTGCCGGTTCCCGCCGGAGGGGGCATAGCGGGCGACGTCGAGGATCGCCTCGAGCGTCTCGCGCGGGACGGGTTCGTCCCTGTAGTGCCGGACCGACCGTCGCGACTTCAGGTATCGGCCGAGCACATCGGGCGGGACCTCGCCGGCCTCCTCGCGGACGCCATCCTCTGCCCGGTGCGCGAGCGCGCCCGACGGGCAGAAGGCCTCGCAGTGCCCGCACTCGATGCAGAACTGCGCACGCTCCGGGACGGTTTCAGGGATACCGTCGGCGGCGTCGATGATGCCCGCAGGACAGACGGTTGCGCAGACCCCGCATCCGGTGCAGCGCTCCGGGTCGATGCTGATGGTGGCCATGGTATTGAAGCTCCTCGGGGATCTCGGTATGATGATGCGCGGACCTCACCGATAAATGGGCCAGTCGTTCGTGGCGGCGTCGGGAACTGCCATGCACAACTGCAATGCAAAACCAATGGAATAAATCGTCAGCGTGCGAACGGCGTATCGGGATACATGATCGGCCCGCTCTCCCTCGCTCTGCTCGCCTCGGCCCTCCTGACCGGGCTCCTCGCCGCGTACGCGTGGGACCGCCGCTCGATCAGTCCTGCCGTCCCCTACGCGGCGCTCTTCTTCGCGGCGGTCACCCTCTACGTCGGGGGCTACGCGATGGAGCTC
Organism: uncultured Methanoregulaceae archaeon; assembly: GCA_963740465.1. GTDB lineage: Archaea > Halobacteriota > Methanomicrobia > Methanomicrobiales > Methanospirillaceae > UBA288. The sequence goes on from CAVUEE010000007.1 coordinate 36,955, forward strand.
ACGGCAACCGGCCTCGGCGAGATCCTGTTCTGGGTCCGGGTCGAGTACCTCGGGATCGCCGTCGCCCCGGCCCTGGTGATCGCGATGGCCCTTGCGTACACGGGCCGGGACCGGTTCCTCACGCTGCCGGCCATCGGCGCACTCATGGTCCTGCCCGCGATCACCCTCGGCCTCGTCCTGACCCTCGACCCGCTCTACTACGCCGCGGTCGGGCTCGACACGTCGGGGCCGTTTCCCCGCTTCGCCTTCGAACCCGGCCCCTGGTATGCCGTAACCGCAGGCTTCATCCTCGGCGCGGAGATCTTCGCCATCGCCTTGCTCGCACTGTACCTGCGTTCGGCGCACCCGCCTTTCCGGCGGCAGATCACGGTGGTGCTGGCCGGCGCGGCCGTTCCCCTGGTCGCGTATGCGTGCTATCTCGCCGGCGTCTCACCGGTCCCGGGCCTCGACCCGACCCCGCTCGCCCTCGTCGCGACCGCGATCGCGTTCACGGTCGGCATCGTCAGGTACCGGCTCTTCGACCTCGCGCCCGTGGCCCGCTCGGCGATCTTCGAGCGGATCCCGGTCGGGGTGCTCGTCTTCGACGGCCCCGGGCGCGTGGTCGAGGCGAACCCGGCCGCCGCCAGGCTCCTCAGCGCGGGGAGAGGGCCGCTCGTCGGCATGACCCTCGACACGGTCGCACGGCTGCTTCCCCCGCTGCCCGGCCTGCTCGCTTCCGGCAACGGAGGCGAGATCGAGGTGCACGACACCGTGCGCAACTGCACGCTCGCCGTCTCGGCGGCGCCGCTCCGCACCGACACGGACGAATGCAGCGGTACGGTCGTTCTGCTCAGCGACGTCACGGCACGCAGGCGGGCCGAGGGGGCGCTCGCGCGGCGGACTGCGGACCTCGAGGCGGCGAACCGGCGGCTCTCCCTCGTCTCCACGTTCACCCGGCACGACCTCGCCAATCATCTCGTCGTAATCGAGGGCTACCTCTCCCTGCTCCGCGAGGAGCCGCACGGCCCGGGGGCTCCGGAGCTTCTCGAGCGTCTCACCGGAGCCGTGGACCGCGTCCGGGTTCTCTCGGGGTTCATTCGCGACTACCCCGCGATCGGCGTGCAGCCCCCGACCTGGCTCGAGCTCAGGGCAACGGCCGAACGGGCCGTGCGGAGCGTCGGCCTCGGCGACGTCGCCGTCGATAACCGTCTCCCGGCCGTCTCCATCCTCACCGATCCTCTGCTCGAACGGGTCTTCGCGGCCCTTGTAGAGAACGCCGTCCGCCACGGCGGCGGTGCCACGAAGGCCGAGTTCGGAGCTGTACCGGCCGGCGACGGCCTTGTCCTGATCATCGAGGACGACGGGGCGGGGATACCGTGGGCCGACAAGGAGCGGATCTTCGAGCGCGGATTCGGCCGGAATACCGGTCTCGGGCTCTTTCTCGCCCGCGAGATCCTCGAGAGCATGGGGATGGCCATCGCCGAGACGGGCGTGCCGGGCCACGGCGCCCGGTTCGAGATCCGGATTCCGGCCGAACGGATCCGGCACCGTTCCGCCACCGTGCCCGAAGGCGCCGGGATCGCCCTCGCCCTGCAGCACCCCTGACTCGGGCAGCGGCTCCGGCGGAATCGTTATCCGGTGTCGGGGTGAGGCACAGTCATGGACGAGATCGTGGCGATCGAACGGTTCTTCGAGGCCTACGCGGCCGGGTTCGCGCGGGCCCTGGCCAACCCGCCCGAGGTCGATATCGAGGCGACGGCGGGAGCCTTTGCCGACTGCTTCGTCGAGGCCGGCCCGAGGGGTGTCAGCTGCGGCCGGAACGACGAGACGTTCCGCGCGCAGATCCCGCAGGGCTACGCGTTCTATCGCGGGATCGGTATCAGGTCCATGGCCGTCGCCACGCTCGCTCCCAGCCAGCTCGACGGGCGACACTGGGGTGTTCGCGTGGGCTGGACCGCCGCGTACGACCGCGCGGGGAAGTCGGGAGAGTTCGAGTTCGAGGTGCTTTACTTCCTGCAGTTGACCGACATCGGCCCGAAGATCTTCGCCTACATCACCGGGGACGAGGAGGGGGAGCTGCGGAGGCTGGGACTGCTTGACGGCTCCGGTCAGGGAGAGCCGTCCGGGGGATAGGCGACGTAGCCGGCCTTGACGTCCCGGCAGGAACCCCGTTCTCCGGTAGAGCCTGTGGACCGCCGGTTCGCTCCGGCCCGTAAGCAGCGTCACCTTGTAGCAGCCCGCCTCCCAGGCGAAGGCGAGGACGTGACCGAGCACGGCGGTTGCATGTCCGCGATTCCTGCGGTCACGCCGGGTCACCACGTTCTCGATCAGGCCGAAGGGCCGGGCGCCTCGCGAGAGGTTCGGCAGTACGAAGAGAACGCAGGATGATACGAGTTCGCCGTTCGCTTCCGCCACGAAGAGGTGTGCGCCCGGGTTCGCTGAGAGGGCCTCTTTGGCTGCGGCACGTGCGGCCGGATCGGCCAACTCGTCGCCGTCGTGCAGGTCGCCGTACAGCGCATAGACGGCGCCGAAGTCGGACACAGACGCCTCGCGGATCCTCACGCCGGTCATGCGTCCCCCTTCACCGCGTAGAACGCCGCCTGGAGGTACGAATACCAGAGTACCTCGACGGCGACAAATCCTGCCTCGCGGTAGAGCAGGAGGTGCTCCTCGAGCGTGATCGGGTGGTACTCGCGGTCGAATCGGGCCAGCTGCGCTGCGACCTCGGACGGGCTCTTGCCGGCACGTTCCTGAAACCGGGCCCAGTACCGGAGACCGAGGTCGAGCCCGGTCCGGCTCAGAGGGCGAACGTTCTCGGAGGTGACGAAGATGCCCCCTGGCCGAAGCCGATCGAAGCAGCGACGACGGCGGCCCGCCGTTCGCTGCGGTCAAGGTAGTGGTGACACTGGATTGCGGTGACGACGTCGAAGCATCCGGCGGGGAGGTCGCTTGTCCCGCAGGGCGGAAGCACGGCCACGCGCGGTTCGGAGAGCCGCTGCCGGGCGACGGCGAGCATGGCCGGAGACGGGTCGGCGACCACGAACCGGGTCTCCGGAAACCGGGGCAGGGCGCGGGCGATGAGCGAGCCGGTGCCGCACCCCGTGTCCAGCCACGTCCGCGGGCGCTCGGGGAGGGCCTCGATGAACGAGAGCACCTCCTCGTGGATCGCGTCGTAATACGGGATCGTCAGGCGGACGCCGGCATCGTACGCGACGGCCGGATGGGGGGTCGCGTTGTCGGGGAGCGGGGGCTGTTCATCGGCCATGATCGGGGCTTCGGGGGGCTTTCGTACGATCTCGGTCCCGGGGACGGATATGCCTGTCGCGATCCGTACCACCCTTTATCCCGCATCGCATCCATCGATCGGTCGGTGAGACCTTGGACGGACCCGTCGAACTCGGGATCGTGGGGATCGAGAAGCCCGAAGATGTGAACGTGATCCTCGGGCAGGCGCATTTCATCAAGACCCCCGAGGACCTGTACGAGGCTGTGGCCGGATCGGTGCCGGAGGCGCGGTTCGGGCTCGCCTTCTCCGAGGCATCGGGCGACTGCCTCGTGCGGCTCGAAGGGACGGACGACACGCTGAAGGAGCTCGCCCGCGACACGGCGCTCGCGCTCCGCGCCGGGCACTCGTTCGTCATCTTTCTCCGGGACTGCTATCCGATCAACGTCCTGAACGCGGTCAAGGCCGTCCAGGAGGTCTGCACGGTCTTCTGCGCGACCGCGAACGAGGTCGCGGTGGTGGTTGCCCGCTCACCGCAGGGCAGCGGCATCCTGGGTGTGATCGACGGGGCGGAACCGGCAGGTGTGGAGGACGAGACGGGCACCGCTGAGCGGATGGCCCTGCTCAGGCGGTTCGGCTACAAGCGGGGGTAGCTCCCTGTCGGAGAAGACGAGAGGATCCCGCCGGTCAGAGGACCCACGAGAAGATGCGCGCTACCGGCTCGAAGAGCCGGTCGTGCGAGGGCCGACGGTCGAGCCTCGCGATGGTGCTCTCCGAGGACCTCGTGAGGCGTCTCCGAAGATCCGGGCGAACTTCCCCGCGAAGCCGGGATCGCCGGTCAGCACCGTCGTCTCGAGGTTCAGATCGAACCTCCTGATATCCCGGTTCGCGTTCCAGGAGATCGGAATTGGGGGCGTTCTCAGACAAAAGGGATCATGAGGTCGATAGTGAGAAGGGCCGGCGCCGCGCCGACCGTGACGAGCTCGAGGAAGAAGAGCGCTGTGGTCGTGCAGAGGGCCGCGAAGTACGACCGCGTCGCCGGCGAGCGTGCAGAAGCGGTTCGCAAACGAGACCAGCAGGGCAATCACCCCGGCCCCGATCGCCTTGACGGCCAGCACGGCTACGAGGAAGAGGGAGAGGCCCCCGCTCGCCCAGGCGAGCACGGGGTTCGCCTCGACGTATCCGCCGCCTCCGCCGAAGAAGAGAAGCGCGGAGAGGACGACGTCAACCGCCGAGACGAAGAGAAAGCCGATCAGTCCGGCCCGCTGGAGCCGCGTGAGCGGGAGGAGCCGGGGAGGGAGGGGCCGGCCGAAACATGGACGCTCCGGTCCGATCTCCTCCGTTGTGGCATTCGTGCCATCCGTTACCATGCTCCAGCCCTCACCCCGTCTCTCCGGCCGGAACGGCCGCGGCGGACCAACCGCGATGGGTGAGTCAGAATATATACGTTCTGGTCAGAGATCCGATGAGAGGTTTCTGGAAGGTCCAAGGCCGGTTGTGGGAATACGCGAAGACGGCTTCTCCGTCGCGGAGAGGGACGGCACGAGGTATACGGGTGCACTGCCTCCGCGGCAATCGGCATGGCGCAGGGGAGTCCGTTCGAGCGCGGAATACGGCGTGCGGATGGAAGGACGGGCCATTCGGTCACGGATTTCCATTACATCACCCTTGAGGCCGTTGAAAATCCCGGATACGCGCGCTAAAGGGGGGTCGCCGACATGGCCGGAGTCCCTAGAAATACTCTATATCGTGCCGTGCCTTAGATCGGAAGGACAGATGACACCGCCGGACATCGCCGGAATGATCGAGGCGGTCGAGCGGCAGCTCCCTCGCTCTCTCCCCTGCAGAAGGTCCTGCTCCTTACCGACGGATCGGTCACAATCCTGCTCGAGGCGGCCTCGGGCGAGCGGGTCGAGGTCCGGACAATCGCCCAGGACATCGTGCCGGCGGACGCGGTGCAGGCCGAACGGCTGGAGTGCGATACCGGTGACCCGGTCAACCGCCGGGTCGTGAACCTGGTCGGGGCACGGACGGGACGGGTCTTCGTACACGCAGTATCGTTCACGCCGCTCGACCGGCTGATGCCCGGTGCCAGGGACGATCTGCTGGCCGCCGACATCCCGATCGGCAGGATCCTCCTGCGTCACCGGATGGAGACCCGGCGGGAGCTCTCGGAGATCCGGGTCGTCCGGGCCGGCAATATGCTGGGGGAGACCTTCGCACTCCCGGCCGACGCCCCCGTGCTCTGCCGGCGCTACACCATCATCCACGGGGGAAAGCCCCTGATCTCGATCGAGGAGCGGTTTCCCGCCGCGATGTGGGAAGATGGAGCGACGGTCCCCGCCCCGGTTTCCCTGGTCGTTGTCGAGGCCCCGGCGCGGCTCCACCTCGGACTGATCGACCTGCACGGCGCACTCGGCCGGGTCGACGGCGGGATCGGCGTCACCCTCATGGCCCCCACCCTGAGGCTCGAGGCGGAGCGGAGCGGCGGCCTGACCGTCTCCGGGGGCGGCGAGGAGGTGCAGGCGAGGGTCCGGGACGCCGCACGGAGGGTACTCGACCACCTCGGGGTCCGGGACGGCGCCGCGATCATGATCCGGAGTTCGATACCCCGGCACGTCGGTCTCGGGAGCGGGACGCAGGCCGCCCTCGCGGCCGGCGCGGTCATCTTCCGGCTCTACGGCGTGACGCTCACGGCCAGGGAGATCGCTCTGATCGTGGGCCGGGGCGGCACCTCGGGGATCGGCACGGCCGCGTTCGAGTCCGGGGGGTTCGTCCTGGACGGGGGGCACAGCTTCGGCCCGTCCGGAGAGAAGCGGGAGTTTCGTCCCTCGGCTGCCTCGGCGGGGGTGGCCCCGGCCCCGATCTCTGCGCGCCTCCAGTTCCCAGAGGACTGGCGCATCGTGCTCGCGATCCCCCGCCGCGGCCTGACGATCGGGGGCGCGCGGGAGGTCGACCTCTTCCGGGAGCACTGCCCGGTCCCGATCGACGAGGTGCGGCAGATCTGCCACGAGGTGGTGATGCGGCTGCTACCGGGCGTGGCGGGGCACGATCTGGAGATCTTCGCGGGCGCCGTGAACGCGCTCCAGGCGCTGGGATTCAAACGGGTCGAGGTCGGGCTCCAGGAGCCCGTGGTCCGGGCGCTGATCATAGGACTCCGGGAGGCGGGGGCGGCCTGCGCCGGGCTCAGCTCGTTCGGGCCGACCGTCTACGCGGTCACGGACGGGGAGCCCGCCGGGATCGTACGCGCTGCGGAGGGGCTGCTCGCCGACGGAGGAGGGGAGATAATCGTCACCCGGGGGCGGAACTACGGTGCGGTCTTCTGAGAAAGAGACAGAGATCCGTCTCCGGCCGTGGACCGATGCGACGGCGGGCCGGGTCCACCACCCTGTCGTACTCGTGCACGGGTGGAACAGCCATCCCGGTATCTGGAACCGGCTCGTGCCCCGGCTCGAAGCGGCTTCACTTCGGTACTGGCGGTTCGATCACTCTGCGATGGCCGGCGAGGGGCTCGCCGGGCGTGCGGTTGCGCTGAAGAGGTACGTCGATGAGATGCGCGGCCGGACCGGGTACAACGGCCCGGTCGACGTCGTCTGCCACTCGATCGGGGCCTGCATCGCGCGGCAGTTCCTCGAGGTCGTCGACGGATCGGCGCGGCGGGCCCGCGCCCGCCAGTTGATCATGCTCGGGCCGCCGAACAACGGCTCGGCCCTTGCCGAGCTCTTCAGCGATTCCGACCGCGGTCATGAGGTCATTGACCTGCTCGCCGGGGTCTTCGTCCCGTCGGATTTCGACCCGCTCGCCGACCCGATCGTGCAGGACGTGCGGCCCGGCAGCCGGACGATGGGGGTTCTGCGGGCCGCCGGCACCCGGGACGATATCGCCTACCGTGTGATCGCGACCGCGAACCCGGGGGCCGCCGACGCGTTCTTCCCGTGGTTCGGCGGTAGGACGTGGAAGCTCGACGGGAACGGGCGCTTCCGGCAGACGCTGCATGGCGACGGCGTGGTCGCCAACTCGGAATCCGTTCTGCCCGGCGTGCCGCTCGAGGTCCTCGCTCCGGGGCCGGACGACGGCCGGCAGATACCGCCGCTCCATTTCTGCCACATCCAGCTCCCCCGGAACCCGGCGGTGATCGACCGGGTCATGGAGCACCTGCTCGATCCGACATCGTCGGAGCGAACGGCGAGCAACAACCGGGAACGGGATCAGCGTTCTATTCGGCCACAGGCTCCCTCACGATCAGAAACCGGCACCGAGCAGAGCGATGATGACCACGGCGTGGAGCGCCATGAGGAGCGACACCGCGACGACGAATCGCAGCTTGCGCGTCTTGTGATGGAAGACACTCATGCCGGCCATCGCCCCGAAGGGTCCGATGACGGCGGAGAGGAGAAGCGTCCGCTCGGAGATCCGGCGCAGATGCAACCGCGCGCGCCGCTTGTCGGCCGCGTACAGGACGAGGACCGCGAGGTTCGCGACGACGTAGACGGTCAGGGAGAGAAGGATCGGATCGATCGGAATCATCTCCGTTTGCACGGCGGCCTATTTGGCCGTTCCGCCGGAGTCCCGTGACCATCCCCGCGACCGCATCCGGCTTCCGGGAAAGGTCTAATTCACGGGGCCCATTCGAGGAGAGATCCTTATCGGTTACTCCTTCCGTCTGAGTTCCTCAATGAGCGACCAGACCCGCCCGCGCCTGATCGGTCTCCTGCTCGTCGCAGACCACGGTTTTTACTTCCGGACGTGGCCGAGGAGGAAGTAGGCTGCGTTCCGGGAGAAGCGCACGCTCGCCCGGATGCAGCTCCTCAAGATCTTCGGCGAGGATTACGAGGGGGTGGATAAAGATCAAATGCGCGCACGAGGCCGAGGTGGATCAACTTTTGCCTCTGTAGAGAAGCGACCGATCCATAAACCCGCCCGCGGTTTATGGCTCCATTAAAGGCTGTCCTGCAGTCCGATTCAGCCGGGCAGCAGTACTGTCTTGCACGATCCGGCCCCCCGACCGAACGGGCCCCGATGCCTGTCTCTACAATTCTAGAGCTTGTAAGAATAAGAGATCATACCTTACGCTGACCTGCAACGCCTCCCGAGAGGGGTCACTCTTACGGCATCACGGGCCGAAGGAGCCGGCGCCGTGTTCGACTACAACGGCAACGGCCGGCTCGACTTCGCCGACGTCGTCTGGTTCTTCAACAACCTGTAACCTTTTTGGTTGCGGATGTCCATGGAGGACATGGCGGGCCCTCTTTTCCCCGCCCGTTCTGGCCTCGACGATACCGTTGGGGTTATCCCATTGGCAATAAGCCCGTAAGGTCTATAACCGGGTAATTGAATAGGGCAGGGCGGGCGAAAACCTTCCCCGACAGGTGCGACATGCCCGCCGGCGTTCGCGCCGGAAGGACTGTCCGGAGGGAGAGGGCGCGATTATCTGAAGGCGCCGCATCGCTCAGGATGGAAGGTCATGGATCGATACGAGTGTCAGGTCTGCGGGTACATCTACGACCCGGAGGTCGGAGATCCGGTGGGGGGAGTCCCGCCCGGAGTACCGTTCGAAGAACTGCCGGACAGATTGGGTCTGCCCCCAGTGCGGGGCCGGAAAAGACCAGTTCGTCCGAAAGGAGTGAACGGCGCCGGCCCGGAGTGTCGCCCTCGCCGCGTCGTGCGGACCGGCACTCTCCTGGCGCCCCCTGAGAGCGAAGGCGATCAGGCCGGGACGAGTTTCAGCACCTCCCCCGTCGAGGTGGACGGATCGGGGCCCATCTCCCGGTTTACCATCACGTAGACCTCGCGGGCCCGGTCCTCGCCGAACCCCCGGACATAGGCGTTCACGTTCCCCTCCGGGGAGCCGGCGATCCGCACCTCCCGCGGCGTCCACATCCGGTTCATCTCCGCCGTCACCCGATCGGCCTCGAGCGGGTACGCGCCGAGGTCGAAACCCGGCGGCGGTGTCGCCACAAGAAGCCGCCCGCCTTCCTCGGCGCCCGGCGCGCCGCTCCAGTCGCCGAAGACGTACGCCCCCGCGAGCCCGGGCATCGCCGCACCCCGATAGATGAACCCGCCGATGATCGTCGTGCCCATATCGTGCCCGACCTCGACGATCGGCCCGATCAGCGGTTCGCCGCGGGCCCCGGTGGTCGAGCAGGGTCCGGCCGGGGGGCGATGATGGTCGGCCGGGTCGAAGCAGTGCGTCCCCTCGCGGATGCGCCAGCCGTAATTGCCGCCGTTCGCCACGATGTGGATCGACTCGAAGAGCGCCTGCCCGGCCGACGCGGTGATCAGCCGGTGGCCCGGACCGGCGTCGAAGGACAGATATGCCGGGTTCCGGAGGCCCATCGCGTAGATCTCGGGACGGGAGCCCGCGGCGTTCGCGAACGGGTTGTCGGGCGGGATCGCGTACGCCTTTCCGTTCTCGCCGGGACGGTCGACGTCGATCCGGACGATCTTCCCGAGCAGCGTCGTCGGGTCCTGCGCGTTGCCGATCCCGGAAGTGTGGCCGGGGCCTTTGTCGTCCGCACCGCCGCCGTCACCGAGTGCAAGGTAGAGGTAGCCGTCGTCGGGTCCGAAGAGGACCGGCCCGCCGTTATGGTTGTGGGCCGGCTTGTCGACCGTGAGGAGCACGCGCTCCGAGCCCGGGTCCGCCCGGTCGGGGTCGTGTTGCGTGACCCTGAACTCGCTGAGGCGGTTCGTGCAGTTCCAGCCACCGGGACCTCCGGAACGAAGAGGCGCCGAGTAGAAGACGAAGAATCGGCCGTTCACCGAGTAGCCCGGGTGGAACGCGAGCGAGAGGAGGCCGCGCTCGTCGTAGCGGGGGTTCAGCGGCACGAGCCGGTCCCGCAGGTCGAGGAAGGACTCCTCCATGAGTTCGCCCCCCGGCGCGAGCACCCGGACGAGCCCGATCTGGTCGACAATGAAGAGACGCCCGGACCCGTCGTCGGGCTCGGTGAGCATCATCGGGGCCGAGAGCCCCCCGGCCACCTTATCGAGCCCGACCACGGCCGGCGGTGTGGCAAGCTGCGTGTAGGACTGTCCGTCGCGGTACGTGCTCGCGAGCGGAGAGGCCTGATTCGTCAGGTCGGGCTGCGCGTGCATCCGGCGGGACGGAGCGCCCCCCCGAGCATCGGTCGCACCTGGTACAGGGGGACTGGGATCGGGGCTCATGGGCGCCCCGTCGGTACGGAACCAGATAAACGTTTGCGCGGGCGGGAGACCGATGATCGCCCTCAGCGGCGGTAGACGGTCGGCCGGCCAGTCTTCCCCTTCATCCGCCGGTACCCCGAGCCGAGCTGCGCGTGCAGCCATTCGACCCGGTCGCGCTTCGCCTCCTCGCTCCGGAAGAGGTGGTCCGTGTCGTACCACCGGACCAGTTTCGGCTCGCTCGCCGCATCGGCCAGCCGCTGGGCCACCTCACGGCCGAAGATCTCGTCGCGCTCCCCGAACTGGAGGAAGAGCGGGGACGGACTCGCGGAGGCGATGAAGCGGATCGGGTCGATCGGCGCCATCACGCGGCGGTAGTGCTCGAGGGCCTCGCCCTGGAGAGAGGGGACGTTCGCGACGGCCACGTCCGTGAAACTCGGCGCGCCGGCCATCAGCACGAAGACACGGAGGCGGGGCTCGACTCCCGCCAGGACGCCGCCCATGAGGGCGCCGAGGCTGTGGCCGACGTAGCCGAGCTGCGTGGCATCGGTACCGGGCTGCGCCACGGCGAAGTCCACGGCCCGCCGGAGGTCGCGAACGATCGCGACAAAGATTTCGCGGTTCTGCTCGGGCGTGCCGAGGGACCGGGCGAAGGCCTCGCCCGCGGCCCACGGCGCCTCGACGAGCAGTGAGGCGATGCCCAATGCCGCCCAGCCGAATTCCTTCCTCGAAGAAGGTCGAACGGTCTCCGGGGGCCGGATGGACGTAGATCACGGTCGGAAACCGGTCGCGGCCCGGGGGCAGCGACCAGTACGCGGTTGTCCGTCCGCCCCGTGCGTCGGCGAAGTCTCACATCGTGCACGAGGACGCCGTTCCGCTCCTCGACGCCCAGGTCCTCCGGGTCGAGCGGAATCGTCGTGTCGTAGTCGAATACCCGTTCCGCAGCCGTGCCGTCTCCGGAGACCGCCACCGGGTCCGTCTCGTCGCCCGCCATCTTGATGGAGTAACGTCAGCAACGACGATATCCCTTTCCCTTTGCGATGCCCGGGCGGTCCCGGCTCAGGCGGAATCGAGGCCCTCCGCCGGAGACGCAACGTATTTTTTCGGGGCGGACGATGGAGAGGGTATGCCTACCGACGCCGTCGTGATCCTCTCGACCGCACCGCCGGACGAGGCGGTCGCCATCGCCAGGGCGCTCGTCGAGGACCGGCTCGCGGCCTGCGTCCAGCTCGCCGCCATCCGTTCGGTCTACCGCTGGCAGGGCCGGATCGAGGACGAGCCCGAGGAGCTCATGCTGATCAAGACGCGGCGGCACCTCGCCAACGCCGTGATCGCGCGGATCCGCGAGCTCCACTCCTACGAGGTCCCCGAGGCGGTCGTGATCCCGGTCGAGGCGGGATCGGCCGACTATCTCGCCTGGCTCTCGGCCGAGACGGCGGAAGCGCCATGAAGCACGTCTCCCGGCGTGGTGTGCAGTACAGCAATGGCGAGGTCCGCGAGATCGAGGACGTGATCGTGGTCGAGAAGACGTTCCGGATCCTGCTGAATGGCGAGGAGGTCGCGGCACAGGTCGCCTCGGACGAGCAGCTTCCCGAGCTCGGCGCCGGGTTCGTGATCGACGAGGGGCTTGCGGACGCGGTCGACTCGGTCGCGGTCGAGGGCGACGCGATCCTGGTCGCGGCCCCGCGGCGATGTGCGGCGGAGACGGAGACCGGATCCTCGGGCGGGGTCTCGTTCCGCTGCGGCGTGCGCCAGGTCCGGTCGGACCTCACGGTCACGCCCGAGGAGGTGCACGCCGTGACTGCGGCCATCTTCTCGGACGACTGGCAGCAGACCGGCGCGCTCCACTGCTCGGTCCTGTTCTGCGGCGGCCGGCTCGTCGCGAAGGCGTGCGACGTCGGCCGGCACAACTCTGTCGACAAGGTGGTCGGCACGGCCGTCCTCGCGGGCCTCGACCGGTCCCGGTGCGTACTCGGCCTGTACGGGCCGCCAGCCGTCGGGGATGGTGAAGAAGGCCGCGAACGCCGGTATCCCCGTGCTCGTCTCGCGCGCGGCCTCGACCGATCAGGGGATCGCGACCGCCGAGGCAGCCGGCGTCACGCTCGTCTGCTTCTCGCGCGGGGACCGGTTCACGGTCTACACCCACCCCGAGCGCGTGGCCGTCTCCGGGAGATGATCGCCTTCATAGGCGTCGGGGGCGATCGCCCCGCCCTCGCAGACCAATCGACGCCGAGTGTGGTCAAGGGCGGTGGATCACGCCACGTTCTGGTCGTCGTCGACGAGGCCGAAGCGGTTTCCCTCCGTATCCTGGCAGATCGCGAGCGAACCGACGCCGGGAATGGGCGTCCGTGGCATGAGGACGGTCCCGCCGAGTTGCGTAACCCGATCCAGGTACGTCGCGACCGACGGAACCCCGACGTAATTCATGATCTGCTGGTCGGGCGCGCCTCGCGGACCCATGCCACCGGCAACGCCGGGTGATCCGTCTAAGGCCGTGGTCGCGATCTGGTAATACTCGATCGGGCCGCCGTACTTCTCGAAGGTCCATCCGAAGAGCGAGCCGTAGAATGCCTGCGCCCGCCCGATGTCGTCGGCGGGTATGTCGAAGTGAACGATGGTCGGCATGATCGGCATCATGGCACCTGCGGAAGATGAAGGTATCGCCGCGCGGCAGGGGCCGTACCGGTGATCGATGGTGACGGCATCGGCACGGAGCCCGGACAGGGGGGCCGGGTGAACGTTCAAATGGCCTGAGTGTGAGGTACCATACCAGAGGCACGATGACGGAGACCGAAGGAAAGACCGCGCTCCTGCTGCTCGGGTGCCCGCAGGTGCCGGTCCAGACGAGCATCGCGATCCACCTCTGCGACCAGCTCCGCGAACGGGGAATCGCGCCGGTGATCGCCGGTACCGGCTCGGCGCGGAAGCTGATCGAGGTCGCGGACCCGAAACGGAGGTACATCGGCGAGGTCGTCGACCTCGACGACTGCATCGACGCGATCGCGGAGAAGCAGCGCGACTTCGACTACGCCTACGTCTTCATCCACAACGACGGCGGCGTCAGTTACGCGGGCACGCTCTCCGCGATCTCGCGAGCACGCCTCGTCGGGATCGTCTACGGCGAGCACGCGGACGAGACGGCGGCAACCATCACGTTCCCGTGCGAGGTCGTCGCGACGAAGGCCACGCACAACCCGATGCCGATCGTGGTCAAGCTCGGGAGGGTGCTGCCATGAGCTGCATCGAACAGCTCGAGTACGAGATCCTGCTCCAGGGGGCCTCGTTCAAAGAGAGCGCCGAGTACATCAAGAAACACTTCTCCGAGTGGTTCGAGGTCGAGCCCGGGTACCGGCTCTTCGACGCGCACCTGATCGGGGTGCCGCCGGTCGTTCTCGGCGTCGAGGGCGAGGACGTGATCTTTCCGTACGTGAAGCCCTGCCGCGGCACCTTTCTCCTCCGTGCGAACGGGCCCGAGGAGATCGCAAAGTTCCGCGCCCGAAAGAAGAAGCGGTGAGCGGGGAGCGCCCGTTCGCCCCGTCACGGCGCCGTCGTACAGGGGAGACCGCTTGAGCACGTGGAGCGGACTTCGGCTGCGGTGAACCGACCGGTCACTGCGCAGGCTTCTCTGCGAACTCGGGATGCTCGGCGAGGTAGGTCGTCTCCTTCGCCGCCATCTCCTCGGGGGTCAGGTCCGCTTTCATGCAGACGGCACGGTGAGCCGTGAACCGGCCGCACGTGAAGTGGCCGCAGTCGTCCTCGCGCCGGCAGGCGCCGTACGTGCCCCGTTCGAGGTCGTGGTAGACGAGAGGGTACGATGCCTTCGCCGCCTCCTCCTTCGCCGACTTCCATGAGTCTGCCATGTGCTGACGGGTGAGGGATGCAGCCTTAAAGGTGCCGGTGAGCCGTGCCGGGCGCCTCGTCTCCGCCTTCAAGCGGAAAGGGCGCGGCCGCACATTTGCGGACCGGTGATCCTCCTCCGATGATGTGGCCACAGAGCAGCAGAGGGCACGGTTGCCGGACGCCTCGCGAAAGCACGCGGACGGATCAGGAAGCGGCCCGGCGTTCCTCGTCGGTGAGGTGTTCGAGCACCTCGGCGGTCGGGCCGATCTTGATGATCTTGCCGCCGCGCATCAGCGCGAGCCGGTCGCAGATATCCCGGACGAAGTCCATGTCGTGGGAGACGACGATGAACGTCTCCTCCATCTCCTCGCGGGCATGCAGGATCGAGTGCTTGACATCGATCTTGGTGATCGGGTCCATCGTCCCCGTCGGCTCGTCGAGAATGACCAGCATCGGCTCGCGGATCAGCACCTGCGCCAGCGCCACGCGGTGCTTTTCGCCCTCCGAGAGCTGGCCGGGAAGCCGGTCGAGCACGGCCTTACTCTTCTCATCCGAGAACCCGGCCATGCGCAGGGTCACGATCGCCTTGCGCATCGCGAGTTCCTTGGGGAACTCCAGGCCGATGGCATCGGTCAGGTTGTCGAGGACCGTGCGATGGGGGAAGAGGTCGTATTCCTGGTGCAGGAGGCCGATGTAGCCCTTGGCCCGGCCGCGGTACTCGATCCCGGGCTTGGTCATGTCCACCCATTCATCGCCGACGCGGATGTTCATCTCCCCGCCCGTCGGCTCGATAATGCCGGAGATAATTCTCGATAATGTGGTCTTGCCCGCGCCCGACCGGCCGATGATGCCGAAGATCTCGCCGCGCTTGACGTCGAAGCCGACGCCGTTGACGGCACGGACAACGCCGCGGTCGACGGAGATATAGCGCTTCATGACGTCGCGGGCGACGAGGAGGTTCTCGCCGAGCTCGGGTTTTTCGAAGGCCTCGAGGTCGGCGTAGTCCTGCATGAACCGGGCCACGACCTCGGCCGGCTTGCCGATGGCGATGATCTCGCCGTTCTCCAGCAGCATCGCCCTGTCCGCGAGGCTCTCGATCACGTTCGAGAAGTGCGAGGTCACGACCATGCCCATGCCCTGGTCCTTGACCGAGGTCTTCAGCACGCCGTGGACGATGGTCGCCGTCTCGGGGTCGAGCGTGCCCGTGGGCTCGTCGGCGAAGAGGAGGAACGGTTCCTTGGCGAGCTGCCGGGCAAGGACGACGCGCTGCTTCTCGCCGCCGGAGAGGTCGCGGGCGATATGCATCATGCGGTGGGAGAGCCGGACCTCGTCGAGGAGGTCGGCGGCACGGCCGATGGCCTTCTCCGACGGATAGCCGATGTCGTCGAGGGCGTGGAGGACGTTCTCGATGACGCGGTCGTTGCCGTAGAGGGCAAAGGTCCGCTGGAACATGATCGCGGTCCGGGCCATGACCTCCCGCTTGAGCCCCTCGTTCTCGGTGGCCCAGAGGTCGATGTCGACGGGAGCATAGGTGCCGCCGCACCCGGGACAGGGCTGCCCCGCCCGGCTCGGCAACTCGACGGTGCCGCAGCCGGCGCAGCGGACGACGTGGTAGATGACCTGGCCCGAGGTCGGCGGCTGGTCGACGCCCCGGATCAGATGCATCAGCACGGTCTTGCCCGCCCCCGAACGGCCGATGATCCCGACGATCTCGCCCTCGCCGATCTCGAGCGAGATGTTCGAGAGCGCCCGCTTGCCGTTGAACTCCATGCAGACGCGATCGAGCGTGATCAGCGGCAGGGCCGACCGACCGTTCACAGCACTCGGCAGGGCCTCACCCGCAATCGCGCGCCGCGCGGCCCCGGCGCCTCCCGGGAGCGCCGCGCTCACCGATCCCTCTCCGTCATCCATGAATCGCATCCTCCGTGGCCGTCGCACCCGGCCCGGGAATAAGTCTCACTTATGGGCGAAAATACTTAAAAGTGGGGGAATCAGCGGCCCTGAAACGGCAGATACGGACAGTCCCCGGCCTGCGGGCACGGCTCACGGTTCCGCCGCGGGCAGGTGCCCGCCTGCGGGCACGGGCAATCGGCCATCGCGATCACCTTGCCGTGCACGAGCGCGTCCGCAACCTTCCGGCGCGCTTCGTGGAGATCGCGCCAGAGGGTCTTTCGCGATATGCCCAGCACGACCGCGGCCTCCTCCTGCTGGAGTCCCTCGAGATCGACGAGACGGAGACATTCGAGCTCGCCCGGCAGCAGGGCGACCCGCTCCGCAGCCTCCGCGGGCTTGCATTGCGGGGCAAAGCACCGGAGCGGCAGATCGTTCGCGATCAGCCGCCGCATCCGTGGGCGCCCGCGGGAACGGCAGCAGGTCCTGTCCCGTTCGGTCCCCTCAGCAGTTTCCATCCATCAGTGATGAGGGGGCGCTGGCGTAGTAAGGCTTCTGCCGGCCATCCATGGCCTGGCTCCCGCGCGGGAGGCCATGGCCGATCGTTCAGGCGAGGGTCTTTTTTACCATTGCCATCCATCCATCTGTAATGGCGGCCGTGATCGAGGCCCGGGGCCTCACCAAGCGCTACGGCGAGACCGTGGCAGTGAACGACGTCTCCCTCGAGGTCCCCGCGGGCGCGCTCTACGGGCTCCTCGGCCCGAACGGCTCGGGCAAGTCGACGACGATCCGAATGCTCTCCGGCCAGACCCGGCCCACGGCCGGGACCGCGATCGTGCTCGGCATCGATGCCGCGGCCGACCCGGTCGGCGTCCGCCGCCGTATCGGGATCATCCCGGAGCAGGAGACGCCGCCCTCGTTCCTGACGGCAGCGGAGTACCTGCGGTTCGTCGGCTCGGTCCGGTTGCTCGAGGGGGCCGACGAGGCGGCCGACTGGTGGTTCGAGTTCCTGGACTTCGGCGACAAGCGCGACGTCCTCTGCAAGGATCTGTCGCGCGGCACGCGGCAGAAGCTGATGTTCGCGCAGGCCTTCCTCCACCGCCCTGCGCTGGCGTTGATCGACGAGCCACTCGTCAACTTCGACCCGATCGTCCAGCACCAGGTCAAAGAGTTCCTGGTCGACTATGTCCGGCAGGGGAACACGGTCTTCCTCTCGACCCACATCCTCGAGGTGGCCGAGGAGGTCTGCACAGGATACGCGATCCTCCACCGGGGCCGCCTGCTCCACGCGGGCACCCCCGACGAGCTCCGCGAAACGGGTCGCCACCTGCCCGAGGTCTTCCTCTCGCTGGTCGGCCGGGGCCCCGCCCATGCCTGACCTCTTCGTGGCGATGTTCAAAGAGGAGTGGCGGATCCATTCCGAACTCTTCGGCTCGGTCGGGTTCGCGCTCTTCCCGGTCCTCGTGGGCGCGATGGCGTGCATGGGCACGGTCCTGGTCCCGATCGTGAACGCGGCCCTGCCGGCCGGCGACCTCGCGACCCTCGTCCACCTGCTCTTCCTCCTCGTCGGCGTCATGGTCGGGGGGTTCGGGCTCGTCGGGAACGAGGCCATGAACCGCCGCTTCGGCCAGGCCTCGTTCGTCGCGTACGCGGCCCGGACCCTCCCCGTCTCCGAGCGCCGGATCTTCGCCGCGTTCGTCGCGAAGGACACGGTCTACTACCTCCTCCTCTGGATTCTCCCGGTCATCGCAGGGGTCGCGCTCGCCTCGCCGTTCGCCGGGCTCGCCCCCGCGACCGTGCTGCGATTGGCCGTGACCCTGCTCCTCGCGTTCCTCACCGGCCTGGCCGGCGTCTTTCTGATCACCACGGTCTGGGGCCGGTCGAAGGTCGCGTTCGCCGTTCTCGCGGGAGTCCTCGTCGCGGCATGCGGGGCGATTGTCCTCGCCACCGGCGCCCTCCCGTTCCCGCCGCTCGAACTCTACCGTTCGTTCTCATGGCCTCTCCTCGCCGCCATCCTCGCCGCGATCGGGATTGCGCTCGCTGTCTCGCTCCTGCTCTTCCAGCCGATCTCGAGCGGCAGCGAACGGCGGCACCCGGACCGATTCTCCGGCCTCGCCCGCCGCCTCGGCCGGCTACCCTACCCGGCGCTCGCGGCCAAGGACCTGCTCGACCTCTGGCGGAGCGGCGGCGGCGTCGCGCAGGTACTCTTCGCGCTCCTCCTCCCGCTCGGGCTCTGCTGGTTCCTGATCTCGCTCCTGGCGCGCGTCCTTCCGCCGAACGGCGTGCTCCTGCTCTTCGCCGTACTCGCAGGCGTACTCGGTTCGACCGTCTACACCTGGCTGACCGCGTTCGACACGTTCGGGCCGTACGGCTGCCTCCCGGTCGGCGTCGGGACGCTGATCCGGTCCAAGCTCACCTCGTTCGGCCTGCTCCAGATCATCCCGGCCGCCGTCGTCGCCGTCGCCGCCATCGCGGCGGGCGGCGGCGTAATCGCCCTGCCCGCCGTCGCGATCGCGCTCGGGCTCTCCGCCTGGGCCGTCGCGGTCACGGTCTACCTCGCCGGGCTCTCGCCGAACGTGCTGGTCTACGACCCGAAGGTCCTCGCGGCGTACCTCGGCGGCGTCGGCCTGCCCGTCATCGCGCTCGTGGCGCTCGTGTTCGCCTCCCCCTGGCTCGGGCTCACGGCCCTGCTCCTCCTCGTGCCCGCTTCGCTCGTCGTCTCCGCCGGCGTTCGCCGATGGGAGGCTGCGGACGGCGCGTTCTTCTGAAGAGTTCGCGTCGAACGGCCGGTCAGGGCGAGCCGCAGGGCTGCTGAACCGGGATTCGAAAAAGAGATCGTTGAAAAACGGGGGTCAGGGAAAGGTCTGTGGGGCCGGACTTCAGAAGTCCATGCCGCCCATACCGCCCATGCCGCCCATGCCGCCGGGCATACCGCCCATGCCGCCGCCCATCTCGCCGCCCGGGGGGGCTGCCGACTTGGACGCGGCGATGACGTCGTCGATCCGGAGGATCATGACGGCGGCCTCGGCCGCGGACGTGATGGCCTGGGTCTTGACGCGCAGCGGCTCGATGACGCCGGCCTTCTGCATGTCCCCGGGGTGTCCGGCGAAGACGTCGAGACCCGCGGTCTTGCCGCCCTTCTCGTGGGCTGCGCGGAGGCTCGACGAGCATGTCGATCGGGTCGAGGCCCGCGTTCTCGGCGAGCGTCCGCGGGATGATCTCGAGCGCCTTGGCGAAGGCCTCGATCGCCAGCTGTTCCCGGCCGCCGACGGTGGCCGCGTAGTCCTTGAGCCTGAGCGAGAGCTCGATCTCGGGCGATCCGCCGCCCGCGACGAACTTGCCGTCCTCGATGACGACCGAGACGACCCGGATCGCGTCGTGGAGCGCGCGGTCCAGCTCGTCGACGACGTGCTCGGTGCCGCCGCGCACGAGGATGGTGACCGCCTTCGGGTTCTTGCAGCCCGTGACGAAGGTCATCTCCTCGCCGGCGATCTTCTTCTCTTCGACGGAGCCCGCGAAACCGAGGTCCTCGGCCGTGATCTCGTCGATCGACGAGACGAGCGAGGCGCCGGTGGCCCTGGCGAGCTTCTCCATGTCCGACTTCTTGACGCGGCGCAGGGCGAAGATGCCGGCCTTCGCCAGGTAGTGCTGGGCGAGGTCGTCGATGCCCTTCTGGCAGAAGAGGACGGTGGCGCCCGACGCGACGATCTTCTCGACGATCGAGCGGATCATCCGCTCCTCCTCGTCCAGGAAGGCCTGGAGCTGGTCCGGGCTCGTGATCTTGATCTTGGCGTCGACCTCGGTCTTCTTGATCTCGAGCGGGGCGTCGAGCAGGAGGATCTTCGCGTTCTTGACCTTCTTCGGCATGCCCGGGTGGACCCGCTCCTTGTCGATCAGGATGCCCTCGATGAGCTCGGAGTCGTCGATCGTGCCGCCGACCTTCTTCTCGACCTTGATGTTGTCGATGTCGACCGTGCCGTCCTCCTCGGCGACCTGCTGACCGCCTTGACGACGAGCTCGGCGAGCATCTCCTTGGAGGCCTCGGCGCCCTTGCCGGTCATCGCGGTCTCGGCGATCTTCTTGAGGAGGGCGATGTCGTCCTTCGTGATCGGGATCGCGATCTCCTGGAGGATCTCCTGGGCCTTCTCGGCTGCCAGCCTGTAGCCGGCCGCGATCACCGTCGGGTGGATGTCCTGGTCGAGGAGCTCCTCCGCCTTCTTCAGCAGCTCGCCGGCGATGACGACCGCGGTGGTCGTGCCGTCGCCGACCTCGTCGTCCTGGGTCTTCGCGACCTCGACGATCATCTTGGCGGCCGGGTGCTCGATGTCCATCTCCTTCAGGATCGTGACGCCGTCGTTCGTGATGACGACGTCGCCGATCGTGTCGACGAGCATCTTGTCCATGCCCTTCGGGCCGAGCGTGGTCCGGACTGCGTTCGCGACGGCCTTCGCGGCCATGATGTTGTTGCCCTGCGCGTCCCGTCCGCGGGTCCGCGAGGACCCTTCCCTGAGGATGAAGATCGGCTGTCCGGTAAGCTGTTGCGACAAAAGTATCACCTGATGTGTCGATAATTTTGGTTTGTGGTTCTATATAAAAATAGGGGGTCTAGCCGATCAGATCGAGCAGTTCGTGCCCGTCCTCGAGCTGCCCGAGCGCCTCCGGGCCGATCAGGAGGGTCCGGCCGATCCGTTTCTGCCGGACTTCCTCGACCGTGACGCAGACCGCGTGCGTGCGCGTGATCTCGGAGAGGTTGCCGATCAGGCCCGCGCGCTTCGTCACCGTCTGGGCCGAGCCGCACCCGGCCAGGATCGTCTGCTCCTCGTAGTGGGCCATCGCCTGGAACGGGGCGCGCCGGAGGAGGTGGAGCTCGAGGCCGAGCCGCTGGAGCGCGGAGAGCGCCGCAACCTCGGGCCCGGGCGCTGCGGGGCCCGGCTCCTGCTCGAAATGCGAGGCGTAGCGGAGGATGTCGATGGACTCGATCACCTCGGCGTCGAAGAACTCCTCGAGCTTGACCGCCATCTCGAGCGTGGTGCCCATGCCGGCCTCGTACTTGCTGATCGTCCGCCGCGAGACGCCGAGCGCGTGCCCGAGGTCGCCGAGCGAGAGGTTCCGTCACTCGCGGAGCGCGCGGAGCACGTCCCCGTCGATGTTCACGTACAGGCCGCCGGGCGAGGCGTAGACGAGCGGCGGTACGTTCTCGACGAAGTAGTCGTAGAGGGTCTCGGGGTGGACGGCCGCGATCCCGTAGCGGAGGTAGACCGCTCCGCGCTCGAGCTCGGCGTCGCGCGCGCGTTCGCCGACGATCAGGGGCAGGCCCCCGAGGTGGGTCGCGACGAGGTCGAGGTCCCGGGCGATCTCCTCGGAGACGTTGTCGATCGGGCTCGCGACCTTGATGATCAGGAGCACGTCCGTGCGCTTGGCTACGAGATCGAATGAGCGCGGGCGGAGGTTGCACCGCTCCGAGCAGGCGAAGCCTGCCATCAGGAGCACGCTGACCGCCTTGTTCACGAGCCGATCCTGGACCATCGGGCTTAATGAGACGTATCGCCCACGGGAGTTATAATCATGGCGATCGGGTGCCTCCGGATCGGGCTCGACGACACGGACGCGCCGGGCGGCCTCTGCACGACCTGGCTCGGGGCCGTGCTCGCCCGCAGGCTCGAAGCGGCCGGCGTGCCGGTCCGCGAACGCCGGCTGGTCCGGCTCAACCCGAACGCGCCGTTCAGGACAAGGGGCAACGCGGCGATCGCGCTGCTCGCCGAGGGCGACCCGGCGCTCGCGTTCGAGCTGGCCTGCGCCGCCGTCGAGGAGTTCGCCCCGCTCGACGCGCCCATGACGAACCCGGGGGTCGTGGTCGCGGACCGGCCCCTGCCGGAGACGTGCTACCGCCGCGCCGTGACCGACCTCTGCACGGTCGGCGATACCGTCGATGTTCTCGACGCGGCCGGGGCGCGGTACCGGGGCTACGGCAACGGGCGCGGCCTGATCGGGGCCGCGGCGGCTGTCGCGGCCGAGTTTCCGGACCGGACTTACGGACTCCTCGCGTACCGCGAGCGGACAAGGTGGGGAACTCCTCGCGAGGTGGACGCGGCCTCGCTCTTCCGGGCCGAGGCCGCGCGACCTTCCCCCGAACCTGGGACTCGGTGGACCTCGAGAACGACGCGGTCGTCTGCGTCCCCCACACCCCGACCCGGTCCTCTTCGGGATCCGCGGCGAGAGCCCGGAGTGGGTCGAGCGGGCACGCTCGCTCGTCCTCTCCGAGCCGGTCGCCATCGAGGCCTGCTGGACGACGAACCAGGGGACCGACGCCCACCTCGTCGCGGGGCGGTGCGGAGCGCTCCGGGAGGGGCGGTCGTACGCGGTCGAGGGCACGGTCGCTGACCGGCCGGCGACGGGGCCGGGCGGGCACGTGACCGTCTGACTCGCGGACGGGGGCGAACGGCTCAGGTGCATGGCCTACGAGCCGACCAAGGGCTTCCGAAGGGTGGCCCGGGCGCTCCGGCCCGGCGATCGGGTCGTCGCGTGCGGCTCGTACAGGCAGGGCTCGCTCAACCTCGAGAAGGTCGCGGTCCTCGAGGTCGCGGCGTGCGCGGCGGCCCGGCCACCGTCCTGCCCTGTGTGCGGTCGACGAACGACCTCGGCCGGGAGGAACCGGGGCTGGAAGTGCCGCTCGTGCGGAGCCCCGGGCCTCGGAGCCCGAGCTCGTGATCGAGGCGCGGACGATCGCGCCGGGCTGGTACGAGGCGCCGCCGGTAGCGCGCCGCCACCTCGCCCGCCCGCTCTGCCGCGGGCCGCCGCGACTTCCGCTCGATCCTGATCGAAGAGTGACCCGGCAGACAGATAGCACCCGGCAGCGTCAATCACGGCACATGCACGAAGAATCCGATCACGACGGGGACGGCCAGCGCGACTGGTGGAACGCCTGCTACGTCGCCGACCCCTGCCTCTTCGGCCCGCAGCCGAGCGAGGCCGCTCTCGAGGCCGCAGACCGGTTCCGCGCAGCGGGCGTGGGACGCGTGCTTGACTCGGTGCAGGGCACGGGCGCGACACCCTCCACTTCGCCCGTGCGGGTCTCGACGTCACGGCTCTCGACTACGCGGACGAGGCCGTCCGCTGCCTCGAAGGAGCGGCTGTGGCGGGAGGGCTCGCCGATCGGATCGCCGTGCTTCGGCACGATGTTCGCACCCGCTCCCGTTCCCGGCCGGCGCGTTTGACGCGATCTCGCCCACTTGCTCCTCTGCATGGTCCTCACCGACGACGAGCGTCGCAGGCGCTCGTCGCCGACGTCCGACGCGTGCTCCGACGCCAGGCGGTCTCTTTGTCTACACGGCCCGGACCGATCGCGACCCCCACTGCGGAAGCGGCGTCCACCACGGCGGCGACTTCTGGGAGATGGGGGGCTTCGTGGTCCGCTTCTTCTCCGCTGTCACAGTCGAACGGCTCGCGGCCGGCTGGGAGATCGTCGCGGTGCGGGAGTTCGAGGGAGGGGCCGCTCCCGCGGCGGCTCGTCTGCGTGACCATGCGCCGGCCGGAGGGGGCGTGACCGATCGGCCCGGGTGCCGCGCCCGGCCCGGGCCCGTCCTCGCGGTCGAGGCGTTTCTCGGCGAGCACCCGGGCGCGTACCGGCCGGCCGAGCTCGCGGCGGCCTTGCCCGGGGGCCTCGAGCCGTCGGCCGTCGCGGAGGTCGTCGCGTACCTGCTCGCGGTTGGCCGGGCCGTCCTCGACGACGAGGGGTATCTTGTCCGGCAGAGACCGAGTGAGCGGAGGCCGTAGTGGAGACCTCGCGGCGCATCGCACATCGAGGAGGCCGCGTCACCTCGCTGCCATGACGATCCGTTATCATGGATGAGTGACAATGATCATCCCGATGGAGTGCGGTGAACCCGTCCGGCAGGTCGAGGTCCGTCCCGGTATGACCGCCGGAGCGCTCGTGGATGCGCTCGGCCGGGCCGGCGCGTACAACGGCGGCGCCCTCGCCCGGGCCGTCGATCTCTGGGAACGGATGCTTGCCGACCCGGAGGCGGTCCGGTTCTTCGGCCTTGCCGGCGCGATGGTCCCGGCCGGCATGGGCGGGATCGTCGCGGACCTCCTTGAACGCGGCCACATCGACGTGCTCGTCTCGACCGGCGCAAACCTGACCCACGACGTGATCGAGGCGATCGGGTGCGCCCACTACCGCGGCACGGCCGACTGCTCCGACGTCGCGCTCCGCCATGACGAGATCAACCGGATCTACGACGTCTTCCTTCCGAACGCCGCGTTCGCCCGTTTCGAGGAGTTCATGCAGGAGGCGTTCGCCGCACTTCCCGAGGGCTCCGTCCTCTCGATCCAGGGAGCTCCTCGCTCACCTCGGCTCGCGGCTCGAGACCGGAATCCTGGCGACCGCAGCGCGAAAGGGCGTGCCCGTCTACTGCCCCGCGATCCAGGACTCAATGATCGGCCTCCAGGTACTGGCTCTTCGCGCAGACCCACCGGGTGACGGTCGACGCGTTCCGGGACATGCCCGGCCTCCTCGACCGCTGCTTCGGAGCAAAACGAGCGGGAGCGTTCCTCGTCGGGGGCGGCGTGCCCAAGAACTACATCCTCCAGTCGATGTTGATGACCGAGAACGGCTTTACCTACGCCGTCCAGCTGACCGGCGACCGGCCCGACCTCGGCGGGCTCTCCGGCGCAACCCTCGACGAGGCGCGGTCGTGGGGCAAGCTCGCCGAGGGGGCCGATGCCGTGACCGTCTACGCCGACGCGACCATCACCTTCCCGCTCATGACCGCGGCCGTTCTCGAGCGGCTGGAGGAGGAGCATGACTGAACTGATCCTCGCGCTCGACGTGGGCGATCCGCTCGAGGCACTCGAGATCGCGGAGACCTGCGCCCCGTTCCTCGACCGGCTCAAGCTCGGCTACCCGTTGATCCTCCGGGCCGGCCTCGGGATCGTCGAGGACCTCGCCTCGCTCGGCCTGCCCCTGATCGCCGACTTCAAGGTCGCGGACATCCCGAACACGAACCGGCTGATCGCCGAGCAGGTCTTCACCCGCGGCTTCGACGCGATCATCTGCCAGGGCTTCGTCGGGCGGGACGCGATCGAGGCCTGCGTCGACACGGCCCGGGCCTATGGCGGAGAGTGCTACGTCGTGGCCGAGATGAGCCATCCCGGTGCGACCCAGTTCTTCTCCCGCGGGATCGCCGAGCGCCTGGCCGAGCTCGCGGTCGAGTGCCGGGCCGACGGGATCATCGCGCCGGGGACGCGGCCGGAGCGGATCCGGGCGCTCAGGCCGATCGTCCGGCAACGCAAGATCCTCGCGCCGGGCATCGGGACGCAGGGCGGCGACCTTGCGCGGGTCGCGCCGCTCGTGGACGGCGTGATCGTCGGGCGGACGATCTACGAGGCCCGCGATCCGGTCACGGTCGCGGCCGATCTCGCCGACGCCCTGAAGGCGCGGCGGGGGCCGTAGCCGCGGCCGATGATGAGCACTCATCCTGATCGGTGATGAGCCCTATGAGTCCCTGAGGCCGTGCGGCGGCCATGCCGCCGCCGACACCTTTACATCCGACCTGCTCAATCCTGTAGGTATGGACTGGACCCCAGAGCAGCAGGCCCTTGCCGGGAAGTACCGTCGTCTCGACGAGATCCCGGTCGAGGAGAGGCGGTACAAGTGCCATACCTGCCACCTGATCATCGACACCTCCCCCTGCCCGAACTGCGGCGAGGCCCACCTGCAGATCCTGTGCCCGCTCGACCACTGCCACTGCGCCCACGAGATCGTGACCGGGATGGATACTGCCCGCTCTGCGGCGCCGCCGTCTGCCCCGAGTGCGGCTCCCACGATGTGGTCCAGATCTCGCGGGTGACCGGGTACCTGCAGGACGTCTCGGGCTGGAACGCGGGCAAGCGGCAGATCAAGGACCGGATTCGCTACACGGTCACATGAGGTACTACACGAAGGAGGGAGCGCTCCTCCTTCGCGGGATCGCGACGGCCGCCGGAACGGGCCTTCCGCCCGGCGGGCGCGCCTGCACCGCCCTTCTTCTCGCGCCTGCATCCGCCGCCTGCCCCGCAATGCCGGGGATCGGGCTCGCCGCGGCGCGGCACGGACTTGATTCCGGTGCCGAGCTGCGGGCTCGTCACGGATGCCGACGTGGCGGGAACGGTCGTCGCCCAGTACAGACCGGACCATGGCCTTCGCACTCGCCGACGGCGACGCGGTCGCGCTGGTCGTCTGGACCGCGGCGACCGTGCCCTCCGCCGATGCGGAGAGGCTGCTCGAGGCGATCGCCGCCGCCTGCCCCGTGCCCCGGAAGAGTGCCTCCTCGCAGCGGACAGCGAGGAGGGCGAGGTTTCTCTCGAGTCCCTCTCCGAGGCGGCGGCGGCGGCCGTCCGCGAGGCGCTCGCACGTCGGGGTGCGCCGCAGGGAGGGCCGTCGTTCCTGATCTACAGCCGGTTCGGCGGCGGCCACTGGGTCGCCTGGTCGGCCGAGGGCTGCCCGTACTTCCCCTCGCCACCACCGTGACGGCCAGCGCTGCGACTTCTGTTACTGTCCGCTGTACCCATGCGGCGATGCGTCTCTCGGCGAGGAGGTCGTCTCCTCGACGGCCGGCGCTGTCTGGAACTGCAGCACCTGCACGCTCCTGCACGAGCCCGCCGTCGCGGACCACCTCCACCGGAACCCGATGGCCTCGCTGGCCGAGAGCTGAAAAGAGTGGCCTCCCGCCCGTAGGCGGGCTTCAGGCCGGAATACCGAGGGCCGCGAGCATCTCGCCCTCGGGCACGCCGTGGGCGGCCGCGGCCTCCTTGATCGTCTCGCCCTTTGCGATCGCGCAGCCGACGCAGCCCATGCCGAACTTGAAGAGGACCTGAGCGGCCTCGGGCTTTTCCTGGAGCAGTTCGTAGATCGTGCTGTTTCCCGTGAGAACCATATCTTATGATACTTACCACGCCGGTTTATGTTTGTTACGCTCGGAACACTTTCACACCGCGATCACTGGTATATATACGCCTCCGTGGCGAATTATATAACGGAGATGTAGGTATGGATCTCACCATAGTCGCTGAAAGAATCTCCCAGAAGATCTCTCAAAAGGGAAAGAACGTCGACCAGAAAGAGATAGAGGCGAAGCTCCGCCTGCTCGTGGACGAGTTCGGGGTCCAGCCGGCCGAGGCCGAGCGGACTGTTATCAACGAGTCGGGGCGCGATGTACCAGGTTCAGGGACTTGCCGGCGCAGTCGAGTCGGACCTCCACGCGATCGCCGAGCTCGTGCCCGAGGAGTGGGTCACGATCGAAGGCAAGGTCGTGGGCCTCTCGGCGCCGAATAGCCCGTCCATCGCCCAGACCGGGATCATCGCCGACGCATCGGGAGCGATCCGGTTTGTGGTCTGGGCAAAGGCCGGAGCGCCGCGCCTCGAGCAGGGCCGGTGGTACCGGGTCGAGTCGGCCGTGGTCGACGCGTTCCGGAACGCGCCGAACCTCAAGGTCCACTCGGGCACGACCGTGACCCCAATCGAGACCGACAGGCCGCTCCTGCCGTCGGTGGTGAGCGTTGCCGAGCTGAAGCCCGGCGTCGCGTCCGTCCACGTCAAGATGGTCCAGGAGTGGGAGGCACGCTCCGAGCGGATCCTCCAGACCGGCCTCGTCGGCGACCCGACGGGCACGATCAAGTTCACGATCTGGAAGGAGGAGGGCAAGGAGCCGCTCACGTCGGACACGGTCTACGACATCTACTACGCGACCGTCGACGAGTACAACGGCCGGCTCTCGCTCGTGCTCAATTCGGGGACCGTGGTCCCGGACGAGGAGGCCGAGCGCTCGATGTCGGGGCCGGAGGGCAGGTCTACACGGGCGCGATCGTCCACGTCGGCCAGGGCTCGGGACTGGTCAAGCGCTGCCCGGTCGAGGGATGCAACCGCGTCCTCTCGCGGCAGAACTACTGTCCGAATCCACGAGATCCAGCCCGAGTTCCGGTACGACCTCCGGATCAAGGCCGTGCTCGACGACGGTGTAACGACAAAGAACATCCTGATGCAGCGCGAGACGACCGAGGCCGCCGCCGGCCTCACGCTCGACGAGGCCGTCGAGGTCGCCGAGAACAGCCCGCTCGGCATGGACGAGGTCTTCCTCCGCGTCCAGTCGGCCGTGATGGGCCGGTACCTCGACTGCCGCGGGCGCGATATGGACACGACCGTGCTCGTGACCGCTGCCGAGCGGCACCGGTTCGACGCTGCGGCCCTGGCTGCGCTGATCGACCGCGCCGGAGGTGAGGCGTGATGAAGCGCGAGAACCAGATGACCTTCGGCGGACGGCACGAGGGGCGCTTCGAGCGCGAACCGGCCCGGAGGGTCTTCGCGGCCGAGTCCCGCGAGTCCCGGCACCAGTTCAAGGAGGGGACCGAGGAGAAGAGCCCGACGTACGCTGCTGCTCCCGACGGGGCAGCGCTGCAACCGGGTCTTCGTGGTCGGTTCCATGACCGAGAAGACCCGGCAGGGCGAGCAGAACATCTTCTACCGCGCCCGGGTCGTCGACCCGACGGGAACGACCTTCGTGACCGCGGGCAACTACCAGCCCGAGGCGATGCAGCAGATCGCCCGGGTCGAACCGCCGGCGTTCGTCGCGGTCGTGGGCAAGCCGAACGTCTTCGAGGCGCCCGACGGCGGCGGGGTCTACGTCTCGCTCAGGGCGGAGTCCGTGACGGTGGTCGACCGCGAGACCCGGGACCTCTGGGTTCTCGACGCGGCGAAGGCGACGCTCGACCGGATCGACGCCTACGGTACCACCGAGGACTCGAAGAAGGCCGCGGAGGAGTACCGGATCGACCCGGCGCTCTTCCGGAAGACCGTCGCCGACGCGCTCGCGCAGATGCACCTCTGACCCTTTTTTCCGGTAGCCGGACACTTCCCAGCGTACGCGGTTGACGGTCTGGATTCTGCTCTCCCCGGCGGCGCTCGCCATCATCCCCATAGCTCGCGGTTTCGCTCATCCTCGCGGAGCGAAAGCCTGATGCCGTTAAGGGCCCGATGAACGGTCATGCACCTGCCGGTGGTCCTGGTCCAGCCCGACGCGGCCCTCCACGACCTTCCCGGACACCCCGAGTCCCAGGCGCGGTTCGAGGCCGCGTTGACCGGCGTGCCGCCGGCGCTCCGGATTGCGGGGCGGGGTCCGCCCGCGTCCGAGGCAGATCTGGCCCGCGTCCACGCGCCGGCGTATATCGCGGCCGTCAGGGCGCGACTGCGACGCCCTCACCGGGATCGGCTTCCTCGACTCCGACACCTACATCACGCCCCGGTCTACGACGTCGCGCGATCCGCGGCGGGGCTCGCCCTTGAGGCCGCGCGCGCTGCACGCGCCGGCACCGCCGCGTTCGCGCTGGTGAGGCCCCCGGGCCATCATGCGGAGCGAGGGACGTGCGATGGGGTTCTGCCTCTTCAACAACGTCGCCGTCGCGGCGGCGGCGGCGCTCGAGTCCGTCCGCCGAGTCGCGATCGTCGACTGGGACGTCCACCACGGGAACGGGACCCAGGCGGCCTTCTACGGGACCGACCGTGTCCTCTACTGCTCGGTCCATCGCCGGTTTCACTTCCCGGGCTCGGGCTGGTACGACGAACGCGGCGCGGGCGATGGACTCGGGTACACGCTGAACGCCCCGCTCGCAGCCGGCGGCACCGGTGCCGACTACCGGCATGTCTTCGAGTCGGTCTTCTGCCCGGCCGTCGCCGCGTTCGCGCCGGACCTGGTCCTCGTCTCGGCCGGTCAGGACCCGCTCGCGGACGACCCCCTCGGCGGCATGGCGCTTGCGCCGGCCGACTTCGGGGCGATGACGCCGGCTCCTGCTCGAGGCCTCGGATCTTGCCGCTCGCACTCGTGCTCGAGGGGGGTACGGCCCGCGCCACGGCGAGGCCGTCACCTCGATCCTCGATGCCCTCATGGGCGGGGACGCCCCGGCCGCATCCGGCCGAGCCGCGCCCCGATACCCGGCACGTCGCCGGGTTCCTGGCCGCTGGATCGCCCCTTCTCGGCGGCCGGTGATCCGGAATCGCGAACGCGGGCAGAATCGGCGCAGTTGGGAAGAGACGGGGGGGAGAGACTGGGAACACGTGGGGACTCCACATGCCGGAGCCCGGCCGCACCGACGTCGGGCGGGACGGGAACCATGCTGGCGGGCATGGTCAGGGCGGTCCGAGACGGATGCCCGAGGTCCGGTCCCGGGTGAGCCGTGTCCGTTCGGCAGGACTGTTGCCGGGTACGGGAGGACCGGCGGGGGTCTCAGTGGCAGCGTTTAGAATCGAGGTTTATCCCATTATGTCCTGAATAGACCTTATACGTCAAAATTTTTAAATACCAAGAAAACCATCGAGCAGTATGACTCCGGTAGAAATACCGGAGAACGGAGGCGAAAATGGCCGATCTGCTCTATCTGGCAATCGTGTTCTTCATCCTCGCGATTGTTGCGGCCGTTCTCGGGGCCGGAAATGTGGCGGGGATATCGATGGACATCGCGAAATGGCTTGTGATCATCTTCATCGTATTGGCGATAATCTCCCTGCTTCTCTAGCGGGCGCGGCCGCCCCGGCGGCCCGCCCGAAACACGTCCCCTCTCCTGTTACCGTGCCACCCCGAGAGCGACGGCGAGACCGATCATGAGCAGGTTCAGGGCGGCCATGTGCCGGGCGCACGCACGCGTTGCCCCGTCCCGCCCGGGAGCCATGCGCGAGGCCGCGTGGGCGGCCGAGGCAAACGGCAGGGGCGAGAGCGCGAGTCCCGCGAGGACGGCCGGGAACGGCTCGATCCTCCCCGCGGCGAGAGCGGCGTAGACGGCCATGGCTCCTCCCGTGCCTACGACCATGCCTCGTGCGGCCGCGGCACGCCCGTGGCGGACCGTGAAGTTTTTCCGGCCGGCCCCCCGGTCGGCCTCGAGATCCGGCAGTTCCACAGCGAGGATGAACGAGAAGCCGAGCAGGAAAAGGGGCAGCGCGAGTGGCACGAACCCGGCGTCGAGGCGTCCCGCAGCAACCGCGAACCCGAAACCGGGCAAGAGCACGAAAACGAGAGCGGTCGAGACCTCGCCCAGCCCCCGGGCCGAGAACCGCAGCGGCGGTGCAGAATAGGCCCAGCCGAGCAGGAGCGCGAAGATGACGAGGCCTGCGAACCATGGGTTCGGGCCGAAGACGAACCAGTGTACTCCCATGCCGATCAGCGAGAGCGCTGAGAGGCCGATCGCGAGGGCCAGCGCCGTCGGCGCCAGCCCCGGTTCCTCCTGGAGTACGCCGGACCCTCCCGAGAACTGCGTCGGGGTGCCGTGGCGGTCGTCCTCGCGGTCGAAGTAGTCGTTCACAGCATGGATGGCCAGGTGGCCCACGAGCACGCAGAAGTACCCGGCCGCCAGTGCGGCAGGAGACGGCGCGGCCCCGAGCTCGGAAGCATAGAGCGCCCCGAGCACGAAGAGAATGAGCCCCATGACAGCGAAGTGTGGTCGCAGCAACCGGATGAGGTGCGCGGAATACATTGAACCGCACGGCATGACAACCTCGAACAAGATGAAGGTTGCCGTCATCCACCATGATCGTGCCGAGCCTGCCGGTATGTTCGACGAGCTGCTCGAGGTCCGTGCCGTTCCGATCGAGACCGTCAGGCTCGACGAGACGAACGAGCTTCCCGGCTGGACCGGGGACGCGGCGCTCATCCTGATGGGCGGGCCCATGTCGGTGAACGACGAGAGCTCGTATCCGTGGCTGAAAGAGGAGAAGACACTGGTCCGGGACGCCCTCGGGGCCGGGCGGCCTGTACTCGGGGTCTGCCTGGGCGCCCAGCTGATCGCTTCGGCCCTCGGCGCCCGGGTCTATCCATCGGTTCGGGAGATCGGCTGGAAGACGCTGACAGGACTGCCGGACGATCCACTCTTTCCCGGAACGTTCTCGGCCTTCGAGCTCCACGGCGAGACCTTCGACCTGCCGGGATCTGCGCGTCTGCTCGCAACGGCCGAGGCCGTGCCGCACCAGGCTTTCGCATGCGGGTCGGCGCTCGGCCTCCAGTTCCACATCGAGGCAACTTCACCGATGATCGCGGCCTGGACCGTCGATCTGCCGAAGTTTGAGCGGGACCTCTGTGCAGCCGAGACCGAGCGGCACATCCATGAGGCCCGCCGGCTCTGTGAACTCGTCCTTGATCATGTCCTTCGCCCGTAGGCCGTCGGCTCGCGCTCGAACCGGCCGTAGATCCGCCGGACTCGGCGCGCGAGCGTCTTCCACCCCTCTTTCCGGAGCACGGGGCCGTCGCGGAGACTTGATGTGCGAGATCCGGACCTTCTTTCCGCCGAAGGTGTAGACCTCGCCGACCACGAAGACCTCCTCGCCGTCAGCCCGCTGGTGGAGCGGGATCGTCTCCCGGCCGCGGTGGACTGAGACGGGGACCACCACATCCTCGACCACGCGGGTCCAGAGGGTCACGATCGCATCGGCCCGGGCCCGGGGCACACGCCCGCCGCCCACCGCCTCGATGGAACTGATCTCCACACCGGCGGCCTCGTCCCCCGCGCCCTCGGCCACGAAGAGATCGCCGACCTCGACCACGTCCCCTGGCATCAGACTCGATCGTGCCCGGAGCGGACTCGGTTCCGGCCGAGACGATCGCACGGACTCTGATCGGCTCGGGCTGGGCCTCGCGCGGCGCGCGGTGGATGTGGCCGCAGGCCGAACATTTGAGAAGGAGGTCGTGGGACTCGCGGAGGACCTCCTGGTCGGCCTCGTCGCCGCACCCGGGGCAGGGCAGGTTCGCTTCCATGGCCAAACGATTGGGAGGGAGCGGGAGTTAAATCTGCGGGTCGCGGTCCCCGTCAGAAGAGGTTGCCGCGCCAGAAGATGACGATCCCGAGCGTGCAGAGGAATGCGGTGAACCCAACCACCAGTACGAACGCGTTGGGCGAGGCCTGGAGCGGGAGGTCCACGTTCATCCCGTAGAACGAGGCGACGAGCGTCGGGATCATCAGGATGATCGTGATCGTAGTGAGCGTCTTGACAACCGTGTTCAGGTTGTTCGAGATGAGCGAGGCGAAGGCGCCCATCATGTTCGAGAGGATAGAGGAGTAGATTTTGGCCATGTCCATGGCCTGCTTGTTCTCGATGATCACCTCGTCGAGGAGGTCCTGATCGTCCTGCTCCAGCCGCGAGTAGTTCGCGTTGTGGTACTTCTCCATCATGAACGCGTTCGACCGGAGCGATGTCGAGATGAAGACGAGGCACTTCTCGAGGTTCAGGAGCCGGATCAGCTGCTCGTTCCGGGCAGAGCGGTGTAGGTCCTTCTCGACGTTGTTCGAGACCCGGTTGATGTCCCGGAGATACCGGAGGAAGAGGAGTGTGGTCCGCAGGAAGAGTTGAAGGACAAATCGGGTCTGGTCGTGGGTCGCGAAGTTGCGGACCCGGCCCTGCTTGAAGTCGGTGATCACCTCGGCGTCGATGGCCGAGACCGTGATGATCAGGTCTTCGACGAGGATGATCCCGATAGGGAGGGTCGTGATCGGAATCTCCTCGGTCCAGGAGTCGAGATGGGGGACGCGGAGCACGATCAGCCGGGCGCCGTCCTCGGTCTCGAGCCGCGCCCGCTCGTCGGGTCGAGCGGGTCGGTCAGAAAGTCGAGCGGGATCCCGAACCGTTCCACGAGCAGGGCCAGTTCCTGGTTGCTCGGATTCGAGACGTGCACCCATGACCCCGCGACGAAGTCGTCGACGGTCAGGAGCCCCTCGCTCGTGGACTTGTAGATCGTGATCATGCTCTCACCTCTTTCCCGGGCTCAATCGCCTGCCGGTGTTCTCACCTCGAATA
Organism: uncultured Methanoregulaceae archaeon; assembly: GCA_963740465.1. Lineage (GTDB taxonomy): Archaea > Halobacteriota > Methanomicrobia > Methanomicrobiales > Methanospirillaceae > UBA288. The sequence goes on from CAVUEE010000007.1 coordinate 70,827, forward strand.
CCGTGTGCGCGGCCGCAATGCGCTCCGTTTCGCGATAGCCGCAAATAAAGGGGGGGAATCGCAAAATGCAGCGGCCAGAGGACGTATATTCAGAAAAAGGTGCGTCCTCTTTGGTAAAAGGGCTTTGGATCGGTCTTAGACGAGGCAGCCGCTCCTGCAGGGTCGCGGGCCGGATGCGGAGATGATCGACGGCAGCGGCTCCGACCGCATCGAGAACCTCGGGGGGTGCGTACACGCCGAGCCGCCACTGCCCGCGCCGGGTCTCGTTGAGGGTCCGGACCATGGGCGACCGCTCCTCGAGTGGGAACGTGTCCGAGCCGCTCCGGATCCGGACCTCCATGGAGAGGTCGCGCGGGAACGGCGGCGCGTCCACGATGACCTGCTCGGCCCCCACGCCGGCCGTCTCGGCGATCGCCCGTGCGGCCGCAAGGGCGTGGGCCGGGTCGGAGGCGTCCTGGAGCGCGGCCCAGTTGACCTGCTCGCGCCCGACGTAGACGGCGCGCTTGTAGAGGCTGGCGTGTCATGATTCGCCGGGCGAGGGCACGGGCACCGGCCTGGGGCGATCCGAGCAGTGCCTGTATGCAGCCCCCGTCATCGCTCGAGAGAAGGGTTCCGACCTGCTCTCGCCCGCCAGCGCCGGTGAGGTGGAGATGGAGGGCGAGCGCGAACATGCCCTCTGGCGATCCGGGCAACGTGGTGGAAGTAGACCGACGGGCGCATCAGGGTCCGGGCGACGAGGAGGGACTCGGCCGCCGCGATCCCGCCCTCGTCGATGGCGAGCCCGTGGCCGGTTATCCTCACCGAGCGGATCAGCCGCTCGGCGTCGACGGTCCCGTACGGCACACCCGTGTAATGGGCGTCGCGCTTGAGGTAGTCCATCCGGTCCACGTCGAGCTCGCCCTGGATGATCCCGGCGAGCGGGTGGTCGCCCGCGACGAGCCGGCAGGCCTCAGCGGGATCGACCCCGGCATCGTCCAGGACGCGGGCCGCGCCCGAAGCCTCGACGAGTTCGCGGATCTCCTGATGGCCGCGGCCGAGCCGGGCGCAGAGGAACGGCTCGGTGGCGTGGCTGTACGGTCCGTGACCGACGTCGTGGAGGAGTGCGGCCGCAGTCACGGTGCGGGCCGTGACGGGGTCGAGCTCGAGGTGGGCGCAGAGCCGGCGGGCGAGATGCATGGCTCCGAGCGAGTGCTCGAAGCGGGTGTGGTTCGCGCCGGGGTAGACGAGGTAGGCGAAGCCGAACTGCCGGATCTGGCGGAGGCGCTGGAGGAGGGGCGCATCCACGAGCGGGAGGAGCGCGGGCTCGACCTCGATATAGCCGTGGACCGGGTCACGGACCGACTTGATCCCCGTCGCCATCGGGATCAGCTTAACCGTTCCGGCATATAAGCGATCAGGGATGATCACCGTTCTCTCGGGAGGAACGGGGACCCCGAAGCTCCTGCGGGGCCTCCGCCGGCGCCTTCCCGACCGCGATCTGACCGTGGTCGTGAACACGGGCGAGGACTGCTGGGTCACGGGCGGCCACCTCTCGCCCGACGTGGACACGGTCCTTTACCTCTGCGCAGGACTCCTGAATGAGCAGACCTGGTGGGGGATCGCGGGCGACACGTTCGCGTGCCACGAGGCGCTCCGGTCCCTCGGCGAGAAGGAGGTGGTCCGGATCGGCGACCGCGACCGCGCCGTCCAGCTCATCCGGGGGGAGTTCCTCCGGCGGGGCATGACGCTTACTGCGGCGACCATTGCTCTCGGCGCGCGTCTCGGGGTCGACGTCCGGGTCCTGCCGATGGCCGACGAGCCGCTACGCGACGCACGTCCTGACCGACGACGGGCAGCTCCACTTCCAGGAGTGGTGGGTTCGGCACCGCGGCAGTCTCCCTCCACGCGGCATCGCGTGGGAACCCTCCGCGCCGCCACCCGCGACGCCCGAGGTGCTCTCGGCCCTCCGCGAGGCCGATGCCGTGGTGATCGGGCCGTCCAACCCGGTCACGTCGATCGGCCCGATCCTGGCCTGCGGCGGTGTCCGCGAGGCGCTCCGCGCCGCGTTCGTGATCGCGGTCTCGCCGTTTATCGGTGACGCGCCCGTGAGCGGGCCCGCGGGGGCGCTGATGGCCGCGTGGGGACTCGAGCCAACGTCGCGCGGGGTCTTCTCGCTGTACGCCGACTTCTGCGACGTCTTCGTCCAGGACAGCCGCGATCCGGTCGAGATCCCAGGCGCGGTCCGCGACCGATACGCTGATGACCGACGCGGCTCGGAGCGAGGCGCTCGCGGAGGTCGTGCTCGAGCTCGCCCGGCGCTAGGCACCCTTCAACCGCTTCTCGATGCCGAAGCGCCCGCGCCCGAACTCGCTGCAGAGCCGGGCGACTGTCTCGCCTTTGCCGAGCCCGTCCCGGCGGTACCGGGCGTAGGCGTCGCGGAGCGCGGTCTCCTCTCCCGTGCGTCCAGGCCCGCCCCCGGTTCGGGACGGAAGCGACGACCGGGCGGCGGAGCGCGGCGAGCCGTTCCCCGGGGACGAGCGCAGCCAGCTCCGGGACGCGCGCCGCGAAGATCGCGTCCGAGACCTCGAACCCGACGAAGCGGCGGTTCAGCCCGATCGCGGCCCGCGCGGTCGAGCCGCCGCCGAAGAAGAGGTCGCAGACGAGATCGCCCTCGTTCGAGGCGTACTGGACGATCTTCTCGAGGAGCGCCATGGGCAGTTCGTTCCGGTTCTTCGCGCGGCCCGGCTTGTACTCGCGTCCGAGTGTCCAGACGTCCTCGCGGTCCAGGTAGTTGAGCGAGCCGCCGTCTGCGCCCCGTTCGGCGAGGCCGTACCGGGCCTCGAGGTTGAAGGTCCGCGCGCCGCCGGGCTTGGCCCAGTAGAGGACGTGATAGTGGCTCGAGACGAACTTCCGCGTGGTCCAGACCCCGAACGGGTACTTCCAGACGATATGGTTGACCTCGACGAGCGGCGACGACGCGGAGAGCGCCGAGCACCTCGTAGAGGTGCGTGTACCCCGAGACGACGAAGAGCGCGCCGCCCGGCCGGAGCACACGCGCGGCCTCGGCCACCCAGGCCCGGGTGAAGGCCGCGTACTCGGCCCCCGGGACCTCGACGTAGCCCCCGACGACGTGCGACTCGTCCCGGTTGTAGTGGCGGTCGAGCCGGTCGCCGTCGATCCCGTACGGGGGATCGGTCACGATCAGGTCGACCGTCCCCTCCGCGAGGAACCGGCGGGCGCCCTCGACGCAGTCGCCGTTGACGAAGAGGTTCTCACCGCTACGGACCGAGTCCGCGGTCGCCATCGCAGGAGTGTGGGCGCGGCAAGGCATTCAAGCATGCGAAACCCTGATGAGGACGGCGGACGAGAGACCCCCCATGGACCGCATCCCGCTCCTGCTCATCGTCGCGGTGCTCGTGGTCGCCGGGATCTGGGCCTGGGACGTCCACACCCACATCACGCCCCCGCCGGCCGAGCATCACCGGCGAGCTCAGGGAGGCGAACGGCACCCCGCTCGACTCGGTCACGGCCTACCGCGAGAACTCCATCCACGGCCCGCCCCCGGTCGACCTCGGCGACCTACCAGCTCGCGGTCGGCGGCGACGTCGCCCGGCCCCTGAACTACACCTACGGCGAGGTGCTCGACGCCTTCTCACACGAGAGCCGGGTCGTCACCCTCAGCTGCGTCGAGGGCTGGGACGCAGACCTCGCTCTTCGAGGGCGTGGCCGTGATCGACCTGCTCGAGGCCTCGAACCTCTCCCCTGACGCGACGACCGTCGTCTTTGCCGCGCTCGACGGCTACACGACCTCGCTGCCGCTCTCCGCGGTCCGCGACCGCCGGCTCCTGCTCGCGTACCGGGTCAACAACGTGACCCTGCCGCGGTCGCTCGGCTTTCCCTTCATCCTCGTGGCCGAGGACCGGTGGGGGTACAAGTGGTGCCGGTGGGTGACGGGAATCGAGGCTTCGACGGACACGGCCTACCGGGGCTACTGGGAGCGGCGCGGATACTCGAACGACGGCGACGTGAACCGGTCGTTCTTCGGGCCATGACACCGCGCCAGGGCGCTCGCTCTCGCCCTGCTCGCCGTCTCGGCCCTGCTCCTCCTGACCGGCTTCGGGATCACGCACCACGATATCGTCGGGCCGCTGACCCTCGGGTTCCTCGACAAGGCGACGGCACAGCTCGTGCACACGCTCCTCTGGGGGCCGTTCGCGGTGCTGCTCCTCCTCCACTGCGGGCGGAGCCTCTGAAAAGAGGGTTACTGCCAGGCCTCGAGATCGGTGAGGAGTTCGTCGCAGGATGAGACGAGCCGCCGGCACGCGTCGCTGATCGCCGCGATGGGTGCCCTGCCCTCCCGCGTCGTGACGAGCAGCTCGGGATCGGCGAACTGGAACTTGATCACGTACTTCGCGACGTCGACGCCCGAGTCGAGCAGCAGCTCCTCGACGAGGGCGTTCATGAACGTGTGCCCCTCGCCCGCGATCACGAGCCGCGCCTTGGCCGGCTCGAGTTCGAGGACCTTGATATCCATGTCTCCAGCTTTGGGCCGACGGGGGGTTTAATGGTATGGGTACGGCTACAGGCGGGCCCGGCCCGGAGCGGTGGGGCCCGGCGCGGGCGCGTTGTCGCCGAGGACGAAGGTCTCGCCGTCCCGCCCGAGGTGGGGGAGGTCCCACGGCACCAGGTGGGCGAGGTGGACGCAGCGGAACGCCTTCGGCTCGAGCCGGGCCGCGAGCGCGAGCGCCTGGTCGTAGGTCATGTGCTTGTGGATCCGGTATCCCGGCGGCGCGATCGCGTCGATGAGGAGGAGGTCGGCGCCATGGAGGAGGTCGAGCGATGCCGCGGGGATGTCGGCCCGCGTGTCGGCCGTGTACGCGAGCACGGCTCCGTCGGCCTCGATCCGGAGGCCGTAGGTCGGCTGCGGCGGGTGATTCACCGGGACGAGCGTGATCCGCGCGCCGCAGAGGTCGAACGGCTCCAGCGGAGGGTGGGCGCACTGCGGGAAGGAGAGGAACGAGAAGATCCGCGCGCAGTACCGGAGGACCTCGGGCGCGGCGTGGACCGGCGGCGGCTCCTGGACCCGGTAGAACTCGCCGAAGCCCATGAAGTGGTCGTAGTGGCCGTGGGTCCAGATCACCGCGTCGATCGCGGGCGAGCAGGCGTCGAGGAGCTGGCGCCGGAGGTCGGGGCCGGTGTCGACCAGGAGTCGCCGGCCGCCGATCGTCAGCAACAGCGAGGTTCGGAGGCGCTCGCGGCCGGTCTCGCGGGCCGTGCGGCACTGGGGGCAGGCGCACCCGATCTTCGGCGTCCCGACGGCGTCCCCCGTACCGAGGAGCCGGACCTCCATCCTACACCCAGGACCGGTCCTTGATGACGTTCCGCTTGAGCACCATGTTGACGCCCTTCTCGATGTCGGACTGCAGGACGCGGGTCCGGTTCTCCATCAGGGCCGTGAGGACTCCCTCCTTGACGATCATGCGGAGGTCGGCGCCCGAGAACGCATCGGTCTCGTCCGCGAGCCGGTCGAGGTCGGCCGCGGTGTCGAGCCCGCGCGTGACCTTGCGGAGGATGTCGAGCCGCATCTGCCGGTCCGGCAGGGCGAACTCGACCACCTCGTCGAACCGGCGCCAGGCCGCCTCGTCGAGCAGGCGCGGGTGGTTGGTGGCGCCGATCAGCACCACGCTCGACCGGATCAGGCTGACCTGGTCGATGTTCTTGAGGAGCGCGTTCACGGCCCGCTTCATCGCGCCGTGGTCGTCCGAGACCCGGCTCTTCGCGACGAAGTCGAACTCGTCGACGAAGAGGATCGCCGGGGCGAGCCGGTGGGCGAACTCGAAGACCCGGTCGATGTTCTTGGAGGTCTCGCCGAGGTACTGGCTCGTGATCATCGAGAGCCGGACCTCGATGATCGGCATGCCGAGCACGTGCGACATCGCGAGCGCGAGCGAGGTCTTGCCCGTGCCGGGCGGGCCGACGAAGAGGAACTTGCCGATCTCGGCGATGTCGTGGGCGCGCAGGTACGCGAGGTTCGCGAGCGCGATCTTGACCTTCTCGATCGCCTCCACCTGCTCCGGCGTCAGGACGAGGTCCTCGACCCGTTTCCGGATCTCCTCGGGCGCCGAGATGATGCAGAGTTCGAGGGCCGAGCGCATGCGCTCGTCCTCGGCGAGGAGGGCCGAGACCCTGCGGTCGAGGTAGGCCTTGGTCTCCTCGTACTTCGGGTTCCGCAGGCGCGCGTCGGCGTGGCTGATCCCCTCGATGGGCTCGTTCCGTTCGTAGTACCAGGCGAGGGTCGGGTTCTCGCGGATCAGATAGGCTCCCGCCCCGCCGTGCGAACCAGCGGGCAGCCTCGGGGAGGGCGGTCACGCGGAGGCGCTGGCCGAACTCCTCGTAGCTGATGAACGGGTTCTTCTTGAGCCGCTCGGCCGCGTCCGGGATGCCGAGCGCCTTCTTGATCATCGCCTCCGAGACCGACACCGGCCGCTTGGCCTCGGTCGCGCCAGCCACGCCGAAGACCTCGCGGCAGTGGGGAGGCAGATCGTTCAGGTCGAGATCCGGATGCTGGTTGTAGACTTCGGCGGTCAGGATCGACCTCGACCAGCCGGAGCACGGCATCGTCGGCTGCCTCAACGGTCCGCGTGGGGGCGGTGACTGCATTGGCTGCTGTGTCGGCGGACATGGCTGTGTAACCAGATCTATCGGACATGGAGATCGATAAGCGTATCCGTCATGCTGTGGTGACCACGCAGCCGTCCTCGAGGACCACGAGCGTGTGTTCGGCCTGGGCCACGTACGACCCGGGGATGTCGTGGAGCACGGGGTAGGACCGGAAGACCCCCTGTCGGACGAGAGTCGCGAGCGCGATCTCCGCGCTTGGGCAGGTCGAGCCAGCGGCGGGAGAACGGCATCCCCCGCCGCTCGCGCACGAGCTCGAACGCCTGCCGGGCCGCCGGCAACCGGATCGGCCTCGTGGCGATCTGGCCGTAGATCTCGAGTCGCGCGGCTCTCGCTGACGATTCCCGGAGCCGGTCGAGGCGAACGGCTCGATCGCGACGACCTGCCCCTCGGCGAGCACTGCGCCGCCGGGATGGCCGACGTTCGGGACCGACGGCGGGCCGTGGAGCACGTAACGGTCGAGCCCGTGGCCGGTCAGGTTCGCGACGGGCCGGTAGCCGTGGCCCTCGATCGCCGCCTGGATCGCGGCGCCGAGCGCACCCGCGGCCACGCCGGGACGGGCGAGCGCGATCGCGGCGTCAAGCCCGGCCCGGGCGGCCGCGACGAGTTCTCCGTGGTCGCCGAGGTCGATGGTGACGGCTGTGTCCGCGACGTAGCCGTCGAGGTGGACCCCGAGGTCGAGCTTGACCAGGTCGCCGGCGGAGAAGATCCGCGCGTCGCCCTCCGAGGCCGTGTCGTGCGCGGCCGCCTCGTTGAGCGAGCAGTTGAGCGGGAACGCGAGCCCGGCGCCGGCCTCGAGGACCATCTCCTCGACCGCCTCGACCGTCTCGAGGAGGGAGGCGCCCGGCCGCACCATGCCGGCGCCCGTTGCCAGGATCCGGTGCGCGATCCGTCCGGCTTCGCGGTAGGCCTCGAAGACCTCGTCGTTCACAGCACCAGCTCCTCGGGGAACCGGGTGAAGTTCTCGAACCCGTCGGCCGTCACGAGGCCCAGGTCCTCGATCCGGACGCCGCCGACGCCGGGGAGGTAGAGACCCGGCTCGACCGTGACCACGTTCCCGGCCTCGAGCGGGCCCGCGCCGGGGCCGATGGAGGGGAGTTCGTGGACCTCGAGCCCGACCCCGTGGCCCAGGTTGTGCGTGAAGCCCGAGGTGCCGGCCGGGTACCCGCGCGAGGCGAAGAGGTCCGTGACCGCCAGGTGTATCTCGGCCCCGGGCACGCCGGCCCGGATCCGGCCGATCGCGAGCGCCTTCGCGTCGCGGACCGCCTCGAACATCGCGACGACCTCGTCCGTGGGCTCGCCCCGCACGACTGTCCGGGTCATGTCCGCGAAGTAGCCCGAGAGGCTCGTCCTCGGGGAAGATGTCGATCACGATCGGCCGATCGGCCTCGAGCGGCCCCGTGCCCCGCTGGTGGGGCTGGGCCGACTGCTCGCCCGGGGCGATGATCGTGTCCGCGGCCCGGCACCCGTGCGAGAGGAGGGTCCGGTGGCACTCGGCCCGGACGCGCTCGGCCGTCAGCGCCTCGCCGCCGTGGACGAGCAGGCCGTCGCGGATCTCCGCGGCGCGGATCATCGCGACGGCCGCGGCCATCGCGGCCTCGTTCGCACGCTGGACGGCCCGGATCTCCTGCACCTCGGCCGGAACCTTGACCGCCCGCCGCCGCTGCACCGTGCCCTCGTCGATCAGGACGCGGCAGTGGGCCTCGAGGCCCCGTGCGAGCGCGATCGGGAACGACGGCGGCACGAGCACGTCGCCCGTCGCGAGCCCGGCGATCGCGGCCGCCATCGCGGACCAGCGCTCGGACGGGTCCTTCCAGTGGGTGAAGAGCCCGGCCTCGGCCCGCGTGATCGGCGCGAAGGCCGACTCGGCCGCGGCGCGGGCGTACTCCATCTGCGAGACGACCACGAGCCCACGCTCGCCCGGCCGCTTCAGGTAGATCACGGGATCCGTGGTCTGGAACCGCGTCAGGTAGCGCATATCGGGGTCGGCCGAGGACGCGTACCCGACATAGGCCGCGGCCCCGCTCGATCGGATCGCCTCATCCAGCAGGTCCATCGGGGGATCTATGCGCTCGATGAGATGATGTATGTATCAGTGGATGCCGGCGTCCCCGACCGGAACAGGGGGACGAGCGTCCGGGCCCACGCGCGATCGCGTCCCAGTCGCGAAAGTCTCCGCTCGGCGCCTTCAGAAGGCGGGTCATCGTCCGCTCGGCAAGGCCCATCTTCGCCGGATCGAGCGCCCCCGCGAAGAGTGTCGCTGCGACCGGCCTGACCGGCGAGAGCCCGTCGATGAGCGCCTTCCGGGCCTGCTCGACCTGCTCGGGCTTCGGCTCGGGCGCGGCCGGCGTCAGCCCCGCCGCGAACGCGGCTACGGGCATCCGCGCGAGCGCGTCCCGGTGCCGCGCGACGAACGCCGCAAGGTCGAGGGGCTTGCCCATGTAGAGCGGCGCCCCGAGCACCACGCCGTCGTAGCCCTCGAGCGAGTCCACGGCCGGGAACGCAGCCACGCGGACCTCGAGCCCAGCCTCGTTGAGTTCGCGGGCCACCGCCTCGGCCACGCCGGCAGTCGAGCCGTGCTTCGTCGCGTACGCGACCAGGATCCGTCCTGCCATCCCGTTCGTCTCCGCTGCAGGGTGGTCCGGGCAAATATTAAAAACTCGCCCGGCACGACATCAGCGGGCCACTCCCACGGCCCCGTCTCGATCACCTTCTTGTAGCATGCCGGCGAAACCCGATCATGGACGATGCGACCAAGGAGCGCTTCAAGTGGAAGTTCTACAAGCTGGCCCTGCTCCTGAACGTGGTCATCCTCGGGTACGCCCTCGCGGTGATCGCCCTCTTCATGGGGCGCACGTACGCGCTCCCGCTCTTCGGGCTGCTCGTGGTCGCCTCGTCCGTGCTCGCATTCGTCTTTATGCAGCAGTACAGGAGGGAGAAGGCATGGCTGATGGCCCAGCCCTGAGCCCCGACGCCGACCTGCTCGGCAAGATGCGGAGCGAGATCGAGCTCCTCGCCCGCCATCTCGAGGTCGCCCGCGCAGTCGGCCGCCACCAGCCGATCGGGATCCTGAAGCTCTCCGAGCTCCTCGACGAGCCCGTTCACCGGGTCCGGTACTCGCTCCACGTCCTCGAGGGGCAGGGCTATATCGAGGCCTCGCCCGCGGGTGCGGTGGCGACGCCGCGGACGGCCCTGCTGCTCGAGGGGCTCGACGCCGAGATCGAGGGGCTGATCGCGCTCCTCCAGTCGATCCGGCGGACCTGAGCCCGGGCTCGGGCGGCACGTCCGCTACCTTTAATAGTCGTTCGGGGCAACATTATCAGACACCGGAGCCGCCATAACTCAGTTGGTAGAGTGGCTGGCTGTTAACCAGCATGCCACAGGTTCGAGTCCTGTTGGCGGCGTCTCTCTCTTTCTCCGGTTCCACGACGATTAAATATCTGGAAGACCGATCTCTTCCGCCGTCACCATCGGGCCCGTAACTCAGCTGGTCAGAGCGCCCGGCTCATAACCGGGCGGTCATGCGTTCGAATCGCATCGGGCCCATCCTGCGGGGCGTACGCCTTTTCCCCTCCGGGCACGAACACCTCTCTCGATGCAGTGCCCGGTCTGCGGCGAGCCCCTCCCGGACGCCGGTGCCGTCCTCGACGGGCTCGACGCCCGCTTCGCTCCGTGTCCCGACTGCCCGCCAGGCCGGCTTGATCCGCATAAGCCTCCGGGCGAACCGCCGGAGCCGTGCGCCTGCGGCCGGCGCTCGCTCGACGGCGTGATGGCCGCCATCTATGCGGTGCTCGCGGACGAGGGAGACTCGACCCGGCAGCCCCGCTCGCGGCGGTCGGCACGCCCCTCCTTCACCCGCTCTTTCCGATGCGTCGGCCCCCGTTCCTGCCGCGGAGGTCGCTCGTGCTGCTCACGCGTCGCGCGACCCCGTCCTCGGCCCGGCGGCTTCTCGCGGAGGTCCCGGAGATCCGCGGCGTCGTCCTCGACCGGGGGGTCGTTCCGGGTGTCGGCGGCGCGGCCCATACCCTCCTCGCCGGCTGCGACGTCTACGCCGAGGTCCGGTTTACGCCGCCCGGACCGCTCGTGCTCTACAAGCAGGCCTCGACCTGCCATCTCGAGGTCCCCCGTTTCGGCGACCCGAAGGTGACCGCGACCGACCGTGCCCTCCGCCGGGCCCTGCCCGACCTCTTCATCGACGCCTGCGCCGGCGTCGGCACCCTCGGGCTCGTCGCGGCCCTCCGGCTCGTCCCGACGGTCGTGCTGAACGACTCCTGGGGACCGGCAGCCTGGTTCGCCGGGCTGAACCTCGCCGCGAACCGCGAGGCCCTGCTCGTCGACGAGGTCGAAGCCCTCGTGTCCTATGCCGACCTTCGCGAGGCGGGGCTTCGCGACAACCCCGTCCCGGTCGCCGTCGCTCGCGGGGCGCAGGAGATCCGGGTCTACCATGGGAGCCTCTGGCATCTGCCTCCCGCTCTTGCCGTCGGGCGGCGCCCGGCTCGCGGCCCTCGACCCGTTCGGAAAGGAGCCGGCCCGGACCGCCCGGATCGCGCGGAGATGGCAGGATTGTGCCGGTGGAGAGGTATTTATCCCTTGAAGGAGGGAATAAGTATCGGGAACTAGCCCGGGTGGCCCGGCGTCACCTGTGATCCGAAACCGTCGGCATGCGGAGGGCGAAGTTCGAGGAAGGCGCTCACGGCCCAGCTGAGCCCGTCGGACCCTGACGTTGAAGCCTTGTCCTGCGAGGTCGACGGCCAGGGACCAATGCTCCGGAGGGAGCGGCGGCCTGTTGCTGCGGGCACCGGTTCAGGCCCGGAAGGGAGCAGACCCACCGTAGACGTTCGGCGCCCGCGGGAGTGCGGGGTGGAGGAGGGGTCCGCCGGACCGGCTGGGTGCGTTGCGTCGACCGAGAACCCGTTCCCACCGGTTCTGATCCTATGGCACGTGTTGCGATCATCGGTGCGACCGGCAACGTCGGCTCTTTTGCAGCGCATCCAATCTCGGAGATCCCGTACGTCGACGAGATCCTCCTCGTCGGCCGCCCGGGTCGCGAATCACTCCTCGAAGGGCTCCGCCGCGACTTCAACGACAGCTGACGCGGCGCGGGGAACGAACTGCCGCCTCTCCTGGTCGACCGATCTCGCCGATGTCGCGGGCTCGGAGGTGATCGTCCACACGGCCGGCGCGGCCCGGCGGCCAGCCAGGACCGGACTGGACCTCGCACTCACGAACGCCCGGATCGTGGCCGACATGGCCGAGGAGATCGGGCACCAGGCCAGGAACGCGAAGCTCTTCATGGTCACGAACCCGGTCGACGTGATGACTGCGGTCGCGCTCCGGCAGTCGGGATTCCGGCCGGGCCAGGTCTTCGGCCTCGGCACGCACCTCGACTCCATGCGCCTGAAGTCCCTGATCGCCCAGGCGTTCCAGGTCCACGTCTCCGAGGTCCATACCCGGATCATCGGCGAGCACGGCAGCTCGATGGTCCCGCTCTGGTCCGCGACGACGATCGGGGGGATCCGGATCAATCGACTCCCCTCGTTCGCGGACCTTCCCATGGACCGCATGGTCGAGTCCGTCCGCGCAAGCGGCGAGACGATCATCCGGCACAAGGGTTCGACCGTGTACGGCCCGGGCGAGGCGATCGCGACCCTCGTCCGGACGGTCCTCGGCGACGAGAATCGGATCCTCACGGTCTCGGCCTACCTCCGCTCCGAGGTCCACGACATCGGCGGTGTCTGCATCGGCGTCCCGGCCCGGGTGAACCGGCAGGGCGTGACGCCGATCGCGATCCGACTCGACGACGACGAGGTCGCGGCCTTCCGCGCCTCGGTCGACCGCATCCGGGCCGAGACCGCTCTCGTCTTCGAGCGGCTCGACTGGGAGTGAGCGGCCGCTCCGCTCGGGAGAGCGAGGCGCGAAAAAGAGAGGCTCAGGTCAGGGTCACTTCGACGATCTCGGCCCGTTCGACTCCGGGGACGGACGAGAGCAGACTCCTCGAGCCGGTCCGTCTGACCCCCCTTGTCGCCCACCACCGCGACGATCATGAGCGCCTTGAGGCCGAAGCCGATGGGCTGCTCCTGGATCTCGTGGATCTCGGGGGCCGTCTCCTTCAGGGTGACCTTGAGCGCCTCGAGGTCGACCTCGGGGGACTCGGGCATGACCCGGATGATGCACGCGACATCACCCATGGTCAGGGCCCTGTGAACCCGCACTGCGGGCACATGTACGGAATGCTCTGCTCGCGGCACCTGAGGCACCGCTTGATCTCGAACTCGCACTGGGGGCAGAGGAACGTGGTTCCGCCGACCTCGGCGAGGGGGGCATTGCACGATGTGCACTTTTTTGTCGTCATGTAGACCCGATCCCCAGTACGTTCACGCTCGGCCCACAAATAAGCTGGGGTCGATCAGCGTCCCGGGGACGGGCTCCTCCCGAAGGGCCCGGGCGAGTCTGCCGGGAACCCGGGCGTTGACGATCCGGACGCGGACGCCGTGGTCGAGGGCGAACGGGACAGGCACGGGTCGACCGCGTCGGTCTCGACCGGCACAGTCACGGCCTCGAGGAGCCGGCCGCCGGCTGACGATCCCGTCGACCGACTTCGCGAGCAGGAGGTCGCACCCGAGCTCGGCCGCGCACCAGGCCGCAATCGTGTCCGAGCTGACCCGCCACGAGTGCGGCAACGGATCGCGGTCACGGAGGAGGCGGTAGGGGAGGAGCACCGACGGCGCATCGGGGACCCGAAGTGCCTCGGTCTCCGGCAACCCGAGCGCGGCGAGGTACAGGCCGACCTGCTCCATCGCCGCGATCGCCATCCAGTGCGCGGCGTCACGGTCGGGATCGAGCCGCCGCACGACGTCGGCGAACGGGCCGCCGCCGGGCACGACGAGCAGGGGGCGGGGCGCGGCGGAGAGGACGGAAACGAGGGACGGCCCGCAGTCGAGGAGCGAGCCGCCGAACTTGACCACGAGCGGGCGCACGGTGGCGTACTGATAAACCGGGCCGTGACAAAAAGTCGATCGATGCGGGTCGCTCTCCTGCTCGTGCTCCTGCTCTGCCTCGCCCACGGCGCCGGCGCGTACGCGCTCGCCGAGGTCTGCCCCGACACCTGGCTCTCGGGCGAGGCCGACGAGTTCTTCGCGCTCTCGGGCGACGGCCCGCTCGCCGGGATCTGCCGTGACCGATCACGAGGGGACAGCCGCGTTTCCGCCGGGGGCCGTCGGATACGGTCGGGTCGTGGTCGCGCGGAACGGGTCGGCGTACGCCTTCGTCCATGGCGCGCTCCCCGACTTCGAGCTCCAGGACGCCTCGGCCGCCCCGGGGATGCTCACCACGAAGGACCTCCGGCTCGGCAACGACCGCGACGAGCTCGATCCTGCTCGTGAACGGGGCCGAGACGGACCGGGTCGCCTGGCCGGGCGACGTGGTCCCGCGGCAGGGCCAGGTCCACTTTCGCGAAGGGGGCGTCTGGGACCCGCGCGTGCTGATGATCGGCCAGTCGCGCTTCGAGCCGGCCACGGTGGCGAACGTCTCGGGCACGGCGTTCGTCGCTCCCGACTGCTCCTCCGACGTGCTCGGGGACCTCGTCGCGTCGGCCAGGGACTCGATCCGGCTGAACGCGTACGAGCTGACCGATACGGTCCTCGCCGACGCGCTCGTCGCGGCTCGTAAACGCGGAGTGGCCGTGACCGTACTCGCCCAGGGAGGACCTGTCGGGGGAGTCCCCCCGGGCGAGTGGCCCGTGCTCGGCCGGCTCCTCGAGGCCGGAGCCGAGGTCCGGTTCATGGCGACCGACGAGGACGCGCACGCCCGGTACCGGCACGACCACGCGAAGTACATGGTCGTCGACGACCGCCTGACGCTCGTCACGACCGAGAACTGGAAGCCGGCCGCGTTCCCGCCGGCGGGCCGGCAGGGGAACCGGGGCTGGGGCGTCGTGCTCGACGACCCGCGGGTCGCCGCGTACTTCGCGGAGGTCTTCGAGACCGACTTCGGCGGGCGCGATGTGCACCCGGTCGCGACCGTGAAACCCGGCGCGGTCGAGACGCCGTCGGACCTCACGTTCGCGCCGCGATTCACGCCCTCGCCATTCAGGGACGCCACGGTCACGACCGTGCTCGCGCCCGACACTGCCGGCGAGGTTGAGTCGCTGATCCGGTCGGCGACAGCCTCGGTCCGGATCGAACAGGCGTACATCACGAACGAGTCGGGCACGCGGCTCCAGCGCTACCTCGCCGCGGCAGTGGACGCAGCCCGGCGCGGGGTCAAGGTGCGCGTCATCCTCGACGGAGCCTGGTTCAATACCGAGGACGAGGCCGACAACGACGAGCAGGTGCGGCTGATCAACCGGATCGCGGACGCCGAGCGGTTGCCGCTCGAGGCCCGAATCATCGATCTCGACGCTCACGACCTCACCAAGGTCCATACGAAAGGGGTGGTCGTGGACGATCGGCGGGTCCTCGTCTCGTCGATCAACTGGAACGAGGCCTCGCCCTCGTTCAACCGCGAGGCCGGGGTGATCGTGGATGAACCCGGTACGGCCGCCTACTTCGCTGCGGCCTTCGATGCGGACTGGGAGACGGGCGCAGGCGGAGCGGCCGCGGTCGCCGGGCGGGGAATCGACTGGCTCCGGATCGGCATCGCGGCGCTCGTCCTCGTCGTGATCGGAGCCGCGCTGCTCTGGCGGAAGAGAAGAGGGTAGAAGAGGGACGTCAGAACTTCTTTGCCGCGCAGCGGCAGAGGTCGCAGAGGGTGATCAGACCCTCCTCTTCGCCCATGACCGAGAGCGCCCAGCGGTCGATCATGGTCGAGAGTTCGGGCGAGAGGTCCGTCCCGTCGCAGCAGCCGCGTTTGCGGCTGACGTACTGGGAGATCGCGGCGCGGCTGATGCCGAGCCGCCGCGCCACCTCGGTCTGCGGAACGCCCTGGCGTGTCACCAGGCGGCAGACCATCTCGGCGCGTGCCGTGGGAACGAGTTTGCGCACCATGGCATCACAGACCATGATGTCGCAGACTCGCTCGTTCATGCAGGTACCGCAACTGCCGCGGGACGCGACAGGTAGATGATCTGTCGAGCGTCCTTGAAGTTGAACTTCTCGATGATCAG
The DNA here is from genome assembly GCA_963740465.1 of uncultured Methanoregulaceae archaeon. Classification (GTDB taxonomy): domain Archaea; phylum Halobacteriota; class Methanomicrobia; order Methanomicrobiales; family Methanospirillaceae; genus UBA288. Next base: position 86,587 of record CAVUEE010000007.1, read on the forward strand.
GTGATGCTCCTTCAGGCTTCTTCAGCGCGTATCGTACGGTGCGCGGTGCGAGATTCGACCGCGACACAAGCTCCTTGTGGGTCATGGAACCGCTGGAGTCCAGCAGGTGCAGGACCGTTCTGGAGGATGGGGGAAGACCAGACCCGGTCATACATATGATGTTAACGCTGTTAACACATAAACCTGTCGGTTATATTTAGGATGACTACGAACAATTTCGTAGCATGCTGGTTCCGCAGGAGCGGCGCGCGCTCCTTCTCCTCATCGGCGTCTTCGCCGTGGTCGCTACAGGTGCCGTGCTCCTCGAATATCTCGGTCCCGGCGCGTTCGCGACCCCCTTCTCCCCGGCACTGTCGGACGGGACGCTCGCGTCCGTGCGGGGCGCGGTCGAGGACGTGGTCGCGGCGAACGGGGGCCACCTGATCTGCCGGATCGGGGGCGTGCGCGTCTTCGTGCCGGCGAGCGCGGTCCCCGAACCGGCGCCGCAGAAAGGCGAGCTCCTCGAATGCTACGGAGTCGTCTCGACCTACGCCGGGGCGAAGGAGATCACGGTCCGCGACGCCCGCGACGTCGTCCGCGTCGATCAGGAGTAATCCCCGCAATCTTGCGGGAGCGTCTCGAACGGAGTGGGTGCGGCGAGTACGCCCCGCTCCCGAACCGACGTTCGCCATGCCCCGCGGACCGCCTCGATGAATGCGGTCGGATCGTCGCCGTCGGACTCGAGCGCGCGCTCGAGTCGGGCCTCGAGCGCCGCGAGCGCCCGCCCGCGGCAGGCATCGAAGCCGGCGGCCGGACCGAGGTCGAGGAACGCGAGAAGGGTCGCCTTCTCCTGCTTCCGGTAGACGGCCGCGACCAGACATGGGCGCTCCTCGCCGATCGCGTCGAGGACAGCCGCCCGATAGCGCGCCGGCACGCCGCGGGCTCCGCGTCGCCTCCGCTCCTCTGTCGTTACGACCCGGTTGCGGTCCGACCCGGCGGCCCGAAGAGCGAGATTGTCCGGCGCCGCCTCGCCGAAGAGGGCGCGGGCGGCGTCGTTCTCATACCGGATCAGACCGTCGGGGCCGGCGATGAGCAGCGGCAGGGGCGTTTCAGCCAGGAGCGTCTCGAACGCATCGGCCCTCGCCGCGGTCGCGGCGGCGGCGGCCAATCGGGCAGCGGCGTCGAAGCCCTCGTTCGCGAGCTCCCGCACGAGTGCTATCTCGCGATCGGTGTAGGGGGTGGAACGGTCCGCGACTGCGACCACGCCGTTCTCGCCGACGGGAACCGCGAGGATGCGGCGGAGGGGAAGAGGGGCGTCAGGAGTCGCCTCGCGTATGGCGGGATCGCCGGATCCGGCCACGTCCCCTGCGAGCACGGCGAGATCCGCGTCGGCGAGCGCGGGGGAGACGGCGAGTGGCGCGACGGCGTCGCCGTCTACCTCTAGGACCGCACCGTACCGCGACCCGGTCCCGCGGAGGGCGGCCGCGAGAAGGCGATCGGCCGCGTCCGTCCCGTCGGCCCGGTGCACCGCAAGGAGCGCGTTCGCGAGGCTTCGCCGCTCCTCGCACTCGTCGAGCCGGTTGGCCAGGGCCGTCACGTCGGCCGCGATGAGCGCGGCACCGGTCACTGTCCCGCCGTCCCCCGGCACCGGGGCGGCCGCGAGGAGGTATCGCCGGTCCTCCACATCGAGCTCGCCAGTCCCGGGCGCGCCGAAGACCGCGAGCCGGGCCAGCGGCTCGAGCGCCTGCGCGACGCGATCGGGGAACGCGGTCCAGAGAGTGCGGCCCGGAACCGGCTCCTCCGAGCCGGCGAGGAGCGGGAGGGCGTCGCCGCCCGCGGCGGCAACGCGGAAGTCGTCGTCGACGAGCAGGGCCGCGCCGGGGACATTTGCCACGAGCGCCCGGTGCGCGGCCTCGCTCGCGGCAAGCGCGTCTGCGGTTGATCTCTCGGCCGTCCGATCGGCGACCGAGACGACCGCGAGGACCGGGGTCGCCATCGCGCCCGAGAGGCTCGCACCAGCGGGGCCCCCCGTCCGCCCCGCGGATCCAGATACCGCGATGCACGACCTCGCCGGCCGCGACGTCGGCCGCGAACGCGGCGTAGGCGTCGGGGTCCGCGAACGTCTCCGCGAACGACCGGGTCACGAGCGGGCCGAGCAGCGCTGCGGCCCGGTCGTTCAGATCGTGGACACGGCCCGTCGCGGGCATGAAGAAGAGGGTCGCGGCCGGAAGCCGGTCGCGGAGGCCGTGGTACCAGACCCGGTAGGCCGAGGCCTCGCCGGCCGCGGTCCCGATCGTGGCCGCGACGAGCAGGCCGAGCCCGGCCACGGCCACAGCCCCGAGCGCGGCGGCCGCGAGCGGAGCGCCGGACGAGACCGCGAACGCGGCGTAGACCGCGGTGCCTGCGAGGGCGAGGCCGGGGCCGAGCCGGCGGTCGCGATACGCGCCGACCACGACCGGCGCGATCGCCAGGACAGCGGAGACGGCCGCGAGACCGGTGAAGGCGGCTGCCGCTGCGGCGGCCCAGGAGACGGCGGCGATCAGGGCGATGAGGGGCAGTCCGTAGTCGGTCCGCGGCATGTACCAGAGGCGTGGCCCCCGCGGGCGCATCAACCTGCCGAAGAAGAGATATGCGAGCGGCGGGGTACCCTATCCTCATGTCCAACCAGGAGATCCAGGTCCAGATGCCGCCCGACCTCGACCCGGTCTACTCCAACATGATCCAGATCGCGTTCAAGGATGACGAGTTCACCTTCCTCTTCCTCCACCAGATCCCCGGCACGAACCAGGCCCGGGCCAAGGCGATCGTCTCGATCTCGCCACGCCACGCGAAGTCGCTCCTCGCCGTGCTCGGCCGCTCCGTCGAGGAGTTCGAGGAGAAGTTCGGGACGCTCGAGCCCCCGGGCGAGCGGAAGGCCGAGGGCGTCTCGACGACGCTCTCGGGCTACTCCTGAGATGGACCTCGTCGCCCCGGTGACCGGGCTCGACGAGCTCGACGCCGTGGTCTCGGCCGGGCCGGACATGATCGAGCTCCGGCTCGACCTCGTGGACCGCTCAGACCACGCGGCCCTCGCCGCCCGGTGCCGCGATCTCGCTGTCCCCCTGATCGCGACCGTCCGCTCGCTCGAGGAGGGCGGCGCCTTCGCCGGCGACGAGGACGACTGCGGCCGGCTCCTCGCCCCGTTCCTGCCCGTCGCCCGGTACGTCGACCTCGAGCGCCGGTTCCGCGCCCTCGCCCCGTCCTGCCGCGAGGCCGGCTGCTCCGTCATCGCCTCGGCCCACCTCGCGACCATGCTGCCCCTCCCGGAGCTCTTCGGGCTCGAGCGCGAGCTCCGGTCGTACGGCGACCTCCCCAAGCTCGTGCTCGCCCCGTCCTCGGACGATGACCTGCTCGACCTGCTCTCGTTCACTCACGCGGCAGCAAAGCCGGTCTGCACGTCGATTGCCGGGACCGCGTACCGCCACGGCCGGGCCCTGCTGCCCCTCTTCGGCTCGGCCCTCGCCTACTGCGCGGCCGTCCGGCCGTCCTCGCCCGGGCAGTACACGCTCGACGAGATGCGCGAGCTGATGCGCCTGCTCCGGCCTGTCGCCGACTGATCACCGCTCGCCGAAAGACGGATACGCCTCCTGCACGAGCAGGGCGTCCGCAAGCACGAGCCCGAGCATGGCCTCGGCCACGGGGACGAGCCGGGGGGCAATGCAGGGGTCGTGCCGGCCGCCGACCCTGATCTCGACCGGCCGGCCCGCGGCGTCGACCGTCTGCTGGGGGAGCGCGATCGACGGCGTCGGCTTGACCGCGCACCGGGCCACGACCGGGGCGCCGGTCGAGATCCCCCCGAGGATGCCGCCCGCATGGTTCGAGCCGAACCCGCGGGGCAGGATGGGGTCGTTGTTCTCCGAGCCGAAGCGGGCAGCGACATCGAAACCGTCCCCGATCTCGACGCCCTTCACGGCCCCGATCCCCATCAGCGCCCCGGCGATCGCGGCGTCGAGCTTACCGAAGACAGGGTCGCCGAGCCCGGCCGGGACGCCCGTTGCGATCACCTCGACGATCCCGCCGACCGAGTCACCGCGGGCCGCTGCCGCCGCGATCTCGGCCGCCATGGCGTCGTCTCCGGTGGCACCGTGGACCGCGACCACCCGTCCCGCGACCTCGATGCCGCGGAGCGAGAGGACCTTCAGCGCGACGGCTCCGGCCGCCACCCGGCCGACCGTCTCGCGCCCCGATGAGCGGCCGCCGCCGCGGTGGTCGCGGACACCGTACTTCGCGGCGTACGTGATATCAGCATGGCCTGGCCGGTAGACGTTCCGGAGCGTGTCGTAGTCGGAGGACCGCGCGTGCTCGTTCTCGACCATGAGCGCGATGGGCGTCCCGGTCGTGACGCCCTCGAAGACCCCCGAGAGGATCGCCACCCGGTCCGCCTCGGGCCGCGGCGAGACGAGCGGGCCCGTGCCCGGCCGCCGCCGGTCGAGCAGGGGCTGGATATCGGTCTCGGCGAGCCGGATCCCCGCCGGGCAGCCGTCGACGACCGCGCCGAGCGCCGGGCCGTGGCTCTCGCCGAAGGTCGTGACCCGGAAGAGCCGGCCGAAGGTGTTCATGCGAGTGCCTCCTGCACGACAGAGATCGGGACGCGGATGCCGAAGAAGGCTTCGAACTGCGCCGCGGCTTGGTGGGCGAAGAGCGCGGTCCCGGGGACGACCGTGGCGCCGGCCCGGCGGGCGCACTCGAGGAGCGGGGTCTCGGCCGGCGTGTACACCAGATCGAAGACGGTCATGCCGGGCCGGAGCTGCGACTCGTCGAGGAGCGAGGCCGTGTCCGGCGCCATCCCGACAGGGGTCGCATGAACCACGATATCCGTCTCCGCCGGGTCGAATGCGGCAAGCGAGCCCGAGGCCGCGCCGAACCGGGACGCGAGGGCCGCGGCCTTCTCTTGGTCCCGCGCGAGCACGGTGACGCCCATGCCCAGGTCGCGGAGCGCGTACACGGCCGCGGCGGCTGCGCCGCCCGCGCCGAGTACGACCGCACGGCACCCGCTGTCGGCGAGGTGCGCGAGCGGCACCCGGACCCCGAGCCAGTCCGTGTTGCTGCCGTGGAGCCGGCCTCCGCACCGCACGACCGTGTTCACGGCTCCGATCGCGGCCGCGTCGGGCGAGAGGGTGTCGCAGTACGGGACCACCGCCTCCTTGAGCGGGAGCGTGACCGAGAGGCCGCGCAGGTCGAGGCGTGCTGCGAGCCCGAGGACGGCGGCCGGATCGGCAGAGTCGATCCGTGAGTAGGCGTAGGGGAGATTGTAGCGCTCGATGAGCCGGGCGAAGAGCGCGGGCGACCGGCTGTGGCCGATGGGATGGCCGGCCACGGCGCAGAGGAGGGAGCCGGCGGCGAGCGCTCCGTCGACGACCGCCGCCTCGCCGGGAAACGGGTTCAGCGCGGCGAGCTCGGCGCGGAGCGCGTCCGACGGCCGGGCCGCGAGCGCCGCCATGACCGAACCGGCCGCCGCCCTGGGTGTCCGGCACCCGGTCCAGACGCAGTGATCGGCCGCGGCCCGGTACGCATCCGCTCGCGCCGCGAGCACGGCCCGGATCTCATCGAGGGGCGAAAACGTGGTGAGGGCCGGACGGTCGCCGGGGGCGCATCGGCGAGCGAGCTCCTCGGGCGGCCCCTCGAGAAGGAACACCCGGGCCCCTCGACGCAGGGCCTCGACGTTGCCCGGGTCCAGCACGGCCCCGCCGCCGGTCGCTATCACGCCCTCGACGACGGCAAGGCCGGCACAGATCTCCCGTTCGAGGGCGCGGAAGCCCGCCTCGCCGTCGGACGCGAAGATCGCCGGGATCGGCCGGCCCGCGCGAGCCTCGACCAGCGCGTCCGTATCGAAGAACGGGAGACCGAGGCGGTCGGCTGCGAGACGGCCGACCGTGGTCTTGCCCGTGCCGCGGTAGCCGGTCAGGACGACCTTCACAGCACCCCCGCCTCCCGGAGCGTCGACCAGAACCCGGGCCAGGACTTCGCGACGCACTCCGGGTCCTCGATGGCGACCCCGCCGACGGCGAGCCCGAGCACGGCGAACGCCATCGCGGTCCGGTGGTCGTCGGCCGGGTCGATGGTCCCGCCGTGCAGCGGAGCTGGAGTGACTGTGAGCGCGTCCTCCTCGACCGTCGCACCTGCCCCGAGGGCCCTGAGCCGGTCGGCGGTGACGGCGAGCCGGTCCGACTCCTTGTGCCGGAGGTGGCCGATCCCGGTGATCCGGGTCGGCCCCTCGGCGAGCGCCGCGACCACTGCGAGGGTCTGGACCGTGTCGGGCGCGGAGGACATCTCGCACTCGATCCCGTGCAACGGGCCGTCCCGCTCGACGGTGACCCCGTCCGGCCCGGAGGAGACCCGGCAGCCCATCGCAGCGAGGGCTCCGACGAACCGCCGGTCGCCCTGGGCCGAGGCCGGGTCGAGGTTCCGGACCGTGACCCGGCCCCCGAGGGCGGCCGCCAGCGCGAAGAGGTACGAGGCCGAGGACCAGTCCCCCTCGACCGCGTACGCGATGCCCGTGTACCTACCGGGGCGGACCGCGAACCGCTCGTAGCCCCTCCGGTCGACGTCTGCGCCGAAGGCCGCCATCACGCCGACCGTCAGGTCCAGGTACGACCGCGAGACCGGGGGCGAAGCGAGCCGGAGGACGAGGCCGTCGGGCATCAGCGGGGCCGCGAGCAGGAGCGAGGAGGCGAACTGGCTCGAGACGCCGCCGTCGACCGCGACCTCGCCGCCGCGGAGCGGACCCGAGACCTCGACGGGGGGAACGCCGGCGTTGACGGGGTACCGGACGGTCGCGCCGAGCGCCTCGAGAGCCGTCCCGAGCGGGCCGACCGGCCGCTCCCGCATCCGGGCCAAGCCCGTCAGCGTGACCCTGCTGTCCGCGAGGGCCGCGACCGACGCGAGCAGGCGCAGGGTCGTGCCCGAGTTCCCGCAGTCGAGCAAGGCCCCGTCGCCGGCTGTAAGGGGACCGCCCGCGCCCTCAACCCCGACCACGCGGTCGCCGACCTCGATCACGGTCCCGAGCCGCTGGAGACCCGCGATAGTGAGCCGGGTGTCGTCGGCGAGGAGGGGGTCGTAGAGGACCGACGGGCCATCTGCGAGGGCGGCCGCGACCAGGGCGCGGTGGGTGAGCGACTTGCTCGGCGGGGCGCTGAGCGCGAGGTCCACGGGCCCGGCCCGATCGAGCACGATCGCGGTCACGGCAGTTCGAGCCTCCCGTAGCGGCCGAGGTCCTTCACCGTGCAGAACGCGGCGATCTCGGCGACCGCATCGTCCCAGCCCGGGCCGCAGTCCCCGTCGACATAGAAGACGTACCGCCCCATTCCCCGCCGCGACGGGCGCGACTCGATCCTGGTCAGGTTGAGCCCGCGGGCCGCGAACGGGGCGAGCAGGGCGTGGAGGAGGCCGGCCCGGTCCTCGGTCGGGTCGAGCAGGAGGCTCGCCCGGCAGGGAGCCGGAGACGGACGTACCGGTGTCAGTGCGATCCTGACGAACCGGGTCTCGTTCGCCCCGCTGTTCTGGCAATCGCGCTCGAAAACGACGAGGCCGTACCGTGTTGCGAGTCCGTCCGAGACGAGCGCTGCGCCGGACGGGTCGTCCCGGGCCGCGATCGCCGAGGCCGCGTTCGATGCAGTCGGGACCACCGGCAGGCCGAGCGCCTCGAGCCGGCGCGAGCACTGTTCGGCGGTCTGCGGGTGGGCGTAGACCCGCTCGACGGCGCGTGCAGGGTCCAGGGCGGCCAGGTGGTGTCGGACGGGGATCGTGCACTCGCCCGTGATCGAGACGGGGTGGTCGGCGAGGCCGACCAGGGTCGCGCCGACCGAGCCGGCCTCGCTGTTCTCGAGCGGGACGAGCCCGTCGCCCTCGCCGGCCGCGACCGCGGCGAAGACCGCCGCGATCGAGGCGCGGAGGCGGATGTCGGGGTCGAGCCGGGCCGCGAGCTCGTGCGAGAAGGTCCCGGCCGGTCCGAGCGTGACGAGGGTCATGGTCCCGGGTCCGCGAGGCACCGGATCATGCGGTCGGTCTCGGCTGTCGCGGCCGCCGTATACGAGGCGAAGAGGGCCGCATCCTCCTCGAAGAGGCGCTCGAACGTGCCCGGGCCGGGGTCGTCGACCGCGTCCGCGAGCTCCTCGAGGGCCGTGCGTGCGGTTGCGAGGACGGCCGGGACATTCGGGTTCCGGCGGAGGATCGGGCCGTAGAGCGCCGGGTCCTGGGCGAGGAGCCTGCCCACGAGCCCGAGCTCGATCCGGTAGACAGGGGACATGAACCCGAGGAGCTCGTCGAGGTCGGCGCCGAGTTCGCGCATGGTCCCGGCCATCACGAGCGAGAGGGCGTGGGCGAGGCCCTGGACCACGGCCATCAGCTCGTCGTGGCGCTCGGGGGTCGTGAAGGAGAGCCGGGCGCCGGCCGCCTCGAGGACCGAGAGCAGAGGTCTGTACTCCGCCTCCGTCGCGGTCGCGGGGGTGACCGCGACCGTCTGGCCTGCGATCGAGTCGAGGCCCGGTCCGAAGATCGGGTGTAGCCCCACAGCCGGCGCGGCCGAACCGCGCATGGCCTCGACCGGCGCGGCCTTGAGCGAGGTCAGGTCGCAGAGGAGCTGGTCTCGTCGGAGGTGGGGCCCGACCGCCGCGATCACGCCGAGGGTCGCGTCGATCGGGACCGAGACCATCACCACGTCCTGCCGCGCGAGGAAGGCCGGCATCGGGCTCGTGCCCGGTCCGGCCGCGGACCGAGACCTCCCAGCCGGCCGCCCCGTAGATTCGGGCGAAGAGGGAGCCCATGCCCCCCGTCCCGCCGAGGATGCCGAGCCTAGTGCTCACGGATTGTCTCCTCGACCGCGTGTCCGAAGTGCCGGCCCCCCTCGAGGAGGACGCCGAGGACTCGGTCGCCGACGGCAAGGGCCGCGACCGAGACCGCGCCCCCGCCCGCCTTCACGAGCCGGATCGTCTCGGCGTTCTGGAGCACGATCGAGGCCGGCCGGCCGTCGTCGGCGACGGCCTCGACCAGGAGGAGCGGGCGCCGCTCGACCTTGACCCTGCCGATCGCGGCGGTCTCGGTCTCGCCTTCCGCGCCGACGCCGAGCACCGTATCGCCAGCCCGGAGGTCGGAGAGGTACGCGGTCCGCCCGCCCGGGAGGAGGCAGTAGGCGTGGACCGCGCCCGCGTTCACGCGGAACGGCCGGGGCGCGACGTACGGGTTCTCGAGGGTCTCGGCGTGGACGAGCAGCATCGCCGACGAGGTGTTGCCGACGAGCATCCCCTCGCCGTCCTCGAAGAGGGTGCAGGTGTCGACGCAGACCCGGTCGCCCATGCCGAGCGGCCGGATCGCCGTGACCGTGAACGGGACGAGCGGGACCCGCTCGCCTCCGCCCTTCACCAGCGCCGCGACCCGGCGGACCGCGTCCGGATCGCTCGTCGCGAGGACGATCCCGGCCACGCCCTTCTCGAGCGCGCCGAGGGCGAGCCGGGCCTCCTCCTCGGAGCCGACCCGGGCGTAGACCCGGTCCGACCGGGCGATCAGGTTCTCGAGCGGGATGACAGTCCAGTCGGCGGTCTCGACCACCACCGGCCCCCGCTGCGCGAGCTCGACGGCCCGGTCCTCGTCGTCCGACGACGCGATGGTCGCGCGAAAGACGTCGCGGTCCCACTCGAGGTCGCCGCCGGGGCCGACCGTCGCGATCCGGCCGAGCGCCCTCACGCGCTCCGGCTCGTCCGTGACGACCGCGTCCGCGCCGGCCTCGAGCGCGGCGGTCACGACCTGCCGTCTCGAACGGGATCGGCTCGACCCAGAACGCCTTCATCGAGGCTCCCCGTGGACGGCCGCGCAGACCCGGCCGACGAACGCGGCCGTGTCCTCGCGCTGGAACGCGTTCCGGCCCATGCAGACCCCGGCGCCCCCGCCGGCGCCGACGGCCTCGCGGACCATCGCGATCGCCGCCTCGTCGCCCCCCTTCTCGCCGCCCGCGACGAGCACCGGGACCGAGGAGGCCTCGACGATCCGCCGGAACGCGACCGGGTCGCCCGGGTAGGCGACCTTGATCAGGTCGGCGCCGAGCTCCTCGGCCGCGCGGACGCAGTGCGAGACCGAGGCCGGGCTTGAGCCGTCGATCCCCTGGCCGCGGGCGTAGGCCATGATCAGGAGCGGCATGCCCCAGCGGGTGCAGTCCCGCGAGACCTGGCCCGCTGCCTCGAGCATGCGCGACTCGTTCGGCGAGCCGAGGTTGATCTGGATCGAGACCGCGTCCGCGCCGAGCGCGATCGCCTCCTCGACCGTGCAGACCAGCACCTTGTCGTTCGGGTCGGGGTTGAGCGCGGTCGAGGCCGAGAGGTGGACGATCAGGCCGATGTCCCGGCCGTGCCGCCGGTGGCCGGCCGTGACCATGCCCTTGTGGAGGACGATCGCGTTCGCCCCGCCCTCCGAGACCTCGGAGATGACGCGGGTCATGTCGCGGAGGCCCTCGATCTGGCCGAGGGTCATGCCGTGGTCCATGGGCACGATCACGGCCCGGCCCGTGTTCCGGTCCATGCACCGCTCGAGCCGGATCTCCTTGCCGATCATCGGAGCACCTCCATCGCTTCGGCCGCAGTCCGGCCTTCGTGGACGATCAGGGCCGCGGCCCGGACGAACCGTGCCGGATCCGGATGCTGGAACGCGTTCCGGCCGATCGAGATCCCGGCCGCGCCGGCCTCGATGGCCCCCTCGATCAGGTCGAGGGTCGCGCGGTCGTCGGTCTTGGAGCCGCCCGCGACCACGACCGGGACCGGGCAGCCCCGCGTCACCTCGCGGAAGGAGTCGGGGTCGCCCGTGTACACGGTCTTGACGATGTCCGCGCCGAGCTCGGCCGCGACCCGGGCCGCGAGCTTGACGTGGCCGACCGCGTGCTCGTCCTCGATCTTCCGGCCGCGCGGGTACATCATCGCGAGCAGCGGCATGCCCCAGTGCTGGCACTGGACCGCGACCCGGCCCAGGTCCTCGAGCATGCGGGCCTCGGAGTCGGCCCCGATGTTGACGTGCATCGAGACCGCGTCCGCGCCCATGCGGAGGGCGTTGGTCACGGTGTTGACCAGCACCTTCTCGTTCGGGTCCGGCCCGATCGCGGTCGAGGCCGAGAGGTGCAGGATCAGGCCGACGTCCGGGCCGCGCCGCCGATGGCCGTACAGCGCCAGGCCGATGTGGCCGAGCACGGCGTTCGCACCGCCGAGGGCGACTGCGTCGACGGCGGCGCCGAGGTCGATCAGGCCCTCGATCGGGCCCTGCGAGACCCCGTGGTCCATGGGCACGATGATCGTCCGCTTCGTGTTCCGGTTGATGATGCGTTCAAGACGGATCTCTTTTCCTCTCATGACAGGTACTCCAGAGGCCCCGGCACTGTGACACAGCGTAGGGCGCTCAGAACGGATAATAAAAGGCGAAGGCATCCGCTGGCCTGAAGAGGGCTGGCGGGACGGTCGATGCGTGGCGATCAGGTGCCCTGACGATAAAAGCACTCACGGGCGAAAAAACATTCACCACACATTGGGATCAGATTCGGGGACGCCCCGGCATAAACCTGCCGGTTCGTCCCGGTCGGCAGGCATATCAATCCGGTCGCCAGAGGATCTGCCATGAGCGCGTCGACCGCCCCCTGGCCGATCTGGGTGATCGTGCTCGCGATCTTCGTGGCGGCCGCGGTGGCCTTCTGGCCACTGGTCGGGATCTCGGTGCTCGCGGCCTCGATCGCGGTGGTGCTCTTCCCGCTCCAGCGGCGGCTGACGCGGCGGATGCGGCCGTTCTTCGCGGCCGTGCTCCTGACGGTGGTGGTGGGGGCCGCAGTGGTGCTTCGCGATCGTGGTCACGATCGCGGTCATCGTCCAGAACATCGACTACATCCAGGAGCTGGTCGGAACCATCCTGACGGCGGCCACCGGGCCGACAACGGACCCGGTCCGGCGGCGCCCTCCCGATCGACCTCGCACAGGTGACGGACGCGATCCGCGCGGAGGTCGGCGTCGTTCAGCGACCTCGCTCCAGTCGATGGTCGGGGAGATCCCCATGGTGACGCTCGAGATCATCGTCTTCTTCCTGGTTCTCTACCTGACCCTCGAGAAGGGCGAGCGGACGGGGATCCGGCTGATACGGGCCATCCCCGACGAAACGCGCCGCCTGGTGGCGCGGCTCTGGTCGATGACCGTTGACGTCCTGTACTCGATCTTCGTGGTCCACTTCGCGACCGCGTTTGTGACCTTCCTGGTGGCGCTCCCGTTCTTCTACATCCTCGGATACGGCCACGTCTTCTTCTTCGCCGTGCTTTCGGGTATCTTCCAGCTGGTGCCGTTCCTGGGCCAGACGGTCATCCTCCTCGTGGTCGGCGGGTACGCGCTCGCGATCGGCGATATTCGCGGCTTTCTGCTCGTGATCTTCGTCGGGTACCCGTTCGTCGCGGCGATCCCTGACATGGTGATGCGCCCGCTGCTGATGGGTGCCCGGGCCGGGATCAACCCGACCGTGATGTTCATCGGCTTCTTCGGCGGGATCACCCTGCTCGGGATCGCCGGGATCGTCCTGGGGCCGCTCCTGCTCGCGCTCGCGGCCGGTGCGTACGGGATCGTCGTCGAGGAGCTCGAGTATCGGCGGGATGCGGCCCTGTCGGCCGAACCCGGGCCGTCCCCGCTCGAGGCCACGGAGGATGCGGTCGAGGCGGAGACGGCCTCGTAGCCCGTGCTGGCCGACCGCGTCTTTTTTATAGAAGATGATATGTCATTATGGAGCCCAAATGGACCCGCGTGACCTCGTCGATCCTCGAGGCGGTCGCGTACGACCCGGTCGAGATGGCGGCTCCGGATCAGGTTCCGGACCGGTGCGATCTACGAGTACGACGGAGTCCCCTCCGTCATCTACGAGGAGTTGCTGGCGGCCCCGTCGAAGGGCGGGTACTTCTCGGAGTACATCCGGCCGGACTACCTCTACCGCCGCGTGCGGGCCGCCGAGGAGAGCGTTCCGGAGACTGCACGGTGAGCGCGCCGGCGGCCGGTGAAGGTTTAACGCTCCGGCATCGATGTAGTACCGGCGCGGGGGTAGCCAAGCCCGGTCAACGGCGCCGGATTTAGGGTCCGGTCTCGCAGGAGTTCGAGGGTTCGAATCCCTTCCCCCGCATGAAGAGACGGTCGATGCGCCGAATAGGGCGCAAGTCGTCTGCCCGTGGGGACGGCATCGTGAAGACGGAGATCGTACCCTCACTGAACGCGTTCTACTGCTATCCTCCCGGCCGCCTGACCGGGCCGCATGAAAAAGGCGTCGTCCGCCCGCTCAGGGCGCCAGCACGGGGAACGGCGATGCGTTCACCCACGCCGAGGCGCCCGCGGCGTTGGCCGACCGGATCCGGAAGCAGTAGCTCGCGGCCCGCGGCAGGTTCGCTGTCCTGAACCGGACCGTGTTCGCGGCGACCGTGGTGGTCACCACGCTCGGCCCCGTGAATCCGGCGTTCGTGGACTGCGGGGTCCGGAAGCCCGTCTCGGTCGTCGAGGTGTCGGTCCAGGTCAGCGAGACCCGGGAGATGGTGGTGGTCACAACAGAGCCCGTCGCCATCACGCCCGTCGGGGCCGACGGCGCCGGGTTTACCGCCGCGGGCGATGCCGTGTTGGACCAGGCCGAGTCGCCGGCCTGCGTCGGAAACCCGGGCGTGGCTGTGTCGCCGACCAGGTTCCGGGCCAGCACGCGGTAGTAGTACTGCGTGGTCGAAGCGGCGTCGGTGTAGGTCTTGATGGTCGGGCCTCCAGTAAGAAGCGACCAGGCCTATCGGGGTTTCGAAGCGTCCCGGTGAGAACCGGTCCATGCCCTGATAGGAAATAAAAGATATTCCGACAGCAGGGGTAGAGGGAGGGCCGGAGCGGAGCCGAACCGCTCGCGGGCCGGAACCTTAATCCCCCCGGGTGAAGAAGCCCGTCCCCCGACGGAGATTGGAGATGAGACCGCTGCATATCCCCTGCGCCGCCGTGCTGCTCGGCGCCATCCTGCTCTGCGGGTGCCTGGGCGGAGATGGGGAAGGAACCCCGACGCCCGCGCAGACTCTCTCCCCGTCGCCGGAGATCGTCACCGGCGCCGCCACCTCCGTCCCCTTCCCGACGCCCTCGCCGCCGCCCCTCTCGGCCGCCATGGCGGACCGGAGCCCGAACTGGGCCGGGTACGCGATCCAGACCAGCTTCGACAGCCCCCAGTCCGATGCCGTCGACTCCGTGGAGGCGTCGTGGAACGTCCCGGCCGTCGACTGTTCCCTCTCGGACAACGACTACGCCGCCGCCTTCTGGGTCGGCATCGACGGCATCACCTCGAACAGCGTGGAGCAGATCGGGACCGAGTCGGACTGCATCGGGGGCGCGCCCGTGTACTACGCCTGGTACGAGGTCTTTCCGCAGGACAGCGTCACCCTCGACCTCACCATCTCGCCCGGGGACGAGGTCCACGCGAAGGTCGAGTACGTCAGCGGGAACACGTTCCGGTACACTCTGAGCGACCTGACGACGGGGGAGACGGTCTCGTTCACGGACGAGATCCGGGTGATCGCGGACCGCAGCTCCGCAGAGTGGATCGCCGAGGCCCCGACGAACAGAAGGAACCGGCTCCTCCCGCTCGCCGACTTCGGCCCGGTGACCTTTTCGCACGCGGCCGTCACCGTGAACGGCGAGAGCGGCACCATCAGCAGCGCGGGCTGGGAGCACCAGCCGATCATCATGGAGTCGCGGAGCGGGTCCCTCGAAGGCAACCCCGTCGGGACTCACGGCCGGCGGAACGGGCTTCACCGTCGCCTGGAACAACCCGTGACGCCGGCGGCCGTCCTGCGATCCTTCATGCGGCAGGCAGGGTGAAGGAGAAGGTCGATCCCTCGCCGGGCGTCGACTCGACCCGGATCTGTCCGCCGTGCCGGTCGACGATCCGCTTCACGATCGCGAGGCCGATGCCCGTGCCCGGGTACGCGTCCTTCGTATGGAGCCGCTGGAAGATCACGAAGATCCGGTCGAAGTACTCCGGTGCGATCCCGATCCCGTTATCGCTCACCGAGAACTCCCAGAAGCCGTCCATCCGCCGTGCCCCGACGTGGATCCGGAGCGGCTCGCCGGGCCGGCGGAACTTGATCGCGTTGCTGACCAGGTTCGTGAGAACCTGCTCGATCTGAAGCGGGTCGGCCAGCACCACCGGCATCGGGTCGTGCGTGATCGTCGCCCCGGCCTCGCGCAGCTGAACGTCGAGGTGGCGTTCCACGCTGGCCAGGACGTCCGCCGTGTCCGTTCGGGTGAGCTCCTGCTTGGTCGTGTTCACGCGCGAATAGGCGAGGAGGTCCTGGATCAGGGTCTGCATCCGGGTGCCGCCCTCGACGATGAAGTCGATGTACTCGTCCGCGTCCGAGTCGAGTCGTCCGCGATACCGCCGCTCGAGGAGCTGGCTGAAGCTGACGATCGACCGCAGCGGTTCCTGCAGATCGTGGCTCGAGACGTAGGCGAACCGCTCCAGATCCTCGTTCGACCGTTTGAGATCCTCCGCGTACTCCTTCAGCGTCTCCTCGGCCTCTCTGCGCTCGGTGACGTCGATACCCATACCGCCGACGTACCGCTTCCCGGAATCGTCCTGGAGGGGGAACTTGAAGTTCCACCAGAAGGTGGGCCCGCCGTCGGAGTTCGGCGTCTCCTCGATGACCTGGATCGCCTGACCGGTCGTCAGCACGATGCGATCGTTCTCCTGGAACTGCCGGGCCACGTCGGGAGGCCAGAGCTCGGAGTCCGTCTTCCCGAGGCGGTCGCCCGGGAGAACGGTGAAACGGTCCAGGTACGTCCTGTTCAGGTAGACATGGCGCCCCTGCTCGTCCTTCATCCAGGCGATGGCGGGACTGTTGTCCATGAACGCCCTGAACCGCGCCTCGCTCTCCCGCAGGGCCGCCTCCTTCTCGTGAAGGTTCGTGATGTCGAGCGCGACGAAGACGACGTTCTCCTCGGGGGCGGACGGGTCCATCGGCGAGGAGCTGAGCAGGACGTCGATAACCTCCCCGTCCTTCCGCCGCCACTGCGTCTCGACGGCGCCGATGCCGTTCTCGAGGATCTGCGCGTACCTCTCCTCTCCGACGCGGGTATAGGCCTCGTCGCTGAGGTAGAGCATCCGGGTGTCCCGGCCGAGCAGCTCGTCGGGGGCATGGCCCGTCATCCGGCCGAGGTGGTCGTTGACCGACCGGATCACCCGGTGCGAGGAGATGCCGATGCCGACGGGGGCGGCCCGGAAGACGCTCTGCAGGGTCTGCTCCCGCTCGCGCACCGCCTGCTCGGCCAGCCGCCTGCTGGCCATCTCCCGCTCGAGCTCGGCCCGGGACGCGGTGACCGTCTCCAGGTCCGTGGCCATCCGGTTGAACGAGCGTGCGAGGTCGCCGACCTCGTCGTCGCCGGCCGCGGGGATCGCATGGCCGAGGTCGCCCGCTCCGATCGCATCCGCCCCGGCCTGCAGGGCCGCGACCGACCGCAGGGTGCGCCTGCCGACCGCGAGGTAGTTGATCAGGAGGGCGGCGGCGAACGTCCCGAGCAGGGCGGAGATGAGCAGGGTGTTGACGAACTGCAACCCGTCCGCCTCGTCGCGGAGCAGCGCCGCGAGCCGCGCGGCGTCGAAGGCGACTCCCTGGGTCTGGATCCCGATCCGGCTCCAGGAGACCCGCAGGGACGCGGGGTCGGCCGCAGCCTGCGGGGGCGTATCGTTCTGTGCCAGGACGTCGTCGAAGACGCTCTTCAGCCGGCCCCGATCCTCGCCGATCGCCGCGATCAGCGCCTGCCGGTCCGGGCTCCCCGCGGAGAGGTTCGTGAGGTCCGCATCGAGTGATGCGGAGCGACGCTCCCACCGGTCGAGCTGCTGGGGCTCGCCGTACAGGAGGTACTCGCTCGAGAGGTAGTTGAGGTCGTTCGCCGCGAGCCCGATGCGGTCGGCGATCTGCACCTGCCGGTCCAGGCGGTCGAGCTCCGCCGTCGTCGTGACCACCGAGACCGCGATGACCAGCAGCATGACGCCGAAGAGGGCCGCGCTGAGGACGAACTGGTCCCGGATCTTCATGGTCCCCCCGTCACAGGATGTTCACCGCGTCGTGCCTGACCCTCGCGAGGGCGGTCGTGTCGATATGCTCCCGGAGGTCGTGTGACGTCGTCGCGGGGGTGAGATTGTTCGCGATCATCCACCGGGCCTCGTCGTTCATGGCCGTGAGGAGCGAGTGGTCGAGCGTGAGCGAGAACTGGTGGTCGGGCCACACCGCCGCCATGTACTCGTCCGTCTGGTTCAACCGCTTCTTCACGATCGCCTCCGTCTCGTCCGGATGGCCGAGGGAGTACTCCCGGGCTTCGTCGAGCGAGCGGAGGAACCCGTCGAGCTGGCCGGGGTGAAGCGCGATCCAGTCGTCCCGGGCCGTGACGACCCCGTAGATCAGCTGGTCGCTCTGTCCGGGCCAGACGAACGCGTTCTCGCCGAGCCGTGCCAGGACCAGGGAGACGTGCGGCTCGAAGCACATGACCGCGTCGACCTCGCCGTTCGCGATGGCGTCGGCGAACTGCGAGGTTTTGACGTCCACGAGGGTCACGTCTCCGAAGCTCATGCCGTTGAGCTCGAGAAGGCGCCCGAGGAAGAACTCGAGGATCGTGCCCCGCGGGAGGCCAATCCTCCTGCCCCTGAGGTCGCCGATGCTGGAGACTCCGAGGTCCTTCCTGCCGATGAGGTTCTCGTTCTGGTACCGGTCGATGGTGGCGACGATGCTGACGTTTCCGCCGGAGAGGATCCGGGAGAGGACGGGGTACTCCGCGGTGACGGACAGGTCCAGCGCTCCCGCGGCCATGTCGTTCACCGGGCCCACGCCCGTCGGGTAGTCGTCGCGGAGCGTGACGTTCACCCCGTTCTTCTCGAAGAGGCCCCGTTCCTGGGCCACGTAGATCAGCGCGTTGTGCTCGAGGGCCGGCCCGCCGATCCGGATCGGGACCGGTGCGGCGGCCGACGGGGACAGGCTGTACGCAAGGACGATCGCCCCCAGTCCCAGCAGGGCGATGATTGCGATACTCCGGGCGGCGTTCGTCATGATTCCATCACCTCAGCGGAAGATCCGCACCGACTCCGGCCGTACCTGCTCGAGGGCGGTCGTGTCGATATACTCCCCGAAGTCGGGGATCGCCGTCGCGTTCGTCAGGTTGTTCGCGATCATCCACCGGCCCTCGTCCTCCATCGCGGCGACGACGGCGGTGGCAAGTATCGTACTCCTGTTCATCCGGTTGCTCCGGGCTGGGGTTCAGGTCATTCCTATGCCCGTGGGGGGGCGACGCGGGCCCTCACCGTCTCCGGTGTGGGCGGGCCGGAAGGAGGAGGAATCCCGGGCGCCGGGGGTAACCCCGACGATGGAGAGCGGGATCCGTTCCAGGATATGGAATAGCAGGTTCCGATAGATAAGCGTGCGTATCATCACGGAACGGAACGATAGACGGGGTGACGAGGTGAGAGCCAGGTTCGGTCGCAGTGCGAACCGATCGGTCTCGCCGGTCCCTGTCCGGCGCTTCCCCCAACAGCACGAACCGCAGAACCGACTCTTCACACGGTCCCCGGCAGGGCGATGGAGAACGTCGAGCCCTCGCACGGCCTCGATCCCTCGCCGCACCTCCCGCCGGTTGCCGCCTTTGAGAGCCGGCGGACCTCTCCGTGCCACCGCGCGGCCTCGAAGCCGCAGACGTCGCACCGGCCGATGGCCACTCCCGCCCGCTTCATCGTGGACGGATCGATCATCCCCGGCGCTCGCGCTCGACGGCCCGGGCGAAGCAGGACCGGCAGAGCCGGCGCTCGCCGCGCGATCTCCCGCGAGAACGACGGCACCCGGCCGCAGAGCGCGCATTCCGTGCGCTCCGGTGCGCCGGCCGGCGCGAACGCGCGGGGGTCGGGGAAGTGACAGCAATCGTGCTGCTGAACGTCTGCTGTCACTGGTGCTGAAAGACCTGCTGTCACTTGTTCAGACGGCGGAAAGCCGACGGATCTTTCAGATCTTGCCGTATTGCCGTTTTCATTCATTGATGTGACAGCACCCGGGGAAGAGCAACGTTTCGGCGACGACACACCCGTCACACTGTCGGGCTTTGTATGATCCGCGTTGCTGTCACATGCCGATCCGGAATCCCCGGGTTCGCATCCGTTTACCGATACGGGTCCGTTTCCCGGCTCTTTTGATGTGACAGCAGATGTGACAGCGGTCTGACAGCAGGTGTTCTTGCTGTCACTGGCTTCCCCGGGGCCGTCCGGTTCGAGCCAGACCAGGCCGGAGGCCCGTGTCTCACGGAACACTTCCGGATCGAAGAGAAAGACGAATTGCCGGTTCGTCGCGGTCCGGCCGTCGTCGTCCTCCTCGCTCATGGTCCGGTCGAGTACCGAGAGCGCCGGCGACTTGTCGAGGAGACCCGGGTATCGCTGTCCCCGGGAGATATATCCGAGAAGGAGCCGGCGCACCTTCTGGTACGACCATCCCGTCCACTGCTGCAGGTCGCGGATCGTGAATTGCTCGACGGCGTTTCGTGCTGCGAGCGAGAGAGAAGAGGGGGACGGACCGCTCAGAGATTGTTGAAGAGCCAGACGACGTCCGCGAAGTCGATCCGGCCGTTCGCGTTGTAGTCGAACGCGGCCACGGGCTCATTCGCCGCGATCCAGGAGAGCTGGTTGAAGAAGAGGACGACGTCGTTGAAGTCCCTTCTCCCGTTGCCGTTCACGTCGTCGCACCGGCCGTCGTTCGCCGTCGACGTCGGCACGCCCGTGCCGCCGGGGACGGCCAGCACGCCCGCGCCGGTGACGGCGATCCGTTCGACCGCCCGGATCGTGTCGTCGGGGTACCCCGGGGCCGACGCCGTCAGGGCGACCGTATAGGTGCCGGGCGCGGCGTAGGTGTGCGCCGGGTTCCGCAGTGCCGACGTCCCGCCGTCGCCGAAGTTCCAGGCCCGGCCCGTTGCGCCCCCGAGAGAGGTGTCCGCGAACCGCACCGTGAGCGGCGCCGGGCCCGCGATCGTGTCGGCCGTGAAGGCGGCCGCGAGCAGGGGCGGATTCGCGCTCCCCCCGCCGTAGAGGTAGTCGGCCGCGGCCCGATCGGCCGGGGAGAGGTTCACCAGGTTCATGTTCCCGAGGGCATCCATGCGGTACTGGCAGCTGACCTTGGCCGCGTCCGACGGCCCCTGCGGCTCGATCCCGGCGAGCCAGGCGATCCCGAGGCAGAACGCCAGGTTGCGGAGCGTCACCGGCTCGATGCCGAGGACGGACCCGCCCGCGTCGCCCGCCGTCCAGGCGTAGGACGTGGAGAGGATGATGTCGGCCTCGACGATCGTCTCGTTCTCGTAATAGTAGGTGATGTCGCCCGACGGCCCCCATGCGATCAGGCTCTGGCCGTCCCTGGCCGCCTCCGTTCCGTTCGACGTGCCCGAGCAGTCGATCCGGAGACCGGCCGGCAGGGCCGTGTTCCAGGTGGCGGCGGCCCGGCGGACGGCGTCGGCCCCGCCCGCGACGCCGGGGCAGTTGTCGTTCACGACGAAGACAGGGGGCGCGGCCCACCGTCGCTCCGCAACGCCGAACGAGACCGCGAACGGAAACGGTTCGCTCTCCAGGCCCGCGTCCGTGACGACGCGGATCCCGCCGCTGCTCGCCGTCTCTCTCGTGCCGGTGGCGCCGAGCCCGCTCGGGACGCGGACCTCGATCGCGGTGTCGGACCAGGAGACGATCTCGTCGGGGTTCACGGTGTTCGTACGGCCCGAGGCCCAGTAGACGCCCCCGGCGGAGGGAAACCCGACGTCGGCCGGCGATGCCCGCGAGGCCCCGAACCCGGTGCCCGCGATCGTGATCGTCGTGTTCGTCCCGGCCGACGCGATCGGCGGCGAGACGGACGCGATCACCGGCCCGCCGGCGAGGGCCCGCACGACACGCGCCGGGGCCGCAGTGGCCGGCGGGGGCGCCGTGCCGCCATCGGCGATCTCGCTCCCGCGTCGGCCGTCGGCCGCGCCGGCGCCGCTCGCGGGGGTGGCGACGGCGAGGAGAATCAGGACAGCAAGGATAAGCAGAAGGCAGTGACGGGCGGGCATGGCATCACGCTCGATCCATCTCTAGCCCGCGGCGCCATAAGCGTTCCCATCGCCGCGACAGCGGGTGCGGCACCCCGCTGTTCCCACCCCCGATTCAGGCGGATTCATGCGACAGTTAATTTCTACAAAAACCGAAATTATGAGAAAGTATATATGCCTTGCTGAGAGTGCCGAAATAGAAACTGCGTGATTTTCGACCTTCCTGAAAAGGAAAGGGTTTAAAGGGTCAATTTCAACCGGGTTGGCTGCATGAAGAACAGCCTGTATTTGAGGTCCGGTCTTCTCGCGCTGGTCCTGCTCGCGGCCATTCCCGCGGCACTCGGCGCGACCGGCATCACCGGCCCGACTGTGATTTCATCGCCTGGTACCTATGTCCTTGAGAAGGACATCGCGGGCGGTCAATCTCCTGCGATCTGGGTCCAGTCGTCCGGCGTCACGATCGACGGCAACGGCCACACGATCCGCGGCGCCGGCGGGAGCTACGGCATCCTGGTGAACAAGGACGGAACGACGCTCACGGGCGTCACCGTGAAGGACGTCCGGCTCGAGAACTGGAACTGCGGCCTCTACTTCAAGGGCGTCGCGGACAGCGAGGCCACGGGCGTGACGGCCGCCTCGAACGGGAAGGCCGGCATCAACCTCAGGACGACGAGCGGCACCACCGTCTCGGACTGCACGGTCACGGGCAACGAGCAGGGGATCCTGCTCTGGCAGGACACGGACGACAACACCATCGCGAACAACACCGCGACGGACAATGACGACGCCGGCCTCTACATCGCCTCGACCGGCCGCGCCGACGGCGGGATCGTCTTCGACTCCACCGGCAACACGGTCTCGGACAACACGGTCACGGGCAACGGCCAGGGGATCTACCTGGACTTCACCCGCGACAACACCGTGACCGGGAACACGGTCACCGAGAACGACGACTACGGGATCTTCCTGGACTACTCGTCCGGGAACCGGCTCACGTCCAACACCGTGAACGGCCACTCGCAGTCCGGCTTCGTCCTCTTCGACTCGGGCGGATGCTCGATCAGCGGCAACACGGCCACCGGGAACGGCGACTGCGGCCTCTGGGCCATCGAGAGCGCATCGCTCTCGATCGGCGAGAACTCGTTCTCCGGGAACGGCGACGGGGCCCAGAAGCCTCGGGCGGGTCCTCCCGCGCCTGAACCTCCCTTCAACACACCCTCTTTTTCCGGCACTTCGGCGAACGATCGCCGCGAAACCTAGATATCGTCCTCCTGCGATTCCACTGCATGGACCTCTACGTCCTCCGGCACGCGAAGGCGGAGCGGGCGGCCCCGGACGGGGACGATGCGTCCCGGCCGCTTACACAGAAGGGGCAGCGGGACGCGCGCCGGCTGGGGCGGTGGATGCGGGACCGCGGGATCGCGCTCGACCTGGTGGCGACGAGCGCCCTCGCCCGGGCGCAGGAGACGGCGACCCTCGTGCTCCAGGGCGCGGGCACGCCGCCCCCGCTCCAGGCCTGGGAGGAGCTGGAGCCCGGCGGGACGGTGGGGGGAGTCCTGGCGCAGCTCGCGGCGCTCGGCCCGGACCGGACCGTGCTCGTCGTCGGGCACGAGCCCCAACTCTCGGCACTCGTCTCGGCCGTGATCGGCGGCGGCCGGATCCGGCTCGCGAAGGGTGCGCTCGTGAAGGTCGGGGAGTTCGCGCCGGGGGCCGGCGGCGAGCTCGAGTGGCTCGTGACGCCGGCGGTGATCGCGCCGGGGCCGTGAGGACGGCGCTCCCGCTACCGCGCTCGATGGAAAATGAAGGGGGGTTCATTCCCGATCGGCGGTGGTTCCGCGTCCGATCAGATCCGGAACGTCTCTCTGATCTCCCGGTCGAGCTGACCCAGCGTCTCGATCCTCGCCTGGATCTTACCGGTGATCCGGACGACGTCGCCCTTCATCTCCCGGAACTCGGGGTTCTCGAAGTCGGGAACGTAGGTCTTGTCCTCATGCTTCATCAGCAGGAACGAGTCCGCGATGTACTCGATCCGCTCGAGGTCGGCCACGAGGTCCGCGAGGCCGTCGCGCTCATGCCGCACGCGGATCGCGAGCGGGTGGTCGATGCTCAACCCGATGTCTTTCTCTGCCATCTCACTCACCACTCTGGGTAAACCCGTCGCGTGGAGATAAGGTTTCGGGTCCGGCCTGTACGGATCCGGTGCATTCCGGTCCGGCCACGGGACGCCTGCCGCCGAATGTCCCGTGCCGTCTCGCCGACGGGCCGGTGGCCCGGGTCGTCGCGGCGGGCCGTCCTGGCAGGGATGCAGCCGGGCGTCGTGCGGAAAAAGAGGGTCGGCTCCTCACCGGGCCGACGGCGACGAGGACTGGATGATGTCCGTGACGCAGTCCATCTCGCTCGCGAGGATCCGGACGACGTCGTCCATAGTGATGATCCCGACGAGCCGCCGGTCGTCGTCGACGACCGGGAACCGCCGCACCCCCTGCTCTCGCGCGCAATCCATCACGTTCCAGAGCGTGTCGTTCCGGTCCACGACGAAGGGGTCGCCGGTCATCACCTCCCGCACGCTCGTGCCCTCGGGGTCGAGGTTCCGGGCGCAGACGCGCACGGCGAGGTCCCGGTCCGTCACGATCCCCACCGGGCGGCCGTCGCGCTCGATCACCACGCTCCCCACGTTCTGTCGTCCATCATCCGTGCGACGTCGACCACGCGCTCGTCCGGCGACGCGGTCACGACATCCGATCTGATGCAGTCCACCAATGGCATTTCCTCATCCCCTCCCGGGATCGGCCGGCATAGGGGGCTCAGATCTATATGATGGTTGCGATCGGTCGCGGAGGTTATCGCCACCGCGGCAGGGTCGCGGTGAAGGCCGTCACCATCGCCGTCGCCCGGTCGAGCGGCATCCCCGAGAGCGGCATCTCGAGTCGTCGGGCCGCGAACTCCTCGATCACTCGTCTCCCGCGGGCCAGGCCGGGCTCGACGAACGCCCCGTCCCGGTAGCAGTGGGTGCAGTGACCCGCGCGCTCGGCGTCGCCGTCGCCCTCCGTCCCACGGGCGTCCGGGGCGGTGAGCGGCATACCGCAGGCTCTGGCAGGTCTCGCTGATCCCGGTCATGGTCGGGCTCCTCCCCCGGTGGCGGGGTCGGGCGGCGCACCGCCGCCCGTAACCGCAATGGTCGACGGACGCGGAAAAGAGAGCGGAGGCTTCAGACCTCGGCCCGGGCGTCGACGAGGCCGAAGGCCTCGAGCCGCGACTCGGGCCGGTGCTCGCGGAACTGCCGGAGCGAGACCGTCAGGTCGCGCGTGAAGGCGAAGTAGCCGATCTGGGTCTTGCGGCAGAGGTTCATGGCCATCTCCATCAGCCCGCGCGGGTCGGGCCGGCGCTCGCCGAGCCAGATGTGGAAGATGTTCCCGCCGTCCACGATCGGGAAGAAGACGTGCTCGAGCTCCATCCGCTTGGTCAGCGGCACGTGGCGCGCCGGGCGCGACGTGCGTGCCGTTCGTGTAGTAGATCGGGAGATCCGTCGATGTCCCGAGCCGGCCGAGCGCATCCTCGAGGTCGCCCTTGATCACCTTGACCGCATGCGGTCCGGAAGCGGCGGTCGAGCAGGTCGGCGACCGCGAACCGCTGCCCGGTCGTCTCGGCCGGCGTCCGGGCGAGCGCGATCGTCATGCCGTGCCGTGCCGAGAGGTCTCGCGGGCGTAGAGTTCCATCTCGGTCATCGCCCGGACGGCGAGTTTGAACGCCTCGCGCGACTCGTGCAGTCTGCGAGCCGCAGTGGTGCTGGACCATCTCGTTGACCCCGACTACCCCGATCGTGTAGACGAGCCGGTCCAGGTCGACCGCAACGGCCCCGCGGTCGCCCGTGTTCGGGTCCTTCGGCCGCTGCATCGCAAACGGCATCCGGCCGTTGCGCCCGGATCGATGTTCATCCAGCGGCGCTTGATCTGGAAGATCTCGACGGCCATGTCCATCAGTGCCCTGAGCTCGGCAAAGAGCCGGTCGTCCGTCGCCCTCGGCGATGTATGCGGCCCGCGGGCAGTTGACCGAGACCACCTGCCAGGAGCCCATGGAGAAGTGCTTCGCCGTCCTTGAAGAGGAGCTTGTCGTCGAAGTCCGAGTCGTTCGTCCGCGAGGCCGAGAACTGGTACGCGCAGCACTGGTAGCAGGAGATCCCCTTGCCCGCGCCGCGGTACGCGGGCATCTGGTTGTCGTAGTACGGCGTCCCGAACTTGGACGCGAGCTCGAAGATCAGCAGGTAGAGGTCGCGGTACGTCGGCAGGTCGGGGTGCGCCCGGTTGAAGTCCTCGTCCTCCGTCCATGAAGTCCGGCTCGATGCTGATCTCGGGCTTGGGGAAGTTGAACGGCTTGCCCCAGTCGTCGCCCTCGAGCATGACCTCCATCAGCCCGAGGAAGAGGAGCCGGACCTCGCGCTCGAACTCGCCGTAGCGTCCGGCGCGGGGCCTGACTCGCCGTCCCAGACCTTGCCCTTGTAGACGCAGGGCTTGTCCTTCCAGAGCGCGGGCACGCCCGGCGAGAGCTGGACCGACGAGAAGACGAGCTGGCCGCCGCGCGCGACCATCATCTGGGTCATCTCGTAGACGAACATCTGCATCAGCTGCTTGATCTCGTCGTACGGCATCCCCTCGAAGTACGGCGCGAGGAAGGTCAGGAAGTTGTAGTAGCCCTGCCCGCCCGCGAAGTTCGTCTGGGCGCGAGCCGAGCGCCTTGACCGCGTGGAGCACGGCCACCTCGGCCCGTTTCGCCGGGCCGGCGACCGAGGCCTTGGTCCCGTTCCCGTCGGGCATCAGTCCGTAGTAGAGGAAGTAGCGCAGGTCCCAGTCCTGGCAGAAGGGGCGCGTGCCGAAGTACTCGAGGTCGTGGATGTGGAGGTCGCCCGAGAGGTGGTGGTCCGCGAGCTCGGGCGGGAGCTGGAGCAGGTACTGCTCCTTGGAGATCTTGTCGGCCTTCTTCTTGTGCGAGGTCTCGGCGTTCTCCTGCAGGTTCGCATTGTCGTGGGCCTCGAAGCCCCGCCCGACATCGATCAGGTGGGCGTCGTAGACCGGGGTGCCCACGCGCGTGCAGACGTTCCGGTACTGGACCAGGCCGCGCTCGAGCAGGACCATGTTCATGATCTCGCGAATCAGCGCGCCCGAGAGCGTGGTCAGGTTGAGCCTGCGGATCCGGTCCTCGACCTCTCGCGCGACGGCCCGGGCCGTCTCCTCGTCCGCGCCCTCGCCGTCGTAGAAGGTCTCGACGAGCTGCGTCTCCGTCAGGATCTGGCGGACGATCCGCTCGCGGTCCCACTCGAGAATGTGCCCGTCCGACCGCCGGACGGACGGCATCGCCGGGATCCAGACCCCGTCGAGGGTCGCCTGCCGGCTCTGCTCCGGAGGAGTCACGGGCTCACGCCCCGTTGAGGAGGGCGTCGACGGCCGCGCGGTCCACGGCGCCCCCGCTGAAGAGCTCGGCCGACGTCAGAAACACGTCCCCCTTCCTGAGCACGGGCGCCTCGCTCGCGAAGACGCCGTTGACCCGGAGCTCGGTCAGCGCGGCCGCGGAGGACATGTCCTCCTCGGCGAACGCGACCCCGCGCTCGTTCAGATACGCCTTCAGGAGCTCGCAGTTCGGGCAGAACTCGAGCCGATACACGATCACCCCATTCATCTCACGACCACCACCATTGCGCCGGGTTACCTGTTGAACGCCGTCGCTATTGAAAATGTTCTCGGTCGTGGTATCAGCCCCGGTCGATCGCCCAGGTGACCGTGACCGACTCCTCGCCCTCGATCGCCTCGGGCTCGAACGAGGTCGGGGCCGCCGCGCCGCGCATGGCCCGTGACTCGTACATGAGGGCCGAGGCCACGCGGATCTCGGTCCAGCCGTACTCGATCCCGGCGATCGGGCCGAGCCGGACGCCGGACGCCTCCGCGATCGTCGCGGCGTTCCGTCGCGCGGCCTCGACAGCGGCCGCGAGGAGCCGCTGCCGGAAGCCGTCCGGGTCTCCGATCTCGAACGAGACCTGGACCGCGGCGCCGGGCGCCGCGTCGGCGATCGCGTCGAGCACGGCCCCGGCGTCGGTGGTCCGCGGCAGCTCGAGCCGGAGGCCGTGCACGGCCGCATAGCCCAGGAAGAGCCGCTTCTCCCGCTTGGGGTCCCACTCCTCGTCGCGCCCGACACCGAACCGCGTCGTCTTCAGGGCCGTTCGTGCGATCCCCTGCGTATCGAGCGCGGCGCGGATCGCCTCGACCTCGATTGCGGCCCGTTCGACCGCCTCCGCGTAGTCCGTCGACCGGCCGCGGACCTGGAACTCGAGCACGGTCCGGTCGGGATCGGCCCGGAGCCGGCCGCGCCCCTGCACGCGGATCACTGCTTCGGCCATGTCTGACCATGGTGTCTCCGGGCTCATCAAGGGATCGCCGGGCACACGCTTATGCACTCTTCCCCGCGCATACTACACCCGTGCGCACCCGCCTCGCCCGGCTCATGGCGGTCTCGCCGGTCCGCCGGCAGTCCCTGATCGGGCTCTTCACGACGATCGGCTCGACCCTTCTCGGGTTCGCCTCGACCGTCTACATCGCGCACGCGGCCGGGGCCGAGGCCCTGGGGGCCTTCTACCTCCTCTCGGCCTACCTCGGCTTCCTCCTCCTCGCTTCCGACCCGGGCCTGGGCGGGGCCGCGGCCCAGCGGATCGCCGAGCGCGACGCGCCGGCCGCCCACTTCTCGGCGTACGTGGCCGTTCGGACCGGACTCGCACTCATCATCGCGGCCGGGCTCGTGGCGGCCGGCCCCCTGCTCGTCGACCTCGACGCCTCGGGCCTCGTCCCCTGGCTCGCGCTCGCACTCCTCGCCGCGACCCTCGCCGGGATCGTTGCGACCGGGGTCTGGGCGACCGGGCAGGCCGGCGTCGGGCAGGCGGCCGACCTCGTCGGCGTCGGCGCCCGGGTCGTGGTCCAGGTCGGCGCCGTCGCGGCCGGGTACGGCGCGGCCGGGCTCGCGGGCGGGCTCGTGGCGGGCACGGTCGCGGCCGCGCTCGTCAACCGCCGCTTCCTCTCCCTGCGGCTCACCCGTTTCGGGGTCCGCCACCTCGCCTCGCTCGCGCCGTTCGCGCTCTGGTCGTTCCTGATCACGCTCGTCGCGGTCGTCGGCGCGAACGCGGACACGGTCCTGATCGGCTACCTCCTCTCGGACCGCGAGGTCGCGCTCTACCGGACCCCGCTCCAGCTCGCGGCCCTCGCGGTCCTCTCGACCATGCCCATCCGGGCCTCGCTGGCGCCGCGGATCGCGGGCTGGGTCAAGGCCGGCGCGCTCGGCGAGGCCGCCGGCGCCCTGGCCCAGGCCTGGACCTTCGCCCTCCTGCTCGCGGTGCCGGTCGTCGTCGGCGGGATCCTGCTCGCGGAGCCGCTCCTCTACTTCCTCTACGGCGCAGACTTCGCTCCGGCCGCACCGGCGCTCGTGCTCCTGCTTCTCGCCCAGGCTCGTCTCGGTCGGGTCGCTGCTCGAGGGGATGGCCCTCTCGGCCGTCGGCCGGCCGCGAGGGGCGTTCGTCGCGGCCGGCGCAGGGGCAGTCGTCCTCGTCCTCGGCGACCTCGTCCTGATCCCCGCGTTCGGCATCACGGGCGCGGCCATGGCCCTGCTCCTCTCGACCGCGGTCGCGACCGTCCTCGCCCGCGTCCTGCTCGGCCGGACGGCCCGGGTCCGGCTCGAGCGCCGGCCCCTCGGCGCCGTCGCCCTCGCGGCCGCACTGATGGCCGGCGCCGTTCTCGCGTACCGGGCCGTGCTGCCGCCCGATTCCCTTCCGATCCTGATCGGCGCGGTCGTGCTCGGGGCCGCGGTCTACCTCGGCGCGGTCCTCGCACTCGACCCGACTATCCGGGGCGAGGTGGCCGGGCTCGTGCAGGCTGTCCTCTGAGACCGAATCTGCTTTGTACCGGGCGCGCCCACACTCTCCCCCATGGTGCGGACGTTCGTCGCGGTCGACCTCCCGGAGGAGATGCGGACCCGGATCGCCGAGGTCGCGCAGGCACTTCGCGGCTCGGCCGCCAGGCTCACCTTCGTGGCCCCGGGCCAGATCCACGTCACGCTCGCGTTTCTCGGCGAGGTCGAGCCCGACCGGCTCGAAACGGTCGCGGCCGCACTCGAGGCCGTCCGGCCGGCCCCGTTCGATTCTCGCGGTCGGCCCGATCGCCGGGAACAGCCGGTCGTCGCCACGGACCATCTGGTGCCCGTGCACGGACGACGGCTCGCTCGCCGCGCTCGCCGGGGCGGTGGGCGCCGCGCTCGAGCCGCTCGGCTTTGTCCCCGAGCGGCGGGCGTTCCGGGGCCACGCCACGGTCGCGCGGGTCAAGGTCTTCCATCCGTCCCTTCTCGACCAGCTCGGCGCCCTGCCCCGTGAGGGCTTCGGGACCTTCACGGTCGACCGGTTCCGGCTCAAGAAGTCCACGCTCACGCCGCAGGGACCCGTGTACGATGACCTCGCCGAGGTGGTCCTCTGACCGGCGCGATCCGCGAGGCCGTCCTCGCCGAGATCCGGCCGCGGCCGGACGAGCTCGCCCACCTCCAGGCCGTGATCGACCGGCTCAAGCCCGCGGTCGAGGCCCGGGGAGTCGGGGCCATGGTCGTCGGCTCGGCCTCGCGCGGGACCTGGGTCCGCGGCGACCGCGACCTCGACCTCTTCCTCCTCTTTCCGCCCGAGCTCGACCGCGAATCCCTCGAGCGGGACGGGCTCGCCGTCGCCCGCGCCATCGCGCTCGAGTTCGGCGACGGCTACCGCGAGAAGTACGCGGAGCACCCGTACATCAACGCGACCGTGGACGGGATCGACGTGGACCTCGTCCCGTGCTACTGCGTGGCCTCGGCCACCGGGATCCAGAGCGCGGTCGACCGGACGCCGTTCCACACGCGGTACGTCTCCGAGCGGATCGGGGGGCTCGTGGACGACGTCCTGCTCCTCAAGCAGTTCGCCAAGGCCGGCGGGGTCTACGGCTCGGACCAGATGACCGAGGGCTTCGCCGGGTACCTCTGCGAGCTCCTGGTGCTCCGGTACGGCTCGGTCGAGAGCGTGCTCGCGGCCGCGAGCCGCTGGCGCCCGGGGACCGTGATCGACCTCGAAGGGCACGCGGCGAAGCGGTTCGAGGAGCCTCTCGTGGTGATCGACCCGGTCGACCCGAACAGGAACGTCTCGGCCTCGGTCTCGCTCTCGAAGATGATGGCCTTCGTGGAGCTGGCGCGGGGCTACCTGGCGGCCCCGTCGGCCGCGTTCTTCGAGCATCGCCCGGAGCCGCCGATCCCGGCCGAAGTGTTCGCGGACAGGCTCGCCGAGCGCGGGACCGCGCTCTACGCCATCCGGTTCCCGACCCCGAACCTGATCGAGGACGTGGTCGTGCCCCAGCTCCGGAAGAGCCTCGAGGGGCTGACCCAGCTCCTCGGGCGGCACGGGTTCGCCGTGAACCGGTCCGACTGCGAGATGGGGCCGGACCACTGCCTGCTCCTCTTCGAGCTGCTGGTCGAGACTCTCCCGGCGGTCGCGCGCCACCAGGGCCCGCCCCTCTGGAACGGCGAGAACGCGGCGAAGTTCCGCGAGAAGTACGCGGCCACGCTCGCGGACGGGCCGTTCGCGGGCCCGTTCATCCAGGACGGGCGGTACGTGGTCGAGGTCCCGCGCCGCTACCGGACGGCCGGGGCCCTGCTCGGATCGGAGGAGGTCCTCGGGGTCTCGCTCGGCAAGAACGTCCGTCGCGCCCTCGAGAAGCGCGAGCTCCTGGTCGGCGCGAACTGCTGGTCCGACGAGTTCGCACCGTTCCTCGGGGCCTTCCTCGACCCCGCCTCGCCGCTCGTCCGGCTCGAACGCGGTTAGAGGACGCCGTCGCCCCGCTCGCGGGTGCGGACGCGGACCGCGTCGTCAAGCGGTTGGATGAAGACCTTGCCGTCCCCGGGATCGCCCGTGCGGGCGGCCTCGCAGACCAGGTCAACGACCCGCTCGACGGCCGAATCGTGGGCGGCCACCTCGACCCGGATCCGCGGCAGCAGGTCGATCACGTACTCGGCCCCGCGGTACTCCTGCCGGACGCCGCCCTGCTCCCCGCGGCCCCGGACCTCCGTGACCGTCATCGAGCCGAACCCCGCCCCCCGAGCGCCCGCGTGACCGCCTCGAGCCGGTTGTCCCGGATGATCGCCACGACCATCTTCATGGTGGGGGAGTCGCCGCCGGGCTACTTATGCATGATCACCACGGCGTCCGGGCGGCGCCGAAGGCCTCGAGGTGGATGGCACCGGCGATGGTCACCCGGTCGCCGCGCTCGCCCCCGCACCCGATCTCGGCGTCGTCGGGGTGGGCGCCGAGCGCGAGAACGTTCATAACGACGGGGGCCGTGCGAGGAGACGGCGGTTTCCACGGCGGATCCCGACCGAAAGAATAACCATTATACACCGTCCCCCCGGATCATTTCTCATGGCCCGGCTACTTCCCGTCCTCTCTGCTCTCGTCCTCCTGCTCGTCCCGCTCCTCGCCGGCTGCCTCGGCGCCGCCGGGCAGGCGGCGGTGCCGCCGGCGGCGAACGCGAGCCCGATCGGGACACCGGTTCCGAACGCCACCCACGGAGCCACCATGACGAACACGACCGCCACCACCCTGGTCTTCCGGGACCCCGATCTCTCCTTCGAGCTCCTCCGGACCATCGCCAAGGCCCTCGGGCACGGGGCCGACATCGGCGAGAGTCTCGAGACGGCCTCCCGTATCGCCGTGCACGAGCCCGAGGGGCTCCGCCCCGTCCTCGACGCCTGGTACAGCGAATGGAACGCGACGGCCGAGCGCATCCACGCCATCGGCGTCGAGAGTGAACGGCGGAACCACACGGTCAGCGCCGGGGCGGCGTACCTCCGGGCCTCGGAGTACTACCGGGCGGCCGACTTCTTCCTCCACGACGACCCGGCGAACCCCGAGATCGTCCGGCTCTGGGACGCCATGCACGCCGACTTCGTGCGGGGCCTGAACCTCACGGGGGTCCGGTTCGAGGAGGTCGAGATCCCGTACGAGAACACGACCCTCCACGGCTACTTCTTCCCGGCCTTCGCCGACGGCCGCAGGGCGCCGACGGTCGTCGTCCACCAGGGCTTCGACGGGACGGCGGAGGAGTGCTGGTTCGGCATCGGTACCGACGCCGTCGCCCGGGGCTACAACGTCCTCGCCTTCGACGGCCCCGGGCAGGGCAGGGCCGTCCGGAAACAGGGCCTCCACTTCCGCCCCGACTGGGAGGCCGTGATCACGCCGGTGGTGAACTGGACCCTGGCCCGGCCCGACGTCGACCCCGGCCGGGTCGTGCTCTACGGGCTGAGCATGGGCGGGTACCTCGCGCCCCGCGCGGCCGCGTACGAGCCCCGGCTCCGGGCCGTGATCGCGAACGAGGGGGTCTACGACGTCTTCGAGAACGACGCGGCCGCGTCGCGGATGACGACGGACCAGCTCCGCGAGTTCATCGAAGGCCAGCCCGACGTCTACAACCAGGTGGTCGCAGGGATGATCCGGAACAGCACCCAGCTCTACTGGGCCACGACGCACGGCCGGTGGGCCTTCGGTGTGGCCACGCCGGCCGAGCTGATGCGGGCTCACGAGGCCTACACCATGAACGGCTCGGCCGACCGGATCCGCTGCCCGGTCCTCGTCCTCGACGTCGAGGGCGAGCAGTTCTTCGGCGACCAGAGCCGCCGGCTCTACGACGCGCTGCCGCCGGACCGGCGGACGATGATCACATTCGGCGCGAGCGAGGGGGCCGGGCTTCACTGCCAGGCCGGCGCCCAGCTCCCTTGGAAACCAGCGGATCTTCGACTGGCTCGACGAGGAACTCGCGCGGGGCGGGGAGGGCAACTAACGCCCTCCGTCGGGTCCGAGGGGGGTGATCGGCACCGGTCTCGAAGCGCAACGCGCCCGGCGAAAGATATGAGACCTGGGAGGCGAGACTCAGATGCAGCCATGGCCTCCCCGTTCCGGGTCCTGCTCGTCGACGACGAGCTCGGCCTGCTCGAGATCGGAAAGCTCCTCCTCGAGCGGGCAGGGCCGTTCCTGGTGGAGACCTGCGGCTCGGCCGACGCCGCGCTCGACCTCCTCGCCCGCGAGCCGTTCGACGCGGTCGTCTCGGACTACCAGATGCCCGGCATGGACGGCATCGGGCTCCTCGCGCTCGTCCGGAAGCAGTACGGGCATCTCCCGTTCGTCCTCTTCACCGGCAAAGGTCGGGAGCAGGTCGTCATCCGGGCGATCAACGAGGGTGCGGACTTCTACGTGCAGAAGGGCGGGGATCCGGGGGCCCAGTTCGCCGAGCTCGCGCACAAGACGCGGGTCGCGATAGACCGGCGGGCAACCGAGCGGGAGCTGGAGGAGCGCGAGCGTCGCTTCCGCGCCCTGATCCGGAACTCGTCGGACATCATCCGCATCATCGATCGGGACGGGCTGATCGCCTACGACTCGGACTCGGGCCAGCGCATACTGGGATACCCGTCGGGCTCCGTTCTCGGCCTGAGCCCGCTCGAGTTCGTTCACCCCGACGACCGCGAGCTCGTCCGCGATGCCCTCGCGGCCGTCTACGCCGGCACCAGCCCGGGTACGCCGACCGGGTTCCGGGTCCGGCATGCCGACGGGGGCTGGGTCGCTGTCGAGTCCGTGGCCGCCAACCTGCTCGGGGCGCCCGGCGTGGACGGGATCGTGACGACCACCTGGCCGGTGGAGGCGCGCCGCCGGGCCGAGGAGGCCCTGCTCCTGAGCGAGCGCCGGTTCAGGCGGGCCGAGGAGATCGCCGGGCTCGGGCACTGGGAGCTCTGCCTCGAGACCGGGACCATTCACGCTTCGAGCGGCGCGCAATCCCTCTACGGCCTGTACGGCGACGAGCGTCCGCTGGCCGACGTCCAGGAGGTGCCCCTGCCCGAGTACCGCCCCCTGCTCGACCGGGCCCTGCGGGAGCTCGTGGAGCGGGGGCGGCCGTACGAGGTGGAGTTCGCCATCCGCCGCGCCGACGACGGGCGGCGGCGGGAGCTCCGCTCCGTCGCCGAGTACGACCCGAACCGGCAGACCGTCTTCGGCATCCTGCACGACATCACCGACCGGAAGCGGGCCGAGGACGCCCTCCGTGCGGGCGAGGAGCGGTACCGGGCGCTCGCCGAAGACATGCCCGTCTACTTCTGCACGTTTCTGCCGGACGGCATGCTCACGTACGTCAACGCGGCCCTCGCGGCGATGGTCGGGAATTCCCCGGAGGCGCTCGTCGGGCGGCCGTTCTTCGAGATGATCTCAACGGAGGACGCCGAGTTCGTGCGGGCCGCGCTCGCCGGGCTCACCCCCGAGCGGCCTGCCGAGACCCACGAACAATCCGACCGTGCTCCCGACGGCACCCAGCGCTGGCAGCAATGGACGAACCGTGCCGTCTACGACGTGGACGGGCGACTCGTCCGGTTCCAGGCCGTCGGTCTCGACATCACCGATCTCCGCGAGGCCGAGGCGGGCCTCCGCCGGGCGAACCGGGCGCTGACGCTCCTCTCGGGGATCACGCGGCACGACATCGACAACCAGCTCGCGGTCCTGCGGGGTACCTCTCCCTCGCCCGGGCGGAGGAGGGGAGTCCGGCCGTTGCGGCCTTCCTCGAGCGGAGCATGGCGGCCGGGGAACGGATCGCAGACCTGATCGGGTTTGCGGGGGCCTGGGAGGGGATGGGCGCCCGTCCTCCGGCCTGGCTGGACGTCCGGGCCATGGTCGGGGACGCAGCGCGAGAGGCGGACCCCGATACCGTGCGCGTGGCAAACGACCTGCCGGCCGACCTCCGCGTCTGGGCGGACCCGATCTGCACGCGGGTCGTGGCCGGCCTCATCGAGAACGCGCTCCGCCACGGCGTCTCGGTCACAGCGGTCCGGTTCTCGGCCGAAGAGGCCGGGGAGGACGGCCTCGTGATCGCCTGCGAGGACGACGGCGTGGGCGTGCCTGCGGACGCGAAGGAGCGGATCTTCGGGCGCGGCTACGGCGCGAACACCGGGCTCGGGCTCTACCTCGCCCGCGAGGCCCTCGGGCTGACCGGCATCACCATCGCCGAGACCGGGACCCCGGGAGCCGGGGCTCGGTTCGAGCTCGCCGTGCCCCCAGGAGGGTGGCGGCGCGACACGGGCGGGACCTGAACAACCGGCAATGGAGGGAGGCCTAGAACCGGACCCGCTCCTGCTCGCGCTCACGCATGTTCGCAGCCATGGTCCAGAACCAGGCCGAGCCGTGGGCCACGCGGAAGATCGCGAGCCGCACGTCGCCCTCGCCCGTGATCGCCCGGAGCCAGGGCCGGGCCTCGTAGAGCCGCTCGGCGAGGGCCGCGTCGTCGAGGAACTCTGCCCTGCCCTCGACCCGGAGACTGTCGCCCGGCCCCCTGGCCCTCGCCGGGGTCGTAGAAGCAGAGCTCGAGCTTCGGGTTCGCCTGCAGCTGCCCGCAGACCTCCTTGGTCGAGCCCGTGTGGAAGTAGAACCCGGTCTCGTCCGCATACCACATGGCAAAGGCCCGGACGCGGGGCTGGTCGCCCTCGACGGTCGCGACGTACGCGACCGGGTTCGCGTTCGCGAAGTCCGTGACGCTCCTGAGATCCATGCCTATCGATGGCCTGACGGGGTTATCAGGGTTGCGGCGGCCGTCAGGGGAATCGCAACCATTGTAACGGATGCGTTCCAACTCCCGATCACCGGAAGCGTCTCTCCGCGGCCGGCCCGGCGGAATGTCACGGCCGTGCGGCGCGGAGGACCGTCGGGGGAAGCCTGTGAAGCCCGGCCCTGAAATCACGCGTGCCGCCGTCGTCCTCGTCATCGGAGCGATGGTGCTCGCAGGAGTGGGAGTCGGGTACTTCACGCACACGATGGCGGCCGTCCCGGTTGCTCACGATCCCGTCACGCTCGGAACTGCCCGGCTTCTCTCGTCCGCGCCGGTCTGGGTGGCCGCCGACCGGGGCTATTTCGACCGGCACGGGCTGAACGTGACCCTGCGGGAGTACGACACAGGGCTTTCTGCAGCCACCGGCGTCCAGCACGGCGAGGCCGATCTCGCCCTCTCGACCGAGTTCGACCTCGTCCAGAAGGCGTTCGGCAACGGGCGCCTCTGCAGCATCGGCAGTGTCTCGCGGTCGGAGTTGATGTACCTGGTTGGTCGGCGGGACCGGGGCGTGGTGAACGGATCGGATATCGGGGGAAAGAGGGTCGGTGTGCCCCGGCACACCATCAGCGAGTTCTATCTGAGCCGGTTCGTCGCGCTGCGGAGGCCAGAGCCTCGACGAAGTGACCCTCGTCGACGTCGGTCGCTCGGACGGCGTCGAGGCGCTCTGCAACGGCAGTATCGACGCCGTCGTCACGGCCGAACCGTACCTGAGCGCCATCAGGGGGCGGCTGGGCGACGGCGCGTCGGTCCTGCCCGTCCAGAGCAGCCGGTACACGTACGCCGTCCTCGTCGGCCGCGACGCCTGGATTGCGGACCACCCGTCGGAGGCCGGCCGTTTTCTGCAGGCGGTCCAGGAGGCCGACGACTGGATAGAGGGGCACCCGGCGGATGCGCAGCGGCTCCTGCAGGACCGGCTGAGCATGGACGGTCCGCAGCTCGACGCGGAGTGGCCCCGGCACCGGTTCTCGCTCTCGCTCGACCAGTCGCTCATCCTCGCCATGGAGGACGAAGGACGCTGGATGATCGGGAACAACCTGACCAGTGCAGAGACCGTGCCTGACTTCCGGACGTATCTCTCGACCGACGGCCTTGAGCGGGTGAGTCCGGGCTCGGTGAAGGTCATCGGGTGAGATGGGGCCGCGAGGACCTGGGGATCGCAGAGCCCCGACGCCTCTCTCCGGAGGTTCCCGGTCGCACCCACTCATCGGGTCGCATGCAGGACCTGTCGCCAGGGTGAAGTAACGTCGCGACCATCTCTGGTATGGATCTCCCGCTCACGTATATCTCGACGATGCGGCCGAAGCGGCCGGACTTCCTCGCCTCGATGACGCCCGAAGAGAGGGCGGTGATGGAGCAGCACTTCGTGTACGTCCGGCGGCTCTTCGACCAGGGGAAGCTCCTGCTCGGGGGCGCCGCCACGGACGGGGCGATCGGCGTCCTGGTGCTCCGCGTCGACTCGGCGGAGGAGGCGCAGCGGGTCTTCGACGATGACCCGGCGGTGAGGTCAGGGATCGGCCATTCCGATCTCCACCCGTTCCGTGTCGGACTCTTTTTCGGTCAGTAAGAGACTCGCTGCGGAGGCCGATTAGATCGCTCCACAGGTCAGAAGGCACCCAGGGATCACGGATACCTTCACTCCCGCCGGACTCCCGTGGCCCGGAAAAAGGTGTAGCAGAAGGTCCCGCCCGGCCCGCCCGTGGCCCGGAGATCGGCAAGTCCCTGCTCGAAGGTTGTGGAATCGACCAGTCCGAGCGCCGCGTTCTGTTCCCGTACCCCCTCGACCATGGGCACGATCGTCCGCTGTACGAACCCGTCCTGGACCCCGCGCCGGCTCTCGTCCGCATAGACCTGCCGGAGCGAGACCGAGACCCCGGCGAAGCCGGCGCCGGCGACGAGCGGGTACAGTCGTCGACCGATCAGGGGGTCGCCGCCGATCGCCTGCTGTGCGGCGATGAGGGCTCCCCAGGCAAACGCGGCCGCGGGCGTGGCCGGATGGTAGTAGCAGGAGCCGTGGTCCCCCTCGATCACGGTGATCGTCCCGCCCGGCCGGAGGAGGCGCCCCAGTGCCCTGAGCGCCCCCGCGGGGTCGGCGAGGTGCTCGAGCACGAAGCAGACGAAGACGTGGTCGAAGGTCCCGTCCCTGAACGGCAGGGCCGTTATCTCGCCGCGGACGAGGTCGGCGGCGACTCCCCGGGCCCGAGCCGCCCGGAGCGAGACGGCCGAGAGGTCGACCGAGACCAGGGAGATGTCGGCATTTCGCTCGGCGATCTGCCGGGTCTGGGCGCCCGTCCCGCACCCGGCCTCGAGGACGAGGGAGCCGGGCGCATACCGGGTGTCGTGGTGGAGGAGATCGGCGAGCGTCGCGGCCTGATCGTCAAGCCGAAGCGCTTCGTCCTCCGAATACCCGTGGATATAGCACCGTTCTCCGACCGCCATGGTACAGAAGTGTCGGTCTATGCATATATCAATTCATTCGCGGCCGCCACACTTTGATATTCACCTGCACCTCTACAGGAGTGTATGAAGGAGCACGACGATGTCGAGAGGCGCGAGTGGCAGGATCCCGAGGCGATCCTCTCGTCCCTCGGACTCGGACCCGGGCAGGTGGTGGCCGACGTCGGGTCCGGAGACGGATTCTTCACCCTCCCGGCCGCGCGGATGGTCGGGCCGCGCGGGGCCGTGTACGCGGTCGACCCCTCGGTCGGCCGGCTGACGCGCCTGCACGAGAAGGCCGAGGAGGAGGGGCTCGAGAACATCCGGATCCGGGCCGGTACGGCAGAGGAGTTCGTGGTCTGCGAGGGCTGCGTCGACCTCGTCTTCTACGGCATCTGCCTGCACGACTTCGCCGACCAGTCGGCCGCGCTCCGGAATGCGATGACCGCGCTGAAGCCCGGGGGACTCCTCGCGAACCTGGACTGGAAGAAGGAGGAGACGATCCGGCACGGGGACCTGCTCGGGCCGCCGGTCGAGATCCGGTTCTCCGAGGAGGAGGCCGCGTCCATGATACGCAGCGCGGGGTTCGCGGTCGAGTCGGTCGAGCCGTACGGCGAGTACTTCTACCTGATCCGGGCGCGGCGCCCCTGAGCGGGCGGGTCAGCGGGGCGTGACCGTCGAGACCCCGCGCTCCTTCGAGATACCGTAGACCCTGTCCGCGACCCCCTCGAGCTCCTGCTCGTGCGAGACGATGACCGTCTGGTCGCACCCGGTCTCGCCGAGGATGTCGCGGAGCCGGTTGAGCTGGCCCGAGGAGAACCCGTCCGTCGGCTCGTCCAGGACCAGCAGGCTCTCTCGCCCCATCCCGGCCTCCTCGCGGACCATGGTGTTGAGCGCGAGCCGGTACGCGAGCGCAAGGCTCGTCCGCTCGCCTCCCGAGAGCGAGTCGAGGTCGAGGTCGAGGTCGTACTCGCCCGAGCGGAGCATGGGGGAGAAGGTCTCGTCGACGCGGGCCTCGAGGTCGTCGGCCTCGACGAGCCGCGCGAACCAGTCGGCGAAGAGCCCCTCGAAACGGAACCGTATCCGCTCGAAGACCTCCTCCTCGATCTCGGCGATCGCGGGGACGAGGTGGGCCACGAGCCAGCGCTGGACCTCCCCGAGGTACTGCCGTCGCCGCTCGAGGCCGAGGAGGCGCTCGCGCTCGGCCCTGACGGCGGCGAGCCGCTCGGCGTTCCGGGCCTGCTCTACCTCGAGCCGGACCCGTTCGTCGCCCGGCCGCGGCGAGCCGCTCGGCCGCCTCCGCGAGCGACTCCTCGAGCGCGGCGAGGCGCTCGACCGCGTCGGCGAGGGCCGCGAGCCTGCCGCGTCGTTCGCCAGGCCTCGACCTGCCGGGCGCCTAGCCGCTTCCCGACGGCCGCGAGCGCGGCCTCTGCATAGACCCGGCGGCGGGCCGCCTCCTCCCGGGCCTCGCGCCGGGCGAGCGCATCCCTGTACGCCGCGACCACGCCCTCGGCCTCGAGCGCGGCGGCGGCGGCCTCGACCTCGGCGTAGCGGGCCGCCTCGGCAGCGCGGGCGTCGCGGCGGGCCGTCGCCGCGGCGAGCGCGTTCCTGCTCGTCCCGGGCGAAGTCGCCGGCTCCGAGCCGGTGGGCGAGTGCGGCGCACTCATCGGCGACGGCGGCCCGCTCGGCGCGGCGCTGCTCGAGCTCCCGGCGCCGCCCTTCGAGCCGGGCGCGGTCGGCGCGGATCGCGACAAGGTCGTGGCGGACCCGCTCGAAGAGGAGGCGCTGCTCCCCGAGTTTGGCGAGCTCCTCGTCGATCGAGGCGAGACGGCCCCGGAGCTCCCCGGCCTCGGCAAGGTTGCGGTCGGCGTCGGTCTCGGCGTCTGCCGCGATGGCCGCAAGGTGCTCGGCCGTCAGCGTCTGCCGGCAGGTCGGGCAGACCGCGCCATCGCCGATCCCGGCGAGCGCCTCGGCCTCGGCGATCACGCGCTCCGCCTCTTTTTCGGCGGCCTCGACTCTGGCCTGCGCAGTCCCGCGGATCTGGTTGCAGAGCCCGGTCTCCTCGGCCACCTCGGCCTC
The DNA here is from genome assembly GCA_963740465.1 of uncultured Methanoregulaceae archaeon. Taxonomy (GTDB): domain Archaea; phylum Halobacteriota; class Methanomicrobia; order Methanomicrobiales; family Methanospirillaceae; genus UBA288. The sequence continues at coordinate 126,824 of CAVUEE010000007.1, forward strand.
GGGCGCGAGTTCGGCCTCGAGCCGCGACTCCTCCGCCACGACGCGAGCGGTCTCGGCCGCGACGGTGGCGAGCACGGGCGTGGGGTCGCCCGTGGCGAGCTGGGCCCGGAGCGCCTCCTGCCGCCCCTCGAATCGCTCCCGTTCCCGTGCGATGGCGGCCTCGAGGGTTCGCGTCTCCTCATCGAGAGCCCTGTGTTCGGCCGCTGCCCCTCGGAGACGGGACCGCTCGGCGCCCAGCATCTCCCACCGGGCGTAGCCTTCGGCAAGCGCTCCGAACTCGCTCCCGTCGCCGGCGTCGCTGACCTCCACTGCCGATCGGTCGAGGTCGCTCCGGAGCGCGGCCGCCTCGGTCTCGTCGGCCACGATCACCCGTTCGAGTGCGGCGAGTTCGCCCTCCGCACGGTCGAACGCGGGCCGGGCCCCGGCGTACGGCGCGGCCTGCTCGGCGAGCCGGGCGCGCCCGGCCTCGATCAGGGCGATCGCGGTCTCGACACCGTCCCGCTCCTCGGTCAGGCGATCGGCATCGGCCGCGAGCGCCCGTTCCTCCTCCTCGATCGCAGGAAGAGCGCGGACCTCGGCGGCATAGATCTCGCGCCGGGGCGCGATCACGGATCGGACCAGGTGCTCCTCGACGTTCCGGCGGGCGAAGCGGTACTGTTCGAGGCCGAAGGCGCGGCGGAGGATATCGAGCCGCTCCTCGCGCCCGAGCAGGAGGACCTGCTTCATCTCCTCCTGCGGCGTGTACACGGCGTAGCGGTAGATGCGCGAGGCCGCCTTCGGGTCGGGTCGCTCGTTGAACCCGAGCAGGTCGAGCACCCGGACCTTCAGCTCCGTGGTCGAGTAGTCGGTCCGCTCCCCGTCGGCCTCGATCCACCCCTCGACCTGCCGGACGTCCCCCTTTCGCGCGCCCCGCACGAGTGCCCTGTGGACCGTGTACTCGGTCCCGCCGGCCGCGAACGTGACCGCGACCTCGCCGCGGGCCGCCCGGTGGCGGAGCAGGTGGGTGTTCTTGATGTCGCCGAGGCCGAAGAGCCCGAACTCGAGCGCGGCGAGCAGGGTCGACTTGCCCGAACCGATCTCGCCCCAGAAGAGCGTGATCCCGTCGCCGATCTCGACAACGGTCGGCTCGGACCCGTACGAGCGGATATTCGAGAGCGTGAGCCGGACAAGTTTCATCGATCCTCCTCGAGCCCGGGGAGGGCCGCGCCGGCCCGCTCGCGGACGCGGTTGGCGAAGGCACGTACGGCCTCGCCCTCGGCCGGCTCGACTGCAACCGCCTCGAGGACCCGCCGGCCGGTCTCGGTGCCGGCCCCGGCCTCGAACGCGGCAGCAACCCGTTCCCGGACTGCGTCGTCGAGGGCAGGGTCGGGGTGGAAGGCCGCGCAGCGCTCGGCGATCACCCTCGCCTCGATCTCGTGCTTGAGCCGGGCGCCGTCGCTCCGGCCGCGCCGGGGAGCCGGCCCGGCAAGCCCGCTCCGGCTCAGGCTTGACGCAGAGCGCCCCCTGGACGTCGAGCGCCTCGCGGGCCGCGGCGAACGGAACCTCGCGCGGGTCGCCGGCCGCAAGCCTGCCGCGAGCCCGGACGAGCACGATCGCGCCCTCGTGCGAACGCGAGGCGACGGCCGCCTCGAGCTCGCGGGCGACCTCCCCGGCCGTTCGCCCGTCGGCCTGGAGCTCGTGGAGGATCACGGGCGGGAGCGGGACCTCGACGAACGAGAGGTCGGTCACGGTCTCGTCCGCGGTCACGATGTAGAAGCCTCGCGGGTTGTCGCGGGCGCGCTCGAGGTCGCCGTACTGGTGGCCGAGCAGGGGGCCGGGGTACGCGATGATACCGCGCCCGCCAGGAACCCGCGCCTCGATCCGCGTGTGGATGTGGCCGCCCGCGTAGTAGTCGAACCCGGGCGGGAGAAAAGACCGGGGCATGGACTCGGCATGCCGCTCGTGCTCGGGCAGGACCTCGTCGAGGGCAGAGTGAAAGACGAAGACCTTGAACCCGGGCTCGTCCATGAGATACGCATGGTCGAGGCGCCGGTAGTACTCGCGCTCGAGCGACCGCTGCCGGCCCGAGAGGCCCGCGAGCTTCGCGCCCGTCACGGGGTCGACGATGAAGCGCGGCCGGACCAGGGCATCCTCGCCCTCGCCTGCGACGTCCGCGGCCATCAGCTTCGTGAAGAGGCCCGAGGCCTCGAGCACGTCGATCACCGAGGTCGCGCTCGGGCTGTAGTCGTGCGAGCCGTAGGTCGCGTAGACGGGGATTCCGGCCTCGCCGACCCGCCGCAGCACCTCGGCCGTCTCGCGGACGTGGGCCATGTCCGGCAGGGTCGCGTCGAAGAGGTCGCCGGCGATCACGATGAAGTCGACCCGCTCCTCGATGCACCGCTCGAACGCGGCCCGAACGGCCGCAAGCCCGGTCTCGGCCAGCGCCCGCTCGCGCCAGGCTCCGACGTGGAGGTCGGCGAGGTGGGCGAACCGGAAGGTCATCCCGCTCTCGCCCGTGCCGCGCGGCCGGCTCCGCTCGCGATCTCCGTCATGCTCCCCTGATATATGCGGTCTGCGATACCTTCAAGGTGTAGTCCGTGCGTACGCGAAGGGCATGACGTCCATGCGCCGGGCCGAGAAAGAGGTGGCGGACCCCGCCTGGTGCCGGGCGGTCCTCGACGAGGCCCCGTTCCTCGTGCTCGCCCTGAACGACGGCGGCGTGCCCTACGCGGTCCCGCTCTGTGTGGCCCTCGCGGACGGCGGGATCTACCTCCACATGGCGGCGGCCGGGCGCAAGCTCGATCTCCTGAAGGCCGACCCCCGCGCCGGGTTCACGGCCGTCGCGCACGCGGCGGTGGTGCCGGGCGAGACGGCCTGCGCCACGGGCATGCGCGCCTCTTCGGTCGCCGGGACGGCGCGGTGCGCGATCGTCGACGACCCCGGAGAACGACGCACCGTCACTCGACGCGTTCGCGCGGAAGTACGCAGGGGCCGTCCCGGACGCGTACCCCGACGCGGCCCTCGTCGCGACGGTCGTGGTCCGGCTCGAGCCGGTCTCGATCACCGGTCGGCGCACGGGATAGCCCGTCGCGGCGGCCCCGGCGGGACGAGAATCATTCCATTTTATTAGCCTGGATGCCGGACCAAGGTAACAGGGATTGCGGCCATGTACACTGTTCTCTACGTCGACGACGAGCCCGACGACCTCGAGCTCGGCAGGATCTTTCTCGAACGGGACGGGCAGTTGCGCGTGGAGACCTGCTCGTCGGCCGCCGCGGCCCTCGTGGCCCTGCGCGAGCGGCCGTACGACGCGATCGTCTCGGATTACCAGATGCCGGGCATGGACGGCATCTCCTTTCTGAAGGCGGTTCGCAGCGAGTTCGGGGATCTCCCCTTCCTCCTCCTCACGGGGCGGGGGCGCGAAGAGGTCGCGATCGCGGCCATCAACAACGGCGCGGACCGCTACCTCCAGAAGGGCGGGAACCCGGCCGTTCAGTATGCCGAGCTCGCCCACGGAATCCGTCAGGCCGTCCTGCGCAGGGACGCGGAGAGGACCCTGCGGCGGGGCGAGGAGCAGTTCCGGCGGCTTATGGACAACGCGAAGGACGTGGTCTACCGGATGACCCTCCCCGACGGGGCATACTCGTTCGTCAGCCGGGCGGCGGTCGACCTCACGGGGTATACGCCCGAGGAGTTCTACGCGGACCCGGGGCTGCTCCAGCGGCTCATCCACCCCGACTGGCAGGACTACCTCCGGGCGATGTGGAACGACCTGATTGCGGGCACCATGCCCCCGAGCTACGAATTCCAGATCGTCGACCGGGCCGGGCGCACCCGGTGGGTCAACCAGCGGAACGTGCTCGTTACCGGCGACGACGGCCGGCCGGTGGCGATCGAGGGGATCGCCACGGACGTCACCCGGCAGAAGGAGGCGGAGCAGGAGCTGCGGATGAGCGAGGAGCGCTTCCGGCGGCTCTTCGAGCAGATCCCGCTCGGGGTTGCGCTGGTCGGACCCGATCTCCGGTTCCAGACGGTTAACCCGGCCCTGTGCCGGATGCTCGGCTACATCGAGGAGGAGCTGGTCGGCAGACCGTTCTCGTTTGTGACGGCCCCGGGGGACGTGCCGCTCAGCCTTGCCGAGACGGAGCGGCTGGTGCGGGGCGAGACCCCCTTCATCCGGATCGAGAAGCGGTATCTCAGGAAGGACGGCAACCTCATGCGGGCCCGGGTCACGGTCTCTCCGATCCGGGACGAGCAGGGGCTCGTGGTCCACCTGATGCCCGTGATCGAGGCGCTTCCTGAAGACGACGAAAAGGCGCTGTCGCCCTGAACGGCGCGGCAGGGGCCGGGCGGAGAGCTCTTCTCACCGCTCGGAGAGGAGCCGGCCGGCCTTGGCGATGCTCTCACGCGGCAGCTCGTGGACCATGATCGTGACGTCGGCGGGATCGACCTTCAGAACGGAGACGAGGGTGGCCGTGATCTCTTCGGCGACGCGGCGCTTCTGCTCGAGAGAGCGGCCGGCGGCCATCTGGATCGTGACGACGGGCATGGATCAGATCTCGACCCGGGCGCGTATCAAAGCGATCCTGCCTGGCCAGTGCGGTCAGTCGCAGCACCCGGACCGGTCGCGACCGCCCGCCCCCGGCAGCCTCCTCGTCGTACTTCGGGCGGAGGCCGGCCCAGCCCGTGTACCCGCAGTAGATGCAGCATTCGCCCCCGCAGTGGGGGCAGGCGGTCGCGGGCGGCCGGACCTCGACCCAGCCCCGACGACCGCAGTTCGTGCAGCCCGCGCCCTCGCAGGCGTGGCAGGTCACGTGGACGTAGTCATCGTCTGCCATTGCACCAGATCGGGCGGCGAGCCGGATAAATGGCTGTCGGTCGGACGGGATCGATATGCATACCCGTCCGGGCGTCGACCTCGATCCGATGACCGTCCTGCTCGCGCTCGACGATACGGACATGCCCGGGACGCCCGGCACGGGCCGGCTCGCCCGGGCGATTGCGGCCGCAATCGCCGGCCGGTTACCCGGTCGCGGGGATGACCCGCCACCAGCTCCTGATCGACCCGGCGATCCCCTACACCTCGCACAACTCCTCAGCCGTGATCAGAGTCGAAGCCGGTATCGATGCACTCGACGACCTCATCGGCCTCGCGAGAGAACTCGTGCTCGACGGCTTCGCCGAGGGCGCCGACCCCGGGCTTGCGGTCGTCGACGCCGATGCCGTCTCGCCTGCCGTGGTCGTGTTCGGCCAGGACGCGAAGAGGCTGGTGCTGACGCAGGAGCAGGCGCTCCGGCTCGCACGGAACGCCGGGGTCCTCCTCGAGCCGCTCGGCGGCACCGGCGGCGGCGTGATCGGCGCGCTCGCGGGCATCGGCCTCGCTGTCACCGGCTCCGACGGCCGGTACCTCGAGCTCGGCTCGATCCGCGCGCTCGGCCCGGAGGCCACGGTCGAGGCCGCGCTCGCTGCCGGCGTCGCCGAAGTCGTCACGCCCGACGGCCGGGCCGTGACCGCGGGCCGGCTCGTCTGCGACCACGGGAGAGGGCCGAAGCCCGCGGTCGTCCGGGGGCGGCCCGTGCTCTTCGTCGAGGAGTGCGGAGACGGCTGGCGCGCCCTCCGCCGCGACTGACCTGCACCGCGCGAGCAGAAGACGTATGTACCTGTACTGCAGAGGCCATGCCATGCCCTACAAGGCCATCGAGGACCTGCCCGAGCGGGTCCGGAACGTCCTGCCGCGCCACGCCCAGGAGATCTACCGGGCCGCGTTCAACAACGCCTGGGACGAGTACCGCGAGCCCGAGGACCGGAAGCGGGGCGGGACGCAGGAGGAGACGGCCCACGCCGTGGCATGGTCCGCGGTGGAGAAGGAGTACGCGAAGGACGAGAAGACCGGCGAGTGGAAGAAGAAATAGGACTATAGGGACCATATATGCCATAATTTCATATAGATGGACTGCAAAGGGAGCGCGCCGGTGTGACAGACAATGCAGAACCCCGACCTGATGAAAGCAGAAGCCGCCACGCGCGGCGGGCCCCGCGTGATGCGGTCGAGCACGATCGTCGGCAGCGCGGTGCGGAACCTGAAAGGGGACGACCTCGGCAAGATCAACGAGCTGATGATCGACGTCGCAACCGGCCGGATCGCGTACGCGGTCCTCGCCTACGGCGGCTTCCTCGGCATGGGCGACAAGCTCTTCGCGATCCCCTGGGAGGCCCTGATGAAGAGATCGGACGAGCGGCAGTTCGTGCTCGACCTGGACGAGGAGACCCTCAAGACGGCGCCGGGCTTCGACCGCGACCACTACCCGACGACGGCCGACACGAACTGGCTCTCGAACGTCTACACCCACTACGGGTACACCCCATACTGGACCGGCGCCGGCGAACGTGCCGCGCTGATCCCTCCCCTTTTCTGGAAACCTTATCTAGGTCGACGACCATTTCACTCCCACTGTGATGGCGCAGCGCAGGGGGGCGTAGCCACGGCCGGACTCTTCGAGGCCGCGGTCATCGGTCTCCTGATCCTCGCCAACGGTCTCTTCTCCATGGCCGAGTTCGCGATCGTCTCGGCCCGCCGCCACCGGCTCCAGACCCTCGCGGAGAACGGCGACGTGCGCGCGCGGGCCGCGCTCGAGCTCGCGGCCGAGCCGAACCGGTTCCTCTCGACCGTCCAGATCGGGATCACCGTGATCGGCGTCCTCGACGGGGGCCTACGGCGGGGCCGTCTTCGCGACGGGCCTCGCGGGGTTCATCGCACAGGTCCCGGCCCTCGCGCCGTACGCGTCCACGATCGCCTTTGCCGCGGTCGTGCTGGTGATCACGTACCTGACCCTCGTCATCGGCGAGATCGTGCCGAAACGGATCGCGCTCGCGAACCCCGAGCCGATCGCGGTCCGCGTCGCGCGGCCCATGCAGATCCTCTCGGTCATCTCGGCTCCGGCCGTCACGCTCCTCTCGGCCTCGACCGATCTCGTGCTCCGGCTGGTCGGATCGAAGGAGCCGACCGAGTCGCCCGTGACCGAGGAGGAGGTCCGGCTGATGCTCGAGGAGGGGACGAGCGCTGGGGTCTTCGACGAGGAGGAGCAGGAGTCTCGTGGACCGCGTCTTCCGCCTCTCGGACCGGCGCGTGGCCTCGCTCATGACCCCGCGCCACGAGATCGTCGGGGTCGACCTCGAGGACCCGCTCGAGGAGAACCTGGCGCGGATGCGGGAGTCCGGCCACTCGTACTTCCCTGTCTACCGCGGGAGCCTCGACCGGGTCGAGGGGATGGTCTCGGTCCAGACGCTCTGGGCGCAGACGCCGGTGGGCACGCCGCCCGAGATCGAGGCCGCCACTCTTCGAGCCGCTCTATCTGCCCGAGTCCCTGCCGGCCCTGAAGGTGATGGAGCAGTTCCGCGAGGCCGCGATCCACGTGGCCCTGGTGACCGACGAGTACGGCTCAATCGAGGGCCTGCTGACCCTCCACGACCTGCTCGAGTCGATTGTCGGCGCCCTGCCGGACGTCCGCGGCGACGAGCCCGAGGCCGTGGAGCGCCCGGACGGCTCCTGGCTCGTCGACGGGCTCATGCCGGTCGAAGAGTTCCGCGACCGCTTCGACCTGCCGCCGCTCCCCGATGAGGAACGCGGGTACTACCAGACCCTCGGCGGCTTCGTGATGATGCACCTCGAGCGCACGCCGGTCACGGGCGACCGGTTCGACTGGGGCGGCAACGACTTCGAGGTCGTGGACATGGACGGCAACCGGGTCGACAAGGTACTCTTCCGGCCCGGCTCCGGCGGTACGGGCTGATGGAGTACGCGACCGGCACGGTCGGGCGGGTATTCCTGATCCGGCGTCGACCACGGCGAGGACCCGCTCGCCGCGGTCACGACCGTGGCCGAACGGGAGGCGGTGGCGGTCGGGCTCGTGCTCCTGCTCGGCGCGCTCGAGACGGGCCGGATGGTGGAGGGACCTGCCACGCTCGCCTTCCCATCCGGTCCAGGTATTGACCGCGTTCGCCGACGGCCGCGAGGTGCTCGGCATCGGAAACCTGGTCCGCGAGGAGGGCCGGCCTGTGGTCCACCTCCACGCCGCGACCGGGCGGGCCGGTACGACTGCGGTCGGATGCTTGCGGGGGGAGGCCCGGGTCTACGCGACGGTCGAGGTCGTGCTCCTCGAGCTGGCCGTGACCGCGACCCGGTGTTGCGACGCCGAGACCGGGCTCACCCCGATCGTCTTTCGGCCGTGACGAGCCGGACGGACTCACCCACGAGGACGAGCAGGAAGACCGCGGCGTAGAACAGGACTGCGAGCGGCGCGAGCGCGAGGAAGATCCCGAGGCCGAAGAGCCGGTCGATCTCGAAGAGGAGCTGGACCACGTACCAGGCGGTCGCGGCCGCCGCGACGGCCCGGAGGAGCGGCCCGGGGAGGTTCGTCGGGTATGGGAGGTCCAGGACGAGGTCGGCGAAGAGGTTGAGCACGGAGAGCACGACCACGACCCAGACGGTCGCGTTCAGGAACCCGATGAGCCCGTGCCAGACCGAATCGGGGTATGCGTTCGCGACCAGGTTGAGGATGCCGAGCACGACCAGGTAGACGACCAGGCCGACGAGGTGCGAGAGCGGGCGGTGGCGGTGCTCCCACTCGCCGAACCGCCGGTCCCACCGCTCCCCGGCGGTCATGGAAGGGAGCGCTCGTATCGCCGCGCCGCCTCGGGCCCCTTGAGGCAGAAGTCCTTGTACCGAAGGTCGAGCTCGCGGTGGACCGCACAGCCCGGGCAGACGCACCCGAGGTCCTCGGTCACGCAGCCGAAGGAGCGGCCGACGAGGCAGTAGAGCCGCTCGCCGGCCCCTTCGGTGCAGTCGTTGTAGGTCGGACACTCGGGGCAGCAGCACTCGGGCGCGAGGTCGGCGAGACTGTCGGCGCGGGCCCCGTGGCCGAGCTCCCGGTACCCGGTCATGAAGGTCTCGAACCGGTCCATTCTCAATCTCCCGGCATGACTCTCGTCGACCAGGTATATCAGCCCTTCCTAATGCGCGCGGTGGTCCGGAAATGGACCTTGGCCACCCGTTCGAGCGCGGCGGCCCCGGGCGGTCCACGACCGCCTGCGCGGCCCGCACGAGGGCCGGCGACGACCCGCCCTTCGGCAGCCGGAGGCCGACCTCGTCCGAGAGGCTCGGCGAGCCCGGCGAGGAAGCGGGCCCGGGCCACGCACGAGGCGGCAGCGACCGCGACCCGCCCCTCGGCCCCGCACTCGGTCACGACGGGGATGCCGGGGCAGCAGGCCGTGAGGGCCGCGTCGATCCGGGCCGCGGCGGAGAACTGGTCCACGATCACGACCCCGACCTGGCCGTCCGCGACCAGCCGGCCGATCGCGGTCGCGTGAAGCTCGGCGAGCAGGTCGTTCAGGTTCCTGCCTCGCGCCGCGAGCGCCGCGTACCGCTCGTTGTACGCAGCCGGCATCAGCACCTCGACAGAGGTCGCGCACTCCTCCTCGATCATCGCCGCGAGCAGGACCACCTCGCCATCGGGGACCGCCTTCGAGTCGCGGACGCCCCTCGCCGCGAGCCCGGCAGCCTCGAACGCGTCGACGCGGACCGCGGCCGCCACGAGCGGGCCGAAGTAGTCGCCCTTGCCCGATTCGTCCGCACCGACCTGGGGCCAGAGCCGGAGCACGGGCTCGGCCGATTCGCCCGCGGCATCGGCCGCCAGCCCCTGGACCCGGAGGCGGACGACCGGGTCGTGCAGCTGCGAGGCGTCGACCGTGACCGAGCCGTCCCTCCGGGCGTAGAGCCGGACCACGCCCTTATCCCCGACCCGGAACTGGAGGCCGTGTTCGATCGGCCGGGGCTCGGAGGAGGGGACCCCGTGGCCGGCAAGCCGCCGTCGGATCTCGTCCGCACGCGACTCGAGGTCGGCCGGGCCGTTCATCAGCACGGGTAGGGCGTTCGGAGGGATAAATGCGGGCGGCGCGGCACGGCAGGTGGTGGAAGCCGTCTCCCCTTTTTACCCGTAGACAACCGATGCCAACACTCATCATATAAATACTTTGTAGTCAAGGATCTGGTGAGGTGACTCTCACAATGGACTTTGGTACAATGCTCGGCGACTCCTTCGAGTACACGAAGGAGGGGCTGATGGGAAAATGGGTCAAGTGGCTCCTGCTCATCATCATCAGCATCATCCCGATTGTTAATTTCATCATGTTCGGCTACCTGATGGAGGTCTTCCGCGGCGTCCGGGCCGCACCCGAACTCGACGAGTACGGACGGCTCTTCATCGACGGGCTCAAGCTCTTCGTCGTCGGCCTGGTCTACTCGATCCCGCTGATCATCGTCTGGCTGCTCTTCTTCGGAGCCTCGTTCGCGCTGATGTCCTCGGGCTCGGACACGGCCGCGGCGGCCGGCTTCGGCACCATGGCGATCGGCTTCCTGATCATCGTCGTGCTCGGGATCGCGCTCGCGCTCTTCGAGGTGATCGGCGCCATCCGTCTGGCGCGGACGGACTCGATCGGCGAGGCCTTCAACTTCTCGGCCATTCTTGCCCACATCGGCCGGATCGGCTGGGGCACCTACATCATCTCGCTCGTCGTGGTGATCGATCGTGATCGGAGTCGTCGAGGCCGTGCTCTCCATCATCCCGATCCTGGGCTGGCTCCTGCTCCTGGTCCTGATGCCTGTCATCTACATCTTCGCGGCCCGGTACGTGACGCTGCTCTACGACAGCGCCCCGGCACCGGCCTGAACCCTCCCCTTTTTTCCCGCCCCGACCGCCGCATTTCGCCATCCTGAAGTACTCGGTCGTCGAGGATCTGATGAGGTAACTCTTACATGGAAATCGGCACAATGCTCGGCGACGCCTTCGAGTATACGAAGGAGGCGCTCGTCGACAAGTGGATGCGATGGCTGATCCTGATCATCGGGTCGATCATCTTTCCCATCACCCTCGGGTACACCCTCAGGGTCTACCGGGGCGAGCCGACGCCGCCAGACCCGCAGGACTGGGTCGCGGTCTTTATCGACGGGATCAAACTCTTCATCGTCGAATTGATCTGGGCGCTCCCGGTCATCATCGTCGCCGTGATCGTCTTCGGGGGTTCGGCCGCGCTGTTGATGTCGGGATCGGACGCGGCCACAGCGGCCGGCGTGGGTGGGATCCTCCTCGGGATCCTGCTCGTCCTGGTGGTCGGGATCATCGTCTCCCTCTTTGCCGCGATGGGCGCGGTCCGGTTCGCGCGGACGGACTCGTTCGGCGAGGCCTTCAACTTCTCCGCGATCCTCGCGCACATCGGCCGGATCGGCTGGGGCCCTATGTCATCGCCCTGGTCGTGCTGGGGTCATGCTCGCGGTCATCAACGTGGTCCTCTCGATCATCCCGATCATCGGGTGGCTCATCTCGCTCGTGCTCGCCCCGGCCTTCTCGATCTTCGCGGCCCGGTACATCACGATGCTCTACGACAGCGCCCCGGCACCGGCCTGAACCCTCCCCTTTTTTCTCGCCCCGCCGCGGCGTTTCGTCATCCTGAAGTACTCAGTCGTCGAGGATCTGCTGAGGCGACTCTCATGGAAATCGGTACAATGCTCGGCGACGCATACGAGTACACGAAGGAAGCGCTGGTCGGACACTGGATGCGCTGGCTGATCCTGCTGGTCGGCACGATCATCTTCCCCATCATCCTCGGGTACACGGTCCTGGTCTATCGCGGCGATCGGACGCCGCCGGACCCGCAGGACTGGGTCGCCGTCTTCGTCGACGGGATCAAGCTCTTCGTGGTGCAGCTGATCTACGCGCTCCCGGTGATCGTTATCAACCTGGTCATGAACATGCTGGTCCTCCTGCCGGTCACCGCCACGAGCGGCCCCGGCGGGACGCCGAGCGAGCCGATGTCAGGCGCGCTCGTCGGTGCCGCGGTGCTGATCTTCGTCGTCCTGGCCGTCGTCTCGATCCTGGTCTCGCTGATCTCGATGATGGCCTCGGTCCGGTTCGCCCGGACGGACTCGATCGGCGAGGCCTTCAATTTCTCCGCGATCCTCGCTCATATCGGGCGGATCGGCTGGGGCTCCTACATCATCGCCCTGATCGTCCTCTATGTCGCGCTCTTCACTTCGTCGTCGCGATGACGGTCCTCGGCGTCCTGACGCTCGGGATCGGGTTCCTGGTCTTCTTCGCGCTCACGCCGGCGCTCTCGATCTTCGTGGCCCGGTACGTGACCCGGATCTACGACAGCGCTCCGGTCGCCGGCCTGAACCTCCCCCTTTTCCTCCACCACAAGCCTGAATGCCAATCCGTGTCCATCAGATCGTGCAATGACCGACGGGGAACCGCCGCTGCACGCCATCCGGCTGATCGCGGAGAACCGGAAGGGGGTGCTCCGCGATATCGCGGCGGTCGTGGCCGACCACGGCGCGAACATCCTGATGAACCACCAGGAGACCTTCGAGAGCGGGCCGCTGGCGGGCATGGGCGAGCTCTACTTCGAGTACGAGGACGCAGCCGATCCCGGGCGGCTGATCGCCGACCTCTGCCGGTTGCCGTTCGTCCGGTCCGCGACCGCGTGCGACCCGTTCTCGATCATCTACGGCTCGCGCGTGATCATCATCGGCGGCGGGGCGCAGGTGGCGCAGGTCGCGCTCGGGGCCGTGAACGAGGCCGACCGGCACAACATCCGCGGCGAGCGGATCTCGGTCGACACGATCCCGCTCGTGGGCGAGGACACGCTCGGGGCCGCGGTCGACGCCGTGGCCCGCCTGCCCCGGGCCTCGATCCTGGTGCTCGCGGGCTCGCTCATGGGGGGCGAGGTCTCGGTGGCCGTCGACCGGGTCCGCGAGGCCGGTATCCCCGTGATCGCGCTGAACATGGCCGGCTCGGTCCCGGACCACGCGGACCTCGTCGTGACCGACCCGATCCAGGCCGGCGTCTTCGCCGTGATGCACGTCTCGAGCAAGGCGCGGTTCGACATCGAGCGCGTCCGCGGGAGGCGCTTCTGATGGACCAGATCGCGCGGGCCGTCCAGGTCCTCAACCACGACGGGCTCGTGGTCTACCCGACGGAGACCGTTTACGGCCTCGGCGCGGACGCGCTCTCGGACGAGGCGATCCGCTCGGTCTACGACTCGAAGCATCGCCCGTTCTCGGAGCCGATCTCGATCGCGGTCGCCGACGTCGAGATGCTCGCCACGGTCGCGCGACTCAACCCCCTTGCCGAGGAGTTCGTCGAGCGGTTCCTGCCCGGGCCGTTCACGGTCCTCGTCGAGGCCCGGCCGATCCTCCCCTGCCAGCTCCACTGCGGGACCGGCCTCATCGGCATCCGGATGCCGACGCACCCGATCGCTGTCGAGACTCGTGAGCCGCTTCGACGCACCGATCACGGCGACCTCGGCGAACACCCATGGCGCGCCCGAGCCCGCCACCGTCAACGACGTCCACTGCTACCGCGACTTCACGATCGACGGGGGCCGCCTGCCCGGGACGCCCTCGACCGTGGTCGACCTGGTGAACCGGACGATCGTTCGCCCCGGCGCCGGTGTCGAGGACGCAGTCGCGTTCCTCCGCGGGCAATGATCCCGCCGCTCCGGCTGCGCGATTTCGTCGAGGACGCGGACGGATGGCTCTACGCGGTCGCCGCGTACGACAACGCCGTGCGGGCCGGGTGCGTGCTCCGGTACGTCCCCGATCCCGCCGGCGACCGCGTCCGCCGGGGCTCGGGCGTCCGCTACCGCAAGCTCGACTTCGCCGAGGCCTACGCCCGGGTGGCGGCCGAGAGGCCACACTGTCTCGACCTCCTCCACCGGGTTCCCCTCGGCGAGATCGCCGCCGTCCACAAGCCCGAGAAGGTCTTTCCTACCGTCCTCGCCCGCGACGGACGGGTCCGGCGGCTCGCGGACGCACTCGAGCTGGCGCCCGGAACGGCCGGCTGCACGGGCTCGCTCCTCGTCGGGCTCGAAGGGCCGGACTCGGACATCGACCTCGTGGTCTACGGCTCGGCCTTCGACCGGGCGCGGGCGCGCCTGCCGCAGGCGATTCGCCAGGGACTCGTGAACGACCTCTCCGAGGACCTCTGGCGCCGGGTCTACGCGAAGCGGCGTCCCGCGCTCACCTACGAGGAGTTCCGGCTGCACGAGGCGCGGAAGTGGAACCGCGGCGAGATCTGCGGGACGTACTTCGACCTCCTCTTCACCCGCGACTACGCGGCGATCGACCCCGAAGCCTGTACCGAAGGGGGCGGTCCTCGGGAAGGCCGCGATCGAGGCCACGGTCACGGACGCCGCACTCGCCTACGACGTGCCGGCCGTGTACGGGCTCGACCACCCGGAGGTCGCCCGCGTGCTCTCGTTCACGCACACCTACTCCGGGCAGGCGCTCGCTGGCGAGGTGATCGAGGCCGCGGGGGTGATCGAGGTGCACGGGGACGAGCGCTGGCTCGTGGTCGGGACATGCCGCGAGCCGGTCGGGGAATACATCCGCTCCCGGACGCTTCTCGAGTCCGCCTAGAGGATCGCCGCTCCGCTCCGCGCCCCAGCGCCGCAGGTCGCTCCGTGCGGGCAGCGGTCGCACGGAGCCTCGGACGGCTTCGGCGGAACGCGCCCCTCCTGGACGCGGCGGGCCGCTGCGAGTGCTCGGAGCACGGCCCTGCGGTCCCGGGGTTGCGGGAACGTACCGCCGGAGCGCGCCCGACGGGACGTAGACGAGGGCGACATGGTCGAGGGGACGGCCCCGCTCCTCCTCGAGGCAGAGCGCGTACGCGGCCGCGCGGACCCGGTCGGCCGACGCGACCCCGAACGCCGGCGCCGTGCTCGCCCGGACGACAGCACAGGATCCGAGGTCCGGCGCGACCCAGTCGACCTGGCCCACGAGCCCGAGCCGCTCGGACCGGACCGGGCGGTCGCGGAGTTCGAGCCGGGGCCAGCGGGTCGGGCCGCAGGCCGCGACCCACTGCTCGAGCAGGGCCCTTTCGGCCTGCCCGACCCCGGGCAGCACGGTCGTCACCTCGTCCCAGATCAGGTCCGCATCGAGGTCGGGGCCGAGGTGCGCTGCGATCTGCTTCGCGATCGCGTACCGGGCCGACTCTCGCGGCGGTCGCTGGAGCTCGTGCCAGGTACCCGGAGCGGGCAGCGGTGCGCGGCGACGAGGCCGGAGACCGTGACGGGGTCGGTCACAGGAACCGCCGCGGGTCGGTCTCGATGTCGAGGAGCACGACCCGGTCTGCGGCGAGCGCGGCCTCGAGCGCCGGCCGGAGGGCCGCGGACTCCGTGATCCGTACGCCCTCCGCTCCGCAGGCCCGGGCGTACGCGGCGAAGTCCGGGTTCTCGAGGTCCGTGCCGAAGTTCGGGTAGCCCTCCATCGCCTGCTCCTGCTGGATCATCCCGTACTGGTGGTTGTTGAGCACGCAGATCGTCATGGCCAGATCGCGCCGGACCGCGGTCACGAGCTCGCCCATGGCCATCACGAACCCGCCGTCGCCGGTGATGCAGACCGCGGGGCGGTCGGGGTAGGCGAGCTTCGCCGCGATCGTGGCCGGAAACCCGAAGCCCATGGTCGCGAGATAGCCCCGACATCGCGAAGCGCTGGCCCCGGCTCACGAAGTTCCGCCCGAACCACCAGCCGTTCTCGCCGACGTCGAGGCCGATCACCGCGTCCGCCGGCAGCACCTCCGAGAGCACCTGCATGATGAACGGCGGTCGGAGCGGCGTCTCGCCGGCGCCGGCCTCGGATGCGAGCTGGGCAGGCCCACCGCGCCTTGCCGGCCGCGATCGCTTTCTCGCGCGCTTCGTCGCGCCGTTCGGGGACACGCTCGAGGAGGCGCGGGAGCACGACGCCGCAGTCGCCCCAGAGCCCGATCGTCTGCGGGGTTTTCCCGAGCTTGAGCGGGTCGAGGTCGACCTGGACGATGGGCCGGTCCAGGGGGACGTTCGTCATCTTCGAGAACCCGACGCCGAGCGTGAGGAGGAGGTCGGCCTCCTCCGCGTACTTCCGCGCCTCGGGCGGCCCGAGGTTGCCGAGGACCCCGACCACGAGCTCGGCCTTCTCGGGGAGGCAGCCCTTCGCACGGAACGTGGTCAGGATCGGAGCCGAAAGCCGTTTCGCGAGCGCGTGGACGAACGCACCGTGAGTGTACGCGCCCCAGCCGGCCAGGAGTACGGGCCTCTCGGCCTTCCCGAGCGCCTCGACAGCCCGGTCGAGGGCCGCCGCGGGCGGAGCGATCGCGGTCTCGGGCAGGCAGGACGCGCCCGAGCAGTACGGGGCGTCGAACGCGAGCTTCTGGACGTTGTTCGGGATCGAGAGCTGCGAGACACCGTGGTCGATCAGGGCGTGCTTGACGCCGCGGTCACGATCGGGACCGCCTTTGCCTGGTCGTGGATCGTCGCGTTGTAGACCGTGATCGGGCGGAAGAAGGCGTCCTGGTCGATCTCCTGGAACCCGCCCGGTCCGGCATACTGGAATTCGACCTGGCCCGCGAGCGCGATCACGGCCGCGTGGTCCTCCTTCGCGTCGTAGAGGCCGGTCGAGAGGTTCGTCGCGCCCGGCCCGCCGATGGTCAGGCAGGCCGCCGGCACCCCCGTCAGCTTGTAGTAGGCCGACGCGGCCATCGCCCCGTTCCCCTCGTGCCGGACCACGACGTACTCGAGGGCCGGGTTACGGCGCACGGCGTCCACGAGCCCGAGCGAGGAGGTGCCGGGGATGCCGAAGACGTACCGGACGCCGAACGCGGCGAGCTCGGCCATGACCAGGTCCGCGACCGTCCGCTGACCGGTCCCGCTCGTCTCGTCCACCATCACGAACGCGTCCTTGGCCGCCCCGCAGACCGGGCAGCGCCAGTCCGGAGGCAGGGCTGCGAACGGCGTCCCCGGGGCCGTTCCCGTGGACGGCTCGCCCGCCGCCTCGTCGTAGATGTACCCGCAGACCGTGCAGCGCCAGCGCGTCATGGATCGCGGTGAGACTCCCCGGCTATATATGTCTGCCCGTTTACCGTGAGACCATTCGCTGCATCAGGGTCATGATCCCGGGCTTGCCGCTCCGCCCCCGGCCCGTGAGCATGGCCTCCATGCCGCCCTCGCCGAACATCTCGGCGTTGAGCCGGTCCGCGATCTCGTCGTAGATCCGTTTGTACGCCGCGCAGTGGGGGTCGACGCCCGCGACCTCGCCGCCGGTCGGGGCGAGCGCGTTGTACGGGCAGCCGCCGCGGCAGTACCGAATGTGCCGGCAGCTGGTACAGTGCTCGTCGACGTAGTCGCGGAATGCGGCGAGGCGCTGCCACGCCGGCGTCGCCTCGAGCTCGGCCCGCGACGGCGCGTCGCGGACGTCGCCCATGCGCCACTCGTCCATGCCGACGAAGCGGTAGCACGGGTAGATTCCGCCGTCGGGGCCGACGGCGTACGTCGAGCCCAGGCAGTCGGCGAAGGTGCAGACCGTGCCGCGCCGGACGAAGACCGACTTGACGAGGTCGTCGATGTTCATGACCCGGAGCCGCCCGAGGTGGGCGAGGTACTGGTCGAGCAGGTAGACCAGGAGCTCGCCGTACTCGTCCGGCGGGAGCGCGTACGCGTCGGGCCGGCCGTCGCGGAGCGACGGGAGGGCAGGGTGGAGCTTCATCACGTAGCCGTTCTCGAGGAAGAACCGGACGATCGCGTCCCGCTCCTTCACCGATCCGGCCGTGAAGGTGCAGATCACGCTGACCCGGACCCCGTGCCGGGCGGCGACCTCCATCCCGGCCCGCGTCCGCTCGAAGTAGCCGGTCCCGCGCTGCGAGTCGTTCAGCTCGGGCGGGCCGTCGAGGCTCGTGCCGATCGGGACGTTGTGGGCCGCGAGCACGGCGGCGAGCCGGTCGTCGAGGAGCCAGAGGTTCGACTGCATCGCGAACGCGACCGTGCGGGGGGCGAGCCCCTCCTCGATCATCGGGAGCGCGGCCTCGTAGAACTCCGGCCCGGCCAGCAGGGGCTCGCCGCCGTGGAACGTGACCGTGACCGGGTCGTCGTTGAGCGACGCGATCCATCCGGTCGCGGCCCGGACCGTCTCGAGGTCCATCATCGGCCCCACGTGCTCGCTCGACCAGCAGTACGCGCACCGGGCCGGGCAGCGGAGCGTCGGGATGAGCATGACGTGGAACGGGGTCTTCATCACTGCCAACTACTATATTTCGGTATTATGTACAGTCCAGCACGGCTACGGGGGAGCATTTCTGACCCCTTGCCTGACACATTCGACGTTATCCTATGTCCACCTCTCTCGGCATAAACATGCGTCAATTACCTGCCCGGAAGCGATGGTGGGTGCAGACCTGGCCAGAAGTGGAGAATGGGATCGACCCGGAGCCCGACCGGAGGGCTCCCATCGCGGCCGTCGAGCGGGAATGATCGCAGTGACTGCAGATCCGCCCGGATGGCCGGCCGCTGTATCAGATGACGGATCCGAACCTGATCGTAAACCGCCGTGAACCTGCGACGTCGTCGAAGGCCAGCATACCGCCCGCCCGCTCGCAGAGACCGTAGAGGAACCCGCGGGGTTTCCCACCTGCCGAGGGCTCGGCGTCGTCCGCTGCTGATATGGCAACAACGGTCGCTTCACCGTCTTTCCCGGAACGGACGACGATACCTCGTGCTCCGGTCCCCACGAGCTCCTCGAGCAGATAGGTCACGAGGTCGAGGAACCGCACCTTATCGACCAGGACGGGCAGCGGTTCTGTACCTGGATCGAAATCGACCGCGACGTCGCTCAGGAGTGGTGGCATTCCGATCCCGGCAAGGAGCACCCGGCCGAAGGCCGCATCGTCGTCGGCGGAGGCCAGGATCTCCTCGTCGGAGCAGGGATGGACGGTATGACCCGCGATGCCGGTCTCGAGGACGTCCTGGAGATCGTGCACGGCGATCTCACGGAGCGGGTTGAACCCTTTGAGCATGGTCGTGTAGTCGCCAAGAAGCCGTTCGGCTCGCTGGGCGAGCGACGGGTCGATGATCTGCGCGAGTTCGTCCTGGTGGAATGACCGCTGGAGTTTGCCGATCACCTGCCCGGCTTTGAGCGCGAGATTTAACGGGACATGCCCGCCGGAATGGTACTCCCGGTTGAATGCGTCGAAGGTGTCGAGCAGGTCGTCGATGGCGTCGCCGCGGATCAGTGCGTGGAGCGCAGCGGCGGTCTCGGACTCGCCGAGCTCGTCCATCACGTGGGAGACATAGTAGAGCCGGCCTGTCATCACCGTGAAGAGCTCGCTCACCTGCTCCATGCAGTCCTCGGCAAATGCGGCGGTCTGCCTGGCTCGGTCCTGGTTCCATTCCGCGATGCCGGTGAGGAGTCGCGCGTCGCTCTCGACGGCGTCGAGCATGCGCCTGCCTTCTTCTGCCGAAAGCATCCGCCCGTGCCCGGGGCAGATCGCCTCAATGCCGCCGCGGGAGAGGAGCGCCTGCATCCCGGCAAGGGATCGGATCAGCTCCTCCTGGTTCCATCCACAGATGCCGGCGATGCCCGGACTCGCACCAAAGAGGAGGTCGCCGGTGAACAGCGCCCGGCCGATCCGGATACAGCAGCTGTCCGGGCTGTGGCCGGGCGTGTGATAGACCTCGAGCGAGGGGCCGGGCCCGAAGGTGAGCCGTTCATGCCGAAGGCCGGACTCGGGCCGTTCCCTCACGACCGTGACGGCGGCACCGTTTGCATATGTATGCCTGACCGGCACACCACTCCTATCGAAGTTCTCCGCGGCGAGGAGGTGCAGGTCGATCCGCAGCGGTGCGATCTCAAGACCCAGTACCTCCGCCTGCGTCAGCCGGCGATCACCGGACTCGAGCGCTTCGACTCCATCTTCGGAGGCGGCAATCATCGCAATCTCCGGGTCTGTCATCAGGGCGGCGGAGAGTGCGCCCAGATAGTGGTCGACGTGGGCATGGGTCAGGATCACGACGAGTGGCCGGGCCGAGGTTTCGCGGGCCTCAAGGACGATCGAGGCGAGATATTCCGCCTGTTCCGGCAGACCACCGGGGTCGATAATGATGACCGCGTCCGATGTCTGGACCAGATACGAGTTGGACGATACCGTGTCGACCTTCCTGGTAAACGGATAGATCAGCGCCTCCCTGCAACCCGGCACCGGCTGCCATTGCAGGGGAAGCAGCGGTTCGCTACCACCCGGCAAGCGCCTCTCCCTCGGATGAGTAGATATTGAAGATCGAGGTGAAGCCGGTGAGTTTGATGATCTTCAGCACGTCCGGAGAGAGGCAGCAGAGTCCGAACCTGTCGCCCGGATCCCTCAGTCGCTTTGCTGCGGACAGCAGTACCCGCAGGCCGCCGCTGCTGATATAGGATATACCGGAAAAATCGAGGAGGATCTTTCTCCTGCCGCTCTCGATCGTACGATTGATCGCCTGTTCGAGCACCGGTGCAGAGACGGTATCGATTCTACCGGCGAGAGAGAGGACTGTCACGTCCCCGCGTGCTGCGGTAGTTATCTCCAATCTTCTTCACTCCCTGCGACTCGTATCGTCTCCGGGGAATTAATCAGTATCGATACTTCGTACCGATAATCCCGCGCCTGCTGCTCTGCCGGGTGAGGGGCTGTTCCGTTTTCTCACGAGATGTCCCGCGGATCCTTCGAGCGGTTCGTCTGCCCGGGTCTTTTCACTCTGTCGTACCCTCCGGTGGCGTGGCATCCCTGATACTGGCGGGCCGAAGGCAATCATCGAGAAAAACACTACGATATTAAGAGAATCGGTGTGCCATTCGTACAACGGCAGTCATGGCAGACACTCTCGTCAGCTCGCTCCTCCTCCTCTTCCAGTTGAGCTGCGTCATCGTCGTGGTTGCCTACCTCCTGACCCGGAGGAGGTTCTTCCTCGAGGTGCTGGACGGCCACCCATCGATACGGACCCAGCTCATCCTCATCGCAGTCTTCGGAGCTCTCGTCTATCTATGGGACGGTGGGCGGGGTCGAGTTCATGGGGGCGATCATCAATGTCCGCGACCTGGGCCCGATGGTCGGCGGGCTTGTCGGGGGCCCGGTGGTCGGGGTCGGGGCGGGCCTGATCGGCGCCCTCTACCGCAGCCAGCCTGGGCGGGTTCTCCGTCGTGCCCTGTGCGCTCGCCACGGTCCTCGCAGGTCTCCTGGGCGGGCTGATCTGGCTTGCATACAAGCGAAGGTTTCCCCCAACCATCGTTGCCGTCTCCTTTGCCGTCCTGATGGAGGGGTTCCACATGCTCCTGGTCCTCGCACTCGCCCGGCCGTTCGAGGAGGCGGTCGCACTGGTGAGCTCGGTCGCCCTGCCGGTGATCCTCGCCAACGCCGCCGGGGTCTTCATCTTCGCGCTCTTCATCCACAATCTCGAGAACGAACGCAGGGTACAGGCGGAGCGGGACGGCCTGCTTCGGGAGGTGGAGCGGAAGAACACCGAGCTGGCGATCGCCGCCGAGATCCAGCGGAGTTTCCTGCCGGATACGCTCCCGCAGATCGCACATTTCGACATCGCCGCACGGTGCGTCATGGCCAAAGAGGTCGGCGGCGATTTCTTCGACGTGATCCCCTTCGAGGTGATCACATATCGGACAGGATCGGCTCGGCATCTTCATCGCCGATGTCTCGGGAAAGGGGATACCGGCCGCCCTCTTCATGGCGCTCTCGCGGATCGTCGTCCGGGTCAACGCGATCTGGCATCAGCAGGAGCCGGCTGAGGCGATCCGTGATGCGAACGCCATCATCACCGCAGACTCGAAGTCCGGCATGTTCGTCACGCTCTTCTACGGGGTCCTCGACGCGCAGGACCGTTCGCTCACCTACGTGAACGCCGGCCACAACCCGCCGCTCATCTGCCGCGGTGCCGACGGCGCATTCTCGGACCTCCCGGCAACCGGTATGGCGATCGGTGCCCTCCCGGATGCGGAGTACGCTTCCGGCACGGCCGTCCTCGGGCCGGGAGACGTGATGGTGCTGTATACCGACGGAATCACCGAAGCCGAAAACACCGCCGAGGAGATGTTCGGGGAGGACCGGTTACGCGAGGCGATCGTCAGAGCCCGGATGCTCCCGGCCTCAGGGATCGTCGCTGCGATCCTCGAGTCCGTCCAGGCGTTCTCCGGTACCGCTCCCCAGTCGGACGACATCACGCTGATCGTCATCAGGACCGTGTGACATGGACCGCTCGACAACGCTTGTCATTCAGTGCCGACCTCAACGAGATCCAGAAGGTCACCACCGCCCTCGACGAGGCGATGCGGGCCTGTGCGTTTCCTGACGACATGATCCGCGATCTGCAGCTCGCGGTCGAGGAGGCGATCGCCAACACGGTCGTCCACGGCTACCGAGGCACGTCCGGCGACGTGGTCATCGCCATTCATGCCACAGACAGGACTGTGGAGGTCCGGATCGAAGATCGTGCCCCGCCATTCGACCCTTTCTCGTTCCCGGAGCCCGATCGTGGATCCGATCTCACTGAGCGGCGGATCGGCGGGCTCGGTATCTACCTGATCCGGAAAATGGTGGATGAGGTCGTCTACCAGTATGCCGGCGGCAAGAATATTCTGATGCTCGTAAAACGAAGATCGGCCTGATCGGCCCCCGACCAGAGTTCGCAACGGGAGCCTGCAAGGAGCCGTCGCGGATTCCGTCTCGCTCCACCGGGGCCGTCGCCTCACGAATGCTGCTCCAACTGCGTCGAGGCGCAGGCGCGAAGGTGTGCAATCCACAGATGCCTGAGCCCTGCGGAGATAGGAACCCTTGTCGAGAGGCATCCGCGCGGGCGGAGGGCTTCGGTCCCTGGATGGAATAAGGGTTCGCCACGCGGCGGGCAACCGGGTTTATTGAACCTCGTGATTCAATAAACCGGATCGCCGATATTTGATGGATGACCCGGGCCGCACCCGGCGCCGGGCATCACCCTCTCCGTCGGCACCGGGACCGTCCGCATCGGTCGCGGGCTGGGCGGGCCCGCCGGACCCATCGGCGGCCGCCCCTGTTTTTCAGTCGTTGCCGGTAGTGCCGTCAGGCCCGGCCCGTCCGCTCCTTCGCGTAGTCCCGCTCGAGCAGGACGTACGGCGCCCGGCGCATGCCGAGGCGGGAGTACGCGGCCTGTGCCGCCGCGTTCGCTGTCTCGACGTAGAGCCGGAGGCCGGTCACGTCCGGCCGGGCCTCGGCCATCGCCTCGACCGTCCGATAGAGCCGGGCGAAGATCCCCTGCCGGCGACAGTCGGGCCGGACATAGACCGACTGGACCCACCAGAACTCCCCGTTCCGCCAGTCCGACCACTCGTACGTGACCATGCACTGGCCGACGACGGCACCGTCGGCGTCGGCGACAAGGTAGAAGCCGCGGGCCGGTTGATCGAGGATCGCCCGGGCGCCCGCGAGGGCCACGTCGGCCCCGATCTCCCAGCCCTCGGTCTCGAACGCGGTGGCCCGGTTGTTCGTCGCGATCGCCGGCGCGTCGGCCGGGACGGCCGGCCGGATCGTGATCTCCATGGTACGCTCTCGACGGCGGCCCACAAAAAACGGCGGGACGACAGGGGCGACGCGCAACCGCGCGGTTTTTCTACCCCGGGCGCGGACTGTACTTGATATCATGGTCGCCGCCCCTCCCGCCGCACCGCCGTCGCCCGACACCGACGGCTCGACGGAGCGAGGCCGGAGCCGCTCGCTCTCCCTCTTCATCGTGCTCTTTCTCGGGATCATCGTAGTCGTCCTGGCCATACTCGCGATCGGAGTCATGACCGGTGCCGGGGAGCGGCAGTTCGAGCTGGCCATCACCCCCTCGGGCGGCGATCGATCGGTCCGGGTGAGCGGCTCGATGTGGAGGTCAGGATCACGGCCCTGCGGGAGGGGCTTCCGTTCTTCGAGCACGACCTGCCGGTCACGCTCCTGGCCGAGAACGTGCCGGCCGGGATCTACGTCACGTTCAACCCCGCAATGGGGCTCCCCGACCCGCAGTTCACCTCGCGGATGCTCATCGCCCACGCCGGCGCGCCTCCGGGTTCGTACTCGTTCACGGTCCGGGCGACCGGGACCGACGGCCGGACCCTCGCCATACCGTTCCGGCTGGGGGTCACCGGCTCCGCACCGAACACGACCGCCCCCCGATAACCCTTTCTCGTCTGGCGTCGGAATCTCGGGGATATGAGGACCAGCGGCATTCCCGAGCGGCCACGGGTCGGGCTCGGCGGCGAAGGCGTGCTCAGGACGACCGGCCGCGAGGCCGGCGCGATGGCCGTGATCACCGAGGCGCTCGACCGCGGGATCCGCTACTTCGACTCGGCCCGGGCCTACGCGGACAGCGAGCTCTACCACGGGATGATCTGGGGCGAACGACCGGCCCGGCGGGACGGGATCTTCCTGACGAGCAAGTCCGGAAGCCGTTCGTATGCGGGCGCGATGGCGGACCTGACGCAGACGCTGGCGCGGATGCGGACCGACTACCTGGACCTGTGGCAGATCCACGACCTCCGGACACGCCCCGAGCTCCGTGCGATAGAGGAGCCGCACGGAGCGCTCCGGGCCTTCCTCGAGGCGAAGGAGGCCGGGCTCGTCAAACAGATCGGGGTCACGGGCCATCACGATCCGACGGTGCTCGCCGAGGCCGTCGAGCGCTGGCCCGTCGACACGGTGCTCCTCCCGGTGAACCCGGTCGAGGCTGCGCTCGGCGGCTTCGTCGACCGCGTCCTCGAGACGGCCGTGGCCGCCGGCGTCGCGCCGATCGGGATGAAGGTCCTCGGGCACGGCCACTACGTCGCGCCCGACGGCGGGATCACGGCCGAGATCCTGATCCGGTACGCCCTCACCTTCCCCATCCGCATGGCGATCGTCGGGTGCGACACCACGGCCGAGGTCGCGGTCCTGCTCCGCGCCGCCGCGGCCGGCCCGCTCGAGCCGGGCGAGGCCGACGCGCTCGTCGAGGCCTTCCGGCCTGCGGCCCGGCGGCTCGCCTACTATCGGGGCATGCTGTGAGGGGAACGGTCCTCGTGATCCTCTCCGGGTGCGCCCACGCCCGGGCCGTTCCGGTCGGCGAGATCGGGGTCGGACTCGTGCTTGCGTACACCTAGGCGGGATCGCGGCGCATGGGCGAGACCCCGCAACCCATCATCTCGCCGAAGCAGAACGCGAGCCGCTCGCTTGATCGTCGGCGGGAGCTGGGCCTCGGGGATCGGCACCCAGCCGAACGAGCCGTAGAACCCGATCAGCGGAATGGTCGAGTGGAGCCAGAGGGGGACGGAGCCGAACTCGTCGAGCACGGCCTGGACAAGCCGGCGTGCGAGCCCCTCGCCCCGGTGCGCCTCCGAGACGAAGACGCCGTCGACCTCCAGCCCGTCGACGTGGCGGCGGACGCGCGCAGTCCCGACCAGGACGCCGTCGGCGAACGCGCCGATGACCCGGTCGATCGCCCGGTCCGTCTCCTGGCCGCGGTACTGCTCCCAGAGCCGGTCCACGAGCGGAAACTCCTCTGGCGCGAGTTCGCGGATCGTGATCTCCATGGCTGGATCGACGGCGGGCCGGGGTATAAACCCGCCGGTTCGCCGTGACAATCTTTTTTGCGGCGCCCGCCCGATACCGGACCATGTCCACCGGGGCGGCGCGCCAAGTCCTCATCCGAGCCGCACTCGTGGCGGGGACGGGCGTTCTGGCCCTGTTTGCCAACCTTGCCGGGCTCCTCGCGGGGGTCACGGTCGTGCTCCCCCACCTGCTCTACGTCCCAATCGCGCTGGCAGGCTACTGGTACCCCCGCCGCGGTCCCCTCATCGCGACCGGCATCGCGGCCGCGTACGCCGCCATGGCCCTCGCGCTCACCCCGTCCGAATGGCCTTCGATCTTCGCGCGGGCTATCACTCTGGTCGCGGTCGGCGTCCTGATCGCGTACCTCTCGCGCCGGCTCTCGGCCGAAGAGGAGCGCTACCGCGGGCTCTTCGACCACTCGGTCGCCGGGATCCTGGTTGTGGGCGGAGACGGCGTGGTCCGGGACGCGAACCCGCAGGGCGGCTGCGCTTGTCGGCCGCGGTGCGGGGGAGCTCGCGGGGACGCCCTTCACAGCGATCTCGGCCGACCCCGATGCAGCGGCCGCGTTCCTGACCGGTGCCGCCCGCAGACCGGTCGACTTCGCCGAGATTGACCTGGCCCGCGCCGACGGCCGCTCGGTCCACTGCCTGGCCTCGGGCGCGCCGCTCGGCGAAGGTCTGACTCTCGTGACCCTCGCGGACGTGACCGAGGAGCGCATGGCCCGGGACGCCCTCGAGGCCGCGAACCGGACCATGAGAACTCTTGCCGGGATCCTCGATCATGACCTGACCGGGGACGTCGCGGCCCTGGACGCCTGCCTCGATCGGGCCCGGGAGGCCGTGGACGACCCCGAGGCGGTCGCACTCCTCCGGCGGATCGGCGAACGGATCGATGCGGTGTCGCGCCGCATTGCGGTCTCGCGCGAGTTCCGGGTGCTCGGGACCCGGCCGCCGGCCTGGCAGCCGGTACAGGCCGCGCTCGAAGAGGCCTGCGCCCGGCTCGACCCGGGCCCGGTCGCGGTCCGGGACTGGACTGGGCGGCTCGAGGTTTACGCGGATCCCGCGCTTCCGGTCGCGCTCTACCACCTCCTGCATAACGCGACCCGGCCCGGGACCGGGGCGACCGCGGTCGTGATCACCTACCGCCACGGTCCCGACGGCTGCCGGATCGTCGTCGAGGACGACGGTCTCGGGGTTCCTGCCGAGGAACGTGAGACGCTCTTTTCACCGACGGCCGGCCGGTACGGCCGCGGGCTCTTCCTTGCCCGGCAGAT
This sequence comes from uncultured Methanoregulaceae archaeon, assembly GCA_963740465.1. Taxonomy (GTDB): domain Archaea; phylum Halobacteriota; class Methanomicrobia; order Methanomicrobiales; family Methanospirillaceae; genus UBA288. The sequence continues at coordinate 153,509 of CAVUEE010000007.1, forward strand.
CCTCGGGATCACCGGCATCGGGATCGCCGAGGAGGGTGCGGGTAACGGCGCCCGGTTCGTGCTCTCTGTCCCGTCCGGGGGGTGCCGCGTCGTATGACCTGGACACGCGTGCTCGTTTCGACCGACCTCTCCGCCGAGAGCCAATGTGCGGCCGACGCCTGCCTCGACCTTCCGGGCCGGCCCGCTCTTCTGCTCGTCCACGTCGGGGAGCCGTCCCCCGCGCTCGAGGCCGAAGCCGGTCGGCTCCGCGCGCTCGGCGCGTCCGTCGGGGTCCGGATCGTCACCCGGGCCGAGCGGACGATCGCCAACGCCCTCCTCGAGACGGCTGATGAGGAGGCGGCCGACCTCGTTGCCGTGGGGGCGCGAGGGCGCGGACGGGCCATTGACCGGCTTCTCGGCTCGGTCTCCGAGTCCATTCTGCGGCGCGCGGAGACCGACGTGCTCGTCGTCCGTGGACGGCGGACGGGCCCGCTCTTCGCCCGAGTGCTCGTGCCGACCGACCTCTCACCCACCTCGGTCGAGGCCGCCGGACGGCTCGCGGCCACGGGCGCGGTCGGAGAGGGAGTGCTGTTTCACGTCGGCCCCGAGTCTCCCGACGGGCTCGAGGCGCTCGCCTCCACTCTCGGCTGGCGGGCCCTGAGTCGCCCCGGCACGGTCGTCGCCGGGGTGATCGGGGCCGCGCTCGAGGCGGAGGCGACGGTGATCGCGCTCTGCCGCGTCGGCGGCGCGGACGCGGTCGCGGGTATCTCGCTCGGGCCGGTCGCGGAGGGCGTGGCCCTCGCGGCACCCTGCCCGGTCCTGATCGCATACCCCCGCGCGGCCCTCGCGCTGATGGTCCGCGAGCTCGATTCTGCCGAGTTCCCCCTTGCCACCGAGGTCTGGCGCGACTACCACGGGACCTGGGGCGACCCGGCCATCGATCGGGTCTTCGCTCTCTTCGCGGACCGGACCCTCGCCGCGCTCGCCCAGTTCCGGCGCCACCCGGACGGCTGCGAGGTCGACGCGGTCTTCACGCCGGTCTCCGTTCCGCGGAAGGGGCTACGCCCGCCGTGTCGTGGCCGGGCTCGTGGAGGCCTGCCACAACGAGGACCTCTACATGTACGCGGTCGCGGGCCTCGAGCCGTTCTACGCCAGTTTCGGCTTCGCGCCGATCCCCCAGACCGACCTCCCGCCGACGATCCGCGCCCGGTACGACTGGGCTGCGGGCGACATGGAGGTCGGCCCGGGTCACGCCCATGCGCCGGCGCGCCGGCTGGTACGGACGGGACGACTGACGCCGCCGTCACCGACCCGCGGCCTCTTCAGGTCGCGGGCCCAATGCCTGAGACGATGGCCGACGTCAGGTACGTCCTCCCCGACACCCTCCGCGGCGAGCCCGCCGAGCGTGAGGCGTTCGCCCTCCGCTCCGGCTGCGACCTCGTCGAGGTCGCCATCGGCGACGCACCGCCGCCGGCCCTGCCCTGGCTGCTCCGGGCGGCCTCGACCGACGAGGACGGCCGGGATCTCCCCCGCTGGCACGACCGGACCTGGACCGCCGCGTTCGTCGCGGAAGCCCTCGGGGCCGGTGACCGCGCCCCTGCCGCGGTCATAATCGAGCCAGGGGACGAATGGAGCCGGCCGGCCGACCTCGTCCGGGCGATCGCCGCGGTCCGCGACGGTTTCCTCCACCGCTTCGGCGAGGCCCCGGCGGTCCTGATCGCCAACCGGGCCGAGCAGTCCCTCCCCGATGGCGCAGCGCTCGCCGGGTTCTGGGACCACCTCCTCCGCCATGCCCCGGACCTGGCCCCCCATGCGGGTATCGCGCTCGACGCCCCCGAGTTCTACGCCGCGACCAGAACGCGCATGACGACCGAGATCGCGCTCGTCCCGCCCGATGCACTCCGGTACGTGCGACTCCACACGCGGGGGCGGAAGCCGGACCTCGGCGACCCCCTCCCATGGAAGGCCGTCTTCGGAGTGGTCCGGCGGGCACCCGGCACGGTTCTGATCGCGCCGGCCGTCGAGGATCCGACTGCGCTCGAGTCGGCCATCCTCTTCTGCATGGTCTCGCTCCAGGGCCGGGCCTTCACCTGAGCCGGCCGCACGATTTCGGATCCTTTTTCCCGGGCCGCGCGCACCATCACATATGCTTCTGGACCCGCGGCAGGCCGAGGCCGTCGGGTCCGACGGCATCCAGCTGATCCTGGCCGGCCCGGGTTCGGGCAAGACCCGCGTCATCACCGAGAAGATCGCCCGGCTCCTCGAGTCCGGGGTCGACCCGGACGCGATACTCGCGCTCACCTATCTCGGAGAAAGCGGCGCAGGAGATGGCCGACCGGATCGCGCAACGGACCGGCGGGACCGGAGGTCGCGGTCCAGCACCTTCCACTCCTTCTGCCTCTCGGTTCTGCGCGACCACGTCCTCGAGTCGGGCATCGCCATGACGGCGGGCGTCATCTCGAAGGCGAACCAGCTCGTCTGGGGCCTCCGGAACATCGACACCTTCGGACTTTCGACGATCGAGGTCGGCAACAACGCCGTCGCCGTGATCGACGCCGTGATCGAGGGGATCAGCGCGTTCCGCGACGAGGCGATCACGCCGGACGACCTTGACGCGGTACCTCGATGGGCGGGCCGACGAGGCCGAGTCGAGCTCGGCCGCCTCCGGACCTTCTCTCGGTCTACCGCGCGTACGAGCAGTACAAGCGGGCCGAGCACCTGATCGATTACCCGGACATGGTCCACGAGGCCGTCCTTCTCCTGGAACGGCGACCGGAGATCCGCGACGAGTACCGGACCAGGTACTCGCACATCCTCGTCGACGAGTTCCAGGACACGAACTGGGTCCAGCTCCGGCTCCTCAAGCTCCTCGCCGGCGACCACCTCTGCGTCGTCGGCGACGACGACCAGACGATCTACCGGTTCCGCGGTGCCTACCTCACGAACCTCGACGACTTCAAGCGGACCTGGGAGGGCTGCCGCGAGACCCTCCTCGACCGTAACTACCGCTCGACCTCGACGCATCCTCGACCTCGCCCTCGGGCTCATGCGCACCGCGCAGAACCGGAGCGAGAAGCCGATCCGGACCGGGAACTCCGCGGGCGAACCGGTTGTCCTCGCCCGTTGCGCGAACGAGGAGGCCGAGGTCGCGTTCATCCGGGACGAGATTGCCGGCTGATCGAGACGGAGTTCCAACCCCGGCAAGGAGGAGGCGCCACGGCGCTTCCGGTACGGTGACATCGCGATCCTCTGCCGCAAGCGGGACCAGGGGGTCGCCCTGGCGCGCTCGCTCGCCCGGCAGGGAGTCCCCTGCACCTTCCGCGGCGAGATCGATCTCTTCACGCTCCCCGAGATCCGGAACGTCATGGCCTGGCTCCGCGTCGTCGACAACCCCTGCGCGCACGGCATCTCTCTGCTACCGGCTCATGCGCGGCGCCGGCATCCCCGAGCCCGTCGTCCAGCGGGTTCATGCCGGGGCCCGGTGCTACCGCGACCGCGACCTCGGCGACGACGGGGTCTGGGCGGCCATGCTCCGGGCCGGGGAGCCTCGTGCCGGACGAAGCCCCGCTCGTCGCCGAGCTCGTCGCGTCGATCGACCGGTTCATCGGCGAGAAGGAGACGAAGACCCTGCCCGCGCTCGTCCACGCGGTCATGATGCACGGCGCGGGGCTCTACCGGCGAGCCATCGACCTGGCCGACGCACGATCCGTCGCCGCGCTCAACACGTTCTACCGGATCGCGGCCGAGTACGACGCGATCACGCGCGAGGCGGGGCTCCCGGACTTCCTCGACCACCTCCGGGTCATGGCCGGGTTCCGCATCGAGGTGGAGACCGAGACGGACGAGGACGCCGTCCAGGTGATGACCGTGCACAAGTCCAAGGGGACCGAGTTCCCCGCCGTCTTCGTCCTGCGACCTCTCGGACCGGCACTTCCCGCTCACCTACCGCGAGAAGAAGTTCACGGTCCCGCCCGAGCCTCGCCCGGGGCCTCCGCAGCGGCGACGACGAGCGGGCCCTCTTTCTCCAGGAGGAACGGCGGTTGCTCTACGTCGCGATGACCCGCGCCGAGGAGCGGCTCTACCTGACGCAGGTCCTGAGGCACGCCGGGAACAAGAACGACACGAAACCGTCGGTCTTCCTCCGCGAGCTCGACGTCGACAACAACCCGCTCCTCCGGGTGGTCGAGGCGGCCGCACCTTCCGACTCCGGTCTCATCGCCGGGGAGGCCCGGGACCCGCTCGAGGCGCTCCGCGAGGACGAGGTCAACCGGCTTGCCCGCGCCGCAGCCGAAACAAGGTACACGGCCGCGTTCGCCCATCTGGTGGCGCTCGAGCGTCTCCGGATCGCGGCCGGGGGTGGCGACGCCGCGGCCTTCGACCCGGCCGCGTTTCCTGGTCGGGCCGTGGCCTTCGGCTGAGGTCGCGCTCCCGGGCGCCGCACCCCGGCCGGCTGAGGTCCCGGAGGCGCTCGCCTTCTCCGCCTCGTCGCTCGGCTGCTATGCCGACTGTCCCCTCCGGTTCAAGTTCGAGCACCTGCTCGGGATCCCGACGCCGCCGAGGACCTACGTCGGCCTCGGCTCGGCGGTCCACGCGACGGTCGAGACGCTCTCGAAGGATACCCTCCGGGGGATTGCGCGGGGTCGTAGCGAGGCCGTCGCGGTCCTTGAGGGATTCTGGGACCCGTCGGCGTACACCTCGAAGCTGCACGAGGACGAGGACTGGCGGACGGCGCTCGCCCTCGTCGACACGTACCTCGCCTGGCAGGCCGCGAACCGGAACACCATCGTCGACGTGGAGCGGCGGTTCTCGTTCCCGTACGACGATCGGCTGGTGCGTGGATCCATCGACCGGATTGAGCGGCGGCCCGACGGCCGACTCGTCGTGGTGGACTTCAAGACGGGCGGCCTCTCGTCCGCGCCGACGATGAGGACGGTGCAGACCGAGATCCAGCTGAACCTCTACGCCCTCGCGGTCGCGGAGGAGTTCGGCGAGTTCCCGGCCGAGGCCGCGTATCTCTACCTGCGGGAACCGCGTTACATCCCGTATACGCCGACGGGCGCGACCATGGGGGCGTTCCTGGAGCGGCTCTCGGTTCTCGTGAGCGGCGTGCTCGCCGCGCAGTTCCCGGCCCGCCGGGCCAATGGCTGCCGGCGATGCGACTACCGCGAGCTCTGCGAGGGCGGAGAGGCGGAGTAGCCGGACACTCACCTGAGCCCGGCCCGGGTCCAGTCCGAGAGGTGGGTCGTCCGGTCGGGGTGGTCAATCCGGCAGCGGGAGATATCGAGCCGACCGGTCTCGTAGCCGTGGGCCCGCATCACCTCGATCAGGCGCGGGTACTTCCCCGTGCGGCAGAGGTGCTGGTGGAGCCGGTGCATGGTCGACTTCGCGCCGTAGCAGCGCGGGGCATCGGCCCAGGCGACGCCGGTCGTGAGGACGTAGAGGACGCCGGTGAAGAGCCGGCGAAGATCGGCCCGGCGGCCGCCGTGCGGCGACCGGACCGGGAGGATCGGCCGGAGCTCCTCCCAGAGCCGATCGTCGGGCTCCCGGAATGGCATGCACCGGAATACGCGCCGAATAAGAAAAGGGTGTCGGCAGCCTCGCCGACCTCGGGCGGGCTCCCGACCGCCCGGAACGTGGTCATCGCGAAGAGGACCGTCCCCTCCGCGTCCGCGTCCCGGAGGGCGTCGAGGAGTTCAGCCTGTTCATCCGCACCAATCGTCCCGCCCGCGACCGCACCGTCCAGGAACGGCCCGAGGTTCATGGCCTTCAGCACGGTCGAAAGGTCGTGGAGCACGACCGTCGCGGGCTCGACACGGAGCGCCTCGAGTCCGGCCTCGCGAAGGTACCGCCAGAGCTTCCGGCCGGTCCAGCCGTCTGCAAACCCCGCGGCGCACTGCACCGCGAGGCGGCGGACCACGTCCGGCTCGCCGGGATCGAGGGCGAGGGTACCCCAGTCGGGTTCGATCGCGACGAGCCGGCCCCCGGGGCGGAGCACGCGGACGAGCTCGGCCACGACCGTCCGCGGGTCCGCGTGGACCTGGAGGAGCCGCTCGCAGTGGACTGCGTCGAACATACCGTCCGGCAGGTCGATGCGCGGCCGCGTCGCCGATCTCGAACGAGAGCTGCGGAAGTCCGTCGGGGCGGAGCCGCTCGGCCCATGCGACCATCTCGCGGCTCGCGTCAATCCCGAGCACCGAGCCCGTGTCGAGCACCCGCATGCCCGGTGGCAAAGCCCGAGGGCCTCGAGGACTCCGGCCCTTGGACGCCCGCACCCAGGGGAGGTCGTTGACGTACCGGAGGTAGTCGACGAGCTCCGCGACTGCGCCCGGGATGCCGTTCCCTCGACATCGCCGCGGTAGGAAAAGGTTCGGTTCACGCCGAAGGTGGCGCGGTGCGCCAGCGGAAGTACGGCGTTTCGTCGACCACGCGGCACTCGAATCCGCCGCTCGCCGCAGAACTGGGGCGCGAGGACGATCAGGTCCGCGATGAACCGATCGAGGTGGAGCCGGCGGTTGACCTCGGGGCCGATCAGCGCGGCCTCGATCTCGTGCAGTGCGTAGGCCTCGTCCGGGTGCGCTCGGAGAAATGCCTCGACCTGGTTCGGCCCGACTTCGCCGCGGTCGAACTCGTCGGATGTGATGGGCACGGTGACCACTCCGGCATCCCTTGTTCTCGGGATGCCTTGATGGTTTCGTCTCACTCGTCCCAGCCGGTGGCCGGGTCCTCATCGGGCGGGACGAGCCTTCCCGCGAACCGGCGCTCGCCCGCGTTGATCACGATCATCACGGGCATCACGCAGGTCTTTCGGGTGTCTTCGCCCGCGACGGTCCCGCCGGGCGGGGCGCGGCGGGTACCGAGGTCGACCCGGTAGCGCCCCTCGCCGATCCAGAGGACGAGCCCCTGGGGGTCGGGAGTGAAGCGCTCGACCGGGAGCTCGACGATCAGGTGCGGGCCGCCCTCCGAGACCTCGGACGGGCAGTCGGCGTACGCGGCGGAGGCGTAGCCATCGAAGGGAGCACCTCCGATCACGAGATCCTTGACCGTGCCCGCAGGGGTGAGCGTGAACGTGACGGCGATCATGCAGACAGGCTCGGCGCGGACCCAGTTAAGGCTTTTCCGGGCCGTCGATCGGCGGCGTGGTCACGATCGGGCATTCCGGAGTGTCCTTCCTGGCTCTATCGAGCACGAACCGTAACCCCTGGACGTCACGGACAGTCATGTTGTTGACGATCAGGCGGCGCAGGAGGTCTTCGAACGGGATCTCATCCAGGAGGCCCGCGACCGCGGCCTCGAGGAACGGCTCGGTCACTCCGCTCACGCCGGTAAAGTCGAGTTCCACCTCGCCTCCGGCCGCGAGCGCGGGCCGAATCTGGTCGTTGAGCCGTCTGCCCTCGTCCGAGCCGCCCTCCCCGATGAGTTCGGCCACCCGGACCACCAGAGGCTCGCTCCCTGTCTCCATGGCCCTTCCTCTGCACCGCTCCCGTATATATTCCCTTCATGCCGAGGCCCGGGACGCCTCCTCCACCGTGTATCGCCCCGTATCACGGGCGGCGATTCGTTCGCGCTGGAACGCGACGATCGCGGCAAAGCGCGGATCCCCGACCGCCGCGAGCCCGTCGAGGAGCCCGGCACTGCGGTCGAACTCGCCGGCCCTCCGGGCGAGGTCGGCCATCACGAGCGTCTCGGCGTCCGGATCCCCGATGTAGTGCTCGCCCCGGAGCCGGACCTCGGCGAGCAGGTCGAGGGTCCGGCGCCGCGCCTGTATCCCGGCCTCGTCCGCGCCCGCGTCGTCGGCGGCCCAGGCAGCCCAGAGCGCGGTCTCCGCGGCCTCGACCCATCGTTCCGCGTGCTCGAGCAGGGTCGAGGCACAGAGGAGCCGGACAACGAGCTCGGGACTCGATCCTTCGCGAATCGCCCGGTAGTCCCCCGATGCCATCACCTCCGCGGCCCCCGTCGTCGGCTCCTCGAGGGTCACCCCGCAGTAGCCGCAGTGCGGGCACTCCTGGACCCAGTGCGCGATCGTCTCCCGCTGGTCGGGGGGCGGGCGGAGGTCGAGGTCGGCCGACCCCTGCCGCCCGGCATCGGCCACGAATCCCTGGACCGAGGTCTTTCCGCAGACTGCGCACCGCTTCTCTTCCGTCGCAATCGTCGCCATCACCACCTGATGGCGCGCCCGCCGGATGAACCTGACGGCGTCGAACCTGATGAAAAAGGGTTAGAGCCCGAGCCTCGGTCAGCCCGGGGTGGTCGTCGGGGCGCCGGCCGAGCGGCCAGCGGAACTTGCGCTCCTCCTCGGTGATCGGCAGGTCGTTGATGGACGCGTGGCGCACGGCCATCCGGCCGGTCTTGTCGAACTCCCAGTTCTCGTTGCCGTAGGAGCGGAACCAGTGCCCCGAGTCATCGCGCCACTCGTACGCGAACCGGACCGCGATCCGGTTGTCGCCGAAGGCCCAGATCTCCTTGATCAGGCGGTAGTCGAGCTCCCTTGCCCACTTGCGCTTCAGGAAGGCGACGATCTCGTCGCGGCCGTTGACGAACTCGGCGCGGTTGCGCCAGCGGCTGTTCTCGGTGTAGACCCCCGAGACCTTGACGGCGTCGCGGGAGTTCCAGCCGTCCTCGGCCATGCGGACCTTCTGCACGGCCGTCTCGTACGTGAACGGCGGCACTGGCGGGCGAATGTCTTCTGCCATGCGTTTTCGTTAACCCGGGGGCCGGATAAATGTATCCGCCTTTCCCATTTACTCGGTGGTTTTCCCGTCGAAGTGCTCCTCCTGCTCGTCGGCCTCCTTCTTTGTCCGCCGCACGATCCCGTCCTGGTGCTCGGGCGGCGAGTAGATCGTGTAGAGCTTGAGCTCGGCCGTTGTCGACGTATTGACCACGTTGTGCCGGGCCCCGCTCGGCACGACCACGCCGCTCCCGTCCTTCACCGTCTGGCGGGCGCCGTCGATGATGACCGCCCCCTCGCCCTCCTCGAAGCGGAAGAACTGGTCGACATCCTCGTGGACCTCCTCCCCGATCTCCTCGCCCGGCTTCAGGTTCATCAGCACGAGCTGGCTGTACTTCCCCGTGTAGAGCACCCGGCGATAGTCCGTGTTCGTCGTCGTCGCCGTCTCGATATCTGCTACGAATCCCTTCTTCATGGTCTCACTCCGATGGCCAGCCCCACAAGGGGCGGCCGTGCCCGTGTAACGGAACGGGGATACTTCTTTCTGCCGGTCAGCGACGGGCGACGGTGCCCCCTCCAGCAGCCTTATGACTGGTCCCCCTCCACCTCCAGTATGGACGCAGCGCTGCGGGAGGCGGTCGAAGCCCACTGCCGCCGGCTCGAAGTGCCCCTGGTGGGTTTTGCGCCGGCCGATCGATGGGACGAGACGCGGTTCGCGCACCTGGTCCCGGAGGCGTTCCGGCCAGCGGCGGTTGAGCCCGGGACGCGGACCGTGATCGTGATCGGGCTGCCGGTCTTTCTGCCCGTGGTCGAGACGGCGCCCTCGATCTGGTACCACGAACTCTACCGGACGGCGAACGAGCTCCTCGACCAGCACGCCTACCGGATCGCGGCGGCACTGAACGCGGCAGGACACGCCGCGGTGCCCGTGCCGCGCGACGGCTACGGCTCGATCCGGGTTCTTCTCGAGCGGCCGGTCGCGTTCTTCTCCCACCGGCACGCTGCGTACCTCGCCGGCCTCGGCTCGTTCGGGGTCAGCAACATGCTTCTCACGCCCGCGTACGGTCCGCGGGTCCGGTTCGCATCGGTCCTGACGGCGGCCGAGCTCCCGCCGGACCCGGTGCTCGAGGAGGATCTCTGCACCCGGTGCATGCGCTGCATCGAAGAGTGTCCGGCCGGCGCGCTCGAGCCCGGGGACTACCCGGCGTCGCTCACGGACAAGCGGGCCTGTGCCGAGCGCTCCGCGGACCTGTTCCGCCGGCACATCTCCCCATGCGGTCGCTGCATCGCGGTCTGCCCGATCGGTGAGGATTGGCACCTCTCCCCGGGCGGAGACGATGACGCGGCCCGTCGAGCCCGCGAGCACGTCCGCTCCTACGGCGGCGCGTGAGCGGCTTCCCCCTTTTGCTCTATTGTCCCATGTCTCCGGATCGCGCAGACAGGGGCACCATGGCGGCAGGGTAGATCAGGCCTCGAGCCGGGCCGAGACCCAGTCCCAGCCCTTCAGCAGATCGAAGGCGAAGAAGTACGTCTTGTCGGCCTCCTCGAGCACGACCCCGACCGGCTCGACCGCTCCGAAGGCCCCGGCGGCCGAGCTGTCGCCCACGATCGTGTAGCGCACGCGGAGAATGGGTGTCAGGACGCGACCTGCGGCCTCGACCGGATCTCCGAGCCGGACCATATCCCGCACGATCATGAGCGGGCCGCCTCCTGCTGCACGATCGCCCGCACCCGGAGAAAGAGCCGGAGACTCGGCAGGATCATCCGGATCGGTGATCGGAGCCGGGCCTCGCCCTCGGCGTTCCAGTCGAAGACAGGGCCGTCGAAGACCGGCGTGGCCTCGAGCGTGAGCCACGGCTGAGCGCTGACGGCCCCGCGGAGGGCCATCAGCGCGCCGAAGATCTCCCCGGTGGTCGCGGCGTCGCCGGTACCGAAGACGAGGCCGAGCCGGAGCCGGATGCGGGTCTCCCGCAGGACGGCGACAGAAGCCGCAGGATCTCCGGTTGGGCGCGGAGCATGACTGCGGTCGCCTGACGGACGGTCAGCGCCCGGGCCGCAGGGGAAGGGGCCTCCTCCTTGAGGGCAGCGGCGACCTTCGCCGCCGCCTTCTTCGGGGGCGTGCTGCCAGACGGTCAGGCCGGCGATCCGAAGTTCGAGCCGCTGCGTCCTCTGAACCAGGTCAAGACGCGCGCGCATAACGACGATTCCCCACGCGAGCTCGGCGATGGTCAGGCAGGCAGCCGCCTGCACGGACGCGACGATCGGGACGAAGGTCAGGTAGAGCAGAACGAGAACAACCAGGACCACGACGATAATCGCGAGCGTCAGCAGCAGCGGCATGTGCGGGAAAGGAGGGGGAGGGGATCGGGGATCAGACCATGCTCGAGGAGGACGAGGAGGGCTCGCAGCCCTCCTCCTCGGCGTACGCGGTGTCGGAGGCACCCTGCTTGCACTTGAGGGCGTCGATCACCTGGGGCACGAGCGAGGACGAGAGCGTCGAGACCACCTCGGCCAGCTCGGACCGCTTCTTCAGGAGATGGACCTGCACGCCCGTGGGGCCGCAGACCGTTCCGTCCAGGACCACGACCGCGATCGGAGTGACGCCCGCTGCTGCGCCGACCCCCGAGCCCTCGCCGCCCGGCGCCGGCCTGACCCTCGCCCGCGGTGCCCTTGCCCGGAGCCGCCGCCGAAGCCGAAGCCGTACCCCGAGATCGGGATCATGACCCGGTCGCCCATCGCCACCGGCTCGCCGACCACGTTCTTCGTCGAGATCAGCCGCTCGAGTTCCGAGACGGCGATGCGTATCATCTCTTCTCCAGCCATGAATGAACCTCGACCAGTAGATGCAGTGCACATATAAAAAGATTCTGCGGTGCTTCTATGGAAATTGAGATTTGCAGGAGCCTCCCTCCTGGAGCCGACCGGCGGACGCCACCTGGTGCCCGTCGCGAAGCACGGGAACGCATAAGAGGTCCGCGCGCCCACGACCAGCCATGACCGAGACCGACTGCCCCGGGGACGGCGTCGACTGGCTCGAGGCCTGGCGCTGCGCGCAGCGGCGGCACCGGTCGTCGCGCGCCTACGACGACGGCCGGCACCTCTGGAGCCAGGAGAAGAACGCCCGCCGGTACGACGCGTCCTCCCGCGACGAGTACGCGCCGCGCGTGGCCGAGACGATCGCGGGCCTGCAGCTCACGCCCGCAACGCGGGTCCTCGACATCGGGGCCGGGCCGGGCACGCTCGCGCTCCCGATCGCGCCCCGCGTCCGCGAGGTGGTGGCGGTCGAGCCCGCGGAGGGCATGGTCGCCGTCCTCGAGGAGCACCTCGCCCGCGACGGGATCGGAAACGTCCGCGCCGTCCGGAAACGGTGGGAGGACGTCGACCCGGCCCGCGACCTCGACCCGCCGTTCGACCTCGTGATCGCCTCGTTCTCGATCACCATGGACGAGATCGGGGAGGCCCTCCTGAAGATGGACGCGGTCACGGCCCCGGGCGGGGTGGTCGCGCTCTACTGGTTCCTCGACCCCTCGTTCTACGAGGTCCATTCGGCCGCGCTCTGGCCCGCGCTCCACGGCGGACCGTACCGCGGCGGGCCGAAGGCGGACATGCTCTTCCAGGTTCTGGTCCAGCTCGGGTTCCTGCCGCACGTCGACGTGCTCGCCTTCGACCGGACCTACCGCTTCGCCGACCTGGACGAGGCCCTCGATCACTTCGCTTCGCGGTTCAGCGCGGAGAGCGAGGAGCAGCGCTCCCGGCTTCGAGCCTACCTTGGAACGCTGCCCGGGGCTGCAGGTCCGGGAGAGGTGGTGATCCGCCACCCATCGCGCTACGCCAAGGTCTGGTGGCGGAAGGGATAGGTCGGCTCAATCGGCCGTCTGCCCGGTCTCGAGGGTCGGGGCCGCCCGCTCGCCGAGGCCCGCGACGAACCGCTCGATCCGGCGCACGGCCTCCGAGAGGTCCTCGCGCGAGACCGCGTACGCGCAGCGGAGGTGGCCCGTGCCGCCCATGCCGAAGACCGAGCCCGGTACGACCGCCACGCGCTCCTCGGCCAGGAGCCGCTCTGCGAACTCGATGTCGGAGAGTCCCGTCTCCTCGACCGACGGGAACGCATAGAAGGCCCCCTCGGGGACATGGCAGGCGAGGCCGGCCCGGTTCAGGCCCGCGACGATCAGGTTCCGGCGGAGGCGGTACTCCTCGACCATCGCGCGCTTCTCCGCCGCTGCCGAGCGGAGCGCCGCGAGCGCGGCCACCTGGCCCATGTGCGGGGCGCAGAGCATCACGTACTGGTGGATCTTGAGGGCGGCGTCCGCGAGCTCGGCGGGCGCGCAGAGGTACCCGACCCGCCACCCGGTCATGGCGTAGGCCTTCGAGAACCCGTTCAGGGTGATCGTCCGCTCGCGGAGCGCGCCGACCATCGCGGCCGGCACGTGAGGCGCCTCGTAGACTGAGCTCCGAGTAGACCTCGTCCGAGAGCAGCACGAGGTCGTGGTCCTCGACCACGTCCGCGATCCCCTTCAGGTCGGAGGCGGTCATCACGGCCCCGGTCGGGTTGTTCGGGAAGTTGATGACCAGCGCCTTCGAGCGCGGCGTCACCCGCTCCATCAGCCGGTCGGGGTCGAGCCTGAACCGGTCGCGCGCGATGCACGGAACTGCAACCGGCACGCCGCCGGCGAGGGTCACGCACGGGGCGTAGCTGACGTAGCTCGGCTCGGCCACGAGCACCTCGTCGCCCGGGTCCGTGACCGCCCGGATCGCGATATCGAGCCCCTCCGAGACCCCGGCCGTGACGATCACCTCGGTCTCGGGGTCGTAGCAGAGTCCGAAGTCGCGGGCAAGGTCGTCCGCGATCCGCTCGCGGAGCGCGGGCATGCCCCGGTTCGACGTGTACGAGGTCTGGCCCTGCTCGAGCGCGTACATGCACGCGTCGATCGCCTTCCAGGGCGTCGAGAAGTCGGGCTCGCCGACCCCGAGGCTGATCACGTCGTCCATGGTCTGGACGAGGTCGAAGAAGCGCCGGATCCCGGACGGGGGAATCGCCCGGGCCGCACGCGAGACGTGGTCGCGCATGCGGCTCCTAGAACGAGAACGGCTGCCGCTCGCCGCCCGTGTCGCGCGAGAGGAGGAGGGTGCCGTTCTCCTTGTAGGACTTCATGATGATGTGCGTCGCCGTCTCGCGGATCCGCTCCATCGGGGCGATGTGCTCCGAGACGAACCGGGCGATCTCCTGCATGTCCTTTCCGGCAACGAGCACGTGGAGGTCGTAGGTCCCCGTGATCAGCCGGACGGACCGGACCTCGTCGAAGCGGGCGATCCGTTCGGCGATCCGGTCGTATCCGTGGTCGCGTTCGGGCGATACCTTCAGTTCGAGGATCGCCGCGACCCCTTCATGGTCGGTCCGCGCCCGGTCCACGATCGCGGTGAACCGCCGGATCACGCCTGCGGCCTGAAGGGCCCGGATCCGCTCCTCGACCTCGGCGGGCGGAAGGTTGAGCATCGCGGCCAGCTCGACCGTCGGAATCCGGCTGTTCTCTTCAAGCAGTCTCACGAGCGTCGTATCGGTTTCGTCCATGGTCACCACCGCAGCGTCCTCTTGACCCAGCTCTTGTCCATCTGGCTCAGTCCCTGCTCGGTCAGCCGCGGGTCCTTCGTGATGACCTCCTGGATCTTGCCAGAGTTCGCATCGAACCACATCTCCTTGGTCCGGCCGTACCGCCCCCGCGAGACCACGCGCGTGTTGATCACGCCGAGCATGTTCAGCTCCGAGATCAGGTCCGTGATCCGCCGGTTCGTCAGCACGTCGAGGTCGAGGGCGGTTGCGACCTCCTGGTAGACGCGGCAGACCTCGCCCGAGGTGAAGATCATCTGACCGAGCTGCTCGAGCAGGATCATCGAGTAGAGCACGACCTTGGACTGGGTCGGCAGGGTCGAGATGCACTCGATCATCGAGTCGGTCTCGATCTTGGCCTGGGCCATCTTGACGTGCCGTTCGGCGACCTCGTCCGCCGACTCGCGCTCGGCCAGCTCGCCCGAGATCCGGAGCAGGTCGAGCGCCCGCCTCGCGTCGCCGTGCTCCTGAGCCGCAAGTGCGGCGCAGAGCGGGATCACGCCGTCGTCGAGCGCGCCCTCGATGAAGGCGCCGTCCGCACGCTGCTGCAGGATGTCGCAGAGCTGCGGCGCGTTGTACGGCGGGAAGACGAGCTCCTCCTCCGAGAGGGACGAGAGGACCCGGGGGTCGAGGAAGTCCTTGAACGAGAGGTCGTTGGAGATCCCGATGATGCAGACCTTCGAGGCCTTGAGATCCCCGTTGATCCGTGTCAGGTTGTAGAGGGTATCGTCGCCGCTCTTCTTGACGAGCTTGTCGATCTCGTCGAGCACGATCACGAGCACGCCGCCGCGGGCCTCGAGCTGGTTCTTGAGCTCGGAGTAGACCTGGTCCGTCGGCCAGCCGGTCATCGGGATGTGCGTCCGGAGCTTGTCGGACGAGATCTCCTCGGGGTGCTCGACCTCCTTTGCGATCTGCGCGAGGACCCGGTACTGGGTATCGATCACCTCGCAGTTGATGTGGACCACCGTGCAGAGCGAGGTCTGGCTCGAGGCCTTCTCGAGCTCGCCGCCGACATACCGGACGCAGGCCGTCTTACCGGTGCCGGTCTTGCCGTAGATCAGGATGTTCGACGGGGTCTCGTCACGGAGCGACGGAGCCAGGATCGAGGCGATCTCGTCGATCTGCGGCATCCGGTGAGGGAGAATCTGGGGTCGATAGGAGTGCCGGAGCACCTCCCGGTTCCTGAAGATCCGGGCGCGCTCGGTCAGGTACCTCTTGAAGAGACCGAGCGAGGGGTTCTCGACCGGGGGGGTGTCCGGAGTCATGTGCACTGGAAGCTGTACGTTGGCGTTCGGAGTCTATTAAGGTGATCGGCCGGGGCGGCGGGGTCGTCAGAACCCCTTTGTTTCCAGTGGAGCTTCTGGAGCGGTGCTGTCACGACGGGATCTTTCGGTACGGCGACAGCCCGGCCGATGACCCCCTTGTTTCCACTGGAGATCGATTCCGGCCGGCCGATAACGCTCCGGGGATGGTGGCCCCGTCCGATCCGGCGGTCGTTGTCCGCCGCACGACCATTCCGGGGTTCCCCATGGAGAAGGGGGATCCGGCCGCAGGATCTGCGAGACCCCCACCCCTTGGCTTCCTGTGGAACCGGTGGAAGCGGGACAGTGATCTCCGTTTTCCAGATAGCGGGAAGCGGCAGTTTGTAATTATATCTTTCAAACTACAAAAGCTGATCAGTACGGACGAGGATATGACGGCGAGTCTCAGTTGTCGGACTTTACCTGGAAAAGTATCGATCGTTGGCTTCCACGGATCGAAAAATGAGCCCGTTCGGGCCGAGATCAATACTCGAGAGATCGAGCTCGCATCTGTCTCCAGGGTTCCAGTGGAAACAAAGGGGTACCCCTCATAGATGCAAAAGACCGCAAAAGGATGCACGGACCTCTCTGTTTCAGCTTTCAGCGAACTTTTTCGTCCGCCAGATGGAACCTTCATCTCTGATCCGCGCACAGGAAGTTCCCATGGATCCGACTCATCGCGGCCCTGTCAAGGTCCGGGCGGCCGTGATAACGGTCTCCTCGACCCGCACCGAGGCGACCGATACCAGCGGGCAGCTGATCCGGGACCGGTTCGGGGCGACCGGACACCAGGTCGTGTACAGCGCGATCGTCCCGGACACGGTCCCGGCGATCCGTGCCGCGATCGTACGGTCGCTGGAGAGCGCCAACTGCGTCGTCCTCTCGGGAGGGACAGGCCTGACTCACGACGACTGCACGATCGAGGCCGTCGCCCCGTTCTACGATCGGACCATCGACGGCTTCGGCGAGCTCTTCAGGGCAAAGAGCCTTGCCGAGATCGGGACCGCGGCCATGCTCTCTCGCGCCTCGGCCGGACTCGTGGGCCGCTCCGTGGTCTTCTGCATTCCCGGCTCGACCGGCGCAGCCCGGCTCGCGCTCGAGGATCTGATCCTCCCCGAGGTCGGTCATATCCTGACTCACGTGAACCGGTGATCCGCCGGTTCATCGGTTGGCATCGAGAAGCGTCGACCCGCTCGAGGACCAGCTCCGCGAGCCGGTCTTCACCGACGATCGGCGAGCTCGGCCGGCGTGATATCGAAGAGGTCGCAGAGCCGCTGGCGCTGGGCGGGTGAGAGCCGGTCGGGCTCGGGCCCGAACTCGACCAGTCCCAGGAGCAGGGTCCAGGCGCGGTCGTCCGGCGGCGTCACGGCGATCCAGCAGCGGTTCTCCCCGTCGTGGAGCCCGAAGGTCCGGCCGATCCGGGTCTGCCGCGTTCCGGCCGCGTAGAGCAGCGCCTCCATCTCGAAGGTCCGTGCAATCGGGTCGCCGCGCTCGACCGAACGCGCCGCGTGCGCGAGCGCGGCGGCCGCGTGCACTCGCCCGGCCATCCGGTCCGCGTCGAAGAGGACGATCCGCGTCCCTGTCTCCCCGGCGACCCACCGCACCGCGGCGAGGAACGGCGGCGGGGTCGTCGACCGTCACCGTCGCATAGCGGATCTCCGACTCCATCCCGATCACCCGAACTGGTGGAGCGAGGCCTGCCGCGCTCCGGTGGTCTCGTCGCTCATCTGCTCCCCCGCTCCTTCGAGCTGCGCAAAGACCTGGTCCGCGATTCCGCGACCGAGGATCCGGGCGACCTCGTCGCGACCCGCGGCACGCAGCGCCTCAGGGTCCGCGATCCCGTTCGTGTACAGCCGGCGGGCGCGCACGCGCCCGATCCCGCGGAGGCGGATCAGGGGCAGGAGCTCGCGCCGGACTCCGTGCGCGACGCAGAGCTCGAGCTCGGCCGTGCTCCGTTCGAACTCGCGACCGGAACATCGCGGCCAGCCGCGCGGCCGCATGGACGAGCCAGGCCACGTTCGTGACCGCCGAGTGGATGTCCCCGGGCGCGACCTCGTAACGTTCGCAGATAATCTCCTCGGAGACCTCGGCCACGTAGTCGGCGAGCAGGAGCGCCGTCTTGAGCGCGCGGTAGAAGGTCTCCTGCGACTCCCAGGGGAACTCCATCCAGAGCTCTTCTTCGCGCTCGTATGCGAAGCGGGAGAGCGCATCCATGTCCCGGGCCTTCACGAAGAGTGCGGGCATGTCGGGCGTGGCGCAGAGGACCTGGAGCAGGCCGACGTCGGTGAACGCGTCGGCCTCGAGGAGCGCGTGCGCGATCTGCTCGGCCGTGATCGGGTCGACGTAGAGGCGCGAGACCAGGCTCCCGTACTCCGTCGGGTCGTACCGGCCCGAGAGGTCCGAGACCATCTCGGCGTCGAGCAAAAAGACGAGCGCATTCTCGATCGCCGGTCCGAGCGCGTCCGTGTCGCGGTGGGTGTGGCCGTAGAAGGTCGTGGCCATGAATGCGGCCAGCTCCTCCTCGGTCCGCGCGAAACGGGTCGCGATCAGCGAGAGGATATGGGTGGAGAGCACCCCGGGATCGCCGCAGTGCGACGCGATCGGCTCGGGGGAGGCGTCGATGTAGCGCTCGAAGAGCTCGTCGATCGTCTCCTCGGACTTCGCGATCAACACGGCCTCGCCGTACGGGTCGAGGTGGGGCCGGCCGGCGCGCCCGGCCATCTGGTGGTACTCCTGCACCGGGATCGGGACCATGCCCTGCCCGCCGGCGAAGCGGAAGCAGTCGCGGACGACCACGCGCCGCGCAGGCAGGTTCAGACCGGCCGCGAGCGTCGGGGTCGAGGAGATGCACTTGATCGCCCCGGCCCGGAACCCCTCCTCGACGAGACCGCGGTACTCGCGCCTGAGACCCGCGTGGTGGAACGCGGCCCCGCGGGCCACGCAGGCCGCGAGCGTCCGGTCGATCTCGGTCGTGGCGAGGTCCGTGATCCGGCGCGCGTACTCGGCCAGGGCGGGGTCCTTCGATTTGATTGCGGACGCGGCCCGCTTCGCGAACCCCTCGGCGTTTCGCCGGGAGTTGACGAAGACCAGGCACTGACCCCCCTCGGCGATCGTGTCGAGGCAGAGGTTCAGGTCGTCGGACTTCGAGGCCTTCGCGTCGAGCTCGCGGCAGCCGTCGTGAAACCGGATCTGCCCGCGATAGTAGACCCCCTGCCGGAGCCGGACGGGCCGCCAGTCCGAGGCGACGAGGCCCGCGTCGAGCCACTCTGCGAGCGTTCCCGGGTTGCCGATCGTGGCCGAGAGCCCGATCAGCTGGAGCGAGGGGTTGAGGCGGCGGAGCTTCGCGATCACGAGTTCGAGAGTCGCGCCGCGATCGGGCGAGCCGACGAGATGCACCTCGTCCACGACGAGCAGGGTCACCTCGGCCAGCCACGGGGTCCGGTTCCGGAGGAGCGAGTCGACCTTCTCCGAGGTCGCGACCACGATCTCGTTCCGGCCCAGGTAGTCGTCGCGCCGGTCGAAGTCGCCGGTCGCGATCCCCACGCGGGCGCCCTCGGCGAACTCGGCATACTTCTCGGCCGCGAGCGCACGGAGGGGCACGATATAGAGGCACTTGCCGCCGGCCGCGATCGCGCGGTGCATGGCCATCTCGGCGACGAGTGTCTTGCCCGAGGCCGTCGGAATCGCGACGAGCAGGTTCCTGCCGTCGAGGAGGCCCTGCTCGACGCAGGCCGCCTGCGGCGGATAGAGCTCGGTGATCCCGTGCGCGGCGTGCCGCTCGATGCAGCGCGGCCGGGACCGGAAGGTCCGCGAGCCTCACGCCGACCCCTTCGCCGCGACTGGAACGGCGGACGGGCGGCGCCGGTTCGGCCGATCGATGTCAAAAAACAAGGTATTGGTCTCCAGTGGAACCGCTTCCCTGAGATCCTCTCTCGGGCGGATCAATAATAGTAGCTGAGCATGTCGGCCTTGGCCTCTTTCCGTTTCCGGTCGAGGAACGTGAAGACCGACTCGTGCGGGACGCCGCGGAGCAGCATCTCGATCGCGGTCCGGGCGTCCTTCACCTGGTCGGGCAGACCGATGATCGCCACGGTCTTGCCCTGGATCGAGAGGTGGGTCCCGGTCATGTGCTCGATCTGCTCGCGGGCCTTCCCCTCCCGGCCGATCACCCGGCCCCGGATGCGATCGAGCTGACGCGGGCTCTCCGCAAGTCCCGAGAGGTCGATCTGCTCGAAGATGAGGTCCTCGTCCGCGAGGAGCGCGAACGCGTTCTCGGGCGAGAAGCCGCGCCCGATCGCCTGCACGACCGAACCGGCCAGGAGTACCTGCACCGGGTCCTCGCCCTCAACGGAGACGAGTCCTTCCTCCGAGTCGATGGTCAGGACGCTCGCCGTCTTCTCTTCGATCGCCCGCTTGGTCGCTCCGTTCTTTCCTATCAGAACCCCGATCCGGTTCCCGGCAATCTTGAACTCCTGCTGCATGCTCCTCCTAATGCTCCCGCTCGCCCGCGAGGACCGCCTCGAGGGGAATCCCGGTCGTCTCGGCAAAGACCTCGAACTCGGACCGGACCGCGCACCGCTCCGCGAAGTAGCGGTTGACGTTCCGGATATCGCGCATCAGGAACCGGTACGCCTGCGGGTGGTCCGGGGTCACGGATTGGCCCATGTCGATGACGTATACCTGATCGCCGACGAGTATATTAAATTCGCTGAGATCCGCGTGGACGAGCTTCGCCTCCTGATAGAGGCGGCGAATGAACTCGATCACCCAGGCGTAGACCGTGGCCGGATCCACGGGTGGGGCGTCTTTGAGCCGCGGGTACGGCCGCTCGTCCTGGCCGAGAAACTCGAGCAGGAGGATGTTGCGGTCGAACGCGAGCGGCTCGGGGACGGCGAGGCCCGCGTCGTGGGCCCGTTTCAGGTTCGAGAACTCCTTTCGCGTCCAGGTGAAGATCACCTCCTTCCGGGTCTTCCTCACCGACGAGAAGCGCCGGTCCCCGACCAGGTACGTGCTCATGGTGTTGAAGTTCGCGGTCTGGATCCGGTAGATCTTGATCGCGACGTCGCGCCCCTTGGCCTCGGCCAGGTACACATTCGCCTCCTTGCCCGTCGAGATCGCACCCCCGATGGCGTCGAGCTTCTTCTTGTGGACGAGCTTGTAGAGGGCGAGGAGGGTGACATCGTCGAAGACGTCGTCCCGGACCTTGAACTCGTTCGCGTCCTTGACCCGGACGCCGAGCGCCTGGAGCTTCTGATCGAACTGGTCCTCGTCCCCTCGCGCCATGCCCGTCACCCGAGATACTCGCGGACCGGCCGGAGAAGTTCGACCATCGCTTCGCCCGCGGCCTTCTTGAGGTCGGCCGGATGCACCTCGCCGATCGCGAAGGCGGCCGCGAGGGCGTCGTACGAGTCGAAGGCCCGGTCGCCGCCGAACCGCTCCGGACGCCGGATCTCGAGGGTGCCCTGCCGCGGAAAGACGTGGTACTGCAGCACCTGGAGCACGGGGTTCTCGGCCACCTCGGGCGGGCAGAAGGCCTTCTGCATCTTCTTCCGGATCGCGTCCTCGGCGTCCGCGACCGAGATGTAGTTGCCGGCCGACGAGGACATCTTCTTGCCGTCGAGCCCGTTCAGAATCGGGGTATGGAGGCAGACGGGAGCACGGTACCCGAATTCGGGTAGATGCTCGCGCGCGAGCATGTGGATCTTGCGCTGGTCGATCCCCCCGACGGCCGCGTCGACCCCGAGGGCCATGATGTCGACCATCTGCATGAGCGGGTAGAGCATCTGCGAGACGGTCGGAGCCTCCATGGCCCGCCCGACCTCGTCCATCGAGCGCCGCGCCCTGGCGAGCGTGACCGACTGCGAGGCCTGGAGCACGGGGACGATGTAGTCGCGGTCGAGCTGGAGTTCGGTCCCGAGGACGTACTCGACGCCCGTGAGCCCGAGCCCCTCGAAGCAGCGCCGGTTGTACTCGGCGAGCTCGCGGACCTCGTCCATCGTCCCCTTCCGGTTCAGGAACGCGTGGAGGTCGGCGAGGAGCACGACGACCTCGAAACCGGCCTGCTTGAGGTCGAGGAGCTTGTTCACGGTCACCATGTGCCCGAGGTGGACCTCGCCCGAGGGCTCGTAACCGGCGTAGACCCTCTTCCTCGGCGCCCCGAGGAGTTCGCGGAGCTCCTCGTCGGTCACGACCTCGACCGTGTTCCGCGTCGCAAGGGTGTACGCATCCATGCCAGTACCCGGGGCGAGGCAGGGCTTAGCGTTATTCGTCGTACCGGGGTCGGACAGCGGAGCCCGGGCTGAACGCTGCACCCTGCCTGAAGAAAGGGAGGAGTCTGTGGTCCTACTTGACCGCGACGAAGCCGAGTGCCTCGTTCGTCATCCGGATCGACTCTTCGGCCGGAACGTCCGAGCACATCGCGCGGATCGCGTCCACGTTCTCGACCACGACATCGGCCTCCTGGTGTATCGCCTGGAAGAGCCAGAGGCTCGTTCTCCACGACCGAGACCGACTCCTCGAAGATCCCGTTCTCCCACATATCCGAGCGGGGCCGGTTCAGGTCCGACATGTGCTCCCTGAGCTGGGCCGTCGACGAGATCCCGGCGGGTTTCCGGACCAGGCCGAGGCGCGGGTGGGCCTCGATCAGCTCGAGCACGCGCTCGCGGGTCGCGGGCTTCTTCAGGGTCATCTGGAGCACGTGCATGTGCATGAAGGTGGTCGGCACGATCATCGCGGCAGTCGTGATCTTGATGTGGTGGAGCACGGACTGGACGTCCGGGCCGTGGTGGCTCGGGAGCGTGACCGGGTCGAGCACGATCGCGTCGACCGGGCCGCGCTTGATATCGCCGGGGTCCGAGGCGCGCCGGACCATCACGGCCCGGACCATCTCGACGCCGAAGTCCTTGTCCATCTCGTGGATGATCCGGACCAGGCCGGTCGTGTTGCACGAGACCACCCGCGTGAACTGGCGCCCCTTGGCCTCTGCGTAGTTGACCGAGGAGTTGAACGAGAAGCCGGTCGTCGTGTGCTTCTCGCCGCCCTGGTAGATCGCGCGGACCTTGTGCTCCTCGTACATCGGCTTGTTCTTCAGGCCGATCCCGCCCGGCGTCGCGTCGACCACGACATCGGCCTTCCTGATCATCTCGACGACCGTGCCGGCGATCGGGACCCCCGCGTTCTCGAAGTCGGGCCGCTTGGTCATGTCCGCGATGAACAGCGGGTATCCGCGGTCCTTCGCGATGTAGGCCTCGGCGTTCATCGAGGTCTTCGAGACGCCGACGATCTCCATGTCGGGCTGTGCCGCGACCGCATCGGCGACGCGTTTGCCGATGGTGCCGTATCCGTTGATGGCGACTTTGATGGTCATGCCTTCCCCCGTGAGGACCTCATGCCTGCGCGCCCGTACGGACACCCCCGGCGCCGGAGCACGCTCCTGAGGTCACTATCAACTTCAGGGCACGGAATTATTTAAAGATGGCCCATCCCGTGTCTCCGCATCCGCGGCCAGAACCGCCCGGTTCGCTTCGCGTACGCCCGATAGGCCGTACCGTAACGGGCCTCAAGCGCGACCTCTTCGCACCGCCCGACCGCGATCTGGGTGGGGATCGCGAGCAGTGGCAGCAGGGCGATGAGGTTGAGAGTCAGCGGGAAGAGGCCGGCGAATGCGAAGCATGTAGCCCGTGTACATCGGGTGGCGGACATAGGCGTACGGCCCTGTCGTCGTGAGCGCTCCTGGTTCGATCGCGTGGAGGGACCAGAAGGCCAGGACGAGCCCCACCGCGAGCAGGGCTGTGCCGGCGATCTGCACGGTCGTGTCGCCGGGAAAGCGGAGCTGGAGCACCGAGCCGGTGAGAAGGTCGAGCCGGCCGAGCAGGTAGAGCACGGGATACGCGACCGTCACCAACACGAACGCGCCAAGACCAACGAACCCGAGTAACAGCAGAGCGCCTGAAGGCCTTGCCGTACTTTGGTCCTGGGGGATCTTCCGTACATCCCACACGTTCCTGACCACGAGGAGGACGGCAACGAGCGCGAGGATACCCGCCACGACGGAATCGGGCAGCATCACCGATCCGTAGGCCGGTTCGGGAGATAATGCCGGCGTCCCTCAGAGGTAGTCGGCCTGTACCGCGACGACCTCGCCGGAGTCCTTCGCGGCCGCATACCTCGCGAGGAGCTCGGCGTTCAGGGTGAGAAAATGCGGCCCCCACTTGAACGCGGCCATCAGTGCAGCGGCCTGCTCGGGCTCGCCGAGGATGCAGAGGGCCGCCGCGAGCGCCTCGGCCGAGGAGAGCCTGAGGGGCCGGCCGTAGTTGGTCGGGTTCGCCGCGACGAGGTATGGAAGGGCTCGGTGGTGGCGCCACGCGCCGAAGACTCCGGCGTCGAGCACCTCCCAGGAGCAGTCGAGGGCCGCGATCGACCGGATCTGGCCGCCGTTCTGGGGGGCATCCGCGGGCGACAGCGCCCGCTCCGCGGTCGGGTCGAGGATGAGGCTCGAGCGCGGCACCTGCCCGGGCCGATCCACGACCCTGACCAGCCCCGACTTCGCGAGCCGGACCACGGTGCACTTCTTCGGCGCACAGGTGTTGTCACGGTAGGCGATGAGGGGGATCATCTGATACCGGGTTGGCACCCACCCTCCATCAATGTACGTCCTCGCCGCCCCCTGCCTGCTCGACCCGTCGCTTCGGGCCGAGGGGATCACCTCGGACGCGGACCGTGCGATCTACGCCAGGGCGCTCGAACGGTGCCGCGAGTTCGGGATCGAGGTCGTGCCCCTTCCCTGCCCCGAGACGCTTCACCTCGGCTCTCCGCGACAGCCCGGGCCGCTCGCGGGAAGGCTCGATACCCCGGCCTTTGCCGCGCTCCTCGACCGGCTCGAGAGCCGACGTCAGGGCACTCGTCGCCGAACGGGGCCCGCCGCTCTGCCTGATCGGCGTCGACTCGTCGCCCTGCTGCGGGGCGACGCGGCACTTTTTCGACGAGACCCGGCAACCGGGGCGGGGCTGCTGGCTCGCACGGTTTCCCGAGTTTCCGGTCGTCGAGGTGGCCGCGTTCGCACGCTACCGCGTGTACCTCGCGGCCCCGCTCTTCTCGGCGGCCGAACGCTCGTTCAACGAGGCGCTCGCCTCCTTCCTCCGCGCGCGGCACCTCCGGGTCTTCGTCCCGCAGGAGCAGGGCGACGACTGTGCTGCGCGGGATCCCGCGTCGATCCGGCTCCTCTTCGACCGGCTCGTCGCGGCCCTGGATGCCTCCGACCTCGTGGTGGCCGTGATCGACGGGGCGGACGCGGACTCGGGCGTCGCCTGGGAGATGGGGTACGCGTACGCGCACGGCGTCCCCGTGGTCGCCCTGCGCACCGATTTCCGGCGGGTCGGCGACTGCGAGTGCGCGAACCTGATGCTCGAGTGCTCGTCCGAGGTGGCCGGTTCGTTCGACGAGCTGGCCGCGCTGCTCGGATCGGTGCGGCCGAAAGAAGAGGGGTAGGGTTACCAGACTTCGGCGTAGGCCGTGTTCACGTAGATGTCCTCGAGCCGGGTCTTGTGCCCCCGCTCCATCGTGGCGAGATCGGTGAAGAGCTTCTTCTGCTCCGCACTCTCGGATACGTTCGCGAGGGCCGTGTACATCTGCATCGCCTCGAGCTCCTTCTTGATCGCGACCACGAGCCCGTCGACGGGCTTCATGTCGGGGGTCAGGGGCGGGGTGGGGATCGAGTCGCCGACCTTGTAGTCCTTCGTTGCGGAGAACCCGAGCGAGGCCACATCCTTCGAGAGGAGCTTCTGAAGGAATTCGCGGTGGCTGGTCTCCTCGCCCGCGAGCTCCCTGAAGAGCGACTTCAGGTTCGCGTCCTTGACCTTCTCAGCGACCGAGTTGTAGAACGAGTAGGCCTCGACCTCGCGGTCGATCGCCATCGAGATGATGCGACGGTATTCTTCAGGAGCCATGACTAACGACAACCTCCGTTGTAACCAATGTGTACTTCTTGACTCTATTTAAGGGGATTGTTTTCATGCCCGTGACCTCTCCCGGAAGGTGGGGCACGAGTCCGGTCGGAAGCGGGTCGCTTATATTATCTGGAATTCAACTTCCTTCTTCGATGATATCAGTTCGACGGTCTGGTGCTGACGGTGTGGTGGATTCCGGGGTGCAGGCCCTCGTGGCCGGCAGTGCTGGAAATCGCGGAGGGAACGCGGTAATGGCGCTTGACACGGGGACGACGGCCTGGATGCTCGTCGCGACCGGGCTCGTGATCCTGATGACGCCGGGGGTCGGTCTCTTCTACGGCGGAATGGTCCGGAAGAAGAACTTCATCTCGATGTTCGCGCTCTCGTTCGTCGCGCTCGCGTTCGTGAGCCTGCAGTGGGTCGTCGTCGGGTACTCGCTCGCATTCGGAACGGATATCGGTGGTGTAATCGGCGACCTCTCCCATGCCGGACTCGCGGGGGTCGGCCTCGATCCCGGCGAGGGGACCTTCCCTCCGATCCTCTTTGCGGCGTACCAGCTCGCGTTCGCCGCCGTCACGCTCGCCGTGATCACCTCGGCGGTCGCCGAGCGGATCCGGCTCACGTCATTCATCGTGGTTGCGCTCGTCTGGACCACGCTCGTCTACGACCCCATCGCCCACTGGGTCTGGGGCGGCGGTTGGGCGCAGCAGCTGGGCGTGCTCGACTTCGCGGGCGGCACCGTGGTCGAGATCTGCTCGGGCTTCTCGGCCCTCGCCCTCGCCCTCGTCATCGGCAAGCGCGTCGGCTTCGGCGAGTACTCGATGGAGCCCCACAACATCCCGATGGCTCTGCTCGGTGGCGCGCTCCTCTGGTTCGGATGGTTCGGGTTCAACGCGGGATCGGCCCTCGCGGCCAACGGGGTTGCGGCAAATGCGTTCATGACCACGAACACGGCCGCCGCCGCCGGCGCTGTCGCATGGCTCCTCGTCTCCTGGCTGTACGGCCGCCCGGCATCGATCGGGATGATCACGGGTGCGGTCGCCGGCCTCGTCGCGATCACTCCCGCGGCCGGCTATGTCTCGGTCCCGGCCTCGATCCTGATCGGCGGCGTCGCGGGGGTGCTCTGCTACGGGGCGATGGTCTGGCGCCTGCGGCGCACGTACGACGAGAGCCTCGACGCCTTCGCTGTCCACGGGGTCGGCGGGCTCTGGGGGACGATCATGACCGGCGTTGTCGCGACGATCGCGGTCAACCTCTATCCCGGTTTCATCGAGGGGAACGCCCAGCAACTCCTGGTCAATACGGTCGTTGCGCTCGCGGTCATGGTCTACGCGTTCGGCGCGACCTACCTGATCGCGCTGCTGGTCGACCGCCTCATCGGCCTCCGGGTCAGCGAGGACGAGGAGTACGTCGGGCTCGACATCTCCCAGCATGGCGAGCGGATCTCCTACTAGCAACCTTTTTACGATGCCGCCCCAGATCAGCTCCCATGTCTCTGGAGAGAGTCCTCTTTCTGCTCGCCATTGTCGGGCTCGTGTGTGGCGCGGCACTCTGCGCCGGCTGCCTCGGTGACCAGGAGCAGCCCGGCGGAAAGGTGAGCGTCACACAACCGCCCGTGCCCGATACGGGCGGTGTCTCGGGCGGCACGCCGCCCGCCGTCGAGGAGACGACGCTCCCGATCCCGATCCCGATCGGGAGCTGATCGCGTGCGACGGCGGGGCCGGCAGGCCTCCCGGGCCACGCTCTGGGGTTTTCTCGGGGCATTTCTCCTGACTGCCGGCTGCTTCGCACCCATCGCAGTCCAGCCCGGGGGCGGTATAGCCACTCTCCTTTCGGCCGGCTCGATCCTGGCCCGACTGATCCTGGTTGCGGCACTCTGCTCGGTCGGACTCCTCCTCCTCAGCCGGCGCCGGCTATTGCTCATTCCCGGAGCCGTTGCCGGTCTGATGGTCCTCGTCGAGTTTCTCGCATATCGGGATCAGCTCGCCGTCGTCTCGGGTGCAGGTTCCTCCGGGAGCGCGATTCTCTCCTCGTTCGCCAACGAATGGGGGTGGGCCCTCCTCACGGTCGGGGTCGCGTTCATCGTCCTTGCC
This sequence comes from uncultured Methanoregulaceae archaeon, assembly GCA_963740465.1. Lineage (GTDB taxonomy): Archaea > Halobacteriota > Methanomicrobia > Methanomicrobiales > Methanospirillaceae > UBA288. The sequence continues at coordinate 181,096 of CAVUEE010000007.1, forward strand.
GGGCTATTTCCCGGTCGCCGTCGCCGCCCTGTGCCAGGCGCCCGGGACCGCTCCGGCCCCGGGAACCGACGTCGCTGACCGCCCTCGGACACCCTTCATAAGGTTTATTAAGAATAAATGTCATGATTAATCATTATAATGCAGGGAAAGGTATTCGCGCGGATCGCGTGAGCGCCCGCACCTCAGAGCCCCTGACATGGAGACATCGGTTTTGCCGCCATCTCCGGAATCGACTCCAGAGCACCCGCCCCGTAAGGTGAGCGGGATGAAGTGCAGTGACGAGAGAGACTCATGGAAGAAGACTTTGACGTCAGGCTCGGGGACGCGGTCAAGTACGACGAGCCCGCGCCGGAGTACAAACAGAACGCATGGACCGATGATTACGAGCGGGCCTATGCCGAGTTTCTGGCCGACCCGATCGGCTTCTGGGAGCGGCAGGCCCACCACCTCGAGTGGTACCGGCCCTGGGACGCCGTCCGCGAGTGGGATTACCCCTATGCACGCTGGTTCGTCGGCGCTCGCCTGAACATCACGCACAACTGTCTTGATCGGCACATTGCCGACCACCGCCGCAACAAGGTCGCCCTGATCTGGCGCGGCGACGAGGGCGAGGAGCGGATCTACACCTACCATAAGCTCTGGCGCGAGGTGAACCGGTTCGCCAACGGTCTCCGCTCCCTCGGCGTCAGGAAGGGCGACTGCGTCTGCATCTACATGCCCGTCGTGCCCGAGCAGGCGATCGCGATGCTGGCGTGCGCCCGGATCGGCGCCGTTCACTCGGTCGTCTTCGGCGGGTTCGGCGCCCAGGCGCTCACGACACGGCTGAACGATGCCGAGGCCAAGGTCGTGATCACGGCCGACATCGGGTACCGGCGGGGCAAGCGGATCCCGCTGATCACGATCGTCGAGGACGCCGTGATCGACGCCCCCTCGGTCGAACGGATCGTCCTCCTCCGCCGCCAGCAGGAGTACCCGGTCGACATCCACCCCGAGCGGGAGACGGACTTCTACGACCTGATGGAGGGGCAGCCCTTCGAGTGCGTGCCCGAAGAGATGGACGCCGAGGACCCGTTCTTCATCCTCTACACCTCGGGTTCGACGGGGAAGCCGAAGGGGATCGTGCACACCTGCGGCGGGTACATGGTCGGGGCGTCCTACACCACGCGCCACGTCTTCGACTTCAAGGACAACGATGTCTTCTGGTGCACGGCCGACCCGGGCTGGATCACGGGCCACACCTACGTCGTCTACGGACCCCTGATGATCGGCGGCACGGTTGTGATCGTCGAGGGAACCCCGGACTATCCCGATCCCGGCGCGTTCTGGAAGATCATCGAGGACCTCGGGGTCACCATCTTCTATACGGCCCCGACCGCGATCCGGATGTTCATGAAGGTCGGCGAGCAGTGGCCCGGCAAGTACGACCTGCGGTCCCTGCGCGTGCTCGGCTCGGTCGGCGAGCCGCTCAACCCCGAGGCGTTCGAGTGGTACTACCGCGTGATCGGCAAGGGGCGCTGCCCGATCGTCGATACCTGGTGGCAGACCGAGACCGGCATGCAGATGGTCACGACCATGATCGGCGAGCCCATGCGCCCCGGCTTTGCCGGGAAGCCGATCCCCGGTATTGTGGCCGACGTGGTGAACAAGGCCGGGGAGACGGTGACCCCCGGAACGGGCGGCTTCCTCGTCATCCGCGAGCCCTGGCCCGCGATGCTCCGGACGGTCTACGGCGACGATGCGCGCTACCGGCAGTACTGGGAGACCGTGCCCGGCTGTTACCTTGCCGGCGACCTTGCAATCAAGGATAAGGACGGCTACATCATGGTGATCGGCCGGGCCGATGACCTGATCATCGTCTCGGGCCACAACATCGGGACGGCCGAGGTCGAGAGCGCTCTCGTCTCGCACCACGCGGTCGCCGAGGCGGCCGTGATCGGCAAGCCCGATACCATGAAGGGGAACCAGATCAAGGCGTTCGTGATCCTCAAGCTCGGCGAGGATCCGACCGAGCGGCTCAGGAACGATCTGATCTACCAGGTCCGGATGAACCTCGGGCCGTTCGCGGTCCCGTCCGAGATCGAGTTCGTGGACGCGCTTCCCAAGACCCGGTCGGGCAAGATCATGCGACGGGTTCTCAAGGCGCGCGAGCTCGGGGTCGACCCTGGCGACCTCTCGACCCTGGAGGAGTAGGGGATGGCGGATCCGTCCCCATCCCTCTTCGGCATGCCCCCCGAGCGGGGCCGCTGGGTCTTCGTCCTGCTCGGGCTCGTGATAAACCTCGCGATCGGCTCCATCTACGCCTGGTCGGTCTTCCGGAAGCCGCTCGAGAAGGTACTTCGCAGTCGGCGCGACCGAGTCCCTCCTGCCGTTCATCATCTTCCTTGCGTTCTTCGCGTTCACCATGCCTCTGGTCGGCGGGCTACTCGATCGGTACGGGCCTCGCCTCCTCAGCGTCGCCGGGGGCGCGATCGTCGGAGCCGGGTGGCTGCTCGGGTCGCTGTCGACCTCGATGACCATGCTCGCCGTGAGCTACGGCGTCGTCGGCGGCATCGGTGTCGGCATCGTGTACAACTGTCCGATCTCGGTCGTGGCGCGCTGGTTCCCTGACCGGCGGGGGCTTGCGGTCGGCGCGACCGTGTTCGGGTTCGGGCTCTCGGCGCTTCTGACGGCCCCGCTCGCGAACGCGCTGATCGCTTCGGCCGGGCCGCTTCAGGCCATGGCGTATGTCGGGATTGCCGCGCTCGCCGTGATCGTGCTCTGCGGCCTTCCGCTCCGGTTCCCGACGGCCGGCTGGTCGCCGGAGGGGTGGACGCCGAGCGCGGCCGCGGCGGCCTGCGTCGACCTGAACCGGTCCGAGATGGTCCGTACGAAGCAGTTCTGGGGGCTCTGGTTCTGCTTCTTCATCGGGACCCTCGCGGGGCTGATGGCAATCGGGATCGCAAGCCCGGTGGGACAGGAGGTCTTCCTGCTGACACCCGCGACGGCAGCAGCGCTGGTCGGGGTCTTCGCGATCTTCAACGGCGTCGGCCGGCCGATCTTCGGTGCGCTCGTGGACCGGCTCGGCACCCGGACGACCGCGATCGCCAACTTTGCCCTGATCGCGCTCGCGGCGCTGCTGCTCTGGGCCGGTTCCGGAAACGGAGCCGCAGCCGTCTACGTAGTCGGCTTCGCGGCCCTCTGGCTCTGTCTCGGCGGCTGGCTCGCGATCGCGCCGGCCTGCACCGCGGCCTACTGCGGCACGAAGTACTACGGGCCGAACTACGGCCTCGTCTTCACGGCGTACGGCGTGGGCGCGATCGTCGGGAACCTGCTCGCGGGGAGCCTCCGCGATATCGTCGGGTCGTATACGGCGGTCTTCCTTCCGGTTGCCGCGCTCGCCCTCGCAGGTGTTGTTCTCGCGGCCCTCTTCCTCGGGCCGCCGGTGCGCGCCTGCGCCGAGTGAATGGTGACGGACCCTTCCTTCTTTTTCCCGCGGCCGGAATCAATCGCGGGATCGTCAGGATTCGGACCTTAATCCCTCCGTTAATTTTACGAGTTAAGGTAAGTTTTATAAACACAGGAATACAACTTCCTTCCTAGAACGGGCGTGACAAACGCCCTTCGGCGGACGGTCGGGCTCGGGTCGAGCCCGATGCCGTCCAGCAGTGAGGTTGACTCGGAATGGCACTCGACACCGGCACAACGGCCTGGCTTCTCACAGCGACAGCGCTTGTGATGCTCATGACACCCGCCGTTGGGTTCTTCTACGGGGGGATGGTCAGGAAAAAGAATCTGATCGCGATGATCGCGCTCTCGTTCGTCGCGTTCGCGCTCGTTTCGGTTCAATGGGTCCTGGCCGGGTACACGCTCTCGTTCGGCCCTGATATTTCCGGCATCATCGGCGGACTCGACTACCTCGGTCTCGCCGGGATCGGACTCGACGCCGGGACCGGCACCTATCCGCCGATCCTGTTCGTGGCCTGGCAGCTCGTCTTCGCCGCGGTCTCGCTGGCGATCCTGACGTCCGCCGTTGCAGAGCGGATCAAGCTCGAGCTCGTTCATCGTGCTCGGGCTGCTCTGGACAACGCTGGTCTACGACACGCTGGCCCACTGGGTCTGGGGCGGTGGCTGGCTCATGCAGCTCGGCGCCCTCGACTTCGCGGGCGGCACGGTCGTCCACATCAGCGCCGGCTTCGGCGCGCTCGCGCTCGCACTCGTCATCGGCAAGCGCGTCGGCTACGGACAGCACACGTTCGAGCCGGTGAACATCCCCATGACCCTGCTCGGCGCCGGCCTGCTCTGGTTCGGCTGGTTCGGGTTCAACGCGGGCAGCGCGCTCGCAGCGGACGGGATCGCGGCGAATGCGTTCCTGGTCACGAACACGGCGGCCGCGATCGGTGCGCTCGCCTGGCTCGCCGCCAGCTGGATCCACGGCAAGCCGTCCTCGCTCGGGTTCGTCTCGGGCGGGATCGCGGGCCTGGTCGCGATCACGCCTGCAGCGGGCTACGTCGGGGTGCCGGCCAGCCTGGTCATAGGCGCCGTGGCGGGGCTGCTCTGCTACGGGTGCATGCTGCTCCGGCTCCGGGTCGGGTTCGACGAGTCGCTCGACGCGTGGGCCATCCACGGCATGGGCGGTTTCTGGGGCGCGATCGCCACGGGGATCTTCGCCAGCACCGCGATCAACAAGTATCCCGGTCTGCTCGAGGGCTCGACCACCCAGTTCGTGGCGAACGTCATTGCCGCCTGCGTCACCGTGGTCTTCGCGTTCGGGGTGACCTACGCGCTTGCCTGGACGGTGAAAAAGACTATGGGCCTGCGCGTGACCGAGGAGGAAGAGTATGTCGGCCTCGACATCGCCCAGCACGGGGAGCGGGTCCCCCAGTGAGGTAAAGAAGATGCAGCTCGTAACCGCCATCATTCGCCCCGAGCGGATCGACTTCGTTAAGAAGGCGCTCGAGGACCAGGGATTTGCCGGCATGACGATCACCGAGGTCCGCGGACGCGGCGACCAGAAGGGGATCACGCTCCAGTTCCGCGGCAAGACCGTCCCCGTCGACATGCTGCCCAAGTGCCGGATCGAGGTCGCGGTCAGCGACCACCAGGTCGACGCCGCGATCGAGGCGATCTGCGCCGGGGCGCGGACCGGTAAGGTCGGCGACGGCAGGATCTTCGTGACGCCGATCACCCGGACGGTCCGGGTTCGGACCGGGGAGGAGCTGGTCGACACCCCGGCACACGACCGGTGGAGGGAGAGGTCCCCTCCCCCGGGACCACCCTCCCGATCTAAGAGTTCAAGTCGTGCCGTGACCAACCCTTTGCTCATGCGGGTCACGGCTCTCTCCTCCGGCTCCAAGGGGAACGCGGTCCTGGTCGAGGGCCGGGACGGTGCGCTCCTGGTCGACGCCGGCCTCTCGGCGCGCGATCTGCTCGCCCGGATCGCACTGGCCGGCGCCGACCCCGCCGCGATCGAGGCCGTCCTCGTGACCCACGAGCACACGGATCACATTCGCGGGCTCGACGCGTTCGTGAAGCGGCTCGGTATCCCGGTCTACGCCACGCCGGGGACCATCAGCGAGTTCCTCCTCCACCGCAAGCCCTCGAAGCAGGCGATCACGACCCGGGCCGTCCGCGCGCACGAGCCGTTCGCGATCGGTGAGTTCGTGATCGAGCCGTTGCCTCTCTCGCACGACGCCCGCGAGCCCTGCGGCTACACGATCCTCGGGGACGGGGCACGGCTCGGGTACTGCACGGACACAGGCGTCGTCCCCGACGGCGTGCGCGACCGCCTCGCGGTCTGCGACGCCCTCGTGATCGAGGCGAACCACTGCCCGCGCATGCTCGAGGAGGGGCCGTACCCGGCCATGCTCAAGCGCCGCATCCGCTCGCGGCGCGGCCATCTCTCGAACGACCAGACGGCCGACCTCCTCCGCTCGTTCTCGGGCGACCTTGCAGCGGTCATGCTTGCGCACCTCTCGGATACGAACAACACCCCCGAGCGGGCGCGCGTCGCGGCCGAATCGGCCTTCGGTCTCTTCTCGTCCGACGTGCAGCTCTCGGTCGCGCTCCAGCAGACGGTCTCGGGCCCGATGGTGGTCTAGGTGGAGTTCGCCGGGTTCGCAGAGGCTCTGCGAGCAGCTCGAGGCCCTCGCGGGCAGGCTCGAGATGCGCGACCTGGTCGCGTCCGTGCTGCCGTCGCTGGACAAGGCCGAGCTCCCGGTCTTCGTCCGGTTCGTCCAGGGGAAGGTCTTCCCCGACTGGTCCCCCGAGAAGCTCGGGATCGGGCCGATGCTCCTGTACGAAGCGGCCGCGTACGTTGCGGGCCGAAAAAAGGCGGACGTCGTCCGGCTCGTGAACGAGACCGGCGACGCCGGGCTCGCCATCGAGCGCCTGCTCGCACGACGGCAGCAGTCGGCGTTCTTCGACGAGGCCCTCTCGCTCGCCGAGGTGCACGCGCTTCTCGTGCGGGTGGCGGGGGCCTCGGGCCCGCAGTCGCAGCAGGCGAAGATGCGGTTCCTCCGGCAGGGCTTCGGGGCCATGACTCCGCGCGAAGCCCGGTACTTCGCGCGGCTCGTGCTCGCCGAGCTCCGGATCGGGATCGGCGAGGGGACGGTCCGGGATGCGATCGCGCTGGCGTTCGGGGTGGATCCGGGCCGCGTCGAGCATGCGCAGCAGGCGTTGAACGATCTCGGGGAGGTCGCGCTTCTCGCCCGGGCTGGTGAGGATGCCCTCTCGGCGGTCTGGATCCACCCGTTCCGGCCCGTCCGGATGATGCTCGCGCAGCAGGGGACGATCGCCGAGCAGCTCGCGGATTACGGCCCGGTGGCGGTCGAGTACAAGTACGACGGCTCGCGCATCCAGTTCCACCGGGTCGGAAAGGTCTGCCGGATCTGGTCGCGGCGGCTCGAGGAGGTGACCCATGCCCTGCCCGAGATCGTCGAGGCCCTCCGCGCCGCAACGGACCGGGACGTGATCCTCGACGGCGAGGTGGTCGCCCTCGGGGCCGACGGCAGGCCCCTCCCGTTCCAGACCGTGCTCCGCCGGTTCCGGCGCAAGCACGGCGTGGCCGCGGCCCGGGAGGCGATCGCGCTCGTGCCCCGCATCTTCGACTGCCTGTACGCCGACGGTGAGACGCTGCTCGACCGGCCGCTCTCGGAGCGGCGGCACGTGCTCGAGGGCGTGCTCACCGATCACCTGGCGCCGCAGAAGGTGCTCGATGACGAGAGCGAGATCCGTGCGGTCTACGAGCAGGCGCTCCGCGACGGGCACGAGGGCGTGATGCTCAAGCTTCCGGACTCGCCGTACACCCCCGGCGCCCGGGGCCGGGCCTGGGTCAAGATCAAGCCCGAGGTGGAGACACTCGACCTGGCCGTGATCGGGGCCGAGTGGGGCGAGGGACGGCGAGCCCAGCACTTCGGGTCCTATCAGCTCGCCGTCCAGGATCGGGGAAGCTCCTCTCGGTCGGACGGGTCGCGACCGGGATCACGGACGAGCAGCTGGCCGAGCTCCACGCCCTCTTCAAAGATCTCGTCATCGCCGAGTCCGGAAACTCCGTCACGTTCGAGCCCCAGGTCGTCTTCGAGGTCGGGTACCTGGGAGATCCAGAAGAGCCCGAACTACGCGAGCGGGTACGCGCTCCGCTTCCCGCGCTTCGTCCGGGTCCGCGACGACAAGGGCATCGACGAGGTCGAGTCGCTCGGGAGCCTCGAGGCCAGGTACCGGCGACAGGCGACGCAGAACGGCGCCGGCCGGGACTGACATTCCCGATCGATTCCGCCGACCCCTCCGTCTTTCCGGAAAGGGGACGACTCACCGTCCGTCACGGCGTTCGACTCCAACGGCAACGGCCGGTCCGACTTCGTCGCAGACGCCGTCCGACTCTTCAATGCGCTCTGAGACAGACATGGAGAGGGAGCGTGCGCCGCGCGGCACAGCGTGCCCATCCGGTTACAACGGCCACTGCATCAGGTAGAAGACGTAGCCGTACGTGGCGCGGTAGGAACCATGGATCCGCATCTCCTCCTCGACCTCGGCGATGACGGCCGCCTCCTCCGGGGTCGGGCCACCCGTCCGCCACTCCTGGCACCGCTCCCGCTGCGCGGCGTAGAACGCGTCCCACGCCGCGTCGGGCAGGCGGACCGAGCCGAGCCAGCGGTACCCGGCGGCGGCGCATGCGGCCGCGTTCGCAGCGACGGTCCGCATGCCCGGGTAGGCCGCTCTCCAGAAGGTCTGGACCTCCTGGGGCGGGTCGTCGACAAGCCAGCTCGAGCTCGGAGACCACGACGTATCCACCGGGCGCGAGCAGATCGCGCCAGGCGCGGAGCCCGGCGTCGAAACCGACGTTGTAGACGGCGCCCTCGGACCAGATCAGGTCGAACGGCCCCTCGTCCTCGGGCACCGCATCCATCGAGGCCTGCAGCGTCCGGATACGGTACGCGAGCCCTTCGTGGACCGCTCGCTCGTTCAGACGCTGGAGAAGCGCGGGGGAGATGTCCACGGCCGTGACCCGCGCACCGGCGCGGGTGAGGGCGAGTGCGGCCGCACCGCTCCCCGAGCCCATATCGGCCGCACGCGGCCGGGCGGGAAGGTCCGTGAGGAGGCCGTAGAGGTGCGCTGTCAACCGCTCGTCGCCCGGCCCCTCGCGCGGCAGGGCCGCGACGAATCGGAGAAGCGTCTCAAGGTGCATGTCCCCGCCTGACCCCGGCCCTCGGCGGACGATCCGTCGGCCTCCCCGTGTCCGCCGCCGCGGCGCAACCCTCCCGGATTGTGCCGGGCCGAGGCCGAACGCGGCCCGTGTCCCGGCGGCCATGAGGTTCACGGCCCCCCGAACGACGTCATGGTGACGGTACAGCCCCTCCTGCCATTCCGCCGGGATACCGGAGAGGCCGTAGCAGGCGCCGGCAAGCTGCCCGGCCACCGCGCCGACCGTGTCCGCGTCGTCGCCGAGGTTCACGGCGGCGAGCACGACCTCGGGGAAGGACTCTCCGTGCGCGAACGCCCAGAGTGCGGCCTCGAGGCACTGGACCGCCCCTCCTCCGGCGCGGATGGCAGGAGGCTCCCTAGCGAGGAACGATCCCGCGGCGACGGCCGCGATCGGCGGACAGAGTCCTTCATTCTCCCAGAACCCCTCAACGGGCTCGTACATGGGCGAGGCGAGGGCGGAGACCGGCGCCCCCAGGATCGCGCCGGAGAGGAGCCCGGCGAAGTACCGGCAGGCGTCGACCGAGTCAGGTGCGGCATGCGTGGTCCGACTCATGGTCGCAGCCTCTCCGACGGTCCGACCCGGGTCGCCGGCGAAGAAGATGGGCACCGGGGCGACCCGGACCAGCGACCCGTTCCCGGGTATGAGTCCTGCGACCGGAGCGGCCTCGGCCATCCCGGTCCTGAGAAAGGCCTCGAGCGAGCGGCGGGTCGTGGTCCCGATATCGAGGCAGATCCCGGTCGGCGCCTGATACCCCTCGCGCCAGTACCGGACGTAGCGCCGGAGCTGGTCGATCGGGTCCGCGCCGCCGCAGGCGATCAGGCTCTCGGCCAGGCAGAGGGCGAGGGCCGTATCCTCCGTCCAGCAGCCGGCGGGGAGATTCAGGATCCCCCCCTCCCGGTATCCGGTGATCGGGGGGAAGGAGCCGGGCTTCAGAAACTCGACGGGGGCACCGAGAGCGTCTCCGACCGCGAGCCCGACGATGGCCCCGAGGGCCGCGTCCTGAACGTCGATCGCCATCGCAAAAGATATGTCCTGTGTTATATAAAAAGGGAGCCGCTTCGTCCGGATTCCCCGGAACCGACAGCTGGACGACGACCGGATTCGAGAAAGATCACCGGCCGCCGGCGTGTTTGGGGGGCGATCAAACTGGGACATCCGCCCCTCCGTCCGGCCGTGCCGTCGGGATCCCGTCAGGGAGCCGATCCGCTGCGTTCTACCGGGGGCGTACCGTTCGGCCGCATCCCGTCCGGTGGCGCTCCTGCCGGAGGCGTCCCGGTGAAGTTCCTGCCTCCCGGCGGCGCGCCTGCAGGCGGCGTACCGTTTGGCACCGCGTGTCCCGGGGATGCCCCCGACGGGAATGTGCCGTTCGGCCGGACCCGATCCTGTGGAGGACCGGCGGGCGTCGCCGCGTCGGACTCATTCGTATCTGAGGCCGTGCCATCGGGCGATGTGGTCGATGCTGTGCCGATGCCGGCGTCGGCGGTCGGCGTGGTGGTTGAACCGGCCGTGCAGCCCGCCGTACAGGCGAAACAGCCAAGAACGGTGGCTATCGCGAGGATCAGCAGGAGGATGCGGGGCCTCCCGTCACCTGCTGGGGATTCTCTCTTCATGTCTGTCCTGGTACTGGTGATGCTATCGAAAAACCGCGGGAGGTCGGAGACCGGGGAGCCGGTTGCGCCTCCTGCTTTGTGCCCTCTCCTTACTGGAGTAATCGTTGCGACGTGATCATCCGTTCAACCGTCTCGGAACGCTCACCTCCTCTCTTCAGGTGCGATCACCTGTCGGGGCAGCAGCAGGTCCGAGGTGGCGGGATCTGTCTGTTGCCCCACATCTCCTTCGTCCTAATGTAATATATACTTTACTTTTTGTATGGTATAGTTAACCAACCGCCCGATTCCAACCCCCGACGGCAGCTCATATTCGTCACGGTGGCGCCGGGACGGAAGCGCACGGGGTGGTTGGCAGTCGGCACCTCGCAGGAGCGGGAGCGCTGAGAAACCGGGACATCCGGGACACCCGGGAGTGGTCGGGATCGCGACGAGCGTCGGGGGTGGTCGGTTCGATGGAAACACGGCTGAGCCTGGCGGGAGCGGTCGTTTCGATGCCGCTCAGAGGAAATCGCTGAGTGTCCGCTCGCTCCGCATCCGCGGGAGCAGCGTCGACTGTGCGCGCCACGAGGCGTCGCCATAGTGCCGGTCGAGGGCGACCGCCCCCTCTTCGAGGGTCGCGAACCGCTCGGGAGGGTTCCGCATCGCCTGCCGCGCGGCCTCGCGCACGACCCAGGTGCCCAGCGGTGCCCAGTATTCGCCCGTGACCGAGCGGAGCACGAGAGCCCGGGCCTGGCGACGCACTGCGACGAGGTAATCGGTCACGGCGAGGCGGGCCGAGTAGTACGCGCCCGCGATCGGCGAGTACCCCGACTTCGTCTTCCCCTCGCCGTCAACCGTGACCGCATCGTGATCGTGAGTCCAGAGGCTGTGCGCGCGCCAGCACTCGACCATCTCGTATCGCCAGCCACCGGGCGCAAGGAGCACGGCGATGGTGTTGCCGTAGAGCGTGGCTCCGAAGACGAGCACCTCCTCGATCGACGGGTACCGTGCCAGCTCCCGTTTCCCGGCCTTGCCGAGCGTGTCGTCCACGGCCGTGATCGCCCAGCGCGTCGGCACGATCCGCGGGGCCTTGCCGAGCGTCCCGGCCGAGAGCAGGTCGGCCAGATGGTAGACGTCGACGTCGGCGCGGTAGAGCTCGGCCAGGCCCTCGGATGCGGCCAGGTCCGAGTCGGCCGCGACCTTCTCCACCATCCGCGGCACGACCGGGTTGTCGAGCACGTCGAGCTGCCGGACGGGCCCGGACCTTCCGATCGGGGTCAGCACGCCGTCGAAGCGCAGGTCGGCCTCGACCGGACGGGTGAACGCGACCTCGACGTCGACGGGTGTGGCCGAGAGCGCGACCTCGGCCATCGCATCCCGGACCCGGTCGACCGGGGCCCGCGCCGCGATGGTCGCTGCCCGGAGGTTCACCACGTCGTCGATGGAGAGGCCGCGGGCGAGCCAGTCGGGCGGTCGGTCGGAGTCTCCGAGCAGGAGGGGTCCGCCCTGGACCGACGGGTAGGCGTACGAGCCCACAAAGACCGAGGGTGCCGCGCCCATGTACGAGCTGATCGGCTTCGTCCCGGTCCGCGCGAGGAACCGGGCCGTGATCGGACAGCGCGCGAGACCGCAGAGCCCCCTGCCCTTGCAGGAGGCGCAGAGCATCCCGCCGCCTTTCATCCCGCCACCCGGACCCGTCCTCGGAGGGCGCAGAGCGCGCGGGCCACGAACGCCTCCCATTCGAGCGGCCGACCGTCACAGCCATCGGCGAGCTCCCGTCCGAGGTCGTCGTCGCGTTCGGCGATCGCCCGGAGGACGAGCGAGCCCGGCGCACCTTCGCACTGCCGGCACGAGCCCGTCCCCGTCGCCGTCGGTGATGCCGAGCACGGGCAGGCCCAGGTGGGCGCCGAGGTGGAGCGCGGCCGCAGTCGTATCGTCGCCGATCGCGAGCAGACCGCAGTGGTCGTCGGCGAGATCACGGTAGAGCGCTGCCGCGTCGTGGTCGAGGACGAGCACGCGCCCCCACGTCCGCCGTCGGGACGAGGTCCGGGGCGGGGATGCGCGAAGAGGCCCCGCCGTGCACCAGGCGCCGGGGAGCCGGATCGGTCCGCGGCGCCGGAGCTTCTCGACGCCGTGATCTTTGAGGACGCAGCCACGTTCGGCCCTGAGGCCCTCGCCATCGGAGACCAGCACCACCTCGTCCGCCGTGGCTCGTCCGACCACGAGGCCGTCCACGAGCACGGCGTCGCCGGGCCGGCAGCCCCGGATCAGCCGGCTGTTGCCGGGTCGACTCCGGCGGCGCGACCGCCCGTGACTCCACCTTCCAGCCGAGGAGGTCGGCGAACGGCGCGCAATCGGCTCCGTTCCAGCCGATCACGGTCTCGTCCGCGCACTCGAGCTGGACGAGCGGACGGCGAAGCCTCGCCGCAACGATCTCGCCGAAGATCCTCCCCGATTCGGGCGAGCGGCCCCGGTTCGCGAGCACGGCCGTCGGATCGGCGCCGAGCGCCGCGGACGGCTTCTCCTGTGTCCAGCAGGAGAGGAGCCCGTGCTCCTCGGCCGCGCACCGCGCCATGATTCCCGGCGACGACTACCCGTGCAGGCCTGAGTGCCGCCACGAGGCGGGCGGCCTCGCCCGAATCGATCACCTCGGGGCCGTGAAGCACCAGGCTACAGCCGGACACGCCACCCGATCTCGAACCGGGCCCCGCACTCGGGGCAGCAGAGCACGGCCGGACGGGCTCCACCGTCGTCGGCGAGGAACGTGACGTGAAATCCTCGCTGGTAGCCGCAGTCCGGGCAGACGCGGACCTCACCGGCGGGATCGAGCGGACGGACAGGCTTCACATCCTCCATGACAGAGATGGAGCAGGCGCCCTCTTCAATCCGCCTGTTGCGGCGCGGAGACCTCGAGCGTGAGATCGAGCGACCGGACCGAGTGCGTCAGGGCCCCCACGCTCACGAGGTCGACCCCGAGCGCCGCGTACGCCCCGATCGTCGCCTCCGTGATCCCGCCCGAGACCTCGACCCGGACATGGTCGCGGAGCCCGGCCGACGCGAGCGCGGCGAGTGCCTCCCTGACCCCGTCGGGAGTCATGTTATCGAGCAGAACCATATCGGCGCCGGCTCGGGCCGCCCGCACGGCCTCGTCGGCCGTCTCGACCTCCACCTCGACCGTCTTGTACGCAGAGAACGCCCTGGCCCGGCGGACCGCCTCCTCGATCGGAACGAGCGCGAGGTGGTTGTCCTTGATCAGCACGCCGTCCGAGAGCGTGAACCGGTGGGGATCGCCGCCGCCGAGGAGCACGGCCTTCTTGTCGAGGAGGCCGAGCCCGGGGGCGGTCTTGCGCGTGGCCGCGACGCGGACATGCCGATCGCCTCCGCGCGCCAGCGCCGCGTACCGGGCCGTTGCAGTCGCGATTCCGCTCATGCGGCCGACGAGGTTCAGGGCCGTCCGCTCGACGAGGAGCACGCTCCGAACCGGCCCTTCGAGCTCGAGCACCGTCGCGCCCGCTTCAACCCGATCGCCATCGGCCGCACGGAGCGTCACCGCGACTCCGTAATGGGCGAAGAGCGCGGCGGCCTCGGCAAGGCCGGCGACGATCCCCGCCTCCCGAAACCGGAGAGCCGCGGTGCAGTCCCGGTCGTCGAGCACGGCGTCCGAGGTCACGTCGCCGAACGGCGCGTCCTCCGCGACGAACGCGACGAGGCGGGTGAGCGGAACCCCGGTCACGTCCCCACCACGATCGGTTCGCCGAGGTCGCGGAGCAGTACCAGGATCGAGAGGGCTGCGAGGTACGATGTCGCCGGATTGTCCGGGCTCGGGACGTTCCGGATCCGGAGATACGCATCGCCGAAGGGCCCCTCGACGCAGATCTCGTGAATGTTCCGATCCACGGCCGGGTCCGCCCAGAGCTCGACCTCGACCTCCCGCCCGGCCGCGAGCGCGATCGCGGCCGAGACGTTGATGTTCTTCGGGAAGGCCTGGACGCACTCGTCCGCCCGTCCGCGGAAGACGAGCGTCCGCTCATCTATCCGGAGCCCGAGCGACGCCGGGCTCTTCGTGGTCCTGAGCACGAGCCGGTCGATCCCCCGATCCGGCCGATCTTGAGGTTGTCCAGCCCCATCACGGCCCCGCTCGGAATATAGACCCGCCGGCCCGACGCGACCGCCGCCTCGCGAAGACGCGACAGGAAGGCGGTGTCGGCGAGGGCCCCGACCGACATCACGACGAAGTCCTTGCCGGCCCGGAGCACGGCCTCGCCGTGCGTCCGCACGGCCCCGACCGAGGCCGCCTCGACCACGAGGTCGACATCGGAGGCCGCGAACGCCTCGAACGAGTCGTAGGCCGTCCCGCCCCAGCGCTCCGCGAGCTCTCGCGCCCGCTCGGGCATCTGGTCGTAGAGGGCCGCGATCACGAAGCCCTCGGCATGGGACGCGAGCAGGTGGCCGATGTTGCCGCAGCCGAGGAGCCCGACCCGGATCATGGGTAGTGTGTGGTCTTCAGAGAGTATAAGATCCGCGGGGTGCGCCGGGCAACAAGCCTGATGTCGTGGGCCGCCGAATCCTGCTGGATGACGACCGATGAGATCGAGCGCGGATTCGCCGCGCTCGAAGAGCAGATCAGCGCGAACCGGGACGCGATCGCAGAGGCCACGGACGCCGTACAGAAGGACGAGGCCGTCCTGCTCGCCCGAATGGCCGTGACCGCGACCGCGATCCTGCCGGTGGCCGGCCTCGAGGTGATGGCCCGGGGCAAGGTCGACGGCTCCGGCGAGATGTACGACCAGCACTACTACCCCGGGAAGATGCTCGTCCTCGCCCGGACCGAGCCCATGCCCTTCCGACCCGATAACCCGGAGAAGGCGGTCACGGACCAGTTCTGCGTGCTTACGCCGGACGGCACCCTGGCCGAACTGATGTACTCGACCGACACCGTGCTCGTCGACAGCCTTCTCGCCCCGATCGCACCCGGGGACGCGCTCGGCGTCTACGGCCCCGAGCTCCTCTTCATGCTCTACCGGGGACTCCGGCAGTATCTCGAGGGGCAGGAGGCGCTGCTCGACGCCCTCCGGACCACGCTCGAGTATCTCCACGGGTAGCCGCTACTTCCATCCGAAGATCGCGAACGGAGGGCGGAGGGGGTCGTCCGGGGGGTGGAGGGCCGAGAGGAGCGCGGTCCGGCGAAAGGGCTGGCCCCTGCTGTTCTTGTAGGTCACGACCACCTTCACCTCGGCCACCTGCTCGGGGAGTGGCATCTCATGGATCGCCTCGACTGCGAGCGAGGCGACGTCGGCCTCGACCCCGATCGGGACGAACGAGGCATGCACCTGGAGTGCCGGCGCGTTTCCCTTGTTCCTGAGCGAGACCGCACGGGCATCCTCGGCGAGCGAGGCCTCGATATCGGGAAAGTCGCGGGTGTCGCGGCCGATCGTGAGCGCCATGGCCACGACGCCGGCGATGATCAGGGCCATCAGCGAGAGGTAGGGAGAGACGATGAGAAGACCGGCTGCGGCCGCGAGGCCGAGCACGACGACGATCACGAGCGAGCGCTCCATGAGAAGAGATCGTTGGGAAACGATAAAAAACAGGGCGTGAATGGGCCCGATGAGATTCGAACTCATGGCCTCCCGGTTATCAGCCGGGCGCACCACCTCAGCTATGCTACGGGCCCTTCGGGTTACCCTACTAGATCAATCGTCCCGGTTCTTATAGATTATCGATGGCACCGGAACAGACGCTTTTGTATCCTCGACGGAGCAATATTCATGAACGGGCCGCACCGCTGCGGCCCGGTTGGGGAGTGGTCTATGGCACGACAGTATCTGCTGGGCAACGAGGCACTCGCCCACGCCGCCCTCGAGGGCGGTGTCGGGTTCGCGGCCGGGTACCCGGGCACGCCCTCGTCCGAGGTGATCGACCTGCTCCGGGCCGAACGGCCAGAAGGAGTCCACGTCGAGTGGTCGACCAACGAGAAGGTCGCGTTCGAGAACGCGCTCGCGGCGTCCTGGTGCGGCGTCCGTGCCCTCTTTACGACCAAGCACGTCGGCCTGAACGTCGCGGCCGATCCGCTGATGACCAGCGCGTACACGGGTGTCACGGGGGGCCTCGTGGTCTTCTCGGCCGACGACCCGTACGCCCATTCGTCCCAGAACGAGCAGGACAGCCGGCTCTACGCCGCGATGGCCGGGCTGCCCTGTCTCGACCCGACCACGATCGAGGAGGCGCACGCACTGCTCCGCGACGCCTTCGCCCTCTCCGAGGAGTTCGGCCTGCCCGTGCTCTTCCGGCCGACGACCCGCATCTGCCACTCGAAGGCCGACGTCGAGCTCGGCCCGATCTCGGTCGGTTCCCCGGGAGCCGGCGTTCCGCCGCGACCCCCGGCAGTACGTGGTGATCCCCGCCCACACCCGGGTGCTCCATCGCCGGCTGAACGAGAAGCAGCCGCGGATCCGGGAACGCCTCCTCGAGCTCGGGTACAACGAGGGGGCGATCCGCGGTCCGACGCGCAGTGGTCGCGAGCGGCATCGCGGCGAGCTATGTCCGCGAGGTTCTTCCCGACGACGTCTCGCTCTTCACGGTCCGCGCCTATCCCCTCGACCCCGAGCAGCTCCGCTGCTTCTGCCTCGAGCACGAGGAGGTGCTCGTGGTCGAGGAGGGGGCACCCGTGGTCGAGGAGCAGGTACGGCAGGCGGCCGGTTGCGTCCGGGTCTACGGCAAGCGGACGGAGCACGTCCCCTCCGAGGGGGAGCTTTCGCCCGCCGTCGTCCGCGCCGCGCTCGCGAAGGCCGGCTACCTCGACGTCCCTCCGGCGCTTCCCATCCCCGAGGAGGGGTTGCCGCCCCGCCCCCCGATCCTCTGCGCCGGCTGCCCCCACCGCGCGGTCTTCTTCGCGATGCGGCGCGTCTTCAAGGACGCGGTCTTCCCGTCCGACATCGGCTGCTACACGCTCGGGCTCCAGCTCGGGGCCGTGGATACCACGATCTGCATGGGCGCCTCGATCACGGTCGGCTCGGGGATCGCCCAGACGGTCGGCGGCGACGTGGTCGCGACGATCGGAGACTCGACGTTCCTCCATACGGGTCTCCCCGGACTGGTGAACGCCGTCTACAACGGCGCGAGCATGGTCGTGGTGATCCTGGACAACAGGACCACGGCCATGACGGGACACCAGCCCAACCCGACGACCGGAATGACCGCGACCGGCGAGGTCTCGCCGAAGGTCTCGCTCGAGGCGCTCTGCCGGGCCTGCGGCGTGACCTGGGTCGAGACCGTGGACCCGTACGACATGACCGGGCTCGTCGCGACCCTCCGCGAGGCGAAGGGCCGGCCCGGGGTCCGCGTGGTGATCGCGAAGAAGCCCTGCGTGATCAACGAGCGCCGGGCGAAGGTCGCGCGGCCCCGGTACGCGGTCGATGTGTCGGCCTGCACCGGCTGCCGGACCTGCCTCCGCTTCGGCTGCCCCGCACTCGCCTTCGAGGGAGAGACGGCTTCCATCACGGCGCTCTGCTCGGGTTGCGGAGTCTGCGCCACCCTCTGTCCGCAGGGCGGTATCGCCAGGGAAGGACGGCCTCCGGCGAAAGGAGGTTCGGCATGAGCTGACGATGTCATGATCGTCGGGGTCGGCGGCCAGGGTACGATCCTCGCCTCGAACATCCTCGGCGAGGCCTGCGTGACCGAGGGGCGGTCCGTCCGGGGCGCCGAGACGCACGGCATGGCCCAGCGCGGCGGCTCGGTCGAGTGCTCGGTCCGTATCGACGGCCGGTTCGGCCCCCTCATCGACCCGGGCTCGGCCGACCTCCTGCTCTCGTTCGACCTGCTCGAGGCGCTCAGGTACCGGCATTTCCTGAAGCCGGCCGGGCGCGTGGTGACGAACACCGCGATCATCACGCCCACCCCGGTTTTCACGCAGCAGCTCCCGATGCCGTCACCCGGGGAGTGCCTCGGGCGGCTCGCGCCGTTCCGGCCCCTGGCCATCGACGCCGGCGCGCTCGCCCGCGAGGCCGGATCGGAGCTGGCGCAGAACGTTGTGCTGATCGGGGCCGCCTCGCATCTGATCCCGCTCTCCCCCGGGTCGCTCCTCACTGCGATCGAACGATCGGTCCCGCCGAAGACGATCGATGTGAACCGCCGGGCGTTCGAGCTCGGGCGGGCGGCGGGCGCATAACCCCCACCCGTTCTCCGTTGGAACTCCAGATACCGCCGGATCCCTCCGCGCTCGATTCGGAGACGGAGCGCTCGACGGCCGAGAGCCAGGCGATCGGTAATCCCCTCCAACCCGGCAATCCTGGCGCTCCGTTGGACAAAAGTACCCTGCGTTACGGAGGATCCCGGCGCTGCCGATCCCATGCCTCGGATCGCGGCGACAGCGTCCGCCGCCGCTTTCGATTTCAACGGCAAACACCCGGGCCGGCGACCACGACCTGCACCTTCACCGCCCCGGGTGCCCAGGGGACGTACTTCTTCCGGCGCGACATCCGCCCGATACTGATGACCGGGAGGTTCCTCGTCACGCGAGCAGCAGTGGTGTGAACGCCCGCACGCTCTCTCTTTTTGCTATTGCGACACGAATGACCTTGTTTCAACAAACTTTTTATACTTGCGGCTCCCCTCTCCGGGCATGCGACGATATATCTTGGTACTCGCAGTGGCGGGCCTGCTGCTCTGCAGTGCGCTCCTCGCCGGGTGCACCACCACCACGACGATAAATGCAACGGCAACACCGACGTCGGTCACGACGGGAGTGCAGACGACCTCCGGCGGGGCCGGCCAGCCCGCGGCCATCACCCTCACGGCCCAGAACATGAAGTTCGACAAGAGCACGATCACCGTCCCGGCCGGATCGGCCGTAACGATCACCTTCACCAACAACGACTCGGGCGTGCCGCACAACTTCGCTCTGTACACGGACGCGTCGGCAGCCACGGCCATCTTCAGGGGTACGATCGTGACCGGGCCGGGGACCACGAAATACACCTTCCCCGCGCCGAGTACGCCGGGGACCTACTTCTTCCGGTGCGACGTCCACCCGACAACGATGACGGGGCAGTTCATCGTCACGTGACCCGGTGAGCGGGGCCCTGCCCCGATACCCCTTCTTCATCCGACAGGATCATTCGGAACAGGCGGACGCGACCCGACTCTCCATGGCGTCGGCCTTCACGGGCCGCGATGAGGCCGGCCTGTTCGCCCTTCTCACCGCCGATAGCCTTCCGTCCGTCGAAAAGCACCGCCTCTCCACTCCTGGCGGGGCGTACAGTAGCGCCGCTTCGGCCAGCATCTCTCCGGGCGGAACCATTCGCAGCGGAGATCGGGTAGCCGGAACGGTGCCGTCACGGGCGACCGCCATCATCACCGCCTGTCCCCCTCTGGACAGTTCCGCCCCGGGGGCAGGGCCCAAGGCATTCTCCGGAGCGAAGCGCGCCATCGAGGGAACCGTTATCAGCCACCCGGAACAGAGGGATGCCCGGGACGAACCGATGCCCCGGGAACTCTGCTTCGGAAACGGCGACCTGATGATCACGCTCGATGCCGACCTCGCGATCCGCGACCTCTACTTCCCCTTCGTCGGCATGGAGAACCACGTCGGGGGCCACCGGTGCCGGTTCGGTGTCTGGGTTGACGGACAGTTCTCCTGGGTCGACGAGCACTGGGAACGATCCATTGCATACCGCCCCGACTCGCTGGTGAGTCAGGCCGTTCTGACGCCCCCGGCGCTCCCGGTCGAGCTGACGGTCAACGACACGGTCCACCCGCTCTACACCATCTTCCTCCGCCGGGTCGCAGCGCGGAGCACCGACGGCGAGGCGCACGACCTCCGCCTCTTCTTCGCCCAGGACCTTCACGTCCACGAGTCATCGCACGGAATCACCGCCTTCTATCATCCGCAGGAAGATGCCGTGATCCACTACCGGAAGGACAGGTATATCCTTGCCGGAGCACGCGGCGACGGCCCGGGGCTCGACCAGTACGCCGTCGGGACGGCCGAGACCCGTGCCTTGCGCGGTACGTGGGTCGATGCGGAGGACGGCGTCCTGAGCCGCAATCCCGTGGCTCACGGATCGGTCGACTCGACGATCGGCGCGCACGCCCGGCTCGGGCCGGAAGGCTCCTCCGCACTCCACTACTGGCTCTGCACGGGGACGTCCATGGACGAGGTGACCGCCCTGCACCGAAGGGTCCGCGCCGTCGGGCCCGGGGAACTCCTCGACCAGGCCGACCAGATCTACCGGGGCTGGGTCAACAAGAGCCAGATCGACTTTGCCGATCTACCGCCAGTCGTCGTGGACGCATTCAAGCGCAGCCTGCTCGTGCTCCGCACCCAGATCGACAACCGTGGCGCCATCCTCGGCTCGTGCGACTCGGATATCTATGCGTTCAACCACGACAGTTACGCCTACGCCTGGCCGCGGGACGGTGCCTTCGTCTCGATCGGCCTCGACGCGGCCAGATACTACGGAATCACCCGGAGATTCTTCCGGTTCTGCGAACGGACGATCACGGCCGATGGCTACCTCTTCCACAAGTACCACCCCGACGGCACCCTCGGCTCGACCTGGCACCCGTGGATCGACCTCGGCGGAGCGGCGCAGTACCCGATCCAGGAGGACGAGACCGCGCTCGTCCTCTTCGCGCTCTGGAGCCATTACGACCGCGTCCGCGACATCGAGTTCGTCATCTCGCTCTACGATCCGCTCGTCGTGCCGGCGGCCGAGTTCCTGGTCCGATACAGAGATCCCGGGACCGGACTGCCCCTCCCGAGCTACGACCTGTGGGAGGAGCAGCACGGCATCTTCACCTTCACGACCTCCACTGTGTACGCGGGCCTCCTCGCGGCCTCGCGCATCGCCACCCTGCTCGGCGACCCGCGCCGCGTCGCCCGGTATCGTGAGGCGGCCGAGGAAGTGAAAGCAGCGGCCATCGCCCACCTCTTCGACGAGGAGACCGGCCGGTTTCTCAAGGCGGCCCGGTTCGACGTCGACGGCAGCCTCGTCCCGGACCGGGCGATCGACGCGAGCGCATACGGCGTCTTCGCGTTCGGCCTGCTCCCCCCGGACGACCCGCGGGTGCGCGCCACGATGGAAGCCGTCGAGACCCGGCTCGGTGTGAAGGCCGGGATCGGCGGGATCGCCCGGTACGAACGGGACCGGTACCAGCAGAACGGCGACGATCTGGACCTGCCGGGAAACCCCTGGCCGATCTGCACGCTCTGGCTGGCCGAGTGGTACATCGGACTCGGGGATCTGCCGCACGCACTCTCGCTCCTGGAGTGGGTCTGCAGCCACGCGACCCGCGCCGGCCTGATGGCAGAGCAGGCTCGATCCGCGGACCGGCGCCCCGCTATCGGTCGCGCCCCTGACCTGGAGCCACTCGACCTTCGTGCTCGCCGTGACGCGGTACCTCGACGCGGTCCACGGCGTCCAGCCCTGTCCGGCCTGCGGGCTGTCGTCCTACCAGGGATCCCACACCCGTCCGTGGTTCTGATACCGGCGGACCGGCTCCGGAGGATACGGCGCACGCAACGCACCGCAACGGTTTATTGCCGGGACGGCAAAGATCGGCGCCATGGACGCGGCAGCGGAGTATCGGGTCCGGGTGGCGGAGGTGATACGCCGAGGCGAGCACGCGGTCTCGGTGAGGTTCGAACGGCCGCCGGAGTTCTCGTACCTGCGCCGGGCAGTGGACGTTCGTCACGGTCGAGCGAGACGGGGAGTCCCTGACCCGGCACCTGACCCTCTCGAGCAGCCCGACCGAACCGTTCCTCGAGGTGACCAAGGGAATGACCGGCCACCCGTTCGCGGAGGCCTTCGCCGCGCTTGTCCCGGGTGACAGGTGTGGATCAAGGGCCCGCACGGGAGGTTTACGCTCGAGGGGGAGGACGAGGACGTGGTCTTCATCTCGGGCGGGATCGGGGTCACGCCGCTCCGGAGCATGGCCCGGTTCGCGACCGACTCTGCCCTCCTTCTCCGGATCCTCCTCCTCTACTCGGCCCGGACCGAAGACGACCTCCTCTTTCTCGGGGAGTTCGAGGAGATGCAGCAGAAAAACCCGCTGTTCACCCTGCGTGTCACCCTGACCCGCCCCGGGCCCGGGTGGACCGGCCAGACCGGGCGGATCGACCGGGCCTTCCTTGAACAAGCAGGTCCCGGACGTGCGCGGCCGGGGCTTCTACGTCTCGGGCCCGGCGGCCATGGTCGACGCGATCACCGCGGCCCTCACGGAGATGGGCGTGTCCGGTGAACAGATCCGGCGCGAGATCTTCACGGGCTACTGACCGCGCTCCCGGTAGCGGCACGAAAAGAAAGGGTTCGGGGAGGGTAGCCGATGGCACCCGTCTCAGCGATCGGCCGCCGACTTCGCCGAGGGATCGCGTGCGGCCTCGAGCAGGGGCTCGCCTTCGGCCGGTCCCCGCCGAGCCGAATCAGGCGATCCACGTAGAACCGCGCCCAGAGGAAGCCGAAGGTGCCGCCCATCATGTTCCCGATCACGATCCCCCACCAGACGCCGACCTCGCCGAGGCCGAAGACGAACGCGAGCAGGTAGGCCGAGATCACGATGAAGACCAGGTTCCGGAAGATATTCACGACGAGGGAGTAGATGCCCCCGCCCGGTCCCCTGGAAGATCGAGCCCGAGACGATCCCCGGCGCGACGAACGGGAAGAAGAAACACATCGTCGAGAGGAAGGCCGCGATCATCGGCGCGAGCGGCGCGCTCTCGGGGGAGTAGGCGAAGATCGAGGCGATCGGCTGGGCGAAGACGAAGGTGAGCACGCTCAATACGAGGCCGATCCCGAACCCGAGCCCGGTGGCGAACCGGTGGGCGACCCGGAGCTTCGCGAACTGCCGCGCTCCGTACGCCGCACCGGCCACCGAGACCACCGAGGTCCCGATCGCGACGATCGGGATGACCGCGAACAGCGCGACCCGCCACCCGGCCGTGTACACGGCGACCGCGTCCGTGCCGGCCGTGAGCACGAGCATCCAGTTGACGATGATCGCGAGCGCGGACATCAGCCCGAACTCGAGCGAGGCCGGCAGGCCGACCTTGAGAATATCGGTGATCACCCGGCGGTCAGGGGCGAAATCGGCACGGCCGAACCCGAGGTAGGTGTCGCGCTTCACGAAGAACCAGTAGAGCAGGATCCCCGTGACCATCCCGATCGAGATGACCGCGCCCCAGGCCGCCCCGGCGATCCCGAGCCCGGCCCAGTAGATCAGGACAGGGTCGAGGACGATGTTCAGGAGCGCCGAGGCGACCATGGCGTACATGGTTCGCTTCGAGTCCCCCTCCGCGCGGAGCACGGCGTAGCCGACGTTCACGAAGAGGAAGAGCACGGTGCCGGCGAAGATGATCCGTGCGTACTCGGCCGCGAGGCCGGCGGTCGCGCCCGCGCCGAAGAGGACCGCGATCGGCTCGGCCAGCAGCACGAACGGGACCGTGATGACGGCCGCGATCCCGAGGACCAGCAGGAATGCGTGCACCGCCGCGTTGTTCGCTCCCGTCCGGTCGCAGGCCCCGATCCGCCGCGCGATCGTCGATGTGACCCCGGCGCCGAGGCCGCTCCCGAGCCCCATCAGGATCATGAAGAGCGGGGTGACGAACCCGATCGCGGCCATCGCGTTCGCTCCCAGGCCCGCGACCCAGATCGCGTTGACCACGTTGTAACTCGACATCAGGAGCATCGCCGCGATCATGGGGGCCGAGAGGCGGATGATCGCGGTCTTCGGATCGCCGCGGAGCAGGGCGACACCGGCCGTCTCGGGCCGGCGCGGAAGGCAGCCGCTCTCGAGGTCGCCGGTCTCACTCAAGGCAGCACCCTCTGTCGGCACAGGTCACGACCATCCGGTCGAGGAGGGAGCGGAGCATCGCCTGTTCGTCTGCGTCGAGCCCGGCCGTGACAGCGTCCTCCCACTCGGAGCCGAACCGGACGAACTCGGGGACGACCCGCTCGCCCTCTTCGGTCAGGAAGAGCCGGACGGCCCGCCGGTCGACCGGGTCGGCCTCGCGGCGGATGAACCCGCCCTCCTCGAGCCGACGTGCGGCGCGGGCCACCGCGCCCTTGTCGACGTGGAAGTGGCGGGCGAGCGACTCCTGGGTGACGTTCTGCCCGGCGGCGAGCCGGAGCATGACCGGGGCCTGTCCGGCGGAGAGTCCGAACGGGCGCAGACGCTCGTTCAGGGTGGCATAGTAGTGCTGGAGGACGATCCCGAAGAGTCGGGCCAGCGGCATTTCGTCGGACATGGGATCTCGGATGCGAGATAGACGTGGATTCGCAGCCGAGATAAAGGTTGATGACGCAACAGTTGATCAATCAACGTCTTTCTCACCTCAGCCGTCCCCGTCCCGAGCCGGGCCGTCGCCATCTCGACTGCGCGCCAAAGCATCAGCCATATCTCTCCGGCGGGCGACCACTCCATCATGCGCACGGTCCTTGCCTGCCTCTGCCTCGTCACCCTCCTCGCCGCAGGCTGCACCTCGGCCCCGCCGGCTTCGAACGCGACGCCGTCTGCGCAACCGACGGCGGCCGCGAACCTCTCCTCGGGCCATACGACGGCCCAGATGGTCGCGTTCGTCCACGACGCGGCCGCCTACGCGCGGGCCAACGGCCGGGAGGCTGCCCTTGCCGCGTTCATGAACCGCTCGGGTCCGTTCTTCCAGGGCGACCTCTACATCTATGCCTACGACTTCGACGGCATCACGCTCGCTCACCCGCTCCAGACGCAGCTGGTCGGGAAGAGCCGGCTGGACGAACTCGACGCTGGCGGCACCTCCTTCATCCGGAACCTTCGCGACGCCGCCCGGAACGGCACCGGCTTCGCCCGGTTCTGGTACGTCAACCCCGCCCACGGCAATGCGATCGAGCCGAAGCTCGGCTACGTCGAACGGGTCGGTGGCTGGTGGCTCGGGTCGGCGTGTACCAGTCAGTCGACCCCGACCCGACCGCCGAAACGGTCGCGTTCGTCGAGGACGCCGCGCGGTATGCGAAGGCGAACGGGAAGGAGCGGGCCCTCACGGCCTTCAACGACCCGAACGGGTCGTTCGTCCGGGGCACGCGCTACGTCTTCGCCTACGACATGAACGGGACCGTGCTCGCCCTCCCGGCGGATCCGGCGAGCGTCGGGTCGAGCCACTGGAACCTCGTCGATCCGAACGGTGTCCGGATGGTCCGCGAGATGCGTGATGCCGCCCGCGACGGCGGCGGCTTCGTGACGTACGTCACGAATCACCGCCTCGATCGGGCGGGTGTCTGGGAGAAGCGCGTCTACGTCGCGATGGCCGGCGACGACTGGTTCGTCGGAAGCGGGACCTACGCGGAGTAGCGCTAGAGCCAGCGCTCGAGCCCGGCCTGGTCGAGGTCGGGCCCGGCCCCCTTTCTGACCATGAGCTCCTGCTCCCGCGCGAACCCGAGGGCTGCTGCCGAGACGGCGCTCCATCCGAGGATCGGGAGGATACGGTCCGCGTGCCGGACGATACGATAGGTCACGGGAGCCTCGGGCGTCGATGCCGGGTGGATGCCGAAGACGAGCGCGTGCTTCGAGCCGGTGAAGAGCTCGAAGGCCGGGGAGCCGTGGAGAGACGGGGCGAACTGCGTGATTGCCCTGGTCTGGGCTCCCTCCCGGTCGAGCTTGAAGAGCGCCTTCGCCCCGTGCCGGCCGGCGACCACCGGACAGGCGTCGAAGGGGTGGCGTTCGAGGAGCGGCAGGGAGGCGTCGTCGTCGATGTCGAGGCAGGCGGCCCGGTACCCGCCGACGGTCGGATAGTTCATATCGACCGAGATCGAGACCGCCTCCGGGCCCCAGAGCCGCACCCCCGGCGACCGCCAGAACCGGCGGATCCGTTCGAGGCGTTCGGGCGTCGGAAGGTGAAACGAGTCGCGGACGACCGCGCCGAAACGGTCCCGGCCGTACGCGGCACGCAGCACGGCCGGCGCCGGGGGCGTGCTGCCGTAGAGGCCTCGGCTCGAGATCGCCCCGATCGGGGCCTTGGACCCGGGGCGGCACGGGACCGGGACCAGCCCGTTCGCATCGCACCAGTCCAGCACCGGCCCGGCACGGTAGGACCCTTCGGTCATGACAACGGTACCCGTGACGATCCGTCGACGGGAACTCAGAAAAACGTGGAGGTCCACGGGAACTGATAGGTGCCGCGGTCGTCCCCCGGGGCCGTTCCCCCCTTATTCGGCCTGGCACCCGGGGCCGCAGAACTCGGCCCCGCCCGCAAGCGACATCTCGACTCTGAGCTCGGCCTCGGTCACGCTCCGCTGGAGGTCCGTGTCCACCACGATACCGTCGTCGCTGACCGCGTAGACCTCCCCGTTGCTGACGAACAGTCTGCATCCGCGGATCGAGCCGTTCGTACACGGCCGCGTCCCGCGGCCCGAGCAGGAGCCCGCGGTCCCAGGCCCATCCGAGCATCGCCGCGTAATCGGTCTCGCGCCAGTCCGCGTCCGGGACATCGCCGCCGACCGTATACCACGCGTGCTTCCGCTG
The DNA here is from genome assembly GCA_963740465.1 of uncultured Methanoregulaceae archaeon. Classification (GTDB taxonomy): domain Archaea; phylum Halobacteriota; class Methanomicrobia; order Methanomicrobiales; family Methanospirillaceae; genus UBA288. The sequence goes on from CAVUEE010000007.1 coordinate 207,856, forward strand.
GTGGTCGAGCCGGAGCACGAGGTCCGCCTTCCCGGTCCCCTCGCGTCCGGCCAGACGTTCTCTCATCTCATCGTCGCCGGCGAAGAGCTCGGCCGCATCCTCGACAGGGAGGTCGCGCACGAGCTGCTGACCGTCTGCAGTCCACTCGGTCCGCACCATGATTGATCCCGACCTGTCCTCTGCGGTCCCGCTATATGGTCTTTTCTCCCGCGACGGGAGCAGAAAAAGAGAGAGTCTTCAGCCGACCGGATACCAGCGGCCGCCGAACGAACCGAACGAGGATCCCGGGCGGACGGTCCCGAACGCGGAGCGGGAGCGCGAGCTCGAGCCCGTGGCTCCAACGGACTGGGCGCTTCTCGAGGTCCGCTTCACCAGGAGCGGCGAGACCTTCCGCGCTCCGAACCGGCTCGCGGTGGTGGTGGTGACGGTCGGCACGACCGTCGGAACGGTCACGGCTCCGGGCGTGGAGATCGCGCCGACGGGCAGCGTCGGGATCACCTGCGTCGGCTGGACCGTTCCGATCGTGGCGATGGGGCCCACCGGGGTGATGCCGCCCTGGCCCGCCGCGGGGAGCGGCGGAATCGACTTCGCCGCGATCTGCGGCATGGCCGGGAGCGGGTACGGCGTCGAGGCCCGGTTCAGGATATAGGTGTTGCTGATCCCCTCCTGGTTCAGCACCTCGATCTGCGGGCCGTAGCCGGTGATGTCGAAGTACGAGTTCGAGACCGAGTGGTGATACTGCGCGTCGTGGTAGTAGTAGCCGATGTTGGACTGCGTCGGCGCCCCGCCATCGACGGCCTTGCCGCCCATGCTGATCTGCTGGAAGTTCTCGAGCCGGATGTTGGTGCCGAACGCGCCCCAGAAGGCCCACTCCTTCGCGTCCTTGGACCAGCAGTCCTTGAGGGTCATGTCCGAGCAGCCCTTGACGATCTTGAACCCGTACGTCGAGCCGATGTCGATGCAGCCGTCGAAGGTCGTTTTCGTCCCGTCGTGGGCGAAGAAGCCGGCGTTCTTGTTGTTCTCCGAGACGCAGTTCTTCAGGTACGAGTTCCGGTGGACGTAGTAGCCCGAGAGGTAGGAGTCGCGGTACGGCGCTTCGGCCGGCTTCCGCTGGCCGTTATTCCGGCTGACGCAGTTCTCCATGTAGAAGTTCTTGGTCCCGAGCCACCAGCCGGGCTCGGTGTGGAACCCGTTCTCCCAGTTGTCCTCGGCGAGGCAGTTGATCAGCTCCACGTTCTCGAGGTTGTTCGCCTCCTGGATATCGAAGCCGCACGAGAACTCCGAGGTCGATCCCGCGGCCTCGCCGAAGCCGCACCGGATCGCCTGGCAGTCGAGGAACCGGAGGTTCTTGATGGTCATGCTCGTCGCCCCGGTCGTATCGTTCACGGCCGAGTTCATATTGAAGCCGTGGGTGTTGCAGTCGATGGCCTTGCAGTTCTTGAACGTGATGTCGCCGGTCTGCGGGTTGTCGACCCAGATGAAGTACATCCCGTTGCTTCCTGCCGGCTGCCGGGTGCCCGCGATGTCCACATTCGTCACCGTGACGTCCTCGATCACGATGTTGTTCGTCCGGATCAGGAAGGACCCCATGCCGCGGAGGGTGAAGCCCTTGATGTAGATGTTCGGCTGGTAGCAGTGGATGGGATTGTTATACTGGGTCGGGTTGTAGGCGTTGATGACGGTCCGATCCTCGCCCGCTCCAATCAGGTTGGTGTTACCGTTCGGGTAGATCCATCCCGCTGTCTGGAAGATCCCCTCGGTCAGCTGGACCGTTCCCCCCCGGCCGGCAGCATATTGAAGGCTGCGTTGATCTGCTGTTCGTCGTTGTTCCCGTTGCAGAAGATCTGGGCCTGGGCTTTTGACGCCGCACTTGCGTCGGCTGCGGCGACGATGATGGTCGGCCCGGCGGCCGCCGCGTGCAGGGGAACGAGCATCAGGCAGAGGCCTGTCAGCAGCAGTATCGCGGTTATGGTTCTCATCTGGATCACGTGCGCTGCTTCGAGCGCGTTATGATCCAGTTTGGCCATCCATGCTAGATAACTTCATCGGTGAATAAAAATCGGCGGAGAAGGCGGGAATCTTCCGATCGGCCGGCTATTCCTGGCTTTCCGGGATCGGCGGCGGAGTGTGCCGGCCACCTCCTGACCGCCGGGAAGACGACGGGAGCGGCACCATGCCGTGTCGATAGACACGACCACCGCGCGCGTTGAAGCAGACGGAGATTCCGAAACCGGGCCGATTCAACGCACGGCGGGAAGAGATAAATTTAATTAGCCGATCTGCAGGGATCGCTCGGGCTATATATCCGGACCACGAATACCTTGAAAGGATGCAAGGAGTCACACCGTACCTTCTGCTCGCCATGCTCGGGGCCGCGATCGCGGGGTCCGGCTTCGCCGCCGCCGGCGCGGGCGGTTCGGCCCCCGACAACCCCGACCTCGGGTTCTACCTCTCGGCCAAAGCACGCTCGGGCGAGGTCGTCGACCCGGCGCTCGCCGTCGCAGCCGGTATCCAGGACCATTCCGGGCGGGAGCGCGCGCTCATCTATGCCGCCGTCCGCGACATGGCCCGGTCGGCCGGAACCCCTGCCGCGGCCGAGAGCGCGATCGCTGCCTTTGAATCGGTCCGCTCGGGCGTCCCTGTCCCCGCGCCGCGCTGAGACGGCCCGGGGCGGCGCCTTGCATCGCCCCGCACCTTCCCTTCCAGTCGCCAAATATATGTGTTGCGTTTTTGTAACAGCGTGATACGAGCGTTTCGGCAGATTTATCCGCCACATCGGCGATCCTTCTCTCATGGATGCCCCCTGGCGTCTCCTCCTGATCGCCGTGCTTGTCGCGGCCCTGCTCGCCGGCACGGCGACCGCCGCCCGGACCACCCCGCTGATCGTCGATCACACCTCGACCGACCTCTCGGCCGTCCCCGCCTCGGCGATCGCGGACGCGAAGGCCACGCTCCACATCGCCTACGGCCACACCTCGCACGGCTCGCAGCTGGTGGACGGCATGACCGGTCTCACATCGTTCGCCGGCGCGCCTCTGACCGCCGTCGACCTACGCCTTCAACGAGGGCGGCACCGGCGGCGCGCTCGACCTGGACGACTACTTTGCCTCCGGCGATCTCGGGAACCCGGACTTCTCGACGTGGGCCTCTCTAACGCGAGACGTATCTGAACCGGCCAGAGAACCATGACGTGAACGTCGTCATGTGGTCGTGGTGCGGCGAGGTCTCGGGGGCGTCCGAGGCGAACATCAACACCTATCTCTCGCTCATGGACGGACTTGAGCAGGAGTTCGATGGGGTTACATTCGTTTACATGACCGGGCACCTCGACGGGTCCGGGGTATCGGGGAACCTGAACCTGCGGAACAACCAGATCCGCGACTGGTGCCGGAGCCACAACCGGGTCCTCTACGACTTCGCCGACATCGAGTCGTACGACCCCGACGGGAACGGGTACCTCGCGCTCGGCGCCAACGACGCCTGCGACTACAACGGGGGCAACTGGGCCCGGACCTGGCAGAACAGTCACGACCCGGGCTATGACTGGTATTCGTGCGGCGCCGCCCACACCGAACCGCTGAACGCGAACCGGAAGGCGTACGCGGCCTGGCACCTCTTCGCACGGCTCGCGGGCTGGAACGAGGTCGGCCCGACTCCGACACCCACGTACGCCGGCCACGATCCCGGGCATCGTCGAGGCCGAGGACTATAACGTCGGCGGCGAGAATGTCGCCTACTACGACACGACCCCCGGCAACAGCGGCGGTGCGTACCGGCACGACGACGTCGATATCGAGGCCATCGCAGGCGGGTACACGGTCGCGTACATCAGGAACGGCGAATGGCTCGAGTACGATGTCGCCGCGAACAGGACAGCGGCCTATCGCCTCAGTGCTCGTGTCGCCTCGTCGAACTCGATGGCGCGGATGGAGGTGCTCGTGGACGGTGCGCCGGCCTTCACGATCGCCGTGCCGAGCACCGGGGGCTACGAAACCTTCGCGGAGGTCGAGGCCCCCGAACACCCGCTGCTGGCGGCCGGCACGCACAACCTCACGGTCCGGTTCCCCGTCGGGTCCATGAACCTCGACCGCCTCACCCTCTCGGCCGACCAGCCCGCCCCGTTCCCGGGCGGCGACACCCCTCTCGACGCGGACGGCGACGGTCTGTACGACGACGCGAACGGCAACGGAAGAATGGACTTCGCGGATGTGGTGCTCTTCTTCAACCAGATGACCTGGATCGCGGCGAACGAGCCGGTGCCGGCGTTCGACTGCAACGGCAACGGGAGGATCGACTTCTGCCGACGTCGTCTGGCTCTTCAATCACCTCTGAGCAGAGAGGAACCTCTCTTCTTCCTCATTCCCGGCGGCAGGGTCGACAGTGATCGATGGCGACGGCGTGGCCCGCCGCCGACCGACAGTGCGTGGGGGAGGCGGGTCGACCTTCCGGGGCCGTGCCGGTTTTGCTCGGTCAACCGCAGATCCCGTCCGTTTGTCGTCAGGTGGGGTGCGCGCGAGGATTGCAGATCCGTTATCCTGCCTCGCATCCCTCCAAACCTATTTATCCCCGATCGCCGATGGGGTGGCGTATGAAGGAACTGAAGCGCTCGCGCACGAACCGGATGATCGCCGGGGTCTGCGGCGGGATCGGCGAGTACCTCGATATCGACGCGAACGTGATCCGTCTCATCTGGGTCGTGGTCACGGTCTTCACCGTCGGAGTCGGCGTCCTCGCCTACCTGCTCGCCTGGCTGATCATACCCGAGGAGACCGCGCCCGCAGCGGCGGGCGGGCCTGCCGGCACCACCCCCGTCTCCAGCACGCCGGCCGGTGCAGGGACCATCGTCGAGATCGAGCCGGACCAGGACCGCTAGCCGGCTCCCCGCCGGGCCGTGCAGAACGGGTCGGCACCGTAGAGGTCGCCTGTGGCACGGTAGGCGCGCACGCGGCAGCCACCGCCGCAGACCGCGCGGTCGGGACATGCTCCGCATGCGCCTCCTATCCGCTCCTCCTTCTTTCGGAACGCGGCGAGCACCGCGTTCTCCGGATCGCGCCAGAGCTCCTCGAACGGCGTTCCCGGAACCGATCCCAGGCAGAACTGTTCGTCCTGCGCAAACTGGCACGGGTAGACATTGCCCGCCGGATCGATGTTCGCGACCCGGCGTCCGGCCGAGCAGGAGCCTCCCTGGAGTGCGAGGAGGTGACGCGCCGCGTCGAGCGAGGGCGCCGCTCCGGCCGCCATCCGGTCGAGGAGCGCGACCGCGTCCGACGGGGCGTCCACGGTCAGCACCTCCATCCGTCCCGCACCGATTGCGTCGGCCCGGGCGTAGAGCCGGTCGAGGACGGCACCGACCGCGACCGGGTCGAGTTGCCGGTCCGCGTGGTCCGCCGCCCCCCGCCCGCTCGGCACGAGCCAGTAGAGGCAGAACCGATCGACCCCGAGCTCGACGGCAAGATCGAGAAGGGCTTCGAGCTCGTCCGCGTTGGCGCGCGTGAGCGTGACCCGGACACCGCACCGAAGCCCGGCGCCGGTGCAGGCGCGGATGCCCGCGATGGCCCGGTCGAACGCACCCTGCCTGCCTCTGATCCGGTCATGGGTCGCCGCTGTCGCGCCGTCGAGCGAGACCCCGGCATAGGCGACCCCGGACTCGATCAGTCTGCCGTGCGACCTCCGCGTCGATCAGCGTTCCGTTCGTCGAGAGGGCCGTCGCGATACCGCGGTCCCTGGCCCGGGATGCGATCGCCATGAGATCGGGCCGGAGCAGGGGCTCGCCCCCGGAGAGGAGGATGAGGGGAACTCCTGCACGGGCGAGGTCGTCGACGACGGCGAGCGCCGCCGCGGGGCAGAGTTCTCCATCCTGCGCCGGGGTTGGACCGGCCGAGATGTAACAGTGATCGCAGGCGAGGTTGCAGGCCCGGGTCAGATTCCAGAAGACGATCGGCCGGTACGGAGCCTCGTAGGCGAGCGTCGACCGGTCTCCCCCGGCCCGGAGGGCGTGGCTGACCGTACCGCAGCCGTGCAGGCACTGGGTGAAGCGGATCACGGAGGCCCCCCGAGCCGGGCGGCGGGCCGGCGCAGATACTGGGCAGAGGAGATGAGCACGACCCGTTCGTCGAGGCCGATCGTCCGGGCCAGGTCGTCGGCGATCCGATCCACGGCGGCACGGTCCTCGGCGTGGACGACTGTGTAGCAGTGTGTACTCCCAGCAGCCGGGCACCCCGCTGCGCTCGTAGCAGTGGGTCACCTCGGGCCTCGCCGCGAGCGCCGCCCCGGCCGCTCCCACCTGTCCGGGCGGCACGCGCCAGGCGATCACGGCGTTCGCCTCGAGCCCGAGCCGGTGCTGGTCGAGGCGTGCGCCGAACCGACGGACCACGCCTGCAGCGCCGAGCGCGCGCAGCCGATCGACGACCGCGTCCGGGGTCGACCCGAGTGCCCGGGCCGCCGGCCCGAACGGCTCCTCGTCCAGCGGGAGGCCGTCCTGGAGCAGGGCAAGAAGGCGCATGTCATCGGGCTCCATGGACGACCTCCAGCCCCTTCTCCCGACAGGGGAACCGGACGTCGATCTTGAACCGGCGCACCGTCGGCAGCTCGATCAGGTCCGGCGGACCGATGCCGGTCCGGCTCGCGATCTCGGCCACGACCGCCTCGAGCCGTGCTCGATCCGGCGCAGTCAGCGTGAACCAGAGCGAGAAGTCGTGTTCGCGCCGGTAGTTGTGGGAGACCTCGTCGCAGGCGTTCACGATCGCCGCGACCTCGTCGATCGCGTCGGGGGGCACGCGCATCGCGACCAGGGTCGAGGCGGAGAGGCCCACATGGCGCGCTTCGACCACGGGCCCGATCATCCGCAGCACGCCGTCGTCCGCGAGACGGCGGCATCGCGCGAGTACCGCCTCGCCGGGGAGACCGAGCCGCCGTCCGAGCGCGGACCAGGGGTCGCGTTCGAGCGGAAAGTCGTCCTGCAGGAGAGCGAGCAGCTGCCGGTCGAGGCGATCGAGCGTCATGCGGCCCTCCCGCATCCGGGGACATGCGGGCACCAGGGTTCGGGGCCGAGCATGTCGCCTCCGACCGCGTAGGCCCTGGCCCGGCAACCCCCGCAGCGGGCCCGGTATTCGCAGTCGCCGCACGCCCCGTGCAGGCGGTCGGGGTCGCGGAGGGCCGCGAAGACGGGCGCGTTCTGCCAGAGCGCCGCGAACGGCTCGGTACGAAGCGAGCCGGCCACGACGGGGAGATACGGACAGGGGGTCAGGTCCCCGTTCGGGGCGACCCGGCAGTACGCCGTGCCCGCGAGACAGCCGCGCTGCCATTCCCGCCGCATCACCCCGAGCTGATCGGCGATCCGCATGAACTGGGGAGCGCAGGTCGGCCGTACGGGAAACGGCAGGTCGTCGATCCGGCCCAGCAGCCGGGCCAGGAGCGCTTCGTACTCGGACGGGCCGTTCCAGCTCTCGCCCCGTCCGGTCGGAACGAGGCAGAAGACCTGGGCCGAGACCGCGCCGTTCGCGGCAGCGAGCGAGAGGACCTCCTCGATCCCGTCACAATTGTCGGGTGTCACCGTGACGTTTGCCTGGACCCGGATACCGGCCTCCCGGCAGGCCCGCATCCCCACGACGGCGCCTGCGAATGCCCCGGTTGCGCCGCGGAATGCGTCGTGCGTCTCCGGATCCGTGGAGTCCAGGCTGATCGCGGCGGCCGTCACGCCCGATGCCCGGAGTCGCCGCGCCCGTTCGGGCGTGAGAAGTGTCCCGCTCGTCCCGAGCGCGACGCCCAGCCCTGCTGCCGAGGCGCGCGCCGCGATCGCCTCGAGGTCGGTCCGGAGGAGCGGCTCGCCGCCCGAGAGGATCAGCAGCGGCCTCCCCGCCGCACTCAGCGAGTCGACGACACCGAACGCCTCCTCCGTGGAGAGGTCGCCCTCGTCGGAGCGGCCCGAGGCGTCGAGATAGCAGTGCGGGCAGGCGAGGTGGCAGCGGCCGGTCACGTTCCACGAGACGAGCCGCGGCGGCGGCTGGAGGGGCGTCATGGCTCGGTCCGCCTTTCTATCGACGCGCGTATAGCCTTTTCCGTTCCATCCGCTCTCTCGCTCTACCGGCTGCACCCGGGGCCGGGCGGGGCGCCGATCGTGGATGGCCCCGTGGAGTGGGGCGAATCATGCCGAGGGGCCTGCGGCAGCGTGCCGTTAGAGCATCGTTCGGAAAGACGGGAAGGCGGTCTCTTCCCCTCCGGCCCGCTTGCGAAGCAGGGGCGGCGGCCGTTGAAGATCGACTGCATCGTGCGGCATGCTCCGGCGGAATGTGCGGGTGCGGCTGTTTTCACGCAAACAGAGGTCTCATATAATCCGGCTCCCAACATCTTCAGTGTCATGGACCGCTCCCCCCGCACGGCGGCCATCGTCGTGCTCGCCCTTCTCCTCCTCTCCGCAGCCTCGCTCATGGCCGGCTGTACCCAGCAGCAGCCGCTGACGGTCAAGCTCACCGATAATCCGACCTACGGCAAGATCCTGACCGACTCCACGGGCCGGTCGCTGTACATCCTGGCCCGTGATGTCCCGAACACGGGCGCCGTGGCCAACCTCGGCGATGTCGGACGCTTCTACCCGCCGTTCTTTGCGGAGAGCGTGGCCGGCGGGAACGGGATCAACATCTCGGAGTTCGGGCACATCACCCGTGCCGACGGCAAGCAACAGACCACATTCCGCGGGTGGCCGCTCTACTATTACATCAACGACAAGGAGCCGGGCGACGCCAAGAGCCAGGGCGCCAACAATATCACGTTCCTGGCCAAGCCCGATTACACGGTCATGGTCCGTGAGAACGTCACCCTGGGCGTCTACCTGTCGGACCCGAGCGGTGCCGCGCTCCTCGCCCGGGACAACGAAACAGGGGTCGAGCCGACGCCGGGCTATGTCCCGTTCCGGGCCTCGACCATCGTCGCGCCGTCGCCGCTGGTCCAGACCGCCGACTTCGGCGAGGCAAAGGGGCCGTCCGGCGAGTCCCAGACGACGTACCGGGGCCAGCCCCTCTACCTCTACAGCGGCCAGAACAGGCCGGGAGCGATCGCGGGCGATGCCAACGGATATCGCGCCGTCCTCCTCGCCCCGGGAGGGGCGCTCACCAGCAACGTCGAGGCCCCGACCGCCGCCCCGAGCCCCCTGCCGAGCGCCGCGGAAGGCGGAGCCGGTGCGACGAGCACCCCGGCTCCGACCACGGAGGCGACGGCGGCCGCCACGACCAGGTCCGGGGATAGCGGATATACGGGAGGTGCATACACGCCGACACCGTTCCAGACGGTGCAGGTGATCAATCAGGTCACCGAGAGCGCGACTCCGGCCTCGACCTGGACCCCCGTTACGACCGGCATCGCCACCCCCCTGCCGACCGTCTCCACCCTCCCAAACACCTCCCTGCCCCCGACCACCCTGTCGCCGGCGACCACGACGGTGATCGTGACCAACCGCACGACTGCGGTCCGAACGACGGCGGTCCCCACGATCAAGACCCCGACGGCGACCCGGACGACCGCCGCGCCCACCACGGCCGTGACCACGAGGGCGACGACCGTGCCCGTGCCGATCACCACGCTCCCGACGACCACCGCCCCCACCTCGACCAAGCCGACGACGCTCCCTCTCCCGTTCCCGATCGCGACCACGCTGCAGCCCAACCCGGCCGTCTCGACGCAGAGCGGCAACGGGAGCTGACCCCCACCTTCTCCGTTTGCCCGGCAACGTTGCCGGGCAATGTCGTGCTGCAAATATCTATTATCCACACGGGAGAGGCTCTTCCTGTTGACAGCAGCAGGTCGACAGGATGGGAGGAGAGATGGAGGAGAAGACCACGATCGGAGCGCTGGTGCATGCGCTTGTCCACGGCACCACGTATCAGATGCTTGACGCGGCCGAGGCGATCGGCAGGCACGGGGACGGGGCCGTCCTCGCGGTCGCGCCGTTGCTCCGCTCGGTGCACCGGGAGACGCGGTGGCGCGCCGCGGTCGCGCTGGAGCGGATTGGCCCGCCCTCGGTCGAAGCCCTGATGGTCGCGGCCGGGGACCGGGACTGGCGCGTCCGGATCCCGGCCATCTGGGCACTCGAACACATCGGCGACGAGCGGTCCATCCCGTCGCTGATGCAGAACCTGCACGGTGCGAACGAGTGCTGCCGCTGGATGGCCGCTGCCGCGCTGAACCGTATCGGAGACGACGCAATCCGCCAGACGGTGGAGGAGGTGTTCGTGGCGGACCCGTTCGGACGCGGGGTCATAGAAGAGCTCGATCGAAGGCAGCTGATCAGGTACAGGGTCGTTCAGGCCACCCGGGAGGCCTTTCATCCATCCCGGCCTATTCTTTTGAGACTGCGATCGGCGGACGCCGCCGCATCGGCGCCGGCGATGGTGGTCGATGGCGGCTCAGGCCGTCGATATGGAGTCCCCGTCGAGCACGGCCTTCACCCGGCCCACCCTGCCGTCGACGAGCCGGACCTTGATCCCGTGCGGGTGGGTCGCCGACCGCGTCAGGACTGCGGCCACGACGCCCTCGACCGTCCGCCCTGTCCGCTGGTCCTGTTTCTGGACGATCGCGACCCTGGCTCCGGGCCGGACCGCGCCCCGCTGCCGGCCGTCGCCGTCGCTCATCCTCCGCACCCCCGCACAGGCGTTCAACACGGCCTCGACCATCGCGAGCACCCCCTCGACCCCCGCGAACGGCACCGCCGCGAGCCGCCAGTGACCCCGAATGGGAGGGGCGAAGGGGACGAACGCGGCCCCGGGCCAGAGTCGATGCTCGAACGAGGAGCCGATGACCAGGTCGGGCTCGGTCCGGTCGAGGAGCTCCTCGACCCGGCCGAGGTCGTCGGCCAGAACCGCCTCCCATGGCCCCGGGGAAGGGGGGACGTCCCTGTACCCGAGGACAGTGCATTCGGCGCCGAGGTAGCGGTCGAGGAGCCGGGCGGCTGCGGCGATGTACGCCCCTTCGCCGAAGAGCGCGGCCCTCGGCGGGTCGTGGCCGCGGAGGTACTTGTCGCAGGCCCGTATGCACCGCTCGTCCGCCGCGGCGCACTCGGCCGCGACGGGGCCGACGTCGATCCGGTCGTCGCGGTCCGCGAGCCGCTCGAAGGTCGCGAGCACCGCGTCGAGCCCGAGCAGGTCGCCGGCGCGCTCCCCGGGTCCCGCAGCGAACGCGGGGTTCGCGACGACCGAGACGGGGGCTGCCCGTGAGAGCGACTCCAGCGTCCCGCCGGCAAAACGCGCCGCCGGCGATGCCCCGGCAAGCCGCAGGAGGCGCTCGGCCTCGTGGAGGTTTCCGCGAACGAACGGGTCGAGGGGAGAGAGCCCGTCGATCCCGACGCCCGTCGCCGCATCGTCGACGACCGGCCGAAGGGCCGCGATCGCGCATGCGTGGCCCACCCAGACGCCCCCGAGAAATCCCGGGGCGTCCACGACGGTGACCGGCAGATCGGCGAGGGCCCCGGCAAGGTCCTCTCCGGCGATCCCGGGGACGCATGTGTTCACGATCGCGACCGCGCGGTGGCGGCGGAGCATGGCCTCGACCGTCTCGCGGGCTCGCTCTCCCGCGCCGAGGACGGCGTCCGCGCCCGAGAGGTCGGTACAGCCGAGGTCGATCCGGAGGAGGGACGACGGGTAGAACCAGCAGCCCGAGGAGCCGTGCACAACAACGCCGAGCCCGTCGTAGCTCGAGAGGGCCGCGACCGCCCCGACCATGGCGCAGGGCACGAGCGGCCCCGTGCGGCAGCGACCGCTCAGAGCACCCGCCCCCAGCGAGAGAGGAGACGGGTCATCCCTGCCGTTCCGACCGGGGCCGGGTCCGGGACCGGGACCGGCACGCCCGAAGGGTCGACGGTCATTCCGAGCGCGTCCGCGACCTCGACGGCCCACCGGGGGGCGCTCAGGGAGGCTGATCCGAGACCCCGAGAACCCCCCGAACCTCGCAAGCATCGCGTCCTGGTGCGCGGCCTCGGCCTCGCAGGCCGCCGCCGGATCGAGCCCGAGGGCCCGGCCGACGCCCCGGAGAAAGGCGAGCGTGGCCTCCAGCCCGATCGGAAATCCGGGGATGCGGGGGGTCCGGGGCTTCACCGGGAACCGGTCCGCGACCGCCCCCAGCCCGGGCTCGCGGAGCACCAGGAGATCGGCACGGGGCAGCAGGCCGAAGGCCGCGGTCGGCGTCTCGCGGACGAACCGGAGGCCGATCCCGAGGTCGAGGCGACCGAGGAGGCGACCGAGCTCGGCCGCGTGCCAGTCGGCCTCGTACTCGAGGTTCTTCTCGCCGACCAGTGCGACCACGGGCCCCTCGTCCCGATCCGGAACGGGCAGGCGGGCCGAGAGCGCCGCGTAGGCCAGGAGCGCGGCCCGCTCCCCCTCGTAGAACCCGCCACCGAGGAAACCGCCTGCGGGGACCACCACCACCGGAACGGAACGGACACGCTCCGCGACCGCTGCGCAGTCGTCGCCGATCGCCTCGGCCACGCAGGTCGAGAGGACCGCGATCGACCCGGGCGAACGCGCCACGGCCTCGTCGAGCGCCGCGGCGAGCGCGTCCTCGCCGCCGAAGATCACCTCCGTCTCGCCGAGATCGTCCGAGAGCAGGACCGGGAGCCGGGTGCCGGGCCGGTCGAGGAGCGAGGTCAGGAGGAGCGAGACGTGGTGGTGGGAGCAGCCGGACGGGCCGTGCACGATGGTGATCCCGTCGGCCACCGCGGACGCGACCGAGAGCGCGCCCGCGAGCGTGCAGCCGTCAGAACGTGGTGTACTCGAGGGCGAGGGATTCGAGCTCATCCTGGGTCAGGGGTCGCGGTATGGAGAGGTCGGTATTCCCGAGCACGTCCTCGGCGAGCCGGCGGTAGACGTCTGCCTGTGCCGATGCCGGGGCGTACTCGATCACGGTCCGGCGGTGGAGCTCGGCGATCTGGACGGTGCGGTCCCGCGGGATCGCCGCGACAAGGCGCGAGCCGATCGCGTCGGCGAACGCCCGGACCAGCTCCTCCTCCCGCTCCATCCCCTTCGCGTTCAGGATCACGCCCGCGAGCCGGCAGCGGCACCGCGGCCGCTCGGCCAGGCGGGCGATCGCCTTCGCGATGTTGTTGGCCGCGTACAGCGACATCAGCTCGCCCGAGCTGACGAGGTAGACCTCCTCGGCGTAGCCCTCGCGCATGGGCATGGCAAAGCCGCCGCAGACCACGTCCCCGAGGACGTCGTAGACGATCACGTCGGCCTCGAGGGCGCCGCGCTCCTCGAGGAGCTGGAAGGTCGCGATGATCCCCCGGCCCGCGCACCCGATCCCGGGCTCGGGCCCGCCCGCCTCGACGCACCGGACGCCGGCGTACCCGGTCCTGACCACGTCCTCGAGCGCGACGTTCGCCGCCCCCCGTTCCCGAACCAGGTCGAGCACGGTCGGCAGGGGCTCGCCGTGCATCAGCATCCGGGTCGAGTCGTGCTTGGGGTCGCAGCCGACCTGGAGGACCGATCGCCCGCTCTCCCCGAGCGCGGCCGAGAGGTTCGCCGAGGTCGTCGACTTGCCGATACCTCCCTTGCCGTAGAGGGCGATCTGCTTCATCCCTCTGCCGTTGGATGGTTGGGCGGTTCAACCTTTCCGAAGTTAACGCAGGCCCGGTTGCGTTATCCGCGCCGGGATGCCCCCGATCGAGACTGAAGAAGCATCATCCCGCATCGGCGATCACTCGTGGATCATCACGAGCTCCATCTTGAACCGGGTCGTCGCGTACACCGCGTGCGGCACGTTCGCGGGCATGATGATCAGCTCGCCCTCGCCGAGGGCGAACTCCTCCCTGCGGATGGTCACGCGGGCGGTCCCCTCGAGGACGGTCACGATCGCGTCGTACGGTGCCGTGTGCTCGGAGAGCCCCTGCCCCTCGTCGAACGCGAAGAGCGTGATCGTCCCCGTGGGCTTGAAGACGAGCATGCGCGAGACGACTGCCCCGGGCTGGTAGTCGACGAGCCCGCGAAGGGGCACGACCCGCCCCGCTTCGAGTCCCCGCTGTGGATCGGCCATGGGCCATGGGGTCGGCGCAGCACCTTAAAAACGTGACCCCGACCATCACCGCCGGGCCTCGATCGCCCGGACGGCCCCGGGCAGGCCGTCCCGGATCTCGGCCTCGCCGTAGAACGCCCGGCCGTCGGCGACGGCCTCGGGCAGGCCCCGCGGCGTGATGTTGAGCGCCCCGTTCACGGCGTAGTACCGGCTCGTGTTCGTCTCGTTTCCGTAGGTCTCGACCTCCTCGAACCGGACGCGGGGATGCTCGCGGGCCAGCTCCTCGACGAACGGCGTGACGGCATGGCAGGCGTGGCAGCCCCTCGCCCCAGAAGTAGAGGACGTCCGCCGTCTCGCCGGCGATCGGCGTGGGCGTCGGGGTTGCGGGACCGACGGGGGCCGTGCAGCCCGCGGCGAGGACGAGCAGGAGGAGAGCCAATCCCGCCAGCCACCAGGAGCGTCGCACGGTCATCGCTCCTCAGATCGCGGACCCCATGGCGAGGGCGCCGAAGAGGATCAGGTCGTACACGGCGTGGGTGATGGCCGACGTCGTGGTGTTCGTCCGCCGCCGGATCCAGGCGAAGGCGAGCCCCGCGAGGAAGACCGAGACGAGCCCGTCCCACGAGTACTGCCACGCGTGGAGCGCGGCGAAGAGGAGGCTCGGGAGGACCATGCCGAAGACCGGCTGGAGCACGCCGCGGACCGCGAGCTCCTCGCCGACACCGGCCGCGACTGCGGCCGTGACCGCCCCCACGGGGGTCAGCATGCCCGCGAAGAGCTGGCGGTACGCCGCCGCGTCCGTGACGGGCCAGCCCAGCGCGCCCCAGACGACCGCGATCGCCCTGTCCACGAGACCGAAGACCACGACGAGCACCACGGCCATGCCGAGCCCGAAGAGGACCTGTCGCGCCGTGGGCCGGACGAACGCGAGCCGCTCGAGCGCCTCGGTGAAGTTCCGGCGGATGAAGAGCCCGACCACCAGGAACGAGGCGTAGATGATGAAGAGCAGGGAGTAGACCTCGGAGCGCGCCAGCTCGCCCGGGTTCTGCCCCAGGGCCCCGCTCCCGAGCAGGTTCGGGGAGAGGAGGGGCGGAGCGCCGTTCACGATCAGGGGCACGGGCGGGATCAGGACCAGGGCGATCACGAGCACGAGCGCGATCGCATGGACGAAGGAGGCGGGGTCAAGCGGCAGGAGGCGTGCGAGCCGCTGGCGGAACGGCCTGAGGAGCCCGACGAACGAGACAAGCCCGAAGAGCGACCCGAGCCCGAGGAGGGCGAGCGCGGTCGGCGCGATCTCCGGGGGCAGCATCCCCGCCTCGATCGACCCGGAGGGCACGATCGCGAGAACGCCGAACGCCAGCGAGATGAGGACGAGGGAGCCGACGATCCCGAGCAGGAGCACCGCGGTCAGGTACCGGAGGGGGCGCGAGTCCTCGGCCAGGTACGCGGCCATGGCCAGGATGACGAAGGGCGCGACCTGGGCCGCGCCCGCGAAGATGAGAAGGAGCTCGCTGACGGGATCGGGGCTCGAGAGGAGGAGGAGCCCGACCGCGATTGCGGCAACGACCGTCCCGATGAGCAGGGCGCGATACCCGGTCCGGTCGGAGGACGGCACCGCCACCTCCACAACGGCGGATGGGGTTTCGTCCTGGTCCATACTGGTTGTGGTGGGCCGGGCTATTTCTCTCTTATGATGCCCCGGGGCTCCGTTCAGAGCCCGAAGAGGCGGAGGAGGGCGGCGAAGGGGGCCGGGGCGGAGGCTCCCTCCGCGCTCCGCTGCTGGGTCTCCCGGATCGTCCGGAGCTCGTCACCGGGCGCGACCGTCACCGTCCGGTTCACGTACGCGAGGTCGGGGACCTTTGCGAGCCCGGCATAGTCGTAGATGCGGGGGCCGTACTGGTAGCCGTTGGCGTCGTACCATGCGGCCGGGTACCCCGGGTTCGCGGTGGTCCCGTTCGGAAAGTCGCTGACCATCCCGTTCGCATACCTGGCGATCAGCCGGTCGGAGAAGCGCCACCAGCGTTCGACGTTCGCCTCGGCGTTCGCGACCGACCAGTTCGTCAGGTACGCGCGGCCGGCAGTCTCGCCCGAGGCGTTCAGGAGCCGGAGGGCCTCGGCGTCGACCGCCGGCAGGGCCCCGACTCCGTGCCCTCGATCGCCCCCTGCTCGGCCCGGACGTCGACGATCATGTCGCGGTACCGGAGCCGGGCCCAGTTCGTCACCGTGTTGAACGCCCACCAGGCCGAGTCGCGCGAGACCTCGGAGCGGTTGCCGAGGCCGAAGGACGCCGGGATCGCCGTCGCGCCGGCGTACACGGGCATGTACACGGTCTCGGCCGGCACGGCGAAGCCGATCCACGCGATTCCGCCGACCTCCGCCGGGAGCCAGGACCGCCCCTGGCAGACGTGACTGTAGGAGCAGAAGAGCGGCGAGATCGGCCGGGGCCACGCGCCCGGCCGGACCTCGCCGGGCGCGAAGGACTCGTGGTTGTCGAACGGGCCGGCGTTGCGGTACGGGTCGCCGTACGGGCCGGCCGCGGACCCGTTCGTGAGGTCGAAGACCGTCCCCTCGTAGTGGTCGCGGTAGAGCGAGAGGACGGTGGTCGCGTTCAGCGAGTGATCGGGTTTCGCGGAGAACGGGTAGGCCGTCGTGTAGGTCCCGTCGACGTACGGCGAGAGGCCGAGCGACGGCGCAACCCGGTCGTAGAGCCGCCAGACCCGCGAGAGCGAGTAGTAGGGGTGCGAGTACTCGCCCGTCGAGACGGTCTCGAGCCAGTCGAGCTTCCCGTCCGCGGGCCGCCACCACCCCTTCTGCTCTGCGACTGCGGGAAGGTTGGCCGAGAAGACCTGGTCCGTGCGGGACGGGTCGAGGTCACGGATCCGGAAGGTGTTGGCCGCGACGAAGACATGGCCGTCCGGGATCCGCTCGGCGGCCCAGAGCCCGCCCGTGCCGTTCGTGTCGTAGCCGCACATCTCCATGGCCCAGGCCTCCTTCGGATCGGCGAAGAGGAGGGTCTCGCCCGTGCCGTAGAAGCCGTACCGGTCGATCAGGGAGCCGACCAGGTCCACCGCCTCGCGCGCTGTCCGGCAGCGTTCGAGGGCGATGTTCGAGAGCTCGGAGGAGTAGAAGATCCGCCGCTCGGGATCCCAGCCCGGCTGGACCCTGACGTAGTCCGTGCACTCGGCCGACATCAGCCCGACCTCGTTGATGATCCCGTAGCTGCCCGTCAGGTACCCGTAGGTGTGGGAGACCTCGTCGATCTCGGCCGTGGGCCGGTGGTCGGTCGAAGCGATATCGACCGGGTCGTCCGACCCCGAGTTCGGGTCGAACCGGACGGTCCGCTTCGCGCCGGCCGGGTGGTCTGCGGCCGGGACGTAGACGATCCGCGTGTCGTCGGCCGTCAGGTTGTGCCCGAGCACGCAGGGGCCGTAGCCGTCGTTCGAATGCGCGATGTACATCGAGCCGTCGTCCGAGGCGCCGGGCGTGATGATGAATACCGTACAGGCCAGCACGGGCGAACCCAGGAGGAGGATCGCGACGACGGCGGCAACAAGAACCCGCATATGAAAGGTGATGGCAACGGCGGACAGATAACCGTGCCGAAATTCGATGCAGTGAAAGGGCCCGTGGGCTGGTCGCGAGATCCTCCGCCCGGAGCGGTGCCGTCTCCCGGATGCCGGGTGTACGAAGACGATGACCCCCGGGGGCGGTGGAGCCCGAAGAGTATGGAGGCCACGCCGAGATCAGGAGAAGTCCCGGGGAAGAAGGGAACGGGGGGGTTTCGGAGTTGCGGCCCGTATGCCCTGCCCCGTCCCGGTGGGACTGTGTGTATCAGGCGCCCCGGAGACCAGGAGAGTTGTCTGAAGGCCGAACCTTCAATGTTTGCCGTGCAATATCGCCCGGCAATTGTGATGAGCATAAGGGAACGGGCCCCTTCCGCGATCTCCGCGAGCAGGGGCAGCACGGAATCCCTCGCAATGGTCGAGGAGAAGATCGCGGCGGCGCCGACGAACGAGAGAAAGGGCCTGGCGGATCCCCGTCCGCAATGGCCTCCTCTTCAGTGACGCTGAGGGGGAGATTTGAACTCCCGAGGGGCAGACGCCCCACAGGCTTTCCAGGCCTGCGCCTTACCGGACTAGACTACCTCAGCAGAACAGAGCAGGGGATCGGGTTGGCCCCTGACATTCTTAAGCCTATGCCTCGGGCCTAGATCCTGCCGTAGAGCGTCACCACGTCGGCGAAGTCGATCCGGCCGTTGTGGTTGAAGTCGAAGGCGGAGATCGGCTCGTTCGCCGCACACCACGAGATCGCGCCGTACAGGAGGGTGACATCGGCAAAGTCGGTGCGTCCGTTCCCGTTCACGTCCTCGTACAGGCCGTCGCCGTCGAGGTCGTGCGGCGGGAGGGTCGATGGCGGGATCGCCACCACTCCCGGGGTGGGTGTCGGCGTGGGCGCGCTGGCGAACGCGACCGAGAGCGTCTGCCACTCGGTCGACGGGATCGCGAAGGAGCCCCTGTAGGTCCCGTCGTAGTTCAGGTTCATCGAGAGGCGGAAGGTGCCGTGAGGCCGCTGCCCGTTCGACGTCCCCCAGGAGTTCAGGACGATCCAGTACGGGTTCGCGGCGTCCGTGTCGTCGTACCCGACCACGAGCACCGCATGTCCGCCGGCCGTCGCGGACCAGGTCTGTCCGTCGTACGGCGCCATGCTGAAGACCGCGCTCTCGGACTGCGTCCTCCAGAACTGGTCGAAGGCGTCCCAGGCAGTCTGGTCGGGGAGACGGAACGCGAGGTAGACCGCTCGTCCCCCCTCGAGGACGGCCTTGATGTTCGCGCGGGCCTGCGCGCTCCCGACGGTGCGGGTCTGGACCCGCTCGTCGTCGATCGAGAGCACGTCGTAGTGGGGATCGGTGGCGATCGAGGCGGCCGGAACCCACGCGCTGTTGTGCTCCACGCACCAGGACTGCGCGTCCTGATACGAGGCGTTCGTGTTCGACCAGGGCACGGCGATCTGCCGGGAGGAATAGAACTGGACGAAGTCCGCGAGGCTCCCGCCGTTGCCGGCCCAGTTGGAACCGCTGCCGCCGTTGAAGTTCGAGTCCAGGTACTGCACGGAGAGGCGGTCGCGGACGCCGTTGCCGGACGTGTGCGCGGCCTCGAGCACGCCGGTGCCGGCCCAGGCCCAGCAGTTCGCGACGAGGCCCTGGTACCGCTCTTCCGGCACGTACGGGACCAGGTCGAGCACGCTCGCGGACCCGGTTGACAGCAGTGAGGGCCCGTTGCCGGGCCGCGTTGACCGGGACGGGGGGCGCCGCATCGTACTGCGCGATCCACTCCCGGAGCTGGTCGTCGTCGCCCCGGATGAGCGGATGAGCTGCCGCTGTCGGCTGCGGAGACGGCGCCGGCCAGTCCGCCTGCAAAAAGCAGGACGGCGAACATGACGATGACCAGTCTGCCATGCTGTACCTGCCATGCGGATCAAGGTCTTAGTGAACCCTGACAGTATATAAAATTTCCGAATCGAGAAAAATGCATTCAGGGAAAGCGATTGTTTTTCAATCGCTCAGCACTCTTTCCGCGTCCAGCCCCTCGGATACGTTCCGGGTGCCATGAAGACCGTCTCGGGAGCGGCCACGAGCCCGGTCCTTCCCGGTGCGGTCGCCTCGCTCGAGACGAGGGTGCGCGCGAGCGCCACGAACTCGCCCTTTCGCGTCACGAGCGCGACGGTCTCCCCGGCCCGGAACGGCGGGAGCTCCACCACGCCGACCCCGGCAAGCGCGGCCCCCCGGCAGACCGCATCCACGGCCCGGTCGCCGATCACGACCGCTTTGAGGTCCGGGACCGCAACCTCGACCGGCAGGACCATCGCGTCGAGCGCGGCACGGTCGCCCTCGCGAGCCCGGACGGCCGCGTCCTTGAGGGCGTGGAGCGTGACCGCGTCGCCCTCGCCGAACGCGCCCGACCTGGTCCGGCGGAGCTCGACCATCTGCCCGCCGCACCCCGCCACGATCCCGAGGTGGTGGCAGAGCGAGCGGATGTACGTCCCGGCCTCGCAGGTCACCCGGAAGAGGACGAGCCGCCCGTCGACCGCGAGGACGTCGAGCGAATGGATCCGGCGGATCCGCAGCTGCCGCTTCACGGCCGATCGCCGGGGCGGGCGCTGGTAGATCCGCCCGACGAACTCCTCGGCGACCGCGCGGACCCGGGCCTCGTCGACGTCGCCGTGGAGGCGCATCAGGCAGACGTACTCCTTCTCGTGCTTGAGCAGGAGGCGGGCGAGCCTGACCGCGCGGCCGAGCATCACCACGAGCACGCCCGAGACCATGGGGTCGAGCGTGCCCGCGTGGCCGACGTCGACGCCGAGGATCTCGCCGACCCATGCCGCCACCTGGTGGCTCGAGGGGCCGCGGGGCTTGTCCACCACGACGATCCCCGGGCGGGGAACGAGCGGGTCGGTCATCGGCCCCCGAGCGCCCGGAGCGCGCCCTCGAGCGAGCCGTCCCCGACCGCGTCGGGCTCGACCCCGGCCTCTCGCATCCGGTCCGGCCGTCACGTCCCCGATCGCGCAGACGAGCAGGCCCGCCCGCCGGCTCCAGACCGCCTCCGAGAACGAGTTCGCCGAGGTGAAGAGGACCGCGTCGGCGTCCGCGAGGTCGAGCGGCTCCCCGGTCGGGATCAGCCGGTAGATACGGTATTCCGCCGGCTCGCCCCCGGCCGACCGGATCGCGGCGAGGAGCGCCTCGTTGGGCACGTCCGCCCGGGGGATCCCGACCGTCCTCCCCTCGAGCCAGCCGCCGAGGTGGGGCACGAAGTCCCGCGAGTAGAACGACAGGAGCACCTCGGCCGCGACGCCGTGGCGGGCCAGCGCGGCCTGCGTGGCCGGCCCGATGGCGACCACGCGCGGGAGCCGCCGGCACGCGGCCACCCGCGGCCCGACGAGGTCGGCCGGGAGGGCCGAGGTGAAGAAGAGCCCGTCGAAGCGGCCGGCCTCGAGGTCGGCTGCGAAGGCCTCGATCGCGTCGGGGGAGACCTCGGCCCGGAGCGGCGAGACCGGGTAGCATTCATGGCCGAACCGGGCGCACCGCCCGGCGTCGTCGCCGCCCTTGTCCGGAAGCCTGGTGATGGCGATCCTCATCTCCTGAGCCTGTCGGCGCGCCCGGACTAAACGGTATCGATCGCCTTTATGCCCGCGGCCTCCGAGGAAATTGTCATGCTCGGGCTCGCGGTCGGGACCCTCATCGGCGTCGCCCTCGGCGCCCTCTCGGGCCTCGCGCCGGGCATCCACGCGAACACGCTCGCCTCGGCCCTGCTCGCGACCGGCGCCGGCTTCGCGGCCGTGCTCGGCGAGGAGGCGCTGGCCGCGGCGATGTTCGCGGCCCTGATCACGCACTCCTTCCTCGACAACATCCCCACGACCTTCCTCGGCGTGCCCGAGGCCGAGACGGCGCTCGCGGTCCTGCCGGCCCACGCGCTCTGTCTCGAGGGCCGGGGCGAGGAGGCCGTCCGCTGCTCGGCCCTCGGCTCGGCGCTCGCCATGACCTTCGCGGTCCCGCTCTCGCTCGCCGCCGTCCTCCTCCTCCCGCCGCTCCAGCCCGCGCTCGACTGGGGGATCGGGATCCTGCTCGTCGCGGTCGTCGGCTACATGATCCTCTCGGACGACTCCCCGACGTGGGCCTTCGCCATCTTCGCCGTCTCGGGCGCGGTCGGCCTCTTCGCGCTCCGGTACGGGTTCCTGGCCTGGCACCCGCTCGGCGGGGACGCGATCTTCCTCCCCCTCCTCTCGGGCCTCTTCGGCCTCCCCGTCCTGCTCACGGCCTCGCACGGCCCCGTGCCGGAGCAGCGCTTCTCGGGCATCTCGATCCCGACGGCCGTGCTCGCGCGCCACTCCCTCCTCGGCACGTTCGCCGGCCTCCTCGTCGGCTGGCTCCCCGGGCTCTCGAACGCGACCGCGAACGGCCTGCTGGACGCCGCGGTCGGGTACGACCGCGACCGCCGCGGCTTCATCGTCGCGACCTCGGCCGCGAACACGGCGAACGCCTTCATCGGCCTCGCCGCGCTCTTCGCGATCGGCCGGGCCCGGAGCGGGGTGCTCGCCGCGATGGCCGCCCTCTCCCTGCCGTCCATGGCCCAGCTGATGGTCGTCGGCCTGGCCGCGGCCATCGCGGGCTTCCTGCTGACGGTCCGGCTCGCCTCCTCGGCCCGGCACCTCGGCCGTATCGACGGCCGCGTCCTGAACCTCGCGGTCGTCGGCCTCCTCGTTCTCCTCTCCGCCGCCCTGGCCGGCCCCTTCGGCCTGCTCGTGCTCGCGCTCGCGACCGCGGTCGGGCTCGTCCCGCCGCTCGTGAACGTCCGCCGCGTCCACGCCATGGGCGCGATCATGCTCCCGGTCATGGCCTGGTCGTTCGGCTTCGCCGGGTTCTAGGCGGTGCCTTTTTTGCTCCGCGGCCCCCGATCCGTACGCGTGACCCGGCGGTACTGGTGGGGCGAGATCGACGACGACGGCGCCTGCGCGCCGGCCCCGGCCGACGACGCGGCCGCGCTCGAGAGGCTCGCCGCGCTCGAGACCCCGATGGACCGCTGGGTTCCCGCTGCCTGGGAGGACGCGGTCGCGTGCGGTGCGGTCGCGGATCGCGCCGCGTATCTCGCCCGCCTCCACCGTCTCGCGTCGCGGCTCGCCGCGGCCCGGGTGGCCGAGGCCTTCCGGGGCCCGGACATCGAGCTCGCCCAGATGGTCCGGGCGCTCGACGGGCTCGACGAGGCGATCAACCTCCTGACCGAACGGGCGGTCGAGTGGTACTCGACGCAGGACCCGGGCTTCACGCGGAAGTTCTCGACGCTCCCGTCCCGCAAGCTGGTCCCGCTCCTCGCGGCGCGGGCGAAGGGTCCGCTCCGCCCGTTCCTCGCCGAGGTCGAGCGGCTCGCCGAGGCCCGGGCAGTCCTCGCACGGGACGTGACCCGTGCCGCCGACCGGGTCCTGCCGAACTGCGCCGCGCTCGTGGGAGGACTGGTCGCGGCCCGGCTGCTCGCGGCCGCCGGCTCGCTCGATTCGCTGGCGCGGCTGCCGGGCTCGGGCCTCCAGGTGCTCGGGGCGCGGACGGCCCTCTTCTCGCACATCCGTTCGGGGACGCCGCCGCCGAAGCACGGCCTGATCTTCCAGCACCGCCGGGTCCACGGCGCGCCGATGGCCGTCCGCGGACGCGTCGCCCGCGTCCTCGCGGCCCGGCTCGCGATCGCGGCCCGGATCGATCGGTACCGCGGCGAGGCCGACCCCGCGTTCATCGAGGCCGCGAACGCCCGGATCGACGGGGTGATCGCGTGATCTGGCGCGACGGCACGCTCGTCTCCCCCGGCCAGGGCGGGGTCTACGGCGAACGGATGCGGGGCGGCTACCGCGTCTGGGACCCGCGCCGGTCCAAGGTCGCGGCCCTCGCGCACCTCGATCCGGCGTTCGACCTCGAGAGCGGCCTCCGCGTCCTCTACCTCGGGGCCGCGAACGGCACGACCGTCTCGCACGTGGCCGACTATGCCGAGGTCGTGTACGCGGTCGAGTTCGCGCCGCGGCCGATGCAGGACCTGCTCGCGGTCGCACGCCGCCGGCAGAACATCGTCCCGATTCTCGCGGACGCGAACCGGCCCGAGCAGTACGCGCACCTGCTCGAGCCCGTGGACCTGCTCGTCCAGGACGTGGCCCAGCCCCACCAGGCCGCCATCGCGGTCCGCAACCGGCCGTTCCTCGCGCCGGGCGGCCGCCTGGTCCTGATGCTCAAGGTCCGGTCGATCGACCAGGGCCGGTCCCTCGACGAGGTCGGGGCCGAGGCCATGGCCACGCTCGAGGCCGGGGGATACGCGGTCGAGTCGTCCCGCCCCCTGCTCCCGTATCACCGGGACCACCTCGCCATCCTGGCGCGCAGGGGCGACTGACCGTGCCGCGGAGCGCGCCGTTCTCGCTCCTCCTCATCGCAATCCTGATCGCCGTCCTCTTCTTCGTCGTTCCCCTCCTCTTCCTCGGCGTGGTCGGCGCCTCCTTCTCGCGCCTCGGCTTCTCGACGCTCCAGGTCGTGCTGCTGCTCGCGCTCACCCTCGTCGGGTCGCTGGTGAACATCCCGGTCGCACGGGTCCGGTCCGAGCTCCCGTACGGCGAGGTGGTGCTCCTGCCGCGCGGCTTCATGATCGAGCGGCTCTACCGGATCCCCTCGTTCGTGACCGAGACCGTCATCGCCGTGAACCTCGGCGGGGCCGTGGTCCCGACGCTCGTCTCGCTCGTGCTCGTGGTCGCGGCGGTCCGGGCCGACGGGACGGGCATCCTCGCGCCGATCGCGCTCGGGGTCCTCGGCGTGACCCTGGTCACACGGCTCGTGGCCCGCCCTGTCCCGGGTCTCGGGATCACCACCCCCTTCTTCGTCCCGCCGCTCGGCGCCGCGATCGCCGGCACGCTCCTCGCGGGCGGGATCCCCGGGGCCGGGCCCGTGATCGCGTACGTGAGCGGCACCCTCGGCACCCTGATCGGCGCCGACCTCCTGCTCTGGCGCGAGTTCCCGCGCCTCGGGGCCCGCGTGGTCTCGATCGGCGGCGCCGGGACCTTCGACGGCATCTTCCTGGCGGGCGTGATCGCGGCCCTGCTCGCCTGACCGCCCCCAGCTTCATGCCGGATCAGCGCCCACGGTGGTCCGATGTCCCGTCCCGTCCGTACCGCATCGCCGGCGCGGTCAAGGCCCGTGACGCGGCCTCGGTCGACGCGCTCGCCCTGCTCGCCCTGGCGGGCCGGCTCGACGGCGTCCAGGTGTACGTGAAGGGCCCGCTCGCGCGGATCGACCGGGCGACGATCGAGGCCCACGCATCCCTCCCCGTCTCGTTCGCGGTCCACGCCCCGCACCACGAGGACGGCGTCAACCCGGTCGAGCCGACCGCGCCGGGCGACCTCACGCCGGCGGAGGGGCGGGCCCGGCTCGAGGCCGGCATGACCGCGGCCTTCGAGGCCGCCGACCTCCTCGACGCCGGCACGATCGTCTTCCACGCGGGCTGCGTCGTCAGGCACGGTCCCGACGAGGCGCTCGACGCCATGGCCGCGTTCCTCGACGCCTGGGCCGACCCGCGCCTCGTCCTCGAGAACATGCCCGCCGTTCACCGCGACCTCTCCTTTGTCGGGACGTCGGCTCCGGAGCTCGCCGCGCTCGGCCTCGGCCGGGTCCGCGGCTACTGCCTGGACCTCGCCCACCTCTACGTCGCGTCGAACTTCCACGGGTGGGACTACGGTGCCGCGCTCGCCGCGTTCGAGCCCCTGCCGGTCGCCTACCACCACCTCTCGAACTCGCCGATCGGCTCCATCCGCGACCGGCACCTCCCCCTCGACGCGCCCGACGGCGGCGTGCCGTTCGAGCACGCGATCGCCTGGATCTCGGCCCACGCGGCCACGACGACCTGCCTCGAGTACAAGACCGCCGGCGGCGGCGTGTACGACGCCCAGCTCGCCGTCTTCGACGCGCTCTACCGGCGGTATGGGTCCGGATAAGCCCTGGCAGGGCCGAAACGCGTATCCATCCCGCGACCCAACATGTGAGCCATGGACCCCGTCTCCCTCCTCGGCTACGTCGCCGGCGCGTTCACGATGGTCGCGTTCCTCCCGCAGCTGGTGCGGGCGCTCCGGACGCGGTCGACGGGCGACCTCTCGTTCCCGATGCTCGCGATGATGGCCTCGGGCGTCGCGCTCTGGAGCATCTACGGGTTCATGGTCGGCTCGCTCCCGATCGTGGTGCCGAACGCGATCATGTGCGCCATGGTCCTGGCGCTGATGGTCCTCCGCATCCGGTACGACTAGAGCCGCCGCCGCGCCGCTTCCAGCGCCTCGGTCACGGTCTCGGCCTTGGGCTTCAGGATCACGACCGGGATGTCGACGATCCGCTCGACGATGGAGGCGAGCACGGGCGCGCAGACGATCGCGGCCGCCCCCTCCTTCTCGGCCCGGACGGCCGCGACGATGCACTCCTCGAGCGAGTTCGCGGGATAGCCCCGGACCGGGTACGGGCGCCCGCGGACCTCGATCGTGAGCCCGGCCACCTCGTCGAGCAGGAACCTCGCCGCGATCACCGCGACCGATCGCCCCTGCTTCGGCTCGAGCGCCTCGGCGATCCGGCGCACGGTGGAGAGGCGGGGGTCGCGCTCTCCGGACGAGCACTTGTACAGGGTCGGCAGCGGGATCCCGGTCCGGTTCGAGAGCTCGCGGATGGTCATGTCGCGCCGCGTGAGCTCCTCGGCGAGCGCGTTCTGGAAGGTCGTCTCGATAACGCGCCGGAGGAACATGGTGATACGGTATGGGATGCGGAGTATATTTTCTCTTTCCGGAAACCGCCTCACGGCCAATACAGATAATACCGGTTCGGCCGATATCCGTAACCATTCGAGGTGGTGCATCATCGGGCTCACTGACCGTTTCAGGCCGAACGTCCGGCAGCTTGCTGCCGAAAAGGACATCGCCGCGCTCCTCGCCCTGCTCGGCCACCGCAACCCCGGGGTCCGCGACGAGGCGGGGGCCGCCCTCCACGTACTCGCCTCGGCCGACCCGGACCCCTTCCTCTCGCTCCTCACAACGGGAACCCCGCGAGCTCCGGCGCCATTCGGCCGAGGTGCTCGCGACCGTCCCCGGGCTGGATATGGCGCGGCTCGTCGCGGCCCTCGGCGAGGGCGACGAGACGGCCCCGGACGTGGCGGCCCTCCTGGCACGGAACGGCGAACGGGCGCTGCCCGAGCTCCTCCGCGCCCTCGGCTCCGGGCAGGACCGGATCCGGGACGGGGCCGTGCTCGCGCTCACCAGGATGGGACCGGCGACGTGGCCGGCCCTCGTCCCGCGGCTCCGCGACCCGTCGCGCCAGGTCCGGCTCGGCGCGGCCCGGGTGCTCGGGGAGACGGGCTGGAAGCCCTACACCGCGCGGGAGGCCTTCGCATTCCATGTCGGCGCTCGGAGACTGGGAATCGGTCGCGGGGATGGGACCGGCCGCAGAGCCGTTCCTCATCGACGCCCTCGGCGACCCGCACTCCGACGTGCGCGAAGCGGCGGCCCGCACGCTCGGGCGGTGCGGCGACTCCGGCGCGGTCCGGCCGCTCCTCCGCCTCCTGGCCCGCGACCCCGAGGAGGAGGTCCGGGAGGCCGCGGCCCAGGCCCTCGGTCTGCTCGCCGATCCCAGTGCCGTCCCGGGCCTCCGCGCGGCCGTTGCCGACCGTTCCCACACGGTCCGGTTCGCCGCCGCCACTGCGCTCGGCAGCCTCGGATGGTCGCCGGCGAACGACGACGAGACGGTCGCGCTGATGATCGCGACCGCGCAGTGGGCCGCCCTCGGCCGGCTCGGCCCGGTCGCGATCCCGCGGCTCGTCCGCGCCCTCGGCGACGACCACTACGAGATCCGGCACGGCGCGGGCGAGACGCTTCTTGCGCTCGGCACCGCCGCCCGCCCGGCCCTCGAGCGCGCCCGCACCGACCCGGACCCGGCCGTCCGCGATGAGGCGGCAGCCGTCCTGGCCCGCATGGGCCCCGCACCGCCCGGCAGCGAAGAGGAGCCCGCGGAGGAGCCGCCGGCAGGAATGGGCGGCGAGCCCTCCGCGGCCGTAGCCGAACCCGCGGCGGCCGCCCGTCGCCGTCGTCGCTCGCGGACCTCGCCGGCCTGCTCTACGCCGGGAGCCCGACCGAGCGTCTGGCCGCGGCCGGCGCCCTCGCGTCCATGCCCCCGGACCGGGCCGTGCCCGCGCTCGCGGGCGCGCTCCTCGATCCCGACCCGGCGCTCCGCGAGGCGGCGGTCGCGTCCCTCGGCGCGCTCGCCACCTCCGGCGCGATGCCGCTCCTCGTCGACCGCCTCGCCGATCCCGCCGACGCCGTCCGTACCGCCGCCGTCCAGGCCCTCGCCCGGGCCGGCGCGGCGGCCCTCCCGTCGCTCGTGGCGGCGCTGGGACGGCCCGAGCGCGACGTGCGCACGGGCGCGGCCCGCATACTCGAACGGGAGGGGTATACCCCCCCGTCCGGCTGGGAGGAGCTCGGGCTCGCGCTCGGGCTCGAGGACTGGCGCGGGCTCGCCCGCTTCGGCGCGGACGCGGTCGAGCCGCTCGCCGCGCTCCTCGTCCACCCGGACCCGGACCTCCGGCTCGGTGCGGTGATCGCGCTCGGCGAGATCGGCGGAGACCGCGCGACCCATCTCCTCCGGTCGGCCGGCTCGGATCCGTCCCTGGCCGTGCGTCACCGTGCGGCTCTGCTGCTGCAGCTCCAACGAACCGGGTCGGAAGAGGCCTGAAGATCAGACGTTCACACTCGACGATTCGGGCGCTCCGCCCTCCTGGTCGAGTCGGGAGAGATCCTGGACGAGCCGGATCAGCTGCCGGCCGAGCGGCGTCTCGTGGTAGACGATCCAGTTCGCCTGCCGCTCCCCCCGGATCAGGCCTGTCGACTGCAGCACCGAGAGATGGTACGAGAGCTTCGAGTCGGGCACGTGCAGCACATCCTTGATCACGCAGACACAGAGCGGCTGGGCCGAGAGCAGATGGAGGATCGAGAGCCGGATCGGGTCCGAAAGCGTATGAAAACGACGGCTCTCGGCGCGGAGCCGCTCCGTATCGGGCAGCTGCCGGGCGAGCGCCTCGACCCCACCCTGCTCCTCGATTGCCTGCCTCACCTCGTCGGGTACGGCCACGCTATTTTCACCTCTTCTGCACCACGATGGCGCACGCGTCTCTTGTCCACGACGATCATATATAGTTGCCGGACGATTCGGGGGGGCGTGGTGATCCCGTGAGCAGCACTCCGATAGCCCGGAGAACCGGGTCGAGCCGATCGCCCGAATTCTGTTGCCGATGGGAGGGGCTCCCGGCGATCATCGTCCCGGGCTCCATCGGACGCCAATATACCTATCTCCGGGCGCGGCCCACACTCCGATGCATGGAGACCACGAGTCCCACGGCCGGCCCGGGGACCCCTGTCCTCCCCGGCCTGCCCGGGGCCCGTCACGAGGCGATCGCGTGCGGCGCCCGGACGGTCGACAGGTACGAGGCAGAGTTCTGGACGGCGCGGCAGCGGCAGGCGCACCCTCTCCACGAGCTCTCCTACCGGGCCTGCTTCAAGCCCCAGCTCCCCCGGTTCTTCATCGAGCGGCTGACGGCGCCGGGCGATCTCCGTGTACGACCCGTTCTCCGGGCGCGGCACGACCGCGCTCGAGGCGGCCCTGCTCGACCGGCGGGTCGCGGCGAACGATGTCAGCCCGCTCTCGGCCCTGCTCGCCGCCCCGCGCCTCGCCCCGCCGGCCTCTCCGGACTCGGTCGCCGCCCGCCTCGCCGACTACGAGCTCGATCCGGCCGCACGCGCCGACATCGACCTCTCCATGTTCTACCACCCGGCGACCGAGGCCGCGCTCGTCTCGCTCCGCCGCTCCCTCCTCGACCGGGTCGCGGCGGGCGCGGACGACGACCTCGACCGATGGATCCGGATGGTCGCGACCAACCGCCTCACGGGCCACTCGGGAGGGTTCTTCTCGGTCTACACCCTGCCGCCGAACCAGGCGACCTCGCCGGCGAGCCAGCAGCGGATCAACGCGCGTCGAGCCCAGGTGCCGCCGGAGCGGGACGTGGCCTCGCTCGTGGTCCGCAAGACCCGGCAGCTCCTCCGGGGCCTCGACGACGGGACCCGGGCCCGGCTCGAGCGCCGTCGCCGGGACGCCCGGTTCCTGACCGGGGACGCACGGGATACCCCGGCCATCGCCGCGGGCTCGGTCCGGCTGACCGTGACGAGCCCGCCGTT
Source organism: uncultured Methanoregulaceae archaeon (assembly GCA_963740465.1). Classification (GTDB taxonomy): domain Archaea; phylum Halobacteriota; class Methanomicrobia; order Methanomicrobiales; family Methanospirillaceae; genus UBA288. The sequence goes on from CAVUEE010000007.1 coordinate 237,613, forward strand.
CCTGGACCAGGTCGCGTACGCGAAGGACAACTGGCTCCGCTGCTGGTTCAACGGGCTCGACTCCGATCTCGTCGGCGCCGGGATCACGATGGCCCGGACCGTGCCGGCCTGGACGGCGGTGATGGCCGGGGTCTTCGCCGAGCTCTACCGGGTCACGGCCCCCGGCGGCCACGTCGCGTTCGAGGTCGGCGAGGTCCGGCGCGGAACGGTCCCCCTCGACGAGCACGTGGTCCCGATCGGCGAGGAGGCGGGGTTCGCCTGCCGGGCGATCTTCGTCAACACCTCCCGGTTCACCAAGACCTCGCACATCTGGGGCGTCACGAACCACGCCGGCGGCACGAACACCAACCGGATCGTCCTCTTCCGGAAGGAGTGACCATGGAGAACGTCCTCGCGGTCGACCTCGGCGGAACCCGGACCCGCGTGGCCCTCGTCGCGCCCGACGGCTCCATCCTCGCCCGCGAGGTCTTCCCGACGCCGGCGGACGGCCCCTCGCACAGGGCCGTGACCGATGCGATCGTCGCCGCGCTCCGGCGGATCTCGGACGGCGTTCCGCACGCGATCGGCATCTCGGCCGCCGGGCCGCTCGACCTCGCCGCGGGGTCCGTCGTCTCCCCGCCGAACCTGCCCTACGACCGGATCGACCTGGTCGGACCGCTCGAGGCCGCGTTCGGCGTGCCGGTCACCCTGATCAACGACGCGAGGGCCGGCGCCCTCGGCGAGCACGCGCACGGCGCCGGGAGGGGGTACAGCGACATGGTCTACGTCACCATCTCGACCGGGATCGGCGGCGGCGTGATCACGTGCGGACGGCTGCTCCTGGGCCGGGGCGGGAACGCGGGCGAGATCGGGCACATCACGGTCGAGACGCGGCACGGGCTCGTCTGCGGCTGCGGCTACCCGAACCACTGGGAGGGGTACTGCTCGGGCCGGAACCTGCCGCGGTTCTACGCGGTCGAGAGGGAGAGCGGCGACCCGGCCTATTCGACGGCCGAGGCGATCTTCGCGGCCGCGCGGGCCGGCGAGCCGGCGGCCCGCCGGTTCCTCGAGACGGTCGCGGTCCTGAACGCCCGCGCCCTCTCCACGCTCACGGTCGCGTACGACCCGGCCCGCATCGTCCTCGACGGCGCGGTGGTCCGGGCCCAGGCCGACCTGCTCGTCGGCCCGGCCGTGGCCCGGATGGAGGAGTTCCTGCCCCGGCCCGAGGTCGTGACGAGCCCGCTCGACGGCGACGCCCCCCTGCTCGGGGCGGCCGTCGCGGCCCGGCGCGGCTAGCCGCGAGGCTTATCCTCCGCCCCCGCCATGTACTCGCCATGACGCCTCCGCTCGCCCGGGCCGTCGCCGGCGCGGTCGACGACGACCTCCTCGAGCTCTACCGCACGCTCCACGCGCACCCCGAGCTCTCGGGGCAGGAGTCCGGCACGGCGGAGCGGCTCGCGAACGCGCTCGAGGCGGCCGGCTGCACGGTCCACCGGGGGATTGGCGGGCACGGCGTCGCGGCCGTGCTCGAGGACGGGGCCGGGCCGACGCTCCTCGTCCGGGCCGACATGGACGCCCTTCCCGTCGAGGAGGCGACCGGTCTGCCGTACGCGAGCCGCGCCACCGGGACCGATCCGAACGGGAACGAGGTCCCGGTCATGCACGCCTGCGGCCACGACCTGCACATGGCCGCGCTCGTCGGGCTGGCCCGGGCCATGCAGGCGCTCCGCGGCCGCTGGCGGGGCCGGCTCGTCCTCGTCGGCCAGCCCTCGGAGGAGCGGGTCTCGGGCGCGGCCGCGATGATCGCCGACGGGCTGTACGACCGCGTGGGCCGGCCGGACTATGCGATCGCCCTCCACGTCGCGCCCGAGCAGCCCGAGGGGACGGTCCTCTTCATCGAGGGGACGGCGTCGGCCGGGGCCGAGTCGATCGACCTCCTGGTCCGCGGCCTCGGCGGGCACGCGGCCCACCCGGACCAGACGCGCGACCCGGTCCTCCTCGCGGCCGCGTGCGTCCTCGGCATTCCAGGGGATCGTCAGCCGGGAGCTCGACCCGCAGTCCTTCGGCGTGCTCACGGTCGCCATGATCCACGGCGGCGTCAAGCACAACGCGATCCCCGACGAGGTCCGGCTCGGGCTCAACATCCGCTTCTACGACGACGCGGTCCGGACCCGGCTCCTCGACGCGATCGAGCGGGTCGCGGCCGGCCTCGCCCGGGCCGCCGGCGTCCCCGAGGACCGGCAGCCGGTGCTCACGCTCCTCGACGAATCGGCCCGCCCGCTCGTGAACGACCCGGTCCTGGTCCGCCGGGTCCGCGCCGCGGTCGAGGCCGCGCTCGGGCCCGAACGGGTCGGTTCGCTCGGCCCGTCGTCGGGGTCCGAGGACTTCGGCGCGTTCGGCACGGCCGACCCCCCGGTCCCGCTCTGCTACTTCCGGGTCGGGACCGGGAGCGGCCGGCTCCACTCGCCGACCTACGCCCCGGATCCCGCGGCCCGTGCTGGAGACGGGCGTGACCGCGTTCGCGGCCGCCGCGCTCGACCTGCTCGGAAAGGACTAGGCCCGGCAGTGGTCGGCGTGGTAGGCCGCGAGGTGGGCGGCCGCGGCCGGCGTCGCCTCGCGCCCCTGCGGCGTCCGCTTCAGGAAGCCGATCCGGATCAGGTACGGCTCGTACACCTCCTCGACCGTCCGGACCTCCTCGCCGACCGCGATCGCGATCGTCCGGACGCCGACCGGGCCGCCCGAGAAGTCGTCGACGATGGCGCCGAGGATCCGGCGGTCCAGGTCGTCGAGGCCGAGCCGGTCGATCCCGAGCATGGAGAGCGCGTGGTCCGCGATCTCCCGCGTGACCGTCCCGTCGCCCCGGACGAGCGCGTAGTCGCGGACCCGGCGGAGGAGCCGGTTCGCGATCCGCGGCGTGCCGCGCGAACGGCGCGCCACCTCGAGCGCGCCGTCGGGCGTGACCGGGATCCGCATGATCCCGGCCGAGCGCGTCACGATCCGGACCAGGTCGCCCTCGTCGTAGAGGTTGAGCCGGTTCACGATCCCGAACCGGTCGCGGAACGGCGCGCCGAGGTTGCCGATCTTCGTGGTCGCGCCGATCAGGGTGAACCGCTCGAGCGCGAGCGGGATCGACCGGGCCCCCGGCCCCTCGCCGATCATCACGTCGATGAAGAAGTCCTCCATGGCCGAGTAGAGCACCTCCTCGACCACGGGCGAGATCCGGTGGACCTCGTCGATGAAGAGGACGTCGCCCTCGTTGAGCGCGGTGAGGAGCGCGGCGAGGTCGCCGGGCTTCTCGAGCACGGGCCCGGCCGTGGTCCGGATCGAGGCGCCCATCTCCTTCGCGATGATGTGGGCGAGGGTGGTCTTGCCGAGGCCGGGCGGCCCGGAGAAGAGGATGTGGTCGAGGGGCTCGCCCCGGACCTTCGCGGCCTCGATCGCGATCTTGAGGGCCTCGCGGACGTCCGGCTGGCCGATGAACGTCTCGAGCGAGGCCGGGCGGATCGCCTCCTCCTCGGGCTCTCCCGCGATCGGCGCGGGCGAGACCTCGCGGTCGTCCATCAGCCCCTCCTGAGGCGGGCGAGCGCCCCGCGGATCAGGCCCTGGAGATCGGCGTCGGGCGACTCGCTGACCGCGGCCTCGACCGCGTCGGCGGCCTCGCGCGGGGAGAAGCCGAGCGCGACCAGCGCGGCCGTCGCGTCGGCGGCCGCATCGGGACCGCCGATCGGGGTCTGCACCGCGCCGGCGCCGGACCCGGGGGCCGGAAGCCGGTCGCGCAGCTCGAGGACGAGCCGCCGGGCGGACTTGGCCCCGATCCCGGGCACCCTCGTCAGCACGGCCTCGTTCTCGGCCCGGACCGCCCGGACCAGCTCGTCGACCGGGATCTCGCCGAGGATCTTCAGGGCGAGCGCCGGCCCGATCTTGTTGACCCCGAGCAGCACCCGGAAGACGTCGAGGTCGCGCGGGTCGAGGAAGCCGTAGAGGGTCCAGGCGTCCTCGCGCACGGCGAGGTGGGTGTGGACCCGGACCGGTCCCTCGGCGCCCCGCAGGGCCTGGACCGTCGGGTAGGTGACAAAGACCCGGTAGCCGACGCCGCCCACGTCGATCACGGCCGACCGCTCGTCGACCGTGTCGATCTTTCCCTCGAGATATGCGAACATCTGGGGCTCCTCTTTATATATTGGACGCGCCGGGGCGTTAAGAGCCCCGTCACGGCAACGCGCCGCAACGCGCGATCGGCGGCCGTCACCGCGTCCGGTGCAGGTGGCGGACCGCGCAGGCGAGGAGTCGGCCGCATCGCCGGGGGTGCGGTCTACGAGGCCACCTGTTTTGCCTGGAACCGGTTCCGGATCTTGTCGGAGAAGTATTTTCCAATCGGGTCCGAACGAATGAGTTCCGCGTGGACTTTTGAAGGCACCCCCGAATACTGGTATACAATCCCCGATTGAAACTCGATCTCCAGGGTTTTTGTGGTGCCGTCATATCCCACGGAGCGCAGAATACGGGACTTGACGGACTGTCGTTCCAATCGTATTCACCACTCTCCTTCACGTGCGCCGAATGGTTAATGGTTCTCAATCGATGGTTCGATCTTCGAACGACTTCGCGACTCTCTTCCGCAGGGGAGGCCGAAGCCTTCAGCGTAGACCGGACACAGAGAACTCGATTGAAGCATGTGAAATTTTCATCGCTCCGGCGCGAAGTCCTCGCCTGCATCCGGGTTTTTGGGAACGACGTCGGTGCAAAAATCAAAACCCGGTGTGGTGATGGCGGGGCCGGCAGATACGTAGCGTTAACGCGCGGCGGGTGGATCCCCGGGCCTCGTCGCCACCACCTCACCCGTGGCCGGACGGTGACGGCGATGGAATCCCCGGCTGCGAGATTGCCCGCGGGTCCCCCTCGCCGTTCGTTCGGCACCCGCGCATCGTCGCTGCACAATCGCCGACGTACGCCGGGACCGCCTTCCCGGGGAGATTCTCGACGCCGAACGGGCCTCGACTCCGTCCCCCGTCTCCCCGAACCGGCCGCTGACGAACGCCACTCTTCATCGGCAGTCGCGGAACACGCCCTCCCCGGCCTCAGCAACAGGCCGGTGCTCCCTCGCTCCTCAAAAGAGTACGGGGGAACCCGCCCCGGCAGGGGCCGATATCACCGCGTCCGGTGCAGGTGGCAGACCGCGCAGGCGAGCGCGTCGGCCGCGTCGTCCGGGCGGGGGAGCTCGTCGAGCGCGAGGATCCGCCGGACCATCTCCTGCACCTGCCGCTTCTCGGCCCGGCCCGAGCCCGTGACCGCCTGCTTGATCTGGTTCGGCGTGTACTCGGCGACGGGCAGATCGCGCTCGGCCGCGGCCAGCCGGATGACCCCCCGGACCTCGGCCACCTGCATGGCCGTGGTCACGTTCTTCGAGAAGTAGAGGGTCTCGATGGCCATGCCGTCGGGGGACCACGCCTCGAGGAGCCGGTTCAGCTCCCGCCAGACCTCGAGGATCCGGACCGGGATCGGGGACTCCTTCGCCGTCTCGATGCAGCCCCAGGCCCGGGAGGCGAGTCGTGCCGCTCGCCGTCGACCACGCCCCAGCCGACCCGGCCGTACCCGGGATCGATCCCGATCACCCGCATGCCTGTACAGGTGGTGTCGTTCCGGGTGGTAAAAGGATGCGGGTCGGGGAGGGGATTCAGGCCGGGACGAGCCGGGCCAGGTCCTCGTCGACCGTGGTGTTCGGCGCGATGCCGAAGGTCTCCACGAGCACCTTCAGCACGTTCGGCGAGACGAAGCCCGGGAGCTTCGGGCCGAGCGTGATCTTCTTGACCCCGAGGCTGAGGAGCGCGAGCAGGACGAGGACGGCCTTCTGCTCGTACCACGCGATGTTGAACGAGAGCGGCAGGTCGTTGAGCCCGACGCCGAACGCGTCCGCGAGCGCCTGGGCGATCACGACGAGCGAGTAGCAGTCGTTGCACTGGCCCGCGTCGACGACGCGCGGGATGCCGCCGATGTCCCGAGGTCGAGGGCGTTGTACCGGTACTTCGCGCAGCCCGCCGTCAGGATCACCGTGGTCGCGGGCAGGGCCTTCGCGAACTCCGTGTAGTACTCCCGCTCGCGCTGCCGGCCGTCGCAGCCGGCCATCACCACGAACCGGGTGATCTCGCCGTTCTTCACGGCCTCGACGATGGTGCCGGCGAGCTCGAGGACGGCCCTGTGCGCGCAGCCCGTCACGAGGTCGCGCCCGCTGCCGGGCAGGGGCGACGGCGGCGCCGACGCCTGCGCGTGCCGGATGATCGCCGAGAAGTCCTTCGTCCCGTCCGGCCCGGCGGGGATGTGGGTCGCGCCCGGCCACCCGACCGGGCCGGTGGTGTAGAGCCGGCCGAGGTACGACTCCTTCGGCGGGACGATGCAGTTCGTCGTGACGAGGACCGGGCCGTTGAAGGCCTCGAACTCCTCGCGCTGGCGGTGCCACGCGGACCCGTAGTTGCCGACGAGGTGCGGGTACTTCTTGAACGCGGGGTAGGCGTGCGCGGGCAGCATCTCGCCGTGGGTGTAGACGTCGACCCCCGCGTCCTCCGACTGCTCGAGGAGCTGCTGGAGGTCCTTCAGGTCGTGGCCCGTGATCAGGACGCCCGGGCGGTCGCCGACCGTCGTCTTCACGGACGTGATCCCGGGGTCGCCGTAGGTCCCGGTGTTGGCCCGGTCGAGCAGGGCGAGGGTCGCGACGCCGACGCTTCCCGCACTCGAGGACGAGCGCGACCATCTCGTCGACGGAGAGGTCCTTCGTGGTCGAGGCGAGCCCCTTCTCGAGGAAGGCCTCGACCGCGTCGTCCTCGTACCCGAGCACGGCGGCGTGGTGGTAGTACGCGCCGATGCCCTTCAGGCCGTAGATCAGCAGCTCGCGGAGGGAGCGGACGTCCTCGTCCCCCGTCGCGAGCACGCCGACCTCCTTCGCCTTCGCGTCGATCGTCGGCATCGTCCGCCGGCGTCCACGTCGCGGCGTCGGGCGCGTCCGCGCCCATCGGCGGCAGGGCGTCGCGGATCGCGACGGCCTTCCGGATCATCTCCCGGAACCGGGCGGGGTCGAAGTTGACGTTGGTGAGCGTCGCGAAGAGCGCGTCGGCGAGAAAGCGCCGCGCCTCGGTGCTCCCCGCCCCGCCGGCCTCCCGCGCCGCGAGGTCGCGCACCGCGATCCCCCGGCAGAGGTAGAGCAGGACGTCCATCAGGCCGCAGAGTTCCTCGTCCTTGCCGCAGACCCCGCGGACCGTGCACCCGCTCCCCTTCGCGGTCTCCTCACACTGGTAACAGAACATGCGTGCATCTCTCCTGGTATGGTTTTGCCACGAGGTTTCATTTGTATACTAAATTATAAGTAGTCGAGAGTTTCAGAAGAGTAACCATGCAGGAGGCGTGCACGGTCAACCAGACGGTCCGGTACCTGGCCCGGAAGTGGACCCTGCTGGTCATCCTCGAGCTCTACAAGGGGCCGGGGCAGACCCGCCGGTTCTCGGAGCTCAAGGACGCCCTCGCCGGGATCACGCAGAAGGTCCTCACCGAGCGGCTCCGCGAACTCGAGGCCGAGGGGATCGTCACCCGGCGCGTCGACGCGTCGGCGTTCCCGGTGCGGAGCGAGTACACCCTGACCGAGAGCGGGCTCGAGCTCGTCGACGTGATCCGCGGGATCAAGGCATGGGCCCTGAAGTGGAAGATCGAGAACATCGCCTGCGGCGGCCAGGACTGCCGCGTCTGCGTGCTCTGAGCCCGCCCGCCGGAGCCTCCTGCAGCGAGAGAGACCGAGGTAGCATCCGATGAAGATCACCACCGTATCGGACGTGGTGTCGGGCCCGAACCCGCACCGCGTCGACGCCCGCAAGGTCTACGACTCCCCGCACGCGACGGCCGTCGTCATCACGCTCCAGCCCGGCGAGGCGCTCAAGAAGCACCTCACGCCGGTCGACGTCTTCTTCTACGTCCTCGAGGGCGAGGGAACGGTCGAGATCGGGGACGAGCGCGAGGTCGTGGGGCATGACCGCGTCGTCGAGAGCCCGGCCCGTATCCCGCACCGATGGTCGAACGAGAGCGAGAGCGTCTTCCGCGTGCTCGTGGTCAAGGTGCCCCGGCCGACCGAGGAGACGAGAGCTCGCTCTGAGCCAATTCCGTGTGAATTGCAGATACTGTGAGGTTTATTTTAAATCGTCGTCCACTCTGTTACATGACGACACGAACGAGACTCCGACAGCTCCTCATAGGGCTCGTCGGGGCGGCCGGGCTCGCATACCCGGCCTGCGCTGCCGTCTGTCCGCGGGGGATTGGCGGCTGCTCGCCCCCGGGCAGGTGCTTACTGTACATCGACGTGGACGCGAACTCGGTCTGCGACTACACCCGGACTGCGGTGACCGGCGGCACGGACCCGGCCGGCACGACCGCGTCGGCCACTTCCGTCTCCACGACCACCACTGCCGCCCCGGCCACCACCACGGCCGCACCCCTCCCCCCGCCGTCGGGCGCGGGCGCCGCGGGCCTCGCCTCCGTCAGTGCGCTGCTCGCCGGCCTCGTCGTCGCGCTCGTGACGGCCGTCGCCGCCTTCGTCCTGCTCCGCTCGGGCCGCCTCGGCCCGAAGGCCGCGAAGATGGGAGCGGCACTCGCCGTCTCCTCGTTCTTCGCGCTCGGCGCCGGCGGGATCGCCGCGTACCTGCTCTCGGGCGAAGCCTCCTTCGGCTCGCTCTTCGCGACCGTCTACCTGCTCGCGGGAAGCGTCCTCGGAGCATTCGCCTGGCGGTTCGGGGGTTGAGCGTAACACGGCCGCTCGTGCTCGCCCTCGCGGGCATGAGCGCACTCTTCGGCTTCGCGGTCCTTGCGCCGCTGATGCCGGCCGAGTTCGTCGGGGCTCGTCACGGCCGCGGCCGGCGGCGGCTCGCTCCTGACGCCCGCCATCGTCGGGGTGCTCGCGGGGATCGCGCTCGCCCTCGCCGTGGGCCGGACCTTCTGCGGCCACGCCTGCCCGGTCGGCGCGGTCCAGGAGCTCGCCTACGCCGCGCCCGTCCGGAAGTACGTCGTCGGGCACCCCCGGTACCTCGAGGCCGTGCGGGCCGGCGTCTTCGTCGCCTCGGTCGTCGCCGCGCTCTCGCTCGTCAACCTGATGGCGTACACGGGGGTCTACGAGTTCTTCTCCCTGACCCTCTCGATCGGGCTCGCGGTCTTCGCGGGCCTGCCTCGCGCTCTCGGCCGTCGTGTACCGGCCGGTCTGCCGGGGCCTCTGTCCCTTCGGCCTCCTCTTCTCCCTCCCGGCCCACGTCAGCCGCTTCCACCTCCGGCGGACCGGCGCGTGCATCGACTGCCGGAAGTGCGAGCGGGCCTGCCCGGCCGGCGTGGCCGGGAGGGATTCATCGAAGCGCGAGTGCTACCTCTGCGGCCGGTGCACGGAGACGTGTCCCGTCGACGGGGCGCTCGCGTACGCTGCAGAACGGGCGTGACGGGCCTCTCCCCGCTCGCGGTTCACGGCGGCCCGCTCCTCCCTGCCACTTCGAGCCAGCCCCCGACGACCCGGGGGTCCGGGTTCGCGATCAAAAAAGCCCGAAGTGCGGCGCGGAGGTCGAGGTCTTCTCGAACGACGTCTTCGTGGCGTGCGATACCTGCGGCTTCATCGTCTACAACGACCTCCTCTCCTGCGTCCGGTGGTGCACAGTACGCCGGGGAATGCGCCGGCGAGGAGGTGTATCCGGAGGCTCGCGGAGAAGCGGGGATGACCGGACGGTTCACCCGTTGAAATGGTGATGCTCGTACGTGGTCCGGATGAACTCCTGTTTCCGGTACTCGCTCCCCTTCACCGGCGGCTTGAGATACCCGATCTCCGGCGTCTGCAGGGCCGGGCAGAACGGGCAGAGCGCGGCATCGACATCGTTCGCCTTCTCCCGGACCGGGCAGTAGTACGTCCCCTCGACGACCGCGACCCTGTCCCCGCCGGGGAACGGCATCCCGACGGGGTGGCCGGGAGGCCCTGCACGAAGATGCAGAACCCATCGAGCAGGAACTTCAGGAACCGCGCCCGGACCCGCTCCCCGTCGCCGGACGAGCACTGCGCTGCGACCATCCTCCAGAAACCGGCAGCCACGGGGGGGAGGGGCTCCCGCATGGCGGCGAAGTTCCGGAGCTCCTGCATCCTCCGGACTGCCTGGTAGGTCCCGTCGAGGTGGCCGATGACCGTCTCCTCCAGCCTCTCCCTGTACTCGGGGGCGAAGTCCCGGATCGCCGCCGAGAAGTTCCGCCGCATCTGCTGCACGTCCCGGGGCGAGTACGCGAGGACGATGGCTGCAATGGCCGTGCCGAGCTCTCCCCGGGCTCTCTTCGAGCCGAGGGTCGAGCATTCGCGGGCGATCCGATCAGCGTCCATGGCGGGGTCTCCGTGCGGGGTTCAGAGGATGGTCCTTCCTCTCTCTTGTGTATGCCGGAACTTGGTTCTATTCTTCGGGGCGATGACGGATCTCCGGGAGAGGAGAACTCCTGAGAGCACCGATCCCGCCCGGGCGGGAGCGGCCCTCTCCGATCTGGCCGGGCCCGACTCGACCCGCGCCGTTTGCAGGTAATGTAAAGTTTATTTTACATGGCCGCATAACCTGTTCGCCGGACTACGAAGATCCGGAGGAATGTCATGGCGATACGAGGAAGAATGCGACGGCTCCTGGCCGGGCTCGTCGGCGCGGCCGGGCTCGCGTACCCGGCCTGCGCGGCCGTCTGCCCGCGGGGGATCGGCGGCTGCCCCTATCCGGGCCGGTGCTTCCTGTTCACCGACATGGACGCGAACTCGGTCTGCGACTACACCCGGACGGCGGTGACCACCAGGACGGCCCCGGTACGCACGACCACGACGACGTCCGCAACCGCGACGACCACGCCCGTCTCCACGACCACCGCGCCACCCGGCCGCCCCGGCCACCACCACGGCCGCACCGGCCCTCCCCCCGCCGTCGGGCTCGGGCGCGGCGGGCCTCGCCTCCGTCAGCGCGCTGCTCGCCGGCCTCGTCCTCGCGCTCGTGACGGCCGTCGCCGCCTTCGCCCTGCTCCGCTCGGGCCGCCTCGGCCCGAAGGCCGCGGAGACGGGGGCGGCGCTCGCCCTCTCCTCGTTCTTCGCGCTCGGCGCCGGGGCGATCGCGACGTACCTGCTCTCGGGCCAGGCCGCCTCCGCCTCGCTCTTCGCGACCGTCTGGCTCCTCGCCGGGAGCGTCCTCGGCGCGTACGCCTGGCGGCGCGGGGCCGTGACGCGCCCGCGTCGTGCTCGCCCTCGCGGGCCTGAGCGCGCTCTTCGGCTTCGCGGTCCTCGCGCCGCTGATGCCGGTCGAGTTCGTCGGGCTCGTCACGGTCGCGGCCGGCGGCGGTTCGCTCCTGACGCCCGGCATCGTCGGGGTGCTCGCCGGGATCGCGCTCGCCCTCGCCGTCGGCCGGACCTTCTGCGGCCACGCCTGCCCGGTCGGCGCGGTCCAGGAGCTCGCCTACGCCGCGCCCGTATCGAAGCACGTCGTCAGGCATCCCCGGTACCTCGAGGCCGTGCGGGCCGGCGTCTTCGTCGCGTCGGTCGTCGCCGCCCTCTCGCTCGTCAACCTGATGGCGTACACGGGGGTCTACGAGTTCTTCTCCCTGACCGTCTCGATCGGCCTCGCCGTCTTCGCCGGGCTGCTCGCGCTCTCGGCCGTCGTGTACCGGCCGGTCTGCCGGGGCCTCTGTCCCTTCGGCCTCCTCTTCTCGCTCCCGGCCCACGTCAGCCGCTTCCGCCTCCGGCGGACGGGCGCGTGCATCAACTGCCGGAAGTGCGAGCGGGCCTGCCCGGCCGGCGTGGCCGGGAGGGACTCATCGAAGCGCGAGTGCTACCTCTGCGGCCGGTGCACGGAGACGTGCCCCGTCGACGGGGCGCTCGCGTACACCGCGGAGCGGGCGTGAGGGCCGCCCCCTCCTCCCGTCTGCGGTTCACGGCGGCCCGCTCCTCCTCCGGCCGCCGCGAGCCAGCCCCCGACGACCCGGGGGTCCAGGTCCCGGAGCACCGCCTCGAGCCGGGCCTCGAGCACCGCCGGCCGGTCCTCGCGCGGGTCGTCGCCGGCGACGAGCGGGGCGTGCCCCTCCCCGGGCCCGTACGCGCCGCTGACCGGGTCGACCGAGACCTCGTGCGCGTGCTTGGCCGCGACCGCCTCGACCCGCCGCCAGCGCCCGGTCCGCCGGTCGCGCGTGACCTGCATCCCGCTCCCGTAGGCCTTCACGAGCTCGTAGATGTGCGTCACCTTGTTCTCCTCGAGGAGGAGCCGGACGGCCTCGTCGCCCTCCCCGTCCGCGAGGAGGGCCGCGAGCCGGGCCGAGTCCTCGCCCGTCCAGCCCTCGCTCGCCCGCATGGCCCGGCCCCGGAGCTGGAGCCAGGCCGTGACGTCCCGGGTGGCGGTCGCGTCGACGAGCACGTTCGGCCGCCGCACGTTCCAGCCCGTCCGCGCCCAGGACGAGACGACGACGACCCGGACCGGGACGACCTGCGCGTCCACCACCCGGGCCACGAGGTCGTAGAAGAGCGCCCGCCGCTCGCCGCCGGCCATCCTGACCACGCTGCACCGCGAGAGCCCGCCGTCCGGCCGGCGGATCGGGACCTCCCGCGCCTCCTCGAACCGGTGCGCGACGAGCGCGTAGTCGAAGAAGGCCCCGAATCCACTGCCGGACCAGGTGGTGGCGCGGGGTCAGCCGGTCGAGGAGCCGGTCGCCGGCCCGGCCGAGCCTCGCCCGCCGGACGAGGCGGCGGAGCGGGGCCAGGACCCGGCGCCCGAACTCCGACGGGCGGGCCGCGGTCAGCCCGGCGAGCCCGGCCGCGTACTCCCGCAGCCCCGAGGCCAGCCCCTCGCGGAGGTCGGACTCGACCGCGGGGGGGAGGGCGAGCCCCCGCGTCAGCAGGTCGAAGAGTTCCTGCCCGAGCTCGCCGACCATCACCCGGTCGCGGACGAAGGCCGCGACGGCGCCGGCCGCCGACCCGCCGGGCAGCACGGGCAGGTAGATCTCCCCCGAGACGACCCCCATCGGCAGGCCCCCGGGCTCGTCGAGGAGCCCGGCGAAGAGGCCGGCCACCCCCGCGTACCCGGGGTCGGGGACGGGCTCGCGCCACCGGACCCGGGTCGCCCGGTCGAAGACGATCGCGCCCCCGAGGTCGCGGGCGCCCGCCTCCGCCCGGACCACGGCCCGGACCGCGTCCACCCGCCCCTCGCCCATCCGGTGGTACAGGCCGCGGAGGGTCGGGTAGAGGCCGGCGATCGTCGACGCGAGGGCCTCCCGTCCCGGCCCCGCCCCCGGGGCCGCCGTCCCGAACCCCTCCGCCCGGAGCCGCGCGGCGACCCGGTCGTCGCGGACGAGCCCGGCGAGCTCCGCGCGGATCGCCCCGAGCTCGCCGAGGAGCGCCCCGAACGCCGCCATGCGTTCCGCCGCGGCGCCGGGCGGCAGCGGGGCGACGGCCGCCTCGACCATCGCCTCGTCCGAGAGCCCGAGCGCGAGCTGGACGACCTGGAGGACGGCCGCGTCGGCCACGCCGAACCGCTCCGCCGCCGCCCACTGCCGGAAGCGCCGCTCCAGGGCCGCCTCGCGGTCGGGCCGCCCGGCGCCGAGCCCCAGGCGGTCGCGCGCGATCGCGAGCCGCTCCTCCTGCCGGATCCCCCCGAGCGCGTCCCTGACCCGGCCCGGCCCGAGGAGCGCGAAGAACCGGACCAGGCCGGCGCCGTACGCCCGGACCAGGTCGGCGACCCGCCGCTCCCGGTCCGAGTAGGCGAACGGCACGCCGAACTCCGCGTACGGCGCGATGAAGCCGGCCCCGATCAGGTCGAGCATCGGGACCGTGTACACGAGCGAGAGGCCGAGCCGCTCGAACCGGTCGCGGTACCCCTCGGCCGTGCCCGAGAACCCGATCAGGCCGCGGAGGGAGCCGTCCCGGAGCCAGTCGACGAAGACCTCCACGACGCCGTGCGTGACCGAGCGCTCGTTCTCGACGACCTTGTGCACCTCGTCGAGCAGGACGTACTGCACCCCGCTCCCCTGCAGGAAGGCCTCGATCGAGTCCGCGTCGAACCCGCCCTTCCCCAGGGGGGAGCCGAGGGCCGCGAGGGCCGCGTAGGTCGAGACCATGACGACCGGCGACGCGCCCGTGCGCCGGCGGAAGGCCTCGAGCTCGGCCGGCGTCCCCCCGAAGACGGCGCCGAGCGGGAGCCGCAGCCCGGCGGGCGCGGTCGTGAGCTCGGCCGTCCACTGCCGCAGGTAGTTCGCGGTCGGGACCAGGACGAGGACCGTCTCGCCCGGCGAGAGGGCCGCGAGCCAGTCCTGGATGCAGAGCTCGCCGACCAGGGTCTTGCCCGAGCCGGTCGGCGCCTCGATCACCTGCCCGCTGTACCCGTGCGACCGGTAGACCTCGAAGGCCCGCCGCTGGTACGGGCGCGGGTAGGCCGAGCCGATCAGGTCCGCGTGGGTCCAGCCCCGGTCGTCCCCGTCGCCGTCGCGCCGGCCCGTCAGCCTCGGCCGCGGCCTCGACGAACCCGTCGGCGAGCGCCGGGCCGCACCCGGCGAAGCCGGAGAAGAAGGTCCGGAAGTCCTCCGGGCCGGGCCTCGATCGCGCCGAGCCCCGGAAAGCCCCCCGCGTCGAAGGCCCGGTAGAGCCGGTCCCCGAGGAGGGCCCGGAGCCCCTCGCGGTCGGGGTTGAGCTGGCGGTAGGGGCGGGTGCTCCGCCGGTAGAGGCCGCCGGCCACGGGCTCGAGCGCGCCCTCGGAGCGGAGCCGCTCCAGGACGGCCGCGACCGCGTCGACGCGGGCCCGGGCCGCGAGGTGCAGGTCGTTCACGTGGTCCGCGACCTCGGCCGGGGAGAGGGGGCGGGACGTGTCGTCCATCACCGCGACGACCAGGTCCGGGAGGACCCGCTGCCGCGAGGCGCGGTCGAGCGTGACCACGAGCGGCACGGCCTCCCGGGCGTCGGCCCGCATCCGGACGAGGTGCCGGTGCAGGACGACCAGGTTCTCGAGCGCCCGGTCGATCAGGTCCGTGGCGCCGTCCGAGAGGGCCCGCCGCAGGATCGCGAGGGTCCGGCCGTAGTAGCGGGCGAGGAGGAAGAAGGCCCGGCGCTCGCCGGCGCCGTCGCCCGCGCTGCGCCGCTCCTCGAACCCGGCGAGGACGGCCGCGGCGAACGCGCCGGCCTCCCAGTAGTCGGGCGCGGGCGCGCCGGGGACGGGCAGGCGGCCCGCGCTGTGCCGCTCCTCGAACTCGGCAAGGACGGCCGCGGCGAACGTTTCGGCCTCCCATACCCGGGCGCGGGCGCGCCGGGGACGGGCAGGCGGCAGACGAGCACCCGGGCGTCTGGCCCGCTCACGGGGCCGGCCCGGTCCATGCGCGACGCCGCCGGGCGCGACCTCTGCGGCCGCATCGAGCAGCGGGTGGTGGCGGCGAAATGATCCTGTACGACTACTGGCGGTCCAGCTCGGCGTGGCGCGTGCGCATCGCGCTGCACTACAAGGGCATCCCGTTCGAGCGGCGGGTGGTGAACCTGGTCAAGGACGGCGGCGAGCAGCACGCCGCCGCATTCCACGCGCTGAACCCGTCGCGGCAGGTGCCGGTGCTGATCACCGACGACGGCCGCCCGATCGCGCAGTCGATGGCGATCATCGCGCTACCTCGAAGAGCGCTTCCCCGCGCCGCCGCTGCTGCCCGCCGACCCGTGGCTGCGCGCGCGCGCGCGCCAGCTCGCGGAGATGGTCAACGCCGGCATCCAGCCGTTTCAGAACTTGCCCGTGCTCGATCAGCTGAAGGCGGTCGGCGTCGACGCGGAACAGTGCGCGCGCGACTGCATCGCGCGCGGGCTCGCCGCGCTCGAAGCCGCATCGCACGAGACGCCGGAATGTTTCTGGTCGGCGACACGCCCAGCCTCGCGGACGTCTACCTGATCCCGCAGCTCTACGACGCGCGCCGCTGGTCGGTCGATCTCGCGCCCTACCCGACGCTGCCTCCGGGTCGAGGCGACGTGCGCGGCGCTGCCCGGGTTCGCCGCCGCGCACCCCGACGCGCAGTCCGACGCGGTGGACACGCCCCGTGACCCGGCCCGGCGGCCGGCCGCCTCGGAAATTCGAGGCCGCCGCCCCAATCACCGATACCGCTCGCGCCTACCGCTGGCCCGAAGGTTGCTGTGCGGAGGCGACATGACGAAGACGCGCCTGGTACTCGCTGGTTCCTGGTCTCGCCCCTGCTCGCCGCCGCTTGCGGCGACTCGTCCTCGCCGCTCGTCGCCGCCCCCGACCGAGCTGCGCTCCGACAAGGTCCGGGTGACGGCCCCGCGGTCAGCGCGGACGACGCCGCCGCGCTCGCCGCCGACAACCTCGCGTTCGCGATCGACATGCACCTCGCGCTGCGCGCGAGCGAGCCGGGCAACTTCATCTTCTCGCAGACCAGCATCTCGACCGCGCTCGCGATGCTGTACGCGGGCGCCGCGACCACCACCGCGGCCGAGATGGCGGACCGCGCTCCACTTCGGCCTGCCCGCCGAGCGCCTGCACCCCGCGTTCAACGCGCTGGATCTCGCGCTGACCACGCCGCCGCCCGGCGGCGACGCCGCCGCCTTCCGGCTGGCGATCGCCAACTCGATCTGGGTCCAGGACGGCTTCGCGGTGCGGCCCGCCTATCTCGACACCCTCGCCCAGAACTACGGCGCCGGGCTGTTCGTGCGAGGACTTCGCGGCGGCACCCGGAACCCGCGCGCCAGACGATCAACGGCTGGGTCTCCGATCGCACGGAGGATCAGATCCCGGAGCTGTTCCCCCAGGGGCGATCAACACGCTCGACGCGGCTGGTGCTGGCCAACGCCGTCTTCTTCCACGGCGACTGGAAGACGCCGTTCCGGAAGGACAGCCCGACCGAGGCGTTCCACGCGCTGACCGGTGACGTCAGCGTCCCGACCATGCACGGCAACTATAACGCGGCAATCTGGAGCGGCACCGGCTGGAACGCGGCCGCCCTCGACTACGTCGGCGACACGACTCGATGATCATCGTCGTCCCCGACGCCGGGACGTTCGCCAACTTCGAGGCCGGGATGACCGCGGCGTCGCTCACCGCCATCCTCGCAGGCGCCCGCCCGAGCGGCGGCGCGGATCTGATCATGCCGCGCTTCAAGTTCGAGACCGGCGTCGGCCTGAACGACACCCTCTCGGCGCTGGGGATGTCCGAGGCGTTCAGCGACGGCGCCGACTTCTCCGGCATCGATGGCCGCCGCGATCTGTCCGTCCAGGCCGTCATCCACAAGGCGATCATCGCCGTCGACGAGAAGGGGACGACCGCCGCGGCCGCCACCGGCGTCACGGTCGGCGTGACGTCGGTGCCGCCGACGCTGGTCGTCGATCGCCCGTTCCTGTTCTTCGTCCGCCACAACCAGACCGGCGCGATCCTGTTCCAGGGCCGCGTCGTCGACCCGTCGAAGTAGCGCCGGACGCTCTCCCTAACGCGCACCCACGCCGCCGCTGCGCGGCGCGGGGGATCTGAATCGGGTTACGGCAGCCGCGGGTCGGGGAAATTGGGGGCGTTCGAGGTAGGTGGGCCGCGTGGCCACGCGCACCGGGTGACCGCCCGGGCAGCGACGTGAGAGTGCCACGCCGCCCAGGTCGCGAGGCCGATGCCGCCCAGCACCGCGGCCGCCGTGCCGACCGCCCACGGCAGCAGCGCCTCCCCCAGCGCTGACGGCCAGCGTCAGCGTCGCGTCGTGGAGCTCGGGCTCGCGGTCGACGGTGCGAAACGGGCCGGCGTCCACGCGCGGATCGAACAGCGTCCCCACCGCGACGAGCTCGTCGCCCGGCACGATGGTGGTCTCCTCGACCGACAACGCGCCGGGAAAGCCGAACGCCCGCGCCACCGCCAGCGCGCCCGGCGATCCGTGCCGGTGCAGCGTCGGCGCGGCCTCGATGCGGGCGGCGTCGGGCTCGACCAGGATCCGGACGGGCGGTCGCGCGACGTCGCGCGCGCCCCACAGCAGCCGGAACGACTGCGACGACGCCATCTCGTGCACCAGGTCGCTGCCCACGGTCAGCCGTTCGACGATCCGGAGCCGCCAGTAGACACACGGCTGGTCGGTGACGGGCGAGCGCACCAGATCGGCGCCGGGCTCGACCTGACGCGGAGAACTTCACGTGCGATTGCATCAGCGTTCCTCCTCGTTTCCGCCGGTGCCGGCGCCGCTCGCGTCGTACTCCTCGAGCTTCCGGTACAGCGTCTTGCGGTCGAGGCCCAGCCGCTGGGCCGCCCGCGTCTTGTTGCCACCCTCGGCGGCGAGCACCTTCATGATGTAGTCACGCTCCAGCTCGGCGAGCGTCAGCCCGCGCGCCAGCGCGGCCGTGAACGGATCCTGATCGGCTCCGACCTTGCACGCCCTCGCGCGGCCTGCCCCCGCGCGCCGGCGCGCCCGCCGACAGCAGCGGCGGCAGGTCGTCGACGCGGATCAGCGGCCCTTCCACCAGCGCGACCGCGCGCTCGACGACGTTCTCGAGCTCGCGCACGTTGCCGGGCCAGCCGTACCCGAGCAGCGCCTTCTTCGCGGCCTCGTGGAAGGCCCGCACGTCCTTGCCCGCCTTGCCCGCGCTGCTCGCGAGGAAATGCTCGGCCAGCGGCAGGATGTCGTCGGCGCGATCGCGCAGCGCCGGCAGGTGGATGTGGATCACGTTCAGCCGGTAGAACAGGTCCTGGCGGAACGCGCCGCTGGCCAGGTTCTCCTCGAGGTCCTTGTTGGTCGCGGCGACCACGCGCACGTCGACCTTCTGGCTGCGCGCCGCGCCCAGCGGCCGGATCTCGCCCTCCTGCAGCACGCGCAGCAGCTTCGCCTGCAGCGCGGGCGACAGCTCGCCGATCTCGTCGAGGAAGATCGTGCCGCCGTCCGCCTCGATCGAACAGGCCGGCGCGATCGCTGCGCGCGCACCGGTGAACGCGCCGCGCTCGTAGCCGAACAGCTCGCTCTCGAGCAGCGTCTCCGGGATGGCGGCGCAGTTGATGGCGACGAACGGCCGGTCGCGGCGCGTGCTGTTGAAGTGCAGCGACTTCGCGACCAGCTCCTTGCCCGTCCCCGACGCGCCCGTCACCAGCACCGACGCCGTCGATCCCGACAGCCGCCGGATCAGCGCGAACATCTCCTGCATCGCCGCCGACTTGCCGATGATGTTTCCCCACCGGTAGCTGCGCTGGACCTCGTCGCGCAGGCGCGCCAGCTCGGAGCGCAGCGCGCGCTCGTCCAGCGCCTTCTGCACCGACAGGATCAGCTGATCGACGTCGAACGGCTTGGTGATGTAGTCGAACG
Source organism: uncultured Methanoregulaceae archaeon (assembly GCA_963740465.1). GTDB lineage: Archaea > Halobacteriota > Methanomicrobia > Methanomicrobiales > Methanospirillaceae > UBA288. Next base: position 256,891 of record CAVUEE010000007.1, read on the forward strand.
CGCCCAGCTTCACGGCGCGGATCGCGGTGTCGATCGATCCGAACGCGGTGATCGTGATGACGTGCGGCGACGGCGTGACGGCCTTGATCTCGCGCAGCATGTCCAGACCGTCGAGGTCCGGCATCTTGACGTCGGAGATGACCAGGTCGACGCCGCCCTGCTTGACGCGGTCGATGCCGGCGCGGCCGCCGCCCACCGCCTCGACGGTGTACCCGTCCTCCTCCAGTGCCTCGCGCAGCATCATGCGCATCGCGCGGTCGTCCTCGACGATCAGAATCGTCGCGGCCTGCCCGCTCGTGGCCGGCTCGGGTGGGAGCTCTGAGATTCGTTGGAGCCGCGTCAGCCATGCGTGTCTACGACGGAGTCCCTCAATCCTTGCCCATCGACTTCGCTTGTTCAACCCCCGGCTGACTCTCCGAGCCCTCCGCCGGCGGGATGTGGCTCATCCACCCGCGCCGCAGTCGCGCAGGGGAGAACACACGGAACACCGCGCCACCCGACACGGAGGTGAATCGACCTCGATCCAGCCGTCGTGGTCCTTGACGATGCCGTGGCTGACGGCCAGGCCCAGGCCCGTCCCCTGCCCCGCGTCCTTGGTCGTGAAGAACGGCTCGAAGATCTTGTCGCGATCGGCGGCCGGGATGCCGCGGCCCGGTGTCGGCGATCGTCAGCACCGCGTACTCCGCGGGCGGCGACAGGTCCAGGCCGCCCTTGCGACGCACGACCGTGTCGGTGGTGATGCGCAGCGTGCCGCCGTTCGGCATCGCGTGAATCGCGTTGGTGATCAGGTTCAGGCACACCTGCTGGATCTGGTCCGGATCGCCCGGCACCTCGGGCGGAGGCGGCGCGTTGCCCAGGTCGACGGCGATGCCGAACCGCCGGGCGGTCTCGCCGATGAACGCCAGCGCCTCCGCGACCACCGACTGCAGCTGTACGCGCGTCAGCGTGGGACCGCGCGGGCGCGAGAAGTTCAGCACCTGGTGGATGATCTTCGTGATGCGCGCGACCTCGTCCGCGATGATCGCGGCGTTCTTCGACACCTCGCCCGCGTCGCCCGCCTTCTTCGTGATCGCGCGCGCCCGCCCGCCGATGACGTTCAGCGGTGTCCCGAGCTCGTGGGCAATCTCGGCGGCCATCTGGCCGATCGTCGCCAGCTTCTCGGCGTGGCGCAGCCGTTCCTCCAGGGTCAGGCGCGCGCTGGCCGCGCGCTCGCCGTCCTCGCGCGCCTCGCGCAGCGAGCCGGTCATCGCGTTGAAGCGGCCCGCGATCGTGCCGATCCTCGTCGTCGCGCTCGGCGAGGATGACGCGTGACAGATCGCCCTTGGCGACGCCGTCGATGCCCTCGACCAGCCGGCGCAGCGGGCGCACGACCGTCTGGCGCAGCGCGAACCAGACGGCCAGCGCGACGCCGACGACGACCAGCAGGAACAACGGGACGACACGGCGCGCGGTGGCCGCGACCTCGACGTCGATGTAGCGGCTGTCGCGGCGCATGCCCAGGACCGCCACCGGCTTTCGCGCCGGGTGGCCGCGCGGCAGTTCCAGGCCGGCGGTGTCGTAGAGCGGCACCGCCATCGCGTACCAGCGGGAGCCCGACGCCGAGTCGAACAGCCGGCCGACCGGCGCCGCCTGGATCTCGGCGGCCTGCATCAGCAGCAGCCACGCTTCGTCGTCGGTCTTGTCGTCGGTCCCGCCGGCGAGCACCTCCAGCTGGAACAGCTCGTCGGGCTCGCGCGCGGCGCGGATGCGGCCGTGCAGCATCGTGCTGAGCGCATCGCCTTTCACGGCGACGGGCTCGATACCGGCGCGCAGCGCGGTCGCGATCTCGAACGCCTCGCGGCCCAGGTCGGCTTCCAGGTTCGCGCGCCGCACCTTCAGCGACGCGTACCCCGACACCGCGAGCACGGACGCGATGACCGTCGTCGTCACCAGCGTTACGCGCGTCCCGAGTGTCATCGCCAAGGTCGAGTATAGCGCCGGGGCAAACTGCCCCAGCAGTGCTATATACGCGTCCGGAAAGCGTTCAGGCCATGACCCCCGACGACATCCGCACCCGTATTCGCGCCACGATCCCCGACGCGGACGTCACCGTCCGCGACACGACCGGCACCGGCGACCACTTCGATGCGACCGTCGTCTCGGCGGCGTTCGTGGGCAAGGGCCCGGTCGAGCGGCATCGCCTGGTGTACGCCGCGCTGAATGACGCGATCCTCGGGCCGTCCGCGCCGATTCACGCGCTGGCGCTGACGACGGCCACGCCGGACGAATATCAACGCAAGTTACAAGTGAAGTGAACCGAAAGGAGCTGGACCGTGACGGACGAACTTCGTAAACGCATCGTCGACACCATCGCGCGCGGGCGCGTCATGCTGTTCATGAAGGGCAACCCCGCGATGCCGCAGTGTGGGTTCTCGGCGGCCGTGGTGGGCATCCTGAAGCAGGAGGGCGTCGAGTCCTTCAACATCCTCGCCGACCAGGAGCTGCGCGAGGGGCTGAAGATGTACTCGAGCTGGCCGACATATCCGCAGCTTTACGTCGACGGCAAGCTGGTCGGCGGCGCCGACATCGTGCGCGACCTGCACGAGAAGGGCGAACTGAAGCAGATCCTGACCGCGACCTCCTGAGCGCCGGCCGCCCGAGCGCGCGGTCGAGCCCGGGCGGCGTACAATGGCGACGCGCCTTCGCCTTCGATTGTCCCCCTTCTTTTGTTGCTGGCTCCGGTCTTCGTCGCGTGCGGCTCCGGCGGCGGCGCCGGACCGGGTGTCGGTGGGAGCGGCGGCAGCGGCGGTAGCAACGGCGGCGCGACCGGCGCCGCGGGCAGCGCCGCCGGCTCGAGTGGAAACGCGGGCGACGGCGGTGGCGGCGCCGGTGGCAGCGGCGCCACGGGTGGCACGGCCGGCGCGGGTGGCAGCGGCGGCGCGGGTGGAAGCGGCGGCACCGCCGGCACAGGCGGCGTGGCCGGTGCCAGCGGCGGCGCGGTGGCCGGCGCGAGCGGAGCGGGCGGCATGGCGGGCGCGCGGGCCGGCGCGGGCGGCGCGACGGGTGGCGCCGCGGGCTCGGCCGGATCCGCCGGCTCGGGCGGGCGCGCGGTGGCAGCGGCGGAAGCAGCGGCGCCGGCGGCGTGGCCGGTGCCAGCGGCGGGAGCGGTGGCGGCGGCAACGGCGGCACGAACAGCTCGAGCCTCGGCTCGAGAACCAGAAGCAGCCGTCGACGACGACCGCGTTCTTGGTCCGCCTGACAATGTTGGCCCGGCGACGCCGCTGATCAGCACGATCAAGGTCGCTACGTATTTTCGCGACGACACGACGAACTACTACGCGACGCTGCTGTGACGGTGGCGACCTGGAAGCTGCCGGCGTGACCAGACGAGATCGATCTCCGGCAATCGCCGGGCTGCGCGACCTTGACCAGCTTCTCGACGCCGCCGCAGGCTGGACGTAGACTTCGGATGCGCCGCGCCTCGTCGACGGACGGGCAGGACGTTATCACGTCACCCTCGCGCTCCACCCGTCGACCAGCTCGCGTCGAACGACTACTCATACGCCGAGACCGCCGGCGCCTTCACGCCGAACGACCACCTGCTGCTCCGTCAGCGGCGACCGTCGCCGGCATCGCGCCGCCCTGCTGAGGCGCGCGTCTCGAGACTTAAATTGGGCCACGATCGCTTTTCGGTGCGGCGAGGCCCGTTCAGCGCGCGGCCTTCGAGCGCGGTGCCAGGTTGAATTAATTCATTCATGATCGGTCGCGCGCGCTGGTGAGCGCGAACCGTATGTCGGGCAATCAGTTGCCGAGGTGCCCCTGGTCGTACACGCTGCGACTGTCGCCCTTTTCAAACTTGAAAGGGGCAGCAAACCATCACGCGCGCGTCAGCGCCGAACGAGCTCGATCTCGCGGCGGAGCCAGACGCGGCCACTTCAGGCAGAAAAAACGAAGCCGACGACTGTTACCGATGTCCCCGGGTTGAAGTGTTACCGATGTGCCCGACCAAACACACCTGCGTGGCCAACCGGCGTGCCATCTTCTTTATCGGCACCCTTTTCCGCGGCGTATTGTCGCGTTGGCCTTGATTCCGCACATGTTGGTCCCCGCGCAATCGACGACTGACGAGCGCAGGCGCGGCGCTGGTCGGCCTGGCCGCAGGCGTCACGTTCTGGCTGATCTTGCACCGCGCCCGAGACGAGCCAACACCTTTCTGAGCCCGAAGGCGGCGGCGACGATGGCCGGCGCGGCGAGCAGCGGCAGGCGCAGCGGCGGCGGCGGCGGCCAGATGTCGACGACCTGCAGGATGAGCGCGATCCCCACGCCGATCGGCGCGGCGACGAGGAGCTTGAGGAAGTCGGGGAGCTTGCGCCGGTAGCCGAGCACGTACGCGGCGGCGAGCGCGGCGAACGCCCAGGCCTTCGTCGCCGCCGCGTGATCGATGGGCGTGCCGTGCTGGGGCGCCAGCACGGGCGGCCAGCGCGGCGGGCATTCGGCGGCGGCCGAGACTTCGGCGACCGCGTAGACGCCATCGCCGCCCGAGGCCGCGAGCCGCAGGTACCGTCCCCGCCCGTGGAGATCGTGGATGGCGCGGGGCTGGACGCCCGGATACGGAACGGCCGGCGCGGTCCACAGCGGCGTGAAGGTGACGCCGTCGTTCGACAACGCCACGACGTACGGGTCGTTCCCGTCGGCGTCGACGGCCGCGCACGCGACGCGCGTCTCGGCGCCGAGGTCGTAGACCACGAACGCGTCCGGTGACGCGAAGAGCGCGGCCAGTTCGGTGCGCGGCGGATCGTCGGGGAACGCGGTGATTCCGTCGGTCAACCGAGCGAGGTGCGAGACGTGAGCGGAACGAACGGGCATCTTCCCGCGCAGCAGGCCCGCGTCGGGTCCGGGCTTGCCGCCGATGCTCGTCGCCACGCCTGTGCACGCGGCGG
>CAVUEE010000008.1:0-62930 GCA_963740465.1 uncultured Methanoregulaceae archaeon
GCGCAGCTACTGCCCCGCTAAAACGCGGGTTTATCTCGTATAACGCGGGTTTTGTTTTGGCCGTAATCCCGCAATCAAAATCATAAGCACAGTTAAGCTTTAATACTGATGTTATTTTCTTCGCAAACTCTATTATCGTTTCGTTCTCTTCAACTTCGCACCCTTCGCTAAAGGGCGATAGTTTATTTAACCAGGTCCGGCGTCTCGGTACGATGCAAAGCGTGCTGCCCTCACGCGCCAAAACATCCACATCATATGCCTCGCCAGGAAGGTATTCCATGGCTATTGAATCCATCCGCGAACCACCCAATAAATCCAGCACGTCTTCTAACGGCCTGGACTCGCTGTCATTTCCTATAATGTAAATCCCGCGCGCGCCTCTTCCGTATCTCGGTTTAATCACAAATTTTTCTTTCGGATATCCGAAATATGCCGCGGCTTTCTTCAGCTCTTCCGCGCTCTTTATCAATTTATACCCGGGCATATTTACGCCATTTTTTGACAGGTACTCAAATAATGCAAATTTATCATTGGTCAGCGCAACTGTTTTATGGTTATCTACCGCGCATGTAACACGATGAAGACCGAGGATGTGACCGACACCCTCGGGTTGGCCCTCGAAGCGTCGGGATTCGACCAGGCCAATGTCGTCCATCGGCCTCGGCTGCTGTCCGACAATGGTTCCAGCTACGTCTCGGCTGACCTGGCCAAATGGTTGGAAGACCAGAGCATGGAACACGTTCGCGGCGCGCCATATCACCCCATGACGCAGGGCAAGATCGAGCGTTGGCATCAGACGCTCAAGAACCGCATCCTGTTGGAAAATTACTATCTGCCAGGTGATCTCGAAGCGCAGATCAAGGCTTTCGTCGATGACTATAACAATCGCCGTTACCACGAGAGCATCGACAATCTCACCCCGGCCGACGTTTACTTCGGGCGCGGACAGATCATCCTGATGGAAAGAGAAAGGATCAAAAGGCAGACCATCGCCAATCGTCGCTTGCAACATCGTCAACAAGCCGCATAACATCACAACGTCAACGAGCCAGAGCCTCTCTTAATTTACGCCGCTCGATGTCTCAAAAAACCTGACGACGGACACGTGCAATCACTTGCACAACACTCAAGCTCAGGACATCTAGATGCGATCCAAGAATTATTTCTAGTCGCTGTAGCTCTCGCTTTGTCGAGCTGCGCGCCCCGCTATGACTGCCGCACGAAATCAGTTCACGACAGGCTTTTTGCGATACTACGCGATAATTTTTACGATGTGCTCAGCAAGACGGATCAGCCAGATTTGAAAGGCTTAGCCGCGCTCGCGGGGTTCGTAGGGTTGGTCGCAGGTGTCGCTGAAATGGCCCAACCTAACGGCGTCGAGGAAAAATCCCGCACTCGCATTCTAAACCAATTGCGAGCATTTCCGGAGACGGCGCGCTTTTCTTTCAATTCGCTCACCGAAGACGACGGCGAACAAACCCGCGAAAAACACGGCTGCCGCGCAAACGTTCATATTGAGGCGACAATCCCAGAAGAATTTGCGGATGCCTTGAGGCAACTTCCGTTTCTCGGGATAAACGCTAAGGGAGAGGTTGCGGCAACATCGACGTGCGCTTCACCGTCCAGCCCGACTTAAGTGGCAAAAGCGACTTCGTAGTCAGAGACGACTTGGTAGACAACAAGGTCGAGGCGTCGGCCGAAAAGCACGACTTCATCGACATAGCCATTCCCGGAGCTTCGTCCACCGTCTCTTTGATCCATGGGTGCGAACCGCGATGGCCAACGCCTTGCGTTGCCCCACGATGACGACGAGGCGCTTGCCACGTGTGACAGCCGTGTAGACGAGATTTCTGGCGAGCATCGTGTAGTGCTGCGTCGCCAGCGTGATCACGACGGCGGGGTATTCTGATCCCTGAGACTTGTGGATTGTCGTCGCATAGGCGGGGACGAGCGCGTCGAGTTCGCCGAAGGGGTATTCGACCTCTCGGCCGTCGAAGTCGGCGACCAGAACGCCCTCCGTCTGGTCGATGCGTCGAACCCTTCCCAAGTCGCCGTTGAACACCTCATGGTCATAATCATTCTCAGTTTGCATCACCTTGTCGCCGGGGGCGAAGACCGACCCGAAACGCTCGATCTTATCTGCCATGTTTGGATTGAGGGCTTTTTGGAGGTCGCCATTGAGCGAGCGAGCGCCGAGGGCTCCCCGTTGCATCGGACACAGCACCTGCACGTCCTGGATTGGATCGAGACCAAAGCGCCGAGGAATTCGATCACGGACAATCTCCACCACCTTTGCTGCGCCCTCTTCAGGCTCGTTCGCCTCGACAAAGAAGAAATCGGAGTTTTCGGCACGTCGGGGCCACTCCGGCATCTCGCCCCGGTTGATGCGGTGAGCGTTGACGATGATGCGGCTTTCCGCCGCCTGCCGGAACACCTCCGTCAATCGCGCGACGGCGATCGCGCCTGACCCGATAATGTCGCCGAGGACCTGACCGGGGCCGACCGAGGGAAGCTGATCAACGTCGCCGACAAGCAGCAGTCCAGACCTCGGGGGAACGGCCTTCACGACGGCGAACATTAGCGACGTGTCCACCATGCTGGTTTCATCGATGACAAGCAGATCACAGTCGAGCGGGCGTTCGGCGTCGCGCCGGAAGCCTCCGGTCTTCGGATCGGTTTCGAGCAGCCGGTGGATGGTCTTCGCCTCTATCCCGGTTTGTTCGGTCATGCGCTTGGCGGCGCGGCCTGTTGGGGCTGCAAGCAGAAGCCGCGTCCCCTTGGCGGCGAGAATGCGCAGGATGGCGTCGAGCAGCGTCGTCTTGCCCACGCCAGGACCGCCGGTGACGACGGTCGCTTTAGAGCGCAGCACCATCTCGATCGCGGCGCGTTGGGACGCCGCCAACGTCTTGCTTGTCTTCTTTTCGACCCAGGGCACAGCCTTTTCGATGTCGATCCTTGGCCAAGGAGGCGACCCCTTGGACAGGGTCTGAAGGCGATCGGCGATGCCACGCTCGGCGAGATAGAGGCCGCGTAGGAACACGCAGGGGCGATGGTCGATCGTATCGGCCACGACCTCGCCCTCCGCGAGTTCATGGGTCAACGCCGTCCGAACGACGCTGTCGTCCACTTCGAGCAATGTCGTTGCGAGCTTCACCAGCTCCTCGACTGGCAGCCCGCAATGCCCCTCGTCCGTCGCCTCCTGCAGGGCGAAGGAAATTCCGGCGCGTACCCGCTGCGGCGCTTCGCGCGTCATTCCGAGCTTCATGGCGATGGCGTCGGCGGTGCGAAAACCGATGCCGCGAATGTCGCGGGCCAGCCGATACGGGTTTTCGGTCATGACCTGAATGGCGTCATGACCATAGGTCTTGAAAATACGGACGGCGCGCGACGTGCCGACGCCATGGGAGTGCAAGAAGACCATGATGTCGCGGACGGCCTTCTGCTCGGCCCAGCCGGCGGCGATCTTCCCCGCGCGGAACTCGCCGATGCCCGGCACCTCGCGCAGCTTTTCTGGGCTTGCCTCGATGACCTCGAAGGTCCCTTCGCCGAATACGCCGACGATGCGTTTGGCGAGCACGGGGCCGATGCCCCGCACCATGCCGGACCCGAGATACTTCTCGATCCCCTCCGCCGTCGTCGGGGGCGTGGTCTTCAGAAAGTCCGCCTTGAATTGAAGGCCGTGGGTTCGATCCGTGATCCAGACGCCGACCGCGTGGATGAATTCCCCCGCCGAGATCGACGCGACGTGACCGACGACAGGCACGAGGTCGCGCTTGCCCCGCGCCTTCACTTTCAGAACGGCAAATCCATTGTCGTCGTTGTGGAACGTCACCCGCTCGACGGACCCGACGAGCGTTTCTCTGGGCGGTGTGGCGTCCACGGGCGATTTCAAGAGGGCAAGACCGGAACCGGAGAAGAGGCTGCGCCCGGCGCTTTCAGTTATAACTCAGCTATAATGTTGACTGAGGTCTCTTTTCAAGCTGGCGGCGTGACCTTGGGAATTGCTTCGGCCGCCCTCTGCGTGATGGGTTAGAAGTTGGAGTATGCTCGGGATGTTCGGATTTTTTGGCCTACGACTACCCCGATTAGCGACAATGTTAATTGCTGGCGCTTTTCTCCTTGTCGCGCTGCTCCTCGGCATCCTCTACCTTTGGTCGCCACAAGCCACTTTGCGCATAACTACCGAGCCGACAGGCGGCATAGCGCAACGCTTCATTTCGGCCTTTGTAGCCACCACCGAGGCCGCGCATCCCCGTATCCGCTTTCAAACCGTTCCGGTCACTGATCTAAAGGCCAGTTCCAAAGCGTTGGAGGACGGCAAGGTGGACATCGCCCTGGTGCGTAGCGATGTGGCGCCGCCCAACAACGGACAATCATTGGTTATCATACGACGGGACATCATCGCGATAATTCTCCCGCCTGCTTCCCCGATCAAAAGCGCGGCGCAGCTTGCGGGCAAAACGATTGCAATTCCGATCGGGCCCTTGCAGGACGAAAATTCACATGCGCTCGATCTGATCCTCAGCTACTTCAATGTTCCGTCGGAAGCAGTGAAGCGTATTTTTCTGCCCGTTTCCGAAATTGGCGCGGCGCTACATGGCAAACGCGCTGCAGCGGCCTTGGCCGTCGGCCCCATTGGACCCGGCGAGACCGTCGATGCCGTCGCTGCCGTCGCCAAAGCGACAAGGGGAACCCCCGAAATTCTCGCGTTGGATGAAGGCGACGCGATTAGCAAAAGATTTCCAGGCTTCGAGGCTATCGACATTCCAGAGGGCGCTTTCAAAGCGCGTCCGCCGACGCCGAATGACAGCATCAAGGGCTTGGCCGTCACCTATCGTTTTGTCGTTCCGGTCAGGATGTTGAACGCCGTGGCGGGCGCGATAGGCCGGTCGATACTAAAGACAAAGGCAAAGTTAATGGCGCTGACGCCTTTGGCCAGTCAGATCGAAGCCCCCGATCCCGACGAAAAGAACCCACTCTTGCCTATTCATCCAGGCGTTGCTGCTTATTTAGCAAGCGGCGATCAGAGCTTCTTTGATGAATTCCAAACATACCTTTACGCCATCGGCATTCCTCTAAGCGTCATTGGATCAGCGGTCGCTATCGTCGCTGGGCTTTTACGCAACAGAAAATTGCAGGACGATCAGCAAAGGATTTTTCGACTTCTTGTCGTCGCCGACGAGGCTTCAAAAGCCGACCCTTCGGAACTCGAAGCCCTGAAACGAGAGTTCAATGCCATTGTCGCCACCTGCGTCAGCGAACTCGCAGAGGGATCAAGCGGAACCGACCAGGCCGCGGTGTCGTTGGCCATCGAGCACGCGCGGCGTTCGATCGAGGGACGAAAAGCTGCGCTGAGTGATGGTCCTGCTCAAAAAGGCATTGAGGGCAGCCCCGCAACGTGACGTGCCGAAACCGTGGTCTCGATAAGGCGGGTGGTCACTCAAAGAGGCAATCGAGGTTGCGCCCCGCTCTCCTTTCGATACGCGCTTCGAGCGGCACTTCCGGACTTTTTCAATAATATCCACAATGGGAGACATTACGCGCCTGTTGAGGGCGATTGACACGGAGCTCTCTCCTTAGTTCTTTATTTTCGTGCATGGGGATCGCGATCTCCCCACGAGGCGACATGCCCAAGCATCGCGTCCACGCTCACCTCGAAGCGAAGGGCGCATCATGTCGTCTATCAACGCGATCTCGTCCGAAAAACTTACCCGCCTGATCGGCACGCCTCGCGCGCCGGTTCTCATCGACGTTCGGACAGACGAGGACTTTGCCGCCGATCCACGTTTTATACCTGCTTATACCTGCGAGCATCCGGCGGGATCATCGCTCTGTTTCTCGATGGGGAGAGGCATTTGCCGCTCGATCGGCCATCGTGATTTGCCAGCGCGGGGCGAAGCTCAGTCAAGGAACGGCCGCATGGCTTCGTCATATTGGCGTCCCTGCGGACATTCTTGAGGGCGGCTATGAAGCGTGGACACAGGCGGGCGGTGCTCTCGTCGCAGAGATCAAATTGCCGCCGCGCGACGAGGATGGACGCACGATCTGGGCGACGCGCGCTCGTCCGAAGGTCGATCGGATCGCTTGCCCGTGGCTAATCCGTCGCTTCGTCGATCCCACCGCCGTCTTCCTTTTTGTGGCCCCGGCTGAGGTGACGGCGGTGGCCGAACGCTTTGGCGGCGCAGCTTTCGACATCGAAAACACCTTTTGGAGCCATCGGGGCGACACCTGCACCTTTGACACCATGATCGAGGAGTTCGGCCTCGATCATGATCCGCTCAAGCGCCTTGCCGTTATCGTGCGCGGGGCCGACACGGGTAAGCCCGATCTTGTTCCTGAAGCGGCGGGCCTGCTCGCGGCTTCCCTTGGGTTGTCGCGCATGTATGCCGACGACCTTGAGCAATTGGAGGCTGGCGTCGCCCTCTACGACGCCTTTTATCGGTGGTGCCGTCGACGCCACCGACGAGCTCCACAATTGGCCCACCAACAGCCGGGAATGGCGCGATGAGCGATACCGCAGCAACGACGCATGCTGAGCCGATGCAACCCGGGGTGAGCTGGGCCGAAGCCCTCCCGTGTCTGGTCGAAGATCGCGCTCTTAACTTTCGGCGGGCCAGCCGGTCAGATTGCGGTCATGCACCGTATTTTGGTCGACGAGATGCGATCGGTTTCGGAGAGCCGTTTCCTGCATGCACTCGATTATTGCATGCTGTTGCCGGGTCCCGAAGCCCCAGCAGCTCGCGACCTACATCGGCTGGCTGATGCACGGGACGCTCGGCGGCGTCATGGCGGGTGGCTTGTTTATTTTGCCGGGCGTCGTCGCCATCATGACACTGAGCATCATTTACGCTGTTCTGGGGAATGTCGGCATCGTCGCCGCCCTCTTTTTCGGGTTGAAGGCCGCCGTTCTCGCGATCGTGATGCAAGCGGTCGTGCGCGTCGGCAAGCGCGCGCTCAAGAACCAGATCATGCGCGGCGTTGCGCTCGCCGCATTCATAGCGATCTTCTTTTTTGACGTGCCCTTCCCGGTCATCATCCTGCATGGCGGGCGTCCTCGGCTACCTCGGCAGCCGTTCAGGGGCGGGAGCCTTCGCCGTAGTGGCGGGCATCGATCGGCTGCTTCTAAAGGTCATGGTCCGAGTGCGCTTGGCGAGGACCTACCGGCGCACGCGCGTGTACCTGTGTCGCAAGCCGTCCGCATCGCCGCCGTCTGGAGCGCGTTATGGCTCACCCCCGTCATCGCGCTTAGGCTGCTCGTCGGCCCTACGGAATGTCTTCAGCCAGATCGCCACGTTCTTCAGCGAGATGGCCGTCGTGACGTTGCGGAGGAGCCTACGCGGTCCTTGCCTATGTCGCTCAGCAGGCGGTGGACAACACACTGGCTGCGCCCCGGCGAAATGCTCGATGGCCTCGGCATGGCGGAGAAACGACGCCCGGCCCCCTGATCATCGTCCTGCGATTCGTGGGCTTCATGGCGGCGTATCGCGACCCGGGCGGTTTCTCACCGCTCACGGCGGGCGTCTTTCGCAGATTGCTGGCGAGCTGGGTCACCTTCACGCCGTGCTTCCTATCGATATTCCTTGGCGCACCGTTCATCGAACGTATGCACGGAAACCGAGCCTTGACCGGCGCGCTCTCCGCGATCACCGCCGCCGTGGTCGGCGTGATCCTCGACCTCGCGATCTGGTTCGCCATTGGCACCATCTTTGAGCGGACCGTCGCCGTGCGGAGCCTTGGCTTCGCCTTCGATCTCCCCGTGCTCTCCAGCGTAGATAATTGGGCACTGCTTCTCTCGATCGCCGCCGTTCTGGCGATCTTCCGTTTTGGCGTCGGGATGTTGACGACGCTCGCGGGTTGTGCGGCGACGGGCATCGCTGTTCTTATCTCATGGGGCTTGTCTCGCTCGGCCACGCCTAACACACATGACGACCTGCAACATTCGAGAGAAATCCATGTTCATTTCATCGCTGATGAACGCGTCGGCGCTACTCCTATGCCTTGCCGCGCCCGCGGTGGCGGCTGATCTCGATATGAAGGGGTGGATGCGATATTCGGTCGAACGCCAGCCCAGAGCGACAGCATCTATCGCTATGGTTTTCCGCGCTCCGATCTTCATGTCACCGTCGACGGCGTCGTCATCAAACCCGCCTGCTCTTGGTGGGTGGGTCGGCTTCAAGCAGATGAACGGCAAGGCCATGATCATGGGCGATCTGGCTCTCGCCGAACGGAAGTCGCCCCAGTAATGGCGAAGCTGCTCGAGAACGGAGTGGAGGTGACGGCCTTCACAATCATCTGCTGCGTGCGACGCCACCGACCTTCTACATGCACATTCGGCGGACATCGCGATCCTCGAAGATCGCGAGCGTCATCCGGTCGGCGCTCGAATTGACGAAGACGCCTTTGACGACGCCGCCCGCAGCCGCTGCGCCGGGCAACATCGAGATAGATACAGCAAAAATCGACGAGGTTCTCGGAGCAAAAGGCCACGTGAACGGTGGAGTGTATCGATTCGCGATTGCGCGAGCCGACAGATCACGAGCAGAGGCATGGCTATACCTTCCGCGCTCGGATCAGCGCGACTGTCAGTCGATTTTCAGCCCACTCGCAGCGACAAGGCTGCGATCACCGGCGATTTCACAGTGCTGGCTTCGGAGGTTGTCCCCCTCATCGCCTCGCTACGCGCATCGGGCATCGAAGTAACGGCGATCCATAGTCATATGCTCGACGAGGAACCGCACAGTTTCTTTGTCCATTTCTGGGCGAATGACGACGCCGTGAAGCTCGCCGAAGCCTTACGCGCCGCGCTGGACAAGACGAACGTGCCAAGAAAGAAGGTTTGACGCGCGCGGTGTCGATGTCGAACGTCAGATGTTACATCTGCGTTCAACGTCCCGCATGAAGGGTTTGTCGGATCGCGTTCTGCTGAAAGAAGAAAATCCTCGCGACAGCGTCGGCGAACCGGATTTCGACTTTTAGGCTTCGACCTCGAACACCAGACTCCCCCGTCCTCACATCCGTTACGACGACGATCGACATCGGATTGTCGCGCTTGGCGATCCGGCTTGAGGCAATCGCGTCACGAAGATCGTAAAACTGATCATGCGGCGTCCGTCAATCCGAACCTCAAAAGGGCACTTGATGAGCTTCGAAGAGCGCACGTCAGTTTGTTGACGGTGAGCCGCAGCAGCCGCCGAACTTGTTTGGAACCTTGTCGGTGATGTCCGTTTCCATGACACACTGAACTCGATGATCGACCTGCTGAAAGACTTCAGGACGCCTTCGCTGCAACGCCAAGGCGGTGACAGCCATGGCTTGGCGAACGGAGGGCAGAAGCGCTGCTTCACGCAGAGCCCGCCCGACGAGGCGCGATCAATCAATTTCAATCGTAACGCTGAAGCTTACGTGCGGCCCGAAGTTTGCCTCCCTACGTCAAACGATCAAGGCACACAACCGCGCCCTGCGAGCGAACTACACCATCGCGGGCTGGTCACCCTGATCACTCGCGAATACTGCACAAGTCCGCCCATCATGCTCACCCAGCCGGACGACGCCGAGCTGGCGCGCGAGGCCGGCCTGATCCCAGCAGCCACCATCGACGAGGCCCTGAAGCTGGCCTACGCCATGTGCGGCAAGCAGAACCCCACCATCATGATGCCCAAGGGCGCCGACGCTCTCCGCTTGATGCGCTGACGCGCATCTTGACGCGCAAACGCACCTGAGGCGTACTTGCGTGTCCGGATGGTCTGTAGTTAACCAGTGAGTCTCCACCCGCAGAGGGAGCAGCCCAACTGCGGTCTTGCGGTCCAGACGGCCACTTCGAATCCGACGATTCAAATAAAAAGCAGCTTTTGATGGCTTTTACGAGCCCCATCCGTTTTATCCTTTTCAATGGCAGCACCTCTCTACACGTGGCCCAAGCCGCCACGGCGTTCGTCGATAGCGGTAGCAGCACAGATCAGAGGGGTTCAGCGTTCCATGACTCTGATGCGGCGGAAATCTCGCGGGGCCTCATGGTGGTTCTTCGTGCTGCGTTGCGAGCCGGTTGGGCGCGTCGGCGTCGGTGGACCCAAGGACCCCGATGCCACGCTGCCCAGCACGCCACCCTGCCCGGCAGGCAGTGGATACACGAACCTGGCGGGAATACAGCGTCCTGATCCCGGAGGGTGTCTTCCGCATCCGCCTGCCGGCGGGCTGGATGCACGCCCCATGCGGGCTTTCTCGCAGACGACGCGGACGGCCCCTATTGGTCGACCGACTGGGCCCGGCAGACAACTATTGGACAGTGGGTTCAGCCTGCCGGCAACCTGACCCTGAAGGACTCGGCGCCACGCGACATTGACGCACGACCCCTGGAGTACCGTACCTGCGAGGAGGATCTTGCAGGAGACACGCGCTCTTTTCGAAACGCAGGCCTATGCGATACCGATGGACCCGCAGGCAGGCGATTTGAGGCGCTACGCCGCCTCCATGATGCTCCAGGTCAAGGCCGGGGGATGGCTGGTGGTTAGCGGCATTTTTGAGACCCGACACGGGCAGGAGGAATTTCTCACGGCGCTGCGAAACGGTTCACCTGCTGGGCGAATGACGCCCGCGTTGATCACCAAGGGCCTTTTTCGGATTCCGTCAGCACCTGGTGTTTGCGTGCCGCACTGCGGTAGCGGACGAGGCGTTCGCGGCAGAACCGCTCCACGGATTTGAACCCGTCGTCCGAGCAGGTCTGCGGGTCGAACGGCCGCAGGAGGTAGGGCTGCTTGTGGCTGCCGGTGACCTCTTTCAGCCAGCGCGCGGCCTCCTCGATTCTGCGGGCGTAAGGTAGCTGACGGCGGCCGGGTCCCCGCCCTGCCGGCGGACCGGAGCCACGTCGTTTCAACGGTACTCGGGAAATTTTGTAACCACCTCCATCGTCCGGAGGATGTCCCCGATCCAGCGCTTCACGCGAGCATGCGCGCTGTAGAGCGCCGGCAGCCCCTTGAGATCCATGATCACCCGGTCGCCAAGGCCCTGCGCGGCAGGGTTTTCGGGACAAGACGCGTTCCGGCCGTCGGTCGCCGAGGCTGCAGCTTCAGCCCGTTCTGCTTCAGAAAGGCGAGCACCGCCGCAAGCGCATCGGCCGCGGTTGCGTCACCGCCGGAGACATGCAGCCCGCCGTACCCAGCCCTTGGAGAGGTCGCTGCGGCCGATGAACCCATCGAGCCTTACACCGGCATGCAGATAGCCGATGACCACGGCGACCCCCTGGCGGATCACGGCGTCTTCCGCCAGCACGGGGAACTCAATCCCGTCCGAGCCCCGGAAATGGCGCCCCGGTTCGCCCGGTAGACTGCCCGAAACGCTCCTTCCCGTCGCCGGTGACGTCGTGCCCTCCTCGCAGGCCAAGCCGTTTTCCTGCATGAATTTCTTGGCGATGCTGCAGCGGACACAGCCCGCAGCCGGCGAACAGAATTCGGCTCATCCGAAGACCCCCTCATTTGCCTCGTCGGTGGTCAAGGCCGACGACCCGGGGGCCGTGCTTCGCGACCTTGTCTCGCAGCTCTGAACATCCGACCTAGACGCCGAAGAGGACCCAGACGAGGATCGCGACCACAGCAAAGAGGAGCAGGGTCAGCCCGACGCCGATGGCCAGAAGCATGCGCAGGCTCCGCCGGACGTCCCGATCCTCGCCGACCGGCATCCGCCGTTCGGCGGGCTGGCGCCGATCGATACCCACCGGCACCGTCGGGGCGACAGGAGCGATTGCCCGGGCAAGGGCGCAACGGGGGCAGGCCTCGTCGGGCGATATGAGCGGCCCCCCGCACGCAGGGCAGACTGGGTCCATGCTAATCAGGTCTCCACTCTGGTTCTCTTTAACTTGAACCTGTCGGCGTGGGCTCAGACGATCAGCGAGATCAGGTCGTGCTTGGTGACCACGCCCTGGACCTTGCCGGCCTCGACCACGAGAACGGCGTGGTGCTGCTGGAGGATGTGCAGGATCGTCTCGACGTCCATCTCGGGAGGGACGGTCGGAAAAGACGGCTCCATGAACTCCTGGACGAGGTAGGGGTGCGAGCGGTGGAGCTGCTGCTCTTCGAGGGCCGAGAGAAGCGCGGCCTCGGAGATACACCCGACGGGGACCCCGTCGCGGACCACGGGAAGCTGCGAGACCCCGTTGCGGCCCATGAGGTCGACCGCGTTCGTAACCGGGTCCTCGGGGTGGACGCCGATCACGGGCGTGTGCATCACCTGGGCGGCCGTGATCACCGAGCGTTCGGCAATGTTCAGGACCGCGACGATCCGCTGAAGGGTCGAGACCCTCGGGTCGACCGAACCGGCCTCGATCCGCGCGACCATGGACTGGCTGATCCCGGCGCGGCCCGCGAGGTCGGCCTGCGTCATCGAGAACTTCTCGCGCATCGCCCGTATCTCCGCGGGCGTCGGGATATGCATGCTATTACTCAAGGGAATATGCACGGATTAGCGTTATGCTTCGATCCGAGAAGAGCGCTGAATCGAGTGGGAGGAGTAAGCCCCCTTCTGTTCTGTGCGGCATTCGGCTCCGCGTCAAACCCGGGCCGGGACCGGACGCCCGAAGGGCCCTGTTCTGACTTGCACCCGCAGGGGTTCGCCGTTTCAGCGTCACCCGCGCATCGACGCTCGGCGCGTCTCCGCCCGTGAGGGCGGCGCTCGCCCGTGAGGGCTCGAACGCCTCATTGCTCCGCGCGGGGCGTACCGTTTCTGTGCCATTGCCATGACTCTCGCCATCCGCACTTGCATGCGGCTGCGTTTCCGGTGGGTGGGGGGACTTTCCTCAGCAGCGCAGCTGCGCCACCGTCGGCCGCACTCTCCCTCTCATTTATCTATGCGGTCAGGAGCGGCATAAAGATATGTGAGCCACTGGCCGTCCGGCGCGGTCGCCGGTCTCTTGGCCTCGAACGGAGGCGATGGCGGCCTCCGATCTCCGATCCTTCCACCATCTTCATTATTGTCGAGGGCGAGATCCTGATCAATGATCCCCCTCCTGGTCGACCTCTCCGGCCGATGCGTCCTGATCTGCGGTGGGGGTGATGTGGCCGTCCGGAAGGCCGCGTTCTTTCTGCCCGAGGCCGAGGTCACGGTCGTCTCCCGATCCTTCGCCACCCCGCTTCTGCGCTCGGGAGCCCGGCTGGTCGAGGCCGACCTGGACAGGCTCGACGACGCCGGGCTCCGCGCGCTCTGTTCGGGCGCCAATCTCGTCGTCGCGGCCACCTCGGACCCGGCCCTGAATGGACGGATCGTGCGGGCGGCCCGGTCCGAGGGGGTGCTCGCGAACAGTGCATCGGGCGCGGGCGGCGACGTGCAGCTCCCGCCGTAGCCCGGGGGGAGCGATACGTGGTCGCGGTCGGTACCGGGGGCGAGAGCCCGGGCATGGCCCGGTTCCTCCGCGAATCGATTGAGCGGGCGTATCCGCGCCTCGACGAGATGATCGCCCTGCAGACCCGGCTCCGATGCCGCCTCCAGGACGAAATTCCCGACCAGCGGCAGCGGTCGACCCTGCTGCGGGCCGTGCTCGAGGATCGCGAAATCTGGGCGGCCCTCGACGAGGGGGACGATCAGGCCTGGGCACTCGTGGAGGGCCGGTATCTCCATGCCTGAATCCCTCGTCCACGCCCTTGCCATCGGTGGACTCGTTCACCACGAGGCTGACGTGGGGGCGCTCGAGACCTTCCGGTTCCCCGACGAGGCGGCCCTGCTCGCGGACGCGCGGGCGGTCTTCGGCGGGGCTCTCCTTCTCCAGACCTGCAACCGGGTCGAACTGCTCGTCCCGGGCACTGGGCCCGAGCTCGCGGCGTACCTCCATGCCTCGGGCCGAGCAGACTTCGTCCTCCGGGAGGGAGACGACGCCGTCCGCCACCTCCTCGAAGTCGCATGCGGGCTCGATTCGATGATCATGGGCGAGGACCAGATCCTGGGCCAGCTCCGGCAGGCGCTCGTGCTGAGCCGCGAAACGGATGCTCTCTCCCCCCTTGTCGAGGAGTGCGTGAACACTGCAATCCATCTCGGTGTCGAGGCCAGGTCACGGACCGAGATCAACCGTGGGGCGGTCTCGATCGGGTCGGCGGCGGTCCAGCTCGCCGAGGATTTGCTCGGCAGCCTTGACGGCCGCCACATCCTCGTGGTCGGCTCAGGCGAGATGGGCATGCTCGTGACCCAGGCCCTGGCCGCGCGAGACCTGACGGCGATCTACGTCGCGAACCGCACGCACGGGCGGGCGATCGAACTCGCCCGGAAGATCGGCGGGAAGGCAGTACGGCTCGACGAGCTCCGCCGGTACCTGATCCTCTCGGACGTCGTGATCTCCTGCACCTCCGCGCCGCACCCCGTGCTGAAGGTGGAGACGCTGAAAGAGGTGATGCGGGGGCGGTGCTGGCCACTCGAGGGGGCACCGCGTCCCCTGATCCTCATCGACATCGCCCAGCCCCGCGACGTCGAGGAGGGCGCCGAGCGGGTCGCCGGGGTCCATCTCTGCACGATCGACAGCCTCCGCGCCATCAGTGAACAGAACATGGAGACACGGCGATGCGAGGCCGAGCGGGTCCGCGGGATGATCGAGGAGGAGCTCGGCCGGTGCGTCCGGCTCCTGAACCGCCAGGCCGCGGGAACCGGGATCGGACATCTGCATTCGTGGGCCGAGCGGGTGCGCGTGCGCGAGCGGGATCGGGCTCTGAAGCGGCTCGGGCAGGTCGACGAGCGTACGCGCGAGATCGTCGACGACCTCTCGCGCGTCCTTGCCCGGCGGCTGCTCGCCGACGCAACCCTCGCCGTACGCGCCAAGGCTGAGGCCGGGCGGATCGAGGATGCCGACACGCTGGTCCGCGCAATTACGGGCGAGGACCCGGTCCCTGCGTCCGGCGTCGCGACGCCATCACACCAGCACACCACCGGAGACGAGGCATGTACCCCGAAAAACGCATGAGACGCCTGCGCCGGCGGCGGCTTCTGCCGCTCTTCGCCGAGCATCATCTGAGGATCGACCAGCTGATCGCCCCGCTCTTCGTCGACGAGACCGCTGCCGTCCCCACGCCGATCCCGTCCATGCCCGGGCAGGCCCGGCAGACCGTCGAATCGGTCGCGGTAACCGCGACCAGGTTGTACGAAGCCGGGATCCGGGCCGTGCTGCTCTTCGGCATCCCGCGAACCAAGGACGCGGCGGCCTCGTCCGCCTACGACGATGCGGGCGTGGTCCAGGAGGCGGTCCGGCGGGTCCGCGCCGCGGTCCCGGATCTCGTCGTAATCACCGACGTCTGCGCCTGCGAATACACGGACACGGGCCAGTGCGGGATTGTTGGCGACTGCGCCGACGGCGGCCCGGACCTCCTCAACGACGAATCGCTCGCGCTCATGCAGCGGATCGCGGTCAGCCACGCCCGCGCCGGGGCGGACGTCGTTGCCCCGTCATGCATGCTCGACGGGATGGTCCAGGCGATCCGGTCCGCGCTCGACACGGGGGGATTCGAGGAGACCCTGATCATGGCCTACTCCTCGAAGTTCGCCTCCGCCCTCTACGGTCCCTTCCGCGAGGCGGCCGACTCGGGTTGCAGCTGCGGCGACCGGACGACCTACCAGATCAGCCCCGGGAACGGACGCGAGGCGTTCGTCGAATCGTCGCTCGACGCGGCCGAAGGGGCGGACGTCCTGATGGTTAAGCCGGCGGGACCCTACCTCGACGTCATCGCGCGCGTACGGACCCTCGACCTTCCCGTCGCCGCGTACCAGGTCTCCGGTGAGTATGCGATGATCCGGGCCGCGGCCGAGCGCGGCTGGCTCGACGAGCGGGCTGCGGCGCTCGAGAGCCTGCTCGCGATCCGGCGGGCCGGTGCGGACCTGATCATCACCTACTTCGCCGAGGATGCAGCCCGATGGCTCGCGGAGGGCGCATGAAGAGCGCCGACCTCTACCGAAAGGCCGTGCGGCTGATGCCGGGCGGAGTCTCGAGCCCGGTGCGGGCGATCTCGCCGTACCCGTGCTACACGGCATCGGCCGCGGGGGCGTACCTCGAGACCGTAGACGGCCCCTGGCTTCTGGATTGTTGCCTCGGGTACGGTCCTCTGATCCTCGGCCATGCCCACGAGGCCGTGCGTGAAGCGATCGAGGCGCAGCTCGCGCTCGGCTGGCTCTACGGAACGCCGACTCCGCTCGAACTCGACCTCGCCCGGGAGATCATCGCAGACCACCCGTCGATCGAGCAGGTCCGGTTCGTCTCGACAGGATCCGAAGCGACCATGGCCGCGATCCGGCTCGCGCGCGGTTTCTCCGGAAAGAGCGCGATCGTGAAGGTCGAGGGCGGGTTCCACGGCGCACACGACGGAGTACTCATCAAGGCCGGATCGGGTGCGACCACGCTCGGCATACCCGACTCGGCCGGGGTCCTGCCTGAGGTGGCGGCGCGAACGCTTCAGGTCCCGTTCAATGACCCTGACGCGCTCGAGGCCGTGCTCTCGGCGGACGATGACGTGGCCGCGCTGATCATCGAGCCCGTGCTCGGCAATATCGGCCCGATCCTGCCCGAGGACGGCTATCTCAGCGGACGTCCGCGAGATCACGCGCGCTCATGACGTGCTTCTGATCTTCGACGAGGTGATCACCGGCTACCGGCTCGGGATCGGCGGCGCGCAGGCCCGGTACGGCGTCACGCCCGACCTCACCACCCTCGGCAAGGTCGTGGGCGGCGGCCTCCCCATCGGCGTCTTCGGCGGGCGAACCGAGATCATGCGCCTCGTCGCGCCGGCCGGTCCCGTGTACCAGGCCGGGACCTTCTCGGGGAACCCGCTCTCTCTCGCCGCCGGGCTGGCGACGGTCCGCTGGCTCAAAGCGAACCGGGAGGTCTACGCTCAATTCGACGACGCGACGCGGGCGCTCGAAGAGTCGGTCGGCCGGTGGCCGGGCTCGTTCGTCCGCCTGGGCTCGCTCTTCAAGCATTTCTTCCGGAGCGCGCCTCCTCAGAACTATCGTCGAGGCGAAACAGGCCGACACGGTCGCGTTTCGTCGGTTCTGGGAGCGGATGCTGCAGCACGGGGTCTTCGTGCCCCCCTCTCAGTTCGAGACGAACTTCCTCTCGATCGCTCACGGCGACGCCGAGATGGCGAAGCTCGGGGAGGCGTACGCGTCGTGCCTCTCGTGATCGGGACGCGCGGCTCGGCCCTCGCGCTCGCCCAGACCGCCCGAGTGCGCGAGCAACTCGGCGATGCCGGCATCGAGACGACAGTCCGGCTGGTCGCGACGGCCGGGGACACGGTGACCGGCGTGCCGCTCCACGAGATCGGCGGCCAGGGAGTCTTCGTCCGGGCACTCGATGACGCGATCCGCCGGGGCGAGTGCGACCTCGCCGTCCACTCGATGAAAGACATCCCGGCAAAGCGCCCCCGTGGAGTCGTGACCGCGGCCGTGCTGCATCGCGACTCCCCGGCCGATTTCCTCGTGACGCCGCATGCGGCGCCGTGCGTGATCGGCTCGTCCTCGACCCGGCGACGGGCGCAGCTCCTGCGCCACGATTCCGGGCTCGACGTCCGGCCGATCCGTGGGAACGTCGACACGCGCCTGAAGCGATTGGCAGAGGGGCGGTACGACGCGATCGTGCTGGCCGAGGCCGGGCTCGAACGGCTCGACATCGAGGTCGCCGGACGCCGGCTGGACCCCGAGGTGTTTGTCCCCGCAACGAACCAGGGGACGATCGCGGTCGTCTCCCGGGACGACCCTGACGCTCGCGGCCACCCTCGCGGACGCCCTCGAGGACCCCGAGAGCCGACTCGACACGATGTTCGAGCGTGCCGTGATGGAGGAGCTCGGCGGTGGCTGCTTCACCCCTATCGGGTGCTGGTGCCGGGACGGGCGGGTCGTGGCCGAGGTGCTCAGCCTCGACGGCGACCGCTGGGTCCGGCGGGAGGATACGCTCCGAGAACGAGGCCGCAGCGCGGGCCTTCGGCCAGATGCTCCGAGAAGAATCCGCGGATTTGATCCGCGAGGCGTACGAACTGTTGAGGTTGTCGGATGGCGGGTAAAGTCTATCTTGTGGGATCGGGGCCGGGCACACTCGGCCTCCTGTCGCAGCGCGCGGCCACAGTGATCGCGGACGCGGACACGGTCCTGTACGACCAGCTGCCCGGCGAGGAGATCCTCGCGTCGCTCCCCGCGGGGGCCGAGAGGATCGACTGCGGCAAGTTCGGCGGGGACCATATCAAGGAGCAGGCCGAGATCGAGCGGCTCATGATCGAGCGCGCCCGGGCCGGCCGGACCGTGGTGCGACTCAAGGGGGGCGATCCGTTCATGTTCGGCCGCGGAGGCGAGGAGCTCGAGGCCGTGCGGGGGGCCGGAATCGAGGTTGAGGTCGTGCCGGGGATCAGCTCGGCCCTCGCGGTCCCGGCCTCGGTCGGGATCCCGCTCACCCACCGGCGCTACACCTCTCAGGTCACGATCGTGACCGGGCACGAGGACCCTGCGAAGGAGGACTCTGCCATCAACTGGGCCGGCCTCGCACCCGGACCCGGCACGATCGTGGTGCTGATGGGGGTGAAAAATCTGCCTCGAATCACCGATGTTCTGGTCGCGCACGGGCGCGACCCGGCCACCCCGGTGGCCGTGATCGAGCGGGGTCTTCGCCCCGACCAGCGCGTCACGGTCGGCCGGCTCGACGCAATCGCGGCCCTCGCGGCGGAACGCCGCGTCAGGCCCCCGGCCGTTATTGTGATCGGCGGCGTGGTCGAGCTCTACGACCCTGCCTCGCCCGTCCTGACCCCGCCCGAGGGCACGACAAATCTTCTTTAGTTAGGGCAACTTACCTTTCTCTTCACATGGCGGGGCTGAAAGGGGGGCCGACGCAGGACGAGGTGCTCGCGATCGCACTGCAGAAGCTCGCGCTCCGGCCGGGCGACCGGGTCCTCGACCTCGGGTGCGGAACCGGGGCCGTGGCCGTCGCGGCGGCTGCGACCGCGGCCGAGGTCGTCGCGATCGACCGGCGGCCCGAGGCGATCGCTCATGCCCGGCACATGGCCGACGGGGCGGGAGCCGCAAACGTCTCGTTCCTCGAGGCCGAGGCCGGCGATGCCCTGCCCCGGCTCGGCGCGTTCGACGCCGCGTTCGTGGGCGGCACCCGTGGTCTTGAGGACTTCCTCCCACACCTCGTCGATCACGTCCGGCGACGAATCGTCGTGAATGCGGTCCTGATCGAGACCCTGCACCGGGCGATCGCCACGATGGAGTCGCTGGGAATCTACCGCGAGGCCATCCACGTCCAGGTCGCCAGGGCGGCCCCGCTCGCGGGATCGGTCTACTTCCGTCCGATCGATCCCGTGTACGTGATCGTCGGGGAGGGCCGATGCTCGTAGGTCTCGGCCTTGGGCCCGGCGACCCCGAGCTCCTGACCCTCCGAGCCGTCCGGCTGCTCGAGTCGGCCGACGCGGTCTTCGTGCCTGGGCGCGTGGCGGCCGCGCTCGTCGCCCCCTGGCGCGAGGCCGAGGTTCTCGAGTTTCCGATGACCGAGGACGAGGACGCGATTCGGGTCTGCATCGAGCGGAATGCGGACCGGATCGCGGCCGAGGAGCGGTGCGATGATGGCGAGCGGTTGGTCGTGCTCGGCATACTCGGCGACCCGAACTTCTACTCGACCTTCTCGCGGCTCTGCGAGGTGCTCGACAAGTTACACCCTGGCATCGAGTGGCGTACCGAGCCGGGAGTCTCAGCGATCACCGCATTCGCCTCGGCCGCAAGGGTTAGCCTCCAGGACGGCTTCTCGGTCTCGGACGGCACCGAGCCCGGAGCACGAGTCGTTCTCAAGGTCCGGAGGCCGCGCGATGCGGCCGAACGGCTCCGGGCTGAGGGCTATACCGGGTTCGTACTGGTCGAGCGGATGTTCATGGACGAGATGCAGGTCTACAGGGACGAGGAGCTGCCCGACGAGTCCGACTACTTCTCGGTCCTCTTCGCGAGGCGGTGAGCGTGGAGCCGGTCCGTTTCGTCGGCGCCGGGCCTGGCGATCCCGACCTGATCACGGTGAAGGGGATGCGCCTCGTGGAGAAGGCCGACCTGCTGGTCTTCGCGGGCTCGCTCGTCAACCCGGTGCTCGTCGAACGGAGCCGGGCGGCGGAGCGGCTCGACTCTCACGGAATGGCGCTCAACGAGATCGTGAATTCGATGGCAGCCGGAGCTCGAGCGGGGCGCCTCGTTGTCCGGCTCCACTCCGGAGACCCGTCTCTCTACGGCGCGATCGTCGAGCAGATCGCGGGGCTCGAGGCGCTCGGCGTCCCGGTCGAGGTCGTGCCCGGGGTCTCGTCCATGTTCGGCGCGGCTGCAGCCCTCAAGACCCAGCTGACCCTACGCGGTGTCTCGGAATCGGTGATCGTGACCCGGCCGGCCGGAGCGACCCTTGAGGAGGACCGCCTTCCCGAGCTCTCGCGTCTCGGCGCGACTCTCGTGGTCTTCCTCGGTACCGAGCACCTCGAATCGATCACAGCCCGGCTCGCGTGCCCGCCGTCAACGCCGGCCGCAGTCGTCTACCACGCGACGTGGGACGACGAGCGGGTCGTGACCGGCACCGTGGCGGAGATCGCCGCGCTCGCCCGGGAGGCCGGGATCACGCGGACGGCGCTGCTGATCGTCGGCGACGTGGTGCGGGCCGGCGCCTCGGGGTTCGAGCACTCGGCCCTGTACTCATGACGAGCGTGGGCGTGATCTGCCTCTCCCGGTTTCGCGACCGGGCCGAGAAGGTCGCCGCGGCCGTAGAAGGCGATCTCCTCGACCACGCCCCGGGCGTCTTCGCAACTGCGTTCGAACGCTACGGCGCACTCGTGGCCGTGATGTCGGCCGGGATCGCGGTCCGCGCCGTCGCGCCCCTGCTCCGGGACAAGTGGACCGACCCGCCGCTCGTCGTGGTCAGCCCCGACCTCCGATTCGCGGTCCCCGTTCTCGGCGGCCACCACGGCGGAAACGCGCTCGCCCGGCGCCTCGCCGATGCGCTCGGCGCGACCGCCGTGATCTCGACCGCGACCGAGTGCGCGGGCCGCCCCTCAGTCGAGGGGATCGCCGAAGCGGCCGGCTGCGCGGTTGTGAACCGCGACTCGACCAGGGCTGTGAACGGAGCGTGGCTCGACGGGGAGGTTCCGGTCCACAGCATCGTCGGCCCGGCGGTCGTGATCGCCGGCCCCGCGGTCTCGGTCCTTTTCCGGCAGGGCGAGTACATGGTCGGCGTCGGCTGCCGGCGTGGCGTTCCCGCAGGCGAGGTCGAGGAGGCGCTCAGGGCTGCGCTTGCGGATGCGGGGATCCTGCCGGAGCAGGTGCTCGCCTACGCCACGACCGTGCAGAAGCGCGGGGAGGTCGGGCTCCGCGCCGGCATCGCGTCCCTCGGCGGGTCGCTCGTCTACCTCGACGACGCCACGCTCAACAGCGTCGAGGAGTGCGGCCCGTCCCGCGCCGGCCTTATCGGCCTGGCCGGCGTGGCCGAGCCGGCTGCGCTCGCGCTGGCGAAGCATAAGGAGTGGTGCATGAGAAAGACCGTGTACGGGAGGGTGACCGTTGCCATCGCCCGGTAGGCTCACCATCGTCGGAATCGGCCCCGGCGCTCTCGACCAGATGACCGGGCGGGCCCGACAGGCGATCGCGGAGGCCGATCTCGTTATCGGCAACGACACCTACCTCGCGCAGGTCAGGCCCCTGCTCGAGGGCAAGGAGGTCGTCGTGAGCCGCATGGGCGAGGAGGTCGACCGTGCCCGGCGTGCGGTCGCGCTCGCCCGCGATCGATCTGTCGCGATGGTCTCGGGCGGCGACGCCGGGATCTACGGCATGGCCTCGATCGTGCTCGAGGTGCTCGAGCGCGAAGAGGCCCCCGTGCCGTGCGAGGTCGTGCCCGGCGTGACTGCCGCCAACGCGGCCGCAGCCCTGCTCGGTGCGCCGCTCTCGGGCGACTTCGCTGTGATCAGCCTCTCGGACCTGCTGACCCCGATCGAGGTGATCGAGAGCCGTCTCGACCACGCCTTCGCCATGGGTGTGCCGGTCGCGCTCTATAACCCGAAGAGCCGCGGCCGGCCGCACAACCTCGCGCTCGCGATCGCGGCCGCGCGGCGCCACCTCGCTCCCGGCGTGCCCGTCGGGGTCGTCCGGAACGCGTTTCGCGAGGGCGAGACCGTGCTCGTGACGACGCTCGGCACGTTCGAGTCGGTCGAGGACGAGGTGGACATGCACGCGATCGTGATTATCGGGACCGGCGAGAGCCGCATCATCGCCTTGGAGGGACAGAATGGCATCATCACCCCGCGGGGATATCACCGGAAGTACGTATACTGACCTCGGCGCGACCACGCCCGAGGCGCTCGCGATCTCGACCAGGAGCCGCGAGTTCGCACGACAGGAGATCGGAAACGAGACTCTCGAGGACCGCGTCCGGCAGCGGTGCGCAATCGCGGTCGGCGACATCGGCCATGGCGGGGCTGCTCCGCTTCCGCCTCGACCCGGTGGAAGCGGGCCTCGCCGCCCTCAAGGCCGGCGCGCCGATCGTCGCAGACATCCGGATGGTCGAGGTCGGACTCCAGAAGCGGGGTCACGCCTCGCCCGTCCTCTGCATGCTCGACTTTGGCGCGGAACGCGCGGAGGCCGACGGGATCACCCGGACCTCGGCCGGACTTCTCGCCCTCGGCGACCGGCTCGAGGGCGCGATCATCGTGATCGGGAACGCGCCCTCGGCCCTGCTTGCGCTCTGCGGTCTGATCGAGGGAGGGTCTCCGCCCGCCCTGATGGTCGGGACCCCGGTCGGGTTCGTGAACGCGGCCGAGTCCAAGGCCCTGCTCCGGACCCTCGACATCCCGTCAGATCTCGAACGAGGGAACCCGAGGCGGTACGCCCGTGGCGGTCGCGGCCATGAACGAGATCATCACCATCTTCGCCGAGCGGCGGGCATGATCGATCCGGTCACGGGTACTCCCTACCCCGACGCCTGGGTCGCGGCCTGCGCCTCGCCCGATGATCGAGCCCTCGCCGCGTCCGGCCTCGGCGTGCTGACCGCGGACGGTACGGTCCGGCGGCGCGGCCTCTCCACCGGTACCACGGCAGCGGCAGCCGCAAAGGCCGCCGTCCTCTCGCTCGCCGGCTCCTGCACCGAGGTCGTGCTCCGGCTCCCCTGCGGCATCGACATCACGGTCCCGGTCGAGGCCGCGGACGGCGCCGCGCGCTGCCGGAAGGACCCCGGCGACTATCCCGCGGATGCGACTGCGGACGCGGTGATCACCGCCAGGGCCGAGCCTCGCGCCCGCAACGACGATCGACGCGGGCGAGGGGATCGGGCGGTACGTCCGCAGACACCCCGCGCTTCCGGCGCGGCGAGCCTGCGATCAGCGAGGCCGCCCGCGCCGCGATCCTCGGGGCTGTGGGCGAGGCCTGCCGCCGAGCTCGGGCTCGCCGGCGCGGCCGTGACCCTTGCCGTGCCCGGCGGTGCGGCGATCGCCCGTGCGCACCCTCAACGCGCGTGTCGGGATCGAGGGCGGCATCTCGCTGCTCGGGACGACCGGGCTTGTCGAGCCCTGGGACGACCACCTGGCGGAGTCGGTCCTTGCCCGGGTCGCGGCAGCGGACAGGGTGGTCCTGACGACCGGTCGGATCGGCCTCGGTCACGCCCGGCGTCGGTACCCCGGCACCGAGGTCGTTCTGGTCGGGGGTCGGATCGGCGAGGCGATCGCGGCGGCACCGGGCGAGGTGACCCTCTTCGGCCTGCCGGCCCTGATCCTGAAGCATCTCCTGCCCGACGTCCTCGCGGGGACGGGTGCGCGACTGTCGAGGAGTCTCGCCGCGACCCCCGCGTTCGCCCCGGCGGTCGCGCGGGCCTTCGGGGCGGCGGCCACCCGATATCCCGGTCTTCGAGTCGTGCTGATCGACCGTTCGGGCGCGGTCGTCGCGGAGGGGCCATGAGGATCGTCGGCGTCGGCTGCGGCCCGGGACTCCTGACGGCGAGGGCGGCCGACGCCATCAACGAGGCCGACGAGATCTGGGGCTCGGCCCGGGCCATCGCGCTCGCAGCCGGCGCACTCCGCCCGGGGTGCCCGGTCCATGAGATCGAGGATTACCGCGGGCTCCGCGAGCTCGGCCCCGGGGGCCGTCGTGCTCTCCACCGGGGACCCGATGCTCTCGGGTCTCGGGTACCTCCCGGGGGAGGTCGAGCCCGGGATCTCGTCGCTCCAGCTCGCACTGGCCCGGCTTCGGGTCGCGTGGACGAGCGTCACGGTCCTCACCGCTCACGGGCGCGACCGTGCAGCAGGCCTTGGCCGCCGCCGCGGACGAGATTGAGCGGGGCAGGGTTGTGTTTCTGATCGCGGACCCCGCATTCCCGGTGCCGGTGCTCGCGGCCGTTCTCAGGAACCTTGGCGAGGACATCCGGATCGCGGTCTGCGAGGACCTCGGATATCCTGGCGAGCGGGTCACGTGTCGGTACGTCGCCGCGCCGCCCGAGCCCTCCTCGCCCCTCTTTGTCGTGCTCGCAGGCCGGTTCTAGCCGATGTGATCGATCCGGATCTGCGGCAATAGCCCCTCGATCTCCTCTTTCCGTGCGAGCGCGGTCCCCTCGCGCATGGTGGTCGCGGTTCCGGCCGCCACGGCCCAGCGCGACGGCCTCCTCTGGCCGAAGACCGAGCCGGATCCCGTGGACGAACCCGGCCACGGCCGAATCCCCGGCGCCGATCGTGTTGATCGCCTTGACTGCGGGCGGGACCGCGTGCCAGGCCCCGTCGCGGGTCGAGAGCAGGATCCCGTCGGGCCCCATCGAGGCGAGTACAGACTTCGACCCCGTCTTCGAGTGGTGCGCGGCTCGCCTCGAGTCACCTGATCCACCCCCTCGAGCTCGCGGCCGACGAGCCCGCCGAGCTCGTGGACGTTCGGCTTGATCGCGTATGGCCGCCCCCGAATGCCGCCGCGGAGGGCTTCGCCGTCCGCGTCGAGCACGACCCTCGCCCCGTGATCGCGTCCGATCTCGATGCAGGCGCGATAGATAGCGGGCTTGACGTTCGGCGGGAGGGAGCCGCCGATGGTCAGGAGCGCCATATCGCTGCAGCCTGCGAAGCCTCCTGAGCAGGCTCATGATTGCGGCCGGCTCGACCTCGGGCCCCTTCGAGTTCAACATCATCTGACAGCCCGTGTCGTGTTCCCGGACGATGATGTTTGACCGGGTCTCGCCCGCGATCCGGATGAAGTCGCAGCTGACCCCTTCGCCGAGCAGCAGGGCCTCGAGCTCGTCGCCGCGAAACCCGCCGACGAAGCCGAGTGCCGTGTTCGGAGTCCCGAGCGCGGTCAGCACCTTCGAGACGTCGATCCCCTTGCCGCCGGGAAACCGGTGTTCCTCGATGATGCGGTTCGCGACATCGCAGGTGAGGCCGTCGACGTGAATCGTCCGGTCGAGGGCGGGGTTGAGCGTGAGCGTGTAGATCATGGGCACGGCCGATGCAGAATCGGCAACCGTGGTTATCAGGGTTTCGGCGAATCTCCGAGTCACGATTGCGGACACTCCGATGCCGCGCGGCTCGATCCGCGTGGATGGAGTCCATCCTCGATCGTCGAAGCGGTGGGACGATCGTCGTGCCAGGATCCGCTCACACCAATACAGAAGAGTCTCATGGCCGGATCCCCGCCGCGATCGAGTCTTTTCGCTCCTGGAAAGTCAAAGAGAAAGATATATTTGTCTCACCATCGAGGGAAAAACGGTATTGGTGAACCGGAATGACAGCAGAGGCGCAGGCAGAGGGAGCAGTCGGCATTGCGGTGGACGGCGCCGACAACGTCTATGTACTGGATACGGTCAACTTCGAGGTCTCGAAGTATTCGCCGGCGGGTGAGCTGATCGGGACGTGGAGCTGCGGCGGCCCGGTCGAAAGCCGGAGCGTTCGCTCGGTCGGTGTGACCGTGGACGGGGCCGGGAACGTCTACCTGCTCGACGCGGCTGCCTGCCGGATCCAGAAGTATTCGCCGTCGGGGCAGTTCATCGGCGTCTGGGGCTTCGGGACGACCAGCCTTCGCAGCGGAGAAGGCTGCCAGAGCCGGCTTCGCAGGCAGCGCCGCCGAAGATCACGTCGTCGCCGGCCGCCCAGACCGCTGCGGCGATGGCGGAGGCCGCCGAAAAGGCGGCCCCGGCCGCTGCCGAACCGCCGAAGCAGGCCCCGCCCGCTCCGGAACCGGCCCCGGCGTCCGCCGCAGAACCCGCACCCGTGGCCCCCGCCGCGAAGCCGGCGCCGGCCGAAGAGCCGGCCGCTCCGAAACCCGAGGCGGCGCCGACCCCAGCACCGACCCCGGCGAAGTCCGAGCCGGCTGCACCGGTCAAGAAACCGTGGTGGAAGTTCTGGTAGAAGGCAGGAGCGCAGTCGTCGTAGACCGGCGGCACGATCACCGATGGGGGGTCTCGACCTGGTGCAGACCGCCCCGATTATCGCTTTTCTCAGGCAGGCCTCGAAACGGCAGTACTCGCAATCCTTCCCCGGTTCCTGATCTCGGTGCATCGGGTATGGAGACAGACGCCCGTCATGCGTGCCGTAGGCGCTACTCGCGGCGCGACTGCAGAAGCCGGTCAATCTTCTCCGGCTTGGGAAAAAAGGGATCAGATGTAGAGCGGCGCGAGCACGAGGGCCGTGGTCGCGAGCAGCTTGACCAGCACGTGGAGCGAGGGGCCGGCCGTGTCCTTGAAGGGGTCGCCGACAGTGTCGCCCACGACTGCGGCCTTGTGCGCGTCCGAGCCCTTGCCGCCGTACTCGCCGGTCTCGATGAACTTCTTGACGTTGTCCCACGCGCCGCCACTGTTGTTCAGCACGAGGGCCATCAGCAGTCCGACGATCGTCGCGACCATCAGGAAGCCGGCCATTGCCTCGTACTTCAGGAGGTAGCCGATGACCACGGGGAAGAGGACGACCAGAAGGCCCGGTGCGACCATGTTCTTCAGGGCGCCTCGCGTCGTGATGTCGACGCAGACTCCCGTAGTCGGGCTTCTTCGTCCCGGCCAGGATGCCCGGGTCCTTGAACTGGCGCCGGACCTCCTCGATGATGTACCCGGCCGTCTTGCCGACGGCCCGGATCGCGAGCGATCCGAAGACGAATACGAGCATCGCGCCGAAGAGTGCGCCGACGAAGACCGGAAGGCTCGCCATGTTCACTACAGTGAACGGCGTGCCCCTCAGGAGCGAGACATCGGTCATGTAGGCGTTGAAGAGCAGGAAGGCCGAGAGCGCGGCCGAACCGACGGCGTAGCCCTTGGTCAGCGCCTTGGTCGTGTTGCCGGCCGAATCGAGAGCGGCGATCCGGTCCATCACCACATCGGGCTGGCCCGACATCTCGACGATCCCGCCCGCGTTGTCGACGATCGGGCCGAATGTGTCCATTGCGAGGATGTACGCGACCGGCGCGAGCATGCCGATGGTCGCGACGGCCGTGCCGTAGAGGCCGCCACCCGGGACCCCGGACTGCACGCCGCAGTAGTAGGACGCGAGGAGCGCGGCGCCGATCGCGATCGCGGAGATCCCGGTCGTCTCGAGGCCGACCGAGAAACCGGAGATGATGTTCGTGGCCGATCCGGTCAGAGAGGACTTCGCCATCTCCTTCACGGGCCGGTACCGGCTGTCGGTGTAGTAGAGGGTCAGGTAGAGGAAGACCACCGAGAGGATCAGCCCGATCACGGCAGCGTAGAAGAACCAGATGTTCCCGAGTAGCCAGTCGACCGCGAAGTAGAGGAAGACGGCCGAGAGGATCGCGGTCACGAAATATCCGCGGTTCAGGGCGTCCATCGGGTTCCCGGAGTTGCCCGACGACTCGGTCACGGTCAGTATCCCGATGATCGTCGCGATCAGGCCGAGAGCACCTGCGACCAGCGGAAACAGGACGCCGTTGACGCCGAAGACGCCGAAGAGGGCCACGCCCAGGATCATCGCGCCGATGTTCTCGGCCACGGTCGACTCGAAGAGGTCCGCACCGCGCCCGGCGCAGTCGCCGACGTTGTCACCGACCAGGTCTGCGATCACGGCCGGGTTCCGGGGGTCGTCCTCGGGGATGCCCGCCTCGACCTTGCCCACGAGGTCAGCGCCGACATCGGCGGCTTTCGTGTAGATACCGCCGCCGAGCTGAGCGAACAGGGCGATGAACGAGGCGCCGAAGGCGAACCCGACGATCAGCAGGGGAGTCGTCTGGGGGTCCCCGCCGAAGGCCGTGAAGATAATCGAGACCCCGAGGAGCGAGAGCGAGACGATTGTCAGGCCCGAGACGGCCCCGCCGCGGAGCGCGACCACGATCGCCTTTCCGAGGCTCGTCTGCGCGGCCGCGGCCGAACGGAGGTTCGCGTGGACGCTGGTCCACATCCCGATGATCCCGGCCACGCCGGACAGGAGGGCACCGAACAGGAACGCGATCGCGGTCGGAATCGCGAGTTCGGCCCGGCCGGTGAGGTAATAGATTCCGACAAGGAGCAGGGCTGTGACCACGCCGATGATGGCGATGGTCGTGTACTGCCGGCGCAGAAAGGCCAGCGCCCCCTCCTTGATCGCGGCGGCTACCTCACGCATTCCCGGCGTGCCCGTGTCGGCCCGCATTACCTGCATTGCAAAGATTCCGGCCACCACGAGCGCGATCACGCCGATGGCCCCGGTCAGTATCAATTGAGTATACATGGGTCACCTCTCAGGCACAGTTGTGGAAGTACTACCGTAGGATTGGTACTCATATTTGACATGCGAGACTATAACTATCCATCGTCGGGATAAAAAAGGCTGACGCTTTCTATTTCGGCCCTATCAGCACCTGTTCGGGCTCCGGCTCGTTCGGGCCCCGGGCGATCTCCCTTCTGACCACCCAGAGGGAGCCGATCGCACCGACGACGATGTTATAATAGTAGAGGAGAGCTCGCCAGAGCAGGACGAAGACTCCGACGATCGACGAGGGCAGGATCAGCGCGTAGAGCGAGGCGGCGGCCACCTCGGCGATCCCCGAGGAGCCGGGCGTGAGCGGGACCGTTGAAACGATCGCGATGATCAGCCTGGAACAGGAACGACTCGGCCACATACGGCGGCTGGCCGAGCGCGATCAGGATCAGGGACGCGACAAAGAACTCCGAGGACCAGAACGCGGCCGTACAGAGGCCGCCTGTCACGAGCCCGCGCCGTCCCTTCGAGGTGAAGTAGAGCAGGCCCGCGAAGAGGGCGTCCGTCTCCTTCTCCGCCCCCGCGGCCGCCTTCCGGATCCGTTCGCCGGGGAAGCGCTGTTCGGCCCAGCGGAGCACGCGCATGATCAGGACCTTGACGGGCTCTGGACGGCGCACGGCGAGGGCGAGCAGCACGATCAGGCCGACCATGAAGATCCAGGCGATGCCTATGCCCACGATGATCCAGGGCGGGAGCGAGAGCCAGATCGAACGGAGCGCGATCATGGCGACCACACCCATCAGGGAGAGCACGACCCCGTCCAGGACTCGCTCCATCAGCACCACCGCGGTGGCGTCGCCGATCGTGAGCCCGGTACGGTAGAGCCCGTGGATCCGGACGGGCTCGCCGCCGGCCTGTCCGGGCGTGATCGCGCCGGCGAAGAGGTTCGCGGTCACGACCAGGAACGCGTAGCCGGCCCCGACGCGATAGTGGAGCGCTTTGGAGAGCTCCGTCATCCGGAACGCCCAGAAGACGAGCGAGAAGGTGCGGAGCAGCAGCGCGAGTACCAGATAGACCGGGTTGAAGTTCAGCAGGAGCTCGAGCGTATTCCTGTCGACGGTCAGATAGAGGACCACGGCCAGGACTACGAGCGAGAAGCCTATCGAGAGCCAAGCCCAGCGTCTCTGGGTTTTATCCATGGCGACGGTCCCTCAACGTACTTCAACGGTGGGGGATTTGAGTATGCCGGGCTGCGCCGGCCTCAGCCGGACGTGAGCGGGTCACGGACCTCGACAGAGAGGCCGGTTCTCGCCTCGAACTCGGCCACACGGTCCCTGACGTGGCCGAGCATCGCTGTCGAGCAGAGGATGACCGAGTCCTCGCCGAGAAGGGCCTTGAGAAGGCAGCGGTCGATCACGCCTGCGGTGAACTCGAGCCGGACACCCTCACTCTCGGCAAGGGCCTTGGCCGCGGTGCCCATGGCGCCGACGTGAACCCCGGGGGCGCGGCAGAGGCGGTCGAGATCGCCGGGGGGCACCCGACCGGCGTCAACGAGCAGGACTGCCCCGTGCCCGTTCGCGGGACGTGTCGAGTCGAGCGCGTGGACGAGGTGGAGGACAGAGCGCGGAGGCTCGCCGGGCCGGACCAGACCCCGCGCCGCGAGCTCCGGCGTGGACCTCGAGCACGACGGGGAGGCGGAGTCTCGCGGCCCGGACGAGCCCGTCGTCCAGGAAGACCTCGTCGGGCCGCCCCTGGTGGAGCACGTGCCCGCCGTTCATCAGCACGACCCGGTCCGCCCAGGCGTACGCGAGCTCGACGTCGTGGGTCGAGACCACGATCGTCGTGCCGGACGCGTTCAGCTCGTCCAGGAGCTCCATCACCACGAGGGCTGAGGCAGGGTCGAGGGCACTCGTGGGCTCGTCGAAGACCAGCACCTCGGGGCGCATGGCGAGCACGCCCGCGATCGCGACGGCCTTCTTCTCCCCGCCCGAGAGAAGGTGCGGAGGCCGCGACTCGAACCCCCTGAGGCCGACCGCGGCGAGCGCGGCGGTCACGGCGTGGCGGACCTCGTCCTCGGCGAGTCCGAGGTTGAGCGGCCCGAAGGCGACGTCCTGATACACGGTAGGGGCGAAGAGCTGGGCGTCCGAGTTCTGGAGGACGAGCCCGACTCGCCGTCGAAGTTCGCGCAGATGCCGCCGGTCGTATCGGTACGGTTCGCCGTGGAGGCGTATCTCACCCGCGGTCGGCCTGAGGAGGCCGTTCGCCATCAGCAGGAGGGTTGACTTGCCGGCCCCGTTGGGACCGACAAGCGCGACCTTGGTCCCCTCATCGACCGCGATCGAGACATCGCGGAGGGCGTCGTGGCCGTTCGGGTACGTGTAACGGACACTTACGGCCTCGAGTGCCGGGGTCACGACAGCCCTCCGGTCGGCCAGATCAGGACTGCCGCGAGCAGGGGGACGAGAACGGCGGCGGCCCCCAGTGCGTGTCGCGCCCGAAGCGGGGGCCGGTCCGTCTCGAGCTCGAGCCGGCCGTCGTAGCACCGGGCGTCCATGGCGAGGACGAGCTCATCGGCCGACTGCCACGCCCGCAGGAAGACCGCGCCCGCAAGCATGGAGAAGGCCCTGATCGCGCCCTTCGGCCTTCCGTACGCGAGCCGGCTCGTCTGGGCGTCGAGCACGGTCGCGGCCTCGTCGAGCAGAACGAAGATGAACCGGTAGATCAGCATGGCGAGGTCCACGACCAGGACCGGCACGCCGAGGCGGGCGGCCGTCGCAAAGAGCGAGACCATCGGGGTGGTCATTGCCACGAAGAGGAGGGCGGCCATCCCGGCGAAGGTCCGGAGGACCTGGGTGAGGCCGAGTGCGAGGCCGTCCTGCGTCACCGCGATCTGGACGACGCCGAGGTCGATGGATACGAGGGTAGGCCCGCCCTGCGTCAGAACCACGAGGAGGGCCGAGGAGATGAGCACGAACCCTGCCGGGACGGCGAGGACGCGGAAGTAGAGCCCCGGCGGGATCCGCGCCGCGCCGACTGTCAGTCCGACCGCGGCGAGGAGGATGAGCGCAATGGTGGCCGGCACCGATGCCGCGAGTGCGAGGAGCATCAGCCCGATGCCGAGCCCGAGCTCGAGCTGGGGGCTGACGTCGCGCAGCGCGTTCTGGTGTGCGCACCCCTCGAGGAGGTGGTGGTCCATCCCTCAGGCTCCGCTTCGGTGCTCGCGCCAGTACCAGAGGCAGCCTGCAAGGACGGCGAGGCCGACGCCTGCCTGAACGCCGAAGAGAAGCGGTGCGTTTCGTTCGCCGCCCGGGACGCCGGGGGCCTGGGCCCAGGGCTCGTACGTTCCCCCGCTCAGGGTCTCGACCGCCTCCGTGGCACGGTCGTCGGTCCCCACGCCTGCGCGGTCCGCGAGGAGCGCCGCGAGGGCGGAGAGGCCGAGAACGAGCACAACCGCAAGGACGAACCGGCCCTGTCTGTTCATGGCGTCGGGGCCTCCCGGCGGAGGACGTGGAGTCGCTCAAGCACGTCGCCGCGGAGCGCGATCATGTACCGGAAGACGAGCGCGATCACGAACCCCTCAACGATCGCGAGCGGGATTTGGGTCAGCGCGAAGATCCCGGCGAAGGTCAGGAACGAGGCAACCACGCCCCCCGCCGTGGCCGGGAACGCGAGAGCGAGCTGCGCCGAGGTCGTGAGATACGTGGCGATGTCGGCAACGGCAGCGGTCGCGAAGACGGCAGCGCAGCAGCCGACTCGGGCGCGCATGCACACACGGTAGACCGCGTACCCGGCCGCCGGTCCTGCGATTCCCATGGAGAAGACGTTCGCACCGAGCGTCGAGAAGCCGCCGTGGGCGAGGAAAAAAGCCTGGTATACGAGTACGATCGTGGCGAGGACCGAGGTGACGGCCGGGCCGAAGAGCACCGCCCCCGCCCCTGTCCCCGTGGGATGGGAGGACGAGCCGGTCACGGACGGCAGTCTGAGCGAGGAGAGGACGAAGATGAATGCCCCCGAGACCGCGAGCAGGGGCAGGAGTTCCCGGTCCTCCGCGACGAGCCGGCGGATCCGGACCACGCCGTATGCGACTATGGGAAGGGCGAGCGCGAACCAGAGCGCGGCCCAGAACGGGGGGAGGAACCCTTCCATGATGTGCATGCGGTCACCGTGCGTTATGCAACTGAACTTTCGTTAAATCCAGTAATATTGTAAAAAATGGGACCATCC
Organism: uncultured Methanoregulaceae archaeon; assembly: GCA_963740465.1. Classification (GTDB taxonomy): domain Archaea; phylum Halobacteriota; class Methanomicrobia; order Methanomicrobiales; family Methanospirillaceae; genus UBA288. Next base: position 32,814 of record CAVUEE010000008.1, read on the forward strand.
CGCTATTAAACTGTCCGGTCAGAGGGCGTGCGGGCCGAGCCGTTCGACCAGGCGCTCGACCTGAGCCGCGGCCGTCCCGGTATAACGCTCCGGGTCGAGGAGGCCACCGAGCTCTCCGGGTGCGACCAGGGCTGTCACGGCCGGGCGAGCGGCGAGGACGTCCGCAAGCGGCCGCTCGGCAGCCCGCGCCTCCATCGAGGCGATGCGGACCAGTTCGTGTGCCTCCTGCCGGTCCATGCCGCGTTGCGTCAGGGCGATCATCACCGATTCGGCCATGTTGACGTCCTGGAGGATATGCAGGTTGGCGCGGATCCGGTCCTCGTGCAGGACGAGCCCGTCGAGGACGACGGTCATCAGGCGCAGGATGTGGTCGCAGAGGACCGAGGCCTCGGGGAAGAGGACCCGTTCGCATGAGGAGTTCGTGAGATCCCGCTCGTCCCACAGGGTGTTGTTCTGGAGTGCGGGTTCGACCGACGCTCGGACGATGCGGGCCAGGCCCGAGACCTGCTCGCTCCGGATCGGGTTGCGCTTGTGCGGCATGGTCGAGGACCCGACCTGCTTTGCGCCGAAGGCCTCCTCGACCTCGGCGATCTCAGTCCGCTGGAGCGACCGGACCTCGATCGCCATCTTGTCGAGCGAGGTCGCGACGTTCGCGAGGAAGAAGAAGTCCTCGGCGTAGCGGTCGCGCTGGATCACCTGGTTCGAGACCTCGACCGGGGCGAGCCCGAGCAGGGCCATCATCCGCGCCTGGATTTCGGGGGCCTTCGGACCGAGCGCGGCCTGCGTCCCGACTGCGCCTGTCGAGCTGTCCGACCTCGACCCGGGGGCGGAGCTCGGCGAGACGGTCGAGGTGCCGGCCGACCTCCGCAGCCCAGATCGCGAAGCGGAGGCCGTAGGTAGTAGGGACCCCGATCTGCCCATGGGTCCGGCCGGCGGCGACGAGCGCTTTCGTCTCCCGGGCTCGACGGAGCAGGACGCCGAGGAGCCGGCGGAGCTTCTCGTCGAGCAGGGCCAGGGCGTCCCTGAGTTGGAGCCCGGTGGCCGTGTCCAGCATGTCGTTCGAGGTCGCGCCGAAATGGACGTACCGCCCGGCGTCCCCGCACTCTTCGGCGATCGCCTTCACGACCGCCATCATGTCGTGGTGGATCTCGTCCTCGATCGCCTTCGCGCGCTCGAGCGACGCCCGCGCTGCGCCGATCGCGATCGCTTCGGCCGCGTCGGCCGGGATCATGCCCACATCGGCCTCGGCCCGGGCCAGCGCGACCTCGGCCGCGACGATCGCGGCAAAGCGGCGCTCCTCGCCCCAGACCGCCCGCATCTCCGGAGTCCCGTACCGGAACTCGATCGGGTGGATCGCCATACGCTGAGTACATTCGCACAGGGAGAATAAAAAGGACGGCGAGAACGGACGATGGCTATTTCGTGGTGGGGGGCGACCTGTATCGGACGGATGTTCTGGCACCTGATCCTGACCGACGGCTGCAACCTCTGCTGCTCGTACTGCCGCGGGAAGGCGTTCTGGCCGCGCGAGGAGCCGGGCCGGCCCTGCGCCTACGACCCCTCGCTCCCGGCGGAGCTCGCGGTCAATCTCGACGAGCTCGCCGCCTTCCTCGCGCGCGATCCGGATCCGACCCTGACCTTCTACGGAGGCGAGCCCCTTCTGCGGCCCGACCTCGTCGAGGACGTGATGGCGTGCCTGCCCGACTGCCGGTTCATGCTCCAGACGAACGGCCTCCTGCTCGATCGCCTCCCCCTCGAGATCCTGCACCGGTTCCATACCCTGCTCGTCTCGATCGACGGGCCCGAGGCCCTGACGGACCGCCACCGCGGTGCGGGGGTCTACGCCCGCGTCCTCGATAACGTCGAGCGGCTCGTCGCAGGCGGGTTCCCGGGCGAGCTGATCGCACGCATGACCGTGGACGAGGCCACGGGGATCGAGGAGGCCGTGCTCCACTGCGACGGTCTGCCCGTCTCCGCAGTCCACTGGCAGCTCGACGCGAACTTCTGGGGCGACCACGCCGCGCGGGACTTCGGGCGCTGGGCGCGGGAGTCCTACGATCCGGGAGTACGGCGGCTCGTCGACGGATTGGGTGACCCGGATGAGATCGGGGGAGGTGGCCCGGTGGTACCCGTTCCTGGATACGACCTGGGATCTCCTGTGCGGCGAGCCCTCTCGCCTCCGGTGCGGGTCGGGATACGCCAACTATACGATCCAGACCGACGGGACGATCGTCCCGTGCCCGATCATGACGGGTATGACCGGGTTCTACCTCGGCCATATCCGCGACGCAGAGCCGCTCGCTCTCCCCGCAGTCCCCGTCGCTGGCTGCGGCGACTGCGCCATCGCCTCCTTCTGCGGCGGCCGCTGCCTCTACTCGGCGGTCACCGAGCCCTGGCCTGCAACCGGCCGGGCCGAGGTCTGCGGCACGGTCCGGAACCTGCACGACGCCCTGATCGGCGCCCTGCCGCAGGTCCGGGAACTCCTCAAGGTCGGCACGATCGCGCCCGAGGACTTCGCCCACGTCAAGTTCAACGGCTGCGAGATCATCCCCTGACGACCCCGTCCAATAGAGCAAAGCCGTCGGAGCGCGTACAGGATCGGGATGGAGGACGACCTCGAGGCCTGGTTCCCCTACCCAACGTTTCGGCCGTACCAGCGGGAGATGCTCGAGCTCGCCGGCTCCGTGGCTCGCGAGGGGGGTATTGTGATGATCGACGCCCCGACGGGTTCGGGGAAGTCGAGCGTGGTCGCGGCCCTGCTCGCGGCTCGGGCCGGGAGGAAGGTCCTGGTCGCAGTCCGCACCGTGAGTCAGACTCGACACGTTCGTCCGCGAGCTCGCGCTCGTCCGGACGAAGCAGCCCTCGCTCCGCTTCGCCTACCTGATCGGCAAGGGGTCCATGTGCCCGCTCCCCGGCACGGGCGACGTCTACCGGCGGTGCGAGGGCGTCAAGGCCTTCTCGGCCGCGCTGATGAAGGAGCGGGCGCAGAAAGGTGCGCTCGTGCCGTCGCGCGACCCGCAGATCCGGCTCCAGCTCAAGAAACAGGATCCGGAGCACCCCCTGCTCTGCCCGTACTTCATCGCGAGCCGTCACTTCGTCCAGGCTGAGGAGTCGGGCGCTCTCCGGATGGTCCCGTCGGCCGCGCTCCGCACCCGCGCGGACCGGCTCGCGGCCGACACGGTCAGCCCCCGGGACCTCGGGCGGCTCTGCGGCGACTGCTGTCCGTACGAGGCGATGCTCCAGGCCGCGAGGACGGCCGACGTGGTGGTCCTGAACTTCCACCACCTCTTCGATGACGAGATCCGCGAGCAGCTCTACCAGTCCCTCGGGATCGAGTCGCCGAAGGACGTGCTGCTGCTGATCGACGAGGCCCACAACGTCGGAGACGTGGTCCAGGAGATCCAGTCGGTCGAGTGCGATGCAGGGACGGTCGACCAGGCCGGCCACGAGCTCGCGGGCCTCCGGCGATACCAGTCGTCGGCCGGCGCCGTGATCGAGCTCCTGCCCCGGATCGATCGGTTCATCGAGGGGCTTTCGGCCTCGCCGGAAACAATGGACTGGTTCGATCCGGCACTCTTTTCAAGGATGGTGCTCCGCGGCTCGCTCTACCAGACGACGGGGCAGGTGGTGGACGACCTCACCGAGATCCGCGACTTCGTCCGGGAGAAGAGCATCGAGGCCGGCGACTTCAAGGAGACCGCCATCGAGCGCCTGACCGAGTTCTTCTATCGCGTGGACCGGGCCGCGCGCGACCCGGCCTTCCTCTCGGTCTTCCGCAGGGTCGACGAGGAGCGGGTCGCGCTCGCGGTTCGGAACATCGACCCCGCTCCGCGACTCACCGAGGTGGCGGGGCTGCACTGGTGCACGGTCCTGATCAGCGGCACGCTCTCGCCGGTCGATGCGTACAGGCGGTACTACTTCGAGGACCTGCCCGTCCGGACGCTCTCGCTCCCGAACGCGTTCCCGCGCGAGAACCGGCTCGTCCTCGCGGCGAAGGACGTGACGACCGCGTTCTCGCAGCGGCAGAGCCGGGAGAATGCGGATATGATCGCGGACTACATCGCCGTGTTCGCGACCGCCCCGGGCAACCTCGCGGTCTACTTCCCGTCGTACCACCTCCTCGAGCAGTTCGCCGAACGGGCCGCGCCCCGGATCCGGTCCAAGACGGTCTTCATCGAGCCGAAGGAGGCCGCCGATGCCGGGACCGCGCTCCGCGAGTTCCTCGCCCTGCCGGGGCGCGGGAAGGCCGGGGTGCTCTTCGCCGTGACCGGCGGCAAGTGGTCCGAGGGGCTCGACTATCGGGGCGATATGCTCTCGGGCGCGATGGTGGTCGGCCTGCCGCTCGCGCCGTTCAACCGGGTGCGGCGCATGGTGATCGATTACTTCGTCAGGAAGTTCGGGGACGAGGGCGAGTTCATCTCGTATACGCTCCCCGCGATCAACCGCGCGCTCCAGGCCCTCGGGCGGGTACTCAGGACGCCCGAGGACCGGGGCGTTCTCGTGCTGGCGGAGCAGCGCTTCCTCGAGGACCGGGTCCGGGGGGGCCTGCCGCCCTGGATGCAGGAGGAGCTCGCGGTCGTCGACCTCGCGGGGTTCCGGGAGGCGATCGCGCGATGGCGTTGAGCGAGGGCGTCTGCCGTCTCGGCACCTGGTCGGTACGGGTCGTCTGGGAGGGCGATGTCATCCACGCGGTCGAGTTCTGCGATCTCCCGCCCGCTGGCGAGGTGCCGGCGCCGATCGCGGCGTATTGCCGGGGAGAGCCGGTCGATCTCTCGCTTCTCCGCTCCATGGCTCTCGAACGGCCCGGGAAGTCGGCCGCAATCTACCGCGAGGTCTGCGCGGTCCCTTACGGCATGACCACGACCTACGGGACCGATCGCCCGGCTCGCCGGAACCTCGGCCCGAGCCGTGGGCCAGGTCATGCGCCGCAACCCGACGCCGCTCGTGGTCCCGTGCCACCGCGTGATCGGCGCCGACGGCTCGATTCGCGGCTTCTACGCCATCGATCGCGATCAAGGAGCACCTGCTCGCGATGGAGCGGGGACGAAGCGTTAAGCGGTCCGCCGCGGAACTCTAGGGAACCATGAGGATTGCAGTGCTCGGCGCCGGGGCGGTCGGGCTCTCGATCGCGGCCCGGCTCTCGCAGGTGGCCGACGTGGTCGCGGTCACGCGCGAACGCTACGCCGCGGCCGTCCGGCAGGACGGCTTTCGCATGACCGGCCGGTGGGGCGACGGGGTCTACGACCTCGCCGTCGCGACGAGTCTCGACCCCGACGAAGAGTTCGACTACGTCGTCGTCACGGCGAAGTCGGTCGACACGGCCGCTGTCTGCCGCGAGTTCGCGACCGTCCTTGCCCGCGCAGAGGTGGTGAGCCTCCAGAACGGGATCGGGAACGAAGAGATCATCGCCGAATATACCGACCGGGTGATCGGCGGCATGATCATCACCGGTTTCGAGTGGCGGAGCCACGAACGCGGTCCACGTCTCGGTCGAGGGCGGGCCGATGAAACTCGGCCGGTTTCCAGCCGGGATGGACCCGGCCGTCGAGGTGCTCGTCGACCTGGTCCGGAAGGCCGGGATCCCGGTCGAGGGGACGGCCTCGATCCGGACCGAGATCTGGGGCAAGACCATGTACAACTGCGCCCTCAACCCGCTCGGCGCTCTCACGAACGTCCCTTACGGCCGCCTCACAGAGCCGCACGCCTGGGCCATCATCGAGGCGATCGTGGCCGAGGTCTACGCGGTCGCGCGCGCCGAGGGGGTCGTGCTCGCCTGGCCGGACCCGGCGTCCTACCTCGCGTTCCTCGCCTCGACGCAGACTGCCGAGCACGGCCGGCCACCACTCCTCGATGCTCCAGGATCTCGCGCGCGGCCGGCGGACCGAGATCGACTTCCTCAATGGCGCGATCGTCGCGATCGGCGCCCGTCACGGAGTTCCGGCGCCGGTCAATGCCTGCATCGCCGACCTGATTCGATTCCGCGAATCCCTGGCAGGCGAGTGAAGGCATGGAGCGGTCGGCTGTCGTCCTGGTCGGAGGAGAGGCGACGCGCGCCGGGGGACGCGAGAAGTACTTCTTTCCGCTGCAGGGACGGACCTTCATCGAACGGCTGATCGGAGCCCTCGCACCGGTGGCGGACGAGGTCCTGCTCGTGGCCCGCGACGCGACCCAGTGCGCGCGCTTCGAGGCGTTCCCGTCGGTACGGTGCACCGTCGACCAGCGCCGGGGCCTCGGCCCGATCGGCGGGCTGCACGCAGGGGCGCTCGCTGCGTCGGGCGAGGCCCTCTTTGTTGTCGCGTGCGACATGCCCTGCGTCAACCCCCGCGTGGTCTCGCGCCTCTTCGGCCTTCTCGACGACCGCGAGGCCGTGATTCCCTGCTGGCAGCCCGGGATGTACGAGCCCCTCCACGCGGTCTACGCCCGAAGCGCGCTCCGCCGGTACCTCGAAGACCATGAGGATCTGTCCCTCCGGGCGATGGTCCGGGCCCTCGACTGCCGGTTCATCCCGGTCGAGATCCCTGCGCGACCTCGACCCGAGCCTCAGGACCTTTACGAACATCAACCGGGTCGACGACCTCGCGCAGCTCGGCGAGGACTGCGGCTGAGCGGTCTGCCTTCCTTGACACCTCCCCTTCTTCGAGACGGTCACGGCCGATGTAACCGATCATTTTATGTCTATAATGAACATAGTTGTTCATTGTAGTATTATCATGTCTGTCATAAACGGTGCAGACGTTCCAGGAAGTGTCATCCCATGAAGTCGCGTGATATTGCCATCGTCGGCATCCTGCTCGCCATCGGCGCCATCGTCCGGTACCTCTCGCTGATCATCCCCGGCCCGATCGTGGCGAATCTGGTGATCGCGTTCTACTGCCTCGCGATCCTGCTCGTGCTCCCGACCCTCACCGAGGCGATCGGGATCGGCTTCGTCGCCGGCATCGTCTCGGCCCTGATCAGCCACTCGGTCTTTCCCCCGGGCAACCTGATCTCGGAGCCGGTCGGAGCGGTCGTCTGCCTGCTCGTCTACCGGGCCCTGAAGGGCCGAGTCCCCGGTTCGGAGGCGGTCACGACCTTCGTCGCGACCGTCGCCTCGGGTTCGGTCTTCGTGCTGATCTCCCTCGCGGCCGTCGCGCCGGCGATCCTCTCGAAATACGTGACGATCGGTGCCTACGCGGTGATCGTCGTCCCGATCATCCTGATAGCCGCCATCGCTAACGCGGTGATCGCCCAGGTCATCTACATGCCGGCGGCGCGTGCGGTCCTGCGGGACCGTCCCGTCCTGCAGCCTTTGCCGGAGAGCGCATGATCGCGCTCGAGCACTACTCGTACGCCTACCCCTCCCGCACCGAACGGGCGCTCGACGACGTCTCCCTCCGCGTGAAGCGGGGGGAGGTCGTGCTCGTGACCGGCCCCACGGGCGCGGGCAAGACCACGCTCTGCCTCGCGGCAGCGGGCATCCTCCACCACGACTACGGGGGAGCGTCATCGGGACGGATCGAACTGATGGGCCGGGACGTCGCCGAGCTCGACGGCCTCGCCGAGATCGGCCGGCACGTCGGCGTCGTCTTCGATGATCCCGACGCTCAGCTGATCTTTACGACCGTCGAGGAGGAGGTTGCCTCGGGCCTCGAGGGCCTCCCTCTCCCGCGGGAGACGCTGCTCGCGCAGATGGAGCGGATTCTCGATACGACCGCGACGGCCGATCTCAGGGATCGGGCACCCCACACCCTCTCGGGAGGCCAGAAGCAGCGGGTCGCGCTGGCCGCGACACTCGCGCTCGGCACGGAGGTCCTGATCCTGGACGAACCGACATCGGAACTGGATGAGGAGGGGACGCAGATGCTCTTCCGTATCATCGAGCGACTCAGGGCCGAGGGGACGACTGTGCTGATCGTCGAGCACAAGCTCGACGCACTCTTCGCGCTCGCGGACCGGATGGTCTTTCTGGAGCGCGGACGCATCCTCGCAGAGGGAGCACCAGAGGAGCTCCTGCGGGACGATTGGGTCCGCGCTGTGCTCCACGCGGACCCTCCTGCAACGCCCTTTCCCCGGGAAGGATTTCGCAGGGTTCCGGCGACGGTTCCACCGATCATCCGTGTGGACGGGCTTGTCCACTCCTACGACGGCGTCGACGCCCTTCGGGGCCTCGACCTCGCGATCCGGCCCGGGGAGTTCGTGGCGGTGATCGGCGACAACGGTTCGGGCAAGACCACGCTGATCAAGCATCTGGTCGGCCTTCTGAAGCCCACCGGGGGCTCGGTCACCGTGAAGGGGACCGACACGCGGAACGCCGCAATCCACGAGCTTGCTTGCACGGTCGGATTCGTCTTCCAGAATCCAGATACGATGCTCTTCGAGGAGACAGTCGAGCGCGAGGTCGCATTCGGCCCCACGAACCTGGGCTTGACCGACATTCCCGGCCGAGTGACGCGGGCCCTCGACGAGGTCGGGCTCGGTGCGCACCGCCAGACGTACCCGCGCTCTCTCTCCCGCGGCGAGCGCCAGCGTCTCGCCATCGCCTGCGTCGTCGCGACAGCCCCCGAGGTGATCGTGCTCGACGAGCCGACGACCGGGCTCGACGCGGTCGAGTCGGCGCGGGTCATGGCTCTCGCCTCGAAGCTCCGGGACGAGGGGACGACGATCGTGATGGTGACGCACAACATGCGGATCGTCGAGGACTACGCCGACCGGATTGTCTGTTTGGAACGCGGGGTTATCGCCGCAGACTCGGACGCAGGGGGTGAGGAGGTCATATGCCGGAGATTATGCAGTACGTCCCGGGCACCAGTCTCTTTCACCGCCTGAACCCGCTCTCGAAGTTGCTGATGGTCGGGCTCGTCGCAATTCTTGCGATCACGACGCGCAGCCTCCTCCCGCTCGGGCTCCTCGTGGCCGCGCTCCTCCTGGCCGCGGCCGCGACGCATCTTGCGAGGCCGTTGCTCCGGCAGCTCCCGCTCCTCGTCTCGCTGACGGTCTCGTTATTGTTCCTGACCGTGCTCACGCTGCAGGACGGCCAGACGATCGGCTTCCTGATCCCGGTCGCCGTCCCCGTGATCGGAGGAACGTTCCCGGTCACCACGGGTGCAGTCGAGTTCGGGTTGCTCCTCTCCCTCAGGTTCTTCGCGATGCTCTTCGCGTTCCAGCTCCTGGTGATCTCGACCATGCCGCACGATCTCGTCCACGCCCTGCAGCGGCTCCGCCTGCCGGCCGACTACGCGCTGATCTTCCTGATCGCGCTCCGGTTCATTCCGAGCCTGCAGCTCGAAGGGCAGCGGATCCGGGAGGCGCAGCTGGCGCGCGGGTACAACCCTGGAAAGGGGGTACGGGGTATGGTCCGAACCCTCGCGCCGATCGTCGTGCCCCTGGTCTCGAACTCGCTCGGAAAGGCGAACGTCCTCGGCCTGACAATCGACCTCAGGGGATACAGGGCGCCCCGACGCGTCTCGCTTCGCGACCGTTCTCTGCGACGGGGCGACGTCGCGGCGATCGCATTCCTGCTCGCGTCTTCCGGCCTCTACCTCGTCCTCTGTCGGGCCGGGCTCCCGGCCTGAGCCAGTCTGTCGGCGGCGGGCTCCCTGTCTCTCGCTTTTCAGAGAGGGCGCGCCCCTACGAACTCCGCCACCTGGTCGAACCGCTCGGCCACCTCGGAGTACGACGGCGAACGGAAGAGGATCAGGGGGTCGTCGGAGCCCTGGGTGTAGGCCGCAATCGCATAGTGATCGATGAGTTCGCTGTCCTCGGTGATCCCGATCTCTTCAATCAGGTCGAGGTTCAGCATGTCCGGGTTCCCGGTCTGAACGTTCTGATACCTCAGCCACATTCCTGAATGGTTGAGCCTCCACCCTTATGGAGGTATCAGATCGGTCCACCGGTGCGAATGGCCGAGGTCGTTTGCGGCCCGCCGAGTTATATCGCAACATATGGTTTATGGATGGCGATTCCCGCCCAGAATCGGCCCCCTGCCGCTGCAGGGGGTGATGCGAAGGCGTAAATGCGGGACCCTGCAACAGTGTACGGGGCCTGTCCGGGCCCGATGATCGACATGGAAACCCTGTCTCCTGCCTTCCTGTTCTCCAGGGTCCGCGAAGCCCGCCCGCTTGTCCACCATATCACGAACTGCGTGACGGTCAACGACTGCGCGAACGTCACGCTTGCGGTGGGAGCAGCGCCGGTCATGGCCGACGCCCCCGAGGAGGTCGCCGAGATGGCCGGCATGGCCGACGCGCTGGTGCTCAACATCGGCACGCTCTCGTCGGCCCAGGTCGAGGCGATGCTCCTTGCCGGGCAGGGCTGCGAACGCACGCGGGATCCCGGTCGTGCTGGACCCTGTCGGCGCCGGCGCGACCGGCTTCCGGACGGCAACGGCGCTTCGGCTCCTCGAAGGGCTCGATATCGCGGTTCTCAAGGGAAATGCCGGCGAGATCGGGACGATCGCCGGGATCGAGGCCATGGGTGCGCGGCGTGGATTCGGCCGGGCTGACCGGCGATCCGGCCGAGGTCTGCAGCCGGCTCGCGGCCCGTCTCGGCTGCGTCGTGGCCATGAGCGGGCCGGTCGACGTCGTCGCGGACGGGAACCGGGTCGCATTCGTGGAGAACGGCCATCCCCTGATGAGCGCCGTCTCGGGGACCGGGTGCATGGCCGCGTCCGTGACGGGCGCGTTCGCCGCGGTCGCCGACGATCGGTTCGCCGCCGCCGTCGCGGCGCTGGCGGCCTTCGGCCTGGCCGGCGAACGGGCAGCCGAACAGGCGGCGGGGCCGGGAACGTTCCGGCCCGGGCTCCTCGACGCGCTGGCGGGGATGGAACCGGCCGCGCTCGCTGCGGGAGCCAGAATCCGGTTCGAGTGATGATGCCGTCTTTTGCCCTGTACGTGGTCACGGACGAGGTCGTCTCGGGGGGACGGAGCCATCTCGAGTGCGCCCGTGCAGGCCGTCGCGGGCGGCGCGGACGTGGTCCAGCTCCGGGAGAAGGCGAAATCCACCGGGGAGATCCTGGCGATTGCACGGGCAATCCGGGCCGCTACGGCCGAATCGAGGACGCTCTTCGTCGTGAACGACCGGCTCGACATCGCGCTCGCGGCCGGCGCCGACGGAGTCCATCTCGGGCAGGGGGATCTCCCCGTCGCGGCCGCGCGGCGGATCGCGCCGCGTCCGTTCCTGATCGGCGTCTCCGTCGGCAACGTCGACGAGGCCGTCCGTGCCGAGCGCGACGGCGCCGACTATGTCGCGGTCAGCCCGGTCTATCCGACGGGCTCGAAGGCGGACGCAGGCCCCGGGCACGGGCTCGAGTGCGTCGCGGCCGTCCGCCGGGCGGTGCGAATCCCCGTGATCGGGATCGGCGGGATCGGTCCCGCGAACGCGGCCGACGTGGTCCGGGCCGGGGCCGACGGCTGCGCCGTCATCTCTGCCGTGCTCGCGCAGCCGGATATGGCCGAAGCGGCGCGGTCGCTCAGAGGCGTCATCGTCCGGGCACTCGTCGATCGGAGTCCCGAATCTGCCTGAAAACCGCCTCTTTCCTGCGTTCTTGAGCCGATATTTCCTCGAGGATCGACCATTATAGCGATTGTCATGTGATTTCTGGACCCAAGGGCTGGTGTTGGCGATCGTCGATTCGGGTCTGCAATGCGCATCTCCGAATTTCGCAGAATGGGGATTCTGCGAAATCGGCCTTTACGGACCTCGATTATGGGCTCCGTTTCGGGCCCGCACGAGCTCGGTCGAGCGCTGGTACAGCCCCCGCGAGCCCTTCTCCGAGACCTTCCTCGCGGGAACGCCCGCGAGCGTGACTCCGTCCTCGGGAAACGACCGGTTTACGACCGCGTTCGCGCCGATCGCGACGTCGTCGCCGATCTCGATCGGGCCGAGGATCAACCGCGTTCGGGCCGATAAACGCGTTCTTCCCGATCCGCGGCGCCGCGTGCTCCTCTCCGGCCGCCGTCCCTATCGTGACTCCCGGGTGGATCCGGCAGTTCTCGCCGATCCGGGCCGCGTCGTTCACGATCAGGGTTCCGGGGTGGGCGATCGAGAGGCCCGGGCCGAAGACGTTCGGCGGGATCGTGTATCCGAGCCGGAGCGAGAGGCGGCGGAAGCGCCAGTAGAGAAAGTAGTAGAACGGGCGGAAGATGAGGGATCGGTGGCAGTTCTGCCAGTATTCGATCTGCCGGAGGCGGCGCTCGAACCGCCAGACGTCGTGCGAGAAGAACTTCGGCCACCAGGAGCCGATATTCAGCGCGACGCGGTCGGCCTCGAGGTAGAATCGGTAGTCCTCTTTCGACCCGATCACGCGTACGATCTCGGAACGGTGTCGGATAAGGTTATCGAACCGTTTGAAGCGCCCCCGCTCCGCTCTCGATCGCGGCAACATCCTCCGTCCGCCGCTGAGCGCACCGACTCTCTATCGCTTCTGCTGTCCTCCCGTCTGAAGGCCCTCGCACGGGCTGCGTCCCCTTCCTGTATTTCTGCACGATGGGGGTTCCGGGATGCGCCATGGCCTCGACGATGGGGCTCGATAAACCGTATGACGCTATATGGATAGGTTGTGGCAATTGGAGCCCTGCCGCGTCCCTCCGAGTCCCCACGCCGGACCGGTGCCAGGCTCCGATCACGGCGTCGATCATGACAGAGCCCCGCTGGCGTGACAGCGCGGGACGGCGACGGTTATTCTGCGAAGTCTTCTTCTGAGAACTGGCGCGCAGAACTATGTGTGGAGGATCGGACTCTGGACGGCTGGATCGATCGGTATGTCGACTTCCTGCGCATGCGCCACTACTCCGAGCGGACGATCGCGACCTACCGCCGGTCGCTCCGCTCGCTTGCGGCTGGACTCGCCGTCCGCGCCGGGCCCGGAAAGACCGTGATGCCGGCCGATGTCACGACAGGCGCCCTCTACGATCGTCTCGCTGCCGTCTCCGAGGAACGCCACCTCTCGCCGCGGACCCTGAACCGAATCGTCTGCTCGTACTCCTCGTTCTTTCGCTTTCTCGTCGCGCAGGGCGCGGTCGACGCGAACCCGGTCGACCGGATCGAGCGGCCGAAGGTCGGCAGGACCGGCGTAAAGTGCCTCAAGCACGGGCAGGTCTCGCGGCTCCTGCGCTCGATCGAGGATCCGCGCGACCGCCTGATCGTCCGCCTGATCTACGCGACCGGCGTCCGCGTCTCCGAACTCTGCGCCATGCGGATCGAGGCGATCGACCTCGACGACGGCGTGATCCGCGTCACGGGGAAGGGGAACAAGGAGCGAATCGTCTTCCTCGACGATGCGACCGCGGACGCGATCGACGAGTTTCTCGACGGCCGTTCGTCCGGGCCGCTCTTCGTCGGGTACGGCGGTCGTCCGATCTCGACGCGGACGGTCCAGCTCCTCTTCAAGCGGTGCGCCCCCGAAGGCGTGACGCCGCACACGATCCGGCACAGCTACGCGAGCGAGCTCTACCGCCGGAGCCGAAACCTCCGCGTCGTCCAGGAGAACCTCGGACACACCTCGATCAAGACGACCGAGGTCTACCTGCACACGGACCTCGAGGAGCGGCGCGAGGTCTACCGGCGCCATTTCCCCCTCGCGGCCGGAAACGACGGCGGGGCGTAGCCCCACCCCGAGCGGCGCGCTCACAGCTCGATCCGAGTCGAGACACCGTGCATCACATCGGCGGGCGAGGCGGTAGAACTGGACGGAGGTCGGGGCGATCCGTTCTGTGCCGCGGCGCTGAAAAGCGAAGAGGGCGACGGCGATACCGGCCGCAAGCAGGACGAGCAGATCCTGCCCCATCCTCTCGAGCCCGGGGATCAACGGCAGGCCCTCGACGGCCGAGAGGATGCTGATGGCCGGCGTGATCACGCCGTCGCCCATCAGGAGCGCGTACGCGCGAACGCGGCCCTTTGAGCAGCGGGTTCAGGAGTTCGCGAAGGACGATGGTGCCGCCCTGGCCTTATTTCCCCAGGCTCATGGCGAGCCACGCAGTACTGGACCGTGACGATCAGAATGAGCATTCAGATTATCAGGGAGAGCGCGCCGGAGACGGTTGGCCCGGCCCGTGGGATGTGGGCGAGGATCACGGTCAGGGTGTAGATCGGGGTGGTGCCGATATCGCCGAAGACGAGGCCGGCCGTCTTCACCGGGCCGGTGATGCCGAGCCTGCCGGAGGCCGTATCAGTGCCGTATCCACACCGTCGATACAACTTTCCCTTCGATGGCTTGCTGAGATGTCTCTTCGACGGTACACCTCCGCATCACCGGCCGGCACGACCGTCGGCACCGCCATGGGCCGAAGCAAACGGAATCGCCGGGCATATGCAGAAAGAAGGGAGAGACACCCCCGGAGTGGTATTGACAATTAGACCACCACTCCATCAATCCCCTCCGAAACGCAGGAGGATTCACCTTAACCATTAAATATCCGAAATTACAGTCATACTTAATCACTGGAGTGATTGATTATGGCAAAAACACGACCTATTGGCGTTACGATCCTGGCCGTCCTGGCCCTTCTCGGTGCGGTGAATGCCGCTATCTATACGTTACAGCTGCTGCATATCCTCCCCACGTTTATCGGGCCCGTTGCATTCTACCAGTTCAGCCTTATCGGAGCCTTCTTCTGGGGCATCCTGGTCCTCATCTGGCTCGCAGTCTTCCGGATGCTCATGGACGTCCAGCCACAGGGATGGACCGTTCATGGTGATTCTTGGGGTCTTGAACCTGGTCTTCGGCTTATCGCCGTGCTGGGAGGTTCGTCCTGGCAGGCCATGGCACCGTTGCTGATCGTCAGCGGCCTGGTCGTCATCTACTGCCTGTTGCCCGGCACAAAGCAGGCATTCGGGATTCCCCAGTAGTGCGGCGACCGAATCCCCTAAACGGGGCTAAATCTCTTTTTTCCTGAATCGAATAAGGACTCCGGAGCAATCCCGGGGACAGGCGATCCCGGGTCGATCGGTACAGCTACACGAGTCAGGACTCTACCGCCGGAACCGGAACCTCCGCATCGTGCAGGAGACACCTCGGGCACGCCTCGATCAAGACTACCGGTTCTAAAAATGCCACTTCCCCTTCGCGGTCGGCAGCGACGCCCGATCGAACACCGCCCGGTTCCGGCAGCAGCGCGACGACTCCGGTTAGGGCGCAGATCGGGCTCGTTCCTGTGTGCCGGAGACGAGGCCGACCGCCTTCATCGGTGCCTTCCGCGGCACTGGGGCGGCACGGCCGTCGGACCGCCGTGGGCCGAAGCAAACGATTAACCGGGCATGTAGAGAAAGAAGTGAGAGACACCCCCGTAGTGTAGCGGTCAATCATGCAGGACTTTGGATCCGGCGACCCCGGTTCGAATCCGGGCGGGGGTATTCTCATTTTTATCTGAAAGGATAGAATTTATGTACGCCATCCTGATCCTTGCTGTTAACTCACGCTCGGACCTTCCTTTCTCTTATTTTCGGCTTTGAGAGGGTCTGGAAATTTCCATCGGGAACAAACGTCGCCCCAAATGAAAACATACAGCAGAAGCTCCCCGATAGACGAGAGCACCAATATCACGAGTAGGACCAGTCTTCCGGAAGCGGTGGCAGAAATTCGCAGAATAAATATTTTACGAAATTTCAATGGTGACTGGTACCTCTAATGGATACAAACCCGATATGCTCGAAGTCCACATAGTAGAGTATCCATCA
This sequence comes from uncultured Methanoregulaceae archaeon, assembly GCA_963740465.1. Classification (GTDB taxonomy): domain Archaea; phylum Halobacteriota; class Methanomicrobia; order Methanomicrobiales; family Methanospirillaceae; genus UBA288. Next base: position 48,465 of record CAVUEE010000008.1, read on the forward strand.
GTCGAGATTCCGCGCCAGGGGAGGACGAACGAAAAAGAATAACTGCAGGCTTTAATTGACGAACTACCAGATGTGGAGATATGGTCTGGCTGTTGAGAGAGTTCGAGCAGAACGGGGAGGCGCTCCTCCCGTCACGGGCGTTTCTTCTCCGCCTCGTGAAGTTTGCGCTGCTCTCGCTGGTGCTCGTCCTGCTCTCATTGGGGATAGGAGTTCTGGGCTATATGGCACTGGAGGGCATGGGGCCCGTCGACGCGTTCCTCAATGCAGCGATGCTCATGGGGGGCATGGGCCCCGTCACCATGCTCACTACGGAGGGCGGAAAGATCTTCGCGGGGCTGTACGCGATGTACTGCGGGTTCGTCCTGCTCGTCTCGGTGGCGATCTTCATAACGCCGGTATTCCATCGGGTTCTCCATCACTTCCATCTCGAGGGAAGAACGACGTGACGAGAAGACCGCGTTCCCCCGTATCGAATGACCGTTCGATCCCGTCTCACCGCGATATATCGTCGTCCTCCCAGACCGCCTCCGGTGCGCGAGGGCGTATGGTGGTGTCGTGACAGGAAAGCAGGACAGCACGGGACTCTTCACCTACGGCCGGACCGAGCTCGAGCACCTGCGAAAGCGGGATCGGAAGCTCGCACGTGCCATCGATGAGATCGGGCCGATCGAGCGGGAGACGATCCCCGATCCGTTCACCGCGCTGGTCCACACCATCGTGGGCCAGCAGATCTCGTCCCGGGCCGCTGCCGCGATCTGGCGCCGGCTGCAGGAGCAGTTCGGCGGGATCTGCCCGGAGACGATCGCTGCCGCTTCCATCGAGGAGCTTCGACAGTGCGGCCTGTCCGCGCGGAAGGCCGGGTATATCAGGGACATCGCCGCGGCCGTTGTGCGGGGCGAGCTGGACCTGGCCGGGCTGCACACGCTCTCCGACGACGACGTGATACGGCAGTTGACCGCCCTGCCGGGCATCGGCTCGTGGACGGCCGAGATGTACCTGATCTTCTCCCTGCAGCGGCCGGACGTCGTCAGCTGGGGCGATCTCGCCATTCGGCGCGGCATGATGAATCTCTACGGCCTGAAGACCCTGAACCGGGACCAGTTCGACCGGTACCGGCGGCGCTATTCGCCGTACGGTTCGGTGGCGTCGCTGTACCTCTGGGCCGTCTCGCACCGGTGACGGCTGAGGGCCATGAGGGCCATGCTATCCGGCTAACCTGCGCTCGTCCGCCTTCGTCCCGGACGTGGTGAAAGCGTTCGAGGACGACCGATGAGGATGTGATCAGCCCGACGTTCGCAGATCGGACGGCCCGCCGTTCACTTTCGCACCGCGATCGCTCCATTCAAAATAGCCGGGCGCCGAATACCCTGTCGGCCGTTTGCCGTCACCATGGCGGCGGCCCGCATCTGGCGTGATGGCGATGTCGTCTGAAAACGGACGTGGCCCCTCCACCCATCCCCGGTACCAGCGTGGCGGCCGGACGGGACCACATTACTACATTGGAGGCCGGACGCATAAACATGCGGCTTCCGGCACCTCACTGTCGATCCCGTCCCCGGCGGGGGTGAGGACGCGTGCGGCCATGGCTTGATCCGCCGGGCGTCGTCCTCGAGCAGAGCCGGAACACAGCGCTCGTCGCACCGCCCGAGCCACTGCTCGCCCTCCTCGCCCAACGCATGCTCGCCGAGGCCGCGAGGGGGTGACCATGTGGATCCTCGACACCACGGTCGAGCGGGACGAGGTCGCGCTCTGGGGCCCGGGCGGCGCGGTCGAACGGGCGCCCTGCCCTCCGTCGTTCCTCTTCACCCTCGCCGACCCCGTCCGCCACTGGGAGCTCGTCGAGGCGCTCGACGCCGCGTTCGGCGCGGAGCCGGTCACGGTCCGGACCATCCACGGCGAGGGCCCGGGCTGGCGGGTCGGGGCCGGCCGCGAGGTGGCCGCCACGGTCCTCCGGCAGACGGAGTTCGGGGCGCAGTGCTACAACGTCGACGTCCGCCGGGACCAGCGCCACCTCGCCGAGCACGGCCTTCTGCCCTGCACCGGGCCGGGTGAGGACCGGTTCTCGACCGCGCTCGGCGAGGACCTTGTCGTGATGGACCTCGCGCTCGACGGCGACCCTGTCCGGAGCGAGCGGGTGAGCGGGGCCACGGTCACGATCGACGGCCGGGTCCGCCGCCTCGCCGGCGACGAGCCGACCGTGCTGGGCGACCTCTTCGGCCTGGTCGAGGCGATCGATCCCGACGTCCTCCTCTTTCCGAACGCGGACGCCTGGACCGAGCGGCTTGTCGGAAAGGCGGAGGGCTACGGGATCCCGACCACGTTCTCGCGGACAGGCCGGTACGTCACGCTCGACTCGCGCTCGTACTTCTCGTACGGCCGGATGTACCACAAGCCGAGGGCGATGATCCCGGCCGGCCGGCTCCTGATCGATACCGAGCAGTCCTTCACCTACCGCGAGGGCGGGCTCGCGGGCGTCATCGTCGCGGCACGGGTCACGGGCCTTGCGCCGAACCGGACCGCGCGCTTCACGCCGGGCACGCTCGTCTCGGCCCTCGAGGTCTACGCCGCGCTCGCGCAGGGGATCGCGGTCCCGTGGCAGAAGGTCGACACCGAGCGGACGAGAGCCGTTGCGGCGCTCCGGGCAGCCGACCGGGGCGGCATGATGTTCCAGCCCGTGCCGGGAGTGTACGAGCGCGTCTACCAGCTCGACTTCACCTCGCTCTACCCGTCGATCATCGTGAAGCACAACCTCTCGCCCGAGACGATGGAGCACCCCGAACGGCCCGGCTTCCTCGCCGGGTGCCTCCGGCCGCTCCTCGAGATGCGGATCGGGACCAAGGCCGCGAAGCGGGCCGACCCGGCGATCGCGGGCATGGACTCGGTCCTCAAGTGGATGCTCGTGACCTGCTTCGGGTACACGGGTACAAGAACGCCAAGTTCGGCCGGGTCGACGTGCACGAGGCGATCACGCGGCACGCGCGGGAGACCCTGATCGGAACGAAGGAGACGGCCGAGCGGCTCGGGTTCGCGGTGCTCCACGGGATCACGGACTGCATCTTCGTGCAGGGCTCGCCGATCGCCGCGCTGAAGGACGCGGTCGAGGCGGAGAGCGGGTACACGACCGAGGTCGAGACCTTCGACTGGGTCGTCTTCCTGCCTCAGAAGGACGGGACCGGCGCGTACACGTGGTACTACGGCCGGCTCGACGACGGCGAGGTGAAGGTCCGGGGGATCATGGCCCGCCGGGGCGACTGCCCGGCGTACGTGCAGCGGTTCCAGCAGGAGGCGCTCGCCCTGATGGGCACGGCCCGGTCGATCGCGGAGCTCCGCGCCGTGGGTCGAGAGGTCCGGGCGCTGTACGGCCGGTACTGCGACGGGCTCGCGTCGGCCCCGCTCGAGGACCTGGTGGTCGCACGCCGGATTCAGCACGGTGAACTATGCGCGGCGGTGCCCGGAGCGGGGCGCGGTCGAGGCGTACCGACGGGCCGGCGTGGACGTGGCCCCGGGGATGACCATCCGGTACGTCGTCCGGGACGCCCGGGCCGGCCTCGCCGACTGCGCCTGGGAGGCCGACCACGCCGATCGCCACCACTACCGCCGCCTGCTCGCGAAGGCGTGGGGCGAGGTGGCCGTCGGGATCGGCGAGGGCCCCGGGGAAGGTGCGGGGGCGGGAGCGGACCCGTGGCGGACGCCGGAAGAAGAGGTTACCGGGCCATCGACTGATCCTCGATCCGGATCCCGTTGAGGTCGAAGGGTCTGAGGGCTGCCATGATGGATCCCTCCTTCTGGAGATTTTCCGGCCGATCAACGACCATTGCGTTCCGTTCTCGCCTCTCGTGGGCAGCCTCCACCTGGCCCGATCTCATAAATAGTATGGCGCCGACCCCGATCACCGGAGATGACGCGATGGGGACCGGCCTGGACGTGATGGAGACGGACGACCTGCGCGAGTACCTCGACTTCCTTCTCTGGCATTACCGGGTCGTGGACGCGTTCTGGTTCATCGAGACCGCGGAGGCGTCCGGCCAGGAAGCGGCCGAGGCCATGAACGAGCGCGTCTGGGGGCGCGTGGCCGGCATGGCCGCCCGCGATCTCCGCCGCCGGTTCGGGATCACCCGGACCGGTCTTGCCGGCTTCGTCGAGACGCTGCGGCTCTTCCCGTGGGCGATCATCGTGGGCTACACGATCGAGGAGCGCCCGGACGAGGTCGTGATCACGGTCCCGTCCTGCCCGTCGCAGGAGGCGCGGCTGAGGCGGGGCCTCGGCGAGTACGTCTGCCGGGAGATGCACCGCGCCGAGTTCACCTCCTTCGCACGCGAGGTCGACCCGCGGATCCGGGTCGAGTGCGTCCACGCCCCGCCCGACCCCCACCCACCCGGCGAGTACTGCCGCTGGCGGTTCACGATGGCGGAGGAGGGGACGCCGTGAACAGGACGCGGATCGAGTGGACGGACTTCACCTGGAACCCGGTCACGGGCTGCCTCCACGATTGCGACTACTGCTACGCCCGAAAGCTGACCGTCCGGTTCCCGGCCAACTTCCCGTCAGGCTTCGCCCCCGCGTTCCATCCGGAGCGGCTCGGGCAGCCCTGCCGGGTGAAGCGGCCGTCCCGTGTCTTCGTCTGCTCCATGGCCGACCTCTTCGGAGCGTGGGTTCCCGACGACTGGATCGGGGCCGTCTTCGAGGCGGTCAGGTCGTGCCCGCGCCACACCTTCCAGTTCCTGACCAAGAACCCCGGGCGGTACGCTTCGCTCGACCTTCCGGCGAACGCCTGGTACGGGACGACCGTAGACCGGGCCTCCGCCGTCGACCGGATCGACGTCCTGCGCCGCCTCGGGCGGACGACCTTCGTCTCGTTCGAGCCGCTCGTCGAGGAGATCGACCCGGATCTCAGCGACGTCGACGCGATCCTGATCGGCGCCCGAACCCAGCCCCTGCGCCTGCCGCCGCGGGAGTGGGTCGCACGGATCGTTGAGCGGGCTCGGGAGGCGGGCGCCGCGGTCTTCATGAAGGACAGCCTCGCGCCGCTCTGCCCCCGCCTGATCCGCGAGTTGCCCGCGTCCGCCGGGGTGAGCTCGGGGCCTGCCGTCTCCGACCGGACTGCCTAGGGTCCGAGGATCGGGCCGATCAGCCGGAAGGCAACCCCGCCGAGGAGGAGCGCGAGGCCGGTCTCGACCAGCGCGATCGCCCCGGTCCGCCCCCATCCGAACTCGCGGGCGAGTGCGGCAAGAGTGGCGACGCACGGCACGGAGATCATCGTGACGAGTGCGAGTACGCATCGAGCTGCACGGGCGTGAGGACTGTTGCCATGTCGGTCGTGCCCATGATCACGGCGAGCATCAGAATCGTCAGCTCTTTTCGGACCATCCCGGCAAGGAGCACGACTCCCGCGACGGCCGGCAGGCCGAGCCAACCCGTCGTGACCGGTGCCAGGAGCCCGCTGATCTGGTCCAACCAGCCGGCGGAGTAGGCGACCTGAAGCAGAGCACTGCCGATGACGTAGGCCGGAAAGACCACGACGAAGAGCGACCGGGTCCTCGCCCAGGTCTGTGCCAGAGCGACCCGCAGCGAGGGGACGTGGTAATCCGGCATCTCCATCACGAGGCCTGTCGAGGTGCCCGGGACGACTCTGGCCGCGATCTGGCCTACCACGGCGATCAGGATGAGGTCGAAGAGATAGAGGGCAAGGGCCCACCAGACCCCGACCGTGACCGCGACCAGCCCGAGGATCACGACCGTCCGGGCTGAGCAGGGGACGAGCGTGCTCAGAACGGCCGAGATCAACTTCTGCCGTCCCGTCTCCATGATCCGGCAGGCCCCGCAGGCCGGAACGCTGCACCCGTACCCATGATCAGCGGTATGATCGCCTTGCCATGGAGCCCGAGGGGACGCATCACGCGGTCGAGCATCACCGAGATCCGGGTCAGGTACCCGGAGTCCTCGATCACGGCCAGGAGCAGGTAGAACGGCAGCACGTAGGGGACCACGAGCGTGGCCGCGGCAACGAGGCCTGCGAAGGCGCCGCTCCAGAGGAGCGTGGGAAGGGGACCCCGCGCGACCGTATCGAGCGGACCGAACAGACCGAACGCTTTCACCAGGAGGCTCGGAGAGACCGGCTCCGATGATGAACGTCCAGGCGAGGAGGCCGCCGAGGACCGCTGCGATCATTACATACCCCAGCACAGGGTGGAGGGCGACACGGTCGATCCGGTCCGCGATCCGGGGCGTTCCGGGGCCACGCTCCTGGACTGCAGAGGCGATCTCCTCGGCCTGTCTATACCGCTGGGCGCTGATCACCGTTCCGATCCGCTCCCCGTACCGTGCTTCGAGGGCCGTGCGTTCGTCCACAGCTCTTCCGACGAGGGGGGGCAGAGCGGTCTCGAAGAACCGGAGGAGTTCGCCGTCCCCCTCGAGGAGCTTGAGCGCGGCCCAGCGGACCGGATACGGCTGTTCGACTCCGTCGAGGGCCGAGGCGAGGCGCTCGAGTGCCGCCTCGATCGCCGGCTCGTACCGGGGACGGCCAGTCGGGAGCCCCGGCCCTCCGGGTCCGGCGATCGCTTCGGCCAGCTCCTCGAGGCCGCTCCCGCTCGTGCCGACGGTCCTGACCACGGGAAGGCCGAGCCGCTCGCCGAGGGTGACCGAATCGAGATGAATGCCGCGGCGCGCCGCCCGGTCGACCTGGTTGAGTGCGATCACCATGGGCAGCCCGAGCTCGAGAAGCTGGAGCGTGAAGAAGAGGTTCCGTTCGAGGGCCGTTGCATCGACCACGTTGACCACGAGCCTCGGGCCGTTCGAGCGCGATGAACTCGCGCGCGACGAGCTCCTCCATCGAGAAGGTCGAGAGCGAGTAGATGCCGGGCAGGTCCACGACCCGGACGCGGGCTCCGCCATGCCTGAGCAGCCCCTCGGTCCGTTCGACGGTCTTGCCCGGCCAGTTGCCGACCACCTGGGCGACCCCGGTCAGGCCTGTGAAGATGGAGCTCTTGCCCGCATTCGCGTTGCCGGCGAGCGCGACCGTCCGGTCCGCATGCGCGACAGCTCGGGCCGGCTGTCCTGCCGGGCATCCCGGACAGCCGCTCATCGCCTCGCCACGCCGTCGTCGATCAGAAAGATCTGGTCGGCGATCAAGCGGTCCACGGCGATGGACGTCCCCCGCACGAACAGCTCGACCGGCCCCGATCCGGGGTGAACCCGTACCAGGGTCAGTTCGGTACCCGGTGTAAGGCCGAGGTCGGCGAGACGTTGGGTCACCCGTTCTTCGCCCCGGATGAACCCGACCCGGCCGGACTGACCGATCTCGAGGTCGGTGAGGGGCATGACTGTGTCGGGCCGGGGGTCATCGGGAGACTCCGTGGGGGTCCCGCATCCGGCACAGGAGCTGACATTCCGATTACAGGGATGGATCGGCCGGCCGTCCGGGCAGATCGAAGGCGCGCCGAGGTGCCGGCAAAGGGCGTCGGCGACCGTCTCCGAGACTGCGTGTTCGAGCCGGCAGGATTCGGCATGGACCTGGCCCGAGGGGATCCCCAGTACCCGTTCGAGGAAGACCTCGACCAGCCGATGCTTGCGCTTCACCTGGCGGGCAGCGGCAAGCCCGTCGGCCGTCAGGGAGACGCCGCAGTACGGTTCGTACGTGACCAGCCCATCCCGGGCGAGTCTCCGAAAGACCTCGGTCACGCTCGCGGGCGAGAGCCCGAGATGGGCGGCGCACTCCGTGGTCCGCGCGGTTCCATGTCGGCCGGCAAGATCGTAGATCGACTCGAGATACTCCTCAACCTGTTCCTGGGGCATGTGATCGATAAGTTTTTGGTCGCCCTCAATTTAATGATTTAGGTCTCCCTAAATTTCCCTTCCGTGCAGACGGGGTGGGACGGGGACTTCCAGCGAAAAAGTCATGGCAACCCATAACTGCGGTCGTTCGATACGTTTGCGCTCGACCCTGTCGATCGGACCCTATACAAATCTTTATCCGCTTTTCATGGCATTGGAGATATCATGGCCGGGACGGGTGCGGGGCGCGAACCGGTGCAGGCCGTCCTCGTCGTCGGGGCCGGCGCCCGGCGCGGACAGCGCTTCTTCCTCGCCGCACGCAAGCTCCTCGAGGAGAAGGGGGTCCGCCTCGTCGGGGAGTACCTGGTCGACCGGCCTGAAGAGGCGCTTGAGCGGGTTCGGTCGGCCGTCTACAACGACGTGCCACTGGTGATCGTCGGCGGCGGCGACGGCACGATCCGAGCCGTGCTCCCCGCTGTGGCCCGGCGCGAGGTCGTGCTCGGCATCCTGCCGCTCGGCACCGCGAACAACTTCGCCCGTTCGGTCGGCGTGCCCATGGACTTGGCGGGCGCGGTCGATGCGATCGCAGACGGAAGGGAGATCTCTGTCGACCTGGGCCTGATCAACGGCGAGTATTTCGCGAACAACCTCTCGATCGGGTACTCCCGTGACATCGCCTCCGCGACGCCCCGTGGTGTCAAGCGCTGGCTCGGCGCGCTCGCATACGTCTTCTACGAGGGCGGGTTCATCCTCCGCCAGCGCCTCTTCTGCTGCACGGTGACAACGGACGCGGGATCGGACCGGTTCCTGACCCGCCACATCATGGGCGTGAACGGCGCCTACGTCGGCACCCGGCCGATCGCCCCCGAGGCTAGGCTCGACGACGGGCTGCTCGACCTCTTCGCGCTCGCCTCGATCAGCCGGTGGCAGGGATTCCGGTTCTGGGCCCGGTTCATCCTCGGTCTCCACCTCCGCGACCCCGAGATGCGTCGGTTCCGTGTCGCACGGGCCACGATTACGACCGATCCGCCGAGGCCCGTGATCATCGACGGAGAGCACGGCCCGAGGACGCCGGTCGAGATTTCCGTGGCTCCCGGAGCCCTGAGAGTGATGGCCCCCCGCGAACCCGGCTGACCGGTCAGGCGCCGCTAACGAGCAGCAGAATCGAGATCCCGACCATCGCGGTCAGCAGGAGCATGGCGACCCCAGCCATGTAGGGGAGGGCCACGATGATCACTCCGACGAAGGCGGCGCCCACCAGGGTCTCGGTCAGGGTGATCAGGAAGATCCGCCGGAGCGTCAGGTGATGAAAAGGGAAGTACAGGTCTGTCACCCCCTCTCTACCACAATTCGCAGGGGCCGACCGAAGACCTTCCTGAACGCACGGGCCTGGTTCTCGGCGCCCCAGACCTCGAGGTGCGGGTCTGCGCCGCTCGAAAGGAGGAGCGTGACCTCGCCGCCGCTCTTCTCGAACCGCGCGTAGTTCACGATCCCGGTATGCGTCCGGTCGAGGCTCTCGGCCAGACGGAGCAGGACCGCCAGGACGAGCACCAGCCGCCGATCCCCGGCGGCAAGGTCCCCGAGCTCGCGGCTACTCGGCCCCGGCAACTTCTTGCGGTGCAACTGCGTGATCAGACCCATGAGAATAATCTCGCGCCGGTCGAACCCGGGGAGCTCGGCGTTCGCGATGAGGTACTGCGAGTGGAGGTGATGGTTCGAGAACGCGACGAAGGTTCCGATGTCGTGAAGGCGGGCGGCATACCCGAGGAGTTCGCGTTCATCGCCCCCGAGGTCGTGAAGGCCGATCGCCCGGCCCGAATCGAAGAGCTGCTCCGCAAGGTCCGCCACATGGAGGGAGTGCGCCCCTGCGGCGCGACAATTCATGGCGAGCCGCGCTACGGATTGCTCCCGCACCGGCACTTCCCCGTGTGGGGGGAGCAGGCCTCTGCGCGTGAGGTGGTCGACGAGCAGTCCCTCTTTGAGTCCGCGGTTCGTCGTCCGGAGGATATCGATGCCCAGGCACTCGAAGATCGTCTCGAGTATCGCGGCTCCCGGGACGATGATGTCGGCACGGGACGGAGCAAGCCCCGGCACGGCGCGTCGCTCTTCGAGACTCAGGGGGATGAGCAGCCGTACGGCCGCTCTCAGCCCGGATGCCGTGAGCTCGGGGGTATCCCCGGACACCGGGCCCCCAGCCATCCGCCCGGCGACATCAGCCAGGGCCTGGATCGTCCCGGATGACCCGACGACCGTCTCCCACCGGTGGCAGGAGAGCTCCTCGAGGGTCCGGAGCAGAACAGATCGGCAGTACTCGCGCATCTCGCCGTATCCTCTCGCGTCGTATGCTCCGCCGGGTCCCCGGGGTGGAAAGAGGTTCAGGAGCCGGAGCGAGCCGAGCTTGACGCTCGAGAGGAAGGTATGGGTTTTCGCCGTGCCGACGGCCATCTCTGTGCTCCCGCCCCCGATATCGATAAAAAGAGCGGCCCGGTCGCCGAGAGCGAGGCCGCTCGAGACTCCGAGGTAGATCAGGCGGGCCTCCTCCAGCCCCGGGATGACGTGAACGTCGAGACCTGCTTCGGCTTGCAGCCGCGAGAGGAGGACGCCCCTATTCCGGGCTTCCCGCGCAGCCGACGTCGCGACTGCGACGATCTCCTCCGCGCCGAAAGAGCGGGCGAGTTCGGCGAAGCGGCCCGCAACGATGACGGCCCTGTCCATGGCGGCGCCCGCAATGAGGTCCGTTCCGAACTCCCCCTCCCCGAGCCGGACGGTCTCCTTCTGCTCGGAGAGGACCGTGAACGCGCCGAGTTCGTTCAGCCGGACAACCAGCAACCGGATTGAGTTCGTGCCGAGGTCGAGGAACGCGATCGGCCGCCCGTCCTCCTGCATCGTGCCGTCCGGGCTCACGACTTCTCCCGTGCGTCCTCGATCCCGACAGGGGCGACACGATCGGCCCCCGGCTCCGCGTAGGGGATCGAGAGGAGGCAGAGGTCGAATGGAAAGAGCTGGAGCAGGGCATACTCGGCCCGCGGGGCGCCGTCGGAGGCCCAGGCCTTTCCGACGCTCCCGGGGTTGATGAACCGGACCTGGTCGACCTCCCGCAGGAACGGGCGATGGGTATGGCCGACGATCACGCAGTCGGCCCGTGCACCGAGTGCGAGTTCGGCCAGGTCGTCCGGATCCAGGTCCGGCAGGATCCCCTCCTTCCGGCCGTCGGGCGAGGTGTGGGTGACGAGGAACCTCGTGCCGCGGAGCGAGAAGCGACGCTCGGCCGGGAGCCCCTCGAGATATGCACGGTTGACCGGGTGCAGCAGGGCCGCGGTCCAGGCCACCCCGCCGGGCCCGTCCCGGCCCGGCCGGCCGCCCCCCTTTCGCCCGCTGCGGAGCACCTTCCGGTCGAGGTTGCCGCGGACATCCACAGATCCGATCTCGGCGAGCCGGTGGCAGACCTCGTTCGGCTGATGGCCGTAGCCCACGAGGTCGCCGGCATCGATGAAGGCCCGCGCCCCGCGCGCCTCCGCGTCGCGTATCACGGCCTCGAGCGCCGGCAGGTTTGCATGCACGTCGTTTGCCACTCGGACTATTCTACGATGAGAGCCCCCACCTTCTTTATCTAATGCGGAAACTGGTCGGGCCGCTACGGGTGGTCCGTGTGCTCTCAGTGCGCAACTCTCGAGGCATGAACACGCCCCAACGGATTGACATCTATTTTGCGTCGGGAAGTGATGCCTGCCCGATCACGCTTCATTGCAATTTTGAGAGCCCGGTAAGCGAATGGTTCCTTACTGTATTTGGCAAGCATCGACTTGGGATTGTCGACCTGTTCAGAGACATTTATATCGTGCTACCCAACGACGATTCACACGAGGCAAAGCACGTCCTACGCACAAGTCTCACGATGACGTCTCAGCATTGGCGACAGCACCTCGCTAGTGGATGGGGACATTTCACCGGGCGATTGCTCTACGGAAACGAGGAAGTCTTCAAGCGATTTGCTCACGCCATCAATGGTGACCCCGATGCAATCGCACCGATCGGGGCGGAGAGCGCCCTAGCAGTATTGAGGCTCCAGCACGAAATCATTGACCGTCAAGAAGCGTACCGCCTTGGTCAGGAGAACGCAGAGTGAAATTGCTGATGGTGACTCATTATTTTGAAAGTCACCGGGGAGGAATTGAAATTGCTGCAGGACAGTTAGCTCGCGAGATTGCGCGCCTGGGGCACGACCTCATTTGGTTGGCGGCAGATACGACTCCGCCACCGCGCGCTATCGGCTGCACGACAGTTTGTGTAAGAGCCGCAAATACCGCCGAAGCGCATCTTGGCGTTCCCTATCCCGTCCCTTCGGTTCGCTCAATTCTGCAAATTATCAATCAGGTCGGTAAAGTGGATGCGGTTCTTTTGCACGACGGCGCCTACCTTACCACCGTCGCCACTTTTTTAACTGCCCGATGGTTCCGCAAACCGATCATCGTGGTTCAACATGTTGGCGAGATACCCTATCGCAATCGGATATTGCGCACGCTGATGCGGATAGGCAATCACGTTGTCGTGCGGCCACTGCTCACCCATGCTGATCAAGTAATCTTCGATAATCAGAGTACCGCGCGGCATTTTTGTAACGTGCGGTTTCGTAACCCACCTCAAGTGGTCTTTAACGGCGTCGATACCAGGATTTTCCAGCCCCTGCCGGATGCCCCCACCAGAGCTGAGCGACGTCAGCGACTTGGCCTGCCGAACAATCAACCAGTTATTCTATTCGTCGGTCGCTTCGTAGAAAAAAAAGGCCTTCAGGTTGTCGAACACATGGCACGCTTACGACCTGACTTCTTTTGGGGCTTGGTGGGATGGGGCCCCTTTGATCCAGCTGACTGGCGCTTGCCAAACGTCCAGGTGTTCTCTGATGTGAGTGGCGATTCCCTCGCATCCCTTTACCAGGCTGCTGACGCCTTTGTCCTTCCGAGCATAGGCGAGGGTTTTCCGCTTGTTGTTCAGGAGGCTCTGGCCTGTGGTCTGCCGGTTGTGTGCGGCGCCGATACGGCGCGTGCCGATAGCGAGGCCACTCCGCTCTTGTGGGGGATTGCTGTCGACCATCACAAGCCGGAGCGAACTGCAGGCGAATTCTGCAACGCCCTCGACCTAATTCTCTCCGATTTTCCCTGCGAACGAGAGCAAATGCGGAAGCGCTTCAGGTTCGTTTCGGACCGTTACGTTTGGAGAAACACAGCGGAGCGATACATTGAAATAATGCGATCACTATTAGCGACGTGATCTGCCTGGGAAGCGTCCCTCTTGAACGAGATATGGAGTGGTCGAGCGAGGCGAAGACAAAAAAGGAGACGTCCTCAACTCATCATAAGGCGCCGGGTGCATTCGCCGTGATCTACGCAGCCATACCGCCAGCCTAGCGGGACACTCATAGTCGCCGTATTCGACCAGGGTGACGGGAACGTCGGGTCGGTTTCCGGATCACCCGGCTCGTCAAAAGATTTGTGAGTACACGGCCTGGTTGGTCGCGAGGGCTCGGCTGGTGCTTTGCAGTCGCGCTTAAGTGGGCAGGGGCGAGTTTTTTGGACAGCTCCGGGGACCTTATTCCTCGACGCAACGGTTTGCGACCGCCCCGGCTGCGGCCCACTGCATACAGGGCTGTCTTCCGTTAATCCTGGCCTTCTTCCTTTGATACGAAGAAAATCGCTGCCAACAGGAAGCCGGCAGTAGCCCCGATCGCTAAGCATGCATATGCCAACAACATCAGCTTACCCGGCCCCAAATTTTGATTCGGCAATGTGATGGGTTCCGCTGGCAAAGACAAACAAAAATGGAGCTCCCGTGCAAAGAATGGCTTCGAAGCTAAGTGAAAGCAGCGAACTGCGAGTCCACTTTGGTCTTGCTCATCGCCCATCGGAACTGCTGGAAACCTTAAACACAGATCCAGTTTAATGACACAATCGATTATGCATTTCGAACCTCTTACTTATATCGCTATAATTACTCACGATTACGCGCGAGTGCGGCCTAATTAGCAGCGGCAAACAGTGGGCGCCGTCTCCAACGCTGAAAAGGCCGTACAAAGAGCATCTTATGCCGAAATCCTCAAAAACGGTGCTCCTTCTACCGGCCGATTTGCAACACAACCACCAAAATTCGCCTATTTGCCAATTAATTAGGCTTGGATGCGTTTTTCTGAGGTTGTAGCTTATGAGTCGTAATGGGGGGTCTCATGCATCGCACCTTTTTAGTCGTAGTGAGTACGGTGCTGCTATTTTGCGGTCCTGGTTTCGCCGCCACCGTGGACTCGGTCAAAGGGAAAGTGTTGATCAACCGCGGTGACGGATTTCAACCGGCGACAAGCGGCACGAATGCAAACGCCGGCGACCTGCTGATGGCGAACGCCGGGGGCAGCGCGAAGCTCATCTATCCAGGCGGATGCCAAGTGAGCATCATCCCGGGAAGGGTTGTTAGCGTCGGCAAGCAACCGCCATGCACCGCCCAGTCCTTGGTCGGGGAAGATTACCGGGAGGGTTTCTTCAGCAATCCAGTGCCGCCCGCTATTGTGGGCGCGGCGATTGGATGGGGCATCTTCTGCGCCGCCAAATATTGCCGTGAGGACAACTCCGGAGGAGCAAACGGACAGGGTGGTCGCCGCCTCGGTGGCGTTGGCGGACCGGCTAGCCCCTGACGGCGGGACGGTATTCCGAG
>CAVUEE010000009.1:0-167357 GCA_963740465.1 uncultured Methanoregulaceae archaeon
ACCATCCCCTGGATCGCGGGCCTCGTGACCTGAGCCCCGGCCATCTCCCCGGACAAATTCAACACTTATTAATATCGATATACCAACTGTACTACATGCGGACTGGATCCCTTTTATTCGCCCTGCTGGCCCTAGTCGCAGCGGCGATGCTCCTCTCGGCCGGGTGCACATCGACCCCGCCGACCAACCAGACGAACACGACCGCGACGACGCCCGCCGGGAACGGGACCACGGTCATGCCGACCACGAACGTGACCGGTAACGTGACCCCGAACGGGACGGTGACGATCCCGACGTTCACGAACACCACCTGGCAGTGGAACGCGCTCGAGGTCGGTGCGAACCGGACCGTGATCAACAACTCCGCGTCGTACACGGTCGTCTTCCGGCCGAACGGGACGTACTCGCTCAAGGCCGACTGCAACAACGGCGCCGGCAACTACACGGTGAACGGCACCGCGCTGAACCTGTCGCCCGCGGCCGTCACGCTCGCCTACTGCGGCGACGCGTCGAAGGACCAGCTCTACCTCACGTCGCTCATGCGCGTCACCTCGTACACCATCGACCGCACGGGCAACCTGATCCTGGCTCTCGAGCAGCCGAACAACCGGATGGTCTTCTCCGCCCCGAACGCCACGGCCAACATCTCCGCGCCGTTCGTGGGCGCGAACTGGCGCTGGGTCGGCACATCCGGATCGCAGACGGTCACGGTGCCGAACCCCAACCAGTACACCATCGCGTTCAACGCGACGGGGACCTACGCAGTCAAGGCCGACTGCAACGTTGGCGGCGGGAACTACACCCTGAACGGGACGAAGCTCCAGATCAACCAGGGCGCGCTGACCAAGGCCTACTGCGGCGACAACTCGCTCGACCGGACCTACCTCGCCTCGCTCTACCGGGTGACCAGCTACGTCATGGACTCGCAGGACCGCCTCGTGCTGATCATGATCAGCCCGAACGAGCGGCTCCTCTTCGAGAGGATCAAGTAGGCGCGCGCTCCGCCCGTCGGTTTCGGCGGGCGGTGCAGGGGCGTGGCGGCCGTGACCGCCCCACCCCACGCTCTTTTATCCAATCGATTGTAAACGCGTACCGATGGTATCCGTAAAGCATCTGGCCTGCCTGCTCCTCCTTATAGTCGCGTTGACCCCCGCGGCGAGCGCAGGCGGGATAGTGAAATTCCATTTCGTTCCGCCGACCACCGACGCGAAGGTCGGGGATACGGTCACGGCCACGATCTACAACGATAACAACCTGGCCCCCATGGCCGGCGAGGTCGTACTCATGCTCGACTGGAATCCCGAGGTCATGCGGTACGTCTCGTCGACCGTGGCCCAGGGGCACACCAAGGCCTCGGACCTGATCGGCACCCACAACCTCGAGATCCGCACGGCCGACACGGCGAACGGCCTGCCGAACGGCGATGAAGCGCTGGCCACGGTGAAGTTCAAGGTCGTCGGGCCCGGGTTCACCCCGATCGTGGTCGACGTCCGGAGCGTCCACGACACGACCGGCGCCGACATCACGGACAAGGCCGTCTCGCAGAACGGGGCCGTAACCGCGACCGGGACGCCGGCGCCGACGGGGAGCGCAACGGTCACCCCGACGGAGACCCTGACGACCGTTCCCGTAACGACGGTTGTTCCGACCGGCTCGCTGACCGTGCTCCCGACGACGGGAATCACGACGGCGCCGATTACGACCGGGATCACGACCGGCATCACGACCTCCCCGACGGCCGCCCCGGTGACGGGCGGATCGGACGGCTCGACGAACCGCGACACGGACGATTACACGGGCGTCGTGACGAAGACTGCGACGCCGACCGTCACAAAGACCGCCACGGCGACGGCGACCCCGACGCCGACGCCGACTGTCACGGCGAACCTGACGCCGAACGCCACCCCGACGGCTACCGCCACCGCGAACCTGACGGCGACCGTCACAAAGACCGCGAACGCGACGGCGACGTCGCTGCCCGTGAACACGACGGCCACGAAGGCCGCGCTCCCGTTCGGCCTGCTCGCGCTGGCCGCGCTCGGCCTTGTGGCTGCGCGGCGGCGCTAACCTTTTTTAAAAAAACGACGGCCCCGGCCGTTTCAGATCAGCTTGATGACGCCGTTCTTCGGCTCCATCGCCTCGCCCGAGCGGAGGAAGTTGTCGATCTGCTTCCGGACGTCCTCGCGGCCGAAACCCTGCTGGACGAGCACGTCCACGATCTGGGCGATCTGCGCCCGGCCCGAGACGTCGGCGTTCTCGCGGATCGCCTCCTTGATGGCGCGGATCAGGTCGCGCTTGCCCTTCGAGATCCCGGTCGCGACCTTGTCGATGTCGAAGGTCCCGGTCTTGGGGTCGTACGCCACCTGCCGGAGGCAGGTGTCGACGATCCGGACGACCCGCTCGGCGTCCGGCGCGGTGATCGTCTTCGCGAGCCGGACCCGGGCCGAGGCCTCGGCCAGCCGGACGAGCGCCTCGAGCTTGCCGGGCCGTGACCGGCACGGGCTTGTTCGAGTCGGCCAGGTCGCGCAGGCGCATGTAGTACCCGACGAGCACGTCCTTGGCCTCGGGCGAGAGGATCGGGAAGCAGGTCCGCTTCGCGTACGCGACGTACTTCCGGAGCATGGCCGGCTCGATCTCGGGCGTCACGGGCGCGAGCTCGCGCTGGATGTACGCGTCGTCGACGCCGTCGATCGGGTCGCGCGCGTGCTGGGCGATCAGCTCCCCGACCCCGTGGGCCTTGAGGATGTGCTCGGCGATCGCCTCGTCCCGCTTGTGGTCGGGCTTGTCGGCCAGGATGAAGATCAGGTCGAAGCGGCTGAGCAGGGACGGCGGCATGTTGATCTGCTCGCCGATGTCCGCGTACTCGTCGAACCGGCCGAGCTTCGGGTTCGCGGCGCCGAGGAGGGCGCACCGCGACTTCAGCGTGGCCGTGATCCCGGCCTTGGCCACCGAGATGGATTGCTGCTCCATCGCCTCGTGGAGCGCGGACCGGTCGTCCTTCTGCATCTTGTCCATCTCGTCGACCGCGGCGATCCCCATGTCCGCGAGCACGAGCGCGCCGGCCTCGAGGGTCCAGCGGCCGTCGCCGAACTCGTCCTTGACCGCGGTCGCGGTCAGGCCGGCCTGGGTCGAGGACTGGCCCGAGGTGTAGATCCCGCGCGGCGAGAGCCGGACCACGTACCGGAGGATCTGCGACTTCGCGATCCCGGGGTCGCCGATCAGCAGGCAGTGGATGTCGCCGCGGAGGTGGGAGCCGTCCGGCATGGACTTCATGATCCCGCCGAAGAGCTGGAGCGCGATCGCCTCCTTCACCTCCTCGTTGCCGTAGATCGTGGGCGCGATCGAGCGCGTGATCTTCCCGTAGACCTCGGGGTCGTTCGAGAGGGCCTGGATCGCCTCCTCGTCCTTGTCGCTGATCGAGACCTCCTCGAACTCCTTCTCGCCGACCTCGATCGAGTTCGCCTCGAGGTGGATGTCGAAGAACGTGGACTTGTTGCCGTGGTTGATCCGCTGCTGCGACCGGAGGATCCCGTTGATCACCACCCGGTCGCCCGGCGCGACCGTGCCCGTGATGTCGTCGGTCACGTCCACGTCGATCGTCTGCGGCTGCTCGCCGCCGCGGAGGCCCTCGGGCGACTCCTGGATCCGGAGCTTCTGGGCGTCGACGAAGGACGACCGCTTCGGCACGAGCGTGAGCTTGCGGTAGGTGCAGCCCTCGGTGGCGCACCCGTCGGGCTCGACGAACATGCCGAACTCCTGCGCCTTCCGGGTCAGGTGGCCGCCCGGGCAGCGGAAGACCGCCTCCGTGATCCGGGGCCGGACCTCGGTCGTCTTGCGGAGGATCCCCTCGACCGAGACGAACCGGTTGATGTGCTCCGAGCGGATCTCGCGGGCCCCCAGGCGCACGGGCAGGTTCGTGAACCGGATGTTCACCTCGGGCTCCTTGGCCCCCTTTCCCCGCGCGAGCTGCTGGGCGCGGACGGCGTCGCGCACGTCCTCGAGGACCTTGCCCGGGTTCTCGATCAGCTCCTGCGCCATCCGGACGCCGGCCTTGCCGAAGGCGTAGACGTCGCGGTAGTCGATGTAGAGCGACCGCTTCTTCGGGGTACTGCGAGAGCAGGTCGCCGAGCTGGTCCCGGTACTTGTGCTTGAGGAACCGGCTCCAGTCCCGGACACGGTTCGTCGTCTCGGGTTCGTCGTCGGTGGTCGGCATCACAGGTCCCGGGCGTACCGGCCCGCCGAGCGGACGCAGCGGGCGAGCAGGGCCTCCATCTGGAGCTCGGGCGTCCCGCCCTCGGAGAGGCGGAAGTCGGTCTCGCCGAGGTGCTCGATCAGCTCGACCTTGAGTTCGCGGAGCATCGGCTGTTTGACGAGCGCCCGGTAGCACTGGCCGAGCAGCTCGCCCGGCGCGATCCCGCGGTCGTACATCGAGCTCGCGGAGCAGGCCCTCGGCCTCGTTGAACTCGCCGGCCACGACGAGGCAGAGGATCTCCTGATCTCGTCGGGGCGCGCCGTCGCGGTGCTCGCGTAGACCATGGACTCGTCGACCTCGTCCGAGACCATCGCGGCCCCCTGGAGCGCGTTGATGGCGCGGCGCATGTCCCCCTGCGCGACGTACGCGATCGCCTCGATCGCGTCCCTGGTCACGGTGAGCCTCTCGGACTTCGCGATCCGCCGGATCTCCTCGCCGATCGCGGCCTGCGTGAGCGGCCGGAAGCGGTAGATGGCGCACCGGCTCTGGATCGGGTCGATGATCTTGGACGAGTAGTTGCAGGAGAGGATGAACCGGCAGGTGCGGGCGTAGGTCTCCATGGTGCGCCGCAGCGCGGCCTGCGCGTCCGTGGTGAGGGCGTCGGCCTCGTCGAGGAAGAGGATCTTGAACTCGGCCCCGCCGAGCGGGCTGGTCCGGGCGAACTCCTTGATCTGGTTCCGGACCACGTCGATCCCGCGCTCGTCCGAGGCGTTCAGCTCGCGGAAGTTCATGTGCCAGGTCTCGCCGAAGAACTCGTGCGCGAGCGCGACGGCGGCCGTGGTCTTGCCCACGCCGGCCGGGCCGGTGAAGAGGAGGTGGGGGAGGCTCCCGCTCCGGACGTCAGCTCTGGAGCCGCTCGACGATCTCGTCCTGGCCGACGATATCGGCGAGGCGGGCGGGCCGGTAGCGTTCGATCCAGATGGTGTGATCGGAAGTCTCCATGCGTGTATACCCTTATGCCGTTCGAGAGAATCAATGGTTTTGATCGGGTTCACCAAACGGTCTCGGCGATTGGGCGGCGCCCCGCTCGGGGGGCCGGCGCGGTCCGCGATCGACAGGCTCATCGGCCGCGCCGCCATACTCACGAGCATGGTCGAGGCGACAGCGAACCGGACATCCTCGTCCTTCTCCTGCTCGCCGCTCTGCTGGTCGTCCCTGCCGGCGCCGCCCCGGCGATCGACGGGGTATCGGTCTTCCCGAACGATCATATCTGGAATGCCCGGGTCGACGCGCTGCCCGTCGATGCGAACTCCGCCCTCTACGTCTCGACGATCGGGGCCGCCCGCACCATGCACGCCGACTTCGGCTCCGGCCTCTGGGACGGCGGCCCGATCGGCATCCCCTACGTCACGGTGCCCGGCACCCAGCCGAAGGTCCCGGTCACGTTCGAGTACGCGAGACGAGAGCGACCCCGGCCCGTACCCGATCCCGCCGGACGCGCCGATCGAGTGGGGCTCCGATCACCACATCCTCGTCCTCGACCGGGACCACCGGCTCCTGTACGAGGTCTACGCGGCCGAGAAGCAATCCGACGGCTCGTGGCAGGCGGGCTCGGGCGCGGTCTTCGACCTCGCCTCCTGACGCGCTCCGGCCCGAAGGGTATACCTCGGCCGATGCGGCCGGGCTCGCGATCCTGCCCGGCCTCGTCCGCTACGACGAGGTTGCCGCCGGCGAGATCGCCCACGCCATCCGGTTCACGGCGCCCGAGACCCGCCGCGCCTACGTCTGGCCCGCGCGCCACTACGCCTCGAGCCTGACGGCCGCCCGGTATCCGCCGATGGGCCAGCGCTTCCGCCTCCGGGCCGACTTCAACATCTCGGCCTTCTCGCCGGAGGTCCGGGTGGTGCTCCGGGCCCTGAAGGAGTACGGCATGGTCCTCGCGGACAACGGCTCGTCCTGGTACCTCTCGGGAGCGCCCGACTCCCGGTGGAATAACGATCACCTCTCCGAGCTCGGGCGGGTGCCCGGCTCCGCCTTCGAGGCCGTCGACGTCTCGTCCCTGATGGACGACCCCGACTCGGGCCGGGTTCGGCCCGGTATCGTGGCGGTACCCGGGGGTGCCGGCATGCCGGCGGACACGAATGCCGACGGACTGTACGACGACGTGAACGGGAACGGCCGGAGCGATTTCGCCGACGTGGTGCTCTTCTTCAACCAGATGACGTGGATCGGAGCGAATGAACCCCTTGCCACGTTCGACTACAACGGCAACGGCCGTATCGACTTTGCCGACGCCGTCTGGCTCTTCAACACCCTCTAATTTTTCCAGTCCGTAGCCTCATCGACTGCCAGTATCGTCGCTTTAAATGCCTCTCCGGGCCAATATATTTAAGAATACCAGAGAGGATTCGAGGGTCATGGAGGCGGCGGCGCGGGTCTTTGCGGGCGAGCTGGGGAAGGCGACGAGGACCGTCAGGTTCGAGGGCCAGGACTGCCTGCTCACGCCGGCCGGCGCCTGCGTCCACCTCGTCTATCTCGTGGGCGCGCTCACGGCCGTCGAGGGGAATGCCTCGGCGGGGCTCGTGGCGCGGGTCTCCGACCCGACCGGGGTCTTCCTCGTCCGGGCGACGCTCGCGCGAGCCCGAGGTCCTGGCCGCGCTCGCCGGGATCGCGCCGCCCGCGTTCGTGGCCGTGCTGGGATACGCCGAGCCCGGGCGGCAGGGGCCGACGGTCCGGCCGATCTCCGTCGCGCAGGTGGACCGGGCCGTGCGCGACCGCTGGCTCGTCCGGGCCGCGGACCGGACCGCGGCGCGTCTCGAGTCCCTCGCGGCCCGCCTCCGGGGCGAGGGCGACGACCCGCTCGCGGACGAGGCGGTCGAGGCCTACAAGGTGACGCCGGCGACGGTCGAGGAGCTCCGCGCCATGGCCGAGCGGGCGCTCGGGCTCGTGCCGGCAGCCGACTCGGTCCGGGCGGAAGGCGTCGATCTCCCGGCGCTGCTCCTCGAGCGGATCGATGCGGCGGGCCGGGACGGCGTGGAGCAGGCCGACCTCGTCGCGCTCGGCGCGGAACGCGGCTGCTCGAAGGTCGAGGTCGAGGAGGCGCTCGCGGGCCTCCTCGAGGAGGGCGAGTGCTACATGCCCCGCCGCGGGCTGATCCGTCGCGCATGAGGCTCGAGTTTCTGGCCGAGGGCCCGGCCGTGGTGGTCGAGAACCGGGAGCGGACGCTGGTCGTGGCCGACCTCCACTTCGGGATCGAGTCCGACCTCGCGCGCCACGGGTGGCACTTCTCGAGCCGGTCGCTCGAGCGGACGAAGCGGGTCGTTCGCCTCGTCGACCGGACCAAGCCCGACCGGCTGCTCCTGCTCGGCGACGTCAAGCAGTCGGTGCCGTTCACGACCCGGCAGGAGTGGCGCGAGCTGCCCGAGGTGCTTGCGGCGCTCCGTGCGCGGGTCCCGATTCTCGTCGTGCCCGGCAACCACGACCCGGGGATCGAGCGGTTCCTCGGGGTGGACGAACTGGCGGAGAAGACCGGCGTCGTGGTCGACGGCGTCGGGTACTTCCACGGCCACACCCTCCCCGGCCCCTGCCTCGCCGGGCAGCTCGTGCTCGTCGGCCACCACCACCCGCTCGCCGCGGTCCAGGACGAGGTCGGGTGCGCGCTCCGCGCCCCCGCGTACCTCATGGGCGAGGTCGACGACGCGTGCCTGGGCCTCCCGCCGGCGGAGACGCCGACGCGGGTACTCTTCGTGCCGTCCTTCAACGAGCTCGCGGGCTACGACGTCCGGAAGATCGTGGCCGACCCGTTCAGCCCGGTCTCGCGCTGCCTGAAGAAAGAGACGGTCGAGATCCTGCTCGCGGACGGCACCCTCCTCGGGCCGATCGAGGCGCTCGAGCCGCCGGGGGTAACCGCGTGAGCGCGCTCGACCTGCTCGACCCGCGCATCCGGCAGACGATCGCGGACCGCGGCTTCGAGGGGCTCTCCGAGGCGCAGGAGCTCGCCGTGCCCGAGGTGGTTGCGGGGCACCACGTCCTGCTGATCGCGCCCACGGGCACGGGCAAGACCGAGTCCGCCATGCTCCCGGTCTTCCACGGGCTCCTCCACGGGACGAGCGGCGGGTTCTCGGCGATCTACGTGACCCCGCTCCGGGCCCTCAACCGCGACATCCTCGCCCGGATGGAGTGGTGGTGCCGCGAGCTCGGCCTCACGGTCGGGGTCCGCCACGGCGACACCACCCAGGCCGAGCGGAGGAAGCAGGCCCTCCACCCGCCGGACCTGCTGATCACGACCCCCGAGTCGCTCCAGGCGATCTTCATGGGCAAGACCCTGAGAAAGCACCTCGCGGGCGTGAAGTACGTGGTCGTGGACGAGATCCACGAGCTCGCGGGCTCGAAGCGCGGGGCCCAGCTCTCGGTCGCGCTCGAGCGGATCCGGACGTACGCGGGCGAGTTCCAGCGGATCGGCCTCTCGGCCACGGTCGGCAACCCCGACGAGGTGGCGCGCTTCCTCTGCGGCCCGCGCCCGTTCCGCGTGGTCCAGGTGCCGATCGCGAAGGCGCTCGCGCTCGGCGTGGTCTACGCGGGCGAGCAGTTCGACGCCCAGGCCCGGTGCGTCGAGCGCGCCCTCGACCCGTCGGGCTCGAACCTGGTCTTCACGAACACCCGGGTCACGGCCGAGGCGCTCGGGCACGCGCTCTTCAAGCGCGGCGACGTCGAGGTCCACCACGGCTCCCTCTCGCGCGAGGTCCGGATCGACGCCGAGGAGCGGTTCAAGAAGGGCGAGATCTCGACCCTGATCGCCACCTCGTCCATGGAGCTCGGGATCGATATCGGCCACGTCGAGCACGTCATCCAGTTCGGCTCCCCCCGCGAGGTCGCCCGGCTCGTCCAGCGGGTCGGGCGGGCAGGCCACCGGCTCGAGGCCGTCTCCCGCGGGACGATCCTCGCGACCGGCTTCGACGACCTGCTCGAGTCCGGCGTGATCGTCCGGCGGGCGAAGGCCGGCGACGTCGAGCCCGTCCGGATCCCGTACGGCGCGGCCGACGTGCTCGCGAACCAGGTCGCGGCACTCCTGGTCGAGCACGGCGAGATCGAGCTCGCCCAGGTCCGCGCGATCCTCGCGGGGGCCGCGACGTTTCCCGAGGCGGACGCGCTCCTCGACGAGGTCGTGGAGGAGATGGAGGGCCATCGCCTCGTCCGGCGCGAGGGCACGCGGATCATCACCACGGCCCGGGCCAGGCGGTACCTGATGGCCAACCTCTCGATGATCCACGACGAGCGGAAGGTCCCGGTCTTCGACCTCGCCAGCCGGCGCACGGTCGGCACGCTCGACGAGTCGTTCGTGGTCGGCATGATCCACCCGGGCTCGGTCTTCATCACCAAGGGCCAGCTCTGGCGGGTGCTCGACACCGAGGAGGGCCGGATCACGGTCGAGCCGGCCAAGCGGGCCAAGGGCGAACTCCCGGCCTGGGAGGGCGAGCAAATCCCGGTCCCGTACGCGGTCGCGCAGGAGGTCGGGGCTCTCCGCCGGACGCGGCGCTTCGCCGACTACATCGTGAACGAGCGCGCGGCCCGGTACGCCGAGCGGTTCCTCGACGGGATGGACCGGGACCGCGCGATCATTCCCTCGGACCGGACGGTCACGCTCGAGAACGCCGATGAGGGCGTGGTCTGCAACGTCTGCGCCGGCCACCGCGCGAACGAGGTGCTGGCCCGCGTCCTCTCGCTCCTGCTCTCGGCCCGGTACGGCACGACCGTCGGGCTCGAGGTCGACGCGTACCGTTTTCTCCTCCGCCTCCCGAAGTCGCTCCGGGCCGCGGAGGTGAAGGAGGCCCTCGTCTCGCTCGAGCCCGCGCACATCCGCGGCCTCTTGGAGCTCGGCCTGAAGCGCACGGCGCTGTACAAGTGGAAGCTCGTGCAGGTCGCCAAGAAGTTCGGCGCAATCGACCCCGACGCCGACTACGAGCGGCTCTCGATCCACCGCCTCTCGGCCCTCTTCGATAAGACGGTGGTGCAGCGCGAGACCTACCGCGAGCTTCTTCGAGAACTACATGGACGTCGAGGCCGCGGCCGGGATCGTGGCCGCCATCCGCGACGGCGCGATCGAGATCGTGACCACCCGCGTCTCCGTCCTCGGCGCGGCCGGCCTCTTCTCGTCGCGCGACCTGATCCCGCCCGAGTCGGCCGACACGGCGATCCTCGCGACCGTGCGGCGGCGGATCGAGGACTCGGACGTCATCCTCTGCTGCATGAACTGCCGGAAGTGGAAGTTCAAGACCAAGGTCTCGCGCGTGGACGACCAGCCGAAGTGCCCGGTCTGCTCGGCCCGGCTGATCGCTGCGCTCAAGCCCTGGGACGAGCCGCTCTACGCCGTCGCGAACAAGAAGACCAAGACGCCCGAGGAGCGCGAGGTCGAGAAGCGCCTGCTGCGGAACGCGAACATCGTCCTCTCGAGCGGGAAGAAGGCCGTGATCGCGCTCGCGGGCCGGGGCGTCGGGCCCGAGCACGCCTCGCGGATCCTCGCGACGCTGACCGAGGGGGACGCGTTCTTCAAAGAGATCCTGAAGGCCGAGCGGCAGTACGTCCAGACCCGGCACTTCTGGTAGAGGCGGGCAATGCATCACCGACGCCACGACCACGGCATCAACGGCCGGATCGACTTCGCCGACGTCGTCCGGCTCTTCAACAATCTGTGAGGCTGGAGCCTCGACTGCTGGCTTCCGCGATTCACGCGGCGGGCAGGGTGAAGAAGAAGGTCGAGCCCTCGCCCGGCGTCGATGCGGCCCGGATATGCCCGTCGAGCCGCTCGACGTTCCGTTTCATCGCGGCGAGGCCGACCCCCGAATCATCGTTCTACTCTGGAAGGACCCCCAGAATGCATAGGAGAGCCGGTCACGCCGGAATTGACGACGCGAGAGCACGATTGCCGTCCTCGCCAGGGCCGGCCGTGGCCCCGGCGATCTCCGCCGTGAAAAGAGATCCTGTCTCCAGCCCTCCTGTCGCGGTGGCGGATCCAGGAGTTCTTTAGGCCTCAACGATGACCGTGAATCCCCCGTAGGCCATCTTTTTCATGTCGAATGGCATCGGCTTGTCCTTGTAGGCAGGATCGTTCATGAACGGGTCCTTCATCACCTTTGCGTTCACCTCGTCACGGTGTTCCCGGGACGCAAAGACGATGAAGGAGAAGACGACCGTCTCCCCGGGTTCGGCCTTCACCATCTCCGGGAAGGTGATTCCCGTCATCTCCGGAGTCAGGTCATCGCCGACGCACTCGTAGTATTCCAGCGCGCCGTACTGCTTCCAGATCTTTGCGCCCATCTCTGCCATCTCCCGGTACGCCGGCAGATTCTTCTCCGGGAGAACGATGACAAATCCATCCACGTATTTCATACCTTAACCTCCGAAACAATCCCGGGCCGGTACACACCCACCACACGACTGTGGCGGGCATGGAACGCCCGGGTGATGGCCAGGGGGCTTCTTCTCGCTATCCGGGACTTTTCCGTCCCGGATTGAACCTGTGCCATGAGAACGCCTCATCGCGTTCAAGGTATTTATTTTCTCTCCGATTGGGCGACGCGATAGGTGGAGTAAACGGGCCCGATACCCCTGATCAGCACCGGGATGAGGGCGATGCCCGCCGCCGGTCGACCGGCTCGGCGACCTCCATAGCCGGAAGCGGTAGGAGCCGTCGCTCACGCGGCCGGCAGGGTGAAGAAGAAGGTCGAGCCATCGCCCGGCGTCGACTCGCAGTCCGGGTCCGGGCCCTGATCAGCCGATCCCGGCAGGGGCAAGAGAACACCACGACCCCGTTCTTCACGCTCTGTACAACCTGGATCGTGAACAAGTCCGAGGAGGCGGTCATGCTCCGATTCCGTCACGCCTCGGCCGATCTCTCGGTCTCTCAGACTCAGCGGGCCTGAGCACTTTCCGTAACTGCTTCGGATCGATCAGGTTATCTGTCCAGTCGTTCCGATCACGGTCGTGCGGACCATCATCTATCACTCCCATTCAGGGCGCACGCGCGCCCTTGCCGAGCGTGTACGCGATGGAGCCGGCGGCGACCTCGTCGAGGTAAAGCCGCAGACGCCCTACGGGCTGCTCTCGGTGTACTCGCGCGGGGCCGCCGCGCCGGCAACGGGGAGGCCGACGCAATCGAACCCGCTGTGATCGACGTCTCGGCGTACGACCGCATCGTGATCGGCACCCCGGTCTGGGCGGGCCACCCGACACCGGGGATCAACGGCGCCGTCGCCGCCCTGCAGGGCGCCGATGGAAAGAGCGCCGTGCCTTCGCCACATGCGGCGGCAGGCCCGGCGAAACCCTCCCCGTGCTTCACGCAGCGCTCGCCGCAAAGGGCGTCGATGTGGTCGGGGAACTCTCGTTCGCGAGGAAAGAGTTCGGCGATGCCGCCAAGATCGACGCCCTGATCGAAGCCGTCCGCGGCGGAGAACCGGATTAAAATCCCCCGGCCTCGCCGACCAGCGCACGACAGCAACATCCATACCATTCATTTCTTCGGGGCGGACGCGGGCCTGGCTGCCCGGTAACCGGTGAGCGTCGCGCTGCAGGTTGTAAAGTAATGCGCGCGGTCGCTGACACAAGTTGGGTTGCCCGTAGGGACTTCTGGTAGAACTGGTAGAAGAGAGACGATTGGGGGCGGTCACATGATCGACTCGAGCTTCTGCTCGAGGAAGTCGAGGCCCCGCTTGATGTCCTCGAGGTTCTTGCCGCCGGTCAGGATGATCTTGCCCGAGCTGAAGAGGAGCGCGACGATCTTGGGGTCCTTGATCCGGTAGACGAGCCCGGGGAACTGCTCGGGCTCGTACTCGATGTTCTCGAGGTTGAGCGTGATCACGACCTTGTTGAGGTTGATGTATTTGCCGATGTCGTACGAGCAGACGATGTTCGTGATCGCCACCCGCGGCTCGTCGTAGCAGGCGACGCCGGCCTCGCGGAGCGAGGTCGTGATGATGCCGAGGCCGTCCGTGAGGGCCTGCTTGTCCCGGATCCCGGTCAGCACGACCTTGCCCGAGCTGAAGATCAGGGACGCGATCTTCGGATTTGCGATCCGGTAGACCGCGCCCGGAAACCGCTTGGTATTGAGTTCGCAGGCCGGGATTGCCTGCGAGACCGCGGCGAGATCGATCGAGTCGGCGATGACGCCGGAGGCGACGATATTCTCGATCTTGAGCGACTCGTATCGTTTCTCTTCCATCTACGTATCTATGACGCCCGTCCGACTATAATGATTCCGGGGAACCTTTATGGATGCTTCCGATAGCCGAAAACGGCCCGGATAGGCGATGTCTTAATGGTCCCGGCACGCCTACCCCTTACTGTTTGATATGGTCGAGCAGCAGCACAACATGGTTGATTACGACGAGGCCTACGCGAACTTCCGGATCGAGGTCCCGGAGCACTACAACTTCGGCTTCGACGTGATCGACGCGTGGGCGCGGCGGGACCGGAACAAGCTCGCGATGATCTGGACCGACCAGCAGGGCGGCGAGAAGAAGTTCACGTTCTGGGACATGATGAGCCTCTCGAACGCGGCCGCGAACATCCTCCTGAACTACGGGATCCACAAGGGCGACCGCGTGATGCTGATGCTCCACCGCGTGCCCGAGTGGTGGATCCTGACGATCGCGCTGATCAAGCTCGGCGCGGTGGTCTCGCCGGCCCCGACGATGCTGACGCCGAAGGACATCCGGTACCGGGTCGATCTCGGCCAGTTCAAGATGGTGATCACGGACATGGAGTCCGCGCCGAAGGTCGACGAGGTCTACTCGGAGTGCGCGTCCCTGATGAGCCGGCTCGTGGTCGACGGGGAACGCGACGGCTGGATCTCGCTCCCCCGGGAGATGACCTACCCGGCCCCGGTCTCGCACAAGCTCGTGAGCTTCCCGGGGATGTCGCGGACGCGGGCGACGGACCCGATGATCATCTTCTTCACCTCGGGCACGACGGGCGAGCCGAAGATGGTGCTGCACGACCAGTCGTACCCGCTCGGCCACATGGTGACGGCCGGGCTCTGGCACGATCTCCGGCACAACGACCTGCACTTCACGCTCTCGGACACGGGCTGGGCGAAGTCGGCCTGGGGCAAGATCTTCGGCCAGTGGATCGCGGGGTCCGCGATC
Organism: uncultured Methanoregulaceae archaeon; assembly: GCA_963740465.1. Classification (GTDB taxonomy): domain Archaea; phylum Halobacteriota; class Methanomicrobia; order Methanomicrobiales; family Methanospirillaceae; genus UBA288. Next base: position 14,332 of record CAVUEE010000009.1, read on the forward strand.
TTCGTCTACGACATCCGCGGGCGGTTCAAGGCGACCGAGATCCTGCCGCTGCTCGAGCGCTACGCGATCACGACCTTCTGCTGCCCGCCCACGATCTACCGGATGCTGATCCTGGCCGATCTCGACCGGTTCGACTTCACCGAGCTCCGGCACTGCACGTCGGCCGGGGAGCCGCTCAACCCCGAGGTGATCCGGGTCTGGAAGGAGGGGACGGGGGTGACGATCTACGAGGGGTACGGCCAGACGGAGACCGTGCTCTGCATCGGGACGTTCCCGTCGATGGAGGTCAAGCCGGGCTCGATGGGCAGGCCGGCGCCGGGCTGGATCGTCGAGCTCCACGACGATGACGGCCGGCCCGTCGGCACCGGGCAGGAGGGGCGGATCGCGATCAAGACCGACCCGCGGCCGGTGGGGCTCTTCCGCGAGTATCTGGGCTCGGAGGAGGAGAACGAGCGGGCGTTCGTGGACGGCTGGTACTACACGGGCGACAAGGCCTACGCGGACGAGGACGGCTATTACTGGTTCATCGGCCGCGACGACGACGTGATCAAGTCGTCGGGCTACCGGATCGGGCCGTTCGAGGTGGAGTCGGCCCTGCTCGAGCACCCGGCCGTGCAGGAGGCGGCCGTGGTGGGCTCGCCCGACGTGATCCGCGGGCTGGTGGTCAAGGCGTTCGTGGTGCTGACGCCGGGCTTCAAGCCCTCGGAGTCGCTCATGCGCGACATCCAGAACCACGTGAAGAAGACGACGGCGCCGTACAAGTACCCGCGCCTGGTGGAGTTCGTCGACTCCCTGCCGAAGACGATCTCGGGCAAGATCAAGCGGAACGAGCTCCGGGACGCCGAGCTCCGGAAGTTCCAGAACGGGAACAACCACACGGCGTAGGCGGCGCGGGACGCCAATCTTTATCTTTCGCCCCCCCGAATATATGGAAGCGCGAGGGTAGCCAAGCCTGGTCAACGGCGCTGGATTCAGGGTCCAGTCTCGAAGGAGTTCTTGGGTTCAAATCCCATCCCTCGCATTCTTCGTTCGACCGTTTTTCGTAGCCGCGCCGGCCGTTCGACACTCCCTTCCCGAGAGCTCGATCAGATCTCCACCCTCTCGCCGGCCTCCATGGAAGACCGTGGCCTCGGCGATCGTGCAGACGTGGCCGGCCGAGCGCTGGAGGTGCCGCGCGACCGTCATGCAGTTCGCGCACAGCGTGATGGTCGGGGGTCCTGGAGAGGCCAGGTCACACGCTCGCGGGAGATTAAGTCCGATGGCGTCGATGTTGTCGTGGTTCCGACCGGGTTCGCAGTCACACGGCCGGTAGCTCGGGCAGGACACCGACGCTCCATATCACCGTGACGTGGCCGATCAGGGAGAAAGGATATTAATGGGCGTTGCCGATGAAACACGGCAGAGTAATCTGTGAGAGTACCTCAAATGGATGACAGAAGATATGGCGGACCGCCGCGTGGCGGTTCCAGGAACTATGGTAGCAGCGGCCCGAGGGAGATGACCAAGGTGATCTGTTCGGACTGCGGGAAAGAGTGCGAAGTCCCCTTCAAACCGACGGAGGGGCGCCCGGTTTACTGCAACGACTGCTTTCCGAAGCACAGGGCGCCTCGCTACTAATCTGACTCGGGAACTGCCGTCCCGGCATCTCCCTGGTTTTTCAAGAACGACTGTGGAGACGATCGACGGGAACGGAGGGCCCCCTGCCTTTGGGGACTTTGTTTTTATAGAAACCGAAAGGTTGTGAAACGCCATTTCGAAGGCAACCGATTTGGATTCGGTCAAACTCCATCCCTCGCATTCTTCTCTCGATCGTTTTTCCGTAACCGTGCCGGCCGCTGTCCGCGCGGCCCGTTCCGCAGCAGGTACCGGGGGCCGACGAGCGAGATCGTTTCGAGAACCGTGCCCCGCTACGAGCGGTGAACTGTCGATCCGGGAATTGACCGTCATTCCCTTCACGCCGTTGCATCGGGTAGTGAAATAACCTCTAAGGGAAAAACACACAAGACAATTGAGGCCGGCCTGAGCATGACGGAAAAAACAACGGTCGATAATGCCTGTCGGGGAACGATAACCGAACCGATGAAGGTCGTCGCAGCCGCGGAGGGCATCGAGGAGACTATCCTGTGCAGCCGGATCGCAGACGGGAGCGCCGTGATCATGCAGAGAGGGACGAAGGTGATCGGGATCGGCAGGGGCCTCCGCACGAAGATAAATGTCAACCTCGGCACATCGACCGGCAAAATCTGCGTGGACGACGAGTCTCCGGAAGGCGCGTATCGCCGAGGAGTTCGGCGCCGATACCATCAGCGACCTCTCGATGGGCGGGAATATCGACGCGATCCGGAGAGCGATCCTGACCTGCACGCAGCTCCCCATCACCACCGTCCCGGTATACCAGGCTGTCGTGGAAAAGGGGATGCGGGTGATGACCGCCGACGACATTCTCGCAACGATGCGGAAGCAGGCGGGGCAGGGCATCAGCTCCTTCGTCATCCACTGCGTCAACCCCGCGATGCTCGCAGTGTTCCGGAAGAAAGAACGGATCCTGGGAGTGGTATCGAAGGGCGGGTCGATCACGAGCGCCTTCATGCTCTTGAACGAATGCGGCAACCCGTTCATCGATAACTTCGATGAGGTCCTCGCCATCTGCCGGGAGCACGAGATCGTCCTCTCGCTCGGCAACACGGCGCGGAGCGGCTGCATCAACGACCTCAGGGACAGGGCGCAGGTCGAGGAACTGCGCCAGAACGCGGCGCTCGCCCGCCGGGCGCACGACGCCGGCGTGCAGGTGATCATCGAGGGTGCCGGCGGGCACATCCGGCTCGACCGGATCCCTGCGTACGTCAGATACTACAAGCGGAAAGCGAACTTCCCGCTCTTCGTCGCCGGCCCGCTCCCCACCGACATCGCTGTGGGGTTCGACCACATCGCCGGGTGTGTCGGGGCAAGCGCCGCGAGCGCCGCGGGAGCCGACTACCTCTGCTACATCACACCCGCCGAACACCTCGGCCTTCCCTCTCCGGATGCGGTGAAAGAGGGGCTGATCGCATTCCGGATCGCGGCGCACATCGGCGATACGGTGAAGTACAAAGACGGAAGCGACCGGCAGGACAGGGTCGTCGCCCACCTCCGGGCAGACCTCGATCGTGAAGGGCAGATCGGGTGCGCCCTCGACCCGGCGCGGGCCCGGCAGCTCTCGGACGGAGAGAAGGAGTGCACGATGTGCGGAGAGTTCTGCGCGATCAAGATCATGCGTGAGTTCTGAGATTTTCATATTTTTCGGGACGTGTTGAAGTCTATCATATAGAGGCTCAAAAAAACTCTCCGGAGACTGAGAATCCCGGTCCGAGGCCAATCACCTGTATGGCGCCCCCCGGTAGTTTCCGGCACGGCTCCTGAAGACGCCCGACGTCATGCCCGGTGTGGTTCGGACGTCGAGACGATCCCGAGGCGCGATCGTAGCGGGCCGCAGCCCGATCGCTCGGAACCCGCATGCAGGTCGGATCTTTCCCGGCGAAGTGGGGCCTCGCAGTTCGTGGGAAGGCCGATGGGGAACGGACATCTCCACCGGGGGATTCGGGGCGATACGGAGACCGTTCTCCAGTCGCGGCGAACGTCAAGGCAACCGCACCGGCCGAGCGGGGCCGTGACCCTGCAGATCGGCCGGTGACGACAGGATCTCCCGATCGTCCATTCACAGCACTGCCGGGGTCGCGCTGATGGTGCGGCCGAACAGCGAACGCGGCTCCTGCCGGCCCCCGACAGCGACACTGAGACTGTCTCACCAGTGGTGACGGCGATGATCGGAGCTGAGGAAAAATTGGGAGATGATCGTTCAGACCGTCGGCTTTTCCGCCGATCGCACCATGAAAGCGCCGACGATGGCCGCAAACCCGAAGACAATGCCGATAAGCCCGAAGACGAACGGAACGGCGATCGTCGAGGCGACGGGCTCCGCGAGGATAAGGCACCCGAAGATGATGGAGAGCAGCCCAAGGATACCGACGCCCCACCCCTTCCCGGTGAAGGCCCCGATCAGGGCGACAGCTCCGTAGAACAGGCCCAGGAATCCCACCATGATGGTGAACACGTAGGGCACCATGAAGGTGCTGTAGACGGGATAGGCAAGGATCGCAGTCCCGGCAATGATGCCTATGATGCCGAGAATGATCTTCCAGATCATGTTACTTCTATCCCAGGCGATGCTGACCAGCGAGAAAAGCCCGCTCACCAGCCAGTAGGCGCCGAGGAACGTGATGATCACCATCATCGTCTTGCCGGGGCTGGCGAGCAGGGCGATACCCAGGAGGAGGGCAATGATGCCCTGCAGGAGGAGGAGCCACCAGGGGAAGAAGTTCCCCATGGGGTTGGGTGCCCCCTCCACTGTTGCGGTCGTTTCATCTGTCATAGTTATCAATCACCTTTGATCGATAATTACTGCACCGTTCGCCTTCTTTAAAACAGCTCGTTCGATCCGATGCTCTCATGGTGCGCGGTTGCCAGGGGATACCGCGATATCCAGGCGTACTGGCAGGAAACGAGCAAATCTACAGAGAATTCCCGCCCTTGAAGGCAGGTCATCAGCGACCCATACCTTTAAGTACCAGGAACGTGGAGTGACACGATTGTAACTCATCGTCCTGTCGGGGTTCTGTCCCGAAACGGGTGAGTCAGGAGGAACACACATGGGAGCAGTCGGAAAAGTCGTCGTGGCAAAGAAGGTTGCGGGAAACAGGCGCGACCGGAAAGAGGACAGGAAAGAAGGAGACGAAAAGACCGAGGATGAAGAAGTAAAGAGCGACAGGATATATCCTTCGTCTTCATTTTTCCATATAGGTTCCTGATTCCCGGATTGTAAAGGCCGGTTCTCCCGAGATCGGAATGGCGTTCGCCTCCTAGACACGAGCTCCAGAGCGGTCCGGGTCTCAGATTCTCCGTCACTTCAGGAACCTGTCGGGAGTGCCGTGTCGCTCTCCGGAACCGAGGTGAATGATGCCGTTCGACGGGAGCAGATCCGCTCCAAGGATTTATATCGCCCGCAGGTAACAGTCCAATGCCCTTTAAAATCAGGGCGGAGTAGTATGGCAGAGCAAGGCAGAGTCATGGGTCCTGTGGACTACCTGATCGTCAAATTTCCCGGAAACAAGTTCAGCGGCAAGATCGTCCCCGAGATTGCCGACCTGGTCCAGAACGGCATCATCCGGGTGATCGATCTCGTCTTCCTCATGAGGGACGAGACGGGAGAGCTGGTGAATGTTGAGGCGAAGAACCTGGAAGGAGAGATGGGCGACGCCTACCGGGAACTGGCCAGGCACACCGATGAGTGGTTCTCCGAGGCCGACATCGAGGTCTTCGCGGAAGGCCTGGCGAAGAACAGCTCGGCCGCACTCCTGCTCTTCGAGAACACCTGGGCCATCCGGTTGAAGGAAGCGTTCCTGGACGCGGATGCCGAGCTGATCGACATGGGCAGGATCCCGCCGGAGACGATCGAGAAAGCAGAGAAGAGAATAAAGGCAGAACGGGGGGTCTGAAGATGAGAGGAAGGATGCTGATGCTCGCCGCGGGGCACAGGATGGGACAGCAACAGGCGCAGAAGCAGATGGCACAGGCAGAAGCGCTCAAGCAGCAGGGGGCACAGGAGGCCGTAGCGCAGCAGCAGGCCACACAGGCGGCAGCGCCGGCCACGGACGACGTCATTGCACAGATTGAGAAGCTTGCGGCGTTGCACCAGTCGGGCGCGTTAACCGACGAGGAGTTCGCGGCCGCCAAGAAGAAGCTCCTGGGATAATCCCACCATTTTTCCGTCAATATTTTCGCAGATCCCGGAATTGTGCTGTCACCCCTGGACCGGTTCCGATTATACGGCCCCTGACCGAAGCATCGGGCGGGTCCGACATCACGGGGGGGCTGCCGACCGGTCGATATCTGATTTTTATTAAATGTGAAGATTAGAATAGGAGGTTCACTTTTTGATCTCATGTGAAATAGCCCTCCGGTGGTGGCAACATGGCATCTACCTACGAGGATCGGATCAAGATGGCCCGGGTGCCCCCCGGGAAGAAGATCGACCTGAGAAAGGACTTCGACCCCGGCTTTTCAGGTGGCGGCTGGACCAAACAGGCGGCAAATCAGAGGCTGGAAGAGAGTATTCTACAAGGTATTCCTTCGGTACAGTGCCCGGGCAGAGACGCGGAGCCCGATCGGGTCCGCGGGATAGACCGATCGGTTCCTTCTTCAGGCACCGGGAACCTTCCGCTGTTGCCGTGAGATGGAATGCGTGACGGCGGAGGCCTGCATGGTGTCGCAAGAATGTTCCCGGTGGGGAAAATTGAGAATCGGCGTCAGGGGGTCGATTGCCCGTATCGGGGAGGGTTGCCGTGTCCGGGCACCAGCCCTTGCGAGACCATCTGGCGGATGAAGTAGACAGGCACCGTCTGGGATTCGCAGGAGAGTAATCACTGAAGGATAGCGAATTCCGAAGATCCGGGATACGGAAGGTGTTAAAAAATGAAGGATACTGGACAATCCCTGGATTATGCTAACTGGGCCTGGGTCTTCTCGGCAACCATGGCGCCCTCTGCGAGCTGCGCACCGAACTCAACGAGTGCGTCTGGGGAGATGAACGCGTTGGCGAGAACGATCCCGCCCGTCTTCAGACCGATCTCCTTGAACTTCTTGGCCCACAGGTGCTCGATGAGCACGAGGCCGACTGCCGTGTTCGGAGGGATGTCCATCGCGATGTTCTTGACCTGCTCCTTGGAGAGGCCGAAATCGTGCTTGGCGACCTTCTCGGCCACCGCGCCTGCACCAGCTTCCCATCCGGCCTGGACACCCGCCTCGCCGGCGGCACCATACCCAATGAGCGCTCCGATTCCGCCGCCCAGCTTCATCCGGTCCTCCTCGGAGAGTTCGGTCACCTGGACGGATGCAAACTGCCCCTTGTCGTCCTTCACGACCGCCAGGAGCCCGATGACCCTGATGATCCCTGCCTGGCTGAGCGCGAAGGTCTCCTTCATCAGTTCGCCCTTCAGCTTGCTGATGTCCGGAAATTCGATCGCTAACAACGATATGGGTCCAAATAGTACTGCCATTTCAATTCCTCCTTTACTGCAGCCCCCTAATCTCCATTTCCGGTATAAACAAGTTTCGTTTCAAACCGGTTTGATTGTGGAAGTCGGAGTCGGATGAAAAAGTAGTCAGACCCGGGGAAGGAACGGGACGGTCACGACCATCCGGACAACCACGAGCCCTGCCGTGAGGGCGCCGTTCCCCATTGCGATCGGGAGAAGTCGTCTATCACGGCCCTGCTCCGCCCTGCAGCAGATGATCTCCGTGAGACAGACTGAACACCGTCACACGATAATAATGGAAATGGAACATTTTTCGAGCCCGCAGTACGTCTCCTCCCGTCACCACGAGGGCTCTTCCGTTCTGCTGCACAACTACTCGTCAGATTTTAACGTTAATTCTCCGTTCCCCGTTCGTTCGGTCGATTCGTGAAGGCGCTCAATGGGATACTCGCATAAATATATATACAATGCGTTTCGTAAAACTCACCTGTCCGCCGACCCAGGTACGGGCACGGGCCACCCGTCAGCGATCCGAATCATGAGAGGATTGGTCCGTCTCCCTCGTGCCATAGGAAAAAGTATTACGGGGTGAATCGTGGCACTGAGCAATAATACCGGAGATACCGCCGAAAAATTTCGGCTTCTGGAAGGGCTCCTCCCGATCGATAGAACGCAGATTCCGCTTGATGTCATCGCAGGAATCACCCTTGCAGCACTTGCGATTCCCGAAGTGATGGGGTACGCGATCATCGCGGGCGTCCCTGTGGTCCTGGGTCTCTATACCCTTCTCATCCCCATGGCCGTGTTTGCCATCTTCGGGTCGTCACGCCACCTCGTCGTGGGGGCGGACTCTGCGACTGCGGCGATCATGGCAGCAGTGCTCGTGACCATGGCCGTGCCCGAGTCTCCCCAGTATATCGCGCTGGCTGGTATGGTCGCACTCCTTGCAGGTGTTTTGTTAATCCTCTCGCGTCTCCTGAGGCTCGGGTTCATCGCGAATTTTCTCTCCCGGGCGGTCCTCATCGGGTTTCTGACGGGCGTGGGAATCCAGGTGGCCCTCGGCCAGATTCCCGGCATGTTCGGGGTGCCGAAGGAGGGGAGCGGCCCACTCCTGCAGATCGTCAATATGTTCACGCAGGAAATTCCCCAGATGAACAGCATCACGGTACTGCTCTCGATCCTGGTCCTGGTCCTCATCTTCGCCGGCGATCACTTCTTCAAAAAGATTCCCTGGGCTCTTCTCGCGGTTGTCGGGACCATCATCGCATCCTGGGCTCTGGACCTTTCGGCCTACGGAGTCGCGACCGTCGGCACGGTGACGGGAGGCCTGCCGGCCATCGGATTTCCAGCCGTGCCACTTGACCAGATCCCCGAACTCATCGGTGTTGCCATTGCCTGTTTCCTGGTGATTCTTGCCCAGAGCGCTGCGACGTCCCGGGCATACGCAACGCGCTACGAGGAGAAGTTCGATGAGAATGTCGATCTCGTCGGGCTGAGTCTCTCCAACATCGCTGCAGCCCTGTCAGGTACGTTTGTCGTGAACGGAAGCCCGACAAAGACCGAGATGGTCGACAGTGCCGGTGGCAAGTCCCAGCTCGCACAGATGGTCACCGCTGGAATCGTGCTCGTCGTGTTGCTCTTCCTGACCGTGCCGCTCTCCTACCTGCCCAGTGCGGTGCTGGCGGCGATTGTCTTCACAATAGGGATCAGGCTGATCGATATCGACGGCATGAAGTCGATTTTCGCCCGCCGCCCGGTCGAATTCGGGGTCGCACTCCTGACAGCACTGACGGTGATCTTCATCAGTGTCGGGTGGGGAATCGCGATTGCGGTAGTGCTCTCCATCCTTGCCCATCTCCGCCACAGTTATCACCCTGTCAATCTCCTCCTCTTCCTCACACCACAGGGAAGATGGGATTCGGCTCCCCTGGATTCCGGGAAACAGGCCTTGCCGGGACTCGCAGTGTATCGTTTCGGGGCGAACCTGTACTACGCGAATGAGAGCCGTTTCACCGAGGATATACACGCCATCGTGAAGAGCGCCAGTCCGCCACTGAAATGGCTCTGCCTGTCTGCAATGATGATGGCGGATATAGACTACTCCGGCTCGGAATCGCTCAAACAGATACAGGGGGTGTTGAAGAAACGCGGCGTCGAGTCTGGTGATGAGCGATATCTCAGACCAGGTGATGCGGCAACTGGAACGGGACGGGATCATCGGGCTGATCGGAAGAGATCACGTCCTGGATTCTTTCCGCGATGCAGTCGCCGCGTACCAGGCATCCCATGAGGGATCGTGAAGGGCCCATCTGCCGTTCTCGCTCTTACTGTCGAGATGAACCAGAGGCACGTATAGGTGAAAGGTATCTATTCCATGTGCGGAACGCCATGCATTCGCCCGGCTCTCGCATAGGGGATACAATCGGGGTTTAAACCGGAGGAGGAAAGGAAAAAGGGACCGGTTGTCGTTATCCGGGGAAATCTCAAAAACGGGATGGCTCTCCGGATATCACGTAAAGTACGGACTGTCCTTGACCATGTCGTGGACGATCGCTTCCTTTCCATAGCGCTTCAGATAGTAGTAGCATCCCACCGCAACGATCAGCGAGGCGACGAGGACGAAGATCATGTCGGTCATGGTATCGGCATTGTTCGCCTGCATCGGCCCGGCGAGGGATCCCCCGAAGAAGGTGTCCACGAAGAACTCCCAGACTTCCCAGAAGTATTCGCACACGGTCCCGAAGAGGACGATGAAGAGCCCGATGAACGGGGGATCAGTGTTATAATTTCGGGTTTTGTCGAGGTAGAGAATGAACAGGAATCCGAGCAGGGCCACGATGGTTCCCGATACCGTGTGGGCAAGCACGTCCCAGTACTCGAACTTGATGTACCGCTCCTGGATGTAGCCCGAGGTATGGATCAGGAGGGCGAGCGAGATCAGGAAATACACGAACCAGGGGAAGTTGATCTTCGTCTTCCAGGCGACCACGTAGATGATCATACCCATCAGGAAGAGAACCAATCCAATGACGAAGTCCGAAGGCTTGAACAACAGGGCGAGGAGGACGTTGAAACCGACGAGTGCCTGCGTGATGTAGGCAAGATACATGCCGGGCGAGCGATCAGTCATACCATACCGTTAGCAATTAAGGATATGAATTTACTCCGCAAGCGTCGAGGTGAAAATCAGAGACCATTCCTCAGGACAGGCAGTGGAATCACGTGGGGCCTCTTCCTCGGCACAGGATGACCATTCGAGGGGGGGGCGTTCATGCTGCAGTACGATCCCCCGCAGAGCGATGGCTTTCAATCACTGATGACGGGACTTCTCCTATTCCATACCTCGAACCGGAGATTCCCGGGATAAAAAGGGGGGAGGGGCAGTCGTGATCGAAGGACCGGCTGTTCCTCCGGATCAGCTGGATCTATCCACCGCTGGTGACGGAATTCTCCGCGGGCGGCATCTCGCCAGCGCTCTCTCTCCTCGTATACGGAAGCGAATAATCGTGGCTCACGACAAAGCCCATGACAAGCGAGATCGCCATCGCCGGCAGGAGTGTTTCATCGAAAACTATCGCGAGGATCAGGGCAAGGGCGATGGGGCTCCGGAGCAGTGCGACACTGAAGCCTCCAATGACACAGACGAGGCAGACCGGAAGGGGGATGAAGGGGAAGAGCCGGAATACCAGGATTCCCAGGGTCCCCCCGATGAAGAAGCCCGGGAAGATGTATCCCCCTGCAAAACCGGTGGAGAAAGAGAAGGTGATGAGAAGCATCTTCACCACGACGAGGGCGAGCAGCAGGAGGAGGCTGACCTCGAGGGAGTTGTTGATGAGGAACTGGAGCTGGTCGCTGCCCATGAAGAGGGTGAGCGGGAAGAGCATCCCGGCAATCCCCAGCCCCAGACCGCCGATCAGGCCGAGAAGGATCGGCCTGTCCTCCAGGGGCTCGAAGATTCCCCGCATTCTCTTGTAGAGGACGATAAACAGAATGCCGCATGCTCCGCCGAGCAGGCCGAGAAAGACTGCATAGACAAGATCGATGTCCTTGAATTCGTATGGAGGGAGGGTGAATAACCCGCCGAGAAAGGAGTCCGAAAGCAGGAAATAGACGGCAAATCCCGTCGTGGCCGCCACGATGGACGGAAGCACCGCCTTCCAGGTCATGGTGCCCTTTTCGAGGGTGGTCTCGATGAAAAGAAGGGCTCCCGCAAACGGTGACGTCAGGAATGCCCCGAAGAAACCGCTGATGGCGGAGAGCGCCGAGAGGGTCACCACCGGGGACGGCAAGCGGACTCTCTCGGCAATCGCGGTACCCACTGCGCCCGAGGCGACCGTCAGCGGGGCCTCCGGGCCGAGGGGGGCTCCGCAGACGAGGGAGACGAGGCCCCTGAGGAAGAGGTCCGATCCCACGCTTCAGGGCGAATCTCCCGTCCCGATTGAACTCGATGAGGTCCTCGGCCATGATGGCGATCTCGCCGTCGAAATAGCGGCGGATCAGACCGGCACCCAGCCCCCCGAGGACACAGATCGCCAGGATCGCCGGGTTGAAGATCGGGGAGAGGGAGTCGGTGGAGATATCACCCCACAGGAGAGTCTGTGATCTCGTGCTCCAGGAAGAGGAAGACAATCAACATGAGAGCGCCGACGGCCCCGACCACGGAGACATAGAGGAGCAGGAGGTAGAACTCCCGTGTATTCAGCGAGTCGGTGGCTTCATCGATCTTCGTGCTGCTGCCTTCCCCGGGCATCGCTCTTCCACTAAAGGTAAGAGGAGCAGGAGGATTAAACCGTGGTGCTCTCTGCCGTCCGGATCCCTACCCTCCGTATCCGTTCGGAGATGCCCATCGGCCATTCGATTTCAGCGATCATTCCCCCGTCCCCGAACCTTCCTCTATGACAGTAACGGGTCTCGCGGCATGACGTCACTGATGGACTGATTGAAGATCCTCGCAGTGCTCACACAGTCCCGCAACCGTGGTCGTGCGATCCAGTTTTCCGACCTTCTCCTCGATACCTGCCGCCCTCAACACATCCCTCACCTGCCCGGACGCATTCGCCAGGCGAAGTGCGATCCCCTTCCGATCGAGCTCCGTGGCGAGATCCCGGATCATGTCGGCGGCAGTCACATCGATGATCGGGGAGGGCTGGAGGTCGATGATCGCGAGACGGATCGGTCGCTGCTCCTCTTCCAGGGCTTCTGAAAAATTCTCCTTGAAACTTTCCGCATTGGCGAAGATCAGGGGGGCGTCGATCCGGAAGATGAAGACCTCCGGGACCTCCTGGTTCTCGGGGTGACGCCCGATGTCGCCGAAGAGGCTCGTGCCGGGAATCCTGCCGACAACGACCATGTTCGGGAAGGTGAAGCGGAACAGTATCTCGAGGAGAGAGAGGCCGGCGCCGATCAGTACCCCCGACAGGATCCCGAAGAGCAGCACCCCGCCGAGCGTGATCAGGGCGATATAGACCTCCGATCGGTTGATGTGCCCGATCCGGGCGAGACCGGAGATATCGACCATCTTGACGACCGCGACGACGATGAGCGCGGCGATGACCGGCTCTGCGAGATAGTAGAAGGCCCCTGTCAGAAACAGCACGACGAGGACGATCACGCCGGCAGCGACGACGCCGGCCAGCTGCGTCTTCGCCCCGTTCGCGTCGTTGACCGCAGTCTTCGAGAAACTCCCCGAGATCGGAAATCCCTGGCCGATCCCGACAGAGACGCTGCTCATCCCGAGCGCCAGAAGCTCGCGGTTGACGTCGACCTCGTACTCGTGCTCCTTTGCGTAGGTCCGGGCGATCGTGCTGAGCTCGACGAAGGAGAGGACGAAGAGGCCGATCGCGAGCGGGAAGACGAGGGTCGCATCGCCGATGGATAGGTCGGGTATTCCCAGAGTGGGAAGTCCCGCAGGGATGGTGCCGACAATCTCCACTCCCTTCTCGGCGAGACCGGTCAACCCGACCAGGACGATGGAAAGTACGACCACGACAAGGGAACCGGGCAGACGCGGAAACCTGTGCTCCAGAGCAAAGAAGAGGATCAGCGCCCCGAGACCGAGGGCGAGGGCGTAGAGATTCGTCTCGGGAAGATTCTGCAGGACGAAGGCGATCGTTCCGAAGAACGACGAGGGGGCGGAACCCGGCAGACCGAGGAGTTTCGGGATCTGGCTGACGATGATCACGATCCCGGTCCCGACCAGGAACCCTTTCATCACCGGGCCCGAGATCAGGTTGACCAGGAACCCGAGCCGGAATACCCAGGCGACGATAGCGATCAATCCGACAAGGACTGCCGTCAGGGCGACGAGCCCGGCATACTGTGTGGGGCTGGTGATGACCATCGCGGCCAGGAATGTCGCCACCATGATGGCCTCGGAGGAGCTGGGGCCGACCGAGGCATGGCGCGAGGTGGCGAAGACGAAGTATGCCAGCGGGGCCATGATTCCCGCGTAGAGCCCGTATTCGGGAGGGAGTCCCGCAAGGGTGGCATAGGCCATATTGTCCGGGATGGCAAAGGCGGCGAGGGTCAGCCCGGCAATGAGGTCGAACCGCAGCCATTTTCTGTCGTAGGCGGGGAGCCAGCGCAGGACGGGCACCAGATCGGTTATCCGGTGCCTGGCATCTTCCAGCGATATCCCCCGAATGTCCATGGTCGTCCCCGCGATCGTTTCAGGCCCGGAGCGGAGCCTGAAGGTTCTTTGCAGTGGTTATGGGAGCTGCGAATATTAGTAGTATGGATACGATCAAACCGGAATCGGGATGGATGTCTGTATCTCCCCGTGGCGAGAGCCCTGCTGGATCCGAATGTGAAACAACGGAAGAATTCTGCGGGCCAATCGCCCGGCGAGATGGTGCTCCGCAGGAAGGTATCGGGTCGGAAAAACCGTTATCCTCTGAACTCGTCCAACATGGCCTTATCGAAAAGAGAGGTTGCTGGACCTACATGCATTACTCTGCCTCAGCAGCCGGTGATTGCCCCTTCTCCAGCAGCCGTTCCAGCCTTTCGAGGCGGGCGGCGATCTCCGTATCGACCTTCTCCCGTTCGGCGAGCAGGTGGTTCACTTCCGCGAGACAGATGGCGGCCTGGTCTTTTCCAGCCGGAGATTCTTCCGGCGTTTCCTCCTCTTCTTCCGCGGGGCCCAGCAGTTTGCTCGAGATCAACCCGGCAAACGTCGCAAAGACCGCCACACCGGTGGTCATCACCATGACTCCAACCAGCCGGCCGGCATTCGTCGTGGGGAACCGATCCCCGTAGCCGACCGTGGTGATGGTCACGTACGCCCACCAGATCGCATCGGAGGCGGTCAGGATATTCGCGTCCGGGGACATACGTTCCGCCTGGAGGACCAGGAATGCCCCCGATTCGATGATCAGGGTGACCATCAGGATCAGGATATACAGTGCCGATTGGGCCCGGTTGTGGGCGAGGTACGAGGGATATACCGTGTCCCGTACTTGTGGACGAGCCGGTACGCCTTGAAGATCCGGAACAGCCGGAAGATGCGGAACTGCGGGATGACGGCCAGCAGATCGGCCCAGCCGTAATCGCGGATGAAGTAGAATGACCGGTCCGGCGCAGTGGCGATTCTGAGACTGAAGTCGTAGATGAAGAGCAGGGTGAGCACGGCGTTGATGATAGAGACAACGGTGAGCGCATCGGGGTCGACTCCCGGGATATAGAAGAGAACCATATTGAAGACTGAAAGTACCGAGATCGCCGCGATGAACAATTCGTACCCGAAGTCCAGTTTTTCTCTACGCTTGATAAGTGCCATCACCATTCACAACAAAAGAAATTCTGCCTGGCCTTATTAAGTCTCTGATATTGAAATGGAGAGAGAACCGGCTAATTACCCGCGGAAGCACCAGGGGGCACGTTTTGCCCTGAGAAAAATGATGCGTTCAGATATATCCGACCCTCAAGAGCAGCGAGCCCATCGAGTAGAGTGCGAAGGTGAAGACGATCAGGGTCACCACCAGGATCGCCTGCCGTATCCTCACCTCCTCCCACTGGGAATAGACCCCGCAGAAGAAGAGCACGATGGCAAAGAGGACCGTGTTGGAGATATAACAGGTCTCCGTATTCGTTCGCGGCCTCGCCGTTGCTGAATGCGGCCGCTGCCTGCTCTTCCAGGTGAACACTCTCTTTATTGTTTCGCCAGAGTGTATTCCGGCCGGTCAAACGGTGTTCCCGGTGGGATCGGGTTCGTTGCATTGGCCTCGGCCTTCCAGGCCTCGAAGGCCGGCCTGAACTCGGGCCGGAACCGGTCTTCGATGAACGCTTTCTGGCGGAGATCGCCCGTGCTCGCTGCATTCACCCAGTCCAGGAAGACCTGGACGTCGACAATTTCCTGGGAGTTCGCGATGGTGGTGGCCCTGATCGACTCCGAGCGGTACTGTGCCGATTGCCCGTAGTCGGTCGCCTGTTCTCCGTTCCACCGCGTGGCCTGGTACACGCAGACTGCCGTGGAGAGCGTGGCAACCAGGAGAAGAACGGCAAAAATGATGTCGATCATCACGATCGTGCTTCTTCTCCGGGATCTATCGGCCGGAACAGCTTGAGCATAGCAGGGACCTCGGGACTCTCTATGTACTGTTGTCCGCTGCGGGCGTTTATGTTCTCTGCACTGGTGAAGGCCGATAGCACCGATACTCCCACAATGAGAAGTTCACGCCCGCTGGGGATCTCCGGATCTCCGGGCGACTGCCATGAGAATCTCGGGAAAGGGCTGGAACCCCATGATGGTCTGCAGAATGGATACGCACGACCTCCGGGTCTGGGCGCTCCGGTTCGGCACCGAACCCCGGGATGATCCGTCCCTCGACGGTCAGATAGAGCAGGGGCGTATTGGTTCGGGAAGCGGGATTGCGAGTCACCGCCGGGGCAACGGTCGCTTCGAGCGTCGCTTTCCGGGATCGACGGCCGCGGCGATAGGGAAGAACGCGACGGATGCGATCCGGCGCATCACCGCCGGGGGGAGGCGCCGTCCCGGATCGAGAACCCGGACCTTTACGATGCGTGCCCGATAAACGTCGTCAATCCGGACACCGTTCTCGCGATCGGCAACAACGAGAAGGGCAGGACGAACGTGGCCGGGAAACCCATCCGCGACGAGATCCTCGCAGGGCGGTGAGGAGCGGGCTGGCAGGATCGGCCGCGTCGACCTGCAGTCCGGCCGGATGAACCCGCACCACAAGACCGCCCGCTACCGGCTGACCGGGGGAGGCGATGGGAACGCGTACATCTTCTGCAGCGGGATTGCGAGCGCCGTGAAAAGGATCCTGATTATCATCTCCCGGCGGGAGCCGGTCGCCGGAGCCCGGGCCGCGCCTCGTTCTCCTCCATCCGCGTCCTGACGATCCTCATCACGAGCGCCGCGGGAAGCGGGTGTTCCGCCGAGAAGCGGATGGTCGTCCCGGAGATCTCGTAGCCAATGAGGTCGTCCCCGAAGGCCTCCAGGTTCGATCTGCCCACTCCGAAGAGACTGAGGTGGTTCGTGAAAGCGCCGAAGTAGACCAGCGGCCCGTGATATGTGTACGCCGGCATCCCGTGGCCGATCGTCTCCTCGGCCCCGGGCGCGGCGGCCCGGATCGTCTCGCGAAGGTGCTGGAGAGCGTCGGGCGCCTCGACGGGTACGGCCGCGAGGTATTCGTCCACGTCCTTCGCCGGTCTCTCGTTCCGGTTCGATCTCATGCCGTCTCTCGTCCTCCGTCATCGATCGCGGCAGATCGATCCTCGACGGCACAACGGCCCCGGACCCGGCCGTCCCGCTCTCTGCCGTCGGTTTCGGACGGCCGTGATGTCGATCGCGTACGTGGCCCGTTCAGCGATTGTCGTCGAGGAGGGGCCTGAGGCCTCCTGCCCGGAGCGGTGCGAACGGAGAGGCAGTGTTTTCGCGTTCCATCTAGGGACCGCAGGTCCAGGGTTCCCTCCCGGCACTTGAACATTTCAGTCGATGCGGTGACACGGCAGGGCAGTGCGATCGGTACTGCGGTCGTATACCGTAACCTTGATCATCCCCGCGGGAGAGGAACCGTACCATGTGCGGCCGGTACTCGCTCATCTGCACGGACGACCTCGGCAACCGGTTCCGGGTCTACGAACCGACGCTCGGCCGCCGCTCGCGGTTCAACGTCGCGCCGTCCCAGACCATGCCCGTGGTCGTGCAGCGCGAACAGACCGAGCTGGTCACGATGCAGTGGGGGCTCGTGCCGCACTGGGCCAGGGATCTCGCGACGGCCCGGCGCGTCCGATCAACGCCCGGGCCGAGACGCTCGACGGAGCGACCCATGTTCCGCGGGCCTGCTGCGGCAGAACGCCGCTGCCTGGTGCCGGCGAGCGGGTTCTACGAATGGAGGCGGGACGGCGGCGGCCGGAAGGTCCCGTACTACTTCCGCCTGAGGGACGCGGACCTCTTCGCGTTCGCCGGCCTCTACGACGTCTGGCACGACACCGGCCGGCACGGCCCTCACCCCACCTACACGATCGTCACCACGGCGGCCAACGAGGTCGTGGCCCCGCTCCACGACCGGATGCCGGTGATCCTCCGGCCGGAGGACGAGGAGCGCTGGGTCGCAGGAGGGCCGCCGTCGCCCGAGGAACGAGCGGAGACTCCTCGGCGCGTACCCCGCCAGCGGGATGGAGGCATACCCGGTCTCGCCGCGGGTCAACAGCCCGGCGACGGACGACCCGTCCCTGATCGCGCCGCTCGAGGAGGCGTGAGACCGATGAGGGACGGCGCCATGGACGACCCTCCCGCCTTCAGGCCCGTCGGGCTGTCGATGGCCGATCTGCTCCGCCTCGCCGATGCCTTCCCGCTCCTGGACCGCCTGGCACTGCTCGTCACGGTCCGCGCGGGCGGGGACCGGGAGACCATCGTCTTCGGGATCCTCGACGGGCTGCAGGAGCCACCTCGACGGCACCGCGCCTGCAGGCCGGCCGCGCGGCGTTGAGGAGACGATCGACGCGATCCGCGGGTGGTTCGACGTGCGGATCGCCGAGGAAGAGGGCCTGGCGGCGTGAAGCGGCACAATAATCAACCGCCGGGGCACGTGGTACGAATGATGCGGGAGCGCCGGAGAAGCAGAGGCGGCGCGCGGAAAGGATGGGTATGAGGCGTACCGTCGTCGTAATCGATGAGCGGCTGTGCACGGGCTGCGGGCTCTGCATGCCCGACTGCCCTACCTTTGCCCTCGAGGTCTGCGACGGGTGCTCGCGCCTCGCCGACGACCGCTGCTGCGACGGCGGCGGGGCCTGCATCGCCGCCTGCCCGCACGGGGCGATCGCCCTCGCCGAGCGCGAGGCCAGGCCGTTCGAGCCCGGGCGCCGGCGGGAATGACCGCGATCGGGGCAGTTATATCCGCTCAGGCCGATATATAAAGGATCGGCATGAGCGACGGTCTCTCCCCCGGCATGCGCCAGTACCTCGCGGCAAAGCGCCAGCACCCCGACGCCCTTCTGCTCTGCCGGATGGGCGACTTCTACGAGACCTTCGGGGCCGACGCCGAGACCGTCGCCCGCGAGCTCGACATCGTCCTGACCTCCCGCGGCACCGACGCCGACGGCAACACGCATCCCGCTCGCCGGGGTCCCGTACCACGCGGCCGAGTCGTACATCGCCCGGCTCGTCCGGAAGGGCTACCGGGTCGCGATCGCCGAGCAGATGGAGGACCCGAAGAAGGCGAAGGGGATCGTGAAGCGCGAGGTGGTCCGGGTCGTGACCCCCGGGACGCTCGTGGACGGGGCCATGCTCGAGGCGCCGCAGGCCCGGTACCTGATGGCCGTCGCCCCCGGCCCGGAGCGGACGGGGATCGCCGTCCTCGACGCCTCCACCGGCGAGTTCGCGACCCTGTCCGTCCCGAACGCCGAGGCCCGCGCCGCGGTGCTGGCCGAGGCCGTCCGGCGCTCGCCCGAGGAGGTGCTGATCCCCGAGGCCCTCGACGGCCCCGTCCTCGAGGCCGTGGCGTCGCTCGAGACCGTGGCCACCCGCCGCCCGGCCGGCGCGTTCGAGAGCGCGGAGGCCGCGCGCTACCTCGCCGGCCGGTTCGGCCGCAGCTTCGAGGGCGACGACCCCGCGGCCGTCGCGGCCGCCGGCGCCGCGCTCGCCTACGCCGAGGCGATGCACCACGCGTCCCTGCCCCAGGTGGCCGGCCTCTCGCTCGCCGCGGCCGGCGCCGCTCCGCCCGTCCTCGACGCGATCACGGTCCGGAACCTCGAGCTGGTCCAGCCCGTCCGCGACGGGAAGAAGGGCGCGACCCTGCTCCAGGTCCTCGACCGGACGGTCACGCCCATGGGCGCCCGCCTCCTCCGCGCCCGGATCGTCCGCCCGCTCGCGGACCCGGCCGCGATCAACCGCCGGCTCGACGCGGTCGGATTTCTTCGCCGCGAGCACGGTCGCACGGCGGGACCTCCGCCGCCGCCTCGGCGCGGTCGCCGACCTCGAGCGGATCGCCGGCCGCATCGCCTACGGCAACGCCTCGCCGCGGGACCTCGTCGCCCTCCGGCGGTCCCTCGAGGCGCTGCCCGGTCTGGCGACCCTCCTCGCGTCCGCCGCCGATCTCCCGGCGCTTCTCGCCGCGGCAATGGGAGAGCTCGGCGACCACGCGGGAGAGGCCGCGCTCGTCGCCGCCGCAATCGTCGACGACCCGCCGGCCGTCACCCGGAGCGGCGGCATGATCCGGGCCGGGTACGACCCCGAGCTCGACCGCCTCCGCGGTCTCGCCACGACCGGCCGCGACTGGGTCGCCGCACTCCAGCAGGCCGAGCGCGAGCGGACGGGGATCCGGACCCTGAAGATCGGGTACAACCGCGTCTTCGGCTACTACATCGAGGTCCCGAAGTCGCAGGAGGCCCGCGTCCCGCCCGAGTACGAGCGGCGGCAGACGACCGCGACCGGCGAGCGCTTCACCGTGCCCGGCCTCCGCGAGAAGGAGGCCGAGATTGCACACGCGGACGAGCGGCTGGCCGAGCGCGAGCAGGAGGTCTGGCAGGGGCTGATCGAGGCCCTCCGCCCGGCCGTGCCGCGGCTCCAGGCCGCCGCGCGGGCCGCGGGCCTCCTCGACCTCTTCGCCTCTCTCGCCGAGGTCGCGGTCGAGCACCGCTACACCCGGCCCGTCGTCACGGACGGAGCCGCGACCCTGATCCGCGGCGGCCGGCACCCGGTGGTCGAGGCCCGGTCGAGCGAGCCGTTCGTGCCGAACGATACCGTCCTCGACGCCGGCGGCGAGCAGCTCCTGATCATCACCGGCGCGAACATGGCCGGGAAGTCGACGTACATGCGCGCGGTCGCCCTGATCACGGTCATGGCCCAGTGCGGCATGTTCGTCCCGGCCGACCACGCCGCGATCGGGGTCGTGGACCGGGTCTTCACCCGTGTCGGCGCCTTCGACGACCTGGCCTCGGGCCAGTCGACGTTCATGGTCGAGATGCTCGAGCTCGCGAACATCCTGGTCAACGCGACGCCGAAGAGCCTGGTCGTGCTCGACGAGATCGGGCGTGGGACCAGCACCCTCGACGGCTACGCGATCGCGCGGGCCGTCCTCGAGTTCCTGCACGGAAAGGGGAAGAGCGGGCCGCGCACGCTCTTCGCGACCCACTTCCACGAGCTCGTCGAGGCCGAGGAGGACCTGCCCCGCGTCCGCAACTATCATATGGCCGTCAAGGACACGGGAACGTCGGTGATCTTCACGCGGACCATCATCCCCGGCGCGACGGACCGGTCGTACGGCGTCCACGTGGCCGAACTCGCGGGGGTGCCGGCCCCGGTGATCGGGCGAGCCCGGACGTCCTGCTCGAGGACCTGGTCCGGCGCGAGGCGGAACGGGATCCCGGGAGACGGACCGCGCCGCGTGCGGTACACGCAGATGCTCCTGCCGATCGAGAGCGATTCGGCACGGCCGCCCGAGCCGCCGGTGCTGGCCTCGCTCCGGGCTCTCGAGCCCGACCGGATGACCCCGATCGAGGCGCTCCAGGCGCTCTACCGGCTGAAGAGCGAGGTGGAGCCGTGACGATGAGCGCCATCCACGCCCTCGACCCGGCCACGATCACGAAGATCGCGGCCGGCGAGGTGATCGAGCGGCCGGCCTCGGTCGCGAAGGAGCTCGTCGAGAACGCGCTCGACGCCGGCGCCACGCGGATCGCGGTCGCGGTGGAGTCGCACGCCGGCGCGATCGCGTCGATCCGCGTCACCGACGACGGCGCCGGGATGTCGGCCGAGGACCTGCGGCTCGCCGTCCTGCCGCACACGACCTCGAAGCTCCGCGGCGCGGACGAGCTCGCCTCGGTCACGACCATGGGCTTCCGCGGCGAGGCCCTCGCCTCGATCGCCGCCGTGAGCCGGCTCACGCTGGTCTCGCGGCAGGCGGGGGACCTGCTCGCGCACCGTCTCGTGGTCCGCGGCGGGCTTGTCGAGGAGGAGGGCGAGACCGCCGCGCCGGTGGGCACGCGCGTGACGGTCGAGGACCTCTTCTTCAACACGCCGGCGCGGAAGAAGTTCCAGAAGTCGCTCGGGACCGAGGTCGCGCACCTCGCGGGGACGATCGAACGGCTCGCACTCTCCAGACCGGAGATCGGGTTCTCGCTCGCCCACAACGGGCGGACGCGCCTCTCCACGCCGGGGACGGGCCTTCTCGAGACGATCGCCTCGCTTCACGGCCCCGAGCTCGGGGCCGCCCTGATTCCCGTCGAAGGCGCGGGGCCGCTCTGCAGGGTCTCGGGCTTTGTCGCGGCGCCGTCGGTCCAGCGGCCGAACCCGTATCAGGTCTTCCTCGCGATCAACGGTCGCACGATCCAGAGCGCGCCGCTGACGGGAGCGGTGAAGGCCGGGTTCGGGACGCTGCTCCCGTCCGACCGCCATCCGGTCGCGGTGCTCTCGCTCGAGCTCGACACGGCCCTCGTCGACGTCAACGTCCACCCGGCGAAACGGCAGGTGCGGCTCTCTCGCGAGCCCGAGGTGCTCTCCGCCGTCTCGACGGCCGTCGCGGCGGCGCTCGATGCACTGCGGCCCGTCCCGGTCGAGCGCCGGACCCGTCTCCCCGGTTCCATCCTTCACCGAGCGCCTGACCTCCGGCGCCCCGACAGCCTTCGCGGTCGCCGAACCCGGCCCCGCGTACGGCCGCCGGACCGACCGGCAGCTCCGCCAGACCGCGCTCGAGGCGGGCCCGGCGCCGGAGGCCCCCGAGGTCGAGGTTCTGGGGCAGGTCGACCTGACCTATCTCGTGGGCCGGACGGCCGCGGGCGACCTTGTCCTGGTCGACCAGCACGCGGCGCACGAGCGGGTTCTCTACGACCGGCTCTCGGTGGCGGGGCCGGTCGAGGTGCAGGAGCTCCTGGTCCCTGTCGTAATCGCCTGCACCGCGCAGGAGGCTGCCGTGATCGACGAGAGCCGCGGAGCCCTCGCGGCGGCCGGCTTCACGGTCGACGAGTTCGGCGAGAACCGGTACGCGGTCCGGACCGTCCCGGTGGTGCTCGGCCACGAGGTGAACCCCGAAGTCGTCCGCGAGATCGTGGCCGAGCTGATCGGCGGCGGTGGCGGGCCGGACGCGCGCGAGCGGCTGACCCGGCTCGTCGCCTGCCACGGTGCGATCCGGGCCGGCGCTCCCCTCACGGCCGAGCAGGGACGGCGACTGATCGCCCAGCTCTTCGCGGCACGGACGCCGCTCACCTGCCCCCACGGCCGGCCGACGGTCGTGACCTTCTCGCGGACCCGGCTCGAGGCGCTCTTCTCACGCCGCTGAACCCGTGCCGGGCGGGCGGCGAAGAGCCGCTCTTTCTCGCGGTCCGGGATGCCGGGCCCGTCGTCCTCGAGCGAGACCAGCACCTCGTCACCACGGTGCTCGACCCGGATCGGCAGTTGTCGCCCGAGGCGCCCCAGTAGTGCCGGCTGTCGCCGATCCGGTTCGCGAAGACTTCGACGAGAAAACCGTCCGCGAGGACGCGCTCGTCGGTGCCGTCGTACCGGACCCGGAGGTCGGGGTGGCGCGCGATTGCGTCGCGGATGGCGCGGTCGAGCGTCACTTCCATGACAGGCGGGTCGACCCCTGGAGCACGGCGAAGATCGCGGGCGCGCTCGGCGCGCTGGCGGGGCTGGTCGAGGGGGTGCTGCTCGTATTCGCCCCGCTCGCGGGAGCGGCAATCGGGTTCGTCTCAGGCGGGGTCGTTGGGTTCCTCGCGAACATCGCGCTGGGATTCGCGGGAGGGCTCGGGCTCGAACTCGAGATCGAGTAAGGGCGGCGGGCCGTCGAAATCCATTTCATATGCGATCATTCTCTGTCGTGCAGAGGGCACGGCAGGATGGTCAATATCGTGAGAACTCTGCGCGACGCCGTCCCGGCGAAAGTGTGCGCAGCCGGGGCGATCGTTCTGGCCGTGCTGCTGGCGCGCAGCCGGGCGCGTCGTCCCCGGAACCGGCGGGGAAGCGGGGTGCGGGATACCGTTAACCGAACCGCGAGCGCCGGAGCTCGACGCGCTGATCGACGCGGAGACCTTGTCAGGCCGGATCAGCCTGCCGGCGGGTTTGCTCCGGGTGGAGGGGCAATCGGCGAACCGGGTCCGGGGAACGGCCGGGGCCGGGGGCTACACGATCACGGTCCGGACGTCGAACGGGGACATCGAGTTCACGGTGCTCTCCTGAGGGCCGCGGGTGGCGCCCGTACGCCCGGCTATTCCGGCGGGCTCCGGAATCGCCCGGCTCGTTGCTCGCGTTCAGCACTATTCATTCGCGAAATGTTTATCGATGACAATACCGGAAAACCGTTTACCGTACTCTCCGCGGATTTGCCTGCCGTGTGCCGCCCCCACGGGTGCTCCATCGTTCTCCGCGGCGAAGTGAGCGGGATACTGGACGCTCGGGCCAAGGCCGCCGGCCCGGGACCGGTGCGAGACGGCGGCACGGGAGGAACGATGTGGAACAACTACCTTCGATACATGGCATGTGCGCTCGTGCTGATCAGCCTGATGGGCGTGCTGCCGGCAGCGGCCGCGGAGACGGGGAGGATCGCGTTCATGTCGACGCGGGACGGTACCTGGGCGGTCTACGCGATGAACCCGGACGCGTCGGCCACGGCTCGCCTGACCTTCGGCGACGACCGGGACTGCGAGCCGGCATGGTCGCCGGACGGTGCACGAATCGCGTTCGTGTCGTACCGTGACGGGACTGCGCCGGAGATCTACGTGATGAATGCCGACGGCAGCGGCCAGACCCGTCTGACTGCCAACGCGGCATGGGACGGGACACCGGCATGGTCCCCCGACGGCACCCGGATCGCGTTCGCGTCCGATCGCGACGGCGATGGCGACATCTATGTCATGAACGCCGATGGAACTGCCCAGACCAGCCTGATCGCCGCCGCCGATTGGGGATCGGAGATCGAGCCCGCGTGGTCCCCCGACGGTTCGCGGATCGCGTTCACGTCGGATCGCGACGGCGACGCCGAGGTCTTCGTGATGAACGCCGACGGAACGGACAGACACAGCTGACCGAGAACGATGAGTGGGATGGGAATGCCGCGTGGTCGCCCGACGGTTCGCGGATCGCGTTCACGTCGGATCGTGACGGCAACAACGAGGTCTACGTCATGAACGCGGACGGGACGGGGCAGACACGGCTCACCGCCAACCCCGGGGCGGACGGCGCGCCGGCGTGGTCCCCCGACGGCTCCCGGATCGCCTTCGAATCGGACCGCGACGAGAATGTCGATATCTACGTGATGACCGCCGACGGCTCCGGGCAGGTACGGCTCACCACCGACGCTGCGTACGACGGTACGCCGGCGTGGCGGGGGACTGGCCGCCAGCAGTCGCCGCCTGCCGTCTCGGGCGTCACCGTGCCCCCCGGCCCGGTGTGCGGTGAAGGGGACCCGTCTCCGCGACGGCGACCTTCACCGACGCCGGGAAAGCGGAGAGGCACACGGCGACCTGGATGTGGGGCGACGGCGCGACCTCGACCGGCACCGTCGCCGGGGGCTCGGTGGCGGGGACGCACGCCTATTCGTCGGCCGGGGTCTACCGGGTGACCGTGACCGTGACCGATGACGGCGGCGGGAGGAGCACCGCGACCGCGCCGGCCTTCGTCGTCGCCTACGATCCGAAGGACGGGATCGTGACCGGAGTCGGCTGGATCCAGTCGCCGGCCGGCGCGTATCTCGCTGACCCCGCCCTGACGGGCCCGGCCGCGTTCGGGTTCACCGCAAAGCACTCGGCCGGCTCGGGTAAGAAGGGGTCCGCGAAGGCCGGCCTCGAGGGGAAGACGGAGTTCCTCTTCCGCCTCGGGGACCTGAATTTCCAGTCGACCTCGTACGAAAAGCTGGTTGTTGGCGGGCACAAGGCGACCATCAGGGGAACGGGCACGATCAACGGAAAGGGCGCCTACGGCTTCCAGCTCTCCGCGATCGACGGGCAGCAGGGTGGCGGGAAAAAGACGGACCGGTTCCGGATCAGGATCTGGGACCGGGCGAGCGGCCGGACGGTCTACGACAACCAGGCCGGTGCGGGCGATTCGGTGGACCCCGCCACGGAGATCTCGGGCGGCGCGATCACCATCGCCAAGCCCTGACACCATTTTTTCGGTCCGGCCGCCGGCGATCTCCCCCAGGTGGAACCCCATTGTTGAAGCCGGTCACTGGCCGGCGATATCTTCTAATTTCAGTTCTTTTAGGAAAAGTCCCGGAAATTGGGCGCGCCTGCGCGCCTCCATCGCGAAATGTTTATCCATGAAAAGACCCAGTAGGGCGTATCCGCCTTCTTCCGCGGACGCCCGCCGCGCGCCGTGCCCGAGCGGTCCCTTCGCGTTCCGGGAGAGAGCGGAAGGCTCGACCGGGGCGTCTCCGCCCCGCGTTCGCCTCGCGTTCCGAGTAGTGGCCACGGGCCCGGAACCGGAACTTGCACTGCGGCCGGGAAGGAACGATGTGGAACGACTACCTTCGATACATGGCATGTGCGCTCGTGCTGATCAGCCTGATGGGCGTGCTGCCGGCAGCGGCCGCCGAGACGGGGAGGCTCGCGTTCATGTCGACGCGGGACGGTACCTGGGCGGTCTACGCGATGAACCCGGACGCGTCGGCCACGGCTCGCCTGACCTTCGGCGACGACCGGGACTGCGAGCCGGCATGGTCGCCGGACGGTGCACGAATCGCGTTCGTGTCGTACCGTGACGGGACTGCGCCGGAGATCTACGTGATGAATGCCGACGGCAGCGGCCAGACCCGTCTGACTGCCAACGCGGCATGGGACGGGACACCGGCATGGTCTCCCGACGGCACCCGGATCGCGTTCGCGTCCGATCGCGACGGCGATGGCGACATCTATGTCATGAACGCCGATGGAACTGCCCAGACCAGCCTGATCGCGCCGCCGATTGGGGATCGGAGATCGAGCCCGCATGGTCCCCCGACGGTTCGCGGATCGCGTTCACGACGGATCGCGACGGCGACGCCGAGGTCTTCGTGATGAATGTCGATGGAACCGGGCAGATCCAGACTGACCGAAAACGATGAGTGGGATGGGAATGCCGCATGGTCGCCCGACGGTTCGCGGATCGCGTTCACGTCGGATCGTGACGGCAACATCGAGGTCTACGTCATGAACGCGGACGGGACGGGGCAGACACGGCTGACCGCCAACCCCGGGGCGGACGGTGCGCCGGCGTGGTCCCCCGACGGTTCCCGGATCGCCTTCGAATCGGACCGCGACGAGAATGTCGATATCTACGTGATGACCGCCGACGGCTCCGGGCAGGCACGACTCACCACCGATGCTGCGTACGACGGTACGCCGGCGTGGTGGGGGGCGACCGACAATCCCCCGCCGACGCCGACAGTGATGCAGGCTCCCGGCGGGGTCGGGCTGCCGACAGATACGGACAGCGACGGCGTGTTCGACGATATCAACGGCAACGGCCGACAGGACTTCGCGGACGTGGTGCTCTACTTCGACCAGCTGAACTGGATCGCGGCGAACGAGCCTCTGGCCGCATTCGATTGCAACGCGAACGGCAGGATCGATTTCGCCGACATCGTCTGGCTCTTCGACCACCTCTAAACGACGGGGGCCGCTTTCCCGTCTTTTCCAGTTGCGGGAGAGCGCGATGAGTCTGGACTGCGGCCAGTTGCCGCCGGGGCAGGTGAGATCCGGGCGCCGGGTGAGTCCCACGGGATATGCGCCCGTGACGACCGGCATATGGCGAGTTCGTCGGTTATAGAGAGGATTCATCCTCCACGTAATGGTGCAGGTTCGAGCGCGGAGTGTCAACTTCGGGCTCCGGATCCGTCGTCGACGGGTTCCGCCTCGAGGCTCGCGCCCTGTGATGGACACCCCGTCGGATCGTCCTGCCGGGCTCGAGGAACGGAAGAAGATCCGGCTCAGGGAAAGGACCGGGGAGCGATCAGCGGCACCTGACCGGAGCTCGAGTGGGGAGACCCGGTTCTCCTCGATCTGCCGTTGCGGGGGTGCCCCGCCCTCGAATCCGTATCCCGATGAGCGTGGCAGCTGAAGATAACGCGTTCAACTACCGGTAAGGGATCGGGTAGGTCGGGCAGTGAGCGAGGAGAGCCGCTGGAGCTGATCGGCCGATTGGCAGTCGAAAGGGTTCCCGCCCGCGTAACGACGACTGGGAGCCTGCCGGAGGACCCGCACCCGTGATCAATCACGTACGGCGGAGGAACGGAGAGCACGCGCCCTTAACCCCGCGCACTCGTCCGGTAGCCAGGCGACAAGCCGGCCGATGATCGACACGCTCGATAAGTCCCCTGATACGCTCGACAGGGACACCGTGTCAAGGGTCTTCATCATCGATGGCATATCAATCGGAGAGCAGCGGTTTGGGACCGAGACGCCCCGGCGCCCCGTGACCGGGTTCGGGGATATTCGGAACGGCGGCGTCTGGAGGTAAGAGACGGGAACATACCGACTGTTTTGGAGGGAAAAAGAGTGGTGTCAGGTGATCCGGATACTCCCTCTGAACGCGGATCCGGGAATCCACCATACCCACACATCCCCCAAGTTCCGCTCGATGTACAATTGAAATTCCGAGCTGGATCTGTCGAGGGTCAACCCGAACGCCTGGGAGCGATATTTGACACCATTGGCGGTTACTGCGGCATCCTCGCCCGTGATGTACACCCGGTCTTCGGAGAGGAACGTCACATCCGAAATGACAAGATCCGCTTTGAGGTTGCCACGCCGATCCACGATGGTTCCCCTGCCCGACCAGAATCCGAAGCCGTCCTGAGCTGCCGCGCCGTCGAACTTCACCTGAGTGCCTATGATCTCACCATACAGAGATGGGTTGTCGCCCGAGGATCCGGACCCGCGCCACGTCACCTTGTGCAGCGGCGACGGTGCGGCGAGCGCCGGTACGACGAGTAAGGCAAGAGCCACCAGCACTGTCCATGCAATAAGTGTTCGCTTCATGTTTCTGTCCTCCATTTCTGCGTTCCAGCATCGCGAGAGATATTGGTCGTCAGTATGACAACAGGGCCGAATATATGACGATTGATCCTGAACGCAACGGCTCATAGACGCCGCTTGTATATTAACTTTTGCCGTGCACCGTGGCTGGCAACGGGAAATTTTGCGTCCTATTTCGAAATGCGGCAATTTAATAGCGATTCGAAGAATGGCAGGTACGGACATTTTCCCGGTGAATGCCATTCGTGGCGGTTCGATCGACGTCCACCGAACCGAAACCAACAAGGCTTCGTCAAATAAATCTCGGGATTGTCAGCATCGGTGAGAATGTGATTGTGATGGGCAGGTACGAGGATGTCAACGGCAACAGCCGGATCGAGTTCGCCAGCGTCGTCTGGCTCTTCAACAACCCGTGAGACCACCGAAAGCCGGCTCCTTCTCCTCGTGCCGCCGGAGACCCTGCGGGCGATTCCCGCGCCTTTCGGCATGCTTATTAGCGTGGCGTGCAACCAATCGCGCATCCGGAGGCAAGCGATATCGTGCGGACCTGTTACTTATTCCTGGCCATCCTCGCGGCGGTGCTACTGGTTGTCACCGGCGCAGCCCCCGTCCTGGCCGGGTCGAATACACCAGCGCAGACCACCACTTCGTCAATTCTCCAACAACAGTCGGAGGATCCCGTTCTTAGGGATATGATAGCACAGGTTAGCGAATCTGAAATTTCTCGTTCGATATCGGATCTGCAGAAAATTTCAACACGCAGCTATCCATCTCAGGGGAACAGGAAGGCAGCGACGTATCTGCACGATCGGCTTGTCGCGATCCCCGGGCTGGAGGTAGCGTACCAGAGCGAGAGCTACCGGAATGTCATCGCAACCCTTCCGGGGAAGGACTCGACATCTGACCGGATTATCATCGTCGGAGCGCACTACGATAGTCATTCGTCCGACCCGGAAAATGCTCCCGGAGCGACCGATAATGGTGGCGGGGTCGCAATCGTACTGGAACTCGCCCGGGTCATGAGCACGTATCAATTCAACAACACCATCCAGTTTGCATTCTGGAATGCGGAAGAGAGCGGTTTGGCGGGAAGCACCGAGTACGTTGCGTACACCTCAGGAAATTCTCTGGACATTCCCCTCTATGTCAACTATGACTCCTCGTGTTACGATCCGGATGACCGGTATATTCTGGATGTCATGTACGATGAGGAATCAGAACCATTCGCAGAGCGATTTACGCAATACAATTCCGATTATAACATCGATTTCGACCTGACCTACAATGTGCATGATTGCGGCAGCGACTATGTGCCGTTCCGGAAGGCCGGGTACCCGGCGATAACGACCCATTCTCGGTCACACGCGCCCGAAGCTCATTCACAGGACGATACGATTGAGCTGGTCTCCGCAGAGCTACGCGAAAAAAAATGCCCAGCTCGGGATGCTGGTCCTTGCTGAAACAGCGGAGTATAGCATCCAGAAGGTCGGCCCGCCTGTAGTGTTCGTCCCCAGTGGATCGGCACCAGCTGCCGAGACTACGGCATCGCCCGTCGCCGTGTCTCCGATCTCGTCTCCTATTGCGGTACCGACCGTCACGACCGTCGCCTCACCGGGCTCCGCGTTCGGGACGCGCAGATATGTCGTGGGCGCCGTCCCGAAGAACCCGGCGGCCGGCATCGCGGGCGGGACCACGCGGAGTGTTTCGGTCGGGTTCCGCACCAGGACAATCGGAACGGGCATCGCGGCGGGCACCTCTCCGCCGGCCGGCCGGTTCGTTCGCTGGTCGCCCTTAACGCGATGGCGTACTGGCCGTACCACGTAGACACCAACTCATTATCCGTGGGCGGGATGGACGAGGACCGGGATCATAGTCGCGGACCCGTTCTCGCCCGGACTTTTTTCGGGGGCAGAGCCTTCTCCACTATATCCATCAGAATGACCTCTGTACGCACGTCCGTGGAAAAGGAGGATCGACTTCGCGAATGTGTCGGGCCCTTCAACACGTTCTGAGGGGGACGCCGATATTCCCCATTTCTTATGGCGCTATACAGGCAATCTCAGCCGTGATCGCTCCCTCTCGGTCTTTGTCCGCAATGCCCGGATGATCGCCAGAGGCTCGAACGGTGATTTGCAGGAATGCTCGAGAGGCCACAGGGGCACATCCAGGTAACTCTGTACCCCGATCGCGCGACCGATCGGGGAAATTATCGGTGCAGGAAATGCCCGGGCCTCCATACCTGCGCCTCCGATACCCGCCGGGCGATGTGCCGGGAGCCGTGGTGGCCAGACCCCTCAACGCGATGTCCCCACCCGTATCCCGCAGGTTCGAGACAGTTCATCGCGATGACTGGTACGAGTGGAGGTAAAGATATGCGACAAGACAGTAATTGGCGGGTCGGAATGGCGGTTTCTACAGGTCGTCGATAGGGCGGAGTGATGGTCTGTTAGAGGCATCAGCGATGGTATCGGTACATTACCGGCCTGCGACACCGACCCTGATGACTACTTGACGGATAGCAGGTATTCTCTAAAATTAAAATTCTATTCGAATTAAAAGTCAGATTGGGCTTTTTTTGGAATCTGGATTTCTATAAGAGAGCCGTTGGAGGGAATCGAACCCCCGACCTGTTGATTACGAATCAACCGCTATACCGCTAAGCCACAACGGCGCGTGCGACCTCAATAAATCTGCCCCGGCAACAGATAAAAGTAATGACCCGGCCCGATCAGCGGGCCCGGGCCATCTCCCGGATCCGCGCCGCCAGCGCCGCGATCGCGATGCGGGCCGGGCTGTCGTCGGGGACCGTGACGATCGGCCGGCCCTCGAGGTCGGCCTCCTCGACGGCCGGGTCGGCCGGGACCTCGGCGATGAGCGGCACGGGCTCGCCCCCGATATCGGCCGCGCCGACCCGGACACGGTTGATGACAAGATACATCCTGTCCTTGGGCAGGCCGAGCGAGAGCGCGATGTCGCGGATCCGCGTCGCGGTCCGCATGCCGCGCGCCCCGGGGTCCGAGACGATCAGCAGGAGGTCGGGCATCCCGATCGTGCCGCGCGCGATGTGCTCCATCCCGGCCTCGGCGTCGATCACGATGAACCGGTACTCCGCCTGGAGATCGGCCAGGCACTCGGAGAGGAGGTCGTTCGAGAAGCAGTAGCAGCCCGTCCCCTCGGGCCGCCCCATCGCGATCAGGTCCACGCCCGTCCCCTCGACCAGCACCTGGCGGAAGCGGAGCCGGACGTAGTCGTGGCGCGACATCCCGGCCGGGATCGCCTTGGTGAACGCCTCCTCGCGCATCGAGCCGAGGGACTCGGCCACCTCCATGCCGAGGGCCTCGTGGAGGTTCGCGTTCGGGTCCGCGTCGACCGCGAGGAGCGGGGTCTCGCCCATCCGCCGGAACGCGTCGATCAGGAGCGCGGCCGTCGTGGTCTTGCCCGTGCCGCCCTTGCCCGAGAGCGCGATCCGGAACGGCGGCATCAGGTCCCCTCCCGCCAGGTGCGGGCGACCGCGGCCGCCGTCTGCTGGATCCGACCGGCCTCCTCCTCGTTCGCAAACTTGATCCCGCAGCTCGGCGTGACCAGCGACTGCCGGACGAGGAGCGCCGGGTCGACGTACTCGGCCATCGCCTCGCGGATCGCGGCCATGCGCGCCACGAGCGAGGCATCGCTCTCCTCCGCGAAGAGGCGGGCGTCGGCCGGCACCACGCCCCACGCGACGATCCCACCGCGCTCGAGGTAGGCGGCCGCGTGCTCGGCGTAGAGCAGGAACTCCGTCGCTGTCTGGTAGGCATCGAGCGAGATCACGGCCGGGTCGAGGTCCATCACGAAGGTCCAGTCCGTGTTCGAGCAGCAGTGGACCCCGAGCCCGCCGCCGACGAGGGACGCGATGTCCTCGAATGCGAGCCGGACCGTCTCGTCCGAGACCGGGACCACGGTCGAGCCGAGGCTCGCCCAGTACGGCTCGTTCAGGACCACGAGCGTCTCGGGGACGCCCGTCGCGACCAGCCGCTCCTCGACCGCGCGGGCCCGGAGCGCGAGCATCTTGCCCAGCAGGTCCGCGTAGGCCTCGTCGTAGAGGATCGGCCGCTTGTCGGCGTCGACCACCTGCATCCCGAACGTGACCGGCCCCGTCACCTGGGCCTTGACCAGGACCGCGGACGAGAGGTCGCGGGAGACGAGGTCGAGGAGGCCGGAGTAGGTCTCGGGGGCCGGGCCGTACGCCGCTGCGTCCTGCCCGACGAAGTCCAGGTAGACCCGTTCCATGGCTTCGGAGTGGTCGGCCTCGAGGTCGACCACGAGCCGGCCCTCGACCACCTCGAGGCCGGGGAGGGTCCGGGCGTCGTTCCAGACGATCTGCTCGAAGGGGCCGCGGTTCGGCAGGCCCGGCGCGTACGGGACCTCGGGGAATGCGGCGAGCACGTCGTCGACCGCACGGGCCGGGTCCGTGTGTGGCAGGCCGCCGACACCGGTCGCGCGGCCGTCCGTGGGAGAGAGAAAGCGTGCCATCCGTCAGGCCTCCGTGTGATGGATCCCGTTCGAGTGCGCCCGGAGCCGGCACCGGTCGAGCATGGCCGAGACCCCGGGGAAGAGCTCGAGGTCCGTGTGCGGCAGGAACGAGGAAGAGGTGTACTCCTCCATGAACGAGGGCTCGGCGTTCAGCTCGATGTAGGCGATGTTGTCCGCGATCACGTCGAGCGTGCGCCGCTCGTCGCGGTTGATCAGCGCGATGTTCGCGCCGTGGACGGCGCCGTTGCCGATGTTCTTGATCCGGTCGAGCGGGACCTCGGGGATCAGGCCGATCGTGATCGCGTTCTGCTTGTTGATGTAGTTCCCGAAGCCGCCCGAGAAGTAGATCGTGCCGAGGTCGCGGTGCGTGATCCCGGCCACGTTCATCAGGACCGCGCAGGCCGCGAGGACCGAGGCCTTGGACATGATCAGGGACTTGATGTCGTTCTCGGTCACGACGAGGTCTTTACCGATCCCGGTCTCGTCCGCGAACGCGACCACGTACTCGGGCGCGTACTCGCCCTTCCGGACCCGCGGGTGGTCGATGGTGGTGTCGATCAGCCCGTTCCGGTCGATCACGCAGGAGGTCAGGAGCTCGGCGAGGAGGTCGATCAGGCCCGAGCCGCAGATCCCCTTCGGCTTGATGTCGTTGATCGTCTTCCAGCGCGGCTCGAGGGTCGCGGGGTCGATCGTCACGCGCTCGATCGCGCCCGGGTTCGCGCGCATGCCGAAGAGGACCTCGCCGCCCTCGAGGGCCGGGCCCGCGGCGCCCGCGCACGAGAACATCCACTCGTTGTTGCCGAGCACGACCTCGAAGTTCGTGCCGATGTCGATCATCAGCGAGACCTCGTCGCTCGTGCCCATCCCACAGGCGAGCACGTCCGCGATGATGTCGCCGCCGATGAAGTCCGAGACGGCCGGGAACGCGAAGACGCCCGCGGTCGGCGCGACCGAGAGGCCCAGGTTCGAGGCCGCCGTGTTGATCGACCGCCGGACCACCGGGACGTACGGCTCGGAGATGATGTACGCGGGGTCGATCCCGAGGAGCATGTGGGTCATGACCGTGTTCCCGGCGACCATCGCCTCGTAGATGTCGTCGCGGTCGATCTTCGCGTGGTTCGCCGCGTTCGTGATCGCGGTGTTGATCGACTCGGCCGCGAGGGTCTGGAGCTTCGCGAGGCCCGACTTCCGCCCGAAGTTGACGCGCGAGAGGATGTCCTCGCCGCACGAGATCTGGCGGTTGTAGTTCGAGGCGATCCCGGCGACCTTCCCCGAGACCAGGTCCCAGATGTAGGCCACGACCGTCGTCGTGCCGAGGTCGATCGAGACGCCGTAGAGCCGGTCCGAGGTGTCGCCGGCCTCGACGTTCAGGAGCCAGTACTTGCCCGGCGGCTGGAGCCCGACCGTCGCGGTCACGTCCCAGTCGGCCGCGCGGAGGATCTCGGGGATCCGGCGGAGCACGCCGAGCGGCGCGAAGATCTTCTCCGGGCAGGGGACCGTGCTGCCGGTGGATGGCGTCGAGCATCCGGTTCAGGTCGGGCGACGGGTCCTCGAGGGTCGGCGCCGAGAGCGTGACGTGGTACTTCAGCACCGACGGCCTGAACGCGGTCGTGATGTCGAGCCCCTCGATCAGGATCTTCTGCTCCTGGATCAGCGAGCCCTCGGGCACGGTGACGTCGAGGTCCGAGACGACCGCGGTCGTGCAGGCGAGGCAGGCCCCGCGCCCGAGCTCGGCCGGCGTGAAGAACCGGCCGTACTTCTGCCGGTCGAACTCGGCCTTGCCGGCCTTGACGTAGACGAGGCACTTGCCGCACTTGCCCACGCCGCCGCAGACCACGTTCATCTGGAGGCCGGCGCGGCGCGCAGCGTCCAGGATGGTCGTGCCCGGCGGCACCTCGACCTTGCGGTAACTCGGGAGGAAGGTGACGACCGGCATCTATCCCTTCCACTCCGTCTCGAGGAACGCGCCGATGTCGGCCGCGTCGCGCGGGCCGACCATCACCGTCCACCTGGTCGCGTCCTCGATCGCGCCCGAGAGCGGGGACGCGTACCCCGGGATGATCAGTTTCCGGTGCGCGACCGCGGACTCGACCTCGAACTTTTTGATCGCGTCCGCGACCACGGCCTCGGAGAGCTTGCCGGCCGCCACCGCGGTCAGCACGGACTGCCCCTCGGTGTCGACGATCAGCATGTAGCAGGGGATCCGGGTCGACTCGAGGTAGCCCTGGAGCGTGAAGAAGGTGAGCGAGAAGTTCACGGTCATCAGCACCGGCGCCTCGGGGCCGGGGTTGCCGATCCGGTAGAGCCCGGGCGTCATCTGGATCGGCTTCTGCGGATCGGTGTAGACGTTCTGCCGGAGGGTCAGGGCCGCAATCGTCTCGGGGCGCGAGAGCGGTCCGGCCACGAGGACCGAGCCGAACTTCAGGATCCCGAGCGCGAGCGCCTCCGGACGCGAGCGCGCCGGCCTTCGAGCAGTCGTAGTAGACCGGGTAGCCGAGCCTCGGGCACTGCCCGCGCGATCGCGAGCTGGCGGACGGCCGAGGAGCGCTCCACGAACTCGGCCGGGGTCGGGGCGTCGAGGTCGAGCACGAGGTCCGCGACGCCGAGCGCGGTGCAGCGCTGCACGAGCGCGACGAGCGGCTCGAGGTCGGGGGCGCGGACCACGAGCGGGGCGCCGTGCTTCTTCGCGAGGGCGCAGACGGCCTCGGCGTTCGCCTCGGTCGCGCCGTCGAGGAGCGGGCGGAAGGTGCCGCAGTGGGCGAGCCCGGCCTCGAGCGCGGCCGGGTCGTCCGCGATCAGCACCTCGGGCAGGTCGGCGTTCGCCTCGACGATCGCGACGGCGCGGCCGAACGCGGCGGGGTCGCCCGAGTCGTTCGCGACCGCGATCCCGTTCAGCACGAGATCCTGGCCGACCCGGGTCAGCTTGAAGTCGCGGACCTCGTGGACCACGCCCGCGATCGTGGCCTCGTCCCAGGTGTCCGAGACCCGGAAGAGGATGGCAGGCTGGTGGTAGAAGGTCTTCTCGTGCCGGTAGAAGACGAACTCGTCGCCGACCCGGAACGACCGCTCGCCGACGCCGACCTTCACGAGCCGGATCGGCGGGCGGGTCGAGGCCCCGAGCACGGCCTTCGCGTTCTCGTCGAGGTACGGGCAGAGCTCGACGTCGGCCTTGCCCGACGCGAGCTTCATGGCGAACGTCAGGCAGGTCGGGACGCCGCACTCCTTGCAGTTCTTCTTCGGCAGGAGCTTGTAGATGTCGAGGGCCTTGAGCGCCATCAGGCCGACCCCCAGGTCGCCTCGATCGCGGCCTTGAGCGGCGCCACCGAGTCGGGGTGGCGGACGCAGACGATCGCGGCGCCCGCGACGGCCGCGGCCAGGCCGGTCGTGACCTCCCAGGCGACCGCGGTCCGGTGGGCCTCGCCGGGCGGGGCGTCGCGGACCTCCTTGATCGTGAGCGAGTCCGGGGCCGACGAGATCATGGGCATGGCGAGGTCCGCGTCGCCCTTGAGGGCCGCGTACCGGATCCGCTCCATGGCCGAGTAGGAGGTACTCGAACCCGTACCCGAGCGCGCCCGTGTACGGGTCGATCACGATCTGCTCGTGGGGCACGCCGATCTCGCGGAGCAGGATGTTGAGTTGTTTTGCGAGGTTCACGTCGATCGGCGACTGAGCGATCACCGCGTGGTGGTACGCGAGGGCTGCGGCCGCGACCGATCGGTACCGGGCGGCCTCGGCCGTCCCGAGCAGGAGGCGCTCGCCCTCGCCGGCCTCGCCGATGCGGCGGAAGGCCTCGGACTCGATCGCGGGCTCGTTCGGTCCCTCCACGATCAGGGGGAGGTCGGTCGCCTCGAGCGACGGTTCGGACGGCCGTCCCGACGGCGTCGAAGTCGTCGAAGCCGCGACGCTTGGTCGAGGTCAGGTAGAGCCGGACGAGGTCGGCGCCGAGCCCGGCCCCGGCCGCTCGTCCAGCAGGCGAGGTCGGCGGTGGTCGCGCCGAGCCGCTCGATCACGAGCGGCGACCAGTACGTGGGGTCGTCGCAGAGCTCGGTACGCGACGAGCGGGCGCGTGAGCCCGTCGTTCGGCTCGACGAACGGAAGGCCTCCGTTGCCGCCGATCCGGTACGAGACCTTTCGGGTCCCGCCCTCGCTCGTCGTCGCGCCGATCTGCACAAGGCCGATCGTGCCGTTCCAGTCCGCGGGTGGTGCGTACGCCATGGGGTCTCCTAGAAGAGCTCCTTCATGGCGAGCGCGGGGTGGCCGACGGACTCGAGGTAGGCCATCAGCTCCTCGATCGTGTTCGCCTCGTGCTCGGTCGCAATCTTGTCGAAGAGGTCCGCGAGGCCCCGCTCCGCGAGCTTCGCCTTCAGGCGGGGCGCGAGCTCCTCCTTGAGGGCTGCGGGGAGCCAGACCAGCCGCTCGATCCCGCCCTCGGCCTGGAGGAAGCGGTCCGAGAGGAGGTAGCCCTTCGAGATCCCGGCGAAGCCCGGGGTCTGCGCGCCGCCGCCGATGGTGCCGGCGAGGGTCGAGAAGGTCATGCCCGAGGGGGTCTCGCCCTTGTACTCGCGGTTCACGACCATGATCCCGTTCACCTCGGGGAGCACGAGCGCGATCGCCTCGAAGCAGCCGCAGGCGGTCATGGGGTACTCGACCACCGCGTAGAGCCGACACCGGTCGACCGCGCCGTGCGAGGCCTTCTTGATGAACCGGTTCACGCCCTCGAACTCGCCGCCGCTCCGGTCGATCAGCCCCTCCTTCTTGACCGGCTGGTTCGCGCCGGCCGGCGAGATCTCGTGGGCGATCCGGCCGTCGAGCCAGGAGATGGCGCCGCAGAGCGCAGGCCGCTCGGGCGTGATGACGCAGACGTGGTCGGGGGCGAAGGTCTGGCAGAGCGTGCAGGAGTAGAAGACGTCCACGTCGTCGTCCTTCATCCCGCGGATCCGGGCGTCGCGCTCCTCGTAGACCGCGTCGGCCTCCTGCTTGAGCCGCTCGACCTCGGCCCGGTCCGTGACGAGCGTGACCTGGACCGCGTCGAGCAGGTCGGGGAAGTCCATCCGGAACTTCGCGGCGAGGAGCTTGCCGAGGTGCTCGATCCGGAGGCCGTTCTTGACGGCCTCTTTGGAGACACGCACCCAGATCAGGTCGCGCTGAGCCGTGTGCCAGGAGCCCTCGCCGTAGTTGACGAAGTTGTGGATCCGCCGCTCGAGGACGGGCTCGTAGTCCTTGCGGAAGTTCGTGCCGGCCACGTCGACCAGGATCGCGAGCGGAACGGCCGAGCCCTCCTCGAGGTCCTCGATCTCGGGGCCGATCACGGTCACCCTGCCGTCCTCGACCTCGGACGGATCCTTCATCCGCAGGAGTTCGAACGCGGGCGACCGCCCGCCGCCGAACTCGACGTACATCTCCTCCTTGCGGATCGACTTGCCCTCGAACGCGGGCGAGCAGCCCATCGGGATCGGGATCGCCGTGACCGTGACCCGGATCCCGAGGAGGTCCATGCCGGCACCGGACCGCGTCCTTCCCCTCGGTCGCGGTCCAGTCGCCGCCCTCGTACCCGCCCGTGTGCAGGATCGGGATGCCGAGCATGCGGAGCGCGTCGACGCAGGCGACCTCCTCGTCCGAGAGGCCCGGGAACGCGATCACCATCGCCCGGGCCCGCCGCTCGGCCGCGTACGCGAGCAGGCGCGCCGCGTCACCGGGCGCGACCCCGCCGAACATCATCGCGACCCGGGCCAGGATGTCGGCGAAGTGGACGCCGTGCGACGGCGTCGAGCCGAGCGGGACGAGCCGGTACTCGAGCCCGACCCGGACGTGCGCCTCCTGGAGCGCGGGCACGACCGGGCCCGCGAGGAAGGTCAGCATGTATTTCTCCTGGAGCTCCCGGCAGAGCGCGGCGGCCACGTCGGCGTGGTCGGGCTGACCCACGATCAGGCAGAGCCCGAGGATCGAGCCGTCGACGAGCGAATACCCGAGCTTCCGGATCTCGGCGTCGGGGATGAAGCCCGTGTACGGCGGCCCCTCGGGGCCGGACTCGGTGGCACGGTTGGCCCGGACGCACTCCCAGGCGACGAGCGGGTTGTCGCCGGAGGCGGCGTACGCGGCCCGGGCCGAGTCGGCATCGGTCACCGGGGTGCCGGTCACCGCGAACGAGATCGGCAGGTGGTAGGCGGTCTCCTCGTAGGCGAGGGGGCCGTCGAGCGCGGCCATCGCCGTTCCGAGCGCGGCTCCGCCCGCCTCGACGGCCCGTGGAATATCGATCATCGCGAGATTCTCCCGAGTACCTCTCTTGGGTACGCGTCTATATCATGGCATCGAACATGGCGCACGGCCATCGTGACGGCGTCCGATGCAGCGGGTTTTATGGGCTGCTGAGGAGGAGCTCCGCCGACGATGGCTGTCGAGAAACGGCACCTGCGCGACCGCGCGCGGGGCGCCCCTGGCCCGCCCCGCTGCCGCGGGATCCGGCGATCTCTTTGACATCCCGCTCGACAGGGGTCTTGACCGGGAAAGGGTCGATCCGGTGCGGTCAGGACCGATACATTTTTCTCGGCTCGACCGATAGAGACGGCTCGCCGCAGGCATGCCCCCGGTAGTGGAGCGGAAGAAGGTATGGAAAATATTTATATACTTTGTGACACTAACCTTAGGTGAATATTACCAGATTTACAGGAGATTTACATGGCAGACACCAGCAATTCCATCAACGTCACGGTCAAGGAGGCCGCGCGCGAGGACGCGGGCCGCGGCATCGCCCGCGTGAGCATGGACGCGATGCGTGTGCTCGGGCTCGTCTCGGGCGACGTGATCGAGATCCAGGGGAAGCGGAAGGCGAGCGCGATCGTCTGGCCGGGCTTCGCCGAGGACACGGGCCGCGCGATCATCCGGATCGACGGCAGCACCCGCGGCAACGCCCGCACGGGCGTGGACGAGCAGGTCCAGATCCGCAAGGTCCAGGCCGCCGTCGCGAAGAGGGTCGTGATCCAGCCGACGCAGCCGATCCGGCTCGTCGGCGGCGAGCAGTACCTCAAGCGCCTGCTCCTCGGCCGCTCGGTCACGGAAGGCCAGGAGCTCCGCGTCGACGTGATCGGCAACCCGCTCACCTTCGTGATCGCCAAGGTCGCTCCGAAGGGGATCGCGATCGTCACGGCCGAGACCGTGGTCGAGCTCAAGGAGACGCCGTACGAGCCGAAGGCCGACGAGGAGAAGGGCGAGCGGACCGATGTCCACTACGAGGACATCGGCGGGCTCGGGCGCGAGCTCGAACAGGTCCGCGAGATGATCGAGCTGCCGCTGCGCCACCCGGAGATCTTCGAGCGGCTCGGGATCAACCCGCCGAAGGGCGTGCTCCTCTACGGCCCGCCGGGCACGGGCAAGACGCTCATCGCCAAGGCCGTCGCGAACGAGGTCGACGCCCACTTCCTCACGATCTCCGGCCCCGAGATCATGTCCAAGTACTACGGCGAGTCCGAGGGGAACCTCCGGCAGATCTTCGAGGAGGCGACCGAGAACGCGCCCTCGATCATCTTCATCGACGAGATCGACGCGATCGCCCCGAAGCGCGAGGACACCAAGGGCGAGGTCGAGCGGCGCGTCGTCGCGCAGCTCCTGGCCCTGATGGACGGGCTCAAGGGGCGCGGCCAGGTCGTCGTGATCGGCGCGACCAACATCCCGGACTCGATCGACCCGGCCCTCCGCCGCGGCGGGCGGTTCGACCGCGAGATCGAGATCGGCGTCCCCGACACGAAGGGGCGCGAGGAGATCTTCAAGATCCACACGCGCGGCATGCCGCTCTCCGAGGACATCGTCGAGAACGACCGGATCAAGGCCTACGCCGCGACCACGCACGGGTTCGTCGGCGCCGACATCGCGCTCCTGGTCAAGGAGGCCGCGATGCACGCGCTCCGCCGGGTGCTCCCCTCGGTCCCGGCCGACGAGCAGATCCCGGCCGAGGTGCTCGACAAGCTCGAGGTCACGGACGACGACTTCACCGACGCGCGGAAGTACGTCGAGCCCTCGGCCATGCGCGAGGTGCTCGTCGAGGTCCCCGACGTGACGTGGGCCGACGTCGGCGGGCTCGAGGAGGTCAAGGCCGAGCTGCCAGGAGACGGTCGAGTGGCCGCTCAAGTACGCCGACGTCTTCGAGAAGCTCCGGACCGAGGCCCCGAAGGGGATCCTGCTCTTCGGCCCGCCCGGCACGGGCAAGACCCTGCTCGCGAAGGCCGTGGCGAACGAGTCGGACTCGAACTTCATCTCGATCAAGGGGCCCGAGCTGCTCTCGAAGTGGGTCGGCGAGTCCGAGAAGGGCGTCCGCGACATCTTCAGGCGCGCGCGCCAGGCCGCACCGGCGATCATCTTCTTCGACGAGGTGGACGCGCTGGTGCCGGTCCGCGGCGCGTACCAGGGCTCGAGCCACGTGACCGAGTGCGTGGTCAGCCAGATCCTGACCGAACTCGACGGGCTCGAGGAGCTCAAGAACGTGGTCGTGCTGGCCGCGACCAACCGGCCGGACATGATCGACACGGCGCTCCTGCGCCCCGGGCGGCTCGACCGGCACGTCTACGTCCCGCCGCCGGACGAGGAGGGTCGGAAGAAGATCTTCGAGGTCTACCTCGGGCAGGCGAGCGACCTGCTCGCGGGCGACATCAACGTCGACGACCTGGTCGCCCGGACCGAGGGGTTCGTCGGCGCGGACATCGAGGCCCTCGTCCGCGAGGCGAAACTCGCCGCTATGCGCGAGTTTATCACCGTCATGGGCGAAAAGACAGATCAGGAGCGGGCCGACGCGGCCGCGAACATCCGCCTCACGAAGGCACACTTTGACGCCGCGCTCGAGAAGGTCAGGGGCTCGCTCGACCGAGACGCGCTCGAGGCATCGGAACGCCAGGCCTGGGAGATGATGTACAACCAGGAACAGCGGTCCGTCCTCGAGGAGGCGGCGGCCGTGGTCCGCCGGGCCGAGCTCGCGACCATGGGCGTCGGCCCCGAGAACGAACTGCGGCAGCAGGCCGACGCTCTGCGGAGGGCGGTCTTCGCCCGGAAGAAGGACTTCGCAGCCCTCCGCGACCAGACCGCGGCCCTGAGAGAACGTCTGGACACACCGAGATAACCGAGACAGTCATAATGAGCACCCACGCACACGACAGCGACGAGCAGGAGATCGAGGCCCTGGTCAGGGAACTGATCGGGCGCCTCATGCAGAACCGGCAGGCGGGGGGGCAGGGA
Organism: uncultured Methanoregulaceae archaeon; assembly: GCA_963740465.1. GTDB lineage: Archaea > Halobacteriota > Methanomicrobia > Methanomicrobiales > Methanospirillaceae > UBA288. The sequence goes on from CAVUEE010000009.1 coordinate 56,532, forward strand.
CGGATGCCGATCGCGATCGGGTTCAAGATCTTCTACGGCCCCGAGGCCGACGAGGACGACGCCCGAGGTGATCGAGCAGGTGCCCGAGGTCTCGACGATCGAGGACAAGGTCGTCGTCGTGACCGAGGTCCCGGGGATCGCGCCCGAGAACATCCGGATGGGCATGACCGGCCGGACCCTCCAGATCTTCGCCGAGGAGGACGGCCGGCGGTACCACACGACGGCGCCGCTGCCGCCGTGCGACCCCGGTTCGGTCAGGACGCGGCTCAAGCACGGGATCCTCGAGGTCGTGCTCGACGCGGCCGCGCAGGGCTGAGACCGCGACAATCGCCCCCTCTCTTTTTCGAATGCCACTACCGGCGACCGGACGGTCCGTCTCTCCGCGGGAAGGAAGGTATATGTCCTCGACGACCACAGTTGGTCGCCGGTTTCTGCGGCGAGGGGACGGAGATGACGAAGAGGACGGTCCAGGACCTGGACGTGGCCGGCAGGCGGGTGCTCGTGCGGGTCGACTTCAATGTGCCGCTGAAGAACGGGATCATCACCGACGATTCCAAGATGAGGGCGGCGCTGCCGACGCTCCGGTACCTGATCGACCACGGGGCGAAGGTCGTCGTCGGCTCGCATCTGGGCCGGCCGAAGGGCGAGGTCGTGGAGACCCTCCGGACGGCCCCCGTGGCGGAGCGGCTCTCGGCCCTCCTCGACCGGCCGGTGATCGCGCTCCGGGACAGCATCGGGCCCGACGTCGAGGCGGCGATCGCCGGGATGCGGGACGGCGACGTGGCCATGCTCGAGAACCTCCGGTTCTACCGCGGCGAGGAGGCGAACGACCCGGCCTTCGCGCAGGCCCTCGCGGCGCTCGCGGACCTCTACGTCAACGACGCGTTCGGCTCGAGCCACCGCGCGCACGCGTCCATCGTGGGCGTGCCGCGCCTGCTCCCGGCGGCGGCGGGCTGCCTGATGCAGCGGGAGATCGAGATGCTCGGAGGCCTCCTCGAGCATCCCGAGCACCCCTTCGCGGCGGTGATCGGCGGCGCGAAGTCGAGCAGCAAGCTCGGCGTCCTGAAGAACATCGTGCCCCTGGTCGACGTCCTGCTCATCGGGGGCGGGATGGTGGCCACCGCGTATAGCGAGCCGGGGGTACGGCGTGGGAAATTCGCGGGTGGAGGACGGGCCTGCTCGACTACGTCCGCGAGCTCACGGAGCAGGCGGCGTCGCGCGGCGTCCGCCTGCTCCTGCCGACGGACGTCGTGGTCGCGGAGAGCCTGGAGGGGGAGGGCGGCGTGCGGACGGTGCCGGCCGACGCGATCCCCGAGGGATGGGTGATCGCGGACATCGGGCCCGCGACGATCGCGGAGTACTCGCGCGTTCTCGGAACCTGCCGGGCCGTGGTCTGGAGCGGGCCGATGGGCGTCTTCGAGAACCCGGCCTTCGCGGAGGGAACGCGCGCCATCGCCACCGTGCTGGCCGATCTCGACGCCGTCACCGTCGTCGGGGGCGGCTCGACGGTCGAGGCCGTGACCCGAATGGGCGTGGCCGACCGGATGTCGCACGTCTCGACGGGGGGCGGGGCCACGCTCGAGTTCCTCTCGGGCGAGACCCTGCCCGGTGTGGCCGCTCTCCCGGACCGGTGATCCGGCGGCGACAGGATGTTATATCAGGTCCGACCGAAAGAGGAGAGGCATGAACGAGTCTGAACGACGCCCGATCCGGTCGATCGGCGTGCTGACCGGCGGCGGGGACTGCCCGGGACTGAACGCGGTCATCCGGGCGGTCGTCAAGACCGCCCACCGGCACAACTACTCGGTGATCGGGATCCGGAACGGCTGGAAGGGCATCGTCGAGGGCAAGGTCGAGCCCCTCACGGACTGCTCGGTCACCGGGATCCTGCCCAAGGGCGGGACCATCCTCGGCACGTCGCGGACCAACCCGTTCAAGAACGAGGAGGACGTCGCCCGGATGCTGATGTACCTCGAGAAGTTCGGGATCGACGTCCTGATCGCGATCGGCGGGGACGACACCCTGAGCGTCGCCGCCCGCCTCCACCAGATGGGCGTCCGGGTGATCGGGATCCCGAAGACCATCGACAACGACCTCTCCTGCACCGACTACACCTTCGGGTTCGACACCGCCGTCGCGATCGTCACGGACGCCATCGACCGCCTCCACACGACGGCCGAGTCCCACCAGCGGATCATGGTGCTCGAGGTGATGGGGCGCCACGCGGGCTGGATCGCGACCTTCGCCGGCATCGCCGGCGGGGCCGACCAGATCCTCATCCCCGAGGTCCCGTTCGACTTCGACGAGGTCTGCGACAGCCTCCGGGGCCGGTTCAACCGCGGCAAGACGTTCTCGATCGTCGTCGTGGCCGAAGGGGCGAAGCCGAAGGAGATGAGCGAGGCGGTGACCTCGTCCCAGAGGGTCGACGATTTCGGCCACGAGCAGCTCGGCGGGATCGGCCAGCTCCTCGGCAAGGAGTCGAGCGCCGTCTCGGCGTGGAGACGCGGGTGACGGTCCTCGGGCACGTGCAGCGGGGCGGGTCGCCCACGGCGCACGACCGGGTCCTCGCCTCGCGCTTCGGGGTCAAGGCGATCGAGCAGATCGCCGAGGGGAACTTCGGCGTCATGGTGGCCCAGCAGGGGGACCGGATCGTCCCCGTTCCGCTCGCCGACGTCTGCCGCCTGAAGACGGTCGACATGGACCTCTTCAACATGGCGAAGATCTTCTTCTGATCTCCTTTTTTCCGGTCGATCCGTCGTCCTTCGGTGCCACGGTACGGGTGTTCCGCCAACCCCCCGGCGGATCGACCACGATTTCGATGCTGGGAGCGAGCCGGGCCGGCAGGATACATACCCTTCCCGCGCCCTCTCTTGAGAGTTGCCAGGGATGTGGGGAGTCGTTTTTTATCCCATTGATGCCACTGGTAATCATGGCACCGAAGGATCGGGTCTTCGTCCCCTGCGACGTCCCGTCGAAGGCGCGCGAGACCTATATCGAGAACTACCGGCTGGTCACCCACGACAGTGGACGGCTGATGCTCTTCGCGGGCGACCAGAAGGTCGAGCACCTCAACGACGACTTCTACGGCGAGGGGATCCACGAGGACGACGCCGACCCCGAGCACCTCTTCCGGATCGCGGACCAGGCCCGGATCGGTGTCTTCGCGACCCAGCTCGGCCTCATCGCCCGGTACGGCAGGGACTACCCGAAGGTCCCGTACCTGGTCAAGCTCAACTCCAAGACGCACCTTGTCAAGACGGCCCAGCAGGACCCGCTCTCGGGCGCGCTCTGGACGGTCAAGCAGGTCGCGAAGTTCCGCGACCGCTCGGGCCTGAAGATCGCGGCCGTCGGGTATACCATCTACCTCGGCTCGACCTTCGAGCCGCAGATGCTCCGCGAGGCGGCCGAGGCGATCAGCGATGCCCACAACGAGGGTCTCCTGGTCGTGCTCTGGATCTACCCGCGCGGCACCGCGGTCAAAGACGAGAAGGACCCGCACCTGATCGCCGGGGCGGCCGGTGTGGCTGCGACCCTCGGCGCGGACTTCGTAAAGGTGAACGCGCCCAAGAAGGAGGGCGAGAACCCGGCCCTGCTTCTCTGCGAGGCGACGAAGGCCGCTGGGCGGACCAAGGTCGTCTGCGCCGGCGGCTCGTCCACGGACGAGCGGAAGTTCCTCCAGGGCCTCTACGACCAGATCAACATCGGGTGCGCGTCGGGCAACGCGACCGGCCGGAACATCCACCAGAAGTCGCTCGCGGCCGCAGTCGCCATGTGCAACGCGATCTACGCGATCACGGTCGAGGGGAAGACCGTCGAGGAGGCGGCCGCCCTCCTCGAGGCCCCCTCCGCGTGAGGAGGCCTGGATGGTCACGCTCCGCGAGTACCTCGACGGCACGGCCGCCTCCGAAGACCTCAAGGATCTGATCGAGCCTGGTCGCGGACCAGGCCGCGCCGATACGGGAGGCGTTCATCACGAACCAGGCCTATGTCGGGACCGAGAACGTCTCGGGCGAGGAGCAGGCCGCCATGGACGTCTGGGCCGACCGGCACCTGACCCGGGTCATCGGGGCGTCGGGACTCGTGGCCGAGCTCGCCTCCGAGGAGCAGGAGGAGATCGTCCGGTTCCCGAACGCGCGGGGCACGCTCGGCCTCGTCATGGACCCGCTCGACGGCTCCTCCCTTGTCAAGGTCAACCTGGCCGTCGGCACGATCGTCGGGGTCTTCGATGGTCCCGTCCTCCAGCCCGGCGAGCGGCTGAAGGCCGCGTTCTACATGCTCTACGGTCCGATGACCACGCTGACCCTCTCCGTCGGCGAGGGTGTCCAGGTCTTTGCGCTTGCCGACGACGGCCAGTACCGCATGCTGCATGGGAACGTCCGGATGCCCGAGGGGAAGCTCTACGGCTCGGGCGGCGCGAAGCCGACCTGGACCGACGCGCACTGCCGGTTCATCGAGGGGATCGAGCAGGACGGCGGGAAGCTCCGGTACTCCGGGGCCTTTGTCGCCGACTTCCACCAGATCCTCACCTACGGCGGGGTCTACTGCTACCCGTGCGTCCCGGGTAAAGAGGGCAAGCTCCGCCTCCTCTTCGAGGCGAACCCGATGGGGTTCCTCGCGCACGAGGCGGGCGGCGTCTGCACGGACGGCGAGCGGCTCCTGCTCGAGGTCCAGCCCGAGCGCGTCCACCAGAAGGTCCCGATCTACATCGGCAGCCGGTCGATCATCTGCCGGGTCACGTCCTGCTGCCGGTGAGGCGTCCCCGGAGCAGGGGCCGGCCCTGTTTCGGATTTTCGTCCGATCCGCAGGGAAACGGTGAATAGCCGGCATGCGGTACGTACTCCTTCGTGAGGGGATGAAGACCACCATTTCCGTTGTCGGGGCCGGTGTCGGGTCCTTCCCGGGTCCATCCCGGGTCCACCCCCGCCTGCTCGAGGAGGCGGCGAAGCGCCTGAAGGAGCAGGAGGGCGGACTGCTGATCGACTCGTTCGTCACCCGCTGCGGCGACGGCCTCGAGCTCGTGATGACCCACGCGCAGGGCGCCGGCGACGAGGAGATTCGCCGCCTGGCATACGAGGTCCTCCTGTCGTGCGATGGGATCGCGAAGGGGATGAGGCTCCACGGCGTTGACCGGGAATTTTCTTCCGACGCCGTCGAGGGCGCGGCCGAGATGGAGTTCGAGGAGCGGGAGTCTGAACCGCTGCTCCTGTTCATGGCGGCCGCAGCGAGGGCGGGCGCCTGGAACTTCCACCTTTACAGGACCTTCGCCGACCCGTTCACCACGCCCGGGCTCGTGAGCGATCCGTCCATGCACGACGGGTTCGTCTTCGAGGTCCACGACCTCGCCGCGCGCCGGAGGGCCTTCTTCCGGACGCCGGAGGAGTCGTACAGTCTGCTGGCACTGCATTGGGGCGCCGTCCCGGTACGTCGTCAGGAACGTCTTCTCGAAGGAGGGCACGGTCGCGGCCTCGACCTCGATCCGGGTGCCGACCGATGTCGCCGGCCCGCACGTCGACCCGGGCCATCCGGTCCTGATCGTCCGGTCGGAGTCGGGGTTTCCCGCTGTCGGCGAGATCCTGGCCCCATTCACGACGCCGTCGCTCGTCGCGGGCGGACTGCGGGGAGCCTATAACGCCCCGCTCGTACCGGTCGCGGTCTGCGATGCGGGCTGCACCGTCTCCGACGGCCCGCCGCGCGCGACCTGCCTCGGGTTCCAGGTCTCCAACGGCCGGCTGATCGGGCCGGCGGACATGTTCGACGACCCGGCCTTCGATCCCGTCCGGAGGAGGTGCTTCGAACTCGCCGAGACGCTCCGCGACCTCGGCCCGTTCGAACCGCACCGGCTCTCGCTCACCGAGATGGAGCATGCGACCCTGCCCGGTATCGAGCAGGAGCTGAAGAACCGGTGGGAGCCGCTCGAATAATCTCCCCTTTTCTACCGAACGCCTTATCTTGGCGAGCGCCCTCCCCGTCACGGGATGAACCGATGGCAACCATCACGCAGTACAGCGCGGCCAACCTGATCGCGGACGCGAAGGTCGATCCCGAGCGGTGGAGCCGGATCCCGGACTGGGCGACGATCGATAGAACGGTCGGGGCGATCGAGGCACGGAACGTCCGCGTGGTCCGGGCTGCGACGGGCGATGCGGCGCGACAGGCCCTGCTCGACATGATTCCGAACGGGGCCGAAGTGATGAACGGCGCCTCGACAACGCTGAACGAGATCGGGTACGAGTCGCTGCTGAAAGAGAACCCGAAGGGGTGGCGCGACTACCACACGGTGATCACGGCCGAGAACGACGAGGAGAAGCGGAATGCCCTCCGGCGGAAGGGAGTGGCCGCCGACTGGTTCCTCTCGGGCGTCCAGGCGATCGCCGAGACGGGCGAGCTCGTCGGATGCGACAAGACTGGGAGCCGGGTCGGCGCCTGGCCTGTACGCGGCCGGCCGCCTGATCCTGGTCTCGGGGGTGAACAAGATCGTGCCGACCCTTGACGACGCCCTTGCCCGGTGCTGGGAGTACGCCCTGCCGGTGGAGATGCAGAGGGCCCGGCGGGTCTACGGGACATCGAGCGAGATCGGGAAGATCGTGGTCCTCGAGAAGGAGATGGCCGCGGATCGGGTCACGCTGATCCTGATCGGCGAGAGTCTCGGGTACTGACCCGATCGGCGAACTCCTCGATCGGCCGCCGTGCGATCGAGCCGGGGGCTGGAAGCGGAGGCACCGCGCTCAGGACACGCCCCCCCGTCAGGTCGAGGAAAACGCGGTCGTCCTGCAGGTAGACGTAGCGGGCGTCCGGAGCGGGGGGCCCGGGCCTGAAGCCGAGATCGACCGCGTCGAGCGCGAACGGCGTCCTAGATCTCGACGACGTCGTCTGCGGCCCTCCCGGCAGTTCCGCCGCTCGGGGAAGAGGCCGTCGATCGAGTCCAGCACGCTCGCGACCTTCGGGTTCTCGAAGAGCCTGCGGAACGCTTCGAGTTCGTGGCCGCTCATGATCATGAGCCCCTTGCGCTTGATCGGCAGGCCGCTCTCGCCGATCGGGTTCAGCTCGAGCGCCAGCGAGGCGGAACGGTTGCGGGTCTTCGGGGAGCTTGATCAGGTACACGCCCGGGCACGGTGGTGTTCTTTCTTTCCCAGTCCTCTCCGTTCTCGAGAAAGGCTCTCAGGCTATCATTGATCTCCATGGCGGTGTGATGGTATCTCATCCTACAAGGGTTTTTGTGCCGCCCCCCGCGATTCGATACAGACTTATCGGCGGAGCGTTATTGTACAGAGACAATGGATACGCGTCTCCTGGACCTCCTTATCGGGGTCGTCGCCCTGCTCGTCATGATCATGCTGATCGTCGGCCTGCCGCTCATCATGCCTTCCGGACTGGCGTACCTGCTCGCCATCGTGATCTTCCTCGTCCTGATGAGCGTTGCGGGGTACGTGATCAACGAGAAGATCCGCTAGGCGTCTCGACTGGCGGCGGGTTCCCTTTCTTCTTCCGGTCAGTACCCGAGCGGGCCGCCTATCCGCTCGCAGAGAGCGTCCCGGCGGACGCAGAGCCCGTTCGTCTCCATGGTCGCGCAGGACGGCGGGGTATACTCGGTCCCCGAGCGGCCCGAGATGTGCTCGACCTGGTAGAGGGTCTTCTCGATGTCGAAGTCGGGGGAGCGCTGGTAGACCTCGACAATCTGGGTGGTCGAGAGCCCGATGGTATGGAGGAACGCGGTCAGCGCGAACCGGCCCATGTGCGTCAGGTTCGCGCCGCTCGCGAGCGCCATGACCAGCGCGGCCATGCAGGGCGGGTACCGCGACTCGTCGATCGGCCCGAGGTTCCGGAGCATCTGCCCCTGGTGGACCGCGGTCAGCCGCTCGATCGCGGGCGCGAGAAGGGCGCAGACCTCCGCCGGCACCCTCGGCAACCCGCGGGCGCGGATCACGACGCGGATCCGCTCCCGAAGAAGGACCTCGAACTCGGTCGCGTAAACCCGGACGACCCCGCCCGAGACCTCGCGGTTGACCAGGCGCCAGCCCGGCTCGCGCAGGCCGGCCGCCATCTCGATGTACGGAACGACGGGGACCGTTACGGTATCGCCATGGATCTGAAGGCCGAGCCGCATTGCGACTTCATCTCGCTTGGCCGCGGCGGCCTCCGCTGTCTCCTTCGACTCGTCGCTCATCAAGAAAAACGAGGAGCGACGGGCCTCGTACGAGATCAGCCGCTCGATCACGGTCCGGTCGTTGATACAGGAGGCGATGACCCGCGCCATCCCATATGCATAGAGGGACTCGAGAGGATCTGGACCTCCTTCATAGGACTCCTTAAAGTGAGCCTTCAGGCTCTCTGGCGTGATCGTGATCGCGGCCTCGATCCGTTCGGTTGCCAGGCGGATGATCCGAGCACCTACATCACTTTCAAGAAAGGCCTCGAGCTGGTTCAGCTGCGACCCGGCGATCTTCGCCTGGGCCTCCTGTAAAAACGGGTACCGGGCCAGGTCCTTCGGTTCGAACACCGGCCGCATCCGGTCTCCGGGGCTCAGTCGGCCTCGATCCGCGGCGCGAGCAGGTAGATCACGCGCCCCTTGCCGCCCGCGATCTCGAAGGTGAACCGGACCGGGTGGTCCACCCCGATCCCGATCTCGATCTCGCTCGCACGGCTCATGGTCTTCGCCATGTCCTTGAGGTAGTCGAGGCTGAAGAGCGAACGCGCCTTCACGTCCGCGAGCGACTGCACGTCGTCCGGGCCGAGCTCGAGCCGGATGTTATCCGTGTCGCCCTCTGCCTCCATGAAGAAGACCCGGGCCTCGGGATCGATCCCGAGCGCGATCTTGTCCGAGACGACCGCGGCGGCCTTGATCGCGTTCGTGAGCTTCGCCCCCTCGAGGACCACCGTCCCCGGCAGCTCCAGTGTCGGCGCGTTCGGGTCCTTCCGGATCGTGTTCGGATCGAGGAGGGTCAGCGAGTACTGATAGCTCTGGAACGCCAGGTTCAGGCGCTGCGACCCCTCCGGTATCGAGAGCATGAGCCGTTCGCCGCGGTTCACCATCCCGATGATGTTCTTCAGCTTGGTCACGTCGATCCCGAGCGCGGACTCCGAGGCCTCGAAGACCTCGAATGCGTCCGGCCCGAGCTCAAGCGAGACCATTGCGACGTTCGCGGTGTCGACCGCCCTCGTCCTCATTCCCTCGCTGTCGACATGGAGGCGGCACTCGCTCACGAGAGCGGCGATGGCGTCGACTGCCTCCCTGAAGACATCTGCGTCGATGGTGGCGCGTAACATGGATACCCCTGACACTCTCTATTATAAACTGACTAGTCATAGTTTTAATGATATCGCACCGGAGCGGCAACCGGAAGGTTGATACGCTCCGGTTTCCGTGAACGCGTCACGGGAGAGGCACCAATCGGGAGCAGACATAAAACATGGGATCGCAATGGGGAGAGGACCGGGAATATCGTAGGGCCATGCGCGAGGGCTATCGCTCGCGGGCCGCATACAAGCTGCTCGAGGTCCAGCAGCACGCCGGCGTGATCCGGCAGGACGACAACGTGGTCGACCTCGGGGCCGCGCCGGGCTCCTGGCTTCAGGTGATTCGCACGCTCACGGAGGGGCGCGTGCTCGGGGTCGACCTGAACCCGATCGCGCCGATGGAAGGGGTCGAGACAATCGTCGGCGACTTCTCCGACCCCGCGCTTCCGGCGCGCGTGAAGGAGGCGCTCGGAATCGTGAACGTGGTCGTCGCGGACGCCTCGCCGAAGCTCTCGGGGCAACGCTCGTACGACCAGGCCCGCTCTATCGAGCTCGGCGAGCAGGCGCTCGCGTTCGCCTGCGCGACCCTGAAGCCGGGCGGCAACTTCGTCGTCAAGTCGTTCCAGGGCGAGGACTTCGCCGAGTTCCTGGCAAAGGTCCGGGTGGCGTTCCGGTCCGGCAAGACGTACCAGGCGAAGGCGAGCCGGAAGGGGTCGCGCGAGATCTACATCATCGGCAAAAACTTTGTCGGGTGTGATGCCGGTGCTGACTGATCCTTCGGGCCGGACCGTCACGAATATACGGATCAGCCTGACGCAGGCCTGCAACCTCAACTGCATCTACTGCCACGCCGAGGGCGAGAAGAACCCCGAGCAGGAGCTCTCGGCCGAGCAGATCGCGGAGATCCTCCGCGTGGCCCAGTCCTTTGGGATCCGGTCGGTCAAGTTCACGGGGGGCGAGCCCCTGATGCGCTCCGACCTCGCCCGGATCATCGCGTCGGTGCCGCCAGGGATGGAGGTCTCGCTGACCACGAACGCGACCATGCTTGCGGACCGGGCGCAGGAGCTCAGGGACGCCGGGCTCAACCGGGTCAATGTCTCGCTCGACACGATGGACCCCGAGCGATACGAACAGATCGCGGGAAAGCCCATGCTCGGCGAGGCTCTTGCCGGGATCGACGCGGCCCTGAAAGCGGGCCTGACCCCCGTCAAGATCAATATGGTCGTGCTCTCGGGGATCAATGAGGATGAGGTTGATACCTTCATTGACTTCGTGCGGGACGACCCCAACCTGGTGCTGCAGCTGATCGAGCTGATGGACTTCCGCGACTGCGACCACCACGGCGACGTGAAGGGAATCGAGGACCGGATCGCGGCCATGGCGGACCGCGTCGAGACCCGGCGGATGCACCACCGGAAGAAATACTTCGTCAGGGGAGCGGAAGTCGAGGTCGTCCGCCCGCTTCACAACACGGAGTTCTGCGCCTACTGCAACCGGCTCCGCCTCACCTCCGACGGGAAGCTCAAGCCCTGCCTGCTCCGCTCGGACAACCTGGTCGATGTCCGCGGGCTGCACGGCCCCGCGCTCGAGGATGCGTTCCGCGAGGCCGTGAAGCGGCGGACTCCGTACTTCGCCTGAGATGTGCGGGATAGCGGGGGTCGTGGAGACTGGCGGCGGTGCCGCGGATGAGGCCCTCCTCGAGCGGATGAGTGCGCTCCTCGCGCACCGCGGGCCCGACGCCAGCGGGACGGTGGTGGAGGGGGCGGTCGGGCTCGCCCACCGGCGGCTCGCGATCATCGACCTCTCGGACGAGGGGTGCCAGCCGATGACGAGTGCGGACGGCGCGCTCACGATCGTCTTCAACGGGGAGGTCTTCAACTATCTCGAGCTCCGCGAGGAGCTCCGGGCCGCAGGGCACACATTCCGCACCGGGACCGATACCGAGGTGGTGCTCGCCGCGTACGCCGCGTGGGGGCGCGACTGCCTTGCCCGCTTCAACGGGATGTGGGCCTTCGCCATTCTCGACCGGCCGCGGGGCGAGGTCTTTCTCGCCCGGGACCGGCTGGGGGTCAAGCCGCTGTACTACGTCCGGGCTGGCGATCGTTTTCTCTTTGCCTCAGAGGTCAAGGCTTTGCTCGCCGACCCCCCTGTCGGAATGGTCCCGTGCGAGCCCGCGCTCGCCACGTTCCTCGCCTGGGGCGTCCTCGACCACTCGCCACTCACCATGTTCGAGGGGGTTCTCCAGCTCCCGCCCGGCCACTGGATGGCGGTCGGGGACGGGCGGGGTCGAGGGGCCGGTCCGCTGGTGGGATCTTGCGGTGAATCCCGAGATCGCGTCGCCGCCCGCGCTCGAGGCCGACGCTCCTACGCGATTGCTCGAGCTGCTGACCGACTCAGTCCGCCTGCGCCTTCGGGCCGACGTCCCGGTCGGGACCTGCCTCTCGGGCGGAATCGACTCCTCGACCATCGTGGCCCTGATCGCGCGCCTGCTCGCAACCGAGCACCCGGACTCGATCGGGGAGCGGCAGCGGACCTTCTCGGCCGTCTACGCCGACCCACGGTTCGACGAACGGGCGTTCATGGAGGTGGCGGCAGAGTCCGCCGGGGTGGCCGGCGCGTACGTCGAGCCCGCCCCTGACCGGCTCAGTGCCGACCTGCTCGACCTCGTCTGGGCCCAGGACGAGCCGTTCGGCTCGCTCTCGATCTACGCGCAGTACTGCGTGATGCGCCTCGCGGCCGAGTCGGTCACGGTCGTGCTCGACGGCCAGGGCGCGGACGAGCAGCTCGCGGGGTACCTCGCGTACCAGGGCACGTACCTCGCAACACTCGCGCGCCGCGGAAAGGTGGCCCGGCTCATCGAAGAGGCGCTCGGGACGCTCCGGCACCACCGGGGCTTCTTCGCGGACGCGGCGCGGCAGCTCGTGGTCCGGCGGGGCCGGCGCGGGCTCCTCCGGATCGACGCCCCGCCCGTTCATCGCTACGCCGGCAACCTCGACCACGTTCTCCGGCAGGAGACGGTCGTGACGAACCTGCCCGCACTCCTCCACTACGAGGACCGGAACTCGATGCACTTCTCGATCGAGGCGAGGGTGCCGTTCCTCGACTACAGGGTCGTCGAGTACCTCGCATCGCTCCCCCTCGACCAGAAACTCCGTCGCGGCGTCACGAAGCTGGTGCTCCGGCGCGCCATCAAAAGCTCGTACCCGAGACGATCCGCTGCCGGATGGACAAGATGGGCTTCGTCACGCCCGAGGAGGTCTGGATGGGGCGCGAGCTCGGTCAGCTCGTGGATGAGGTCTTCGCCTCGGAGTCGTTCCGCTCGCGCCCGTACTGGGACGCGGACGCAGTCGCAGCGGACTTCGCGCGGTACCGGGCCGGAAAGGCCCCGTACTCGCAGGAGGTCTTCCGGGTCTTCGTGACGGAGCTCTGGCTCCGTCTCTTCTTCGACGACCGCGAGAAGGCCCTCCGGGAGCGGTCCTCCTGAAGGAAACGAAAAGGGATCTGTGTAGGACACAGCGGACGCCGATTATTTTCATTCACTCATTGCGAGGATCGCGTAGCCTCCGTCCGCGGTCTGGATCACCCGTTTGACCTCACGGATGGACCCTATCGACAACGGACGATCCCAGACGAGGGTTCCCGCGGCGTCGAACCGGAGAGCGTGAAACCCAGTGTACGGGTTCGGACCGAGGAAGACTTCCGAATCGTAGCCGCTCACACCATTCCCAACGGGAACACCCAGCGAGACGTACCCGTCGTCGCTGGTTCCGTTGAAGACACGACTGGCATTCAGGGTCCGCTCCGCGAGCACCCGTTCTGCCGGATCGAGGATGACCGAGGTGACACCGAACGCGGGATGCGGAACTGCGGAGCTCTTCGTACCAGCGATCACATCGGTCCCGTCGGTCACGACCCGCATTCGAACGCTCCCCTGATACTCGACCTGACCGAGCGAGACCAGAGTCCCTGCCGCGCCGTCCCTGTCGGCCTGCAGCATCCCATAGATCAACGGTGATAATCCCTGCCGGACGTCGCGGACACCGGCCCCGCGAGCAGCAAGGCTGCCGTCCCCCGGGTCTTCGAACGCGGACCAGACAGCGGCAATCCCCGTATCGTACGTCCGCTGCCATACAAGCTCTCCATCCGGCGAATACTTCGCCGCCAGGGCTCTCTTCACCGCCATACTGGGAGTATACGACGGCATGGCGACGGTGGGCAGCGTGGTGATGCGACGGGCGCTGCCGCCCGCTCCGGTGGGCGAAAGCGTCCCGATACCGGTATCGAGCGCCGCGGCATCCTCCAGGGAAGCGGTCGAACCTCCGGGCGTGGCGGTGGTGATCACGGGCTGTCGGGCGATTTGCTCTCCCGGTGCCGGGGAAGCATTCGTTATCCAGACCTGGTAGACAGTGCATCCACCGACGAGATAACCCCCGTCCGGAGCCGGGTCAGCGAGGACGCCTCCCGTATCGCGGTCGAGCAGGTCCAGACCGCCGCTCCGGCCCGATCGAAACGTGTCACCTCGCCGCCCTGCATCAGGGTTGCAAAACCGCCTTCAGGATCGGCGACGACCGCGCGGGGCCGATCGAACCGGTCCGCGTTCGTCTTGTCCGCGATCACCTTTCCGTTCGATGACAGACGTATCACCCGTGGAGATTCGAACGTTCTCCGGCTCGTGCCGTTCTGCCCGACGATGACAAGTCTCCCCGCTCTCCAGCTCGGCCATGTCTTCGCCAGCGTCGTCCTGACCGCCGTCGATCGTACGCGTCCATTCCTGTGTTCCGTCCCCGCTCAGCTTTGAGAACGACGATATCTCGTTGCCTGGAGTAATCGGAGCCCATGCATCCCGGCAGGAGCACGACAAACACTCCCAGTATGATGAGAAGAGCGACGCCCGATATCCGAACAGTGATACCCATGCCCCTTCCTCCGGTTATTCTCCGGTGTGGACGCGAAACCGCGGAACTGTCGATCTGTTGATTGCTGGTGATACTATGTTAAATGCCCGAAATCATTCGCCGCCTTGATGGGTCTCTGTCTGGTGGTGCCGGACGACGAGGAAAGAAAAGAGAATGAAAAGGAAGAGAAGACGTGTTGATCTTCGCGGTCGACGACGGGCTTCACCGCCCACCGGCGCCGCCGCCGCCGAAACCGCCGCCGCCGCCGAAACCACCGCCACCGAAGCCACCGCCACCGAAGCCACCGCCGCCGCTCTGGACAGGGGGCGCAAAGAGGATCAGTGGCACGAACGCCCTGTTCAGGTTCGTCGGCATCGCAATCTCCTCGGGGAGCCGGATGTTCAGCTCACGCATGGCCTGGGCGACCTTGTCGCCGACCCCGAGGGCCGTGCCGTAGACCAGCCACTCGCCCCACATCGAGAGATCGGCCGGCGAGTACCTTCCGGAGCATGGCCAGGTCCGAGAGGAAGTGGGCGAACGCCTCCCACTCGAGCCGCTCGCGGTAGCCCTCGCCCTTCCAGTGGCCGAAGAGCGTGGACGGGAACGTGATCGCGATCCCGGACTGGGCGATGCCGACCACGAAGAGGAGGATCGGCCCGACGAATCGGCCGCTGAGGCTCGGGTAGATGAAGACGAGCAGGAGCGAGACGATCGCGAGCGCAGCCCCGATAAGGATCAGGGGGGCGATGTGCTCGCGACCAGAGACAATGTACGCCGTCGTCACGGTCGGGTCCGAGTGCGAGGCGATCGCGCGGTAGGACCCGAGATTGCGAATCATCTCGGACTGGAGGGCCGTATTGCGTTTCGCCTCCTCATTCCGCAGCGCGAGTGTTGCCGTGTCGACCACGTTGTCGGTCGCGATGGCGCCGAGGAAGTCGAGCACCCGCTGCTCGTACGGATTGTTCGAGCGGGCGCTGTGGAGCTGGATCCGGACGTCCTCGCCGCCGGCAACCTCCTCGACCCGGATCAGTCCGCGCCGGTGCAGGTCGAGCACCGTCGCGTAGAACCCGTCGGCATCCGAGGTCCCTGCGTCCCCCTTGAAGAGGAGGTTCACGACATATGGGGGTTTGCTCGGGTCAGGGATCGTGCTCAGGTACTCGGGCACGGTGAAGGCCTTCTCCCGGCCGTACCGCCGGTACAGCAGGAGGAGAGCAACGGGCACGAGGAGCACGAACGCGATCCCGGCCCAGTAGAGTATCGTCGAAAGCGTGTAGGGAACGCTCTCCCAGAAGTAGGCCGATCTTGCCTGCCCCTCGACATCGGCGACCGGGCTGGGGAAGCCCGCGACGGTATCGAGAGCCGAGCGGTTCAGCAGGAGCTCGATCGCGACGTTCTCGCTCTCGCCGGCGGAGCCCGTGATCACGATCTGGTCGCCCTCACGCGTCTGCCGGAGCGTGGGCGGGTAGGCGAAGACCTCGCTCACTCCGTCCGCCGGAAGCGTGATGCGGATAAACGAATACGGCACATGCTTCCCCTCCCGCGCGAGCTTCAGGTTCACGTGGACGAACGACGCGTCGTACTCGACCGGCGGGCGGACCACGAACGAATACCGGGCGTCATATGTTCCGCTCGAGAAGTATCCGGTGTCGACGAGCCCGACCTCGTTCAGCTCGGCCTGCGCCGCGACGAACGACGCCGTCCCGGGATCGCTCACCGGCCCGTAGAGCCGGACTGTGCCTGAAGCGTCGCGGGCGTACCCGGTTATGCTGTCAGGCGGCGTGACCCCAACCATCTCGATGTGGGGGGAGGTGGTCGCGTTGAAAACGAGCGGGACGTCGAAGGTCCGGAAGAGCATCCGGTATGTGCCGGGCGCTCCGACGTTGTACACGTAGCGCTCCGCGAGGCTCCCGTTGAGCGCGTAGTCGGCCTCGTAGGTATCGACCGAGAGCCCCCCCGCGAAGGTGAGGGTAGGCAGCCAGAGCGCGAGGGCTGCAGCCACGAGCCCGAGGGCGAGCGTGACCGCGACCAGGACCGCGAGCGAGCGTTCTTCGCCCATGGCCGATCAGAACTCGATCGTCGGCGGCCGCTCGATCGCCTCTTCGAACTGGAGGTACTCGAGCTTCTGCATCCCGATCAGACGCGCCACGATGTTCGACGGGACGACGTCGACCATCGTGTTGAGCTGCTGGGCCACGTTGTTGTAGGTGTAGCGCTGGCGTGCGATCTCGTCCTCGACGCCGCGGACGGCCCCCGTCAGTTCCTGGACCGTGGTCGAGGTCTTCAGGTCCGGGTAGGCCTCTGCCACGGCGAAGAGCGAGCCGAGGATCGACCGGCTCTCGCGTTCGACCGTATCGAGCTGTGCCGGCCCGCCGCTCGTCACCGAGGCGCGGAGCTGCGTGACCCGCTCGAGGGTCTCCTTCTCGAACTTCGCGTAGCTCTTGACCGCGCCGAGCAGCTGCTCGATCATGTCGAGCCGCTTCTTCATCGCGACCCGGATCTGTCCGAGCGTCGCCTCGGCCGAGTTCTTCAGGTTGAAGAACCGGTTGTAGATCCCAAAGAACCAGACGACGAGCCCGAGCAGGACGAGCACGACAACGGCGATGAGAACGATCGTGATCAGGTCAACCACAGTGTCACCGTGGTACAGATGGGGGCGTACCTATTTATGGGTTCGCCGCGGCGGCGGACGAAGAAAAGGGAGAGTTAGGCGCCCGTGACCACGGGGTAGCCGGCGTCCTTCCACTTGGCGATACCGCCCCGCATATTGTAGACCTTCGCGAAGCCGAGTTCGCTCATGATCTGCGCGGCGCGGGCCGAACGAGTGCCGCTCTGGCAGTAGACGAGGTAGGTCCTCTGCCGATCGAGGCGGGCGACACGGTCGCTAAAGACGCCGGCGCTGACGTCGAGGTTCACGGCGTTGCGGAGGCGCTCGCGCTCGAACTCGGTCGGAGTCCGGACGTCCAGGATTACGACCTCGCCGGACTGCCCCTGGGACTGGTCGACCATCTGTTTGAACTCTTCGACCGAGAGGTCCGTGTGGACCGATGTCGCGTTCGCCGCCGAGGTCTGGGTGCCGGTGCAGCCGGCGCTGACGGCGAGCGCGAGGACGAGCACGACGGGCGCGAACAACCGGAGGGTGCGGATCAACATCCGATCAAGATCTCGGCCCGAATGGTTAAACCCCTTTTGTTGGGGGAAGAGGGAGAGAAAGGGGGGTCAGAGGGAGCTGCCAGACTGGACGGCGGCCTCGGAGACCTCGACCGTCCCGCCCGTGGAGAGCAGGCGGTACGGTCCCGTCGTGTGGACATCCCCGGTGCTGCCGCTGGTGGCGTACGGGAGCACGAACTCGCCGTTCACCGCGGTGGAGCGCCATGTGAAGGCCCGGCCCGTATTCGTGACGACCGGGACCTCGATCGTCCCCTCGCCGCGGAGGCGGGCGCCCTTCACGTACTCGAAGACCTTCACGTACTTCACCGCGATGCCGCCCGCGTTCGTGGGCGACTCGTGGACGAGCCGGTAATGGCCGAGCGCGGGGACGGTCTCGACCGGCTGGTTCGGCTGGACCCCTGCGGCGATCGCATGGGTGCCGGCTGCGGCCTGGGCGTTGTACGCGGCCGCGCGTGCGACCGCTGCGGTCGCGTTCATGGACTCGGCCCGGGTGATCAGCGGGAGCGCGGTATTCGCCTTCGACGGGTCCGAGTACTCGATGTAGTACGCGGTCCCGGGCGCCGTCTCCGAGCCGTCGAAGGTATGGAGCCGGGCGACCGTGGTCAGGTAGTAGGGCTGAAGGTTGACCGTGACCGGGTCGAGGATGTTCGTGTTCTGCTGGTTCCGGGCGTACAGGGTCATCTGGTACGGCGCGGTCTGGGCCGTGGTATTATACCAGGTCGCCATCGCCCAGAACTTCGAGATGGCCATCTCGATATCCGTGACAACGTACCGCGTCTCCTTCACGTCCAGGATCCGGTTCGACTCGGTCTCGTTCGTTGAGACGAAGTACGCGGCCGCGCCGTCCGGACCGGCGACGCCCTGCTGGAACGGGTTCGCGTTCGGGATCCGTTCGGCGATGTAGGTGATCATGTGGCCGTAGTCCCACCAGGACATCACGCCATAGGCCTCGGACGGATAGGCGAAGCCCTGCTTGGCGTAGATCTTCTTCATGTCCATGCCCGTCGCGGGGGTGCCGTTCTGCATCCACTCGAGCGACTCCTTCCAGTCCGGGTTCATCCGGTTGACCTGCTGGCTCGCGGTCGCATACGAGGTCGTGAAGTCGGCCTGACCGTCTCCGTCGAGGTCGACGGGCAGGGTCGAGAAGTAAGCGAAAAGGAGCGTGATCACGATTGTGCCGATCACGAGCGCGGCCCCGGCCACGCTGTAGGACCGATGGGCGGCGTGGGCGCGCTGCTTGCCGGTCGGGGTCTTCGCGGACGGCGCTTTCTTGCCACCCTTTTTCCGGTCTTTTTCTCGGGCTCGGGAGCCGGCGCGGGCGCAGGCTTGGCCGCCTTCGAGCCAAGGCCGAGCATGGCCGCGAGATCGGCGCCTCCGAGCTCGAATGCAAATGAGACAACGATCCCGGCGAGCAGGGCGATGTTGACGGCGAGATAGTACTCGGTACCGGACGTGCTGAATCGTGGAGAGGAGGATGATCGCGGACCAGACGAAGACGAAGAGGTGGTCGGCCCGGTGCTCGCGCCAGAACCGGAACGCAAGCACGCCGAAGCCCGCGATCATCAGCACGAGCCCGAGCTGGAACGTGGACCAGGCCGCCGCCAACGACCAGCCGCGCGCCTCCTGGACCGTGTTCGTCACGTCGTACTGGCCGAAGAACGCGCCGAAGCTGCCGATCAGGATATTGTAGACGTCGGGGAGGGCGACAAAGAGGACCACGCCGATAACGACCCCGCAGCCTGCGAGCGCGGCCGGGAAGTAGTACCAGGGGCGGTCCCGGAGGTACCGGGCGAGCCCCCAGAGGATCGCCGTCCCGGCGATGATGCCGAGATACGCGATCACATGGCCCACCGTGTAGGCCGAGAGGTCGATGCCCGAGTTCTTGATGCCGAAGATCAGGTAGAGGACGAGCGTCACCGCGAACACGACGACATTGATCACCAGCAGGCCATCGCTCGAGCGCCCGCGATAGGCGTCGTAGAGGAACTGGGCGAGCGTGTAGATCGCGACGATCATCGCGAAGAGGATCATCGTCGGCATCGCCACGAGCCCGACGAAGTACGCGACGCCCGCTGCGGCTGCGAGCAGGGCCGGCCTCTTCAGGCTCTCGATCACTGGTCAGCGAGACTTCGTTGTCGAGCGCGTACCGGACCACCAGGATATAGACCAGGCAGAAGACGGTCGAGGTGAGGGTCTCGGTCATGTGGTGGTCGAAGTACCCGAAGAGGGAGCGGAAGAAGGTACTGGCCCGCGATGACCGCGATCAGGCCGGCTGCGACGAGCCCGCCCTTCCAGTCCGAGAGGCGCCGGCCGAGCAGGAACATCACCGGCACCATCACCGCGGCCATCAGCGGCGGGACCGTGAGGGAGGCGAAGATGATCTCCGGCTGTGTGGTCGCCCCCACCAGAAGGGAGAGGGTCGCGGCGATGTAGGTGGTCAGCGGCCCCCAGTAGAGATCGGTGCCGTACGGGAAGAGGGTCATCGGCTCCCACCAGGCGTAGGTCGGGAAGTTGGCGAGCATCAACTCGACCTGACGGAGGTTGTAGAGCGGGTCGTCGGAGCCGACGAACGAGAGGATATCCTGATTCCCGATCTGCATGGCCGGGATCATCCGGATCCAGAACGCGAGGATTGCGAAGAACGCGATCAGCGCGATGATGAGATACGTGCGGTACTTCGAAAGAACGGGCGGTGTCATCCCTCCCTCCGCTGTACAGGTGCTCCGCAGGACCGTTAATATATTTGGATAGGCCTCGGATGAAGAGCAGAGCGGTCAGGCGGCGCTGAGGGTATCCGCGGGCGATCCCGAAGAGCCTCAACAGGACCGATCCGTCGGTGAGCGCCATCACGCCGAGGATCAGCACGTTCAGGTGCGGGTTCACGATAGACGACGTGCAGAGGAAATAGCCCACGACGACGAGCACAACGGATCATGCCGCGCCCCCGAGCGCGTTGGAGAGCGGGAATCACCGGCAGCTCACATTGGCCCGATGCCGACAAGGAACGGCGCGAAGGGGCCTACGAGCGGAACGAAGTGGACGACGAAGATCGCGAGGGCGCCCTGGCGCTCGAAGGAGCGGTAGGTGCGGTCGATGTACCGACTTCTGCCGGACGTCATCGGGAAACCGGCACAGGAGATATGCGGGTAGGGTCAGTTGCCGATCCGGTGGCCGTCTCCGCGGAGATTGCAACTAAGACGGCGAGTAGCAGGATCGGATCCAGATTCCCGGCCGCCGCCGCAGCACCGGCTCCTAAGAGAAGTGCGTCGCTGAGGATCGCGCCACAACGAGTCCTGTATCGAGGACGATCGCATTCGTGGCATACCGCTCGCTCACGAGCGACAGGTTCTGGTCGAGGTGGAGGAAGAGCTCGAGCGGTCCGCGGAGTATGGAGGTCGAGTAAACGGGTGATGTTGAAGGCCGGCCGGTCCTCCGTCGCCGGCCGAACCACCACCCGGTCGTTTAAAGGAGGGTTTTAAAGGAGTGTATCAAGCGCGAGCACGATCGCACCGATCAGGGCCGCTACAACGATCACATAGTAGGGGTTGATGTGGACGGCGCGCCGGTCCTCGCTCTCGTAGTAGTTGACGAGCCCGGCCGACGAGATCAGCCGCCCGCCCCGCTTCTTCGCCATATCAACCTATATCTGGGTCTGGTCATTTAAATAATCACGGGATGACGCAGAGAGTCTACTCGGGCCTCGCCTTCACGGGCCCCTCGCTCGAGTATCGGCCGGCCGACGTCGTGGTCGAGCGCAACCGGATCGTTGCGATCGAGGAGCGGACGCATGCGCCCGCGCGCTGGATCTGCCCCTCGTTCTTCAACGCCCACACGCACCTCGGCGACACCATCGCGATGGACGCCCCGTCCGACGGGGACCTGGCGTCGCTCGTTGCGCCCCCGGCCGGGCTCAAGCACCGACTCCTCGGTGCGGCCCCGGACGCGGACTGCGTCGCGGGCATGCGGGAGAGCGTTCGCCGGATGGTCAGGGGCGGGACGGGCGGATTCGCCGACTTCCGCGAGGGCGGCACGCGCGGCGTCGGGCTCCTGCGGGAGGCCGTGGCGGGCCTCCCCTGCCGGGCCGTGGCCCTCGGGAGAGGCGGGGGGGAGGAAGCCGCCGGCGGCGCCGGCATCGCGAGCACGCGGGA
Organism: uncultured Methanoregulaceae archaeon; assembly: GCA_963740465.1. Classification (GTDB taxonomy): domain Archaea; phylum Halobacteriota; class Methanomicrobia; order Methanomicrobiales; family Methanospirillaceae; genus UBA288. The sequence continues at coordinate 77,977 of CAVUEE010000009.1, forward strand.
TGTCCCGGAGTATAGAGACGTGGTCGACCGCGTCCGGCGTGCCGGCGGGCTCGTCGCGTTCCACGCGGGCGAGCGCGACGCCGACGACGTGGACGATGCCCTCGACTGCCAGCCCGATCTCGTGGTGCACATGACGCACGCGACCGAAGCGCAACTCCGGCGGTGCGCCGACGAGGCGATCCCGATCGCGGTCTGTCCGCGCTCGAACTGGCGCCTCAGGATGGCTGTGGACAGCGCGCATCCGCCGATCGCGCGGATGTTCGAGCTCGGCTGCCGGGTGCTGATCGGCACGGACAACGCGATGTTCGTCCCCCCCGACATGGCGGGCGAACTCGCGTTCACATCGGTCGTCTACGGCCTCGAACCGGCAGCCCTGCTCCGTGCCGGGATCGACGGCGCCGCCCTCACCGGAAGCCCGACGTGGCTCGAACCGGGCGCAATCGCCTCCTTCTTCGTCGTGGATCCGCCCCACGCAGGACTCTCGTTCAGCCGCGATCCCGTTGCGTCTCTGGTCCGGCGGCTCGACACGGGGTCAATCAAAACAAATGTTTTTAACCAGTAGGACGAATCTATAAAGACTATTTTCTGAGGGTGTGTATGTTCCGAAAGGTACTGGTAGCGATCGACGGTTCCAGCCAGAGTCTGCAGGCTCTGAGGACGGCGATCGACGAGGCGAAGGTGTGGAACGCCGAGGTGCATGCTGCCTACGTAATCGAGATCGGCCTCTTCTCCTCGCTCCCCGTCGACAATACCTGGGAGGTCATGTACAGCCTCCTCGACAAGGAGGGCAAGGAGATCCTGGACGGTGCAGTCGCAGCGGGGGCCGAAGCCGGCGTTCCGTTTACGACCCACCTTCGACAGGGCCACGCGGGCCAGGAGACTCCTGAACCTCGCGGAGGAGGTCGGCGCCGATCTCATCGTGGTCGGATCGCTCGGGAAGAGCGGGATTGAGCGGCTCCTGCTGGGCTCGGTCAGTTCCTTCGTGGTGACAAACAGTCCCGTTACGACGATGGTGGTGAGAAAATAAGCCCGCAGCTCGTGCGCGACTACATGACCCAGGACGTGGTCTCGGTCGAGATTCCCGGCAACCGCGACGACGTCCTGAAGATCCTGAAGCGCACAGGGATCAGTGGCGTACCGGTGATCAAGGACGAAAAGATCGTGGGGATCATCACGAGGAAAGACCTGCTCCGCAAGCCGGACGAGACCCAGCCTCGGTCTCCTCATGACGCCCGACCCGGTCACCATCGGTCCCGACGCCACGATCGCTGATGCGGCCCGGCTCATGATCCGACACGGCATCCGCCGGTTACCCGTGGTCGAGGACAGGCGTCTCGTCGGCCTCCTCTCGGTCTCCGACCTGATCCTCGCGATCGCGCAGATGAAGTGCTCGGTCCCGATACGGGATGTCTACACGAGCCAGACCTTCGCGATCTGGGAGGAGACGCCACTCACGGTCGTCGGCAGGGTCATGGAGATCTCGGGCTTCGACGCCATACCGATCCTGGACGCGGACAACACGCTCCGCGGGATCATCTCGGAGCGCGATCTGATCCGAAATTCGGTGATCGAGGACTCGGTCGGGATCTCGGACTTCTCGAACGGGACCGACGACGACGAGTGGACGTGGGAGAGCATCCGCGACAACCACACGCTGTCGTATTCGATCTCGAAGGTCCAGATCCCGAAGAAGCCGGTCAAACACGCGATGGTCAAGAACGTGATCGCCGTGCCGCTGAATGCTGAGGTCAGCGAGTGCGCGCTCAAGATGAAGCGGGCACGGGTCGACCAGCTGCCCGTGATCAACGGGGACAAACGCTTGGTCGCCATGCTCTTCGATCGGGACCTGATCCGGGTCCTCTGCTCACCCACGCCCCCATAACAACCTATAAGATGGATCGCGATGTTGTATATCCTGGACAGCACTTTTATAGTGATTCTCCCTATTCACAGACTTTTTGAGGTACTCTGATGGCAGAGCCGGAGATAATGACGGGGACCACGACGCTCGGTATCGTTTTCAACGGCGGCGTGGTCCTGGCAACCGAGAAGCGAGCGACCATGGGCTACATGATCGCTTCGAAGCGTGCGAAGAAGGTCTACCAGATCGCGGACCGGATCGGGATGACAACGGCCGGCGGCGTCGGGGACGCGCAGCAGCTGGCCAGGATCATGACCGTCGAGTGCCGGCTCTTCCAGATGCGGCGGGCCAAGCCGATCACGGTCGGCGCGGCATCGACTCTCCTCTCTAACTACCTGAACCAGAACCGGTACTACCCGTACTACGTCCAGCTCCTTGTCGGGGGCGTGGACCGGACGGGACCGTCGGTTTATTCGGTCGATGCCCTCGGCGGGGCCACCCGCGAGGACGACATCGTCGCCACCGGTTCGGGCTCGCCGATGGCCTACGGCGTGCTCGAGGACCGGTTCGAGAAGGATATGAGCGAGGAGGAGGCGATCGAACTCGCTGCCCGCGCACTTCGAGCGGCCATGAAGCGGGACTCCGGCTCGGGTGAGGGAATCCACGTGGTCGTGATCACGGCCGATCGCTACGAGGAACTCTCCGAGGAACGCGCCGATCAGATCATCGCCGCCGCCAAGGCGGCATGACATCTCTTTTTTAGGACGACTATATGGGAATTGAAGAGCGGCTCAGAGATCTCAAAGACAAGATCAATAGCAAAGTGCCCCAGGGCATCTCCGTCTCGGAGGTCGAGTTCGAGGGGCCGGAGCTCGTCATTTACACCGACGACCCGAAGCGGTTCGCCGACGAGCCGGACCTGATCAAGACACTCGCCCGGGACCTCCGAAAGCGGATCGTCGTCCGGCCGACCGTTCTCGAGGACCCCGAACGCGCCGCAACAGAGATCCGGAGCGTGGTCGCCGAGAACGCGGGAATCACCGACCTCTTCTTCGACCCGGACACGGGCGAGGTCCTGATCGAGGCCGAGAAGCCCGGCGTCGTGATCGGCAAGAACGGGGCAACGCTCCGCGAGATCACGAAGCAGATCGGCTGGACGCCGAAGGTCGTGCGCACGCCGCCGATCGAGAGCCAGACGATCAAGCAGGTCCGGCAGTATCTGCGCTCGGTCAACGACGAGCGCAAGGACTTCCTTCGGACGATCGGACGGCGGATCCACCGTGAGGTGACGAACAAGGACCAGTGGGTCCGGATCACGACCCTCGGGTGCTGCCGTGAGGTCGGGCGGGCCGCGTTCCTGCTCTCGACGCCCGAATCGAAGGTTTTGATCGACTGCGGCGAGAAGCCGGACAACACGAACGGAACCCCGTACCTCTATGTCCCCGAGATGCAGCCGCTCTCGCAGCTCGATGCGGTGGTGCTGACTCACGCGCACCTCGATCACTGCGCTCTTGTGCCGCTCCTCTACAAGTACGGGTACGAGGGGCCAGTCTACAGCACTCCCGCCACGCGGGACCTCGCCTCCCTGCTCCAGCTCGACTACCTCGACGTGATCCGGAAAGAGGACCGGAAGATCCCCTACTCCTCGAACGATGTGAGGAGTTACCTCAAGCACTCGATCGTGCTGAACTACGGGTCCGTCACGGACATCGCGCCGGACATCAAGCTGACGTTCCACAACGCGGGCCACATTCTCGGGTCGGCCATCGCGCATTTCCATCTCGGCGACGGGCTCTACAATATCGCCTTCACGGGCGACTTCAACTACGGCAAGAGCCGGCTTTTCAACCCGGCTGTCGCGCAGTTCCCGAGGCTCGAGGCGCTCGTGATGGAGTCGACCTACGGCGGATCGAACGATTTCCAGCCCGCGAGGCACGACGCCGAGGAGAAGCTCTACGCGACGATCCAGACCGTGGTCGGCCGTGGCGGCAAGGTGATCATCCCGGCCTTCGCGGTCGGCCGATCGCAGGAGGTCATGCTCGCGCTCGAGGAGGGGATGCGGTTCGGTAAGATCCCGAAGGTCAAGGTCTACCTCGACGGCATGATCAAGGAGGCGACCGCGATCCACACGGCCTACCCCGAGTACCTGAACAGTGATCTGCGCAACCAGATCTTCAAGGAGGGGCTCAATCCCTTCCTGGCCGAGTGCTTCTGCCAGGTTGATTCGACCGAAATGCGGGCGAAGGTGATGGCGTCCGATGACCCGTGCGTCATCATCACGACGAGCGGGATGCTGAACGGAGGCCCGGTCTTCGACTACCTGAACAACCTGGCCGCGGACGAGCGGAACGCGCTCGTCTTCGTCGGGTACCAGGCGGACGGGACGCTCGGGCGACGGATCCAGAAGGGGTGGCGCGAGGTCCCGCTCGGGCGGCGCGACTCGATCGTGATCAACCTCGAGGTGATCACCGTCGACGGGTTCTCGGGCCATTCGGACAGACGGCAGCTGATGAACTACGTCGGCCACGTCACTCCGCATCCCGAGAAGATCTTCACGATCCACGGGGACGAGAAGGCGACCCTCGACCTCGCCTCGTCGATCTACAAGCGCTACCGGATCGAGACCCATGCACCGATGAATCTCGAGACCTACCGGATGGTCTGACCCTCTCCCTTTCATGAGCGCCAGGCTCGCGTGTTGCGTCGCGGTCTTCGTGCTCATGGCGCTCTCGAACGCAGTCGTGCCGGTACTCGACACCTTCGCCGAGAGTGCGGCCTTCCAGGGACTCATCTTCTCGGGCTACTTCTTCGGGGCAATGCTGACGGTGCTGCCGGCGGGCCTCGCCTCCGAGCGGTACGGACGGCTTCGGCTGATGCGTCTCGGTATCGCCGGCTCCTGCGCGGCCGGGCTCGCGATCGCCCTGCGTGCCCTCTGCGCCCGTTGTCGCTGTCGCCCGCGTGGCCGAGGGCGTGGCGACGGGGCTCTTCGTCTCGGCGTCGCTCGCGTTCGTCAACAGCCGGCAGGATCACGGGCGGCTCTCAGGGCTGTACATGGCGTCCCTGAACGGGGGCCTGCTGGTCGGCCTTATCGCGACCGGAGCCCTTGTGCAGGTCTCGGGCGTACAGACAGCGGGGGTGATCGTCTTCACAGGCCTGGCCGTTGCATCGTTCGCGCTGGTGCTGGGAAGGGACGCGGTTACCGGCGCGGAGGCGATTGACCCGGTGCCCCGGTTGGTACCCGTGCTCCGCGAATATCGATGGCTCTTCTACGCGACGGTCGTGATCTTCGGGGCGGGCGGAGCGGTGACGGGGATGTACCCGGGATTTTCGCTGGCCGACCCGGGGCCCCTGGGGATACAGATCGCGCTCCAGAATATCGCGACGATCGTCGCGATTCTGATCGTCTCGCGCCTACCTGCGGACCCGATTCGTACGATCCGGACGAGCGCGCTGGCGATGGCTGCCGCTGTCGCGGTCTCTTTCTTCTCTCCGTTCGGCTTTGCGGCGATAGGGGCTGCGGCGGGCGCCGTCCAGATCAGCCAACTCGCGTTCCTGGCCCGGACGGGCGAGCCGCAGGGCGTCGTGGTCGGGGTCTTCACTACGGCCTCTTATGCGGGGATGGCTGTGTTGCCGGTCGTTGCCGCCATCGTGGCACGCTCCTTCGGGTACGCGGCAGCTTTCGGTCTGATCATGCTCATCTCGCTCAGCGTTGCCCTGACTATAGAACGATGCACGCGGTGTGCCGCACCTACCGGCCAGGTCACGGCAACCTGATCCTGTCCGTCGGCCGATATCGGAACCTGAGACTCGAGTACTTCGTCCGTACAGCTGTCTTCATCGACATTCGGGTAATGGAGAACCGCAGGGTGCGCTGCTCCCGCGAACGGGTAGAGTCCTTTCCCGTCATTGTGGAAGGTGAGCAAAGGGGGGACGAATGGTTCACGATTACCCGCGAGGGATTGGTAATGGAGGGTGAACCAGAGGGGGGGAAGGCAGTTCTCGATCTTCGGATGGTGCCCATCGGCTGTAAGGAATGAACACTCGATCCTATCGAGATATGGACATGATCTCTCTCCACATCTCGCGCGGAGTTCCTCGCATCGCTGGCTCCAGAAAGTTGGCCTTCGCACCTTCGCCCCGTAGGAATGGTTTCGGGAAGGTAGAGGAGGCCGAAATCCGCAGATCAATTCCGCAACGAGGTCTAACGGTAGTTACTTCTCGTCACCATAGTGGAGGGGAAAGGAGATTGTGTCGGCCGTCAATCTTGTGGTTACGGATTCACCAGTGTGGTAACGAGCCGACGGCAGCAACGAGTGGATGAAAGTTATTCGTGAAGTGCTGGTAAGGGTTTTCCCCTTTTCGCGACTGCGACATGATAGCTTTTAACGAGATCAACGGGCTATCACGAAGAGATCGAGGAATCGTCTCGATATACGGACGAGATGCGTCGCGAAGAGCGGCGGCAGAGTAGGAATGAATATCGCCGGATACCCGAGAAGGATAGAAATTCCGGTACGGGTATCGAACCCGAGGTTGTCCATCAACAACCGGATAATGGCTTACGCTGATATGAGAAAATCAGTAAGAACAGTTCGTCTGATGTAATGAAGAAGGATAATAGCAGCGCACCATAGTTCCCGAGGACTCGCGTACCTCAGTACAGTATGATACGTTATCCGGCTTAACTTCTGGGTTCGGAATGAGTCCAGGTGTTTCCCGAATGCTATGGCCGCTATTACCCAAGCCAAGGTCCGGACTTGAACCGGAGTGTAGTAGATCTGCAGTCTACCGCGTAGCCGCTCCGCCACCTTGGCATGGCCGTGTGCCGACATACGTTACCGTATGACGGCTTAAAGGTTAGCACTCTGGATTTCGTCTGGGTTCAACAATGATAAGCACTGGAATTTGAGCGTTAGTGCTTGCGGACTTAACACGTCGTTGCCTTCGTGCTTACATCCCAAGTCTATCAAACGGATCTTCTATCCGTGCTCTCAACGGAGTCTCGTTTTAGGTCGGGTTTCAAGACTTAGATGCTTTCAGCTTTTATCCCTTATCGCGTAGCCGCTCGGCAATGCCCTGTCGGACAACCGATCAACCAGTGGCGACGATCGAAAGTTCCTCTCGTACTATTTCGATCTTACCTTCAGACTCCGAACACTCCTAATAGATAGTAACCGACCTGTCTCACGACGGTCTAAACCCAGCTCACGATCCCCTTTAATAGGCGAACAACCTCACCCTTGGCTGCTGCTGCACAGCCAGGATGGAAAGAACCGACATCGAGGTAGCAAGCCGCCGGGTCGATATGTGCTCTTGCCGGCGACGACTCTGTTATCCCCGGGGTAGCTTTTCTGTCGTCAATAGCCCTCATCAAAAGGGCGTATTGGTTCGTTAGACCCGAGTTTCCTCTCGCGATCACTTGCTGTGCGTGATCGCGTCAGGCCAACTTTTGCTCTTGACACTCTTCTGTGAGTTTCTGACTCACATGAGTTGACCATAGGGCACCCTTGATATTTTTTCGAGGGTGTGGCGCCCCACCCAAACTGCCTATCTATCGATGTCCCCTCAACGGGTTAGAGTTACAGCATAACAAGGATGGTGTCTCATCGTTGACTCCCCAGCCCCCGGAAGGACTGGATCGACATCTCCCATCTACACTGCGCAAGTAATACCGTAACCCAACGACAGACTGCAGTAAAGCTCCACGGGGTCTTCACTTCCCATTAGGAGTCCCTAGTCTCTGCACTAGGACAAAAAGTTCAACGGACTTGTGTTAGGGACAGTAGAGCTCTCATTAATCCATTCATGCAAGTCGCCAATTAAGCGACAAGGTACTACGCTACCTTAAGAGGGTCATAGTTACCCCCGCCGTTTACAAGTCCTTCGTCCCGTTGAACCGGGTGTTCAGATACTTGCACTGGGCAGGAATCAGAGACTATACTAGTCCTTACGGAGTTGCAGTCTCCTGTGTTGTTATTAGACAGTTAGAGCTCCCTGGTCTCTGCGACCTGCCTGATCTCCAGGCAGGCACCCCTTCTACCGAAGGTACGGGGCCAATTTGCCGAGTTCCCTTAACACAATTAGTCCGACACGCCTGCGCCTCTTCAGCGAGGGGCACCTGTGTCGGTTCTCGGTACGGACATTTGACTCCCTTTTCACGGGCTCCAGGAATTTGCCATGTTTCCCCATTACACATTCATCCGCTTCTCACCATTACGGTACTCCACGGACTTCGGTGCTTAGACGGAGCGACAACTCCGCTTGGCATATCCCGAAGCGTCAGGGCGATAACGCTACAGTCAAATGGTACAGGAATATTAACCTGTTTCCCTTTCGATGTACTCGAGTTACGGTACACCTTAGGATCGACTAACCCTTGGCTGACGAACATTGCCAAGGAACCCTAGCCCCTGCGGCGGTTGGGATTCTCACCCAACTATGCTTCTACTATTGCCGGAATTCTCAATACTGCACGGTCCACTGGAACTTACGCCCCAGCTTCCGCCCATGCAGAACGCCCCCCTACGAGATCACCTTTCGGTGCTCCGTGGTCTCTGTAGTAGGCTTTAGCCCCGTCCATTTTCTGTGCCCTAAACCTTGACTGGTAAGCTGTTACGCACTTTTTAAAGGATAGCTGCTTCTGAGCTCACCTTCCAGTTGTCTTTGGCCTAGGACCCCATTCAGTGTTGACACTTAGCCTACATTGAGGGACATTAACCACGGTCTGGGTTGTCTCCCTTACGGACTACAAGCTTACCCCGTAGCCCGGACTACCGGCCTTCTACGATGACAGGGAGTTTGGAGTTTGACAAGGAGGTGAGGGCTTTCGCCCCCAGCTCTCCCAATCAGTGCTCTACCTCACCATCGATCTCCAGCCAGGTCATGCTGCGACATGTTTCGGGGGGAACCAGCGGATGCCGGGTTCGATGAATCTTTCACTCCTATACGCAGGTCACGGGAATGATTTGCATATCAAAACCCCATTCGGTCCTCCACGCAACTTTCGTCACGCTTCAACCTGCCCACGCATAGATCACCCGGCTTCGGGTCTTATCCTGTTGACTCCGCGCACTTTTAATACGCCGTCCCACGCTTTCGCTACGGACTTGTTGGTTTCCCTTCGGCTCCCCTTGCGGTTAACCTTGCCAACAGAATAAACTCTCCGGCCCGTTCTTCAAAACGTACGTTACGACATTGGCAATCATGCCCGTACTACCGCCTCGCGACGGGTTCCTTCACATGACAGGTCCTTTAACGCCGTAACCCACCGTCACCTATCAATTTCAGGCTCTTTTAACCACCTTTCTGGGGTTACTTTTCAGCCTTCGCTCACGCTACTAGTGCGCTATCGGTTTCGAGGAGTATTTAGTCTTGGAGGTTGATGACCCCCGGATTCCCGCGAGAATTCCAACCCACGGTACTCAAGACACTGCCTAGATGCTTCGGCGTACACTTACGGGACTGTCACCCTCTTCGGTACCCCTTTCCAGGGGACTTCGGTTTTGCCTAGGCATCGGAACGGCAGGCTTACAACACCACATCTCCCTTGCGGGATTCGGTTTGAACTCCGTCGCCTTCGATCGCCTCTACTGACGACATCTCGGTTGATTTCTTCTCCTGCCCCTACTAAGATGTTTCAATTCGGGGCGTTCCCGATCCTTACGGATCGACACAAAAGTGTCAGGATGTCCTATTAGGGTATCTGCGGATCACAGGCTCCCTGCGCCTTCCCGCAGCTTATCGCAGCTTGGCACGCCCTTCATCGGCTCTCGAACCGAGCCATCCACTGATAGGCTGAAGCTCCGGTGCTATTTGTTGAACCCATTTAACGTCCAGAGTGCTAACCCTGTACACGGCGTCGTCAGGTCGTTGACCTTCCGCCCTTCCCTGGGGATTCGCATTCCCAGGTGCATTGAGCGCACCGAAAGGTGCGCCCCACAGGAGTTTACTCCTGCGGGAGTGGACTCAATGGGAGTTGAACCCATGGCCTCCGCCTCGCAAAGGCGGCGCTCTTCCAACTGAGCTATGAGCCCTCTGCCTTATTGGTACTGGCAACTTTACGGTCTGCAGAGCAACTGCCTTGTCCATCGTTAGGAGGTGATCCAGCCGCAGATTCCCCTACGGCTACCTTGTTACGACTTAACCCCCCTTGCGGAACCTAGATTCGACCACGGCATAAACCGCGGCCTCATCAAGACCCCACTCGGGTGGTTTGACGGGCGGTGTGTGCAAGGAGCAGGGACATATTCACCGCGCCATTTTGAGACGCGATTACTACAGATTCCAGCTTCATGCGGGCGAGTTGCAACCCGCAATCCGAACTACGAGCAGGTTTAAGAGATTGCCTTCACCTTTCGGTGTCGAAACCCATTGTCCTGCCCATTGTAGCCCGCGTGTAGCCCGGATAATTCGGGGCATGCTGACCTACCGTTGCCCATTCCTTCCTCCTCTTTAGCAGAGGCGGTCCCAACAGTGTCCCCACCATCCCGGAGGACATGCTGGCAACTGTTGGCGTGGGTCTCGCTCGTTGCCTGACTTAACAGGATGCTTCACAGTACGAACTGACGACGGCCATGCACCTCCTCTCAGCTAGTCAAGCAGAGTCTTCAGCCCGGCTATCATTCAGTCTGTCTTATCCGGTGAGATTTCCGGCGTTGAGTCCGATTAAACCGCAGGCTCCACCTGTTGTGGTGCTCCCCCGCCAATTCCTTTAAGTTTCAGCCTTGCGACCGTACTTCCCAGGCGGCGCGTTTCACGGTTTCCCTTCGGCACCTCGATGACTCGTGGTCATCGATACACCTAACGCGCATCGTTTACGGCTGGGACTACCCGGGTATCTAATCCGGTTTGCTCCCCCAGCTTTCGTCCCTCACTGTCGGAGCCGTTCTGGTGAGGCGCCTTCGCCACAGGTGGTCCCCCAAGGATTACAGGATTTCACTCCTACCCCTGAAGTACCCCTCACCTCTCCCGGTCCCTAGATTGCCAGTATCCCTTGGACGCCTATCGGTTAAGCCGGTAGATTTCCCAAGAAACTTAACAACCCAGCTACGAACGCTTTAAGCCCAGTAATAGTGGCCACCACTCGAGCCGCCGGTATTACCGCGGCGGCTGGCACCGGTCTTGCCCGGCCCTTTCTTCGCATGCTTTTTAAACATACGGACAGTCCGCATTTACGGACACTCGGAGTTCCCTTATCACGGTTTCCCGCATTGTAAAGTTTTCGCGCCTGCTGCGCCCCGTAGGGCCTGGATTCGTGTCTCAGAATCCATCTCCGGGCTCTTGCTCCCACAACCCGTACCGATCAAAGGCTTGTTGGGCCGTTACCCCAACAACTACCTAATCGGCCGCAGACCCATCCTGTGGCGATAAATCTTTGAACTACAGAACATTCCAGTATCCGTAGTCTATGGGACATTATCCCCAGTTTCCCGGGGTTATTTCCCACCGCAGGGCAGGTTATCCACGTGTTACTGAGCAGTATGCCGAGGGCTTTCCCCTCTCGACTCGCATGGCTTAATCGAACTCCGATAGCAGTGGCCTCTGGCAGGATCAACCAGAATCACATTAGCACAATCTTATAAGGAGTTGGCAGTTGCTTTGCAGATTTCCGCATTGCCAGTACCAATGTCAGAACCAACACCGGTCGCGCCGGGCACGTTGATTCTCCATCACAGAGGGTTACTATATACGCATCGATGCGTAATAAAGGTTTTCATCATGCCCGTCGCCAGATGTCTGGCGAAGGTGCGCACAATGTTCGCATTGCACGGCAATGCGAGGTCACTATATTGCACCTCTGGGCACTTAAACCCTTCTGTCGTGCACATCCTTACGAATGCGCACCCATCGGATAGGTGGCCAATCACCACCGTCGCGCCAGGGCGCGAGGTAATAATGAATGGCGTCAGTCCATATAAGCGTTCCCACAACATCATTCACGATTCGCATCACATTTCGGATGTCGACCATGAGGAGACGGGGAAACCTGTGTCACGGCGGTCGGATTCGACAGCCGCCCATCCGATCGCCTTTCGACAATCGCTCGCATCGGGTGCGAGGTAACTATGTTGGAGACGTCACCATATAAGATCTTCCTCGAAGACGTCAACCCTGACAATTTCTCGCGTCCACATTCGCCGGATTGCGCACAAAGGAACCTGCCGAAGCCCCGTCACCACCACTGCGCGCATCGATTGCAATGGGGCGATTGCCACCCATATGCCGCCCGCACCTTCGCCTCTCCATCACGGGGGCGCCTCACGACTCCCCTTCCGTCAACGGTGCCCTGCCACCCGTACCTTCCACCCGTGAACTCTGTCCAAGGGCCGGGAGAATGTCGATATCGCCGAAGAACTCCTCCTGGACCAGGTCCACGGTTCCGTCGAGCATCAGGAAGAGCAGGGGTATATACAGATCGATCACGCGCCATCCGCTCACCTGCACGAGTGACGAGATGGTCATCCCTCGCCCTTCCGCGAACCCGGCCAGGCACCATGCCAGCACCCGATGGGCCGCGTCGCGATACCCTTCCTCGTGAGCGATCCCGATCACCTCGTGCGGATCGATCTCCAGCGGCGGCGCCCGGACGCACCGGCGTCGGCGCTGCTCGTCGCGTTCCATGAACCGGAGCACCGTGATCAGGTCGAAGAGCGTCTCGGGTCGCTTGCGGAGCCGTTTTCGCTCGAGCCGTCGGTGGATCTCGGCCTCGAGCCGTGCCATCGGCTCTCCTCCCAGCGGCTCCTCGAGCGCGTCCCAATCGACGACCTCCTCCTCCTCAAAGGCGTCGTCCTCCCCCTCGGGCGGGTCGAGCAGGTACTCGGACTTCATCCGGAGCAGGAGGGCAGCGTAAAAGAGAGTGCGGCCCGAGATCCGGAGGTCGAGGGTCTTCTGGTGTTCGAGCTCGGAGAGAAACCGGTCGGTCACCTCGACGATGTCGATCCGCCAGGGATCGATCTCGCCCCGTTCGGCCATGCCGACCAGGATGGCAACCGGCTCTTCAATCACCGGTACGCACACCCGTGACCAGCGTGGATTTGTCGGGCCGGACGGTCACGCCGACGATCCGGTCCGCGCTGTCGATCATCGGCTTCCTCAGCGAGACGATGATGAACTGGGATTCGGACGCGATCGTCCGGATCATCGAGGCGATCCGCTCGACGTTCGATCCGTCGAGCGACATGTCCACCTCGTCGAACGCGTAGAACGGCGCCGGCAGGTACTGCTGGATCGAGAAGATGAACGCGAGGGTCGTGAGCGACTTCTCGCCTCCCGAGAGGGACGAGAGGAGATGCACCGCCTTGTCGCGTGGTTGCACCGCGAAGGTCAGGCCACCGTCGAAGGGATCCTCCTCGCACTCGAGCACGAGCCGACCGTTGCCGCTTGTGAGCGTGGCGAAGATCCGCGAGAAGTTCTCGTTGATCGCGGCAAACGCGGTGCGGAAGGCCTCGAGTTTCTGCGTCTCGAAGTGGGCGATCCGCTCGAGAAGCGTCTCACGCTCGCGTGCGAGCACGCCGACCATCTCCGTCCGCTCCGTGACCCGCGCCCCGACCCGGTCGAACTCCTCGACCGCGAGCATGTTGACCGCGCCGAGGCGCCGGAGGGCGAACTCGGTCGCCGCGATCCCCTCGTCGATCTCGGCGAGCGTCATGGTCGTGGTCCGGCCGCGCCGCCCGCTCCCGGAGCGCCGCGCACTCCTCATCCAGGGTCTTGCCGCGCTCGACGCAGACATCGATCTGGAACCGGACCCGCTCCAGCCGGGCCTCGAGCTCGAGCAGGGCCCGTTCCAGGTCGAGAATGGACGTCTGCAGCTCGGCCCGCCGGCGCCGCAGGTCCTCGAGCTCGCCGAGAAGGTCTGCTGGCGCGCCTCGAGTCCCCGGATCTCCTCCTCGCCCGTCGCTATCTGTGCCTCGAACCGGCTCGTCTCCACGTCGAGCTGCCGGTTCTTCGCCTCGAGCCGTTCCCGCTCCGCCGCGAGCTCCTCGATCCGGCGGGTAAAGTAGACCCGCTCGCGCTGGGTGTCCGCGATGTCCGACTCCTTGTTCCGGAGACGCCGCTCGACCTCGTCGAGCTCGGATCGAGCCCGTTCGCGCTGGTCGGTGAGGACCGGGATCTCGGTCTCCTCGAGTTCCTTCCTGAGCGAGGCCACGCGGCGATTGGCCCCCCCGATCCGATCCTGGAGCGCGCCGAGTGCCTGCTCGATCTCGGCGCGCTCGCCGACGGACGCGGCGCCCTCCTCCCCGAGCTCCCCCTCGGTCCGTACAAGCTCCGCCTCTTCGACCGCCATCGCCTGAATGCGCCGTTCGTACTCCTCGACCAGGACCCCGCAGCGGGCAGCCTCCTGGTCGGCCCGCGCCCGCGCCGCCCGCAGCGACTCCGACTCCGCCGTGAGGCGGCGAATCGACTCGTCGAGCCCCGACGCCTCCGCCTCCTGGCCCGCGATCGCCGCGAGGAGACGCCGGACCTCGTCCTCGACCGATGCGGCGAACCCGCGAGCGGACCGCTTCTGGAACCCGCCCGTCATGGCGCCGGTCTTCTCGAGCAGCTCCCCCTCGAGCGTGACCATCCGGTGACGTCCGAGCAGTCGGCGCGCCTGCGCGAGGGTCTTCAGCACCAGCGTCCCGCCGAAGACGAGGCCGAACGCCCGTTCGTACTGCGGGTCGAAGCGGACCAGGTCGACCGCGTAGTCGACGATCCCATCTCCCGAGACGGGCGGGCGCGGGACCTCGCGGAGCCGGTTGAGCGGCAGGAACGTGAGGCGCCCCGCGCGGGTCTCCTTGAGGTAGGCGATCGCCTGGCTGGCCACCTCGTCGTTGTCGACCACGACGTTGTTGAGCCGCGAACCGGCCGCCGTGTTCAGGGCCTCCATGTACTCGGGCGGCACCCGCCCGAGGCTGGCGATGGTGCCGTGAACCCCGTCCATGCCGAGCACGGCCTCGAGGGCCCGGCCTCCGGCGTCGCCGTGAACCTGCTGCTGGGCCTCGCACCGCATCAGAGCCTGCTCGTTCGCGCGCTGGGCCTGTCGCAGCCGTTCGAAGGCCGACCGCTGCTCGAGCAGCGCCCGCTCCGACTTCGAGAGCGCAGCCTCCACCCGTCTGCGCTCCTCCGCATGCGCCGTCCCCGCCGTTCTCGTCTCCTCGAGCGCGGCCCGATCCGCGGCGACGGATGCCTCGATCTCGACCCGGCGCGCGGCGAGCCGTTCGCGCTCGCGCGTCCGCGCCCGGCTCTGCTCGATCAGCCGATCCTGCTGCCTGAGCAGCTCCGCGCGTGCCGACGTCTGCTCCTCGAGCGATTCGAGCAGGGCGAAGAGTTCGGTCTGGGCCGAGGCCGTCCCCGCCTGACCCTCCGCAAGGCGCCCCTCGATCCCCCGGAGCCGGGACTGCACGGCCGCCTGCTCCATCGCGAGGTTCGTCCGGTCGATCGAGAGGCTCCGCACGAGGGCCTGGGCTGCCGCCGTCTTCTCCTCCATCCGCCGGGCATCGGCGTAGGCCCGGTTGATCGCCTGGAGGTTCTCCTCTCTCTCGCGCCGATGGGCCTCGATCGAGAGCCGGCTCGAGCGGATGGTCCCCTTCACCTCCTCGAGCTGGCTCAACAGGCTTGAGGTACTCCGCGCCGCTCCGGCGGTGGATCTCCTCGTCGAGGGCGGCGAGGTCGCCCTGGAGGTACGAGAGATTGTGCGCCTCGTGCGACCGGTCCTCCTCGAGCCGCGCTCCCTCGAGGCGGTGCCCCTCCGTGAGCGAGGCGAGCGTGGCCTGCTCCTTCTCCTTCTCGGCGAGCTCGGCCGCCGCTCGCGAGTCCTCGTACTCCGCGAGCTGGCAGGTCAGTCTGCTGGTGGATCAGCGCCTGCTCCCGCTCGACGGCCAGCTCTTCGAGCCGACGCGACGCCTCTTTGAGCAAGAGCTCCTCGCGCTCGACCCGGTCCTTGACCACCTCGAGCTCGGCGAGCGCCTGGGTGCGCCGAAGATCGAACTCGGCCACGCCGGCGATCTCGTCGACCACGCGCCGCCGCTCGAGGTCGCTCATCTCGATGATCCGCGTGATGTCTCCCTGCATCACGACATTGTACCCGTGCGGACGAACGCCGAGCCTGCCCGCCGAGGAAATCCGCGACCTCGCTCTGCTTCGAGAGCCGGTCGTTCATGTAGAAGTAGCTGTAGTAGCCGTTCTCGGTCCGCTTGATCCGCCGGCGGATCCGGGTGCCGTCCGAGAATCGCAGCGCGACCTCTGCCGTGGAGCGGCCGCTCGAGATGTTGATGAAATCGGTCAGCTTCTCGGCGCGAAGCGAGTGGGACGACGAGAGCCCAAGCACGAAGAGGATCGCGTCGATGATGTTCGACTTGCCCGAGCCATTCGGGCCGGAGACGACCGTGAAACCCTGGGAAAAAGGAATCCGGGTCTTCCGGGCGAATGACTTGAAGTTGTCGATCTCCAGCTCGCTGATGAACAAGGACGCGGGCCCCTAGCGTTTCTTCGGCGGACGGGGCGGTTCCTGCTCGTCGGCGAAGATCACCGCGTCCACGTGCCGCCCGCTGCGGTCTCCGGCCGTCCGCGAGCCCTGCCGTCGGTTCTGGGGTCCGTTGGAAGCGATGATGTACTCGTTCTTGCGGCGCAGCTCCGGCTTGATCGTTCCGTCGGGCTGCATGATCAGGTCCATCTCTCCGGCAGGGATCGCGGGCGCCGGTTCCGCAGCCACTTGCGGCGGTCGGGACGGGGACGCCGGTAGCGGCGCGAGTTTCCCCGCGTTCCGCGGGCGGACAAGGACCGTGGGCGAGGACGACGGCGGCTCGACAGTCCGTCCCGGCCCCGCGCGGACGGGTGCCGGCCCCTCGTGCCGCTCGGCCGTCTTGGCCAGCTTGAGCGTGAGCGCCTTCAGGTCCAGGACCTCCTCGGTCAGGCCCTTGACCACGGCCTCGAGCTCACGAACGCGCCGCTCGAGCGCGCCGATACGGGCGTCCTCGTCGATGGGTGCCGGGACCGGGGCCCGGTCGACATCGCGCATCTGCTCGAGCACCCGCTCCTTCTCCTCCAGCTCGTGCTCCAGGTATTTGATCTTCGCATCCTTCATGGCCATGCGTGCGCTCCGGGGTAAGATGCGACGGGGAAGGTTATATTATTTCTTTTTTCGTCAACAGGAAGATTCGACATCACTTTTATAATTTTACCGCTTTTCCCTAAATTCTTGCGCGTTTCCCTAAAAGTTCCGGTTGACAGAGATGTTTTATTATTTACAATCTACCGGGCAATTCCGGGCCGAAGAAACACTCATACATGCCGGGGTCTAAATTTGTTTATATGTCGCACCTTGCCGATGTGGACCCCGAACTCGCGCGTATCATCGAGTGCGAGCGGGTCCGCCAGGTAAACGGGCTCGAGCTGATCGCCTCCGAGAACCTCGTGAGTCGAGCCGTTCTCGAAGCGATGGGCTCGATCATGACGAACAAGTACGCCGAGGGCTACCCGGGCAAGCGCTATTACGGCGGGTGCGAGTTCCATGATCAGGCCGAGGACCTCGCGCGCGATCGGGTCAAGCAGCTCTTCGGCGCCGAGCATGCGAACGTGCAGCCCCACTCGGGCACCCAGGCGAACATGGCCGTCTACTTCTCGGTCATGGAGTGTGGCAAGGACCGGATGATGTCCATGTCGCTGACGCAGGGCGGCCACCTCTCGCATGGCTCTCCGGTCTCGTTCAGCGGCAAGATGTACGAGGTCCACCAGTACGGCGTGGACCTTGCAACCGAGACGCTCGACTACGGCGCCGTCGAAGAGCTGGCCCGGAAGGTGAAGCCGAAGGTGATCGTCTGCGGCGCATCGGCCTACCCGCGCGAGATCGACTTCGGCGCGTTCCAGGAGATCGCGGACGACGTCGACGCCTACTGCATGGCCGACATCGCGCACATCGCCGGTCTCTGTGCAGCAGGGATACATCCGAATCCGACGGGTGTGGTGGACTTCGTCACCTCGACCACGCACAAGACACTCCGCGGGCCCCGGGGCGGGTTCATCCTCTGCGGGGCCGATCGGGCACAGCAGGTCGACAAGGCAATCTTCCCGGGGATACAGGGCGGCCCCCTCATGCATGTGATCGCGGCGAAGGCGGTCTGCTTCCGGGAGGCGCTCAAGCCCTCGTACCGCGACTATGCCCGACAGGTGGTGAAGAACGCGCAGGCGATGGCCGGGGTCCTCGACGAGGCCGGGCTTCGGCTCGTCTCGGGCGGCACCGACAATCACCTGATCCTCATCGACCTCTCGAACCGGGGCATCACCGGGCTCGAGGCCGAGGTCGCACTCGGCAAGGCCGAAATCACGGCCAACAAGAACACGATCCCGAACGAGAACCGCTCCCCGTTCGTGACGAGCGGTCTCCGAATCGGCACGCCCGCAGTCACCTCGCGCGGTATGAAGGAGGAGGAGATGCGGCAGATCGGTGAGTGGATCGCCCGCGTACTCGCCGACATCACGAACGAGGTCGTCATCCGGGAGGTCGGGCGCGAGGTCGAGGCGATGGCCTCGCAGTACCCGCTCTACCCGGCATAACCCAGATATACGACGAGACGGAAGGAGACACCATGGCAACGGTCCTCGACGGCAAGGCGGTCTCGGAGAGACGGCTCGGACTCCTGCGCGAGACTGATCGACGAGTCCGGCCTTCACCCGCGACTCGCGACCGTGCTCGTCGGCGACGATCCGGGCTCGTCGCTGTACGTCCGGATGAAGCATCAGGCATGTGAACGGGTGCATATCGGCTCGATCAACGTGACCCTGCCGGAGGATGCGACAACGGCGCGGGTTGCGGAGACCGTGCGGAGGCTGAACGATGACCCCGAGATCAGCGGGATCCTGGTCCAGCTCCCGCTCCCGGCGGGGATCGACCAGGAGGCCGTGATCGGCGCCGTCTCGCCCGTTAAGGATGTCGACGGCTTTCACCCCTGCAATCTCGGCCGGCTCTTCTCGGGCCGGCCGCGCTTCTCTCCCTGCACGCCGGCCGGGATCATGACCCTGCTCGCGGAATACGGCATCGACCCGGCTGGTCGGCGCGCTGTCGTCATCGGCCGGTCGATCGACGTCGGACGGCCTATGGCCGCGCTCCTGCTGAACGCCGACGCGACGGTTACGGTCTGCCACAGCCGGACCGGGGATCTCGCGTCCGTGACCCGTGAGGCCGACCTCCTGGTTGCGGGCGTCGGCCGGGCGCGTTTCGTGACGGCCGACATGATCCGTGAGGGAGCGGTCGTGGTCGACGTCGGCACCAACCGGGTGGATGGGAGGCTCGTGGGCGACGTCGACTTCGAGACCGTGCGCGAACGCGCCGGCGCGATCACGCCCGTGCCCGGCGGGGTCGGGCCGATGACGATCGCGACCCTGATGGAGAACACATTCGCGGCTGCGAGACGGCAAGCATGTTGACCTGCACCATAGGCGGGATCCGAATCGGCCCGGGCGAGCCGGCACGGCTGATGGGCGTCATCAACGGCAGCCCCGAGTCGTTCTACCCGGGCTCCTATGCACCCCCGGCCTCGGTGCGGCGGGTTGCCGAACTGCAGGTGGAGGCCGGGGCCGCCATACTCGACATCGGTGCCCGCTCGACTGCGCCGGGCAGCCCCCCGATCACGGTGGCTGAGGAGGTCGCGCGCATGGATGCCCTCCTCGCGGAGCTCGACGGCGCGGGTTTCGTAATCTCGGTCGACACCTCCCGCCCCGCAGTCCTCGAGACCTGCCTCGAGCACGACGTCCACATGCTCAACGACATCGGCGGCCTCGCGGACCCGATACTCACCGCAATTGCGGGAGAGGCGGGCTTCGCCGCCTGCGGCATGGCCTCGTTCTCGACGCCGGGTGACGCCTGCGGAGTCGAGGCCACGCTCGAGGCACTCGACCTCGTGGCGGCCAGGGCCGCTGCCGCCGGGATCGACCGCCTCGTCCTCGATCCGGGAGTCGGCCTCTGGACTGCTGATAGGACAGTCGAACACGACTGGGCGCTCTGTTGTGCCTTCGACCGGTTCACGGCGCTCGGTCACCCGGTCCTCGCGGCAATCTCGCGCAAGACGTTCATTGGGGCGCTGATTCGACGGCCCACGGAGGAACGCCTCGCCGCCTCGCTCGCCGTCACGGCGTCGCTGCTCGCGAAGGGAGCGCACCTCGTCCGCACGCACGACGTCGCCGAGACGACGGACCTGCTCCGGGTGCGAAACCGGATGGAGGCCTGCCCGTGACCACCGCCTTCGCGGTCCACGCGCTGGGTACGCCGGTCCTCGTTCCCGGCGACGACCTCGCGGGTGCGCTCCTCGACGCGGTCGCCCGGACCGATGCGGGCGCATTCCGGGATGGGGATGTGGTTGTGGTCGCCGAGACTGCGGTCGCGACGGTCGAGGGGAGCGTCATCGCGCTCGACCGGGTCACGCCCACGCCGGAGGCCGACGCGCTCGGCCGCCGGTACACCCTCGACCCACGGGTCGCACAGGTGGTCCTTGAAGAGTCCGACCGGATCGTGGGCGGCATCGACGGTTTCCTGCTCTGCCTCAAGAACGGGACACTCCTGCCGAACGCGGGGGTCGACGCCTCGAACGCCCCGCCGGGGCATGTTACGCCCCTGCCGCGGGACCCGGACGACTCCGCCCTGCGGCTCAGGTCCGAACTCGAGGCGCGCGCCGGCGTTCGCGTCGGAGTCGTCGTCGCCGACTCCCGGACCCATGCGATGCGGCTCGGTTGCTCGGGCGTCGCGATCGGCTGCGCGGGGATACGGGCCGTGATCGACGAGCGGGGGCGGGCCGACCTCTACGGTCGGGTGCTCGAGGTGACCAAGCGGGCGGTGGCCGACAACATCGTCTCGGCCGCCGAGCTCGTGATGGGCGAGGCCGACGAGGCGGTCCCGGCCGCGCTGGTCCGGGGCCTCGACCTCCCGATCGGCGACTGGAGCGGGGTCGAGGGGATCGCGGCCGACGAGTGCCTCTTCATGGGAGCGCTCCGGCCAAAAGAACAGGGGGAGTGAGGGTGGCTGGCGCCCTCGCGATCCCGAGGATCGTGGTCGGGGCCGCGACGAGCGGGGCCGGCAAGACCACGATCGCGGCCGGGCTGATGGCCGCGCTCACGGCCAGGGGCCTCGTGGTCCAGCCCTTCAAGGTCGGCCCGGACTTCATCGACCCGACGCATCACACCCGCTGCTGCGGCCGGGCCTGCCGAAACCTCGACCCGTTCATGATGGGCGAGGACGGGGTGCGCGAGACCTTCGCCCGGGCCGTCGCCGGGGCCGATATCGCCGTGATCGAGGGGGTGATGGGGCTCCACGACGGCGTCGACGGGACCGCGTTCGGGTCGACGGCCCACGTCGCGCGACTTCTCGAGGCACCGGTGCTGCTCGCGGTCGATGCAAAGGGGGCATCCCGGACGGTCCACGCGGTCGTCCGGGGGGTGGCCGGGTACGATCCCGCTGTCCGCGTGGCGGGCGTCGTCTTCAACCGGATCGGGAGTGCCCGCCACCGCGAGCTGATCGAGAGGGAGCGCGAGCTGCCCGTGCTCGGCTGGATCCCTCGCGACGATGCACTCACGGTCCCGAGTCGCCACCTCGGGCTCTCCCTCGCGGACGAGCTCGCATCACACGACGCATTCGGGGACGTGGTCGGCGCCCACGTCGACCTCGACGGAGTGATCGCGATTGCGCGGTCGGCCCCATCCGCTCGCGGTTCCGTCCACACGCCCCTGCCGCCGGGGGCGATACCGCTATCGGTGTCGCGCTCGACCAGCGCCTTCTGCTTCTATTACGCTGACAACCTGGACCGGCTCCGCGATGCGGGCGCCCATCTCGTCTTCTTCTCGCCCGCGGCCGATGATCTCCCCGACGTGAACGCGCTCTATATCGGCGGCGGCTACCCCGAGCTCCACGCGGCCGCGCTCGAGGCCGGCCGGGCGCGCCCTGCAATCGCGCGCGCCGCGGCGGACGGGATGCCGGTGTGGGGCGAGTGCGGCGGGCTCGTCTATCTCTCGCGGTCGCTCGAGGCCGACGGGCGATCGCACCGGATGTGCGGCGTGCTGCCCGCCGATTCCGCCATGACCGGGGGCATCCGCGGGCTCGGGTACGTCGACGGCACCTTCGTCGCTGACTCCATTCCGGGCGATGCGCGGCGCTGGCGTGCGAGGCCACGAGTTCCACTACTCGAACTGCCTCCCCGATGCGGACGCGCGGTACACTCTCGCCCTCTCGCGCGGGCGCGGCCTCGGCGACGGGCGGGACGGGCTCTGCGAGCACGCCACAATCGCGGGGTATACACACTCGTACTTCTCGGACCGCTTCTGCTCCGCGTTCGTCAGCGCAGCGCGGGCGTTCGCACGGCGCTGACCGAGACCATTCCATATATACCCGCCTCGCCAACCATTCAGCAGGGAGATACGCTCATGCGCACAGGATTCGCCATCTCATCCTTCTGTCTGAACGACATGCCGCTCGAGATGGCGCTCGACCGGCTCTCGGCGGTCACGGACTGCGTCGAGGTCATGGACGAGGGCTGCCACCGTCTCGATGACACCGCAGTCCTCGAGACCTTCGACCTCCGGTATATGGTCCATGCACCGTCACGCGGCGTGAACCTCGCGAGCCTGCTCGAGCCGGTCCGGCGCGCGAGCGTCGAGGTGACGGTTGCGTGCCTCGCGCTGTCCACGGAGGTCGGGGCGCCGGTCGTCGTCCACCCCGGATATTTCGCCTGGCCGCGGGACCGGAAGCGGGCCGAGCAGCAGTTCCGGCAGTCGCTGGCGGACCTCATCGGGGCTGCGGAGGACCTCTCCGCCACGTTCTTCGTCGAGAACATGGGGGACTGGGAGCACTTTCTGCTCAAGACCCCGGACGAGGTGTCGCTGATCGACGGCGCCGGGTTCGCGCTCGACGTCGGGCACGCGCACCAGAACCACGTCCTGCCCGCGTTCCTCGAGGTACCGGCCAGGCACTACCACCTGCACGACAACGACGGGACGACAGACGCGCATGCCGCGGTGGGGGAGGGTACGATCGATTTCTCCGCCGTTATGGCCGCGGTCCGCCGGAGCGGGGTGCGGCCCGTGATCGAGGTAGGGACCTTCGATGGGGTCATGCGGAGCATCGCGGCCCTCGAGAGCCTCTGAGAGGGTCAAAACCTTTTTTACGGAACGGGGACCATGATTGTGATACGTTCCGCCTCAGTGGCTTAGCCGGCATAGCGCGTCCTTGGTAAGGACGAGGTCGCGAGTTCAAATCTCGCCTGAGGCTTCATCGAGCAATTCTATTAAATCCCTAACAACTCCAGAGCCGAATGGATCTTCAATCCTCTCTTTCAGTTTCACTGCGATTGAAAGATTTTCATCATCCCATTTTTACCGTGCGGCCTGATGCGCGACTGGTGCGGCAAGTTGACACCGTGCCGAACAATCCGAAACGGCCGCACGGACGCGGGGTTCTGTTCCCGACACAGTCCATTGGCGGTCACGGTCCGATGTCTGGGTATCGGTGAATACCCGCCGTCAGACCGTGGCAGGTCAAACCGTTACACGCGGAGACCGCTACCGGCGCCGTAGCAACTTTTTATGTCCTTTGCAAAAAAGATCGCCGCACCCATCTGCATAATTGCTGAAATATACAGTTCCTTTTTAAAAGGTGGAAATGATCTTCTATTTGTATAATTAATAAAAAAAAGCAATAGTGTTCATTCAGGTCTGATTGCTGATGGCTGAAACAAATATGAGTGCAACATCATTGGTTGAGATTAAGGATATTACCGGGGGAGCAGGCGCGCTCGGACTTTTGGGGTACGGGATGCCGGGAGTTCTGCTGGGTCTCGCGAACGCGGGATTAATCCAGACGGGATCTGTGATCCTCGGCATGGCGATCTTCATGGGCGGAGTCGCCATGTTCACTGCCGGCCTGATGGAGTGGAAGAAGGGCAACACCTACGGATTGGCAGCATATGGATCCTATGGCCTGTTCTGGTTCTCCTACGCGGCGCTCCTCCTCCTTCCGGCCCTCGGGCTCGTCAAAGATACCGGGGGTGCGGGTGCAATGGCTGCATATCTTGCTCTCTGGGGGCTGTTCACGCTCATTCTCTTCATCGGGGCGCTGAAGATGACACGCGCGCTCCAGTTCGTCCTCGGGACGCTTGCCCTGGTGTTTTTCCTCGAGGCCGCAGGGGCGGCGACGGGCGCCGGGATGTTCACGGTTATTGCCGGTTACGTCGGCATCGTCAGCGGCCTCGCTGCCATCTACACCGCGCTGGCGCCGGTCCTGAACGATATCTACGGGACGACCGTTGCTCCGCTGGGATAGGCACCTGATATCTCGAATTATGGGATTGCAGGGGAGTATCCGATAGGATACATCCCTGCCGTTTTTTCCTTTTCAACCATACCCCCGTCACACATTGTCGGCCTCTTTTTCGCGAATATATCTCGATCGATTGGTGGCCGATCCTCCATCGGCATGGAGCAGCCCGCTTCGTCGTCATCTCAAAGTCGTCGCCGGCCTCGAACCGCGCCAGGAGACTCCCAGCGAAGGGGTATCCGACGCCGTCCTGTCACGCTCTGAAGAAATGGCCGTTTCCCGAGGGATAGGATATGAGTACCATCCGCCATGTCCTCTGCCCTCCTCGTCCACAGGCTCGAGAACAGATAATTGGCGTTTGGCGAAGAAGTGGGGTGGCAGAGATCGGGTACTGGAAAATTTATTTGATGCCGGCCTTCCATCTTTCGGCCGGGTACCACCGGACGAATTTTCCGGCCGGCGGCGTGATGCCGTAGGCGCGGCTACCGGGCTTGAGCGTTGCCTCGGGCGCCGTCACCGCTCTCGGCCCGCTCGTATCGGCCGCGGTCCCGCCAGAGCCGAACTTCGTCCCGATGAACGACCCGGGATTGCCGATCGCGTACCGCTTCCCGACGCCGAACGTCGGCTGGGCACCAGGTGCGATCACCGTCGGAGTGACGATACCAGTCGAGCTTCCAGGAGATACGGTCCCGGGTACGGATGTCGCGACAGGCACAACAGGGTAGACCGGCGACGAGGTTGGGAAAGTGATCGAACCTCCCGATGTCGGGATCGGCGTCGGCGATGCACCCGTCGTTATCGGTGTGGGGATGATCACCGTCGGGATCGGCGTCTGCCCTACCCGCCGTCGGGATCACCGTCGGAACTACAATCGTCGGTACCGACGTCGGGGGCATTGAAGTCGGTAACGGCGTCGGAACGATGACGGGTGGCGCGCCGCCGACAGTCAGGGTCCCGGGGGACGTGGAGACGGCGTACAGGTTTCCGTCACGGTTCTGGACGCCCAAAGTCGGGTCCGGGGTGACCACGATGCCGGTGCTTCCAATCGCCGTGCCCTTCACTGTGAGGGTTGCGAGAAGCACGCCCGTCGCGCCCTCGGGAACCTGCTGCGACAGGTCCGCGCTCTTCAGGACGACCTGCCCTGACGGGAGGGCTGACGCGGACTTCAGGGCGGCCCAGTCGGGAAACGTAACAGCCGTGATCGTGGCGACCGACGGATTGCTGAGGCTCACGGTGATCTGGTAACCTGAGATCCCGCCGGCGGCCGAATCGAGGACGATCGGTATGGATGCGGTCTCTCCGACAGTCCCGATCTGGAAGGACCCGGTCGCGAGGTTCGCCGCGGCGACACCGGATATCAGCGCGCAGACGCAAGCGATGACCATGGCGGCCCCGAGGGCCAGGCGAGGTCGGTTGTGGTGCCGAACATTCATGCTCAAACTGCAGGTATCGGAGAATGATAAACGTTGCGCTCGTACCACAACGGACACTCGGAATGATCCCGGCCAGAGAACGTCGTCCTACCCAGACAGGTTCGGGAACTCTATGGTGAGGGCGACGGGGGGCGGAATCGGCGTATCCTTATCGACTGGTGAAGCTCCGGCCGATATCCACGTACATCGATTGCAGCGGATCTCATCTATTCCAGAATCGTGGGAGAAGGCCGGATCGCGATTGGATCGATATTCATGTATCAAGATATGTATCGCTACCCGACAAAAAGGCGTTCCGGCACTCCTCGCCGTGCCGGGACCTCCGACGTAAAAGATATCGAGCTCATGCAGGAGGGTAGCAGAGCGGGAGAGGAAGTCGTCCTGTGCTGGGTAGACGCATTATCACCAATCACTCCACATTCAGGCCTGATGATTGCGTTGGGATCGTTGACCTGCCCTCGGATGGGCGCCCTCGCGAAGGTCCTGATCGAGATCGGCAGTCGCGGGGCAATCGACACCGAGACCATGATGGCAATGCTCCCCGAACGGTGTGCCGGGCCGTGAAGGAGATGGGATAGGCCTCCCAAGCCCTGTGCAGGTTCAGATGCGCGATCGATCTCCCTGATGTGACGGTGGAGGATGCCCTGTGGGGGAGATCGCAATCATGATCGACCTCATATCGGATCCGGGATCTTCCAGCCATCATGCTGATGAGCATCGGAAGGTGTCCTTCAGGCCAGCCCGGTCGGCGCTTCATCAGGATCAGGGCATTGCAGAGATATCGACCGGAGAGATTTCAAACATCGCGTGGGCCAATTACCTTCTTCAACCCTGGCACTTGAGCCTTTGACTCTGCTCGTGCGACAGGTCCGACCGTGGCTGCATAGTCAATCATCTCTCCAGGACACTATCCCGGAGCCCGCCCTGGCCAGAGGGCGATAACAGAGAAGAAGTCTATTTATCTCACCCGCTCGAACCTGAGCGACGGAAGGCCTCAATGGACCCCGTCGCTGTCGCCGCGCTCATGCTCGCGTTCGCGTTCACCTTCACGAACGGGTTCCAGGACGCCGCCGCGATCGCAGCGACCTTCATCGCCTCGCGGTCGGCCACGCCCCGCCAGGGGATCGTGCTTGTCGCGGGCATGAACACCCTCGGCGCCGTTCTGGGAGGCAGCGCGGTAGCGTTCACGCTCTCCGGCCTTATCGAAGTGACCGAGCCAGCCCAGACCCTCGTCGTGCTTTTCGTCGCGCTCGGCTGCGCGAGCGCCTGGAACCTCGCCACGTGGTCGCGCGGTTTGCCTTCGTCATCGACTCATGCCCTCGTCGGCGGCCTCATCGGGGCCGCCGTGGCCGGTACCGGGATCGGCTCGGTCAACTGGGGCGTGACTGCGCTTACAGGTCCTGCGCCCGCCCTCGAGGGCGTGACAAAGGTCATTATCCTGCTCGTGGCCTCGGTCGGGATCGGCCTGGTCGGCGGCTTTGTGATCCAGCGAGGCCTGGCGATACTGCTCAGGAACGCCCGTCGCCGAGAGGCACGCCGGAGGATCATCGTGACAAACTGGGCTGCGGCCACCGGCATGGCCTTCTTCAACGGATCGAACGATGCGCAGAAGCAGACTCGGGATCGTCGCGCTCGTGCTCTTCGCCGCGGGCCAGACGGCGACGCTCGAGGTCCCGGTCTGGGCGCGGGCGGTGACGGCCCTGCTCCTTGGACTCGGCACTCTCAGCGGGGGGTGGCGGGTCATGAACACCCTCGGTCACCGGATCTTCCGAATTGCGCCGATCCACTCCCTTTCATCGCAAGCCTCATCGGGAATCACGATCGCGGCCTCGACCCTCGCCGGAGCTCCCGTCTCCTCGTCTCACATCATCACGTGCTCGGTGATCGGCGTGGGCACGGCCGAGAACCCGCGCCGGCTGAACTGGCGCACGGCTGACGAGGTCGTGATCGCAATGCTCATCACGATCCCGGCCACTGCCGCACTGGCCGCACTCGTAATGCTCCTAGTCGCACCACTCGCAGGGATGTAAACGACCATGACTGATAATGATGAATCGAGAGAACGGCACGGGCGCCGGGGGATCTTTGACCGGATCTTTCCGCTCGAGCACGATTTTCTCCGGATGCTCGTTGACCAGGCCGAGCAGACGCTCTCGGGCGTCGAGGCGTTCGTCGCCTGGCTGGAAGCGGGCGCCGCAGAGCCACCGGACGAGATCCGCCGGATCGAACGCGAACTGGACCACATGCGGTACGACCTCGAGGAGGAGCTGATCGACGCGTTCTCCACCCCGTTCGACCGCGAGGATCTCTACAGCCTCTCGCGCCAGATGGACTACATCCTGAACTTTGCCGCCGAGACTGCGCGGGAGATGCACGCCTTCGGCGTCGCTCCCGACAGGGCTATCGACAAGATGGCGCGCCTGCTCCTCGAGGGCACCCGCGCCGTGGTCGAGGGAGTGAGCGTCATGACGACCGACGAGCCTCGCGTCCGCGAGAGCATCCGCGAGGGCCGAGCGGCCCTCCACAGGATCGAGGACGCCTACATCGACGGCCTTGCGGAGATCTTTCGGGGGACCGACGCGATGGAGACGCTCAGGCGCCGTGAGATCTACCATCACCTGCGCGACGGCGGGCGGGCCCTTCGCGGTACGCTCGACGTCCTGCACCGTGCAGTCGTCGGACTGAAGTGAAAGAAAAGAGGAACGGGCCCGGTCAACTGAGTCCGGCCGCCCAGCGCTGACCCGGATACCAGCGCTGGAACATGCGGCTCGGCGGGACCAGCGGGTTCGTGGTCCCGGATTGCGAACCGCTTGATGACCCGGTGCCTATGGACGCGGCTGTCCGGGAGGTGCTCAGCCCGGAGCCGGCGGCGCCGGGACGGAGCACGTAGCGCTTGGACCCGAACGCCGAACGGGTCGTGGACACGGCCGGCGAGATCGATGCCGGCACCTGAGTCGGCGCCGCCGTGACGATCGCCGTCGGCTGCGCCGTCGGTATGATGATCGGCGCGGCAGTCGTCGGCACCGGGGTCGGCGCGACGGTCACCGGAACCTGCGTCGGGACCGCCGGCGTGATAATCCCGGTCGAGATGAGCGCGTTCGCCCAGCGCTGGGCCAGCTGGACCTCGCCTTCAGTGGTGGGGTGAATGCCGTCGGCCTGCGTGAACCGCTCTGTCGACCACGCCGTGTTCATGTCCACGATCACGATCGGGGAGGCGGTCGTGGTCATGCGCTGTGCATAGCTGAGCAGTTGCTCGTTGTACTCGTCGAGACCCGAGTTGGTGTTCCGGAACGTGTCGGCAGTCGGCGAGATCTGGGCGAGCATGATCCTGACATTCGGGTTCTTCTGTCGGAGCGACGCGACGATCCGGTCGATGTACCGCATCCGGTCCTTCATCGGAACCTGCTGCAGCACGTCGTTCGTGCCGATGTCAAGCAGGACGATTTCGGGAGTATCGCTCATCAGCATGCGGTCCATATCGTTTGCCAGCAGTTCAGTGGTATAGCCCGAGTACCCGTCATGGTCCTGATCGAACATGAACTTCTGGAAGTTTGGGTCGGTCGTGGATCCTACAAAGTCCACGTCGTACCCGCCGTTCCGGAGCATGGTCCAGAGGTAATACCTGTAGCTCGGATATGGCGAGTCCGGCATAAGGCCGCCCCGTGTGATCGAATCGCCGATAGGGGCGATCTTGACCGAGGCGTCCGCGTGTGCAGTTCCGACGGCGATTGCGCCGGTACAGGCGACCACAACCAGAGCGAGAAGGAAGACATTCAGTTTCATGCAGTTCTACCTGTTCGTGTCGAATCACGATCGGCGTCGGGATCGGCCGCCGAGGATCAACTCTCCTGATGATATAAACCCAGAGCAAATTTATGGATTTCGATCACTGCGAGATTTATCGCGCTCTTTTCGAGCAAATCCTGCACGGCCCCCGTGCGAGACACGCATGTACGTTTGCTGGACGTTGTAAAAAAGGGTGAGATTAGGGTTACTCTCTGCGGAGGACGAGGACCGCGACTGCGCCGAGACCGACGAGGGCCACGACCGCACCGAACCCGGGCGACCGGGTCGGGGTGGCCGTTGCCGTGCCGTTACCGGCCGTTGTCGCTGCCGTC
Organism: uncultured Methanoregulaceae archaeon; assembly: GCA_963740465.1. Taxonomy (GTDB): domain Archaea; phylum Halobacteriota; class Methanomicrobia; order Methanomicrobiales; family Methanospirillaceae; genus UBA288. The sequence goes on from CAVUEE010000009.1 coordinate 107,659, forward strand.
GCCGTCCCTGCCGTCGCCGTGACGTTCGTCGTCACGTTCCCGGCCGGCGTGGTCGGGGCGACAGTCACGTTGCCCTGGCCCGTTACGACATTGAACGTCGAGCTCGCCGTCGAGGCCGCGTCGATCGACTCGACCTGGACGTCGTAGGTGTCAGGCTGGAACTGGGCAGTGTTCACGCTGAAGTTGAACGTGTTGCCGTTCGCGCCCTTGACCACCTTGGTCGAGCCCGAGACGCCGCTGAAGCCCGAGGCCTGCGACTTGTCCGTCGGCTCGAACGAGCTCGACGTGATCGTCACGAGGAGGCTGTCCCCAGGTGCGAGGTTGGTCGTGCCCTGGACGTCGAACGTGTCGCCGACATGCTTGTCGGGGATCGGCAGGATGTTGATGTTCGCCGCTTCGACGGAGAACGTCAGCTTGGTGTAGGTGTCGTCGATGTTCGCGCCGTTGATCAGGTCAACCAGCGCGGTGGCCGCGTCGGAGCCCTGCAGACGGCCGGGGCCGGCTGCGACGAAGAAGTTGCCAGACGTGTCGTAGACACGCGTGACACCGCCCTCAGTGACGGGGGCGACATCGAACTGACCGTTGTACATCGGGTGCTGGACGACCGCGAAGTACTGGCCCGTGGCCAGGTTCTGCGTGGTGCCGCGCGTTACGGTGTACGAATACGTGCCGTCATCCTTGACCGTGACCGAGTCCTGCGCATACAGGTTCGTGCCGAACAGCCAGAGCGCAAGGTTCGACGGCTTGCCCTCGGCAACGCCCGTGATCTTGAGCTCGTCGCCCTGCGCAACGACCGACGCCGAGGCGTTCGCCGTCACGAACGGCTTCTTGATGATCAGCGAGGCCGTCGCATACTTGGCCGACCGGAGGTTGTCACGGTTGTTCGGCGTCGCAACGGCGTAGATGGTGTAGGACCCGGCGTCGATGTTCAGGTTCGCCGTGCTCCACTTGTACTCCCACGTGTTGTCCGCGTTCACACTCTGCGTGGTGAACGTCGCTGCGTCACCGTTGGTGACTGCCAGCAGGTCAACGAGGTTCGCACCGGCGCTCGGCAGGTTCGGACCCGTGATGAACAGGTAGACCGTGTCGGAGTCGGTGTTCTCGCCCGAGAGGGTGATCTCTTCGCCAAGATAGAACGACTGGTTGCCGCTCGTCTTGATCGTGACCGCACCCTTGACGACTTCGACCTTCACCGTGTCATACTGGAAGTTGCCGTTGGCCGGGTCCGTCCACTGAACACGGACCGTGAAGACCTTGTCCTTGGTGTTCGAGTCGGTCGAGAAACCGATCGTGCGCTTGCCGTTGTCGTCGGTCGTCGCCTTGGCATACCACGGGTTCGTGGTATTCTCGGGCGCTACCGGGACGTCTTCCGCAACCGTCTTGCCCGTGGTGTCGAAGACATACGTGCCGACGGCGGGGTCGGAGAGGTTCGCACCGGTCTGACCGGCCTTGATCATCGGCGGCTGGTTGCCCGAGCCACCCATGTCGCTCGTGCCGGAGACCCAGAGAGCGTAGGCGGTGTTCGGCTGGCCCGTGATGGTCACCGCGAAGTCGTTGTTCCGCACAATCGGAACATCGGTGTTCGCGACGAGCGTCAGGACGTTCTGGCCGATGGTGACCGAGAACTGGCTCGTGATGGTCTTGCCGGTGTAGTCAGCACCTGACGGGTCCTTGTAGTTGTCCTTCATCCCGTTCAGGTTGCACTCGGCCCAGACCTTGTACTCGCCCGTCTTGTAGTTCGCGTTGGCCGTGTCCCACATCGAGGCGTTCGTGCCCTTGCCCGCAACGAGCATCGAGGACGACGTGACGCCAACGAGCAGACTGTTCTGGTTGCCCAGGTCGTCGATCAGTGACGCGTAGACGTTGCCCGCGGGGTCCTTGACCTTGATCGTCACGCCCGCAGCGGTACCGCGCTGGGTGTAGACGGCATCGAGGTTGGAGTCAACACGGAACGACAGCAGCCGGCCGGCCACCACGGTCTTGCCCGTGACGTCCTTGTTGGACTGCACGTCCCAGACCTTGACGTTGAGCGCCGGGTCCTTGACGTTGATGGCAACCGCACGGTTGTTGTTCATGTTGTACCAGGCGCCCACACGGGTTCCCGGAACGACGTTGAACGACTTGGCGTTCGTGACGATCGCGGTGTCGTCGGGCGAGCTCGTCGCGACGTTCGACCCGGCCTGGAACCAGCCCAGGGTCGTGCCGTCGGCAATGCCCAGCGCCGAGAGGTCAAGACCATACTCGCCGATGAAGACGGTGTCGCCAGCCTTCAGGATCACCTTGGGGTTCCCAATCGGAACGCCCGTGGGCGCAACCGTCGGAACCGTCGGCGTGACGTTGCCCGTCGGAACCGTCGTGACGTTGCCCGTGACGTTGCCGGTCGGAACGACCGTCGGGACCGTCGTGACGTTGCCCGTCGGGACAACCGTCGGCGTCAGCGTGCCCGGAGCAACCACGAAGGTGCCCTGGTTCGCCGTCGCAGAGGGCGTCAGGTCGGTGAAGTTGGTCTCATCGACACCGGTGTGCCCGCGGACGTGATCAACGGTGATCGTCAACGCCGAGGTGCCCGCTGTGAGCGCCTTGAGGTTGATGTCCGCAATGGCGACCTTGCCGTTCGGATACTTGTTCGTCAGGTCAGCCATCTGCATGAAAAGCGAGTTCGTGCCGTTCAGCGTCGCCGAAACGGAGTTCCCGACCTTCCAGTCAGTGCTGATGTAGCCAAGAGCGGCGCCATCCCACTTTACGGTGACCCACACGTCGTCAGCCTGCGGCTGCCACGTGTTGTCCATGTAAAGGGTGGAAACGCCGATCTGGCCCACATCGGCAGACTTTGTCTGCTCGATTGAGAAGGTTCCCACGCCCGCTGCGCTCGCCAGTCCAACGACTGCGAGCGAGAGCATGAAGAACAGTGCCAGATGCTTCGTAAATCTCATGAATTCACCTACTCGTAATGGTTCATTACGCATGATACAGCAGTAAGATACCTCTCAAAAATCAGCATTCTTTCTTTAAAAACCTTCTCAAACTTATCCGGGGAATTCGGAGAAAATGGATGGGCGGAGCGCCATTTCATGTCCATGCGGCCCATATATCCGTGTAAAATATTGGATTCGGTATCTGTCTGTCTGGATGCCGGCTTCCGGGGGGTCTTTTTGCACGCTTCGGCCGAGGAGGTGCGGCAGGGGCCGCCGTCACGCCCCGCAGATACGCCGCGACCGCACGAGCCGGGCATTAATAGCCGGTTCGGGCATAGTGTACGGGGAGAGATGAGAGAAGGAAAGGACGATGCCATGCTCGCAGCCAGGCGGACCGGGAGCGGGCAATCGGCTGCGGAGAACGGCCGCGAGGTGAATATCGGGAGTGTCGTCAAATCGATGGGGCTGGTCTTCGGCGACATCGGCACGAGCCCCATCTACACGCTGACCGTCATCTTCCTCACAACACCTCCGACCGAGCAGAACATCCTCGGCGTCCTCTCCCTGATTATCTGGACGCTCATCCTTATCATCACGGGCCAGTACGCGTGGCTCGCCATGAGCCTCGGGAAAAAAGGCGAGGGCGGGACCATCGTGCTCCGCGAGCTCCTCCTCCCGCTCCTCCGGAAGGGGAGGACCGCGAGCTTCGTCACGCTCGTCAGCATCCTCGGCATCTCGCTCCTGATGGGCGACGGCGTCATCACGCCGGCCATCAGCATCCTCTCGGCCGTCGAGGGGCTCGAGCCTGATCCCGGGCCTCGAGGGGCTGGCCCAGGGCACGCTCATCCTGATCGCCGCAGTCATCGCCATACTCCTCTTCTCGTTCCAGCGCCGCGGCACCGAGCGCGTCGCGTTCACATTCGGACCGATCATGGTCGTCTGGTTCGCAGTGCTGACCCTCACCGGCCTTATATATCGCTCGTCCAGGCTCCGTTCATGGTCGGCGCATTCAACCCGCTCGCCGGCCTCACCTTCCTCAGCGGCCACGGGATCGCCGCCTTCTTTGTCCTCTCGTCCGTGATACTCTGTGCGACCGGCGGCGAAGCCCTCTACGCCGATATGGGTCACCTCGGTCGCGACCCGATCCGGCGAGCGTGGGCGTTCGTCTTCGTGGCGCTCGTGATCAACTATCTCGGTCAGGGGGCCTTCCTGCTCCGGCATCAGCAGCCGAGCAATCTCCTCTTCGAGATGTTCTACGACCAGGCCCCGCTCGTCTACATCCCCCTCCTCGTCCTCTCGATCGCCGCGACCGTGATCGCGTCGCAGGCAATGATCAGCGGGATCTTCTCGATCGTTTACCAGGGTATCACGACACGGATCCTGCCGATTATGAAGATCGATTACACCTCGAGCGAGCTTCGGTCGCAGATCTACATCGATATCGTCAACTGGCTCCTGCTCGTGGCCGTCCTCATCGTCATGGTCGTCTTCAAGGCCTCCTCGAACCTCGCGGCCGCGTACGGCCTCGCCGTCACCGGGGACATGGCCCTCACCGGCTCCCTGATCACGAGCATCCTCTTCCTGCGCGGTCACCGCGGCAAGGCCCTCATCGCCGCGGGGATCACGATGATCGACATCACGTTCCTGCTCGCAAGCCTGACCAAGCTGCCCGCGGGAGCGTACTGGTCCCTCATCATCGCAGCGGTCCCGTTCTCGATCATCGTGATCTTTCACTTCGGCCAGAAGCGGATCTACAGGCGTCTCCAGCCGATCCCGTTCCAGCGGTTCCTGAACGAGTTCCGGGATGTCTACGCGTCCAAGCCGAAGATCGAGGGGACCGCGCTCTTCTTCGCGCGCGACTTTCAGCGGGTACCGCCGTACGTCGCCCTGACCGTCTTCGAGAACAACATCATCTACGAGGACAACGTCCTGGTCTCGATCCGGACCCTCGATCGCCCCTTCGGGATCTCGTGGGAGTTCAGAAAGAGCCCGACACCGGGGATCCGGCTCTTCGAGGTGCGCTCGGGCTACCTCGAGATGCTCGACGTGACCGCGATCTTCAGGGAGGCCGGCATCGAGGAGAAGACGATCTTCTACGGCCTCGACGAGATCGTCTCGACGAACCTCGTCTGGAAGATCTTCGCCCTGATCAAGCGGCTCTCACCGTCGTTCGTCCAGTTCTACAAGCTGCCGGCGAACCGTATCCACGGTGTGGTCACGCGGGTCGAGCTCTAGGCCCCACCCGCGGCGTCGCCGGCTAGAGATCGCCCGCTCCCGCCGGAGAGGCCGGGCGGGACGGCCCATCCCGCTCGCTCTCCGCGAGCAGGACCGGCATCGGGACCGGGCTCGCGCCCTCGGCTATCTCGCCGACCGGGAGGACGCCGAGAACGCTGCGGCCCCCGTTCGATAGGGCCGGCATCACGAGGGCCATGCCGGAGCCGTCGACGGCGATGATGCGGAACCCATGCGTCCGTGCCCAGGCCGTTGCCGGCGTGGGTACCGGGGCCGACGGGATGGCGGAGAAGATGAGCAGCTGGCCGAGCCGGATGGAGCGGTCCTGCGCGCCGACCTGTGCGCCGTGTTCGAACCGGAGCAGGTTCCGCCCGAGCCGCTCGACGTGCATCGACTGCGGCACGAACCCAGCGATCCGGTCGATCAGAATCTGCTGTTCCATCGAAGGCTCCGGCGCGCCGGGCTGCAGCAGGTTTGCCTCCATCGCACGGGGCGTGACGGGGCGGAGCGGGGCCTGCGCGACGACGGACTCGCCGGCCGGCCTGGAACCGATGTATGACCCGACCAGCGCAAGGCCGGCCACGCCCGAGATCCCGATGAAGATGAAGAGCAGATAGCTCAGCCAGCGCGGCAGGAACGACGAGCCAGCGGCGTCCTGAGGCACGGAACCCGGAAAGGGCGCCACGGTCTCGGTCGGACTCGGAATCTGCTCGACCCCGTACGCGCCGGGCGGGATCTCGAACGTCGGCGACTGGACCACCTCTGCCGTGAAGTACGGAATTACATTCGGCGGGTCAGTCGGCGTAGCGTTCGTGACGTTGGCCGGGGCCTCCCAGGTCGGGGTCGGCTCGGCGGTATCAGGCAAGGTCGGACCGGAGTAGGGGGTCATTCCCGGATCGATGTCCGGCGTCCGGTATTCGGTCGGGGAGTACTCGAACGTCGTGGCGTTCGGCCAGGGTGTGGGGAACGTGGCGTTCACCGAGTCCGTCGCCCCCGGCACCGTCAGGGTTGAATCCGGCGGTCGGAGCCTTCGTCGTCGCGACCGCGGCGGTCGTCGGCGTCGCCGTGGGCTGAGGCGTGGTTGCCTCCGTCGACGGCGCCGCTGTGGTCGCGACGGTCACCGAGGGACGCGGCGTCGTCGCGCGGACAGTCGATGATGTCGTGGGGCGGGGGATCTGTGTTGCGGCCTTCGAGATGGCCGAGGAGGTGGTATCAGCGGGCATGCCGGCGACCGTCGGGAGTGTCGTCTGCGCAGCCGGTGAGGAGGAGGCCTTGACGATCTGGGATGCGCCCCCCGTCGGCACCGGCGTGGCCGCCTGGGCGGCGCAGAGGCAGAGACCGACGACGGCAAAGAGGAGGAGGACGGATTTCATGAACAGTCTCACGGTGCATCTCCCGTGGGGAAGGGCAGGGAGCGGCGGAAAGCGTGCCGCCCCGATTATCATAGTGGATCTTGCATGCCAGCTATAAATGCCCTCGCAAAGGGGTAGAACCCCCCTGCTGAAAGGGAAAGAAATGGCCGCCGTTCCGGAAACGAGCGAGGATCCTCGCGCCAGTCATCGGGGCAGAGGTAACCCGTGCGCCGCTCGGCTGTTGCCGCTCGGATTGAAGCGGGGTGCGTATTTAAGTAGCGGTTCTGTATATATAATAGAGTACCTATGTTCAAGCGGTCAGTTCCCGGCAAACGACATGGGGGTGTGATCACGTGTACTCACCTGACACGACCAAGTATCTCATTCACCTTACCTTGCAGGCAGAGGGGGTGGTCGAGAAACCTGATGTAGTTGGGGCCATCTTTGGCCAGACTGAAGGGTTGCTCGGCGAAGACCTCGATCTGCGAGATCTGCAACGAACTGGACGTGTAGGTCGAATAGACGTCCAGATCACTAGTAAGAAGGGCGAGACGAAGGGAGACATCTACATCTCGTCATCGCTCGATCGGGCCGAGACCGCCATCCTGGCGGCCTCGCTTGAGACCATCGACCGCGTGGGGCCGTGCGTCGCCCGCGTCGCGGTCGAATCCATCGAGGACATACGCGTCACGAAGCGGCGGCGGATCGTCGAGCGGGCGAAGGAGCTCCTGCTGGACCACTTCGACGAGGGGGCGATCGATAGTTACATCCTCCTCGACGAGGTGCGAGAGGCGATCCGGATCGAGAAGATCGAAGCGATCGGCGAAGACAAGGTCCCGGGCGGACCGAACGTCGTCGATTCGGACGCGATCATCATCGTGGAGGGGCGCGCCGACGTCATCAACCTCCTCAAGTACGGCATCAAGAATGCCGTTGCGGTTGAGGGGACGAATGTTCCCGAGACGATCGTCGACCTCTCGGACAAGAAGACTGCGACCGCGTTCCTGGACGGGGACCGTGGCGGCGAGCTGATCCTCCGCGAGCTCCTCCAGATCGCCGACATCGACTTCGTCGCGTTCTCTCCCCGGGGCAAGTCCGTCGAGGACATGTCCAGAAAGGAGATCATCAAGGCCCTCCGGAACAAGATCCCGGTCGAGTACGTCCGCGAACGGTCCTATGCCGAGGAGGGCGAGCGCCGCTCGATCGCGAAGGTGCCGCCCGAGAACGGTGGCCCGGTACCGGTCGTCGAGCCTGCACCGTCGCCCGAGCCTGCGGCGAAGGAACCGTCCTCGCTCCGCGACCACCTGGAGCGGGTTTCAGGACGCACGGTAGCGCGGTTCCTCTCGGCAGACTTCTCGGTGCTCTCCGAGGTGCGGGCCGACGAGATAGAGCGTACCCTCGAAGGGATGAACGGCCAGATCGCCGGCGTCGTCGCGGACACGGCCGTCGACCAGCGCCTGCTCGACCGCCTTGTCGGGCGGGGCGTCGAGTTCGTTGCGGCACGGGATTTCTCGGGTGTGATCAAGCGGCCGCTCTCGGTCCGGTTGATGAAACTGCCCTAAAAACAATTATATATTTATAATAAGCCTTTCCATTTTGATCTACGGAGGGGGTATGCACAAGGACGAGCTGATCATTCTGCACCAGATGCTCTCGGAGATCAAGGAGTATTTCGAGGGCACAAGTCCCGAACTGCATTTCTCTCAGTATAACGCGCTCAGGATCACGCCGAAGCAGGTCCACAAGAGCAAGCTCGAGCACAAGTACGCGATCTTCGTGCTCGGCTCGGAGATCGCGAACGCGATGCGGACCGTGGAGTTCTCGGCCTCGAACCGGATCTCGGCGAGGATGAAGGAGCTGGCCGAGAAGACTCTGAAGGAGATCGAGCTCCTCCAGCAGCAGCAGGAGTAGTCCGCCCTCATGTCTTCCGACGTACCCGGTATCGACGACGCCGTCGGCCCGCTGCTCGAAGTCCTCCGTGAAGCGCCTGATCCCGCTGTCCGTGCCTTTGCCGCGCTGACTCTCGCCCAGTGCGGCAGGCCCGTTGTCGTGCCAGCGCTGATCGTGACTCTGGCCGACCCTGATAAGGTGGTCCGCGCAGCAGCGGCCCGCGCCCTCTCCAGCTCTGGGACGGAGGCGGTTCCCGCCCTGATCGCGGCGCTCGATGCCCCGTCCTGGGTCGTGCGCTACCGCGCGGCCGAAGCCCTCGGCGAGATTCGCGACCCCCGTGTCGCCCCCGCGCTCGTCGCCCTGCTCGAGGACGAGAAGGACCACGTGCGATACATGGCCGCGAAGGGGCTCGGATCCGATCCCGCCCCGGTTGCAGTCGATGCGCTTCTCGCGCGCCTTGACGACGAGAACCCGTTCGTCCGGCGCATGGCGGCGCAGGCGCTCCGAAATGCCGCGACTCGTGCCTCGGCGGGCCGGACGCCGCGCGCATCGAGTCCGCGCTCGACACCTCGTTCTGATCAGAGAGCCGCGAGCCGCCGCCAGTAGGCGTCGCAGTCGCCGGGGCAGAACCCGCCGATTCGGAGGTGGTCGGGGTCGAGCACCTCGAGGCCAGCGGCGACCTCCTCCTCCGTCGGGTCGACCAGGTAGACCGGGCGGGTTCCGTACTGGTCGATCTGGTCGGCGAGCTCGGCCACGCGCCATCCGGGGAGCGCAAACGCGCGCTGGTGGTCGAGCAGGATCGTCGATCGCTTCCTTGTCCGGGTCGGGGCAGTAGAAGAAACGTAAAGGGCGAGGCGAGATCCTCGAGCTCCTCGTCCAGGGGGGACGGGTGATCAGCACGTGGCCCGCGACGCCGGCGTCGCGCATCGTCCGCATCAGGTTGCCGCAGACGTCCCGGATTGCCGCCTCCGCCTCGGCCGCATCGCCGAAGTGACGATCGACGAGACCGAGCGCCGACGGTGCCGGCATCGCCGCGAACGGCGCCCGCACCTCCGCCGCGATCGCCCGGGCATCCATCACCAGGGCGTCGGACTCGGGGAACGGGGCCTCGCGGAGCACGCCGTCCCGCGTGCCGCCTATCGCCTCGCGCCAGCGGCCCCCGTAAAACAGACCGCCCGCCGCGACTGCCCCGATCCCGGCGGCCAGCTGGGGGCGAAGCGACTCGAGCAGGCGGAAGGTGGTCAGGTCGGCTTCGATCCCGGGCCGCTCACCCAGCTGCTCCGCAAGCCGCGATAGGGGCGGGATCGCGGCCTCTCCGCCGAATCCGCGCGTTTCGAGCCGTCGTCGTGTCGCCATCCGCCCGTACTATATATCCGATCGCTCTCAAAGACTCTGCATGAGCGATGCGCCCCGGCTCGTCACCTGCGGACTCCCGTACACGAACGGCTCGTGCCACCTCGGCCACCTCCGCACGTACGTACCGGCGGACATGTACGTCCGTTATCGCCGTCACCGCGGCGAGGAGGTCGCCTTCGTCTGCGGCTCGGACAACCACGGGACGCCGATCGTGGTCAGCGCCGAGGCCGAGGGGGTCAGTCCGGCCGAGCTCAGCCGACGATACCACGAGCACTTCGACAGCACCTTCCGCAGGATGAGCGTCGCCTTCGACCACTTCGGCATGACCGACGGCGAGACGAACCACCGGCGGACGCAGGCGATCGTGCGGCGGCTCCAGGAGAACGGCCACGTCTACGCCGAGCGGATCGAACAGAGCTACTGCCCGAGCTGCCGGCGGTTCCTGCCCGATCGCTACGTCAAGGGACTCTGCCCCCACTGCGGGGTCGAGGCCCGTGGCGACGAGTGCGACCAGGGTTGCGGCAAGCACCTCGAGCCCGGCGAGATCCGAAAGCCGGTCTGTACGGTCTGCGACACGCCGGCCGAGCTCCGCGAGCAGGAGCATTTCTTCTTCCGGCTCTCCTCGTTCGGACCGTTCCTGCTCGAGCACCTCGAGCACCTGAAGGGGACCGCGAACGCCCGCAACTATGCGCTCGGCTGGGTCCGCGACGGCCTCCGGGACTGGTGCATCACGCGCACGCTCGAATGGGGCGTCAAGTACCCGGGGCGCGACGACCTCGTGGTCTATGTCTGGGTCGACGCCCCGATCGGGTACATCGCGTTCACCGAGGAGTGGGCCGCCACGCACGGCAAAGACTGGCGGCGATACTGGTGCGGCGACGGAGAGATCATCCACTTCATCGGCGGGGACATCACCTACCACCACTGCATCTTCTGGCCGGCCCTGCTGAAGGGGGCCGGGTACGGCCTTCCGAGCGCGGTCGTCGCCTCGGGCATGCTCAAGGTCGACGACCACAAGTTCTCGAAGTCGCGGGGATACGTGGTCTGGACGAACGAGGACTACCTCGACCTCGGGCTCCCGGCCGACTGCCTCCGGTACTACCTCCTCGCCTCCACGAGCCACACGCGCGAGCTGAACTTCTCCTGGCGCGCTTTCGCCGATCGGGTCAACAACGAGCTCGTCAACACCTTCGGCAACTTCGTCCACCGGACCCTTCACTTCGCCCACACACAGTTCGGTGGAATCCCCGCCGTGACCGCGAGCGCGCCCGTCCTGGCTGTTATCGGGGAGACCCTCGCCGCGGTCGATGAGGCGATGACCGAATACGAGTTCAAGAACGCGGTCGACGGGGTGATGGCGCTCGCAGCCCACGGCAACAACCTGATCCAGGCGAACGCCCCGTGGAAGCTCGTGAAGACGGATCCGGCGGCAGCCGAGCAGGTGATCGCGGACGCGCTCCAGCTCACGAAGGCGCTCGCCCTCCTGATCGACCCCGTGATGCCCGATACCGCGCAGCGCATCTGGCGCATGCTCGGGCAGCCCGGGGAGGTCGCGGACCACCGCCTCGACGAGAGTACGGTGCCCCTCGCCCCCGCGCTGCTCGCGCTCCCAACGCCGCTCTTCGCCCGGCTCGAGGAGAAGCGTGTGGCCGAACTCGAAGACCTGCTCGCCGCCCGCGTGGCCGAGGCCGAGCGGCGCGCGGCATGCGAAGCGGCGGTGCCGGACGCCCCGCTCACGATCGAGGAGTTCGGCCGCATGGAGCTCGTGGTCGGCCGTATCCTCCAGGCCGAGCCGATCAAGAAGTCGAAGAAACTTCTCCGGCTCGTGGTCGATATCGGGAAGGAGGAGCGGCAGATCGTGAGCGGGATCGCCGGCTTCTATACGCCCGAAGAACTCGTCGGCCGGGACGTGGTCGTGATCGCGAACCTCGCCCCGGCCGTCCTCTTCGGGGTCGAGAGCCGCGGCATGATCCTTGCGGCGGGCGAGGAGGCCTCACTGCTCGTGCCGCTCCGGCCGGTCGAGCCGGGGACCCGGATCCGGTAGAAGAGAACGGGCCTGGGGGGATTCGAACCCCCGACGTCCGGGTTAGAAGCCCGGCGCTCTATCCTGGCTAAGCCACAGGCCCGCGGGAGATCTCTGTTCGACCGCGCGCCTAATCAAACCGTCGAATGGGAAAAAGGGGGATCAACCGGCGTGGGCACATGAGCCCTTGACCACATCGACTTTCGTCGGCCCGAAGCTGTCGCGGGTGAAGACGCCCTTTATCGTCGACTCGGCGCAGTACCGGACCTGGACTCGGACCGCGGTCCGCTCCCGCTCCTCGAAGTGGGAGCCGTGCGAGAACTCGATGATCCGCTTCATCGAGACCCCGATCGTGAGCACGTCGGCCATGATGCCGCGGTCCCCGGGCGAGAGGTCGTCGGGGTCCACGCTCGTCATGAAGACGTGGTCTCCCGGGCCGACCTTCGCGATCGTGATCACGTTGTGAGCCGACTGGACCTCGAGGGTCCGCGGCAGTCCCCGCTTGAGTTCCCGGAGGATCTCGGGGGAGATGCTGGTGAGTGCGGGTACCTCCATCGCGATCACCCGTACATCGGGAGGTTCTCGCGCTTCTGCGAGACCTCGGTCGACTGGACCTCCTCGGAGAGACGGTGCATGGTCGCCTCGATCTCCTCGGCCTGGTCGAGCAGCGGCTGCATGTCCACGTTCAGGCTGTACATCTTGTTCAGCACCTCGAGCGCGGCCGCCGCGGCCCGCGGGTCGGGAGCGTTCACGGTCTCACCGAGGAGGCCGATCCCCGGGACTCCGCGGACCTTGCACTCGGTCAGGATCGAGGACGCGATCCCCGAGATCGAGCCGACCGGGAGGAACTGGGTCAGGTCCTTGATCCGCTCGAGGATATCCTCGGTCGTGGCCACGCCGAAGACCCGCTTCTCCGGCTCGTTCGTGACCACGCCGGCGAGGGCGACCACCTCCTTGGGGTGGAAGGGGTCGAGCCAGTCCATGATCCCGTTCGCGACCTCGTAGCAGATCATGGGATGGACCGGGATGTCGGCCACGATCGCGACGAGCGGGGGCTTCTCGTAGATCCGCACGGGGACGTTCACCAGTCCCTTGGCCATCATCGCGAACGGCGGGAAGTATTTGCTCGTCATGGTCCCGATGAGCGGAAACTCGAGCTGGTCGACCATGTACTGGAGCGCGATCGAGCCGACGAGGCCGCTGCCGGGGAAGCCCATCAGGACGGTCGGCGACTCGCCCGCCAGCGGCTTGGCCATGATCTTGATGTCGGTTGACGTGTCGGGGGGCATCAAGTTAACATAGAGTATCTCCCTAAAAAGTATTATGGAAGAGTTCGAGGTCAAACGGGGATCGACTAAGGATCTTGCCAGCCGGATACCGATCGAACTTGCCCGCCACTTCGGGTCCGAGCCCGAGCCCGCCGGCGACGGCTACGCGGTCGCCTACGGCGCCATCCGCCGGCTCGTCGCGACCCCCGGCCCGGAGGGAAAGACGCTCCGGGTCGAGATCGAGACCGACACGTCCGTCGACGACGACGCCGTGATCCTGGACACGATCCGGAAGCGAAACGCATTTCTGGAATCCGCGACCGGCTTCTCCTCGAAGGAGCGGGTCAAGCGGTCGAAAAAGAAGGCCGGGGCCTGATCACTCGATCGTGATCGCCGGCTTGAAGGGAAGAGCCATCGACGCCTTCGGGTGGGCCGACTCCTCCGCGCCAACGACCCGCACGGGCAGGCCAATGGCCCGCTCGAGGAACTCGCGGGCCCCGGCGAAGACCGCGGCCTCGTCGAGTTCGACCTGAAGGAGATTCTCGACGAGATCCGGCGGCAGGCGGTGAATCAGGGTCGTGCACTGCTTCGCCGCGTCGGCCGCCTCCTTTCCTCGCTGCCGCATACCCTCGTCCTGCATCACGAACCGGACGGCCGCGTTCCGGTCGTCGGCAGCGGCGATCGTCCGGAAGACGTCCCGTTTCCAGGAGGGGGCGACCGCGATCTCGATCGCGGACGGGGTGATCGGCAGCAGTTTCAGGATCGACTCCACGTCCTCGACCGTGCGGCTGAGGAGCTCTTCACCGAGCTCGAGCGCCGGACGGTCCCTCGCGGGGTCGGCCTCCGGCCAGGGCGCGAACGAGACCAGCCCCTCGTTGCCGAGCGCCTGCCAGAGGGTCTCGCAGGCGAACGGGATGAACGGAGCAAGGAGGCGGACCCAGACCGAGCAGAGCTCGCGGACTGCAGGTCCCCCCACGGCACCCGCGGGCTGGCGCCGCACGTACCACCGGAGATCGGCCTCGACGCCGAAGAACGCCTCCTGCAGGGCCTGCCGCGTCTGGAAAGACTCGAGGGACGATGTCGCCTTCGCGGCGTGCCGCTGGAGCCGGCTGAGCAGCCAGTCGTCGACCATACCGGGCACGTCAGGAGCGGCGATCGCGTCCCGCACGGTCGCTTCGAACCGCTCGATCTGGCGACGGGTCGAGGCGACAAGCTCGTTTCGCCAGTCGAAGTCCTGCCAGGGCTCCGCCGAACCCATCAGGAACATCCGGACCGTGTCCGCACCGAACTCGGCCAGCGCGTCCTCGAGCAGGAAGACGTTGCCCTTGGACGACGACATCTTGGCCCCGTTCAGGAGACCCATGCCGAAGACGACCATCCCCTTCGGCTGGAGTTCGGGCGGGAAGATCGCCGCGTGGTGGAAGAGCTGGAAGGTCAGGTGGTTCGAGATCAGGTCCTTGGCCGAGAACCGGTAGTCGTACGGATACCAGGCGAGGAACTCCTCGCGGAGCGGGGCAAGCAATTCCCGACCAGGCAGATCCGTAGATTCGATCCCGAGGAAGAGGTAGTCGAACGCGGCCGGCGTGAGCAGGGCTCGGATCGAGCTCGCGGATCCTGTGCGCCACCGTGTAGTAGGCCATGTAGATGGTCGAGTCCGAGAGCGGCTCGATCAGCCAGGTCGGATCCCAGGGCAGATGCGTTCCCAGGCCGACGCGGCGGGTGGCGGCCCAGTCCTTGAGCCAGTCGATGGTCCGCTCGAACTCGGCGCGGACTTCGGGCGGGACGAGCGAGATATCGGGCAGGTAGGCCTTCACCTGGTCCTTCCACTCGGGATCGGAGTACGTCAGGAACCACTGGTCGTGGAGGATCTTGACGAAGACGCGGCTCGAACACCGGCAGACCACGGGCCGGGTGTCGAACTCGTACATCACGGTCGAACCGTGCTCGGCACAGAGGAACTCGCCCACCGCGTCCCGCGCCTCGCGGACGGTCGCGCCGCCGAGGCGTTCGTGGAGCCGTCCCTTCGAGAACTCGGCGCTGTAGACCTCCTGGGTCAGCGCGTCCATGCGCGTGTCGTGCTGGTTCGTGACCTTCGCACGCTCGACCGCGTCCTGCGCCGGGCACTCGCCCCAGCCCTCGACCGTGATCAGGGGCCTCGGAACGAGCTCCGTGTACCGACCCTCCTGCTGGAGGTCGCGGAGCGCGACGTAGTCGAACGGCGCGTGCGCGGGGACGGACATCACGACGCCGGTCGCCATCTCGGGATCGACGAACGCCGCAGGCAGGATCGGGACCTCGCCCGCAAGCGGGTGGGTCACGGTCCGGTCCACGAGCGCGGCGCCGGGAATCTCTTCGAGGATGCAGACCTCATGGTCCTGGAGTGCGAGCTTCTCGGCCGCCTCCCGCGAGACGAGCCAGACCTCGCCATCGACCTCGGCCCGGACGTACGTCACGTCCGGGTTTACCCAGAGATTGGTGACGCCGTACACCGTCTCGGGCCGGAGGGTCGCGGTCGGCACAAGGGTGTCGTCGAGCCGGAACATCACGAGCACGAACCGGATCACCTCGGCCTTGTCGCCCTCGAGGAGGTCGTGGTCGCCGACCGGGTTGTCGCAGAGCGGGCAGTACCCGGACGGGATGTGCCCCGCGGACCACGTAGCCCTTCTCGAACAGCCGGCCGAACTGCCACTCGATGAACTTACTGTAGTGGGGGTCCACGGTCGTGAACCGCCGCCGCCAGTCGATCGAGAGACCGGCCATCCGCATGACGCGTTCGTACTCGTCCGAGAAGTATCGGACGATCTCGAGCGGGTCCACGAACCGCTCGAGCACGTCCGGGGGAACGCGGTAGAGGTCGCGGTAGAGCCGGATCGCGACCGGATCGCGGTTCGCGATCCGTTTCGAGATCCCGATCACGGGTGCGCCGGTCACGTGGAAGGCCATCGGGTAGAGGACGCGCCGCCCGCGCATCCGCCAGAACCTGGCCACCACGTCGGGCACCAGGTAGGTGCGCCCGTGGCCGACGTGCATCGCCCCCGACGGATACGGGTACGCGACGGTCAGGTAGAACTTCTCTGTACCGGGCGCGGGATCCGCGGCGAACGCATCGCCCCAGCGCTCCCGGACCGCGGCTTCCATCGACTGCATGCTGTCTCTCTCCATCTCCTCGCTCCTAGACGGGGCGCATCCGGATGACCTCGCCGGCCGTGAAGCGCTTCAGCATCTCCTGCGCAATCGAGCTGGTCCGCGCGAGGTGGATCTCCCCGTTCTCGTTCACGGTCGCCGTGAAGAGGTACTCCTTGCCGGCGAAGACGTCGACGATCCGCCCGCTCTGGTCGGGGGCGATGATCGCCAGGTGCCGGCGGTCGGTCCGGATCCGGATCGCCCCGTCGCCAAGCTCCTCGTCGGCACTCGCGCCGGCCGGTGCCGGCGCCGCGGCCTCGGACCGGGCCCGGATATCGATCCCGACGCCGATCCGGTTCACGATCGCGGCGACGTTCTTGCCACCCTTGCCGATCGCCGCCGGCACGTCCTTGTCGTCGATGTAGACAACGGCCTTGGTGTCGGAGAGCATCCTGACCTCGACCGGTCCATCCGTGAACCGGCCGATCTCGCGCTGGAGCTCCCGTTCGATCTGGCGCCCGCCGGCCCGCTCGTCGGTGGGAGCCGCAGGGGCACGCTCCGGTGTAGGCTCCGGGTGCGGGCGGCCGCGCTCGGGGAGGGGCATCGGCAGGGTGAGGGGCATGATCACGATCTCGCCGTCGTAACGGAAGACCTCGAGCGCCGTGAGCCCTGTCGCCGCGTCGACCACGGTCACGACCGGCGTCACGGCCCCGTCGCCCGGCATCGAATCGGGAACCCGGAGACCGAACTCCAGGTCGTAGATGTGCGCGATCTCGCCCTCCTCGACGATCACGATCGTATCGACCACGCGTGAGAGTGTGCCGAAGTCGACCCGGCTCAGGAAACGAAGTAGAGCCGCGTGGACGTTCTCGGCATGGAGCACGCCGATCATCCCGACGCCCGCGAGGCGCATGTCCGCGAAGACCCGGAAGTCCTCGGTCCGGCGGAGCTCGTCGTAGACCACGTAGTCCGGACGGAGCAGCATCACCATCTCCGCCGTGGCCTCCATCCGCCCGTCGAGAGCCGTGTACTGCGAGATCAGGTCCGGCACCTGCATGTCCCGGGGCGCCTCCATGGTCTTGACGATGACCCCGTTCTCCATGAGGAAGGTCGCGCAGTTCTGAGCGAGCGTGGTCTTGCCGACGCCGGGAGCCCCGGCGATCAGGATGCCAGACCGCCTGCCGATCGAGCCGCTCGGTGAGTCCGTCCGTGCCGGAGTAGTCATCGAGCGTGACATCGACGACGGGTCTGACGGCCGTGATCTCCATGCCGTCGACGAACGGACACCGGGCGATCGCGATCCGCATCGAGCCTATCTGAAGGATGGTGATCCCGCGGCTCTCGTGCTCGATGAAGCCGTCGGGGTCGCGCTTGGCCCGCTCGAGGCACTCCTGGGCCAGGGCGATCAGTTCGTGCTCACTCGATGGCTGGTCGCGGATCTTTACGAACCGCGCGTCATGGATCGTGCCCCGCTTCGCGTACGGCGGCACGAGCTCCTTCAGGTAGACCGCGAGCGTCTGCTCGTCGAAGAACTGGTCGATCCCGAGGGGGCCGAACTCGCCGATCTCGGGACGGAGGTACTGCACAAGGAGGCCCTTGGCCCGGGCCACCTCGCTCTGGACGCGGTCGCTGGTTACGAAGGTTGCGTCGTGCTCGTGTGCTGCGTCGCGTATCATGGCGTCGATCTCGCCGCCGGCCGCGAGCCGGACCTGGTCGAGCGACGGCCTCGCGCCGACGAACCGGACCGTGCAGAGCCCTTCCTGCGCCATGCGGTCGAGTCGCTGCAGCTCGGCGAGACCTGAAAAACCGATCTCGCGTCCCTGGTTCGCCTGCGACTCGAGCTCGGCGACCACGGCTTCGGGGATAATGATCTCGGCGTCCGGACAATCACCCTGCCTGATGAGGGAGGTGATGCGCCCGTCTATGATGACGCTCGTATCGGGGACCAGTCTCATTAAAAAACCACCACAACAGATCGGGCATCACGCCTTATTAGCATATACCTCGGCGGGATCGACGAGCCGCTCGCCGACGACCTCTCCCTCGATCGTCCGGTAGAAACAGGACCGGTGGCCCGTGTGGCAGGCGGAGCCGGTCTGGTCGACCCGGTAGAGGAGGCAGTCCTCGTCGCAGTCGACAAGGATATCGCGGACGCGCTGGAGGTGGCCCGACTCCTCGCCCTTCTTCCAGAGCCGCTGGCGCGACCGGCTGTAATAGTGGGCAAAGCCGGTCTCGCGCGTGAGCCGCACGGCCTCGTCGTTCGCATAGGCGACCATCAGTACATCGCGGGTCCCGGCGTCCTGAACGACGACCGGGACCAGTCCGTTGCTGTAGCGTATCTCAAGCACAGTATCACACTCCGAGGAGACGGGAGAGCAGGTAGAAGAGGGTGTCCCCGACGACCAGGGTCACGAAGAAGCCGACCGTGAGTGGGACGATGAACGGCACGCCGGCCGCGATCCAGACCGGGGACGCGCGCCTGATCAGGGCCGAGCTCGGCCGCGAACCGCTCGGGCTCAACCCGGAGCTCGCGGGTGTAGAGCCGGGTGTCGTTGAGCATTGCGCCGATCGACTCGCCGAGGGTGAGGAACCGTCGCCGGAGCGCCCCGTCCTCCTCGGAGAGCTCCTCCATCAGGAATCCGAAGGCACGGCCCTCGCTTATCTCGGCAGCCGTGACCGGGTACCCCCGCAGCCGTGCGACAAGGGGACCGTCGACGCCCCGTCGCCAATTCCGGAGGAGGAGCGCGAACGGGACGAGCAGAGCCGCCACCTCGGCATGTACGAGCAGCGGGAGAGGGAAGAAACCGGGAGCGGCATCGCCGAGGAGGGGAGTGAACGGGAACGTGGGCAGAAGCAGGGTGATGAAGGCGAGCGCCCAGGCGTCGGCCCCGCCGATCAGCCCGAGCCGGCCGAAGAGGAGGAAGACGGTCCCAAAGACCGCCGAGAGGACCAGGAGCGTGATCGCGCTGGACGGGCTAGATGCGAGACGAGAGACGTAGAACCAGATCGTGAACGGCGCGCCGATCGCGAGCATCGGGTACCACGTCCGGAACGGGACCCTCCGGGACCGCAGGTCGAGAATCGAGGCGTAGACAAGCGTGGCGCCGATCGCGGCCGCGACGATCAGGAGCGGATTGAACGCCATGGGCCCGTACCGAAGGAAGAGGATCTGTCTGGTGTTCCGCCGCAGAAAGAAGGGTTCAGGAGAGCTGGAGCCAGTCCATGTCCTGAGTGCCGTACGAGAAGACCTTCAGGGTGTGCGTCCCCTTGGAGAGGCGGAGCTGGGACCCCCGGGTCTCGATGAAAGTGTCGAACGACTTCGTGTTGGGGACCCAGACCGTGACGCTGCTCTTCGGGTGGCATTCATCGAACACCTTGAAGTACTGGCCGTTGCTCGGCGAGGATACCCGGGCCTTCACCGTGTAGATGCCGTCCCGCGGGACCTCGACCGTGTACCGGAGCCACTCGCGGTACCGGGTGCCGGTCAGGTGATAGCCGCTCTCGTTCACGTTCCGCTCGATAGCGATCGTCCCGGCGCGGTAGACCGTGTTCGAGACCGGTGCCGGAGTGAAGTAGCCGACGCCCGGGCCGCCGAGGTCAAAGTCCTCGAACTGAATGGTGCAGGGCAGCGTGAAGGCGTGGTACGGCTTCGTCCCGTCCAGCGCTCGCGCGGCGGCCTTGGTAGGTTCTGTGGTCACGTTTGCCGTCGGTGCCGGTGTACCGGAATCGGGGTGGGCAGCGAGCGGCAGGTTATCGACGTTGCCGGACGCGAGTGCGTAGGGCTTCGTGATGAAGCCGCCGCTCTGAGTCCCTGTCGCGGAGACGCCGGTGCCGTCGGGAGCGAGCCAGCAGTTTCCGCCGATGGTCGGGCCGCCCGCGATGTTCGGGCCGTCGCGCTTGGCCACGTTCCATGCGTTCGCCGGCGTGCCGCCGTTGATGAACGCGACGTTCTTATCGTTCTTGAAGAGGTTGTCCGAGAAGGTGTTGCCGGTCGCGCCGTAGATCGAGACGCCCGCCTGGTCGTTATCGGTGATCCGGCAGCCGGAGACGGTGTTCCGGTTCGAGCCGGTCAGAACAATCCCGTAGCTGTTCGCGGTGAATCTCGAGTTTGCGACCGTCGAGTCGGAGGACGGGTTCAGGGCGATGCCGAAGTAGTTGCTCGAGGCCGTGATGCCTGCGATCGAGACGTCCTTTCCGCCCCAGACGTAGATGCCGTAGAACCAGTCCTCCGTCGCAAGGTTCCTGATCTCCACGTTCGAGATCGGGCCTGAGCCGTGGACCAGTACGCCGGCCGAGTTCGCTGCGTCGACGCCGGTGATGCGGTGGCCCCTCCCGTCGAAGACGACGTTGTCGCACCGGATCTCGATGCAGACTGGCGCCCTCGTATCGAGGATGTCCTTCGTCAATTCGTAGCTCCCGGGCTTGTCGATCACCACGGGGCCCGTCACGGCGATCGCCGACCCGATCCCGACGGTGCACCCGATGAGGAGCAGTCCGAGGATCAGCCAGCGCGCGAGACCCATCCCTTCATAACCGGAGCAGAGCATCGTCCACCACATACGTTGGTCAACGCGGTCCGGGGCAGGCGTGGGGCGCCGGACGGACCGCAGCAATGATTAACGCAACTCAAGGTATGTTATCTGCCTTAATGAGCGTTGCGTTTTTTTCCCGCCTGAGACGATCTGGAAATACGAAAAATTCGCAATAATTTCGGGAAAAAAAGGCATAACTGAGGTTTTTTTCAGTCCGGCGCGCGGCCGATATAGCCCATGAGCAGCGTGAGCGCCTCGAGTCTCGGCCGGCCCGCCGCACCGGCGGACAACTGCCGCGTGGTGCTCGATCAGCCGGCCGAGCCGGGGGTCCCGGGTGCGACCGTACCGGGTCGCGTGGACCGCCGCCTCGATCACGGCGCATCGGCCACGGTTTACGGGGATGCACCGGGGTTCGATGACCTCCTCCTGCTCCACGACGAGCCCGATCCGCAGGGCTTCGGGGGTCTCGCGCTCCACCTCGACTCTGCACGCGGCGTAGCCCTCTGCCGCGACGAGGCGGTCCCAGTCGAGCCCGGGGATGCGGACAAACGCATCCGCTGGCAGGTCGTCGAACGCGGTTCGCACGAAGAGGACCGGGTCGTGGACCACGTTCGCGACGAGCCACCCCTCTCGCACCGCGTTCGCCGCCGTATGCGAGCCCCGGTAGAGGACCGCCGAGAGTGCATCCCCGCGCCGGTGGATTCCGACCGGGGCCGCATTCTGCCGCGTGGTCGCAATCACCTCGCTGATCCCCGGCCCTAGGAGTCCCATGCCCACCCCCGGCCGAGCGCGAGAAAGATCGCGCCGATCGTGATGTCCGCGAGCGATCCCGGGTTGACCCCGCGCCCGATGCACCAGGTATCGAGTGACCCGAGCGAGGCCTCGCCCCGGACGACAGCGGCAGCCCGGCGCCGGGTCTCCTCGGCAAGGTCCGGGCCGTGCTTCTTCGCGATGAAGGTATCGGGCTCGGTCGCGAGCAGGGCAAGGAAGGTCCGTCCGACAGCGGTCCGCGGATCGCTGTCGGCGAGCAGGGCTTCGGCAGCCCGGCGGCAGAGAGTGAACCCGTTCGTCCACTCGCGCGCGACCATGTCGCGCCGGGCCGAGTGGGCCATCACGTCGAGGAGGGTCATGCCGCGGGCGCGGAGCGCGTCGGCCGCGCCGGGGTCGTTCACGTCGAGCTCGTCCTCCGCGGCGACTCGAACCCGCGTCAGCGCGAACGCGCGGTAGAAGGCGACCGCGTCCTCGACCGTCGACGCGCGGACGGCCTCGATCCCGCCCTCGAGGGTCCCCCCGTAGACGAGCGGGACCAGCAGGAGGAACGCACCGAAGTGCGTGTTGCCGCCGGCGTGGCACGCCGTCGAGGCGACGGCGGCTTCGATCAGCGAACCAAGCCCGGCAGCCCGGGCCTCTGCGGCCTCGAGGGCCGGGCGGGCAGCGAGCGTGGAGACGACGAAGTGCTCGAGCCGTGTCTCCGCGTAGTCGTGGCAGCGGTCCACGTTGCCGGGCTTGGGCGAGGCGAGCACCTCGAGCGCCATCGCCAGCTGCGCTCGGTCTGCACCCGACGACGGAAAGATGCAGCCGGGCGGGGCCATATCCTCAAACCGTCCCGGGCGGGGCCGCGAAGACCTCTCGCGTGATCTCCTCGGAGAGGCGCCGCTTGGCCTGCATGTACTCCTTCTTCGAGACCCCCATCTGCCCGAGGGTCATATCGCGGAACATGCAGGGAGACGAGGACTTGCAGCACCAGGTAAGCGAACCGAAGCACGTCTGGCCCCCGCCCTCGAGGACCGTGTTCCGGACCGCCTCCTGCTTGAGCGCGAGGTACCGGTCGCGGCTCAAACCGATCTTCTCAAGTGTCGGGATGAGAGGGCAGGACTTGACCGGCATGCAGCAGAAGGCGAGAGCGCGGACGTCGCCGCCGCGGCAGAGCTGCTTGGGCGAGTTGTACCAACCCTGTTCGTCGGCATACCTCGTGATCGCGGCGTCGAGCCCGGCGAGCGTCCGCTCGCTCGCCCCCCGCGCGAGCGAGACCATGTCGGCCCCGTGCGAGAGCATCTCGCGCATCCGGTCGAAGGTGGTGATCGAATTGTTCGCGATAAGAGTCAGGGGAACCGTGTTCCGGAGCTCGCGGACCTTCGGATACCCGAGGTCCATGAGGTCCACGTGCAGGACCTCGGCGCCGGCCGACCAGCACCGCCGCGCGATCTCACGGTCGTCGCCGACCCCGGCCCGGAACTTGACCGAGACGGAGACACCTTCGGCCGCGAGCGCCCGTACCGTCTCTTCGAGCCGTTCAGGGCGATGGAGCAATGCCTCGCCCGCGCCGGCCCCGACCATCTCGCGCTGCCGGCAGTGGGCGTCGATCTCGTAAACCACGGAAGGGCCGATAGCCCGCGCCACGTCGATAAAACCCTCGGGAGTCGAGGCTCGGAGGTTCAGGCCGACCACGAGCCCGCTCCCCTTCAGCGCCTCGATCTCGCGCCCGAGCGCGTCGATCGGATCCTCGAGGACGAACTCGTCCCGCCCCCGCCCGGTCATCGCACGGGCGGCGGCGATCGTGGGCGTATCGACGGCGTAGCCACCGATAAACGCGGCTCCCACGTGCGCGGCGCGGGTGCGCGCGTATGCCGCGTCGACCACGCCGGCCATCGAGGCGAGCGCGATCGGCGTCCGCACCGGCAGTCCGTTGATACAGAGCGCGAAGCGCTCCTCCTCGTCCGCCATTGAGGTATACAGATCTCGTGTCGCGGGAGATAGGGTTTTGGGAGCCGTTGCCGGCCGGCGGCGGTAATATTTTTGTAGCGCTGGCGTTGTACTCGGTACTACATGAGCAGGTTTGGTATGCTCCTCGTGGGCCACGGGTCGAAGCTCCCCTACAACAAGGAACTGATCCTCGAGACGGGCCGCATGATCCAGGAGCGGTCCGACGCCTTCTCGGTCCGTTGCGGCTTCATGTCCATGAACGAGCCGTCCGTGACCGATCAGCTCGAGGCCTTCCGCCACGAACCGATCGAGGCGCTTGTAATCGTCCCGCTCTTTCTTGCTCGGGGCGTTCATATCGAGAAGGACATCCCGGCCCTGCTCGGACTCGCCGAGGGCCAGAAGACTGGGACCTTCGGGGCCAACGGGTCCACGATCCCGCTCGTCTACGCCGACCCGATCGGGGTCGACCCGCTCCTCGCCGAGCTGATGCTCAAGAACGCCGCGAACGCGCTGTCGCTCATCTAGCGGGTCGTATGGACCTGCTGGTGCTCGATACGATCCACGGCGGCGCTCTGCTCGCGGACGAGCTCGCGCTGCGCGGACACCGTGTCGAGGCCGTCGACGTCTATCGCGGGACGGGACCGCTTCCCGATCCCGGTACCTTCGACGCGGTGATCGCCCCGATCCATCTTGATCCCGCGCACCCGCTCGTTGACGGCGCGGGAGAGCGACTCGTCTCTCACCACGAGGCAGCGGGCCGCTGCCTCCGAGATCACCGGCCGCGCCTGCTGGTCGAGGTGACCGGCGCGCGCGGAAAGACAACGACCGCGTTCGCCATCGCGGAGACGATGGAGGGACCGGGCATTCTGCACACGTCGGCGGGAACCTTCCGCTACCCCGAACGTCGCCTGCTCTGGCGCCGCTCGATCACGCCGGCGCAGGTTCTTCCCGCGGCCCGTGCCGCTGCGGCACTCGGCGGGTGGTGCGTGGCCGAGGAGTCGCTCGGGGTCACGGGCGCCGGGGACCTCGCTGTCCTGACCTCGGGCGACGATTACCCCTGCGCGGCAGGCGCCCGGTCGGCCCTCGCGTGCAAGCTCGCCTCTGCCGAACGGGCGCCGCGCCTGCTCGTCGCGGACGGCGTATCGACCGAGCACCCCAGGCTCTTTCGAGCCGGATCGCTCGCCCCCTGCGACGGCGGGACCTGCGCGAGTGCGGCCGGACCGATCACGAACCCGCTCACTGCCCTCCCGGCCTACCGTAACGCAGTCCAGCTTGCAATCGCGGCGGCCGGGCTGCTCGGATCCGATCCCCGGCGGCTCGAGGCGATGGGGCCGGTCCCCGGCCGCCTCGAGGCACGGCGCGATGCAGGCCGGACCATCGTGGACGATGCCAACAGCGGCACCACACGACTGACCGCGTGCGAGGCTGCTGCGTATGCGCGTGTCCTCGCGCCGGGGCTGCCGCTCTCGCTCGTGGTCGGCGAGGAGTACCGCGCGGTCTGCGACGGGTTCCCTCCCGGCGACGTGGCGGCGGCTATCTCGGCCGTGGATCCCGGCCTCGCCGTGATCGTCGGCCCGCCGGCGCTCCGGGGGGCCGCGCTGGACGATCTGGCCGGGCGAGGATGGTCCGGGCCGCTCCTCGAGGCCGGCACGCTCGACGCCGGCCGGGCGGCTGCACTCTGGGCCGGCGGTGTCGGGCCGGTCGTACTCGCGGTCAAGACCTGGAGATAGACGATGAAGTACATTCAGCCCAGACCGAGTTCGATCGTAGCGGCCCTGTACACGGCCCGCGACCTCGGGGTGGACGTCGCGGTCCTGCACGGCCCCTCCGGGTGCTCGTTCAAGCACGCCCGCCTCCTCGAGGAGGACGGGATGCGCGTGCTCACCACCTCGCTTGGCGAGAACGAGTTCATCTTCGGTGGAGAGGCACGGCTCGCCGAGGTGCTGGCCGGGGCCGAGAAGTCCTTCGTCCCCCGCCGGATGGCTGTGATCGGTACCTGCGTCGCGATGATCATCGGCGAGGACCTCGCCCACGCCGTCAGCGGGGTCGCGACCCCGACGATCGCGGTCGACATCCACGCGGGCTTTCCCGAGAACGTCGACGGAGTGATCGCGACGCTCCAGGCAGCGGCGGGCGCCGGCTGGATCGACGAGGAGGAGCTCGCGCGACAGCGCCTCCTCCTCGGTGCCGCGAACGAGGTCGAACACCTCCGGGGAGCAGCGAGCCGCCCGTACATCGAGCCCGAGCGGGGGGCGCTCAAGCACGTCGCAGCCGCGCGCCTCCTCGCGCTCGCCCGCTCGGGCGCACCCGGCATCGCGGTCATGAACGCGAAGAAGGAGACCGCGTACATGTTCGCCGATGTCCTGGCCGCGCTCCGCGAGGCCGCGCCCGACGCCTCCATCCGGTACCTCGCGAACCTCGAGGAGCGGGGCCTGCCGAAGGTCCGCGCCGACGCGCGGCGCATCCGCGAGGAGCTGCTCGCCGGACGCGATGTCCCGGTCGAGGCCGTCGGCGCGCTCGACGAGTACGGCGCCCTCGGCGACCGGCTCGGCGCCGCTATCCGCGACTCGGGGAGCGCGTGGGTTCTCATCGCCGGCGTTCCACACGCGATTCCCGCGGCGTACACCGAGGGGATCGAGGTCTTCTCGATCACGAACGGGCCGCGCCAGGTCGCGCCGCTCCGCGAGCTCGGCCACGCACACGTGATGGTCGAGGTCGACCTCCACCCAAAGACTCTCGGGGTCCGGTCGATCGTCGAGAGCGAGTTCGGCGCGGTCCTCCGGAGCCTTGCATGAAGGGGGTCGTGATCTCGGGCGACCGATCAGGATCGGGCAAGACCTCGGTCACGCTCGCGCTCGCGGCGCTCCTCGCCCGGGACCAGAGCTGTCCAGACCTTCAAGGTCGGGATGGACTACATCGACCCGTCGTACCTCTCGGCCGTCACGAACCGGCCCTGCCGGAACCTGGACGGCTTCGTCCTCTCCCGCGCCGAGAACCGGGCCGTCTTCAACGCCGCGAATCGCGGAGCCGACATCGCGATCGTCGAGGGGGTTCGCGGGCTGTACGAGGGGGCCGAGGCGATCGGCGACACGGGCTCCACGGCCGAGATCGCGAAGCTCCTCGACCTCCCGGTCGTGCTCGTCGTAAACGCCCGTTCGATTACGCGCTCGGCGGCCGCGCTCGTCCGGGGTTTCCAGGCCCTCGATCCGGCCGTCGCGATCGCTGGCGTGATCCTGAACAATGTCTCGGGGCCGTCCCACCGCGCGAAGGCGGTCACGGCCGTCGAGCACTTCTGCGGCATTCCCGTGCTCGGCGCGGTCCCGCCGATCGAGGAGATGCACCTGGCCATGCGCCACCTCGGGCTCGTCCCGTACCGGGAGGGGAGCGAGGAGACCGGGTTTCGCGAGCGAGTCGAGACCGTGACGCGCATCATCGGCGAGTACGTCCCGCCCGAGGGGCTGCTCTCGGTGGCACGGGAGCTCCCGCCGCCGGCCGGGCGGCCGCTCGTCGTCCCGCGCGAGGGGGAGCCGGACGTCACGGATCGGCCTCGCCCACGACGAGGCGTTCACCTTCTACTACGCCGACCTCGAGGAGATGCTCGGATCGGCCGGGGCGGAGGTGGTCCGGTTCAGCCCCTGCCACGACCCCCTCCCCGACGCCGACGGCTACATCCTCGGCGGCGGGTACCCCGAGATGCATGCGGCAGCGCTCGAGGCGAACGCACCCTGCCGGGAGGGACTCCGCGAGGCGGCGGCCGAACGGTGCTCCCGTCTACGGCGAGTGCGGCGGCCTGATCTACCTGACCGACCGCATCCGGCTCGCGGCAGGCTGGCAGGGGGCGGAGCGCGAGGAGACCCATGAGTTTGCGGGCATACTCTCTGGCGAGACGCGGATGCCGGCTCGACGCGTCGTCACCTACGTCGAGGGGCTGAGCGGTCCCGGGTCGCCGATGGGCGCGGGCGCCTTCCGGGGCCACGCATTTCATTACTCCGAGGTTGCACTCGAGCCGGGAACCCGGTACGCCTATACGCTCTCCCGCGGGAAGGGGATCGACGGCATGCAGGACGGCGCCGTCGTGAAGAACGTGCTCGGGGCTTACTGTCACCTCCACCCGGTCGCGAGCCGACGCATGTTCGCCGCATTCGTCGACCGCTGCAGGACAGCGACGGCGGAAGCGTAAAGGATACAACCCCGGCCCCCCCAGAGTGTACACATGATCATCTACCTCGACGGGGCCTATCTTCCGAAGGAGGAGGCGAAGGTCTCGGTCTTCGACCACGGGCTTCTCTACGGGGACGGGGTCTTCGAGGGGATCCGGGCGTACAACGGCCGGGTCTTCCGGCTCGACGAGCACCTCGACCGGCTCTACGACTCGGCGAAGACGATCGACCTCACGGTCCCGATCACGAAGGACGAGATGGCCGAGGCGATCCTCGAGACGCTGCGGAGGAACAACCTGAAAGACGGGTATATCCGGCCGATCGTGACGCGAGGAGTCGGCGACCTCGGCCTCGACCCGCGGAAATGCCCGAGACGCCACGGTCATCATCATCGCCGTCGAGTGGGGCGCGATGTACGGCGACCTCTACGAGAAGGGCCTGAAGGCGGTCTCGGTCTCGATCCGGAGGAACCCTGCCGACGCCCTGCCGCCGAACGTGAAGAGCCTCAACTACCTCAACAACATCCTCGCCAAGATCGAGGCGAACTACAAGGGAGGCGACGAGGCGATCTTCTTCGACACGAACGGCTACCTCTCCGAGGGCTCGGGCGACAACATCTTCGTCGTCAAGAACGGCGAGATCATCACCCCGCCCACGCTCAACAACCTCCGCGGGGTCACGCGGCTGGTCGTCCTCGAGTGCGCAGTCGATCTGGGGATCACGGTCGATCGAGCAGAACATGGGCTACTTCGACCTCTACTCGGCCGACGAGGTCTTCGTGACCGGCACTGCGGCCGAGGTCGCCCCGATCGTCACGATCGACGGCCGGACGATCGGGAGCGGCAGGCCCGGGCCGGTCACCCGGCAGCTGATGGCCGCGTTCAAGACCGCGACCGAGCGGGAAGGCACCCCGATCTCGAATCTGAGAGACGGCCTGCGCCGACGATCCACCCATAACCTATTTTTATCACGCACAAGAAATAGCTAGGCAATTACGCAAACTGCTGCTATAGTGTAGTCCGGCCAATCATGTCGGCCTTTCACGCCGACGACTGGGGTTCGAATCCCCATAGCAGCATCGAAGGTCCATCGTATTGGATCGGCAAAGGGGATCTGCAGGGCAGTCCTGCCCCGCCCAGATCCCGGACCGCCCCTTCTTCTCGTTTCCGGCCCCTTTGTGTCCTCAGAATCCTCAACCACAGTGGGCTGAGAGAGGGCGGCACCCATCGCGGCAGGTTTGCGATAACCATTTATACTTTGGAATTACCAAGGACGCGATCAGGTTATCGATATGAGACTGCTTGTCTGTTTCTGCACCGTGTTGCTAATGTCCTTGTGCGTTCAGTCCGTCGCGGCTGTGGATACGTACCAGTTCGTTACCAAATGGGGATCTCATGGCTCCGGCCCCAGCCAGTTCGATGATCCCAGAGGCATCGCCGTCGACGCCGCCGGCACCGTCTACGTCGCCGACTCGTACAACAACCGTATTCAGACGTTCAACGCAACCGGCGGTTTCCTCTCGACATGGGGGGAGTACGGCACGGACAACGGAACGTTTGATCAGCCCAGAGGCATCGCCGTCGACGCCCCCGGCACCATCTACGTCGCCGACACGTACAACAGCCGGATCCAGACGTTCAGCTCGACCGGCGGTTTCCTCTCAGCCTGGGGGACCAACGGCTCAGCCGACGGACAGTTTTACAATCCCCGAGGCATCGCCATCGATGCCGCCGGCAACATCTACGTCGCCGACTCGTACAACAACCGGATCCAGAAGTTCGATGCAACCGGCGGTTTCATCACGGCATGGGGAGAGGCTGGCACGGCCAACGGAGAGTTCATGCACCCCAGGGGCATCGCCGTCGATGCCGCTGGCACCACCGTCTACGTCACCGATACGGAGAATAGCCGGATCCAGACCTTCAGTTCGACCGGCGGTTTCCTCTCGGCCTGGGGGACCAACGGCTCAGCCGTCGGACAGTTCTATGAACCTCGAGACGTCGCCGTAAACGCCGAGGGCACCGTCTTCGTCACCGATACGTACAACCATCGGATTCAGACATTCACAGCGACTGGTGAGCATATTGCCACATGGGGATCGTACGGCACGGAAAACGGAACGTTCAGGTATCCCTGGGGGATCGCCTTCGGCGCCGACGGAAAGATCTTCGTCGTCGACACGGACAATAACCGGGTACAGGTGTTCGCCCCCGTATCGGGGGCCATCATGGTTCGAGGAGGTACCGGCATCCCGTCGGACACGAACGCCGACGGACTGTACGACGACGTGAACGGCAACGGCCGGAAGGACTTCGCGGACGTGGTGCTCTACTTCAACCAGATGACCTGGATATCAGCGAACGAGCCGGTTTCCGGGTTCGACTATAACGGCAACGGCCGGATCGACTTCGCCGACGTCGTCTGGCTCTTCAACAACATCTGAATGATCGTACGGCCATCCTCCTTTTTCGCGGGCGATTCAACGGTGATATCGGTCCTGATCGTTCGCCCGCCCGTTTCGGTAATTACGGTCAGTCGGGAAAGGCCTGAACGGTCATCGGCAGGAGCCGGCCCCTGATCGGCTCCTAATTGCGATCGTCACATCAAGTCCGCGGGGGGTGCCTCGTCCCGCTTGCTCCGGTTCGGAGACGGAGGGATCTCGCCCGCAAGAGGCTTCAGCCGCGTATCACCGATCGCCCACAGAGCGGAGAGCGCACCGGCTACGAGCCAGAGTCCCGCGAGCAGCCCGCCGAAGACCAGGACGAAGAGCCCGATCCAGGATGGCTGCCCGGCGGCACCCGGCGAGTCGGTTGCCACCTGCACGAGCGGGCTTCCTGCCGCCGAGGTGGAGGCACGCAGAGTCGTTCTACTATCGGCCGCGCTTCCGATTTCGGCCGCGGAGACGGAACTCACGAAAAGCAGCAGGGCGATGCAGAGGATCGATATGGTGGTGCGTCGTCTCGTCAAAGTGGTCACACTCCGGACCCCTCCGTAGGTCCCGATTGCCATAAATGCTTCGGTCTCTACGAGTCTCTCATATCCCGGCAATAGATATTGCCGCATACTGTACCTCCATATTCCGGCCCGTCCAACAGCTCCCCCATGGGACTGATCAAGACCGTCCGCCGGCTCACCACGCTGAACTCCCGTTTGCGGCGGTTTCGGGGCCCCCTCGAGATGCTCCTCCTCGGCGTCCGCGACCCCCGCGTGCCGATCACGGCAAAGGCCGTGATGATCGCCACGCTCGCCTACGTCGCGAGTCCGATCGACCTCATCCCCGACTTCATTCCGTTCGTCGGCCATCTCGACGACATGATCCTGATCCCGATCGGGGTGACGCTCGCGGTCTCCCTGCTCCCGCCTGGGCTCAGGCCTGAGTACGACGCGGTCAGACGAGGGTTGCCGGCTACCGCCTGAATCCGTAGACTTAAATCGACAACATCCGGTAGGCAGGCCACCTCCAGGGCCGCGTCTGCGGCTCCGACGGTGTATACCCCAGACGAGATCCGATGCAGCCTCGGCCACGGTACGGCCGGAGGGCGATCAATTGTCGCAGCGGAAGGATATGAGTGGCGGTGATCGCGGTATAAAAGTGACGGACGAAGCTGCACCTCCCCCATTGGCATCGTTTAAGCGACAGTATAACACAGTAGTATACCACTCAGGCGATCACCGTGGACCTCCTCACCTCCTTCCTCCTGGCCATCCTGCCTATCCTCGTCATCTTCGTCGGACTCGTTTTCCTCAAGCAGTCGGGGACCCGGATGGCCTTCGTCGGCTGGGTGCTGACCGTCGTCATCGCCGTCCTCTTCTTCTCGACGTCGCCCGGGATCGCACTGCTCGCCACGGCGAACGGGATCCTCGCCTCGTTCGGGATCTCGCTGATGGTCCTCTTCACCATCCTCCAGGTCACGATGATGGACGTGACAGGCGCCATCACCTCGATCTCCGAGTATATCCGTCTCATCGCGGCCGAACGCTACGAGCAGGTGATGCTCATCAACGTCGGCCTCGGCTCCTTCCTCGTCTCGATCGGAGCCACGCCGGTTACGATGCTTCCGCCGATCATGCTGGCGCTCGGCTTCTCGCCGGTGGCCGCCATCGCGCTTCCCTGCCTCGGGTACGACCCGCTCACCTCGTTCTCGCTGCTCGCAGTCCCTATCACGCTTCCGGCCCAGGTCTTCAATATTGACCTCGCCGCATTCGGCTCGCAGATATCTCTCTTCCTCCCGGTAATCTCGACCGGGTTCGCATTCGGAATGCTATATATCGCGGATGGATGGGACGGTGTCCGAAAGGGCCTCGTTCCCGGTCTCGCGGCCGGCCTCACGCTCGGTCTCTCGGCCATCTTCTTCGTCCGCATCCTCCCGGTCTCGGCGATCGGGCTGGTCGGCGTCTTCTCGGGGATGGTCACGATCGCGGTCCTGCTCCTGCTCCGTGTCAGCCAGGGTAAGCCGATCCTGGCCAAGCACGCGGACATGCCGTCCGGTGTGATGCCGATCGGAAGGGCCGCGCTCCCCTGGATCCTGCTGGTCTTCTTCTGCATCGTGATCAGCATTCCCACGATCTCGACCGGGCTCTACGGCCTGCTCGGACCGCTGCAGAAGATCCCAATCGTCGCGGACAAGGCGATCGACCTCAAGTTGCTGAACCAGGCCTACACCTGGGTCCTCGTCTCGACTCTGATCGCGGCGCCATTCATGGTCAGAAGTCGGGACGAGGCGTGGAAGATCGTCGGCACCTGGCTGAAACGTGCCTGGGCCCCGACTTTCGCCGCAGCCATGTTCTTCGCGATCGCATACGTGATGGACTGGTCCGGACAGACCGTAATCGGGGGCGCGCTCACCTTCGCGCCCGGCACGGCGGACATCAACATGAACGCCGTGATCGGGCTCACGCTGGCGATGGTCTTCGGCGTCGCCTTTCCTGCGGTCAGTCCCCTGCTCGGCCTCTTCGGCGCGTTCGTTTCGGGCTCGGAGGCCTCGTCGAACGTGATGTTCCACGGAATTCTGAAGCGGGCGACTGGCGTGCTCGACCTGGACTTCCTCAAAGTCTATTCGGCTCACGCGGTCGCGGGGGGGATCGCGTCCGCGATCTCGCCGGCCAAGATCATCAACGCGGCCGCCGTGATCGACCACCTCGGGATCGAGGGCGAGGTGATCCGCCGCACTGCCCCGATCGCGATCATCCTGACCCTGATCACCGGGGCGATGCTCGTCCTGATGCTCGTGCTCTGAGCACGCCCGGCGGCTGGGTTCTCCCCATCGATAGGGCTATATGGCGGACGCGGCGATCCCTGGACAGGATCAACGGCATCGACGAGTCGGCCATCCGGGCTCTCGCCTCCTCGGTTCAGGGGGATCCGGGACGGAGACGTATGCAGTTCTCCGCCGTCACGGAGTGGCGCGACGGTGCCCAAACCACCACCGCCGTGCGCCACCTCACGGTCCCGTCGGACGAGCCGAACAGCCTTCGGGGACCGACCTCGCCCCTAATGCGGTCGGGCTTGTGCTCTCCGCGCTGGTTTCGTGCCTCCCCGTCGGGTTCGTCTACAACGCGTCCCTCCAGGGAATCGCGATCCGGATGCTGGCCATCGAGGTCGAGGGACGAGTCGACCTCGCCAGGTTTCTCGGGCTGCCCGTCGATACACCCGCGGGCTTCACGGAGATCAGGGTCGGCTACCGGATCGACGCAGACGCTCCCCCCAGCGCGCTCGAAGCGCTCGCCGCTCGGGTCGTCGCGACATCACCCGTGACCGACACTCTCCGGCGGCCGATCCCGGTCGAACCGACCGTGAACGTGGAGACTGCGGCTGAGCACCGGGCAGGTACGTCGACGCTGCCCGCCACGACGCGGGTGTCAGACCCCAACGGCCGATAGCGCGAGCCTCACCCCTCCCGCGGCATTGAGCCGTTGGGGACGAGGCCGAAGTCGCCGCGGAGGGCCCCGGACGTGACCCTCTCGCGGTCGAACTCGGCGATCCGCGCCGTGATCCCCGGAAGGCCGCGGGCCACGTTGTCGCGAACGCTCGCCTTGGTATCTGCATCGATCCGTGTATCATTCTCGGGAGATGGGTGTTCCCCATCACGCGGCCGCTCCGATCCATGGCCGGTTCCCCGGATATCCCATAACAGGGTAGAAGGTCAATTCTGCAGCATTTTCGATCCTGTTAGATACGATTGAGTGCGATTCCCCCAACTGGGGGCGGACGATGGCCCAAACCGTTACCGCCCCTCCCGGCGGAGACGCGGTCGCAGTCTGCGTCACCGGAGCACGTCGCTGCCGGGGGTATTCGTCCCGGCAGCTCGCGCACCTCGTCCGCGGTATCGGCGCCGGCATCCTGATTCTGATGCTGCCGCCCGCCCCGCCCCGCTGCGATCCTCGCAGGGGCACTCCTCGTGGGCTTCTTCCTCGTTGCGGACGCGCTCGTGGGAGTGCAGAGGGATACCTCTCGCTCCGGTCGATTTGTTGGAACTTTCATGGGGGCCCGTGAGCGACCCGGCGGGGGGGCGAACTACACGGGCCTCTCGGTCCTCGCGGCGCTCCTCCTCCTTCCGGCCTCATCGACCGCTGGGGCGACGATCGCGTTCGGCGTGCTCGACTCGGTCTCGACGATTGCCGGGCTCAGGTACGGCCGCCGGTGCCTGCCGAACGACAAGTCCGTCGAGGGCGCCGTCGCAGCCTTCGCTTTCACGGCGCCGGTCCTTCTCCTCTTCCTCATACCGATCGGCCGCCCTCGCAGTCGCGTTCGTCGGAGCCCTGGCCGAGCTCGTGCTCCCGGTCAACGACAACCAGGTCGTGCCGCTCCTGCTCGCACTCCTGGTGACGGCGTTCACTTGAGAAGAAGCACGACGGATACCTTTTTCGCCGGAAGTGCGGGATCTGTATGGATGCACCGGGCGTTTCTTCGGGTGACGGCCCTCTTCATCCTCCTCGCCGTCATGGCCGCGGCCGGGGGGTGCGTCGCGCTCTACACCGTCTCGCGCGCCGTGGATCGGCCCAATGACGCCGGGGGAGGTGTGGGCCTTCCATTCTTCCCACCCGGCGCCGCAGCTTCGTCGGCCACGACGACTGCGGCCGACCCGGCGCAGCCGCCCGGCGGCGACGGCCTGCCGTTCAACCCGTACGTGATCGATACGCCGCCCGTCGTCCCGCGCGGGACGGATGCACCCGTTGAAACGGCCCGGCCGTCGTCGAACGCAACCCCTGTCTGGATTCCGATGCCGACGGGCACGCCCCAAATTGCGGGTCCCCCGCCCCACGATGAGATCCCCCGTCCGACCCTGCCCGCGACGCCGCTCTAGCCGATGAACGGCGCGACCCGCTCGAGGATCTCGTCCCGCATCGCCTCGGCCGAGGCCCGGTTCCCGGCCTCGACCATGACCCGGACGATCGGCTCGGTCCCCGAGCGTCGGACAAGCGCCCAGGTCTTTCCCTTCGCGATCCGGACCCCGTCGGTCCGGTCGGCCGAGAAGTCGGGGAACGCGGCCTCGACTGCGGCGATCACTTCGTCCGGTCGCTGCGTCTGAATTCGTTTGCTGATAAAGTGGTAGGGCGGCAGGTCGTCCACCAGCGTCGAGAGCGGCCGGCCCGCCTCGGCCAGCATCCCGATCATCATCGCGGCAGTCATGCCCCCGTCGCGGCAGAACTGGTGGTCGGGATAGATCAGCCCGCCGTTCCCCTCGCCGCCGAACGCGACCGGGATATTGGCCGCGATCAGCCCGAGCATGGTCCTGGCCACGTAGATCGAACCGACTCGCGTATACCGGACCGTGCAGCCGGTCTCGGCAGCGATGTCCTCGATCAGCTGCGAGGTCGAGACCGGCGTCACGATCACGCCTTGCCGCTCCCGGCAGACGTGGCGTGCGATCAGGGCGAACTCTCGGTTCTCTTCGACGAACCGGCCGCGGTCATCGACGAAGACCGCACGGTCCGCGTCGCCGTCGTGGGCCACGCCGAACGCGGCCCCCGTCTCGAGAACGAGCTCGGCGAGCGCCCTGAGGCCGTCCGCAGTCGGCTCGGGCATCCGGCCCGGGAAGGTGCCGTCAGGCTCGCTGTTGATCGCATGGACTTCGCACCCCATGCGGGAGAGCAGGGGTGGCGTGGTCAGAGCCGCGGGACCCGATCCCGGGTCGACAGCGACGGTCATGCCCGCCCCGACACCCTTGGGGAAATGCGCGAGAATGCCGTCGAGATAGCGCCCGACCAGCTCCGGCGCCGCCCGCTCCCCGCCGAGCCCTCGCCAGCCGGCGAGATCGTACTCTTCACGGACGAGCCGGCCTTCGAGAGCGATCACCTCCGCGTCCCCCATCTCGGTACCGTCACTCTCGACGATCTTGACACCGTTGTACTCGGGGGGGTTGTGCGAGGCCGTGATCATCGCTCCGGCCGCGAAGGTGTTGCGGACGATATACTGGAGGGCCGGGGTCGGCAGAACACCGCAGTCGACCACGTCGCAACCCACGGCCATCAGCCCGGCCTTGAGCGCGTGCACAAGCACAGGGCCCGAGGTCCGGGTATCCCGCCCGATCGCGATCGTGCCCGGCCGCATCGAGCCGAGCGCCTGTCCGATCCGGAGCACGAGCCCCGGTGTCATCGACTCGCCCACGACGCCGCGCACGCCGTTCGTCCCGAAGAACTGCTTCTCCCCCGTCATCGTCGGTCTCCCAGCTCCGCTTCGCCGCCTGCCGCTGCGGCGAGGGCGGCGAACGCCGCGCTCCCATCGAGGGGATCGCGGGCGATCAGCGCCAGCACTATTGTCCCTGCTCCGGCATAGACCCTGCCGTGCACTCCGGCCGCGATCACGCCGGGTGTGGACGCGCAGCGGCCCTCGAGCCGTTCGAGGGCCGCACGGTCCGCGGCGAGGGCGGGCGCGACCCCGAGGGTTCCGCTGCACTCGAAGGCGCCGCTTCCTCCCGCCCGCTCCCTGCAGATCCGGAGCAGGCCCCCGGGCGATACGTACTCGTCGAACCGGTCGAGCGCGGCAAACACCTCGTGCGCGGCCGGGTTGCGGAGCACGCACCGGTCCGATGGGAGGTCCCCGATCGCCACACGGGCGAACTGCTCGGACTTGAACCCCTCGACAAGGGCGAGCCCGCAACCAGCGTCCGAGAGCCGGTCGAGCGCGGCAAAGAGAGTGTCGCTCCGCAGCACGGTGACGCCCTTGGCGGCGTCGATCCCGGTCACGGCACGAGCGCCCCGCTCGTAGAACCGGGTCGTGTCCCGCCCCGGGTCGAGCGCGAATGGATGCACCCCGCCGAGGTGCTTGATCACGCCGATCGCTAGACCGGGCGGGGCTGCTTCAATCACCTCCTCGATCAGGGTCGTTTTGCCCGTCCCGGACCAGCCCGCGAACTGGACGACTCTCATTCCTGCTCCCCGCGCGCCCTCGTCTCGAGCAGGGTCTGCGCCGCAAGGCCGACCGAGCGCATGATCGTTGCAATCCGGTCCTCGATGTCGAGCTCGTCGTCGACGGCCAGGCTCGTCCCCTCGACCTCGAGGAGGAAGCGGGCGATCTCACTCGCCTCGAAGAGGAGGTCGTCGAGCTCCTCCGTCGTGAAGAAGCCGCACATGGCTCCGTAGAAGAAGGTCGCGCCGGACTTGCGGACTTTCTTCTTGAACGAATTCCGCGCCTGGTTGACAGCCTGCGGCGAGTACGGCTCGGTCATGAACGGCACGAGCTCGGGCAGATGCCGGCCGATGAAGGTCATCTCCGCTCCCGAGGTGGTCCGAAAGTCGGCGCAGAGTCGGGCCAGCGCCCACTCGCGGGCCGTGATGTAGGTATGCCTGCGCAGGAACCGGTTCACCTTCTCGTAGGCAGCGCCGTCCACCTTCCGGAACTTGGCGTAGCGGGCGACCTCGTCCTGATCGAATCCGGCAGCCATGCGATCAATCACTTGGCGGTCCAGGGCAAAAAAGGATCAGAGCCGTTCGAAGAGAGCCGTGACGTCGGCAAAATCGACGCGGCCGTTCCCGTTCGCGTCGAACAAACCCACCGGCTCGTTCGCAGCAAGCCACTCGAGACTGTTGAAGAGGAGGACGACGTCCGCGAAATCCGTACGGCCGTTGCCGTTGATGTCCTCGTACAGCCCGTCGCCGTCGGGATCGGTGGGGAGGCCGGGAGCCCCCGGAAACGCCCGGAGGCCGTCCGGCGTGACCGGCGGGGTCGCCGTTTCATTGACGGTCGGCGTCACGGTGACGATCGCGATTGGCGTCATCGTTACCGTATCGTGAACCGTCGGGGTCTCGGTGATAGTCACGGTCGGCGTGATGGCAACCGTTTCGGTGTCGGTCGGCGTTTCGGTGACATTCACAGTGAGCGTGACCGTCACCGTCTCATTGACGGTCGGTGTCGCGGTGACGTTCGCGGTGGGCGTCACCGTTATCGTCTCGTCGACGATCGGCGGCGGCGGCGTGATATTCACGGTTGGAGTGACTGTCACCGTCTCGTTGACGATCGGTGGCGGCGGCGTGACGTTCGCGGCGGGTGTGGCCGTCTCATTGACTGTTGGCGTCACGGTCACGGTCGGTGTCGCGGTGATCGTGCCGGCCGCGAGAAGCCGGACGTCGACGCGGTCCAAGTTCGCGTTCTGCGTCTGGTCGAACCGGACGACGAGCCGGTGGCGGCCAGGTGCGAGGTCGAACGGGAGCTCGGCCGTCGAGTATGCCTCGAACCCGGCGGTCTTCGGCACGGTGATCCGGCCGACGGCGATTCCGTCCACCTCGACCTGGAAGGAGCGGCCGTCGTACGGGCAGGCGAGCCGGAAGGCCGCGGCATACGGGCCGCCGGACGCGGCGTCGAGGTTGTATGCGAGCCATTCGCCGAGCCGGATGTACCCGATGTCGTACCCCGCGATCGCGGCCGTGTACTCGATATCCACATCGTCAAATCGATAGATGGCTCCTTCGTTGCCGGCCGTCGTGTCCGAGAAGCCCGTGCCGCGTCCCGGCAGGTAGTTCTCGGCCTCGATCCGCCCGGGAATGGTATGGACGGCGGGGATGGGCGGCGTCGCCTCGGGGACGGGTGTGTAGGACGGAGTCGGCGGCGATGTTCCGACCGGGATCGGGGTCTGGACAGGGTCGACGTATGATCCGTCCGCGGGCGCGAGGTCGTAGGTGTTCCCCGAGCCGGCCGGGTTGTAAATGTCGCCGTTGTTCAGGATGGGGAGGGTGCTGCCGTGGGCCGTGATCTCGAAGTGCGAGTTCACGACCGGCTTCTCGTACGTCGGTTCCCCTTTGTACCAGCCGAGCATCGACTGGACGCGCGGACTCACGTCTGCCCGCCCGGGCGCGTTGTACTGGTGGAAGCCCTCGACTCGAAGATTGTTCGTCCACGCGGCCCAGATGGCCCAGTTCGCGGGGTCGACCGAGACGCAGTCGACGAGCGCGACACCCTGGACGTTCTTGCAGAATTTGTATCCGTACCCCGACTCGATGTCGATGCAGCGCTCAAGGACGTTGTTGCCGTTCTGCTCGTCGTAGAATCCGTAGTTCCGGTTATGGACCGAGCGACAGTTGACCAGGTGCGTGCCCTTCGCGAACGTGTATCCGGCCATGTAGAAGTGCGCGGGGACCGCGGGTCGGACCGTAAAGTCGCCGAGGTTCGTGTTCCGCCAGCCGTTCTCCTCAGAGACGCAGTCGACGAGCGTGATCTCCTCCTGCCGGTAGCCGGGCTCGAAGTGGAAGCCCGACTCCCAGTTGTCGGCCGCGTAACACCGCTCGACGGTCAGGTCGACCAGGTCGTTCTCCTCGTGGAAGTCGAAGCCGGTTGCCCACGGGTGGCCATCGGCATCGCCGCACCTGATCGCACGGCACTCGACAAAGCGGATGTCGCGAGTCATGCGCGGCGATCCGGCGCCGTTCATGTTGAAGCCGTGGGTCCCGATGTCCCGGGCCTCGCAGCGGTAGAAGACGATATCCTCGACGACCCGATTCTCGGCCCAGACGAAGAACGCGCCGTTCGCGCCCATGTCCTGGGGCTTCCCGGGGTAGTAGCCGTGGAGGTCGTCCTCGGCCAGCACGTCCTCGAGCCGGACGTGGTTCGCCGTGATCCGGACCCAGGCGCGATCCGTGATCCGGATCGCTCGGATCGTCACATGCGGCCGGTCGATCTTGATCGCGTGGTAGTAGCCGGAGATCGCGATCGTTGTCCCGCTCGTGCCCGCACCCTCGAGGGTCGTGTATGCCCCCGGCACCAGGTTGTCCGTGCAGCGGAAGGTTCCGGTTGAGAGCCGGACCGTGCCGCCGTCCCAGGGCAGGGCGTCGAAGGCCCCGTTGATCTCGAGCTGGTCGTCGACGCCGTCGCAGATGAAGTCGGCCGAGGCCCGTACCTCCTCGGGTGCGTCGGCGGCCGCAACCGAGATCGTTGCCGTCGCGGCGGCCGACGCCACGAGCAGGACGAGAGCGAGCAGGGCAAAGAACAGTCCTGCGATGGAGCGGGTGTGGGGCATGTACGGGGTCTCCGGGAGCGCAAAGAAGAGCAAAGAGATAGTAGCAGCTGACATAGACTTAAACAAATCGGATCGTTCGCAGCGGCCACGCAGGATATTTTCAATTTCCATTGAGGATACGAAGAGATCGTCCGGCTTCCCGTTGTGGCAGAGCCAGTACGAGCCGGCTTCCGACCGATCCGTACGTATTAATAGATTCGACGCTCATGTATCTGAGCGCGACGCCACCGCTGTCCCGGTAGGGTAGTGGATATCCTAGAAGCTTGCGGAGCTTTTGACCCGGGTTCAAGTCCCGGCCGGGGCGTATCGGGATTGGGTGTAACGCCCAACCCCTTTTCGAACTCTAAAAACGCCGAACTGGCCTTCCTTTCCAGAATCGTATCTGGCGCCGTTTCAGTGGTCGTGGCATCGGTGATGCATTTGGCCGTCTCACCTCTGAGATGACTTGAGAACTGCAGGAGAACGGCCGATCATCTCGTCCCTGCCCGGGTTTCGATGGCCGGCCATTTCTCCGGCTCCTGCGCCGATCTATGCCGTGTCCGTCGAGGAAGACCGGCATCGCCCCCCGGATTTTCCCGAGGGCCGGCGTGACCGGAATCTTCAAAAAGGAGCCGGCGCATCAGACAGGGTACTGAGGGTTCCGCCGTGGTCATCTTCTTCGACCCGTTCTACTTCATCTACGTCCTGATCCCGACGATCGCGATCTCCGCCGGCGTCCAGTTCTGGCTCCGCTCGACGTACGGCAAGTGGTCGAGGGTGCCCAACCACGCCGGCCTCACCGGCCTCCAGGTCGGACAGGCGCTCTTCGGCCGGACCGGCCTCCAGCCCATCGCCCTCCAGACGACGCCGGGGGAGCTCTCGGACCATTTCGACCCGTCCGCGAACGTGGTACGCCTCTCTCAGGCCGTAGCCGGAACCCCGTCGGTCGCCTCTATGGCCGTGACCGCTCACGAACTCGGCCATGTCCAGCAGTACCAGACCGGTTCGGGCCTGATGAAGCTCAGGAGCGCGCTCGTCCCGGCCCTGCGCTTCAGCCCGACTCTCTCGTACATCTGCATCCTGCTCGGATTGATTATGGGGATCGCGGGACTCTTCTACCTCGGGATCTTCTTCTTCGGCCTGATGGTGATCTTCACGATCATGACCGTCCCGGTGGAGTTCGACGCCTCCCGCAGGGCCTTTCGCCTCCTCGAACAGGCCGGCCTGCTCGTCGACGAGAACGACCGGCAGGGCGCCCGCTCGATGCTGAACGCCGCAGGCTTCACCTACGTGGCCGCGGCCGTGACCTCGATACTGCAGCTCCTCTACTACATCTCGCTCTCGCGCCGCTGACGATGCGGGGCGAGAATTTTCCCGGCTCTGTTCAACGCGGCCCACGGACGCCTCTGTCTCGAAGACTTCTACGGGAACGCCCTCGAGGTCCACAGCCGCCCCCCTCCCCGACGGTGGCCCTGTTGCACGCCCTGAACCCGGCTCGTCTCGGACGGGGTGATGAACTCCTCGAGCCGTACGCCGCAAGGAAAAAGAAGGATCGCAACGGAAAGGCGATGACCGGGACTGGGCGCGACCTTTCTGATCGATCCCGCGGGAAAGATCCGGGCGGTCCGGCGCAGAGGGCTCAGGACAGGGGTCGCGGGACACTCGCGTCGCCCTCACACGGGGGATCAGCCCGTTCGGGTCCGGCCTCCCTATTCGGGCACGATGCGGACGATCTCGGGCGGCGCCGCCCGGACCTCTCGCGGCAGGTTCGACGTGCCGATTCCACGCGTCACGTACATCACCGCGTCTCCGCACGAACTCCGGCCCGAGAGCCCCAGCCGATCCGCGACGCCGGCCGGCAGGAACTGGCCGCCGTGGGTATGGCCCGCCAGGATCAGGTCCGCGTCCCACGGAACCGCGCAGTCGGGCTCGTGGATCAGATAGATGGTGAAGGCGTCCGTCGGCTCCAGCGCCGGCGGGTTCGCGCGCCCCGCCCAGCCGTCATCGAGGCCGACGAGGCGAACGGGCTGCCCTTCGATCTCGAGCTCGACCACCTGGTTGCGGAGCACGTGCACGCCGTTCGCCTCGAGTGCGGCAGCGACCCGGTCTGCGTAGGCCGCATCGGCCGTTCCGTCGTCGAGCGGACCGACATCGTAGTTCCCGACTGAGAGGCGGACCTGCCGGAGCTGGGTCAGCTTCTTCACGAGGGTGGTTCCCGTGTCGCCCGACCGGTAGTCGTGGTTGCCGAGGACAGCGTACGTCGGCGCGTTGAGTTCGCTCCAGACCGACTGTATCGAGAGGTTGTCGTCGCCGCCGAAGACGAAGTCGCCGCCGATCAGCACGAGCGACGGGTGCATCTCGTTGACCTCCCGGATCGTCTCCCTAATCAGGGGCAGATTCTCCTCGCGGACGTGCGGGTCTGCGACGAAGACGATCCCGCCGGGGGCGCCCTCGACCGCCAGATCGGTCACCGCCGGCTCACGGTGTTCGAGCATGACGGCACCGAGCGAGGTCGACAGGACCGATAGGAGGAGCGTGACCGAGAAGAACCGGTTCAGGTGCGGTATGAGCGGCGCAACGGTCATCGAGGTAGTATAGATCGGGGGGCGTATAAGTAATTCGTATCGCGGCAAACAGCCCCGTCTACGGACCGGCGGGGACGTCGCAGCCCGCCTCCTCGTGCCCCGCCCGATGGCGGGACCGCCTCGCCATGCGACGGGAGTCGGAACAGCTTCCGCTCGCGACGACGAGGCCCCTAGCCGTTGGAGATCAGGTCGAACATCGTGTCGTCAGGATCGGTACTCCGGGTACGCCGCGAGGATCAGCATCTGCACGAAGTAGTCGAGGATGCACCCGTCCTGCCAGCCACTTATCCGTTACAGCGGAGAAAAAATATCAGTACCTGCGAGATTTGAGGGAGCCTTACCGTCTCTTTTCGAAATGGAAATGCAGTGTGCGCGATCTGGCAGAGGCGGGGGCGGAGGCGGCGACGTTTCGCGATCCTCCTCCTCTACGGTTCCGACGAGACGACCGGAATTAACGATGTCACCCCTCGAGCGCCAACGCTCGGAGCGGTTCGATACTCTGATGGGAATGGTATATATTCGATGAATCTGTATATGGGTTCCAGGCGACGCTCGACCGCCGGATCGTGAGACGACATGCAACCGAACATCTCCTCGTTCGACGAATTCCTGAGCACGCAGAGTTACCAGATCCCGCTGGGCGGGTTCATCGTGAACCTGGTGCTCGCCACGATCCTCTCCCTGCTCGTCGGTTTCGTCTACCTCCGATACGGGACGGCTCTCTCGAACCGCCGGGCATTCGGGCGCAACTTCCTCCTGATAACGGTCACGACGATGTTCATCATCACTGTGGTCAAGTCCTCGCTCGCACTCTCGCTCGGGCTGGTCGGCGCTCTCTCGATCATCCGGTTCCGCACGGCGGTCAAAGATCCCGAGGAGCTCGCGTTCATCTTTATCGCGATCGCGATCGGCCTCGGGCTCGGAGCGGATCAGCGCGCGATCTCGATCGTCGCGACCCTGTTCCTGGTCGGGCTCGTGATCGGGCGGTACCGGTACTCGCGGAGGGCCCCCGCCGAGGAC
This sequence comes from uncultured Methanoregulaceae archaeon, assembly GCA_963740465.1. GTDB lineage: Archaea > Halobacteriota > Methanomicrobia > Methanomicrobiales > Methanospirillaceae > UBA288. The sequence continues at coordinate 151,246 of CAVUEE010000009.1, forward strand.
GTCGGCATGCACCTCTCGGTCGTGGCCCGGGGGCCGGACCACGGCGGGCTCGAGCCGCTGGTCGAGCTCGTCCAGCGGTACAGCCCCGGCGCGGCGCTTCGCCGATTCGATGAGAACGACGACAAGCTCGAGGCGCTCTTCCTCGTCCATCTTCCTGACTTCGAGCAGCTCGCGGCCCTCCGCAGGGAGATCGCCGCCCTGCCCGGCGAACACGAGGTCGCGTTCCTCGATCCCGAGCTCCGGTGACCTATGCGTCTGGGCGAGCAGCCTGATCCTCGGATCGATCGCGCCCGGCGGCTCCTCTCCCGCTGCCGGGGACGGATCGGTCACCGCTGGCCCCTCCTCGCCCTGCTCGTCCTCATTCTCCTGGTCGCGGGCACGGTGATGGCCGGGCTCCTCGTCGTCGTCGATGACGACCCCAGACTTTCCAACCCCCCTGAGAAGGTCCTCGGATTGGTGCTGCACCGGGTCGGGCTGGTCCCGGAGGATACCCTGCTCATCGTCTCCGGGATAAAATACGTGAACATCGGCCTGCCCGGAAACATCGTCCGGGGGATGCTCTCGAAGCCGGAACAGACTCGAGCTCGACATCGCCGAGCTCGACTTCCAGCGCCTTGCCTACGAGCGGGAGAGGGCGCTACGGCAGGGGTACTGGATCCCGTCCGATGAGGACTACTTCCCCGTAACGATCCACTTTAAGAACCAGACCCTCCACGGCAAAGCCCGGCTCAAGGGGGACAATCCCGATCACTATTCCGGAGAGAAATGGTCACTCCGGTTCAAGCTCGACGACAACGACCGCCTTGACCACATGGGCGAATTCGGCATCCATACCCCCTGGGCTCGCGTATACATGACCGAATGGCTCTATCAGCAGGCACTCGCCCGCGAAGGAGTCCCCGGCATCTCGTACCGGTTCGTGGACGTGACGATCAACGGAAAGTCCATGGGAACGTACGCGCTCGAACAGGAGTTCGACGACGGGATCGCGTGGTACAACCGGGAACCGCCCGGGCCGATCGTCCGGTTCTCGTCGACCGGGTACCACTGGTCCATCGTGACCGGAAAGGAGATGCCGGACCCGGAGCGGACGGTCGTCCTGGACGTCGTGAACGGGAACAAGACAGCGGTGGGATACACCGGGAACGAGACCGCTGCCGCACTCCGACTTCTTGAGCAGTGGCGCAGCGGCGAGATCCCGACTCACGATGCCTTCGACATCGACAAGACCGCGCGCTACTTCGCACTCTCGGACCTCTTCGGCAACCTCCACGGGGACCTCATCCACAACATCCGCTTCTACTACAACCCTATCACCACCCGCCTCGAACCCGTCGGCTATGACGCGAACGCGGGTCTGGTGATTACCGGGATCAAGGGCCTGACGACCGACCCGTACTACCGCCTCTTCTTCGACGACCCCGTGTTCATGGATCGTTACCTCGCGGAGCTCGAGCGGATCGGCACGGACGGTTACCTCGAGGCCCTCTTCGCGGAGACGAAACCCGATTTCCAGGCGAACGTCTCGATGATCTACCGGGACCAGCCGTTCTACTACTTCAGCCGCCAGCCGTATCTCGCCAACCGCGCGACGATCCAGCGGACACTGCACCCCTACCGCGCGGTCAGCGCCTACGCCAACGGGACCACGCCGGCAGGATTGATCATCGACCTGGGCGCGTCGCAGGCGGTGCCGGTCGAGGTCACGGGTGTGCGTGCGGGCGGTGTCCGGGGAGTGCCGGAGGGGGGTACCGTGCGGCTCCCAGGGAAGGCACTGGACCAGCCGGTCCAGTTCCAGACAGTGGCGTTCACGTTCCCGGCCGGTGCCGCCTGGACTGCTTCTGCCGCGATGGAGGTCGAATGCCGCGTCCTCGGGACGGACGAACTTCGCCTCGAGAGCGTCGCCCCGACCCCAAGGCTCTCCGGGTCTGAGGACTCGAACCGGCTCATGCGTCTGCCCGCGAACACGGGCAGCATCGAGTTCGCCGTGACAGACGACGCCGATCGCACGGTCCACCTGCTGCCGGGGAGCCACCAGCTCGCCGAGCCTCTGGTCGTGCCCGAGGGGTACACGCTCCTCTGCGGCCCGGGCACCTCGCTCGACCTGGTTCGGAACGCCTCGATCGTCGCTCGGGGCCCGCTCGACTGGGAGGGCACGGAGGATAGCCCGATCGAGGTCGGCTCGAGCGACGGGACGGGCGGGGGCGTCCTCGTGCTGAGGGCGCGGAACCTCTCGACCCTCGTCAACGTCCATTTCGAGGAGCTCGCCTCACCCGGCGTCTCTGCGGGTTCCGGGGCCCTGACCTTCCTCGAGAGCCCCGTTGTTCTGGATCGGGTCTCGGTGAAGGGCGACCGGACGGCCCCCCTCCTCCGCCTCGTCGGCAGCTCCTTCATCGTCACCGGGTCTGCGTTCGCCGGGGGATCGGCCCCGGCGGTCTCGGTCGAGTACTCGAAGGGCAACCTCACCGAAACCCTCATCGCGGACGGGTCGGGACTCCGGGTCTCGGGAAGCGTCGTCGAGCTTCGAGCGCTGCCGCTTCGAGCGGATCGCAGGCACGGCGGTTCTGGCCGAGCGTGAGAGCACGATCTCGGGCACGGATGCGGCGTGCATCGCAACCGGAACCGGGCTTGCCGCCGAGTCCGGTTCGACAGCCGACGTCGACGACCTCTCCGTCCGTGATGCCGACGTGGGGGTTTACGCCGGACGGGGTGAAACGGGGTTCGGGCCGGGAAGATCGCCCTCACCAGTGCGAACTTCTCGAACGTGACCACGTTGTATGTCCAGGACGGAGGCGGCACCATCCTTGTCGATGGCCGGGGGCCGGGCCTGTGACCCGCACTCCCGACGCCGAGCGTGAGTGGCGGGTACGAGCGGAAGTATCCCCAGGAGGGCTACTCCGCCGCCGAGATGAAGCTGGTGATTCGGAGGCATCCTGCGTTCTTCATCGAGGCATACCCCCCGCGATGGGTCAACAGCCTCTACTACGACACGCCCGGGCTGGGGGGGCTCGCCGACTCGGTCAACGGCCTGCGCGACCGGGTAAAGATGCGGGTGCGGTGGTACGGCGAGCGCACCCGAATCGTGGAGTCGCCGGTCCTCGAGTTCAAGAGAAAGCGTGGCCGGCTGGGCTCGAAAGACCGGTACGAACTCGCGACGCTCGACCTCACGGCCGGCGTCGCCCCCTCGGCCGAAACGCTGACGGGGAATCCCCACTCCCAGACGATGTCGGGGCGGCACTCCGGCTGCTGGAGCCGGCCACCCTCACCCGGTACCGCCGACTCTACTATCTCTCCGCGGACCGCCGGTTCCGGCTCACGCTCGATACGGACCTCGCGTTCTACCGGGTCCGGACGGGGTCGCGGCAGCTCGTCCGTGTCCCGGACACGTTCGGCGGGACCGTAATCGAGGTCAAGTACGGTGCTGGCGACGACGAGGCCGCGCGGCCCGTGCTCGAAGCCCTGCCGTTCAGGTGGTCCCGTTTCTCGAAGTACTGCGCCGCGTTCGACGCGGCCTGATCAGCGATCCGCAGGATTAACGCCTGCGGCTCCCAACGATTCTCCGTGACAGCGCGTCCATACCGCTTTGCCCGCCGCATGGCCGCAGTTCCGCCGTCGTTCCTCGGCACGCTCTTCGCCGTCTCGGCCGACCCGTCCGTGATCTCGTTCGCGGGCGGACTCCCAGCGCCTGCAGTCCTCGACGCGGCCGGGATCGCGGAGGCCGCGGCCGACGTTCTCGCCGACGCGGGTCCGGCCGCCCTGCAGGACTCGACCACCGACGGGTACCGCCCGCTTCGCGAGTTCATCGCCGACCGCTACCGGCGCCGCGTCGGCCTCGACGTGACCGCCGCGAACATCCAGATCGTGAACGGCTCGCAGCAGTGCCTCGACCTCGTGGCGAAGTGCCTGGTCGACCCCGGCGACGCCGTCGCCATCGAGGCGCCCGGCTACCTCGGGGCGATCGAGGCCTTCAGCCTGTACGAGCCGCGGCTCGTGGCCGTCCCCGTCGGCGAGGGCGGGCCGGACCTCGCGGGCTGGAGCAGATCGTGGACCGGGACCGCCCCCGGTTTTTCTACGCGATCCCGAACGCGCAGAACCCCTCGGGCCTGACGTACTCCGATGAGGCGAGGCGGGCCGTCGCCGATATTCTCGGCGACTCCGAGACACTCCTGTACGAGGACGACGCGTTCGGCGAGCTCTTCTTCGACGGCAGGGCGCGGCGGCCGATCGGGGCTCACCTTCCGGGCCGGGCGCTGCTCTCGGGCTCGTTCTCGAAGGTGCTCGCGCCGGGCATGCGCTGCGGCTGGTTCGTCGCACCGGAGGAGGTGCTCGCGCAGTTCAATGTGGCGAAGCAGGCGGCCGACCTCCACTCGAACCACCTCTGCCAGCTCGTGCTCCACCGCTGGCTCACGACCCGCGACCTCGACGCACAGTGCCGCAGGGTCGCCGGGGTCTACGAGGAGAACTGCCGGGCGCTCGTCGATGCGCTCGATGACCGGTGCCCCGGGCTCGCTCACACCGCACCAGAGGGCGGCATGTTCCTGCTTGCACGCCTGCCCCGCGGCGTCTCGTCGCTGGCCCTCTTCGATGAGGGGATCCGGCAGGGCGTGGCCGTAATGCCCGGGCCGCCGTTCTTCCTCGAGGGCGGCGACGACGTGATCCGCCTGAACTTCTCGAACACCGATCCCGAGCGGTGCGCTGAGGGGATCGGCCGGCTCTCCAGGGCGCTCGCGGCCCTCGGGTGAGCCCGTTCGCCCAGGTCCGAGACAGCGGCAGAAGGTATTTATCCCGCCCCCGAGGAATCCATGCCATGCAGACCGAGCACGTCGACGGCCGGGACCACGGAAAGGTCATGCTCTACGCCCTCTCCACCTGCGGCTGGTGCGCCAAGACCAAGCAGCTCCTGATCGATCTCGGAGTTGCCTTCGACTATCTCTACGTCGACAAGGTCGGCCCCGGCGAGCAGAAGGCCGTCATCGAGGAGGTCGAGAAGTACAACCCCTCCCTCTCCTTCCCGACGGTCGTCATCGGTGACAGAACGATCGTCGGGTTCAGGGAGGACGAGATCCGGGGGGCCCTCGCGTGAACGAGCCTGCGCCGATCACCGACGAGGAGATCGACCGGGTCCGGCGTCAGATCGACGCCGACGCCGAGTCGGCCGGGTATCACCTCCACCCGGACGAGGCGTTCACGAAGGGGCTCGTCCGGGGCCTGATCGAGAACGAACGCCGGTACGGCTACCGCTCCTGCCCCTGCCGCCTTGCGATGGGCTTGAGGGAGACCGACCTCGACATCATCTGCCCGTGCGACTACCGCGACCCGGATCTCGCGGAATACAACGCATGCTATTGCGCCCTTTACGTCTCGCAGGGCGTTAAAAATGGGGAACAGAAGGTAGGTTCGATTCCCGAGCGGAGGCCGCCGCGGGTCGAGCGCGAACGGGCCAGGGCCGAGGCCGGGCAGGCGGCAGGCGCGATAGGAGCGCTCCCGTTCCCGATCTGGCGGTGCGGGGTCTGCGGCTACATCTGCGCCCGGGGCGAGCCCCCGCTCCAGTGCCCGATCTGCAAGGTCGGAAAGGAGCGGTTCGGCCGGTTCATCTGAACTGCCACAACCCTCTTATGTCTTCGGGCGGAGTCATGGGTATGGCAGACAGAGTCACGGTCGAGGTCGTCGGCTTCTCGTACTCCGAGTGCGGACCGTTCCCCTGCGACGAGAACAGGACCTGCGGGCTCGAGGACTGCGCACCGTACGGTGCTCTCAAAGCCGCGTTCGACGCCCTTCAGGAGCGCCTCCGCGTCGATTACGGCGACAGGGTCGAGGCGAAGTCTGACGCTCCTCGACAGCGGCGTGCCCGAGCACGTGAAGGCGATCGTCGAACGCGAGTCCCCGCCGATCCCGCTCGTGCTGATCAACGGCGAGTGGCGCGCCGATCGGCCGGATCTCGGTCGAGCCGATCGAGAAAGAGATAGAGAAGGCCCTCGCGGCCTAGTCGACCGTGGTGAGCTCGCCCGACCCGATGTCGAAGTAGAGGCCGTGGAGGTGGATCCGCCCGTCGGCCTCGGCCTCCCGCACGAGCGGGAACTGGCGCAGGTGCTCGAGCTGGAGCCGGACGTTCTCCTTGATGATCGCCACGAGCCGGCCCGCCTTCTCAATGTCGCTCGTCGCTGGGGCGAGCGTCGCGTCGACCCGCTTCTTGGCCGGCATCACGTTCGTGAGCCAGAGCGGGATCAAGTGGTCGTGCTCGAGGTTCGCGTCGAGCGCCTTGCACGCACCGCAGTCCGAGTGGCCGCAGACGACGATATCCTTGACCTTCAGGTGGTTGATCGCGTACTCGAGCACGGTCCCCGCGTTCAGGTCGAGGGGAGGCACGGCGTTGCCGATGTTCCGGTGCACGAAGAGCTCGCCCGCCTTCGCGCTCGTGATCCGCTCGGGGGTCACACGCGAGTCCGAGCAGCCGATCCAGAGCACGGTCGGCTTCTGGCCCGTGGCGAGGGCCTCGTAGAATGCACGGTTCGCTGCAACGTCGTTCTCGCGGAACGCCCGGTTCCCTTCGAAGAGCTGGTCCACCATCTTGAATCTCCTTAACGTGAGGAGGTCGACCGGAGGGAATAAAAAAGGGACGGCTATCGCTGTACGGCGCCGAGATCCGCCTGCTCGACCGTCCGGGCATACCGGGCGAGCAGTCCTGTGAGCTCCTTCTCAAGGGGCGCCCACACACCGCGCCGCGTTCGATCTCCGCGTCGTCCACGAGCAGGTCGAGCCGCCGCTCGCGGAGGTCGACCCGGATCGTGTCGCCGTCCTCGACGAGTGCGATCGGACCGCCCACAGCGGCCTCGGGCGCGACGTGGCCGATGCAGGGCCCGCGTGTACCGCCCGAGAACCGCCCGTCGGTCACGAGCACGACCCGGGTGTACCCGAGCCCCATCAGGGCCGAGGTCGGCGAGAGCATCTCGGGCATGCCCGGCCCGCCCCGCGGCCCCTCGTACCGGATCACGACCACGTCGCCCTCCCGGACCTGGCCGGAGAGGATCGCGGCCATCGCGCCCTGCTCGCCGTCGAAGACCCGGGCCGGCCCCTCGTGGCTCCACATCGCCTCCGGGACCGCGGCGGCCTTGACCACGGCCCCGTCCGGCGCGAGGCTGCCCCGGAGCGTCCGGAGGCCCCCTGCTGCGTGGACCGGATCGACCAGGGGGCGGATCACCTCGTCGTCCAGGATTCGAGCCCGCGTCGCGATCTCGTGGACGGATTTGCCCGAGACCGTCGGAAGGTCGACGAGGAACGGCAGGAGCCGGGCGAGGATCGCCGGAATGCCGCCGGCCCGATAGAGCCGCTCCATCGAGTACGGTCCGCCGGGGAGCATCGCGGCGATATGCGGGACCGTCTCGGCGATCTCGTCGAAGGTCTCGAGCGAGAGCGGCACTCCGGCCTCGGTCGCGATCGCGAGAAGGTGGAGGACCGTGTTCGTCGAGCCCCCGAGGGCCATGTCGATTCGGATCGCGTTCCTCATCGCCTCGATCGTGACAATCTGCCGCGGCGTGACACCCTCGCGAACGAGCCCGACGGCCCGCTCGCCGGTCTCGCGGGCCAGCCTGAGCTTGTTCGCGTCCACTGCGGGCGTCGCGGCCGTACCGGGCAGCGACATCCCGAGGGCCTCGGTGATGCAGGCCATCGTGTTCGCCGTGTACAGCCCCTGGCACGAGCCGCACCCGGGCATCGCAGCGCACTCGAGCTCACCGAGCGCCGCCTCGCTCATGGTGCCGGCCGCCACCTGTCCCGACCGCCTCGAAGACCGAGATCAGGGAGAGATCGCGCCCGCCGAGGCAGCCTTCGAGCATGGGCCCGCCGGTCAGCACGATCGTCGGGACGTTGCACCGCACGGCAGCCATCAGCATCCCCGGCACGATCTTGTCGCAGGTCCCGACGCAGACGAGCCCGTCGAAGCGGTGACTCTGGACCATGATCTCGATCGAGTCCGCGATGTTCTCGCGCGACGGCAGCGAGTAGCGCATCCCCTCGTGGCCCATCGCGATCCCGTCGCAGACCCCGATCACACCGAACTCGAACGGCACCCCGCCGCCGGCCGCGATCCCCTCCCGGACGCGCTCCGAGAGCCTGGCGCAGGTGAACGTGACCCGGCACGACCGTGGACCAGGCGTTCGCGATCCCGATGAACGGCCTCTCCATCTCCGCGCCGGTGAGCCCGAGCGACCGGAGGAGCGACCGGTTCGGGGCCCGCTGGTACCGACCCTCAGCTCATCACTCCGCATGATACACTGGATGCGGTCCGGCCCGGCAAAGCTCGATATCGATCCTCGACCCGGATCTCGCCGGCGTCCGCGTCCACGGTCGCCACGACGCCATCGGGGAGGTCAGCCAGCGGCCGCTCGGGACGATCCACAAGCGGGATCCCGGCGATCAGCGCGCCGGCAGCGATGATCGTCTCGGCCTCCTCGTTGACGATCGCGGCCGGCGCGACCCCGTTCCGGGCGAGCCCGTAGAGGAGTACGAGCCCACGGTCGAGCCCTTCCCGTGCGGGAAGACAAGGACCCGGCCCGCGATCGACCGACCCTGAAGAGGATGGCCCGGCTCGATCACCGTTCCCGTCGCCGGATCGACCCCGCCGAGAAACGAAAGCGGGGCGTCAGTCACGAGCAGCGGGCCGGTGCCCGCCCCTTTTCCGATTCCGCGCACCCGGATTAGCACTTCCACACCACATAAATGTCTTGACTCCTCATCATATCTTGATATGGACGACACCGTGCTGAACAACATCCACCCGCGGAGCGAGATCAACCTCCAGCGGAGTTCAGCAGATGGAGGCCCAGTATCTTGACCTGAAGATGAAGTTCGACATGCTGCAGAAGGAGAACGCCCATCTGCGCAAGGAGAACAACCAGCTCAAGAGGATGCCGCTCTTCGTCGCAGTCGTGGTGGACATGCTCGGCAACGGTGAGATCTACCTCCGCCAGCAGGGGAATAACCAGGAGTACCTGACCCACGTCGACGAGGACCTCTACAGCACGATCAAGCCCGGCACGAAGGTCGCGGTCAACAACTCCCTCTCGGTCGTCCGTGTCGTCGGCAACATCTACGACTCCCGGGTCCGGGTCATGGAGCTCGAGGCGTCGCCCGACGTCACCTTCGAGCAGGTGGGTGGGCTTATGGCGCAGATCGAGGAGGTCCGCGAGGCCGTCGAGTACCCCCTGACCAAGCCCGAGATCTTCGAGCGGATCGGAGTCGAGCCGCCGAAGGGAATCCTCCTCCACGGGTCGCCGGGGACGGGCAAGACCCTGATCGCGAAGGCCGTTGCGCACGAGGCGCGGGCGACCTTCATCCGGATGTCGGCGACGCTGGCTTCGTCCACAAGTTCATCGGCGAGGGTGCGCAGCTCGTTCGCGAGCTCTTCTCGCTCGCCCGCGAGCGGGCGCCCTCGATCGTCTTCATCGACGAGATCGACGCGGTCGGGTCGATCCGTACGAACGACGGGACATCCGGCTCGGCCGAGGTGCAGCGGACGCTCATGCAGCTCCTCGGCGGAGATGGACGGGTTCAACACGCGCGGCGACGTCCGGATCATGGCCGCGACGAACCGCGTGGACATGCTCGACCCGGCCCTGCTCCGGCCCGGCCGGTTCGACCGGATCATCGAGATTCCGCTCCCGGACTCGGCGTCCCGTTTCGAACTCCTGCGGATCCACTCCTGCCGGATGCACCTGGTCGGCGTCCGGCTCGACCGGATCGCCGAGCAGAACTCCGAGGAACTCAGGGCCGACTTCCAGGCCGTCTGCCGCGAGGCCGGGATGATCGCGGTCCGGCGCGAGGCGCTCTCGGTCACGCACGCGGGGACCTCCTCGCCGCGGTCGCGAAGGTCCGGGCCGATATGGATCGGCGACGACCGGATGTACGCGTAGGGCGCGCGCATCGCCGCCTCTTCTCCCCAAAGAGGGGCTCGACCTTCTTTACGAGATCCTGCTCGACTCGAGGAGACGAGCCGGCGGGTCTCTGTTTCTCATCACCCCCGCCGCTCGCCCTCGCGTCGCGGTCAGGTAGACGCCCCTTTCGTCGGGGCTCTCGCTACCTATCCGAACTCTACCTGCTACGCCAAGCTGATCCCCAATCGCGGCGCCTGGCTGGAGTTCGAGACCAGCCAAGCGCGACATCGTCAGCGTCAAGGTCGACCGCAAGCGCAAGCTGCCGGTGACGCTGCTGCTGCCGCGCCGTCGGCTTCGGCACGGACGACGAAGAAATCCTCGCGCTGTTCGCAGGGTGCGGACACCGATCCCGATCACCCCTACATCGAGTCGACGCTCGAGCGCAACCCGCGCGACAGTCAACCGGACGGACCAGCCAAAGGTGTGGACGATGCGCTGCTGGAGTTCTACAAGAAAGCTGCGCCCAGGCGACCCGCCGACGCTGGACAACGCCAAGAACTTCGTGCAGAACCTGTTCTTCTCGCTCGCGCGCTATGATCTGGGCAAGGTGGGTCGCTACAAGCTGAACCGCGGCTGGGGCTGGACACGCCGCTGGAGACAGCGCATTCTGACCAACGAAGACCTGGTCGCGGTCATCAAGCGCATCATCCAGATCAACAACGGCGAGGGCGCGGACGACATCGACCACCTGGGCAATCGCCGCATCAAGACCGTGGGCGAGCTGATCCAGAACCAGTTGCGCATCGGCCTGCTGCGCATGGAGCGGGTGGTGCGCGAGCGCATGTCGATTCGCGACCCGGACCAGGTGACGCCGCTGTCGCTGATCAACATCCGCCCGGTGGTGGCGGCGACGCGCGAGTTCTTTGGCGGTCGCAGCTCGCAGTTCATGGACCAGACCAACCCGCTGGCTGAGCTGACGCACAAGCGCCGCCTAGCGCCTGGACTCGCTGGCCGAGCTGACGCACAAGCGCCGCCTGAGCGCCCTGGGCCCGGCGGCCTGCGCCGCGAGCGCGCCGGCTTTGACGTGCGCGACGTGCACCACAGCCACTATGGCCGCATCTGCCCGATCGAGACGCCGGAAGGCCCGAACATCGGCCTGATCGGCTCGCTGGCTACCTACGGCCGGGTCAACGACTTTGGCTTCATCGAGACGCCGTACCGCAAGGTGCTCAACGCGTGCCCAACCGAGCCGCGATGCGCTGATCGGCCAGACCCTGCGCGAGCGCATCACCGACGCCCGACGGCAAGGTGATCGCCAAGCGCCGGCACGGTGATCGACGCGAAGCTGGCCGACCAGCTCGCGCAAGCTGGCCGGCGTGCTGCCCGAGGTGCGCATCCAGCCGTGCGATCACCGACGAGATCGTCTACCTGACGGCCGACGAGGACGACCGTTACGCCATCGCCCAGGCCAACGCGGCGACTGACGGCACGGGCCAGTTCACGCGAGTCGCGCGTCTCGGTGCGGCGCAACCAGAAGTTCCTGTTCGAGGTGCCCGAGCACATCGACTACATGGACGTGTCGCCCAAGCAGATCGTGGGCGTGTCGGCGGCGCTGATCCCGTTCCTGGAGCACGACGACGCCAACCGCGCGCTGATGGGTTCCAACATGCAGCGCCAGGCCGTGCCGCTGGTGCGGCCGGATGCGCCGATCGTGGGCACCGGCATGGAGTGCCAGGCGGCCATCGACTCGGGCCAGGTGGTCGTGGCCAAGAACGCCGGCGAGGTGATCAGCGTCACCGGCGACACAGATCGTGGTGCTGGAGGACGACGGCACCCGCCGCGTCTACCCGCTGCGCAAGTACAACCGCTCCAACCAGAGCACCTGCATCGACCAGCGCCCCATCGTCTTCAAGGGCGACCGGGTCGACAAGGGCGCAGGTGCTGGCCGACTCGCAGCTCGACCGACAGGCGGCGAGCTGGCGCTGGGCCAGAACGTGCTGGTGCGCCTTCATGTGCTGGGAAGGCGGCAACTACGAAGACGCCATCCTGATCACCGAGCGGCTGGTGCAGGACGACAAGTTCACCTCGATCCACATCGAGAAGCACGAGGTCGAAGCGCGCGACACCAAGCTGGGCCCCGAAGAGATCACCCGCGACATCCCCAACGTGGGCGAGGACGCGCTCAAGGACCTGGACGAGGACGGCATCATCCGCATCGGCGCCGAGGTGACGCCCGGCGACATCCTGGTCGGCAAGATCACGCCCAAGGGCGAGACCGAACTGACGCCCGGAGGAGAAGCTGCTGCGCGCCATCTTCGGCGAGAAGGCGCGCGAGGTCAAGGATTCGTCGCTGCGCCTGCCCCACGGCGAGCACGGCAAGGTGGTGGACGTCAAGGTCTTCGACCGCGACGAGCACCGCGACCTGCCCGCCGGCGTCGAGAAGATGGTGCGCGTCAGCGTGGCCCAGCGCCGCAAGCTGACCGAAGGCGACAAGATGGCCGGCCGCCACGGCAACAAGGGCGTCATCTCCAAGGTCGTGCCGGTCGAGGACATGCCCTTCCTGCCCGACGGCACGCCGGTCGACATCATTCTGAACCCGCTGGGCGTGCCCGGCCGCATGAACATCGGCCAGATTCTGGAGACGCACCTGGGCTGGGCCGCCGAGCGCCTGGGCTTCCGGGCCGAGACGCCGGTCTTCGACGGCGCCAAGGAGGAGGAGATCGAGGCCGAACTGGCGCGCGCCTGGCTGATCGACCGCGCCTGGGAGGCGGCCACCGAGCGGGCGTGGGACTGCACGTCAAGGCAGGGCTACACCGCGGACGAGCTGCAGGACGACGACGATGCGCGCCTGATCTATCTGGTCGACTGGCTGGGCGAGACGCGGCTACGACGCCGAGCGCATCTACCGCGACGACTGGCCTACGCCCGCCGCGTCCGTGCTTACGCGAGTGGCTGCTCGAAGGCAGGGCTACGACCCGGACGAGCATGCTCTGGTTCGAGAGCTACAGCGACTGTCCGCGCGCGAGCAGGCCGACGAGCTGGCCACGCGCGAGTGGCCTACGCGAGTGGATGAAGTGGTCGACACGCGAGCGTATGCGTCGTCGACGCCTGGCCGAGACGCTGGATAGCGCAAGGCCGGGAACCGAGTGCGACGAAGGTGCCAAGACGCCGAGCTGCCGCGTGGTCATGTACGCCGAGATGGAGCGCATCTCGAGCGCTGCCGACGCCAGAAGTGGCGGCCGAGGCGCTGCGCGTCAGCCGAGCGATCGGCTGGCCGCTGCCCACCTACGGGCAAGACAGCGCTGTATCGACGGCAAGACCGGCGAGCGCGTACGACTCGCCCGTGACCATCGGCGTCGTCCAGATGCTGAAGCTGCATCACCTGGTCGAAGACAAGGTGCACGCCCGCTCGACCGGCCCCTACAGCCTCGTCACCCAGCAGCCGTTGGGCGGCAAGGCGCAGTTCGGCGGCCAGCGCTTCGGCGAGATGGAAGTGTGGGCGCTCGAAGCCTACGGCGCGGCGCACATCCTGCAGGAGATGCTCACCGTCAAGTCGGACGACGTCACCGGCCGCGTCAAGACCTACGAGGCGATCGTCAAGGGCGAGCCGATCCGAGTCGCCGGGCGTGCCGGAGAGCTTCCGGGTGCTGGTCAAGGAGCTGCAGAGCCTGGGTCTGTCGGTCGAGGTCATCAACGAGAAGAACGAGGTCATCCAGTTCGGCAAGGAAGAGACGACCGAGAAGCTGCCCAACGCTGGGCTTCAGCCTGAACGTGCCCGGGCCGATGACCAAGTTGAAGCATGCGGACGAGTGATGCGACGTTGAGCACTCACGGTCTGATTCAGTTGGAGGAGCAAACTCAATGGAAGTAAAGAATTTCGACGCGATTCGTATCTCGCTGGCCTCGCCGGAGCAGATCCGCGAGTGGTCGCATGGCGAAGTGACCAAGCCGGAGACGATCAACTACCGCACGCTGCGGCCCGAGCGCGATGGGCTCTTCTGCGAGCGCATCTTCGGCCCGACGCGGGACTGGGAATGCGCCTGCGGCAAGTACAAGCGCGTCCGCTACAAGGGCATCGTCTGCGACAAGTGCGGCGTCGAGGTGGCGCCCAGCCGCGTGCGCCGCGAGCGCATGGGCCACATCGAGCTGGCCAGCCCGTCAGCCACATCTGGTACGTCAAGGGCGTGCCGAGCCGCCTGGGCCTGCTGCTCAACATCAGCCCGCGCCATCTGGAGCGCGTGCTCTACTTCGCGCAGTACATCGTCACCAACGTCAACGAGGACGCCCGCACCCGCGCCATCCAGCGCCACGAGCGCGAGCTCCAGATGCGCATGCGCGCATCGATGGCGAGATCCAGGCGCAGATCGACGAGCCTGAGGCCAGACGCGACGACGCGCTGGGCGAGCTGGATCGCCAGGAGGAGACGCGAACTGGCGTCACTCGCCGAGCGGCTGCAACGAGAGACCGGCAGGTCATCGCCGAGGCGCAGCAGCTGCAGACCTGCATGGAGAAGATCGCAGGGCAAGAAGGCCGCCGAGGACCAGTTCCTCTCCTGGTCGCGGCCGAGCCGCTGGTGCCGCGCAGGGCGAGCTGGTGTCGCGTGAGCACCTCGACATGCGCTCAACGACCTCGATCCAGCAGCCGACTGAGCGAGATCGAAGACACGATCAACCGCGAGCAGGAGGCCGACATCCGCATGCATGATCGCGGCGCAAGCGCGACCTCGTACGCCGCGAGGCCGAGCAGGCCGATCGAGAGCAGCGCCAGCGGCGAGGTAGAAGCAAGAAGGACGCCTGCGCACGGCCAGATGGAGCGATCGCTCGACGAGCTCAAGTCGCTGCGAGGAGCAGCGAGCTGCTGACGCGAGAACGACTACCGCGAGCTGGCCGAGCGCTGGGGCAACGTCTTCACGGCCGGCATGGGCGCCGAGGCGATCCGCGACATCGTCGCCAAGATCGACCTCGACGCATGGTCAAGGAACTGCGCCGCGAGATCCGCACCACGCAAGTCCAAGCAGCGCGCAAGAAGGCGGCCAAGCGGCTGCGCGTGGTCGAGAACTTCCGCAAGAGCGGCAACCGCCCCGAGTGGATGATCCTGACCGCTGCTGCCGGTGATCCCGCCCGAGCTGCGCCCGATGGTGCAGCTGGACGGCGGCCGCTTTGCCACGTCGCGATCTGAACGACCTCTATCGCCGCGTCATCAACCGCAACAACCGGCTCAAGCGGCTGCTGGAGCTGGGCGCGCCCGACGTCATCGTGCGCAACGAGAAGCGCATGCTGCAGGAGGCCGTCGACAGCCTGATCGACAACGGCCGCCGCGGCCGCGCCGTCAGCCGCAGCGGCAAGCGCAAGCTCAAGAGCCTGTCCGACCTGCTCAAGGGCAAGCAGGGCCGCTTCCGCCGCAACCTGCTGGGCAAGCGTGTGGACTATTCGGGCCGCTCGGTCATCGTCATCGGCCCGACGCTGAAGCTGCACCAGTGCGGCCTGCCCAAGAAGATGGCGCTCGAGCTGTTCAAGCCGTTCGTCATGCGCCGGCTGGTGGAATACAACTACGCCCACAACATCAAGAGCGCCAAGCGCATGGTGGACCGCATGAGCCCCGAAGTGTGGGATGTGCTGGAGGAGATCGCCAAGGAGCGCCCGGTGCTGCTCAACCGTGCGCCGACCCTGCATCGCCTGGGCATCCAGGCCTTCGAGGTGGTGCTGATCGAAGGCAGCGCCATCCAGATCCACCCGCTGATCTGCGCGGCCTTCAACGCCGACTTCGACGGCGACCAGATGGCCGTGCACGTGCCGCTGTCGACGAGGCCGTGCAGGAGGCACGCGAGCTGATGCTGGCTACGCAGAACCTGCTCAAGCCCTCCTCGCGGCGAGCCGATCGTCGGCCCCTCCAAGGACATGGTGCATGGGCGTGCTACTACCTGACCGTGGCCGTGCCCACGGCCAAGGGCGCCGGCAAGGCGTTTGCCGACGCCGACGAAGTGCGCCTGGCCTACGATCTGGGCGTTGTCGATTTGCGCGCGCCGGCCAAAGTGCGTTTCACCGACTGGGCCGATGAAGTCAGCCTGGTGGATCTCACGCTGGATCCCGAGGTGGAGGAGTCGTTGGCCAAGCAAGGCATGCGCACCGCTGGTGATGTAGTGCGGGCGCTGCAGACCAGCCGCAAGCTGCTGGTCGAGGATCTCGGTTTCGGCGTGCGGACGCTGGAGGATATCCGCAGCGCGCCGCTCGGCCCAGCACGTAC
>CAVUEE010000010.1:0-49882 GCA_963740465.1 uncultured Methanoregulaceae archaeon
AAAGAGACGAACATCGTAACGATCCCGTACGTCGTCGCGTGCGGGAGCTCCGGAGACAGCACGGACGAGGTGCATTTCCCGCCCAGGCGGTCGGAGTTCACGTCCCGGCGCATCATGGAGACCACGAAACAGGAGACGGTCAGGCCGTGCAGCAGCGAGAGGATGAATGCCAGGAGCGAGAAGACATTCGTCGCAGCGTAGACGAGGGTCACCGTCACACCCACGACGAGCCATGGGAAGATGTACCACTCGGTGAACGGCCGGTGGGCGAGCGCGAAACGGGGGTGGTTGTATCCGTAATCGAAGAAGAAACCGAGGAGAAACAGGAGCGGAATATAGACCCGGGACAGCGTGAGATAGGCGGCCAGGATAACCACCACGACCGTGATGACGGTAGACATCCTGCGATAGTCCCGGACGGTCGCCCACCCGAAGACGAGCGGGCGGTCGCGTCCGGTCTCCTTGCTCTTCTCCTGCCGGTCGATCTCGAGGTCCATGATATCGTTCCAGATGTGGGCATCGATGTGGATCAGGAATGCCGCAACAGCGGCGATGACGAACAGGCCCCAGTCGGCCGCTTCGAACCCGGTCTCCCAGAGCGTCACGACGAACGCGATCAGGAGCGCAGACGCGGTGAAGGGGATGAGCCCTTCGATCCTCAGGACACGCCAGAGCGTGCGCAGGTTCATCTCGTTTCCATGATAGCAGGACGAGTTTTTAAAGCATTGGATCTACGGTGCAAACGGCGTCTTTCTTCTCCCTGAAGGCCTGCATCGTCTGGGCGATCCGCTGTTTGAGCCACTGCTCGTCGAATTCGGAAGGATATCCGAACTTCACCTGGTTCGAGATCTCCCAGTCCTCCCACGGTGCACCGTCGGATACCCGGGCGAAGAGGGGCGTCCCGGGAAGGGGGAGCGGCACGGTGAACGAGGCCTCGTCGAGCGGGAGGGAGAGGGCGAGCGAGAAGGTCTTCTCGATCGACCCGGTCGACTCTCCCGGGTATCCCACCATGAAGAAACCGGCCGTGCCGATGCCCGCCTGCGAAAAGAGACGGACTGCCCGGGCCCCCTGGTCGACCGTGACCCTCTTGTTCATGAGCCTGAGGGTCTCGTCGCTCCCCGATTCGAGTCCGAGGTAGACCCGGATGCATCCCGCACGCTTCATGAGGCGTGCGAGTTCGGGTGTGAGCCCGTCGACCCTGGAGAGGCAGGTCCATCGCATCGGGACGCCCCGGCGGATCATCTCGCGGCAGAACGCTTCGAGGTAGTCACGGTCGAGCGTAAAGCAGTCGTCGGCAATCCAGAGGCCGGTGTACCCGAGCGAGACCGAGCTGGTCGATCTCCCGGAAGACCTTTTCCAGCGGCGGTTTCCTGAAACTGTTGCCCCACACGGGTTTCGAACAGAAGTCGCACGAGAACGGGCAGCCGCGCGTGACGACGATGCTGGTCTGCCTGAGGCCGGTGTTCTTCTCCATCGCCTCCTGGTACCGCCGGTGATCGAACCCGGAGCGGTCCGGGAGAGGGAGCCGGTCGAGGACCTCTGCGGGGTTGTGGACCGGGGGTGACGACCTGACAGTCCCGTCCCTCAGGTAGTAGAGCCCGGGGTAGAAGGCGGGGTTCAGGGCTGCCAGGTCGTCGGGGGTGCGGCACGAAGCGAGGTAAGCCCGGCAGAAGTCGGGGAACGCGACATCTCCTTCCCCGCAAAAGACCGCATCGAACCGTCCCGCAAACATGGATGGGTTCACCGTGGGGAGCGGCCCTCCCGCGACGAAGAGCGTGTCGGGCAGCCGTCCCCGAAGGAGTGCGAGCAGGTCGAAGGCATTCCTGCTCATCGTGACCATGATGGAGATACCGACGATTGCGGGCCGCGATGCCGCAATCCGGTCGACGACCTCGTCGAACCCCGCAGAACGTGCAGTCCTCGACGGCGACCGGGATCCCCATCTCTTTCAGCTGGCTCGCAAGGTAGGCGATGCCCAGCGGGGGAAAGAGTTTCTCGACGGGGTCCCTGCTCACGAAGTACGGGTAGACGAGGGTGACCCCGGGCACGGTCTTCACACAGCCGCCTCTTCTTCGATGCCGATACGATACCGCACTTCGGGCGAATCCTGCGAACCGTCGAGGGGACCGATCTCGATGCAGAAACCCGCCCAGCAATGGTCTCCGT
Organism: uncultured Methanoregulaceae archaeon; assembly: GCA_963740465.1. Lineage (GTDB taxonomy): Archaea > Halobacteriota > Methanomicrobia > Methanomicrobiales > Methanospirillaceae > UBA288. Next base: position 2,167 of record CAVUEE010000010.1, read on the forward strand.
TGTGCTCCCTCCCCCGATAGACAGTCAACGGGACCGATCGGGCGGCCGCCGGCCGCTCCAAGGAGAACCGGACTCCGTGAACAGTATCTACCAGGGAGACGGGCAGTCTGTCACTGCCGACCCTCTCCCATCCGGGAGGCGGACGTCCCGTTCTTCCGTCATCCCATCCGGCCGTGAACCATGCCGCGCTGAGCTCGTTCAGCAGGCACAGGACAGCCCCTTCGTCGGCCGGGATCTCCGGTGAGACGCGGACGTCCACGTGTCCCCCGGCAATCCTGTACGTGAACGTGACCTGCCCTCGCGGGGGCACCGGTTCGAACAGCGGGTGGACGCCGAGCAGGGTCCGTATGGGGAAGACCGGCCACAGCAGGAAGTCCTGCAGCCGCGGAAGCCTCATGTATACGCTGATCCCTGACTCCACGAGGCGGGTGAGGGGTCCTGAAGGAAGGCCCAGGAACGACCACCGCATGCGGGTGTCGAGAGAGAAGGTGCGCTGAAACACACCGTCTTCATGCGAATCCGTCCATTCACGGGAGAAGTACGTATAATCACGGTTCCTGAGCGCGATGCTGCCGATGCCCATTCCCTCGCCGGTCAGGTTGCAGTCCCCGTAATACACGGGGAGGCCCCGGGCAAGGCCCCTGCTGATCCCTTCCCCTGCATAGCCTGCCCCGGCCACGATCCGGATCCCGTCCATTGCCCGGTGACAATAGGCAACGCACGAGATAAACCCTCGCGGGGAAAAACGAGTCCGATTGCCCGGTTTTGTCGGTACAGGTCATCGACCGGTCGAGCTCACCGAGCGGTGGCGGCGATCAAGACAGGCGTATCGATCCCCTTCTCTCCGGTATCGGTCTCAGATCCTGGCCCGGGGCAGTCCGAAACGATCTGACCCTCGCAGGAGATCGTTCTGAACCCTCGCCAGCGGTGCCAGGAGAGATCGGCGTCACGGTTGAGCGTACGCCGGTACGTCGCCTGCTCACAGGTACGGCGTCGAGACGGCTCCGAACCGTCCGCGATCCGACTGGCCCGGTCTCAAAAAAATGGGATCAGTACCCTGAAGAGCCACCGGACGATCTCGTGGTCGTCGCGCTTGTCGTTGTCGCTGCAGTGGTCGCAGGCTGGGTCGTCGCCGAGGATCCGGTTGCGGTCACCGTGACGCTGTCGGTGACGATCGGTATGACCGGTGTGTGATCGTTGTTCACGAGCTGGACCGCGATGGTGTGCTGCCCGGCTGTGACGTTCGTGAAGGTGTACGTCGTGCCCGAAACATGGGCCCATGCCGCGCCCTTATCCGTCGGGATTGCCGGCTGACCCGCTGTGCTCGGCGGGCTCACGTCCATGTAGAAGTGAACGTGGCCCTGGCCGGCGACGCTGGCCTGCCCCTGTTTGTCGACGACCGTGAAGTTGCTGACCATCGCGGTCACGGTCACGTTCCCGGCGGAAACGGTCGCCCCGCCCGTCGGCGAGGTGATCGTTATGGTGGGCGTCCCCGTTGTCGTCGCGGTGGTCGCCACGACGGTCGTCGGGGTCGGCGTCCCTGTGGTCGAGGTGGTCGTACACCCCGACAGGAGTACGCCTGCGGTCATGACGATGAGCATGACCACGGCACATGCACGAGAGAACTCTGCCATGGGCGGGGATAACAACGAACGGGTTTATTAAGGTTTCCTGTGTTTCCGTGTGTAACAATGGGTCGCGCCACTGTTGGCACGATGATGCACGCTTCAGGAGAGAGGTTTTCGACCCCGAATCCATGCGCCTTCCCGGCGGCCAGCCCCTCCCTCACGATGGAGTATCTTTCCGGATCTGCCGTCTCGCCTGGCGGTCCACGATCCGGCCTATCGCAGAGTAGACGGGGTTGACCGGCACGTCGACGTAATACCGGGCGCCGGGCTCGAGCCAGCCCTTCTCCTTCCAGTACCGGTGATCGACCGGGGCCGCCTGTTCGAGTTCGCCGAACGAGCCGCGCTGGGCCCGGAAGACGACGACGTCCTTCAACCCCGGGCTCTTCCGGCGGCCGGTCTGGAGGGCCCGGTAGAACGATACGGCGGCCTTCGCGAGTTTCCGCTCGTTCTCCTCTGCCCGGTACTCGGGGATCGGCCCCGGCGGGGTGATCAGTCCCGCCCGGCCCGCGACCTCGAACCCCCACACCTGCGCCACGAGAGAGAGGTATGACTGGGTCTCCTTGGTGCCGACGGCACCGGTGGTCGTGAGCAGGAGGGCCTTCTTCTCGAAGAACCTCGGCCGGTGGAAGATGTAGCAGAACCTGTCGACGAAGAGCTTGAACAGGCCCGAGACGTTCATGCCGTAGACCGGCGACGCGAAGACGACCCCGTCGGCCTCGCGCATCTTCTGCTCGATGGCCGGAGCGTCGTCTCTGTTCGGGCACTTCTCCTCCCCCTTCTCGATACAGACGAAGCAGCCCCGGCACGGCAAGAGGTTCGCATCCCTGAGCCAGCAGGTACTCGAACTCGACGGGGCCGTGCGACTCCATGAGTTCGCGGATTCGTTCGGCGGCCCTGTACGTATTCCCCTTTCTCGGGCTGCCCATGACGACGAGGATCTTCACGGATCTCTCCCGCACCGATCTCCGCACTTCTGCCTATTGATACCTTGCGATCGACGGAGTCGCGCCCCGTCCGGGGTTCCCATGAGCCGTTCGGTCGCGGAAGACGGAAGGAAGCATGCGCCATGAGAGGGGAAAGGGGATCGATCTCCGCGATACCGTCGGAGGACACGACGGACCCGCCTCCCCACGCACCTCCGGCCCGGAACCGCGCACAACGGAGCCGGCCGATCGAGGCCGTTCGCGACCCACGGGCGGACGGCGATCAGCAAAGCGAACCGCGAAGAGACGGCCCTGCGTGCCTACCCCGATTCCGGGACAGACTCGGCCCCGCTCCTCGGACGGGGCCGGAGGAGCCAGTTCTGAAAGACGATCGGCGTGACTATGGTCGTGACCAGGCTCATCAGGAGGATCGCGACGAAGGTCTCCTGGCCGATCACCCCGGCGTTCAGCCCGATAAGGGCCACGATCATGGCCACCTCGCCGCGGGGCGCCATGCCGAAGCCGATCACGGCCGCCTCCCGCCACGAGTATCCCAGGAAACGGGCCGGCAGGCCGCAACCGGCCAGTTTGGTCAGGATTGCGACCACCGTGATCGCGACCACCAGGACGGCGACGGTCGGCGTCAGGGCCCTGAGGTCGACGATGATCCCGAGCGAGACGAAGAAGATCGCGGCGAAGATGATCCGGAGATACTCGGCCCCCTCGCGCGGGTTCTTGCTGTGGAGGATGGTGACCTCCGCACACGAGACACCCGCGATGAACGCCCCCACGATCCCCGACAGGCCGATCGCCTCGGCGACCATCGCGTAGAGGAACGCGATCGCGAGCGCCGCGATGAAGACGAACTCGGGGTACTGCCGGGCCAGCGGAGTGCCGTCGAGCCGGCCGAGCAGGGGCGAGATAAGTTTCACCCCGATGACGAGCCCGAGGCCGATGAAGAGGACGGCCGAGACGAGGCTTACGCCGAGGGACGGAACCGAGAAGGACCCCTGGATCGTGTCCGTCGTCAGGCCGAGCACGAGGAGCGAGAGGACGTCGTCGATCACGGCCGCGCCGATGATCGCCTTCGCGACCGGCGTCTCGAGCTGGCCGAGCTCCTTGAGCACGTTCGCGGTGATCGCGATGCTCGTCGCGGTCAGGGCAGTGCCCACGAAGAGCGCCGTGGCGGTCGGATACCCCAGGAGGGAGGTGACGAGATAACCTCCGATCCACGGCACCGCCACGCCGAGGGACGCGATCACGAGATACCGCGGGTCCGTCAGGTCGCGGAGACTGAACTCGAACCCGATCACGAAGAGCAGGAAGATCGCGCCGAGTTGCGCAAGGGCCTGGACGAAGTCGGTGTACGTGATGAGCCCGAGCACGGACGGCCCGACGAGGATCCCGACCAGGATCTCGCCGACGACCGCCGACTGGTTGATCCGCGAGGCGACCAGGTACCCTGCGAGCGCCACGAAGAGGAGCAGGCTCATCTGGAACTCGATCGTGCTGGTCAGCGCCTCTGTCATCTCACCCCGTCCCCACCGCTACTGGAGGGCAGGCGTCCGCGCCCGGAAGCGACAGCAACGGCATGCCCTCCAGTCTATTGAACGTTCACGGTGTTAAGCGTCCACGGTCCCCGACGAATGGAGCCGGACATCGTCGAATGCACCGGTTTCGTCCCTCGATCTCTTGCATTATTCAGGTGGCCGGGAGGGTGAAGAAGAAGGTCGAGCCCTCGCCGGGCGTGGACTCGACCCGGACGGGGCCGCCACGCCGTTCGACGATCCTCTTGACGACGGCGAGGCCGATCTCCGTGCCCTCGTACCCGTCGTGGGTGTGGAGGCGGCGGAACATCTCGAAGATCCGGTCGAGGTACTCCTCCTCGATCCCGAGCCGATAGCGCACGCCGCGGGGCCGGTGTCTATCATCGACGATGTGATGTCGCAGGGCCGTTGCGATGATCGCCTCGTGCGGCCGGCAGGGGGAAGAAGAGCACCTGTCCCCTGCGGCTGCTCGAGCCGATCGGGGTGTACTGCTTTCCGCCTACTGTAGCGGCGGATACCCTGTTGCCATGCACCGCTGCCCGAGCGGGGTGAGGCGGTAGATGATCCAGCTCCCCTGCTGCTCCCCTTCGATCAGGTCCGCCTTCTTGAGCTGATTCAGGTGGTACGAGAGTTTCGAGTCGGCGATCCCGGCGATCTCTTTGATCACGCAGACGCAGAGCGGCCGGACAGCGAGGGCGTGCAGGATCCGCAGGCGCAGGGGCTCGGAGAGGGCGTGATGCACCCGGCTCGCCCGCTCCAGATCCGCATCATCGGGCAGCTGCTCCATCAGTCCCTGTATCCCCCCCACGGCTTCGAGGGAGGCGGAGACCTCTTGAGGGATTGGCATCGGAGGCTTCAACTTTATATGTAATCGCAAGGTATATACGTCTACCAGGCATTCAAAATAAGTTGAACCCAACACGATCGAGGCTTCGAGACAACTCCGATGAACGAGCTGGCGAGGTGGAACGAGAGACACTCCCGAAACGGAGGTGAGGTCCCTGGTCTTTGAGCCCTGGCAGGCGGCCGTGGACTGGTTCACGTACAGCCTTCTCGGCCTCTCCCCGACGTCGCCGGCAGCGTCGGCGCTGAACTTCTTCATCTTCGACACGGTCAAGATCTTCATCCTCCTGGTCGTGATCATCTTCGCCATCACGTTCATCCGCTCGTTCTTCTCGCCCGAAAAGACCCGGGCCTGGTTGGCCGAGCGGAAGGGCTCGACCGTGATCGGAAATGTCCTCGCGGCGCTCCTCGGGATCGTCACGCCGTTCTGCTCCTGCTCGGCCGTGCCGCTCTTCATCGGCTTCGTCGAGGCCGGCATCCCGCTCGGGGTCACGTTCTCGTTCCTGATCGCCGCGCCGATGGTCAACGAGATCGCGCTCGGCATGCTCTGGGGCCTCTTCGGCTGGCAGATCGCGCTGATCTACATCTCGGCCGGGGTGGCCATCGCGATCGTCGCGGGGATCGTGATCGGCCGGCTCGGTATGGAGAGGTACGTCGAGGAGGACGTCTACCGGATCAAGGTCGGCCCCTCCGGCGGCGAGGGCGAGAAGCCGTCGCTCGCCGAGCGGCTCTCCGGTTCCTGGGAGGCGTCCATCGACATCCTGAAACGGATCTGGCTGCACGTCGTGATCGGCATCGCTATCGGCGCCGTCATGCACGGCTGGATCCCGGCCGACGCGCTGGCGCAGTACGCCGGGCCGGGCAACCCGCTCTCGGTGATCGTCGCCGTGCTGATCGGGATCCCGCTCTACTCGAACGCAGCCGGGATCCTGCCGCTCGTCGCCGAGCTGACCCGCGCCGGCGTCGCGCTGGGCACTGCCCTCGCATTCATGATGTCCGTGACCGCGCTCTCGCTGCCCGAGATGATCCTGCTCCGGAAGGTGCTCAAGCCGCAGCTTCTCGCGGTCTTCGTCACGGTTGTCGGGACCGGGATCATCCTGGTCGGCTACCTGTTCAACTGGATCATCGGGTGATGTGATGAAGAACAGTGACATCCCGTGCTGCGCCGCCGACGCGATGCGCAGGGTCAGGCCGGAGGAGGCGAACCGCACGACGGTGGCACTCTCGATGCTCGACCTCGTCTTCACCGAGGTGCTCGATCCTGGGCTGATCGACGAGGCGGCCGTCCACGCGGAGCCGCTGAAGCATGTGAAGGTCTACAGCTACGTCCCGCCGCCACTCGCTGAGGTCGATGCCGGGGCGGTGTACCAGGAGAATCTGGCGAGGGGATCGAAGGAGGGATCGTACAATGAAGATCGAAGTCTTTGGAACGGGGTGCGCCAAGTGCCACCTGCTCGAGAAGCATGTCGCGGAAGCGGTCAGGGAGACGGGCGTCGCGGCAGAGGTCGTTAAGGTCGACGACATCGCTGCGATCATGAGCCGGGGGATCATCTTCACCCCGGCGCTCGCGATCGACGGCGAGACAAAGGTCTCGGGCCGTGTGCCGTCGGTCAGGGAGATCAGAGAACTTTTAACCGCCGGCGCGAAGTGAAGGCGATCGCGCTCACCCCTGTTCCGGCTTCTCGAACGTCGGCCGGCTCTCGAACGCCGTCGCCCAGCACGTGCTGATGCGCCGGCCCGGCCGGATCGAGTGGGTCCGTGCGCTGGCCGGGCGGGACGCAATCGCGGATGCAGTGGATGGCGCGGAGATCATCATCGCCCTCGCCGGCCTTCTCCTCGCGGTATGGTGCCTGGTCCAGCAGGGCCGGATCAGGAGGGCCGCGAGATTGGCGGAAGGGTGACCGGCGTGCGGTCGGGGGCTGTCGTCTGCATAAGGGGAAGAGTCGGTGCCCTTCCGCTTCGGACTCCACGGGCGAAGAGCAGGCATGCTCGCCGCCTGATACATCGCCTTCAATACTCTCGGTGGTGTCGGCGTGGTTCGTGCGGCTCCGCCCTTTGAGTCAACTTAACGTACTTACATTTATTTACCGGGCGATGAGACAGGAGGCTGGTAATCACCATGGACGGGTATGCAGGAAACATGGTCTCTGTTGATCTCTCGGCCGGGACGATTGCGATCGCGCCGACACCGCCCGAGGCTCAAGCGGGGTACCTGGGCGGGCGGGGTTTCGGCATCCGGCTTCTGACCGATCTGGTCGACCCGCAGACCGAGCCGCTGAGCAGAGAGAACATCGTGATCTTCGCCGCCGGTCCGCTGACGGGCACGGGCATTCCCCTGGGAAGCCGGTACGAGGTCACGACCATCTCGCCGCTGACCGGCACCGCCTCCAGTGCCAACAGCGGCGGGGTCTTCGGCTGGAAGATGAAGAAGGCCGGGTTCGACGCAGTGGTCGTGACCGGCCGGGCGGAGAAGCCGGTCTACCTCCTGCTGGACAACGGGACGGCCGAGCTCCGCGACGCCGCTCACCTCTGGGGAAAGACGACCGGACAGACCACGGACGCCATCATCGAGGAGCTCGGTGACAAACGCGTCCGGGTATGCTGTATCGGGCCGGCGGGAGAGAAGCTCGTGCGGTTCGCCTGCATCATCAACGAGAAGGCGCGGGCGGCCGGCCGCGGGGGAATGGGCGCGGTCCTCGGTTTCAAGAACCTGAAGGCGATCGCGGCCCGGGGCGACCGGCCGATCGATGTGGCGGACGAAGAGCGGCTCAACGTGGTCAAGGACCGCGTGCGCGGGAAGATCGAGGCGAACGGAATCGAGCAGGCGCTGCACAACTACGGCACGGCGGTGCTTGTCAACATCATCAACGAGAACTACGTCCTGCCGACCCGGAACTTCCAGACCGCCCACTTCCCGAACGCCGAGAGCGTCTCGGGCGAGACGATCGCAAAGACGATCCTGAAGCGGCCCAAGGGGTGCTACGCCTGCATCGTGCAGTGCGGCCGCGTCCACGAGTTCGACGGCGAGGCAGGGGAGGGCCCGGAGTACGAGCCCGACTGGGCGTTCGGGCCCGACTGCGGGATCGACGACCTCAAGGCGGTCGTGCGGGCGAACAACATCTGCAACGAGTACGGGCTCGACGCGATCTCGGCGCCGGCCACGATCGCCTGCCTGATGGAGATGGCGGAGAAGGGATACGTGGACCACCCGGTCAGGTTCGGCGACGCCGCCGGGATGCTGGACCTGGTACGGCAGATCGCGACGCGCGAGGGGATCGGCGACGAACTCGCCGAGGGCTCCTACCGGTTCGCGGAGAGGCACGGGCATCCCGAGCTCTCGATGAGCTCCAAGAAGCAGGAGCTGCCGGCCTACGACCCCCGGGGGATCCAGGGGTACGGGCTCGCGACGGCGACCTCGGTCCGCGGCGGGGACCACGTCTACGGGTACATGATCTCGCCCGAGGTGCTTGGGGCGCCCGAAAAACTCGATCCGTACATAACCGAGGGAAAGGCCCAGTGGGTCAAGACGTTCCAGGACCTGACCGCGGCCATCGATGCATCGGGCATGTGCCTCTTCACCTCGTTCGCCCTGGACGCGCAGGACTACGCGGACCTGATCGCCACGACCACCGGCATGCCGATCGACGCAGCCGGTTTGCTGACGATCGGAGAGCGGATCTGGAACCTCCAGAAACTCTTCAACATCAAGCGCGGCTTCGGCCGGAGCGACGACACCCTGCCGGCCCGTCTCCTGGACGAGCCGCTCCAGGAAGGGGCGCCCACGGGCCAGGTCTGGCGACGGGACGAGATGCTCGACGAGTACTACTCCCTCCGGGGCTGGGATGCAGAAGGGACGCCGACTCGCGAGAAGCTTCGGGAACTCGGGCTCGCGTAGCGCCGGGAACGGGTAGATGGTGCAGGAGACGGAAGAGTGCGAACGATACCGACGCCAGGCGGACGTCGTCGGCGAGGACGGGCAGGCAGCGCTCGCCCGGGCTCGGATCGTGATCGCGGGTGTCGGCGGACCCGGGTCCTCGATCGCCCTCTATTCTGCCGCAGCCGGCATCGGACAGGTCCGCCTCATCGACAGAGACACGGTCGAGGAGAGCAACCTCAAACGGCAGATCATGTACAGGACCGGGGACATCGGGGCGGAGAAAGTGACGGCGGCGGCCGAAGACCTGCGGGCCCTCAAACCCGAGATCGAGGTGGAACCCGTCCGGACGACGATCACGGCCGAGCATGCAGCGTCCCTGGTCGAGAACGCGGACCTCGTCCTCGACGCGCCGGACAACTTCCCTGCCCGGTACGCCCTCGCCGCATGGCAGCGGGGGATCCCGTTCTTCCACGGCGCGGTGCACGGGCTGTACGGCCAGGCGACCTCCATCATCCCGGGCAGGTTGCCCTGTCTGCGGGGTATCGTTCCCTCGCCACCGGCGCCCGGCGCGACGCCGATCCCCGGGGCGACGACCGGGGGTGATCGGGTCGTTCCAGGTCACGGAGGCGATCAGGTACATCATGAGCCGGGGAATCCTCCTCACAGGGCCGGTGCTGTTCTGGGACGGGATCCGGGCGGATGTCGGGATTCTCCCGGTCCGGGGAGACCCGGCCAGTCCGGAGTGCACGGGAGCGGACGGATGAGCGGAGACGGGACGGTGACGAACGGTACCGTGGGCGGACTGACCGTCACGGTCAGGTCGTTTGCGACCTTCCGCGAGGTGATGGATCCGCAGCTCGTCCTGCAGTTTCCGAAGGGGTCGACCGTGCGGACCCTGCTCGCGGATCTCACGGCGCGGTTCGACGGGCTCGACGGGCTCCTGTTCGCCGCGCCGGGAACGCTCCGGGACTTCGTGAACATCCTCAAGAATGGAAGAAATATTCATTTCCTGGCCGGCCTGGATACGCCGCTCGAGGACGGTGATCTGATCGCGCTCTTCCCGCCGCTGGCCGGAGGATAGAGGGATGCCGTCCTCGGGTGCATGGAGATGGACGGTCGGGACGGGCCCGATCGAATGACCGTGAGCCAGAAGCACAGCGCCTGGGGGGCAACCAGGAGCCCCGACGCCGCGTCTCCCGCCGGTCGCGAACACATAGGGCCGGCGGACCTCCCCCACACTCCGGAATGGTATCGGGGCATTGAGCCCTGACGATGTAACCTCCGGACCGGGGAAAGTCTGATCACCGGGCCGGCCGACCACGGAATAGACGAGGGTTGACCGGCACCTCGACGTATTACCTGGCGCCGGGCTCGAGCCACCCATGCTCCTTCCGGTCCGGCCAATCGATCGAAGCATCGTCTTCCAGCTCGTCGATGAGCGCCCGCCGCTCCTTCTGCCTCCCGTTCGCCGTCAACGGCATAACAGGGGGAACGCGTCACGGGACACTATAGCGTGACGTCCCACGAGATACTGCGCGGACCGTTCGCTGCCCCTCAAAGATTCAGCCCTTTTGCCACACGCATCCCGAGCTCTGCATCCGCCTTCGTAAGGTTCTCCACCATCCGCTTCTGGATCTCCTTCTTTGCATGGGATAGCGGGTCGACGATATTATCCACGAGATGGTCCTGATCCAGCTTCGACAGCGAGCGGTAGCGTTCCCCGGCCTGCTGGAAATCGTTGGTCAGCGCGATCTTCCGGCGAACCTGCCCTCCCACGAACGGCCGGCCTTCGAACGTCGGCACACCGGACTCCTGCGGCTCTCCGCCGCCCAGCGAGTTGGGCTCGAAATTTACGGTCCCGCTGTGCCCGAAACCGGACTGCATGAACCCGTCCCGCTGGTCGTTGTTGACCGGCACCCTGGGCTGGTTCACCGGGATCTGGAGGAAATTGGGTCCCAGACGGTGCCGCTGGGTGTCCGCGTACGCGAACAGCCGTCCCTGCAGGAGCTTGTCTGCGGACGGCTCGATCCCGGGGACGAGGGCGGACACCCCGAATGCCGCCTGTTCGACCTCGGCAAAATAATTCTCCGGGTTCCGATCGAGGACCATCCTGCCCACTTTCATGAGCGGGTATCGATCCTCGGGCCAGGTCTTGGTCGCATCGAGCGGGTCGAAGTCCAGGTTGAACTCGTCCTCGAACTCCATCAGCTGGACGTTGAGTTCGTATTCGACGGTCTTGCCGGATGCGATCCAGTCGTACAGGTCGCGGGTGGCGACGTCCGGGTCCTCGCCGGCGAGCCGTGTGGATTCGTGGCGGTCGATCGTCTCGATCCCTGCCGCAGGTTTCCAGTGGTACTTGATGTACCTGCCTTTGCCCTTCTCATTCACCCAGATGAAGGTATTGACCCCGAATCCCTCCATCTTCCTGTAGCTTTTGACGGTGCCGCGATCCGAGAAGAGCCACGTGATCATGTGGGTGGACTCGGGCGTGAGCGAGATGAAGTCCCAGAACCGGCTGTTGGCCGAGGAACTGGTGGGCATATTCGTATCCGGAGCGGGTTTGAAGGAATGCACCATGTCCGGGAACTTGATCGCGTCCCGGATGAAGAAGACCGGGAGGTTGTTGCCGGCGAGATCGTAATTTCCCTCTTCCGTGTAGAACTTCACCGCGAACCCGCGGGGATCCCGCACCGAGTCCGCAGACCCCCGTGCCCCGACGACCGTCGAGAACCTGACGAAGACCGGCGTCTTCTTCTCCGGGTCCTGGAGAAATTTCGCCCTGGTATACTCCGCCATGCTCTTGAACACCTGGAAATACCCGTGGGCCCCGGCACCTTTTGCGTGCACCACGCGTTCCGGTATCCGCTCACGGTCGAAATGCGCCAGTCTTTTCGATCAGGTGAACATCCTGCAGGAGGGTCGGTCCTCGCTGACCGGCGGTGAGGGAGTTCTGGTTGTCGGCTACCGGAACTCCCTGGTTCGTCGTGAGGGTTTTTTTCGCCATGATGGATCAGGGCGAAATCCCCCCCGTCGTATTTAATAGATTTGCACGTTCCGTCCGGACGCCGGGCTCATGGCATTGGACCGACAACGTGCAAAACCCGGCCTGAGGAGAAAAATGCTTACCGGGCCGCGGACTCGTCCTCGCCGCGTATAGTAATAGTACTCCCCGCCGGCCTTCTGCTCGCGGTCGAGGTACGACCCGGGCTTGTTGATCCGCGGCCGGCCCGTCTGGTCGCGGCGGAACGTGACCCCGAGGTTCGCGAGGAAGCGGTTCATGCCCTCGCGCATCCCGAACGGCCCGACGGCCGTTCCCGTGACGCCGGGCTCGCCCTCGAAGACCAGGATCCGCTCGGAGGCCATGTCCACGAGGTAGATGTCGTGGTCGATCACCATCACGCCGGCCTCGCGCCCCTCGGCGTGGCGCTTGATCAGCCGGGTCACGCGGACCCGCTGCTCGACGTCGAGGTGCGCCGACGGCTCGTCCAGGATGTAGAGGTCGGCGTCGCGGGCCAGGCAGGCCGCGATCGCGACCCGCTGGAGCTCGCCGCCCGAGAGCGTGTCCACCGGCGACGGGAGGAGCGGCTTGAGGCCGAGCGGCTCGACGATGTCGTGCTGGAACTGGGACGAGTCGAACCGGTTCGTGACGCCCCGGAGCAGGAACTCGACCGGGACGGAGGTGTCGCCCTTGAGGTACTGCGGCTTGTACGAGATCCGGACCGACTCGGCGAGCGGCCCGCCGTCGGGGTCCTGGGCCCCGGCCAGGAGCTGGGCGAAGGTCGACTTCCCGATCCCGTTCGCGCCGACCACGCCGAGGACCTCGCCGCGCCGGACATCGCCGCCCGTGACCTCGAGGCGGAAGGCCGGGTACGTCTTCGTCATCCGCGGGAACGTGAAGAGGAGCTCGCGCTCGCTCCCCTTGGTGTGCGCCCGCTTCTCGAAGACGACCGAGTGGTCGCGGAAGCGGACGTTCTCCTCGGCCAGGTAGCCCTCGAGGTACTGGTTGATCCCGACCCGGACCCCCTTCGGCCGGGTGATCACGCCGAAGACCGCGGGCGTGCCGTACCCGACGTGGACCGTGTCCGCGAGCATGTCCAGGATCGCGAGGTCGTGCTCGACGATCACGACCGGGCGCGAGGCCGCGAGCTCGCGCACGAGCCGGGCCACGACCATCCGCTGGTACACGTCGAGGAACGGCGTGCACTCGTCCAGGAAGTAGAAGTCGGCCTCGCGGGCCAGGCAGGCCGCCACCGCAACCCGCTGGAGCTCGCCGCCCGAGAGCGTGCCGATGGTCCGGTCCACGATCGGCCCGAGGCCGAGAGCCTCCACGTACCCCGCGAGCGCGCCGCGCTCGTCGGTCGACGCCAGGAGTTCGGCGATCGTGCCCTGGAAGACCTTCGGGATCTGGTCGATGTACTGCGGCTTGACCGCGACCTTCATCTTCCTGTTCGCCACCCGCGAGAGGTACTCGAAGAGCTCGGTCCCGGCATAGCCCTTCAGCACCTCGTCCCAGCCGACCTCGTGGTCGAAGATCCCCAGGTTCGGCCGGAGCGTCCCCGAGAGGATCTTGACCGAGGTCGACTTCCCGATCCCGTTGGGGCCGAGGAGGCCCGTGACCTTCCCCTCCACGGGTGTGGGCAGGCCGTACAGCACGAACCCGTTCTGGCCGTACCGGTGCGTGGGCTGGTCGAGCTCCTCGGGGGTGGAGACGATATCGATCGCGTCGAACGGGCACTTCTTGATGCAGATCCCGCAGCCGACGCAGAAGCTCCTCCGAGATGATCGCCCGGCCGTCCTCGCCGAGCACGACCGTCTCGTCTCCCGTCCGGACGCGCGGGCAGTAGGAGATACACTCGGTGCCGCACTTGCGCGAGTGGCACCGCTCACGGTGAACGACGGCGATACGCATGGCGGCCTACGTGGTCAGGATGGGGGGCAACAGGGTCGTGAGGATGATCGTCTGGGTGATGAACCAGAGCGCAAAAGTCATGAACCCCTGGTAGAACCAGTCCTTGGTCGCCATCGGCGGCGTATCGATCCGGAGCAGGATGAAGAGGTGGCGCTGGACCACGATCGCGGCCGCGAGGACGACGAGCCCCAGGAGGGCGTTCGGCTGGACCATGTTCGCGTTCGGAGCCCCGCCGAGCACGAACGATAGCCACCCCGCGAAGATGCCGAGGAAGCAGGCCGCGAGCGTCCTCTCGATCCGGTGAAGGTGGGACTGCTGCTTCTCGGAGCGGGCCCGTTCGGCCTTGGCGCTGGACCCCGATCTCGGCGTATCGACTGTGGTTTCCGTCATGACACCAGTGAACCTATTTTTTAGGCGTCAGGGCATATGTATCTTGGTATTTAATGGCGACCGCACAGGGGATGAGCGGCGTGGACCTGCTGGCCGTGGTCGCGGACCTCCGGCGGGCCATGCCGCTCTGGATCGGGAAGGTCTACCAGTACGACCAGAAGCTGCTCGGGATCCGGCTGAACGGCCAGGAGCACGCGAGGTACCACCTCCTCGCAGAGTCGGGCCGGCGGCTCCACCGCGTCCGGGCGGCTCCCGAGCCGCCGAAGTCTGCCGTCGTCGTTCGCGATGCTGCTCCGCAAGCACCTCGAGGGCGGCCGCGTACTCGCGATCGAGCAGCACGGGCTCGAGCGGATCGTCTCGTTCGAGATCGGGCGGAAGGATACGAGCTACCACCTCGTCTTCGAGTCTCTTCGACGAGGGGAACGTGGTCCTCTGCGACGCGGACTGGGTGATCGTCAAGCCGCTCTGGCACCACCGGTTCCGGGACCGCGAGGTCGTGCCCGGCGCCGAGTACACGCTGAAGGACCGGCCCGGGCCGATCCCCGATGCGGCCGCGTTCGCGTCCCTGCTCGCCGAAGCGGACCGGGACCTGGTCCGGACCCTCGCGACCGGGCTCCGGCTCGGCGGGCCGTTCGCCGAGGAGGTCTGCGTCCGCGCCGGGGTCGACCGTTCGGCCGCGCCGCGAAGGGCGTCGACCCGGCCCCGGTCTACGCCGCGCTCGAGTCGCTCATCCGCGAGGTGGTCGAGCGCCCGACCCCGGTCCTCGGCGGAAAGGGGGCCTGGCCGGTCCGGCTCGCGGGCATGGCGGTGGACCGCGAATGCGCCTCGTTCGACGAGTGCCTCGAGGAGCTCTACCCGCTCGCCCCGACGGCGCCGGTCGTGGCGAAACAGGAGGCGCTCTCGCGCGAGGAGCGGATCCGCCGGCAGCAGGTCACGGCCGTGGCCGGGTTCGAGGCCGAAGATCGCCCGGTACGAACGGCTCGCCGAGGTCGTGTACGAGCAGTACCCGCTCGCGGCCGAGGTGATCGCGACCCTCGCGGCCGCGGCCGAGACGCGCTCGTGGCAGGAGATCGCGCGCGTGCTGAAAGGGGCCGACAACCCGGTCGCGAAGAGAATTCTACGAGTCGACCCGGCGACGGCCTCGGTCGACGTCGATCTCGGCGGCGAGCGGGTCACGCTCTACGTCCACGAGACGGTCGAGCAGAACGTCGACCGGCTGTACAGCCAGGCCCGGAAGTTCAAGAAGAAGCGGATCGGCGCGCTCGCCGCGATGGCCGCGCCGCCCCCGAAGGCTCCGCCGAAATCCGCGGTCGCCGCGAAACGCGCGAAGCCGCGTTGGTACCACCGGTTCCGCTGGTTCGAGACCTCGGACGGCACACTCGTCCTGGGCGGCCGGGACGCGGGCCAGAACGAGGAGCTGGTCAAGCGGTACATGGAGGGGAACGACACCTTCGTCCACGCGGACGTCCACGGCGCCTCGGTCGTGATCGTCAAGGGCCCGACCGAACGCATGGACGAGGTCGCGCAGTTCGCGGCCTCGTTCTCGGGGGCCTGGCGGGCCGGGCACTTCGAGGCCGACGTGTACGCGGCCCGGCCTGACCAGGTCTCGAAGACCCCCGAGGCCGGCGAGTACGTCGGGCGCGGCTCGTTCATCGTCCGCGGCGAGCGGACCTGGTTCCGCTCGGTGCCGCTCGCGGCCGCGATCGGGTACGGCCCGACCGGCGTGGTCGGCGGCCCGCCGTCGGCCGTGGCTCCGCGGTCCGAGGTCCGCGTCCTGCTCCGGCCCGGGCCGTTCGAGCCGAACGACACCGCGCGGCAGGTGCTCCGGACGCTCCGCGAGCACCTCGGCGGCGACGGGGGACGCTCGGCCAAGGCCGTCCTGAACACCGAGGCCGTGGCCCGCTTCGTGCCGCCCGGCGGCTCGGAGGTCGCCGAGGTCCATGCGGGCTGAGTGCGGCGAGCTCCGCCGCGGTTTCGGCGAGTGCCGCTTCACCCCCGAGACCCTCGACGACCTCTGGCACCTCTCGCACCTGATCGTGCCGGGCGCGCTGGTCTACGCGACCACGTTCCGCGCGGTCGAGACGCCGACGGACAAGCTCCGGCCCGAGAAGCCCGAGAAGCGGCCGGTCCGGCTCGGGCTCCGGGCCGAGCGGATCGAGTTCCACACGACAACGACCCGCCTCCGGGTCGCCGGGCCGATCGTGTACGGTCCCGAGCCCGGGGCCTACCATACCTTCAACCTCGAGCCCGACTCCGAGGTCTCGGTCCTCCGCACCTGGCGCCCCTCCGACTTCGAGCGGATCGAGCGCGCCGTGCGCGCCTCGACCGCGTCCCTGGTCCACGTCCTGGCCATCGAGGAGGGCGAGGCCGAGCTCTACCGGATCCGGCAGTACGGCCCCGAGTTCGTTGCCGGAGTCACGGCCGGGAGCGGCAAGGGGGACGAGGGCGGCGGCCGGCAGGGGTTCTACGACCGGCTGATCGAGACTCCTGGCCCAGGTCGACGGGCCGCTCGTCGTGGCCGGGCCGGGCTTCGTCAAGGAGGAGTTCACTGCCCGGCTCCGTGAGGCCGCTCCCGCCATCGGAGCCCGCACGACCCTCGCCGAGACGAAGCGGATCGGGAAGGGCGCCGTGCAGGAGGCGATCGGCAATGGCGTGCTCGAGCGGCTCGCCGGCGACGCCGAGCTCGCACGCGAGGTGACGCTGATGGAGGAGGTGGTCCGACGGATTGCGACCGACGGCGCGGTTGCGTACGGCATGGCCGAGACGCGGCGCGCCGTCGAGTACGGCGCGGCCGAGCAGGTGCTGGTCGTGGACCGGCTCCTCCGGGACCACGCGGCCCAGGCTCTCATGGAGGCGGCCGAGCAGCTCGGTGCGTCGGTCGCGGTCCTCTCGTCCTCGTTCGAGCCGGGCGAGCGGCTCGACGGCCTCGGCGGCGTGGCCGCCCTCCTTCGGGTACCGCCTCGGGTGACCGTTGGCGCCGGGGACTGCCTCGCAATGTGCATCCTGCAATCCACCTTTCATGCCCCCCCTGTCATTACCCGGTCGGACCCGGACGCAGCGAGGCGGGCTAAGTACCGCGTGTGAGAAACCCGTGCTCTCTGCCGGGGACCTGCGGATGTACCTTCAGACCGCTCAGTTTTCCGTCCCGCGGGACGTGTAGTGTGGCCCCGCAAAACCGGCCTGTCATGGGGGGCCCTCATCCAGAACCCGCGGCCCCGGGATGATTGGAAACCGCTCGCGCCTCGATTCCCCATGGGTACGGGCGGAGCAGCGGGTTAATTGCAGGGCACGGAGAATGGTACTGATATGGCCGCGGGGCAGGCGACGGGTCCTCACGATGGACCCGCCGGCTCATCCCCGCCCAGGGACTACGCCGTCGGCGCCGCGGCGGCGCTGCTCTTCGGAGCCTCCCTCTGCCTCGACGCGCTCGCGCCGCCCGGGATCGGGGCCGGTCTCTTCTACGTCGTGCCGTTCCTGGTCGTGGTCCTCGCCCTGCCGCGAGTCCCTCCTCTCGCCGCCGCCGCCACCGCCATCCTTCTCTCGGCCGCCGGCTTCCTGCTCACTCCATCGGGCGTCACCGTCGTCGTCGCGATCGCCGGCGGGGGCGCTCTCTGGCCTCTCGCCGCGGGCATCCCCGCCGCCCTCGCGTTTGTCGGCCGGGCCGGGTCGTGGCTCCTCATCGCGGGAACCGCCGTCGTCGTCGACCGGTACCGGCGCGAGAGCAGCGAACCGGTGCCCCTCAACGACCGGTACCGCATCCTCTTCCGCGAGCACGACGCGGCCGTCCTCGTGATCGACCCGGCCGTCGGCCTGATCGTCGACGCGAACCCGGCGGCTGCACGCTTCTTCTGGTCTTCACCGGACGCCCTCCGCGCCATGCGGGTCTCCGACCCGAACGGCGCGCCCGGCGAGGCGGTCCCACCCCGGTTGCTGGACGGGATGGAGGGGCAGCGGGCGCCGTTGCGATTCGTCTACCACCACGCCTCGGGCGAGGAACGCTACGTCGAGGTCTTCGCCGTCCCCGTCGTCATGGAGGGGAGAACCCTGCTGTACTCGACCGTCTTCGACGTCACGGATGCGCACCGGGCCGGGGAGGCGATCCGCGAGAGCGAGACGCGGCACCGCTCGCTCGTGGACGAGCTGCCAGAGGGGATAGTGCTCTATGCAGTGATCTCCGGCACCGACGGACAGGCGGAGGACTTCCGTGTCCTCGAACTGAACGCTGCCGGCGAGCGGATGTTCGGGCGGACGACGGGACGAGGTGATCGGGAAGACCCTGCGGGAGCTCTTCGGGGAGCCCATGCCGCCCTGGTTCGATGCCTTCATCCGGGTCGTCGAGACCGGCCGGTCCGAGACGATCCCGTTCGACGGCCCGGCCGACGGCCAGCGGTTCGAGGTCCTGCTCTACCGGCCCGCCCCGGGCCAGGTGGCCGGCCTCTCCATCGACATGACCGGGCGGTTCGGCGCGGAAGATGCCCTCCGGACATCCAGTGCCTACCTCGAACGGTCCGCCAGGCTCGTGGGTCACGACCTTCTCGAGCCGCTCTGGACGATCGCCTCGTTCACCGAGCTCCTCAGGCGCCGCTCCGGCAACCGGCTCGACCTGGAGGACCGGGAGGTGCTCGACTACATCCTTGCAGGCGGTCGGCGCATGGAACGCCAGATCGACGACCTGCTCCGCGACGCCCGTGTCGAGATCCAACCGCTCGCGCTCGAGCCGGTCGATGTCGGCACGGCGCTGGCCGCCGCGCAGGCCTCACTCGCCGTTCCGATCCGCGAGTCGGGCGCGGTGGTGACGCACGGCCTGCTCCCGGTCGTGCTGGCAGATCGGTCCATGCTCGAGCAGGTGCTCGCGAGCCTGATCGCGTTGGCGATCGGGGTCGGCGACGCGGGGCCGCCGGGGGTTCACGTCTCGGCCGTCCGCGAGGAGAACCTGGTGGCGCATCCTCGTCGCCGACAACAGGACAGGAGTCCCCGCAGAGCTCCGTGACGGGATCTTCGAGCCGTTCCGACGGGGCCATCGCCGAACCGGCGACGAGGGCCACGGGATCGACCTTGCGACCGTGAAACGGATCGTGGAGCGGCATGGGGGAACGATCCGGGTCGAGGCCGGTCCCGGCGGGAGCTCGGTCTTCTCGTTCACGCTCCCCGCCCCGGACGGCCCGAACGTCTCTTCCGGCCAGACCTCGGGCGACCTGCGCCGGACCGTTCGTTGAACCAGGCCCGAGAATCGGCGGCTTCCGCTGACCGCCAGGCGGCCGTCCCCCGTTCACTATCACACCGCGAAATAGCGTGACAAATGCTTCAGTTCCTCACCCTCTCATCGGCCTCGTTACCCGCACCGATGCAGGGCTGACTGCCGAACGGGTCTGGATGGGTCTCTGCCCGCGATTGTCGACGTCAATCTCTCCCTGCGGGCGAAGGGGCCGGGCATGGCGGGGGTCTTCTGTCCGAACCGATTCGTGACCGGCTCGAGGCCCGCTCCGGACATCTGCGAACCCGTTTTCATCAATGCCTCGCGGTTGCGACGACCTTCCGGGGCTTCGGCCTCATCGCCGGCCTTCTCAGGAACGGGCTCGGATGGAGGGTCGATCGCTTGGTAGAGGGAGTCCGACCCTCCATCCCTCCCCGTCCCCGCCTTACCGGGGCGCCGTCATGGGCGGTTCCGCCGCCGGGGCACACTCGCCGAGGAACTCGAGCAGGGCGTGGTTGACCTCGTCCGCGTGGGTCCAGCACAGGCCGTGCGGCGCATCCTTGATAACGACGTACCGGCTTCCGTCGAGCATCTTGTGGAGGCGGTCGCCGGTCGCCTTGATCGGCATGACGCGGTCCTGCTCCCCATGGATCACCAGGACGGGCACGTCGATCCGTGCGAGGTCGTCCCGGAAGTCGGTCAGCCATGTCCCCACGCACGCCAGCGTCCCGATCGGCGACGCGCCGGCCGCGACGTCCCAGCTGCGCCGGACGACCTCCTCGCTGACCCGGCTGCCCTGCCATACGTCGAGGTTGTAGAAGTCCTCGAAGAAGCGCGTCAGGTACGCCGGGCGGTCGTCGACGAGGGCCCGCCGGATCTCGTCGAAGACCTCGCCGTCCACGCCCTCGGGGTTGTCGCTGGTCTGCAGCAGGAAGGGAGGGATGGTCGCGATGAAGACCGCCCGGTCGACGCGCCAGGAGCCGTAGGTGCCGAGGTACCGCACCACCTCGCCCGCGCCCATCGAGAACCCGACGAGGACGGCGTCGCGAAGATCGAGCTCGGTCATCAGGCAGGTTCAGGTCGTCGGCGAGGGTGTCGTAGTCGTAGCCGATGGCCGGCATGTCCGAGTTGCCGAACCCCCGGCGGTCGTACGTGATCACGCGGTACCCGGCCTCGAGCAGGGGCGTGACCTGCCGCTCCCACGAGGCGCCCGAGAGCGGCCACCCGTGGATCAGTACCACCGGCCGGCCCGTGCCGTGGTCCTCGAAGTAGATGCCGATGCCGCCCGAGTTCTCGACCCCGACGTCAAGGAACGGCATGGATCCCTCCGTGGCTGCGAACGCTTCGGTCGCCCCTGCAGGGGCGCCCGTGCCGATGCCGAAATGGCGATTGCACCGCTTTTCGGATGCCGGGTGTCGTGGTCATACGCCGGGGAGATACGGGTGAACGGAGATAACTCTTGCGGACCCACGTCCCGCCGGAAGCCGCGAAATGTACCCGCGTTGATATATGGCAGGCCCGCCGGTACGGACGCCGTGGGCGAGGGATGTGCATATCGAGGGGTCGAGACCCCTTGCTGCATCGGCATCGGCTGCAGGAAGGACGGGTTGGCGACAGTGGAGCAGTCCCTGATGAAAAAGCGGAAATAGCTCTCTCCCCATTCTCAGACCGGGTGGATCCAGATGGAGACTAATGGCAGCCCTGCGGGAGAGGATGCCCGTGCTCTTCATCGGGCACGGGTCGCCCATGAACATGGTGCTCTCGAACCGATTCACGCAGAGCCTTGCCGCTCTGGGCCCGGCCCTGCCCCGGCCGGAGGCCATCATGGTCATATCGGCGCACTGGCTGACCCGGGGGAGTTACGTCACCTGCGTCGACCGGCCCGGGATGATCTACGACTTCTTCGGGTTCCCGGAGGAGCTCTACCGGGTGAGGTACGGGAGCAGCGGGGCGCCCGCAGTGGCACGGCGCGTCACCGAGCTGGGGGACGGCGCCATCCGGTGCGACCCTGCACGGGGGCTCGACCATGCGGCCTACTCGGTCCTCAGGCACATGTTCCCGTCGGCCCGATATCCCGGTCTTCGAGATGAGCCTGGACTACTCCTTCAACGACTGGCACCCGAAGCCGGTCCGGTACCATTACCGAGCTCGGCGAAGAGGCTCCGCGCCTCTCAGGGACATGGGCGTCCTCGTCATCGGCAGCGGGAACATGGTGCACAACCTCCGTCTCGCCAATCCCGACATGGACGCACCGCCGGTCGAATGGGCCGTGGAGGCGGACGAGCAGATGCGTGCCCACCTCGTCGCAGGAGAGCACCGTGATCTGATCGAGTACCCGTCGACGGATGAATGGGCTCCCTCGCGGCACCGACCCTCGACCACTATCTCCCGATGATCTATGCCATCGCGCTCCAGGAGGAGGGGGACGGCCTCCGGTTCACGTACGAGGGGTTCCAGAACGGGTCTATCTCGATGAGAGGGTTCAGGATCGGGTGAGGGGAGACCGGATCGCACCTTCACTCGTATCCCGACGTCTTCCTGCGTGCCGGGACCGCCGGTTCCGCAATGGTTATTCTGCACCAGCCGACAAGGACAAATCAGGCAAGGTACTCCCCGGTCCGCGGCCTTTCAGGCGCTGCTTCAGAACCGGCAGCGAAGCGGGAAGCATCGCTCCTGCATTCGCAAGGGTGGGGGGTGGAGGGCAGTTCCGATATCGCTCTCCGGCGCGAGAATTCGCGAAGCACACCTCGCGTTGGCTGATGACAGGTGCTGCGAACCGATCTACACTCCCCGTCCGCTTCCCGCTCGGCGAGGCGGTCGGACTCCTCGAGCTGAAGGAGGTGGGTGGGCACGGCACGATCCAGGGCGATACGGCGCTTGAGATCCTCGATCAGCGGCGGGTGATCGGCGGGTCTCCGGACGCGAGCGCATCGATCACCGCGGTGAACGACTCGAGTGATCCGGCGCCCGTTTCGAGGGGTGCCGGCGTCACGCGGCCGTGCCCGGCGTGGATCTGCTGTGCGAGCGTCCACAAGCGTGCGAACCCGGACAGCG
Organism: uncultured Methanoregulaceae archaeon; assembly: GCA_963740465.1. Lineage (GTDB taxonomy): Archaea > Halobacteriota > Methanomicrobia > Methanomicrobiales > Methanospirillaceae > UBA288. The sequence continues at coordinate 24,532 of CAVUEE010000010.1, forward strand.
TTCTCCCCAGTGATATCTTCGTCGGTCATAGTCCACTCCCGAAGAGGGCTGCTGGGCCGGTAGCCGCGGCCCGGGCTACGGACGCAGAGGCAATGGGCGTGAGGCGGTCCGGATCATCATACCGTTCCGCCTACCTGTCGGCGGTCCAGCGAGAGGATCAGGCAGGGTCGCTTCCCCCTTCAACCGGCTCCATGAAGGTCCTCCCTCCCCTCTCAAGGGTTCAAGGATGAGGGTGTTTCATTGGTTGTCGAGGTCTCCCTCGCGCTCCCGCTCCCGCCCGGCCGCTGCGGGGTCGGGCCGGGGGCCGGCGGGCGGGATCCCGGTCCATCCGCGGGGATGGAATTATGGGCCTGTATCTCGGCCATGAGCGCCCGTAGATAGGCGTGCCGCTCCCGTTCTCCCTCGTGCATCCTGAACCGGGCCCCGCTCAGATGCTCAGCCGCCTCCTCCTCGACGGCCCGACCGAGAGCCCGGAGGAGCCGGCGCCGGTCGACGACCTCGATGGCAATGGAGGGAATGGTGTTACCCACGAACGCTCCGCTCCGTTCCAGGTCTTAAAGAGATACGGGCGATATTTCGCCGTTTCCCGGGATTCCACGGCCATTACCTAAGCATTCCTGATATTTTTTTACACTCTGAAAGTCCTCGCTCTATTTATTGATGGCGCTCGATGAGGGGTGCGTCTCCTTCCCTGGCCGAACGTCGCCCGGTGCGTGAGAGGGGAAGGGGGAGATTATCGGAGGGGAGTGAAGAGCCGGACGGCGTCGGCAACGTCAATCCGGCGGGTGCTGACGCAGCCGAAGCGATGCCAATCCCCGTGCGGGGAGTGAAAAACGGGAATGCGGCCGGATTTACGGGGAAGTCCGGCCCACATCAGGCCGGGACTCGGTCTCCGATAGTGTTGTACCAGGACGAGAACTCCGCCGGCAATCGCGAGCACGGGCCCGATCAGGAGGCCCGCCCAGAGCAGCAGCCCGAGGAGCCCGACGAGGATCATCGCGACCCCCCGCCGCAGGGAAGGATCCGTCCCGGGTGCCCGGACACCCAGGTAGACCGCGTAGATGCCGAGGAGGAGCGGCCCGGCGATGAACGCGAGGGTGAGGAGGACCTCGGATGAATATCCCGTGAGCAGGACCGCGTGGACCGTCTGCAGGGCGGTCATGGCCGCGCCTCCCAGGTACAGGAGGCCCGCGACCAGGATCAGCCAGCCGGGGAGGTCCCGCATCGGCCCCCGGCTCCTGCCGGTACAACGCAGAACAGAGCGAGCCCGCCGATCAGCACGACGATCAGCGGTGCGAAGATGTACGCCGGCGACTGGCCCTCCCAGAGGTGGATCGAGACCACCGACCAGGGGATCAGCAGCCATTCGTCGACCGTGAACTCCTCGATGTACCCGGGTGCAAGGCTGTACTTCCCTCCCTCGGGGCCGTAGACCGCGATGTAGTAGTCGCCGTCCTGCGGTACGGTGACGTTGAACCGCGCCACTTCGTAGATTGGCTGGGGCGTGAACGCCTCGTACGAGGGCGTCCCCGGGGTCTCTCCCGGGATGACCATCGCGCCCGACCCGGCCGGGACCTGGACAAAGGAAGGTACCTCGCCGGAAGGAGCGATGCCGGGCCCGATGATCAACGAGGTCGGGGACCATCGAGTCGGGGCCGGGGATCTGCAGGGACCCGTACAGGCGCTGCCCGCTCTTCAGGGGGAAACGGTAATACTGGGCCTCCCCGGCTTCGTGGAGTTCGGTGTAGAGGACGTAGGACTTTTCAGGAGTGGGAAACAGGGTTGCGTTGGCGATATCCTCGTTCGATCCCGACGCTGATCGGCGCATGTCGCCGAGACGACACCGGCCACGGCTGAGAGAAACACGGCACAGAGAAGGTACGGGAGGACCGATCTGCACAGGGACCATTGCCGGGATGGCATGCGTAGCGCTTGATCGCGGAATATTTGGTTCTTTCGAACTTGAGGAACGAGAAGAGGGGAGAGTCCCCGGGAAAGGTCGGGGGATTGCCCGTCACTCGCGGCGCCGGGAGAGCCGCTCGGCCAGGAACGGGAAGAGGAGGACGACCGCGACCACGGCCCAGGTCGTGGCGAAGAACCAGAGCAGGGACTCGCGCGCCGGGTCGTAGAACCGGACGCGGACCTCGCGGGTCGACTGCCAGGAGAGCCGGGTCCCTCCGCCGGGCAGGGCCGTGACGTTCGCGCCGGGCGAGTACCCGCCGAGGATCGGGTTCGTGACGCTGTACCCGGCCGGCACGGTCGCGTTCGCCCGGTAGGCGCGGTCGTAGACCTGCTGGAGCTGCGAGTCCTTGATCTCGCCGGCGAAGGAGAGGGTGTAGTTCCCCTTGGGGAACGCGATCACCGAGCCCCCGAGGTCCTCGTACGCCACCTCGGTCCCGTTCGGCGCCACGAGCCGGATCCCGGAGACCTGGGCCGGGACCTGCTCCCCCAGCACCCCGGGCTCGGCAAAGACGTAGATCTCGGCCTGCTCGAGCTCGACCGTGGCGTTATACGCCGTCCCGTTCTCCGCGATCCGGTAGTCCGCGGCCGGCAGGGCGCCGGCCAGGACCGGGATCAGAAGGAGAGCGCAGAGAGCAGCGAGGAGATGTCCGCGTCGATCTCGATCGGAGGCTCGCACTGGGCAATCACCGTCTCGGGGTCTTTCAGCAGGTGTCCGGTCACGACGCAGACGATCCGCTCGTCCCGGTCGATCGCGCCCTCTTCGACGAGGCGCCTGATCCCGGCCACCGAGGCGGCCGAGGCCGGCTCGACCCCGATCCCCTCCTTCCGCGCCAGGTCGCGCTGCATGGCCAGGATCTCGGCGTCGGTCACGGTCGTCGCGGTCCCGCCGGTCTGGCGGATCGCGGTCAGCGCCTTCTCGGCGTTGACCGGCGCGCCGATCCGGATCGCGGTCGCGACCGTCTCGGGGCAGGGCTCGGGCAGGACCACGGGCAGGTTCTCCCGGACGGCCCGGGCGATCGGGGCCGACCCTTCGGCCTGGACCCCGGTCATCATGGGCAGGCGGTCGATGAACCCGAGCGCGAGGAGTTCGTTGAGCCCCTTGTGCACGGCCGAGATGTTGCCCGCGTTCCCGACGGGGAGGACGATCCGGTCGGGGACGGCGCCGAGCTGGTCGATCGCCTCGAACCCGATCGTCTTCTGCCCCTCGAGCCGGAACGGGTTGACCGAGTTGAGGAGGTAGAGCCCGTGCGAGAGGCAGAGCTCGTGGACCATCTCGAGGGCGCGGTCGAAGTTGCCGCGGACCGAGATGACGCGGGCGCCGTGCATCAGGGCCTGCGCGATCTTGCCGAGCGCGACCTTGCCCGCGGGCAGGAGCACGACGGCCGGGATCCCGGCCTTGGCCGCGTACTGCGCGAGGCTCGCGGAGGTGTTCCCGGTCGAGGCGCAGGCGACCGAGGTCATGCCGAGCTCGAGGGCCATGGAGACCCCCACGGTCATGCCGCGGTCCTTGAACGAGCCCGACGGGTTCATCCCCTCGTGCTTGGCGTAGAGGTGGGGAAGGCCGAGCTCGGCCCCGATCCGGTCGAGGCGGTAGAGAGGGGTCCCGCCCTCCTGGAGCGTGACCGGGTCGCCGGCCACCGGGAGGAGCTCGCGGTAGCGCCAGACCGAGAGGGGGCGGCGGCGCCAGCGGGACCGGTCGATCTGAAGCTCGTCGAGCGCGTACTCGACCGCGAGCAGGTGCCCGCACCGGCTGCAGGTGTAGATGATCTTGTTGGCCGGGTATGCCGCGGCGCAGTGGACGCAGACGAGGCGGTACATGCAGGAGATCGTGTGCTCCCAACAGGCATGAGTCCATCGTTCAGGAGCGCGCGGCCAGGTAGAAGAAGGTCCAGAGCGCGCAGAAGAGGAAGACCGAGAGCTCGGCCACCGTCTCGGCCGGCATGCCGAGCCAGAACTGGAGGAGGACGCAGCCCCACATGGCCGCGCCGAGCGCGGTCGCGAAGAGCCGCGGGCGCAGGTCCGAACTCCCCGTCCGGAGGCGGCCCCGGACCCGCCGGCCCGAGAGGGGGTAGAGCCAGGCGATCCCGCCGGGGGTGCAGGAGTCCTCGGCGAGGTGGAGGAGGGCGCCGGCCCCGAAGCCGGCCACGCCGAGCGCGAGGAGTGCCGGGCGCGGACCACCCGAGCAGGCGGAGGGCGAGGGCGAGGTAGAGCCCGGTGAGCGCCGTGATCAGGGCCACGCCGAGGAGGGAGTGGAGGACGCCGCGGTGGCCGGCCTTCAGCCGCCCGCGCGAGAGGAACCAGAAGACGCCGGCCGCCGGGTAGTACTCGCCGTACCGGATCAGGTAGCCGAAGACCGGCAGAACGCCGGCGGTCACGTCCGCGATCCGTCGCGTGAGCCCCCTGAGGCCCGGCACCCGCGTGTGGAAGATCGCGGCGTCGGTCGCGTCCGCGTCGGGGGCGAGCGAGCCCACGAAGAGGCCGAAGAGGAGGACCGCGATCTCGCCCGGCGCGAGGAGCATGACGTGGGGGGCGAGGAGGAGCCCTCCCGAGAAGAGGGTGATCAGGACGTGCTGGTCGCCGCGCAGTCGCTCTCACCCGCCCGCCGGGTCCGGCCCGGCACGGGCCGACGCGATCGCACCGGGCTCGAGGTCCGCGAAGAGGAGCCCGGGTCCCTCCCCGGCCTCGACCACGACCTCGCCCTCGGGGTCGGCCGCGAGCGAGCCCCCGCAGTAGGCCTCGACCGGGGTGGCGCCGGCCGCGTACGAGGCCCCCGCGACGTACAGCCGGTTGTCGAGCGCGCGGGCGCGGAGGAAGAGGCGCCAGTGGCCGAGGCGGGCGCAGGGCCAGGCGGCCGGCACGAGCACGGCGTCCGCGCCGAGGGCCCGGTAGGCGGCGAAGACCGCCGGGAACCGGAGGTCGTAGCAGATCGCGAGGCCGAAGGAGAGCCCGCCGCACTCGAAGAGGGCCGGGCCCGGGCCGGGCGCGTAGCAGCCCTCCTCGCCGCCGGGCGTGAAGAGGTGCTGCTTGGCGTAGACCGCAACGATCGCGCCGCCCGCGTTGATCGCGAGGGCCGTGTTCCGGACGCCCGCCGCACCGGACTCCCGGATCGAGCCGACGAGCCCGATCGCGTTCCGCCGTGCGGTCGCCCGGAGCGCCTGCGTCAGCGGCCCGCCGACGTGTTCGGCGCCCGCGGACGGACTGCGGGTCCCAGCCGAAGAGGACCTGCTCGGGGAAGACCACGAGGTCGGCGCCGGCGTCCGCGGCCCGCGCTGCCGCCTCATCGACCGCGCGAGGTTCGCGCCCGGGTCCTCCCACGCGGGGAGGAGCTGGGCGAGCGCGATCCGAACTGTCACGCCCCACCCGCCAGGAACGGGAACGCGATCCGGAGGCCGTCGATCACGAACTCGACCGCGATCGCGATCAGCAGGATGCCCATGATCCGGTTCACGGCCCGGAACTCGCGCTGGCCCACGCGCGCCATGATCCGGTCCGCGTTGGCCATCATCAGGTGCGTGACGACCGATGTGACCGCGATCGAGACCAGGACCACGCCGTAGGCCCAGACCCCGAGGTCGCTCGCCTCGCTCATCAGCACGATCACGGTCGTGATCGCGCCCGGCCCGGCGATCATCGGGATCGCGATCGGCATGACCGCGACGTCGTCGGCGTCCCCCTCGTACTTCTCGGTCGCGGTCATCTTCGGCCCGCGAGACCTTCGCGTACACCATCTCCAGGCCGATCATGAAGAGCAGGATGCCCCCGCCGATCCGGAACGCGGCGAGCGAGATCCCGAAGAGCTCGAGGATGATCCCGCCGAGGAGGGCGAAGACCACGAGCACGATCAGCGCGTACCAGCTCGCCTCGATCGCCGTGCGCCGCTTCGTCTCGCGGTCATAGCCCGCGGTCATCGAGACGTAGATCATCGCGGCCCCGAGCGGGTTGACGATCACGAGCAGCGACGAGAGACTGAGCAGGACGAAGCTGACCGGGTCCGTCGCCATCACGGAGAGGTGGGCGTTTCTTTTATAAATGGATTGGTGTAAAAAAGGGGGCTCAGCCGAGCGGGACTGCGGGCGGCGACGGTCTCGGACGGTGAGATCCTGGCGAAGACGTCGAGGTTCATGGACCCGAGCTTGCCGTCCCGCGCGAAGTAGTACGGGGGGATGCGGTTCTGGTTGTCGTACCAGCTGAACCAGTAGTTGAGCTTGATCGTCCGCTTCTCGTACCCCGGCAGGGAGTCGTACGAGCTGCCCGAGTCGGTCAGGACGATGTCCGGGTTCTGGGCCAGCACCGCGCTCTCGTCGATCTTGTTGCCGTAGAACTGGATCTTGTTCCATCTGTCCCCGCGGTAGTACCACGGGAGGGGCCAGTAGTTCTGGCTCGCGACCACGACCTTGTGGGCCGCGTCCATCTCGGCGAAGAGGCCCCGGAGGTCCTCCGAGTTCTGCACCTGGACGATCGGCTCGGAGATGTCCTCGCGCACGAACTGGACGTGGTGGGTCGTGTAGAGGAGGCCGAACCCGTAGATCGGGACGAAGATGCTGAAGAGCAGGAACGCGACCGTCACCCACTTCCAGCCGTTCCACCGGATCAGCCGCTCCTCGGGCGGCTTCGAGCGCAGGCACCAGGTGGCCGCGAGGCACATGGGCAGGAGCTGCTGGATGATCAGCCAGGGGACCTTCTCGCCGATGTAGGCGTACATCAGCATGGCCCCTGCCATCCAGACCAGGCAGAACTTGAAGAACTCGTCCCGGCGGTCGAAGATGGGGGCCTTCGGCGCCGCGGGCGCGACCCCCTGCATCGCGTCGATCTCGGCCGAGACGGCCTCGCGCCGCGCCTTCGACCGGCCGCGCCAGAGCCGGACCACGGCGTACGAGACGACCGAGGCGCCGGCGAGTATGACGATGGGCACCTCGTACAGGCCGAAGAGGAGGATGTAGAAGTACGGCGGCCCGCCGAGGCGCTGCTGGTTGTGCATCGAGAGCCAGTGCTCGATCGCCTTGACCGGGCCCGTCCAGAGGGTGTCGACGTGCAGCCCGAAGAACGAGTAGAGCACGATCATCACGCCCGGCCGCGACCAGGATCGCGACCCCGAGGTCGCGGAGCAGGATCCTTCGTCGGGGGCAGGGTCACCTTCTTCCGCACGATGAGGTAGACGAAGTAGACCCCGAAGAGGATCAGGATGAGCGGCATCTCCTCCTTGAGGGAGAGCGCGAGGCCCGCGGCCAGGCCCATGAGCCCGGCGAAGCGGAGCTGCTTTCGCTCGATGTAGTAGAGGGTCGCGACCACGAACAGGAACGTGAAGAAGAGCATGAAGATGTCGTGGCGCAGGAAGCGGGAGAAGTAGACCAGGTCGGGCGAGAGCATGATCAGCAGCCCGGCGAGGAGGGACTGGCGCTGGTCGAGGTAGCCCAGGCGGTAGACGAAGTAGACGAGAACGACGATCAGGACGCCGAGCAGGGCCGGCACGAGGCGGCCCACGAGGTCCGAGTCCCCGAAGATCCGGAACATCCCGGCCGTGATGTAGTAGAGGAGCGGCCCGTGGTACATCGGGTCGTACGTGTACGTCCCCTTGGTCAGGAGCTCCCAGCTGAACCAGGCGTGGATCGCCTCGTCGTGATGGAAGAGCTTCAGGTTCAGGTTGTAGAACCGGGTGAAGGCCGTCGCGAGTACGAGCAGGCCGAAGAGCACTTCAAAAGAGAGATAACGCCGGATGGTCTGAATGACCTCAGCGGCAGGCACGCCGTACCTCTCAGCTCTCCAGGACGATCTCGATGCCGATGTCCTTCGGCACCTGTATGCGCATCAGCTGCCGGAGCGCGCGCTCGTCGGCGTCCATATCGATCAGGCGCTTGTGGATCCGCATCTGCCAGCGGTCCCACGTGGCCGTCCCCTCGCCGTCCGGGCTCTTCCGGATCGGGACCAGGAGCCGCTTGGTCGGAAGCGGGATCGGCCCGGCCAGGTTCACGCCCGTGCGCTCCGCGATCTCGCGGATGCGGTCGCAGACCATCTCTACCTTGGCATAATCGGTGCCTGTCAGACGAATGCGTGCCTTTTGCATTTCAGTTCACCAAAAATGGATTACCGAATCATCTGCTTGGGCTCGATCGCGATGCACATGCCGGCCGCGATCGTCGAGCCCATGTCGCGGATCGCGAACCGGCCGAGCTGCGGGAGTTCCTTGACGTTCTCGATCACCATCGGGCGGGAGGGCAGGACCTTGACGATCGCGGCATCTCCGGCCTTCAGGAAGGTCGGGTTCTCCTCCTTGGTCTGGCCCGAGCGCGGGTCGATCTTCTTGAGGAGCTCGATGAACGTGCAGGCGATCTGCGCCGTGTGGCAGTGGAAGACCGGGGTGTACCCGACCGTGATCGCGGACGGGTGCTGGAGCACGACGATCTGGGCCGTGAAGGTCTCCGCGACCGTGGGCGGGACGTCCGCGGGTCCGCAGACGTCGCCGCGGCGGATGTCGTTCTTGCCGACGCCGCGGACGTTGAAGCCGATGTTGTCGCCGGGAAGCGCCTGGGGCTGCTCCTCGTGGTGCATCTCGATCGACTTGATCTCGCCGTCCTTGTTGGCGGGCATGAACGAGACCTTCATCCCCTTCTTCATGATGCCGGTCTCGACACGGCCCACCGGCACGGTGCCGATGCCCGAGATCGAGTAGACGTCCTGGATCGGGACCCGGAGCGGCTTGTCCGTGGGCTTCTCGGGCTCCTTGAGCGTGTCGAGGGCCTCGAGGAGGGTGGGGCCGGTGTACCAGGGGGTCTCGCCGGTGTTCTTCTTCGAGATGTTCGCGCCCTTGAACGCGGACAGCGGGATGAAGAGCGTCGTCGGCGGGCTTGTACCCGACCATCTGCATCAGCGTCGAGAGCTCCTTCTTGACCTCCTCGAACCGCTTCTGGTCGTAGTTGACCATGTCCATCTTGTTGACGGCCACGATCAGCTGCTGGATACCGAGCGTGCGGGCCAGGAAGACGTGCTCCTTGGTCTGCTCCATCACGCCGTCGGGGGCCGCGACCACGAGGATGGCCGCGTCGGCCTGGGAGGCGCCCGTGATCATGTTCTTGACGAAGTCACGGTGGCCCGGGCAGTCCACGACCGTGAAGTAGAACTTCGCCGTGTCGAACCGCTTGTGGGCGATGTCGATCGTGATCCCGCGCTCGCGCTCCTCCTTGAGGTTGTCCATGACCCACGCGAACTCGAAGGAGCCCTTGCCCTTGGACTCGGCCTCCTTTCGGTAGTTCTCGATGATGTGCGGGGGGACCGCGCCGGTCTCGAACATCAGTCGTCCGACCAACGTCGACTTTCCGTGGTCGATGTGGCCGATGACGGCCAGGTTCAGGTGAGGCTTGTCAGCTGCCATTATACTTGCTCCAGTCGTGAACGGTACAGCATCCTGTCCGGTCTCACGCGAGTATTACATATTCGAGACGCATCTATATAAAATCTGTCCAATGCGCTTGTTTTCCGATTTTGCCCGGAATCCGCGAACGGACAACAGACTATTATCCGTCGGCGGATCCATACTTGTGAACCATGAAGACGCTCGCGATGAAAAAGGATTCGGGGAGCGATAAGGCCTCCGTCGACTGCGCAGGCACCGAGCGATCGGTCCACCGCTTCTGCGGGTACTGCCGCCACTGCACGGGGATCCGCGTCGGCCGGCGCCTGATCCCGAACCCCCAGGGGCGCGCGGCCGAGGAGATCCGGCGCGGAACGGCCCCCGACGAGAACCTGATGCAGGCCGCGATGATGTTCAACGCCTACGTACGGGACGGCAGCGCCGTCGAGTGCGACGACGACGCGGACGAGGGCTACAACCCGCGCTACGGGCTCTGAGGGGGTTCGGCCCCTTCGGCGCCGAACTCCTTCTCTACCCGGGCCTTGAACGCGTCGAACCCCATCTCGTCGAGCTGCTCGCCGAGGAGCCGGCCCTCGCGCGCGGTCCGGTAGATCCAGTAGACCACCCGGTCGACGACCTCGACCACCTTCTCGGGCGAGTCGACGCGGACGAGCTCCCGCCCGACCTTCGGGTGGCGGCCGCTCATGCCGCCGACGAGGACCAGGTAGTGCCGGTCCTCGGAGCGGATCAGGCTGTACGGGCAGGACTTGATGCACATGCCGCAGAGGACGCACCGGTCCTGGTCGAGGATGCAGGCCCCGTTCCGGATGGTGACGGCCTTCTCGCGGCAGTAGTAGACGCAGGTGCCGCAGCCCGTGCAGAGCCCGGGGGTGCGGACGGGCCGTATCCGGCCGATGATCCCGATCTCGTTGAGGAGCGCATTGTTGCAGCCGTTCGGGCAGCCGGCGATCGTGATCCGGACCTTGACCGGCATGTCCCGGCCGAAGAACTTCTCGTCGATGGCGCGCGCGAGCTCGATCGTCTCGACGTTCGCGAGCTTGCACCGGTCCGTGCCCGGGCAGGCCACGACGTTGACCACCTCGTTGTGCTCGGCCCCGACGGGCGTGCCGTTCGCCTCGAGGTCGCGCGCGATCTCCTCGATCCGGGCCGGGTCGAGGTGCGGGATCTCGACCGTCTGGCGCGTGGTCAGGTGGAGGTGGTCCGCGCCGTAGCGCTCGGCGATCTCGCCGATCCCCCGGAGCTGGTCGAGGCTCAGCACGCCCGCCGGGAGGCGCGTCCGGACCGTGACCCGGGTGTGGTCGTCCTGAGTGATGACCCCGCCGCGGGCCTGCACGCCCATGTCCGTCTGCTGCATCGTGGGATCAGGTGAGGCGCCCGCCTACAAAACGATTCGCATCGTCTCGAACTTCACGCGAGCAGGGCGACCGCGCAGAGGACGGCGGCACGGCAGAGCTCGTGCGAGGCGCCCACGAGGTCGCCGTTGACCCCGCCGAAGAGCCGACGCCCGAGGACGAGCACGGCGAGCGGGACGACCAGCGCGACGCCCGCGCTCCCGAGCAGCGCCGGGACGGGCAGAGGGAGAAGGGCGAGGGGGAGGCAGAGGAGGGCCGCCGGCAGCACGAACCAGGGCTTCGCCCGCTCGTGCAGGTAGCTCTGGATCCCCTCGCGGAACGGCGCGCCGACCACGGTCAGGAGGGCCATGCCGAACCGGCCCAGGACCTCGGCCGCGACCAGGGCCCAGAGGAGCGACGGGGCCGACGAGAGCCCGGACCAGGCGAGCAGGAGCACGGTCATGCCGAGGGCCAGGCCGCCCGCGCCGACCTGCCGGTCGAGGAGCGCGCCGCACGCGGACCTCGCGTCCCGCCGTGGGCCATCAGCCCGTCGCCGAGGTCGAGGAGGCCGTCGAGGTGGTGGGCGCCGGTCACGAGCAGGACCGCGCCGAGCCCGACCGCGGCGCCGATCGCCGGGTTCGGCACGGCGGCGGCCGCGAGCCCGGCGAGGCCCGCCCGTGACATAGCCCGAGAGCGGGTAGAGGTACGACCGGCGCGCGAACGCCTCGAACTCCGCCGGCCGGCCGAGCGGCAGGACGGTCGTGAACTGGAAGAGCGCGCGGACGGACTCGATCATCCCTCGACCTGCTCCGAGTAGAGGCGCGAGGTGCAGCCCGCGATCAGGCCCGCGGCCGCGTCGTCCAGGAACGGCCCGAGCGTGCCGAGGATGCCGGGCTTGGCCCTGTCGTACCGCGTGAACTCGAAGCGCGCGTACGTCCCGGCGATCACCTCGGCGATGGCCATCCCGATGATCTCGTCCGCGACCAGGAAGACCGGGTCCGAGGCGAGCTCGGAGCGCTGCCGCCGCTCCACGAGCTCCTCCTCGAGCAGCATGGCCCCGATCAGCAGGGCCGCGACGTTCGGGTCGCGGAGGTGGCGCTCGAGGAGCGCGCCGAGCCGGGCCCGGGCCGCGTCCGCGTCCATCCCGTGCGGGACGTAGAGCGCCATCCCGGCCTCGACGAGCGCCTCGTGCGTGATCCCCCGGGCGGCCAGCCGCTCCGCGACTTCGAACATGGTACCAAATCCATTTAACGCGGCAGGAAAAAAATAGAGATCCCATGGCCGTTCCTCTCGGAGACGCCCGCGATCCGGTTCGAGCGCCCGCTCTTCGCCGCGGTGCTCGGAAACACGCTCCTCTCGACCGTTCCGGGGATCTCGGGCGCGGGCCCGTCCCCGCAGGGGACCCTGCTGACCCCGATCCTCGACGCCGAGCTCGTCCTAACGGGCGCCATCACGAGCCGCGACGCCACCCCCAACACCCCGACGGGCTGCCCCACGCCGGCCACGGTCACGCGCGCGGCGCTCGCGCTCGCCGGGCTGGTCCCGCTCTTCATCAACGCGGGCCTGGCCGAAGCGCCCGACCGTCCCGTGCCTCGACGTCTACGGCGCGCCCGGGCAGGACCCGCGGTACGGCCCGGCCGTGCCCGACGCGGAGCGCCTCGTCGAGGCCGGCCGCTCCATCGGCCGGCTCCTCTCCTCCCTCTCGGACCTGCTCGTCCTCGGCGAGTGCGTCCCCGGCGGCACCACGACCGCGCTCTGCGTCCTCCGCGCGCTCGGCCACCCGGCCCGGACCTCGTCGAGCTACGTGGCGAACCCGACCGAGCAGAAGGAGGCCGTGGCCCGGAGCGTGCTCGCGCGGCTCGGGCGCCTCGGCCCGCTCTCGCCCCTCGACCTCCTCCGCGAGGCCGGCGACCCCATGCTCGCGGTCACGACGGGGATCGCGGAGGCGTACGGCGGCACGCTCCTCCTCGCGGGCGGCACGCAGCAGCTCGCGGTGGCCGCCGTCCTCCACGCGCTCGGCGAGCCCGTCCCGCGGGTCGTCACCACGAGCTACGTCCGCGACGACGCCAGCGCGAACTTCGCCGAGCTCGCGGCCCGGGTGGGCGCGGCGCCGCATCTACGTCGACCCGGGCTTCGGCGAGCTCGGCCACGCCGGCCTCGCCCGGTACTGCCTCGGCGAGGTCAAGGAGGGGATGGGCGCGGGCGGCGCGCTCGCCCTGGCCGCGCTCCTCGGGCACTCGCCCGACGCGATCCGCGGGGCCGTGCTCGAGACGGCGAGGGGCTACAGCTAAAGACCTATCTATTTAAAAGGCACACCTGATCCCGAATGCGACCCATCTACGTGGTCAACAACTTCGGGCAGTTCAACCACCTGATCCTCCGGATGCTCCGGGACATCGGGATCGAGGCGCGGATGGTCCCGAACACGACCCCGCCGGACGAGGTCGCCGCGGGGTGCCGCGGGGTGGTCCTCGGCGGCGGCCCCTCGATCGAGCGGGTGGGCCGGTGCCCCGAGTACCTCGACCTGGACCTCCCCGTGCTCGGGATCTGCCTCGGGCTCCACGTCATCGCCCGCTCCTTCGGCGGCACGGTCGCGCCCGGCCGGCTCGGGGGCTACGGCGCGGTCGAGGTCGAGATCCGCGACCACGACCGGGTCCTGGCTGGCTACCCCGACCGGGTCGCGGTCTGGGCCTCGCACCAGGACGAGGTCGCGGTCATGCCGGAGAACTTCGACCTCCTCGCGACCTCGACCATCTGCCCGGCCGAGGCGATCGCGCACCGCGACCGGCCGATCTTCGGGATCCAGTGGCACCCCGAGGTCAGCCACACCTTCGAGGGACGGCGCGTGTACGAGAACTTCGACGCGGTCTGCCGCGGCGAGGCGTGATACGGCACTCATGACGGACCTCGACGCGCTGGCGCGGGAAGTCGCGGCGATCGGCTTCGCCTGCACGGACTGCGGCGACTGCTGCCGCGGGCTCGGCGAGGACGGCTCGCTCGTGATGGTCGGACGGGCCGAGGCCCGGCGGGTCGCGGAGGCGGCGGATCTCGCCTTCGCCGAGGCGGTCGTGCCGTTCCCCGGCGAGATCGAGGTGCGCGGCCGTGCTCTGCCGGCTGGGCTGGGCCCTCGCCCGCGACGACGACGGCGCGTGCCGCTTCCACGACGGGGACAGGTGCACGGTCTACGAGGCCCGCCCCTGGATCTGCCGGACCTATCCCTTCATGCTCGACGGCGAGAGGCTCGTCGCCTCCGAGTGCCCGGGCCTCGGCGCGCCGATCTCCGAGGACGACGCCCGGGCGCTCGCGGCCGACCTCCTCGCGCGCCGGGCGGCCGAGGAGGACGAGGCCGACGGTGTGCGCCGGGTGATCGCGTCCGCCGACGCTGCCGCCCGACGGGACGCTCGTGGTCGACGCCGAGGGGGTGACGCGGGCGTGAGCGAGATCCGCCTGGTCGGCACGGCCCACGTCTCGGCCGAGTCGGTCGACGAGGTCCGGCGCGAGATCGAGACCTTCGTTCCCGACATCGTCGCGGTCGAGCTCGACCAGAACCGGTACCACGCCCTGAAGTACGGCGCCGAGGAGCCCGAGATCACGGACATCCTCAAGAGCGGCAACCTCATGATGTTCCTGCTCCAGTGGGGCCTCGCGTACGTCCAGAAGAAGATCGGCATGGACGTCGGGGTCGAGCCCGGGGCCGAGATGAAGGCCGCGTACGAGGCGGCCGAGGAGCGCGGGATCCGGGTCGGCCTGATCGACCGCGATATCCGGATCACGCTCAACCGGTTCCTGGCCAACATGACCCTCCGCGAGAAGCTCCGGATGGCCTGGGCCCTCCTGGCCTCGGTCCTCCACCTGGGCGGCGGGGGCGAGGAGATCGACGTCGAGGCCCTGAAGCAGCAGGACGTGATCGACATGGCCCTCGAGGAGTTCCGGAAGTTCTCCCCGAACGGGGCCCGGGCGCTCATCGACGAGCGCGACGCGTACCTCGCCTCCCAGCTCATCGGGCTCTCCCACACGTTCGAGCGGGTCATGGCCGTGGTCGGCGCGGGCCACATCGCCGGGATCCGGCGGTACCTCGCGGACCCGGCCTCCATCCCGCCGCTCGAGGAGCTGAACAGGACGGTCAAGCCCTTCCCCTGGGCGCGCGTGATCGAGGTCGTGATCGCGGCCGTCTTCGTGGGCATCCTCGTGCTGATCGCTTTCTCGGGCGTGGGCGTGGACGTGCTGCTCTGGGCCTTCCTCTACTGGGTCCTCCTCCACGGCGTGCTGACGGCGGCCTTCACCCTGGCCGCCGGGCGGCCATCCCCTCTCGGCCCTCACGGGCTTCGGCGTCTCCTGGCTCACGGCCCTCCACCCGATCCTCGCGGCCGGCTGGTTCGTCGCGATCGTCGAGGCGAAGATCCGGAAGCCCCGCAAGGGCGACGTGAAGCGCCTCCTCGAGGCCGCGAGCTTCGCCGAGATGCGCAGGAACCCGCTCTTCATGGTCGTCTTCGTCGCGGCCCTCGCGAACGTCGGCTCGACCCTCGGCACGATTGCGTACTTCGTGCTCCTCTTCCCGGCCCTCGGGGTCGACCCGGCGGTCATGCTCCAGCAGGGAGCCCAGAACCTCTGGCAGGTCATCCTCGGCGCAGGCTGAGGCTGCCGTACCTCGGCGACCGGGAGGCCTCGACCCCCGTCTGGGAGCGCCTGTCAGCGCATGCTGTGCGTGGGGTGGCGGAGCCGCTTGTAGAGCTCCATCACGACCAGGATCGAGGACGCGATCGCGATCAGCACCCCCCAGGCCGTCGGGCCGATCGGACCCGTGCGAAGGACGTCCGCCAGGAAGGGCACGTACATCGCCGCGGCATTGACCAGCGCGGCCCCGATCACCGAGAGGACGAGGAACCGGTTGCGGGAGAGCGGGATCCGGACCGTGGAGGTCACCTCCGACCGGGCGTTGAAGACGTGGAAGTTCAGGAAGAGGACGAAGAGGGCGAGGAGCAGGGCACGCGCCTGGTCCTCGGCCATCCCCGCACCGATCAGCCAGGCCCAGGCGGCGAACCCGACCAGGCTCATGGCCGCTGCCGAGAGGAGGGTCTCCTCGAGCATGAGCCGGTCGAAGAGTCCTTCATCGGGCGGCCGGGGCGGCCGCCGCATCGCGCCCGGCTCCCCCGGCTCGAAGGCGAGGCCGACGTGCTGGATCCCGTTCGTGACCAGGTTGAGCCAGAGGAGCTGGATCGCCGCGAGCGGAAGCGGGAGCCCGGCGAGGGTGGAGAACAGGAAGAGGAGCACCTCGGCCGCCCCGGTCGAGACGAGCAGGTAGGTGACCTTCCGGACGTTGTCGTAGGCGTACCGCCCCTCCTCGACCCCGGCCACGATCGAGCTGAACCGGTCGTCCGTGACGATCATCGAGGCCGTGTCCTTGGCGACGTCGGTCCCCGACCCCATCGCGACCCCGATGTTCGCCCGCCGGAGTGCCGGGGCGTCGTTGACCCCGTCCCCGGTCACGGCCACGAAGTGCCCGAGCCGGAGCAGGGCCTCAACGATCGCGAGCTTCTGGAGCGGGGCCACCCGGGCGAAGACCGTGGCGGAGCCGACCCGGTCGAGGAAGGCCGGCACCTCGATCGAGCCGAGCGCGTCGAGCTCGGCGCCGGTGGCCACGTCCTCGGCCCGCGAGGCGATGCCGAGGGCGTGCGCAATCGCCAGCGCCGTGCCCGGGTGGTCGCCGGTCACCATCACCACGCGGATCCCGGCCGCCCGACACTCCGCGACCGCATCGGCCGCGTCCGGCCGGACGGGGTCGATGAACCCGGCGAGCCCGAGCAGGACGAGCGGCGGCAGCTCCTCCCACCATCCCCCCGGGTCCGCTCCCTCGGCGACCGCGATGACCCGGAACCCCCCCTCCGAGAGCGACGCGAAGGCCTGCTCCACCCGGCGGCGGTCGAGGGGGACCGGGCCGCCGGGCGTCGCCATTTCGGTGCAGTGGGGAAGAAGCCGCTCGACTGCGCCCTTTACCGCGATCCGCCGCACGCCCTCCGCCTCGACCACGGCCGCGGCGTAGCCCCGCTCGGACTCGTACGGGATACTGTGGGCCAGGCGCACTCCCGACCGGACGGCCGCGGGGTCGAGCCCGAGCTTCTACCCGAAGGCGAGGAACCCGATGTCGACCGAGTCGCCGTGGTATCGCCACCGGCCGTCGACCCGCTCGAGGCCGGCCTCGCTCGCGAGGATCCCCGCGGTCCCGAACCGGACCAGGAGGGCGCGCTCCTCGTCGAGGACCGGGTGACCCGGAGCGCCCTCGACCGTCCCCTCGCCCACGTACCCGGTGCCGGTCACCGGGTGCAGCGAGCTCCCCGGGAGCCAGACCATGGCGAGGGTCTGCTCGTTGACGGTGAGTGTCCCGGTCTTGTCGCTCGCGATGCAGGTGCAGCTCCCGAGGCTCTCGACCGCGGTGATCCGCCGGACGATCACCGCGCGTTTTGCCATGCGCGATGCCGCGACCGAGAGCACGACCGTGAGCGCGACCGGCAGCCCCTCGGGGATGGCCGCGACCACGAGCGCCACGACGAAGAAGAAGACCTCGACGAGGGGCATGCCCCGGGCGAACGCGACCGCGCCGAGGAGGGCTCCGGCTCCGACGACAACGAACGAGATCTTCCGCGCGAACTCCTCCATCCGGAGGACGAGCGGGGGCTTCGCGCTCTCGACCGAGGCGATCGAGGTCGCGATCCCGCCCACCTGCGTCCGGCCGGCCGTGGCCACGACCACCCCCCTGGCCCGGCCGTACGCGGTCGTGCTGCCGGCAAACGCCATGGTCCACCGGTCGGCGACGGGGGCCTCCGGCGGGAGCGCCCCGCCGACGCCCTTCTCGACCGCGACCGATTCGCCGGTGAGCAGGGACTCGTCGATCCGGAGGTCCCGGGCCGCCAGGAGGCGGAGGTCCGCGGGGACGCGCCGGCCCGACTCGAGGAGGACGACGTCGCCGGGAACCAGGTCCTCGGCCGAAACCTCCTCGGCCCTTCCCGAGCGAAGGACCGTCGCCGTGGTGGTCAGCAGGGTACGGAGCGCCTGGGCGCTCAGTTCGGCCCTCCACTCCTGGACGGTCCCGACACCCGCGTTGACCAGGACGACGATCAGGATGAAGGCCGCGTCGGTCGCGTCCCCGACCGCGAGGGAGATGGCGGCCGCGATCAGGAGAATGTAGATCAGGGGGCTCCGGAACTGGCTGAGAAGGAGGACGAGGACAGACGGCGGAGGACGCTCGGGGAGGCGGTTCGGCCCGAACTCCCCGAGCCGGCGGACCGCCTCCTCGTCTCTCAGGCCGTCGACACCCGACTCGAGCCGCTCGAGGAGGTCCTCCCGGTCGAACGCATGCCAGGCGATCGTCCCATCCGTTACCGGCCCCCCATCCATCGGTTGAGCAGTGGGATCGACCGAATTTGAAGCTATCGACGATCGAGACGCCCTGCGGCATCACAGAAGGTCCGGCCGGATCTCGCGGTGTTTTGCCGGAACGCGGATGCGTGTTGTAGACCGGGCGAGGCAGTCACCTGGAATTCTCCCTGACGAGCGTGGCGATCGGAGTGCTCGTCGAGCTGAGATCATTTTTCGCCATCGGCTTTCATCCCCGCCGGGGACCGACGGCGTGCACCGGTTTTACTCCCCTGCGAACCAGGAATAGCCCAACCGAACGTCCGTTTTTATCGACCGCGAACTGGGGCTCTCCACGTTTCACGCGGCCGGCAGGGCGGAGCAGAGGTCGGCCCCTCGATCGGAGTCGATCCGGCGGTGATGCTCCGGCAGGGGGCCCGGAACATCTGGCAGCCTGATATATCGGGGCCGGCTGAGGGCGCCGGCGGGCTATCCCAGCCTGCCGTACGCGCCGTTCCATCCGTCCGCGGACGAGATGGAGCGGGGATATCCGTTCTCCCGGTTATAGTCGGTCGATCGACCGTATCTCCGATACTCGTACCCCCTAATCCGGTGGAAGGCCCCGATCGTCTCGCACTCCGGGTGCTCCGGGCAGTCGGCGCAGGTCTCGAGGCGCCGTTCTCCAGAGCAGCAGCGCTTCATCGCGCACCTCGCCCGAGAGATGTTCCGGCCCCCGTTGTCGTACCCGCAGCTCGCATCCCCTCTGCACGCGTTCTCACGGAACGCGGCGCACGTTCGGCGGTACGCCCCGCAGCAGCCGATGTACCGGGTGGGCGGTACTTCGGTCACGGCCGATGGACCTTCCATGCATTCACCCCCATCAACGATCGTCATAAGGAGATGCTCGGAGAACCCCGCCTTCCCGGGGGCGGTGACTCACACGGGGCCTGCAGGGAGAAGCGGAGAAGGGACGCAGAGAAGATGGAGCCCTCGATTCCCGGGGGACGCCGGAGAGAATGGAGGCGGCCGGCCGCCCCTCAGAGATGGTTGAAGAGCCAGACGACGTCGGCGAAGTCGTTCCGGGCGATGCCCCGTGGGCCTGCTTGCCTCGCAGCCGGACGATCACCGGCACCCGCCGGCGGGGAGGGCGAAGGTATCCGCATCCGTCACCTTTCCCGTCGCCGGGTCCACCACCCGCTCCGTCCCGGAGACGGTCCCCCGTGCCGGATTGACCGTGACCACCACGTACCCCAGTGGCTGCCGGAGGCCGCGACGGCCTCCCCGGGGTAGGTGACGTTGAGCGCGGGGTCGACCGCGGACGGGTCGTAGGCGGAGGGAGGCGCGCCGCCCGTGCCGACGACCAACTGTGTCAACGCCGAGCGCCTCGCCGCGCGAATACAGGTGCGCATGCCCGCAGAGATAGGCCGTGACGCAGTGGTCCGCGAGGCTCGTCCAGAAGCGGTCCCGCTCGGCAGGGTGGGCCGATAGGTCGTCGTCATCCCCTTTATCGACGGAATAGGCCGGAGCGTGTCCGAAGACGAACCGGATTCCTCCGAGCTGGTTCAGCTCCTCATCGAGCCAGGGCTGATTGACCGTCACCTCCTTCCCGTCGTGGTCGACGTACTCGTCCAGGCCGATAAAGCGCGCGCCGCCGTGGCTGAATGTGTACGTGAGGCAGACCTCGCCCGGCGGGCCGTTCGCGGGCATCCCCGGCACGCCGTGGCGAGGTACGCATCGCGGAGTTTCGGGACGGGCTTGCTCGCCCCGTCCTCGTGGTTCCCGCGGACCACGTAGACCGGCACGCCCGTGCCGTTGACATAATCGTGGACCGGGGCCATGGCCGACATCCAGTTCTCGAGACTGGCTCCGGTAGTCGCGGTGAGACGGGGGAGTCCGTTGTCGACATTCCAGCCGCTGTCAAGGTCGCCGGAGAAGATGACGAGCGATCGATCTCGGCGGCGATCGCCGCGCGACCGTCGGTCCCGCTGATGCCCGTCGTCGTGCCCGCGGACCGCGCCACGAACAGCGCCGAGACCATGCGAGCGGGGAGCCGCGTCGCGTCGTCCCGACGGATCACCGCCAGGACGGTAGCACCGGCGAGCATCGGAAGGGCCGCAGGCGGCGCTGCGACCGAGGCAAATTACGGGTCCGCCATCGGCCGGGCCGGACCGCGGTGGGCCGGATCGGGCGAACGGCACGGTTGCGACGGTCGCAGTGTATTTCAATCCTGTCGCGCGCGCCGAATCGCCGGAAAATGGAGATCAAAGGTGGATTGAAGAGCCAGACGACGTCGGCGAAGTCGATCCGGCCGTTGCCGTTGCAATCGAACGCCGACACCGGCTCGTGTACGGCGATCCATGACATCTGGTTGAAGTACAGCACGACGTCAGCGAAGTCCTTCCGGCCGTTGCCGTTGACGTCGTCGTACTTCCCGTCGGCGTTCGTGTCCGTCGGCAGGCCGGCGCCCGTCGGCACCTGGACGACGCCCGGCGTCGGCGCGGTGACGGTGAAGGCGTCGGCCGCGTGGGAGACGATGCCCGTGGATGTCATGACGTAGACTGAGTACGGACCGGCCGCGGCAGCCGCCGGGACGGCCAGGGCGCACCGGATCGCGGTCGAGTTGATGAAGGTCTCGCCCGTCGCGTCGATCGTCGTGCTGTAGCCGGGGCCGTAGATGAAGACCTCGGCGCCGTTCGAGAGATCGCTCCCGCGGACGTAGACGTCGGAGAGCGTCCCGCCGGGGACCGAACTGTTCGGGGAGATCCCCGTGACGATGGGCGTCGGCGCGACGACCCTGAAGGCGGATTCACGGTCGACCCAGGATGCAGTGTCGGCCCAGTCCACCCGGTAGCCGTCCAGGTTCGTGACGCTGAGCGTGTACCACCCGGGATAGGCATCCTCGGGGATCGCCAGGCTGCCCTGGATCAGGGTCGAGTTCGACCGCCACTCGTCCCACGAGGAGACGGTCGTGGTGCCGCCGGTGCCGCCCCGGATACGGAACTGGGCACCGAGAGTGAAATTGGCCCCGCGGACGTTGACGGCAACCCTCTCGCCGGGGGCCGCGCTGCCCGGGGAGACCCCCGCGACGACGGGCGTCGGCGTGACGATCCTGAAGGCGTCAGCCCTGTACGCCACGGCGCCCCCGGGGTTCGTGACGCTGACCCAGTACCAGCCGGGATAGTAATTCTCCACGTCAATCGTGTACAGATC
The DNA here is from genome assembly GCA_963740465.1 of uncultured Methanoregulaceae archaeon. Lineage (GTDB taxonomy): Archaea > Halobacteriota > Methanomicrobia > Methanomicrobiales > Methanospirillaceae > UBA288. The sequence goes on from CAVUEE010000010.1 coordinate 45,751, forward strand.
GAACCGGAGCGTGGTCGAGTTGAGCCACGTCTCGCCCATCCAGAGAAATCCCCCGACGCCCCAGCCGTCGTTCTTGTAGATCTTGACATCGGCGCCGTTGGTGAAGTTGGTCCCGTAGACGTAGACCGTGGAGAGCGTCTCGCCGTAGGCCGCACTGCTCGGCGACATCCCCGTGATGGACGGCGTGGGCGCGACGACCCTGAAGGCGGACTCCCTCTCGACCCAGGCGCCCCCGGGGTTCCTGACGCCGAGCGTGTACCAGCCGGGATAGGCATCGTCAGGGATGGCCAGGGCGCACCGGAGCGTGGTCGAGTTGAGGCGCGTCTCGCCCGTCGCGTAGATCGTCAGCGTGTGCGTACACCTGGAAGCCCGTGATCCGGACATCGACACCGGGTACGAAGTCCGTCCCGTAGACATAGACCGTGGACAGGGTCTCGCCGGGGGCCGCGCTGCCGGGGGAGATCCCCGTGATGGTGGGTATCGGCGCGAGGACGGTGAAGGCGTCGAGTTTGTAGTCATAGGCGGTCACGGAGTTCGCGACGCCAAGGGTGTAGGAACCGATAGCGGCGCCGGGCGGGATGGTGATGACGCAGAGCAGATGGCCCGGGGTGAGGAAGGTCTCGCTCGTCGCCTCGATCGTGGTGCCGCCGCCGACGAGGCCGACCTGGGTGCCGTCGACGAACCCGGTCCCGTAGACGTCGCAGGTGAAGGTAGAGCCGAGGTATCCCGTCGCCGGCGAGATCCCGGTCACGGTCAGCGCCGACGCGGCCGTCGGAACGGCGATCAGCGACGAAGCAGAGAAGTGCCAGTGCAGAAATGGACGCATGCGACGTGGGGTTCATCCTCTACTCTCTGCATTGGGTGTCGGGAGTATAACTGTTTGTAATCGCATCATCCACCGCAGCCACAGCCGATACCACGCATCACAGGGGAGAAGAAGAGAGGGGTCAGAGGTGGTTGAAGAGCCAGATGACGTCGTTGAAGTCGATATTGCCGTTGCCGTTGTAGTCGAACGCCGAGATCGGCTCGTTGGCCGCGATCCAGCTCGTCTGGTCGAAGTAGAGCACGACGTCCGCGAAGTCCTCGCGGCCGTTGCCGTTGACATCCTCGTAGACGCCGTTGCCAGCGGTCGACGTCGGCAGGCCCGATCCGCCGGCCACGGCCACCACTCTCGGCGTCAGATTGGAGGTGACCGTACCGGGCCGCGTCCCGGTCCCGGTCCGGCCGTCGGCGACGCCCACCCACGCGGGCGTACCGTCATACGCAGCCCCGGTGGTGAGCCGGGTCTGCCCGGACCCGTCTGCGTTCATCACGTAGATATCGACGTTATCGCCACGGTCCGAATCGAACGCGATCTTCGAACCGTCGGGCGACCATGCCGGCGTGCTGTCCGACGCAGAGTTCGATGTCAGTCGAGTCTGCCCGGTCCCGTCCGCATCCATGACGTAGATCTCAAAGTCGCCGTCCCGATCGGAGGAGAAGGCGATCCGGGACATGTCGGGAGACCACGCCGGCGTCCCATCCCACCAGTCGTTGGAGCTCAGGCGGGTCTGCCCCGTGCCGTCCGCGTTCATCGCGTAGATCTCCGCGTTGTCGTCCCGGTCGGAGGTGAACGCGATCCGGGAACCATCGGGGGACCATGCGGGGTCGATATCCGAACCGGGATCGGAGGTCAGCCGGGCCTGGCCCGTACCGTCGGCATTCATCACGTAGATATCGCCGTTGCCGTCCCGATCGGACGCGAAGGCGATCCGGGAACCGTCAGGAGACCACGCCGCCTGTCCCTCCCAGGCGGTGTTCACGGTCAGACGCGTCTGGCAGGTGCCGTCCGCGTTCATCACATAGATCTCAAGGTCGCCGTCCCGGTCGGAGGTGAACGCGATCCGGGAACCATCGGGGGACCACGCCGGGTCGAAATCCCGATTGGGACCGAAGGTCAGAGGGGCTTGGCCGGTCCCATCACCATTCATTGCGTCGATCGTCCAGGTGCCGTCTCGAGTGGACATGAACGCGATCTTGCCCGTCTCTGCGGCTGCTGCCGGGAAAACACTCAGCAGGGTGATAACAAAGAGTGCGCACACGGCATACGACAGATGATTTTTCCTCATACATTCTCCCGGACCGCAGCGAATCCGCCGGTCCCGGGCACGCGGTCTTCACCCGGAACGCGAGGCCGGTGCAACGCGGTGACACCGTCCGGCCGTTCTCCGAAATCCAGTCTGCTCGCCACGAGCCGATAGGCACCTCGGGCATGGCACGCGGCCGGCGGGCCGCACGAGTATCTGGCGCTAAAGCCTAGTTGTTTGCAATAATAAAAATATCGCAATGCAATAGGGCAAGGCAAAGGGAATCTCTCTCCTCGTCCCTTGATTACCGAAACCCGGGAAGAATTGCAGAGATCGAGGGCTGGTCACGGGTGTACGGGCATGACCTGATCGGCGGCGTCAATCGCACCGATATTTGGCTGACATTCGACTGCGCTCGGCTGGGTCTCTGTTCGCGATTGTCAACGGCGTGTCCTCCTTCCGGACGGGCGTCTGCCACCCACCTTTCAAGCCCCCTGTCACCACGCGGGCATATCGGGATGACCCGGGGCGCGATTGCGGCCGACATCGCCCTGGAATCACCTCTGAAAATGGAGAATTGCCGGACCGGCCCTCAAAGGTGGTTGAAGAGCCAGACGACGTCGGCGAAGTCAATCCTACCATTGCAGTTGTAGTCGAACCACCACCGCTCGTTCTCGTCGATCCAGCTCATCTGGTTGAAGTACAGCACGACGTCCTCGAAGTCGAGCCGCTGGTTTCCGTTCACGTCCTCGAACGCGCCGTCGAAGTCCGGATCGGTCGGCGGGAGGGACGCCCCCTCCACGGTGACCGGGAGCTGGCCGCCCTGCGAGTACTCGACGTAGCCGTACTGATAGGAGATGATCCTGACCTCCCCGCTCGAGGCCGTCGTGAAGACGTCCGCGCCGGCGTCCTGGAGCCGCTTGACCACGACCTGGCTGGGATGGTCGTAGGGGTTGAACCGCCCGCACTCGATGACGGAGATGTTCGGCCGGACGGCGGCGACGAACGGCGCCCCCGTCGCCGTGTCGCTCCCGTGGTGCCCGACCTTGAGGAAGGTAAAATATGTATGGTCGAGCGGGAGGCCCGACGCCAGGATCCGGCCCTCGGCCCCGGTCCCCGCGTCGCCGGTCAGGAAGAACGACGTCTCGCCCCAGACGAGGCGGAGGACGATCGAGTCCTCGTTCTCGTCCCCGATCCGGACGGGCTGGGGGTTGAGCACGGTGACCGTGATGTTCGCGGGGTCGAGCGGGATCGTCTCGCCGGCCGTGAGGTTCCGGGCCGGGATGCCGCGGAGGGCGAGGGCCCGGTGGAGCGCGATCGCGGTCTCGCTCGCGGCGGGGTCGCCGTTCTCGAGGTACTCGTCGACGGCCAGGGACCCGACCAGGGAGGCCATGCCGCCGATGTGGTCGTCATGGTCGTGGGTGCCGACGAGGTAGGCGAGGTGCGATACCCCCTTCGCGGCGAGGCGCGAACCGATGGCCGGGGCCGCCGAGGCCTCGCCGGCGTCGACGAGCATCGCCCGGCCGTTCGCTGCCTGGACGAGGATCGCGTCGCCCTGGCCAACGTCGAGGAAGGTCAGGGTCAGGGTGTCGGGTTCGTAGCTGTCGGGGTCGTGGCCGACGGCGGGAACGACGATGAGGAGGAGGAGGAGGAGGACGAAGAAGGCAGCGGTTCACGGGGTCACCATTGGAATGGTGATTGTCTGAGGGGATGATAGGGGTGTCGATCGGCTCGCGGAAGAACGAGATCGAAGGGCCGGGCGACGTCGGCGATCCGGTCCGACCGTTGCCGCAGCGGTCGAACACGGCGACGGACTCGGTCGCCGGCCAGGCCGCCGAAACCCCGCTCGAGGTAGTCCGCGGTCGCGACGTCTTTCGGGAGCAGAGATCACTGTCGAGGATGAAAAAAGGGGTTCCGGGGCCTGGACGCCCCGTGGTCCACCGGAGGCGGACCAGCGTCTCTCTTACGTTACCTTCTGCCAGGCGCTTCCGGCCTTCAGCCAGTCGTTGATCACCGAGATGCTCGACGACATCCGGACGGCGCTGAATCCGTCGGACCAGCCTTCT
>CAVUEE010000011.1:0-106240 GCA_963740465.1 uncultured Methanoregulaceae archaeon
GACCATTGCGCACTTTCCAGTAATGACATGGGATCCAGCGGGTTCGAAATATCGGGCAGCATCTCCACCAACCTCGGGAAGAGAGCTGGATCTGCTTTACGCTGACGTCATGGGGACAGCCTGCCCCGAATGCCTCGAGCATAGGGATTCCAAAACCTTCGTAGAGTGATGGAAACACGAAGAGTTCAGCCTTTGAGTAGAGGGTATGCAGGATGCTGTCATCTATCTCGTAATGGTGGACCTGACCGATGATGTCGAGTCGTTTCAGTAACTCCAGTTCGCCTTCATCGAACTTCGTTCCCCCTGCACAGATGATGTGCAGATCCCGGTTTTTCGCCAAGAGGGGGGAGACTGAACGGATAAAGAAGCGGAAATTTTTGTATATGCTCCGGTTCCCGACAAAGACGATGTTACCTACCGGGGAGCGCGAGTCTGCTCACCGGTTCAACAGAATCAAGCGATGATGCAAGGTGAATTACCTCGATATGCCCGGATCAACTTCATATACGTCGATTATGTTTCTCCGCGTGCTCTCGGAGATGGCGATCAGCGCATCGGCGTTCTGGATCACTCTCCTTTTATTCTCTGCGGTGTCGTCTCCGGGAAACATCTCTGGATACCGTTCCTGTATCAGGTCGTACACGGTGAGGACGTACGGGCGATGTTTTCGGGTCTGGAGATGATACGCATCGTAATAGGTGGGATGGAGGACGTCATAGTCCGCCCTGTTGATCCGCGATCTGCTCCTGGAAATGTTGATCTCGGGATTCAGCCGGTTCAGGTAAGTACTGGATCAGCCTGTTATTCTCAAAGCGGGAAATGACGGTAGAACGGGGCGTTCTGAATATAGGCGTTGTCTGAGCGGGCGAGGGAGAGGTCAAATTGCAGCGTCTTCGTGGTATGGAAAGATCGCATCAGTTCGAAAAAATACCGGGAGATCCCGCCGAATTTCTGTTTCTCGAAGATCTGATGATCATAGAGTATTCGCATATTCTATGCCTATCCTTTGATCCGAAGATGTAAATAGCCTTTAACCGCCATCGGAACCGAAACCTTCATGGCAGAGTATCGCCCCCTCCACACCGGAAGATTTGCTGAACCATCCGAATGACCTGGTTAACGAGATAATCTTCGAGACGGACTCCATATCCGTAATTGTTTTACTCTCAAGACGTGGCCTGACGTATCTATTCAGAAGAAATCTCCTGTGTTTGATAATGAAATTGAAAAGGTGCGGATTGATCTCCTTCTCTGTAATCAGATGGACATGCTGATTCGAGAAAAAATGCAGGTTAAAATGCTTGCGGCTATGGATTGGAGCGTCTCGAGAGAGTAAAACGAGATATGCTGCCCGTGCTCGAGTCCGTAATACCACCACGTCCCGGGTTGGGGCATGGGAGACGGCAGCAAAGTGGTGGTAAATAGAATATTCCGCGAGATCTTCAGCATCTTCTCGATGTCCTCGAGTGGCTCAACGAAATGTTCAAGCTCTCGAAGGACGTGAGGAGCCGGATCTCGTGATCCGGGTTGTACTCGAAGCCTCGGGCCAGCAGATTTGTCGTGAAGGGATCATACCAGTAAAAATCGAACCCGATATCGCGCATGAGCCGAGTCAGGATACCGTACCCTCCTGCGTAATCGAGATATCTGTGTTCCTTTCCGTATATGAAATAGAGAAGAACTGCTGTGACCTCCGAGAGTCCAATGTTCCTCGCCAAAATTCCGGTATCGGAGATGTTAATGGGATTGCGATAGGCCTCGTCAAGCCAATACGGATCGCCGGTCTGGAGGAAACCGCAGTGGCTGCAATGGAAATACGAGACGGGATATTTCTCCAGGATCATCGCCGAAGCAACCGAATCCATGGCTGCTTGGCAAATTTTGCACCTAGTCTCCATCATACCTCGTTATTATGCACGGAACAGATTCGTTTCACAATCGATGCATGGAGATCGTCCGCGCCGTGATGCACCCTGAGAACGGCATTCTTGTAAATCTTCTCGGGCGTCGTTCAGAGTGTTCGTGGCGCCATTCTTGCATTGATCGTTCCGGATATTGATTGAGCGATAGTTATTGGCTTTCCAGGAGATATGTTCAATCCACTGTCCTTCTTTCCGTCCATTCGATCAAAGGCGTGAACACACCGCTTCTTGTCTGGTTGAGTTTGATTATGAAGGGGGGATCATCGACGATCTCGAAATAGAGAAATTTGTCCACCGTGTCCAGGAGCTCGATATTTGGAATGGATGACGACACTCTGATATGGTACCTCCCCCGCCTCATGAAGCATAACTGAATTGGACATTCCAAAATATACCGTCCAGCCGAATATTCATGGGTTGCCGAGATGCTGTCCGCGTCGAGATTCGTCGTGCAGAAGACACCGATGTCGTGTTCGTTGAAGATTTCCAGCGCTATCTGGACGCCGCTTAAGGGTCTTTCTACCCGAAAGGGTAATCTCGATCCCCAGAGTATCGTTGTTGTAGAAGGTTGTTGCCACACCGTCGGCATTTTTCAGGAGAACCCGCTCGATATTGACCTTGCCGCTCTCTATATTCGCGGGTTTTTCGTATCGTCCGTCCAATTCTGCCGAACTCTCTAAATATTCCGAGATAATTTGCTGTACATCCCCTTCTGCGACGACCCTCCCGTCGGAGACCAGTAATCCCCTGGTGCAGAGGCTTGCGACCGCCGACATATTGTGGCTGACGAAGAGGACTGTCCGCCCTTCCTTTGCCACGTCTCCCATCTTGCCGAGGCACTTCTTCTGGAACGCCGCGTCGCCGACGGCCAGCACCTCGTCGACGATCAGGATCTCCGGCTCCAGATGAGCGGCGACCGCGAACGCGAGCCGCACGTACATCCCGCTCGAGTAGCGCTTCACCGGCGTGTCGAGGAACTTCTCCATCTCGGCGAACCGCACGATCTCGTCGAACTTCGCGTCGATCTCGCTCCGCTTCATCCCGAGGATCGAACCCGAGAGGTAGATGTTCTCCCGGCCGGAGAGTTCCGGGTGAAATCCGGTCCCGACCTCGAGCAGCGACCCGATCCGGCCATGCACCTCGACCGTCCCCTCGGTCGGGGTCGTGATTCGGGAGAGGATCTTCAGGAGCGTCGACTTGCCGGCGCCGTTCCGGCCGATGATCCCGATGACCTCGCCCTTCTGCACCTCGAACGAGACGTCCTTGAGCGCCCAGAACTCCTCGGTGGATCTCGAGGGTGCTTCTCCTCGGAGCCGGCGGAATCGGCTTCTTGACCGCATTGGTGATCGTCTCGCCGAGGGTCTTGTAGCGTGCCGTCTCGTGCGAGATCTTATACTTCTTCCCGAGCCCGTTGACCCGTATCGCGATATCGTCAGTCATGGTATTGAGAAAGACCTCGTCATGTCATCCTACACGATGTCCGCAAAGTATTGCTCCATCTTCTTGAAGTAGAACGCACCGCTGACCAGCAGCACGAGCACCACGACGACCGAGAGCCCGATGATCCCCGACGGCGGCGCTGTCCCGAGCAGCGCCCAGCGGAACCCCTCGATCACGCCGGCCATCGGGTTCAGGCCGTAGATGAACTGGTATTGCTCCGGTACCATGCTCGTCGAGTAGACGACCGGCGATGCGAACATCCAGATCTGGATCAGGAATGGAAGTGTGTACTGGAAGTCCCGGTACTGGACGTTCAGCGCAGACAACCAGAGACCGACGCCGAGCGACGTCGCCAGGGCGAGCAGGACGAAGGCCGGGAGGAAGACGACGTTGATCGTCGGCACGAACCCGTAGTAGGCCATCATCAGGACCAGGATCACCATCGCGATGAGGAAGTCGACGATCGGCGAGAGTATGCCGGCGATCGGCATGATCAGGCGCGGGAAGTAGACCTTGGTCATGATATTCGCGTTCGTGACCATGCTCGTCGTCGACCGCGTCATTCCCTCGCTGAAGAGCTGCCAGGGCAGCAGCGCCGCAAGACGTGAAGAGCGGGTACGGAATGCCTTCGGACGGGATCTTTGCGAGACCGCCGAAGATGACCGAGAAGATCACCATCGTGAAGAGCGGCTGGATCATGGCCCAGGCCACGCCGAGTCCGGTCTGCTTGTACCGGATCTTCACGTCCCGCCAGACGAAGAAGTAGAGCAGCTCCCGGTAGCTCCAGAGCTCGGAGAAGTCGATCGGGACCCATTTCCTCGGGGGCCGGATGACAAGCGTGGGAGGTCTGGGAAGGGACGTGGTCTCGGTCATTATTCGGACAAACTATCTTAATTTGTTGTTCCAGGGTTGGATAAAGGTTGCAGAGGGGGGGCGTTTCCAGCGTCACTCCAAGCCCGCACGAGTCCCTTGTATCCCGGGCTTACCCGGCGGACTTTCTCACACTCGACACACGGGGATAGGGGGTTTCTCTCGAATGGACACTTGGTGAGTGGGTACCGAATTGAACGAGATGGGTAGTATTTACGATGTCGACATGTACCACTCGACGGTGCGCCTGAGCCCCTCATCAAACGGCATCTTCGCCCCGAAGCCGAATTCCTCATATGCCCGCGAGACGGCCAGGCATCGCCTGGGCTGGCCGTCCGGCTTTGAGGTGTCCCATGGATCTCACCCATGTATGCTGTGTGTTTCTGAATCATCTCGACAAGGTTCCGGATCGAGATCTCCCGCCCGGCCCCGAGGTTCACCGGGTCCGGTTTGTTGTACCGCTCGGTGGCGAGGACGATCCCCTCGGCAGCGTCATCGACGTAGAGGAACTCCCTCGAGGCCGTGCCCGTGCCCCAGACGTCGACGGTCTGTCTACCCTCGCGCGTCGCGTCGACAAACTTCTTGATCAGGGCCGGGATGACGTGGGAGCTGTCGGGGTTGAAGTTGTCGCGAGGGCCGTAGAGGTTGACGGGGAGCAGGTAGATGCCGTTGAACCCGTACTGCTGGCGGTAGGCCTGCAGCTGGACGAGGAGCGCCTTCTTCGCGATCCCGTACGGGGCGTTCGTTTCCTCGGGATACCCGTTCCAGAGGTCCTCCTCACGGAAAGGGACAGGGGTGAACTTCGGATAGGCGCAGACCGTGCCGAGGACGACACACTTCTCGATCCCTTCCTGGCGAGCGGCTTCGATCAACTGGATACCCATGATTGCGTTGTCGTAGAAGAGCTCGCCCGGGTACTCCTGGTTGAAGCCGATTCCTCCGACCTTCGCGGCAAGGTGGATGACGATATCCTTGTCCTTGACAGCCTTGGCACAGTTCTCCCATCGCCGGAGGTCGAGGTTGCGGCTTCGTGGGATGGTGATCTGCTTTTCCGGGACTCCACGATCGCGCAACCGATCGACGATACTCGAGCCGAGGAAACCCGCGCCCCCGGTTAAAAGGATCTCTTTTTCCAGCCAGAATGTCACCGTATCATCTCCCCTACCACCCGGAGCACCGCAGGGATGCCATCCCTTGAATATTGACCCTTCAGGGTATCGTAGTTTTCTTTGAACGCCTGAACCGATTCGTGTCCGTCGCGACACCGATCGATCCCGTCCAAGGCACTGTTCACGGTCTGCCCGATCCCGAGACGCTCGATCCGGCTAGCGATCGCCTCGTCCTCGATAAATCCGTCCCGCTTCCAGACAAGAAGGGGAACCCGGGCCTGGACCGCTTCCGAGACGGTGCTGTAGCCGCACTTGGCAACGACGCAGTCGCACATCCCGATCCAGTTTTGAGACTCGGTCTCCGCTATGCGGGATTGCAAGGGCGCCGGGCATGGCCATACTGGACGGCACGAGATAGCGGACGGTCGAGACTCCGTCGGCTTTCACGAACGGCGATGGCCACGTCGGCCGGTAGTACGCTCGGGACGCTGCCATTTCGGGGGGCACCGGTATACCCGGTTCTTGGAGATCACCCGTGTGGCCGTGCTCCGACGAGCCGGAGAGCTCCGGGCTCTGTCCGATGAACACCAGGAAGTCGTCCTGCGCGATACCGAGCCGCCGGCGCATCTCCTGCCGGGAAACAGTGATCCGGCGCGAGACGAGCCCGACCCGTTCGCTACGCGGAAAGATCTCCATCCCGATCTCGAAGGGAAGGATGCATGCGAACGAGGCTAAGCGGTAAGCATCCCGGAGGAGGTCCACCTCTTCGAAGTCGGGGAAGAGGTGCCCGTAAATGGTGTTCCAGGCGAAGTTGGAGACCGCGAGGCTCGGGATGCCGAGCGCCTCAGCCACCGCGAATGGCTGAGGTGTGATGTCCGAGAGGATCAGGTCGACATCGGTGTTCGAGGCAGAATGCCCGTTCGCGGGCGACGTAGTCGTCCCATGACTGCACCCAGTCGAGAACCGCCTGTCGCGTCCCGGCGTGGTCGACGATGGCCTGGCCTCTTGTGAGGATAACATCTGTATCGTTTCTACACGTGATTACACTGATCCGCGGATGGACGAGGGAGCACCTGGTGAACTCGAAGGGGCCGGCCGTCTTTGCGATGACCCGGACTCTCTCATCATGATGGACGAGGTCGCGGATCAGTGCGATAGCCCGTGCTGCATGGCCGTAGCCGTAGTCGCTGATATAGAAGCAGACGGTTTTCATCGGGGAGGGGGAGGGTCAGTCTCCCTTCCACCACTTCTCAGAGAAGCACCGAGTGATGATCGCGTCTCCCTCTCCCGGCGCTTCGAGGCCGGCCGCGCGCAGATCGGCGTCCAGCATGATCTTCACGAGGTCGTCGAACTTTACCTTCGGCTTCCAGCCGAAGGCCTTCTGCGCCTTCTCGGGGTTCGCAATCAGGACCTCGACCTCGGTCGGCCGGAAGTACCGCGGGTCGATCCGCACGTGTTCCTCGACATCGAGCCCGATGTAGGAGAAAGCAGCATCGAGGAATTCCCTGACCGAGTGCGTCTCCCCGATGCCGAGCACGTAATCGCCCGGCCGGTCCTGCTGGAGAATCCGCCACATCCCCTCGACATACTCGGGCGCGAAGCCCCAGTCCCTCCGTGCATCGAGGTTCCCGAGGTAGAGGAACTCGTCCTTCTTTCCGACGATCCGGGCGATCCCGCGTGTTATCTTGCGCGTGACGAAGGTTTCTCCCCGTCTCGGGGATTCATGGTTGAAGAGGATCCCGTTAGAGGCGAAGAGATGTTGTACCCGTCACGGTAGTTCTTCGTGATCCAGTAGGCGTAGAGCTTTGCGCAGGCGTACGGACTTCGCGGTTGAAAAGAGGTCACTTCGCTCTGGGGGGGTCGGGCATCCCCATAGAGTTCGCTCGACGAGGCCTGGTAGAATCGCATGTCATGCTGGCATCGACGGATTGTTTCGAGTAGCCGCGTCGTTCCGAGCCCGGTCACGTTTCCGGTATATTCAGGAGTATCGAAGACTGACACGCACATGGCTCTGGGCGCCAAGGTGGTAGACCTCGTCGGGCTGGATATTGTACATGACGTTGGCGATCTGTTCGGAGTCCGAGAGGTCGCCGTAATGGAGGAACATGCGCGCTTCTGGTTCATGGGGATCCACGTAGATGTGGTCGATCCGACTGGTGTTGAACGTGGACGAACGGCGGACGAGGCCGTGCACCTCGTAGCCTTTCGACAATAAGAACTCCGCGAGGTAGGACCCGTCCTGCCCCGTGATCCCGGTGATAAATGCCTTTTTCCCCATATTCCCAAGTGAATTTGTCCTCTCATGCGGCATAGAGGTTCCCATAGACGCTCTCCAGACGGGCTCTAGGGGCGCCGCTGTGGACCGATTGATGCGTCCTTGGACCCCGGCTCCAGCCGGCCTGAGTGATCATTCGAATCGACTGTTCCACGGGCAGAGGTGAATGAACCCCGTGGCGGTGTATGTGGTGCGACAGTTTGGTCTGAGCCCATCTCGCGCCAGGGACCGCTCTACGCTCAAGGTGAAGGATGTCGAATCGGCACCTGTGAGATTACTCGACTCCCGATATACTTCGTGATCGCCTGCACGATCGCCTCGCTCGGCCCGGCCGTCGCCGTAGACCGGCGGCCGCTGCCCGGCTGGAAGAGGCCGGCGAATCCCTTCGAGGATCGCGTCGCGGTCCGTCCCGGCCAGGACGTTCCAGCCGAGCGCGACCGTCTCGACCCACTCGGTCGTGTCGCGGAGCGTGACGCAGGGGACGCCGAGCACGTACGCCTCCTTCTGCATCCCGCCCGAGTCGGTCAGGAGCCGATGGGCGGACTCGAGGAGCCGGAGCATGTCGAAGTACCCGAGCGGCTCCACGGCCAGGACGTTCGCCGGGAGCTCGAGCCCGTGCGCCGCGATCGCGTGCCGGGTCCGCGGGTGGACCGGGAAGACCACGGGGAGATCGGCCTCGCCGACGGCCTCGAGGATGGCGCGGAGCACGGCGGGGTCATCGGTGTTCGAGGCCCGGTGGATCGTCAGGACGAGGTAGCCGCCGGGCGTGAGATCGAGCCGGTCGAGCACGGTCGAGCGCTCCGCTGCGAGGACCCGGTTGAACTCGAGCGCGTCGACCATGACGTCGCCCGTGACGTGGACGCCCTCGCGAATTCCCTCGCGCTCGAGGTTTCCGACTGCGGTTGCAGTCGGGCAGAAGAGGAGGGACGAGATGTGGTCGGTCAGGACGCGGTTCACCTCCTCGGGCATCGCGCGGTCGAACGACCGGAGGCCGCCTCGACGTGGGCGACCGGCATATGGAGCTTCGCGGCCGCGAGCGCGCCGGCCAGCGTGGAGTTCGTATCGCCGTAGACGAGCACGAGGTCCGGCCTCTCCCGTCGCAGAACCTCCTCGAGGCGGACGAGCATGGCGCCGGTCTGCTCTGCATGCGTTCCCGAACCGACGCCGAGGTGGTGATCGGGTTGCGGGATCCGGAGCTCCTCGAAGAAGACGTCCGACATCCCCGAGTCGTAGTGCTGACCGGTATGGACCAGGACTTCGTCGAAGTGTCTCCGTATCTGCCGGGATAACGGCGCGCACTTGATGAACTGGGGCCGCGCTCCCACGACCGATACAACCTTCACCGGATGCACCCCCTCTCAGCCTCGGCACATGTGCATGCTAAGGTATTGCGGTAACCCGGGAAAATGGTTGGTTCGCCCGTTCGGAGCGGTACCGCTCGAATACGGCAGTTCGATCCGAAAAGGAGTGGCGTACGCTCATTCCGGAGAACGAACCCGGGGTCAGGCCCGACCGCCGGCCGCCTAAGCGCTCCATCAGCGCCGCGATCTCCGTCACGGGGCGGTCGCAGGCACGGACCCGTGCAGACGTACGCGGTCGCCCGGCCGTCGACCATCCCCATCTCGGCGGTGAACGGCGCGAGCCGCCGGGCGACCTCGCCCATCTCGTCGATGGAGACGAAGAGCACGGTCGCCGAGGGCAGGTACGCGCGCTGCAGGGCTTCGAGCATCGCGGACGTATCGGCCGTGCCGGGTGCCCCCACGACCACCACCTCCTGCGACGGCCCGACCGACGAGGTCGTAGCCCGAGAGGAAGAGCGTCGCGATCGTCGGCGACGACTCGAGCAGGGCTCGCGTAGAGCCGCGCGACGGCCGCGGCCCGCTCTTCGTACGCCGGGTCGCCGAGCAGCCGGGCGAGTCGCAGGAGGTCGAGGTACGCGGCCGAGTTCGCGGACGGGTACGCGCCGTCGAAGACCTCCTTCTGCCGGACGAGCAGGTCGGTCGTCTCGGCCGTCGCCGAGAAGAACCCGCCGTTCCCGTCGTCCCAGAAGTCCGTGACCATCCGGTCCATGAGCGCCTTCGCGGTCGCGAGCCGGAACGGGTCGAAGGTCGCTTCGTAGACCTCGAGCAGGCCCCAGACCAGGTACGCGTAGTCCTCGGCCAGGCCTGCAATCCCCGCTTCGCCATCGCGGTAGCGGTGGAGGAGGCGGTTATCGGGCGTCCGCAGGCGGGCCAGAACGGCATCGAGGGCGCGCACGGCTGCGTCGATATACGGCGCATGGCTGAAGGCCCGCCCGGCCGACGCGAGAGCCGCGATCGCGAGGCCGTTCCAGCTCGCGAGCACCTTGTCGTCGACGGCTGGCCGGACGCGTCCGTTCCTGACCGTGAAGAGCCGTTCCCGCGCGGCCGAGATCAGGATCGCGACTTCGCGCGCGGGCCGACCCAGGCCAGCTGCCGCGTCCTCGACCGTCATCGCTCGGTAGAGGATGTTCTTCCCGCGCTGCTCGGGATGGACCGGATCGATGAAGTTGCCGCCGGTCTTGACTCGGAAGACCTGGTTGAAGACCTCGGCCTCTTCGGGCGGGAGCGCACGGTCGATCTCATCCTTCGTCCAGAGATAGAACTTCCCCTCCTCGCCCTCGGTATCGGCGTCCTGGGCCGAGAAGAACGCACCGTCGGGCGAGAGAAGCTCGCGGAGCATGTAGGTGATCGTCTCCTCGGCCGTGTGCCGGTAGGTGGATTTGCCCGTCGCCTGAAAGACCTCGACGCAGGCGAGGACAAAGAGCGCCTGGTCGTAGAGCATCTTCTCGAAGTGCGGGACCAGCCATCGGGCGTCGGTCGAGTACCGGTGGACCCCGTAGCCGAGCTGGTCGTAGACTCCGCCGCGCCGGATCGCGGCGAGCGTCCGCTCGACCATCTCGAGCGCATGCGGCTCGCCTGTCCGGCGCCACCGCCGGAGCAGGAAGAGCAGGTGGTGCGGCGTCGGGAACTTCGGCGCTTGCCCGAAGCCGCCGTGGACCGAGTCGAACTGGATCCTCAGCGCCTCGTACGCCCGGTCCAGGATGGCTGGATCGACGTCGCCCTCCGCCGGAGTGCCGGCCGCCTGCGCGAGCGATGCCGTAACCTCGTCGGCCGCCTCGACAAGCGAGGTGCGCCGCTCCCGCCACATCGCGGCGATCCGCGGGACGAGATCTCGCATGCCCGTGGCCCCGAACCGGCTCTCCTTCGGGAAGTAGGTTCCCGCGAAGAACGGTCGCCGGTCCGGAGTCATGATCACTGTCAGCGGCCAGCCCCCCGAGCCCGTCAGGAGCTGGCAGACCGTCATGTAAACCTGATCCACGTCGGGTCGCTCCTCGCGATCAACCTTGACGCAGACGAACGTCTCGTTCAGGAGCTGCGCGATCTCCGGGTCTTCGAACGATTCGTGCGCCATCACGTGGCACCAGTGGCAGGTCGCGTACCCGATCGAGACGAAGACCGGGCGGTCCAGCGCTTTCGCCCGCTCGAAGGCCTCGTCCCCCCATGGGTACCAGTCGACGGGCTGGCGGGCGTGGGCAAGCAGGTACGGGCTCTTCTCGTGAATCAGCCGGTTCGCGGGCGCGTCGTCGGTCATGCGCGTCATCTCGTCGACCGCAGTGGGGCGCGCTTGTATTCAGGGTGAGCTCATCGAGCGGTGCGGAGACGTTGGTCGCCGGCCGCGAGCGCCAGCGCGCGAAGCGCACTCTCTTCCTTGTCCTTGATCTCGAGCATCAGGTCTACGTCGCGACCGGCACTCTCCGCGAGGAAGCGCCCGAAGTCGGCGTCGTCGAGCGATGCCGCATGCACCCCCCGGCGTCGCCCGGGCGCCTGCGAGGCGTAGTCGACCATGGGAAGGCCGTCGGCAGTCGCCCATGTCGATGCGACATCGTCGAGGAGATGGCCGATCGGCCGACCGTCGCCGAAGACCGCGTGGTGGAAGACGTCGAGCACGACCGGCACGCCGCATGCGTCCGAGACCGCAAGGCAGTCGGCGGCCGTGTACCGGCCGTCGTCGTTCTCGATCACGAGCCTTCGGCGGATGCGGAGGTCGAGCGCTCCGTACGTCTCGACGAAGCGTGACATCGAACCCTCCCGGTCGGCGTAGACGCCGCCGACGTGGACCTGGACTTTGGCCGTTGCGTCGAGGCCGAAGAGGTCGAGCACCTCTGCGTGGTAAAGGAGCTCGGCAACCGTCCGCTCCATGATCGCAGGGTCTTTCGCGTTCAGGATGTTGAACTGATCGGGGTGCATGGAGATCCGGATCCCGTGTCCCCGTATGAACGCCCCAATCGCAGCGAAGCGATCCGCGAAGGCCTCACTGCCAGGGCGCCGTGCAGACCGGGTGCGACGCGAACGGGACGAGTCCCGAGCCGATCCGGAAGGCGAGGAGCCCGTTATCGACGTTCCAGGCGAGGACCTGTTCGAGGCAGGAGAGGTTCGCGTTCACGGTGGCGATGAGGCGCTCGTCTGAGTACGACGCGAGCCGGAAGGTATGGTTCGCCGTGCAGCCGATCGAGCGGTTGATGCACGGGCACCCGATCCGCATGCTCAAGCGGATGGATGCCCGTGTATATATCTGCAGGGTTAACCGCGATCGCGGCCAACCCGTACACGTGGACGACCAGACCACCCTATCGGGCGAGGCGGACGACCTGAAGGCGTTCCGCGCACTCCTCGATGCCGACGGGCCGACGGACCGGGCGATGGTGCTCTTTCGACGGATCGTCCTCGATCACTACCGCGCCTTCGGCCGCCGGATGCCCTGGCGGGAGACGACCGACCCGTACAGGGTCCTCGTCTCGGAGGTGATGCTCCAGCAGACACAGGTGGACCGGGTCCGGCCGAAGTACGAGGCGTTCCTCGAGGCCTTCCCGGATGTCCAGGCACTCGCCCGGGCATCGCCGGCCGACGTCCTGCGTGTCTGGCAGGGGCTCGGGTACAACCGACGGGCCCTCTCCCTCCACGCGGCCGCGGCCCGGATCGTCGCGGAGTTCGGCGGACAGCGTGCCCGCTGATCCCGCTGCGCTCGAGACCCTGCCCGGGATCGGTCCGGCCACGGCCGCCGCGATCGCGGCCTACGCGTTCGATCGGCCGACGGTCTACATCGAGACCAATATCCGGCGGGTCTTTCTCCACTTCTTCTTCCGTGACCGGACCGGCGTGACCGACGCCGAGCTCAGGCCGCTCGTCGAACGGGCCCTCGACCGCGAGCGCCCACGAGAGTGGTACTGGGCGCTCATGGACTACGGCACCATGCTCGCGAGGACGGCACCGAACCCGAACCGGCGCTCTGCCCACCACGCGATCCAGCCCCCGTTCGAGGGGTCGACCCGGCAGCTTCGGGGCCGGGTCCTGAAAGTGCTGCTCGGGGCGGGGCCGCTCGATGTCGAGGGCCTTGCGGCCGCAACAGGGGTTGAGCCCGCCCGGCTCGGGTCAGTCCTCGACAAGCTTCGAAATGAAGGATTCGTGGCCGAGGAAGGGCCGATCTACCGCATTCGCGATGGAAACGCCACCGAACATTTGAAGTAGAAACACCCGCGTAATGATGGTGTGGACAAGAAACGGGTCAAGGACTACATGACCTACGACGTCGTCACGGTGGACGCCAAAGGGACGGTCCGGGACGTCTTCGAACGGATCAAGACCACCAACCACGACGGATTCCCGGTCGTCGACCGGGGCAACGAAGTGGTCGGATATATCGCGGCCCGCGACCTCCTCTTTGCCCACCCGTCCACTCCCATCACGGAGGTGATGTCCAGCCACCTGATCGTGGCCGACCCCGAGATGAGCATCTCCGACGCGGCCCGCGTCATCTTCCGCTCGGGGATCCAGAAGCTCCCGGTCGTCGACGAGAAGAACCGGCTCGTCGGGATCATCTCGAACTCGGACGTGATCCGCTCGCAGATCGAGCACGTCTCTCCCGAGAAGGTCTTCAACTTCATCACGACCCTCAAGAAACTCTACGGGATCGAGCCGAGCCTCCGGCGAGGGTCCGTCCCGATCAACGGTCTGCTGCCCACCCAGTCGAAGATCTACGAGGACGAGCTCGAGGGGCGGATCTACGAGCTCAGGAAGGGCCTCGCCGAGCCCCTGATCGTGGTCAAGCGGCCGGGCCGGTACATTCTGGTCGACGGCCATCACCGCGCGATCGCGGCGAAACGGCTCGGGATCGAGAACCTGGACGCGTACATCATCGAGGTCGCAGACGACGTCGAGCTCGGGATGGAGCGGACGGCCCGTTCCATGCACCTCAACTCCCTCGACGACATCCAGGTGCTCGACTATGCCCGCCACCCGCTCGTGGCCCTGACGCACCGGCTTGTGAAGAGGGTCTAGGGCCGGCCCCTCGCCTCAGGAGCCTTCGTAGCGGCTGTCGAACCGGTCGTTCAGGACGTGCTCCTTGACGATCGTTCCCTCGGGGACGATCACCTCGGGCCAGAGCCGCGTCTTGGAGTGGATCACGACCCCGCGCTGGAGCATGGAGCGGGGCCCGATCACGGTGTCGTTCTCGATCGAGCAGCATTCGCGGATCACCGTGTCGTTGTCGATGATCGAGCCCGAGACCGTGCTGTTCGGGCCGACCACGATCCGGTTGTAGAGCGACGAACTGAAGATCTTCGTGTTCGCCTTGATCGAGCAGTCCTCGCCGATGGAGGTGTACGGCCCGATCAGGGCGTTCTCCTCGATGATGGTGCCCGAGCCGATCGCCACCGGCCCGATGATCTTCGCATTGTTGCCGAGCGAGATCGAGTCGCCGAGCCGGACGGGCCCGAGGATCTGGGCCCCCTTCATCGAGAGGTTGCCGCTGATGTTCGTGACCGACATCTGCTGGAGCATCCAGCGCTCGGCCATCCGCAGCGAGGAGGGGCTGCCGACATCGGTCCAGTTCCCACGGGCCAGCCATCCCTTCAGCCTCTCGCCGCGCTCCATCAGTCTGGGGAAGAGGTCCTTTGCGAAGTCGAATTTCGTGTTCGGCGGGATGTGATCGAAGATCGCGGAATCGCAGACGTACATTCCGGTCGAAGCGAGGTTGGAGAAGATCTCGCCGGGCGCCGGCTTCTCTTTGAAGCGAAGCAGGTCGTAGTTCGCATCGATCTCGGCGATGCCGTACTCCGAGGGGTCGTCGATCGAGATCAGCCCGATCGAGACGATACCGTCGCCGCGTCGGTGTTCGCGGTAAAACTCGAGGACGTTGAGATCGGTCACATGGTCTCCGCCGACCACGAGGAACGGCGGTCCGTCGAGGAAGGGCTGGGCGTTCTTGACCGAACCGGCCGTCCCCATCTTGAACTCCTCGTGGACGTAGGTGATATCGACCCCGAAGAGCGATCCGTCCCCGAGCGCCTCCTCGATCACGGACCCGAGGTACCCGAGCGTGATCACGACCTCGTTGAAGCCCATTGTCGAGAGATGTGCCACGAGGTGCTCGATGGAGGGGCGGTTCACAATCGGGATGCAGGGTTTCGGGCGCTCAAAGGTCAGGGGGCGGAGGCGGGTGCCCTCGCCGCCGCACATGATGCAGACCTTCATCACCACGGAATGGGCGTTCATGAGGTTTAAGCATGCTGAGGCTCGGGCCGACAGACTGCTACGGTGCCTGAAAGGGAAAAAAGGGCTCCGTGGTCCTCGACAGGGATGGGCACAGGAGAAAACCTTATCATACTTCCACCACCTCTACGTCCTACATTCCGGTGAAATATTGGAATAAAGACAAATTCGACGAGGCAACTCCCGATATGTGCCGGAATATCCATAATAGCCGTAATTACGGCACATGGGTGCCTTTTGGGCAAAAATCCCGGGAATTTAAAACGCAATCTTTATCCGCATTCCAGAGATATAGTGTAAAGAGATAAAGTTATTGATAGGACATCGGATGCAGAGTTCACAAAGTCTTATCGATCCGCTGGTAAAGGCCGTTCAGGCAGGGGATTTCGCGAGCATCGACGAGATCGTCCGCGGGTTTTCGGGGATCCAGAAGCGAAAGGAGCGCGCCCTCCAGATCCAGCAGGGCAACCGCATCCTTGAAGAGGCCGCCCTCGAGAAGGGCGAGCCCGCGTACCTCGACTACCTTCAGGACCTCGCGAAAGAGGAGGTCGACGCCCTTATCGTGCGCCTGACTGCGCATTACCTGACTCACGAAGATGAGCGCTGGATCGAAGCGATCCTGAGGATCGCGGGGCAGGCTCGACCGGAAGAGTCACCAGTCCCGGGTTCTGTCCCAGGTCTCCCGGACCCTGGTGGACGCCGGAGTGCGCGAGCGGCGGCAGGTCCTGATCGAACGGGGCATGGGCATCCTCTCCCGGATCAGCTTCAGGAAGTACCGCTCGGCCCTGCTGATCGAGCTGGTGCCGGCCCTGATCACCTGGGGCATCACGACCCACGACATCCAGTACCACCGCCGCGCGCTCGAGCTCGTGCCCGAGATCGGCGACGTCTCGGAGCGGGCCGACCTGCACTGCAACATCGTGACGGCGATGGTCACGATCGGGATCGCCGAGAGGAACCTCTCGATCGTGTACGAGGCCCTCAGATCGGCGAGCGCCATCCTGCAGAAGATCCGCCGGATACACTGTACGCTCGCGATCATCGATATGACCTGGCGCTCGCCGGTTTCGCGGGCGATCGCGGACATCCACACGTTCATGGGCGCGTTCCGGGATCTGCCCGAGCCCCGCCAGACCGAGATCTTCGAGTGCCTCGTCCAGGAGCTCGCTCGAGCGGATCCGCGATAAGTCGCAGCTCTACTCCACCCTGCTCTCGCTCGAGCGCGACGCCCCCGAGTCCCGCCGCCACCTGGTTGTCCGGCTGCTCAAGAAGGCCGAATCGACCGGCGACAACTGGTACATCAAAAAGGCCCTCGAGTTCAACGGCCGGATCGTCGATCCGGCTCAGATCCCGCTCAAGGAGATCATCCATTCGGGGATCCTGATCGCGGAGAAGACGCGGAACGCGGACTTCCTGATCGCGGTCCTGCCCCTCGTGGACCGGCTGTACGACCGCGAGGCCTCGACGCGCACGTACCTGCAGTTCACGAACACTCTTCTGCGGATCGGCCAGTTCTACGACGCGATCGAGACCTACGCACGGATCGATACGCAGGATGTGGTCCATCGTCACCAGATCGACGAGACCGGCGTCCGCCTCCTCAAGGAGGCGATCCTCCGCGACGAGATCGACCTGGTCAATATCCGCGTCCTCTCCCTGTTCGAGCCCGCCCAGGCCGAGATCGCCGTATACCGCGCCGTGTACGAGCTCTGCAAGGAGCACCCGTTTTCGGACACGGTCGAGCATATCGGCGCCATCCGGTCCCTCGCTCGCCTCCACCCGCGCGCGGACCAGCTCCTGCTCGACTCGATCACCATCCTGATCGAGCACGGCTTCCTCGTCGAGGGCGACCCCGAGGTGCTGATCGAGCTCTCGGACGGGATCGGCGTCGACGCGATCCGCGAGAGCGCGATCGCGTACATCATCCGGAACCTGACCGCGATCGGGGTCGAGAAGCGGAGCCGGGACTTCCTCCAGCGGGGGATCGGGCTCGCCTCGAACATCCAGGGTCAGCATACCCGGTCGGAGGCGCTCTTCGCCGTGATCGAGGCGGCATCGCTCCTCGCGGTCCGGCAGTCGGACCTCGACCTCCTCCGGCGCATGCGCACCTGGTCGACCTCGCTCCTCGAGAAGGAGTACGCGACCAGCGCGATCGGCAAGATCGTGCAGGGGATGATCCGCTACGCCCTGACCGAGAAGACACCGTATGCGCTCGACGAGGCGGGCCGGCTTCTGGACATGATCGACGACCCGGCCCTGCGGCAGCAGCTGATGGAGCGGGTGATCGAGGCCTACATCCGCGTCGGTTGCCTCCGGCTCGAAGAGTCGGTCTCCACGTACCAGTCGGCCGATTTCGCCGACGAAGCCCGTCCGTTCCAGCAGGCGCTCGCGCTGATCAGGGAGCACACGAAGCCGTCGCAGGTCTCGCTCAGGATCGCCGGGGCGATCGACGTCGTCCTCCAGTACGCCGAACGGTCGAGCGCGATCAACTTCTTCGTGCCGCTCACGCTCTTCTCGCTCGAGATCGACAATCCGCTCGAACGAGACGCCATGATCTCGCGGATCGCGACCGGTCTCCGCGAGATCGTCGAGCTGCTCGACTCCACCGACCCGTACGAGGTGCTGGCGTACCTGCTCATGCGGCTCGATCAGGCCGAGACCTCGACCCTGATCATGGACCTCGCCTGCCAGCTCAACGACCAGATCAAGGACCCGTACACGAAGCTCTCGGGGATGGCGACGCTGGCGGATCTCTTCATGCGCCAGGGCCGGCGGGAACGGGCCGATCAGCTGATCGACGGCATCCTCGTCCGGCTCGACCGGTTGCCGTACCGGTTCCAGCGCGTCCTGATCCTCGCCGACATCGCGACCCTGATCGTCGGCGCGGACGAGACCCGTGCGTACGAATGCCTGGAGCGGGCGATCACCCTCCTTCCCGAGGTCGAGCCCGACCGGGCCTCGTTCGTCCGTGTCCAGCTCGTTCTCTCGATCGTGAGTCTGCACGCGGTCAACCACAGCCCCGAGAACGTCCCCCGAGCCATGGCGATCGTCGAGGGGATCGAGAACCCGGAGGACTACATCGAGGCCCTGATCGCAGTCTCGAACATGGTCAGGGACGACACGGGGTCCTGCCGCAACATCCTCCGCCTCGTCTCCCGCTCGATCGAGGCGATCCCGAACCCGTACGAGCGGGGGACGGCGCTCCTGAACGTGATCCCGATCGCCGAAGTCTGCGGCGAGCACTCCTACGTCGACGTCTTCCTCGCCGAGGTCGACCGCGCGATGGAGCGGATCAACATCCCCTTCATCGTGGCCGTGCTCAAGCGCGCGCTGGTGCAGCGACTGGTCGCGATCGCCCAGCGGCGCGACGCCGAGCAGTTCACGGCGAGGGCGATCGAGGTCGCCCGGGGGATCGAGGACGAGGACGTCCGGTACGAGACCCTCCAGCGGCTCAACCAGGACCCCCAGCAGACGGTGGCCGACAGCGTCCACGCGGGCGTGCTCGACGCGAAGCGGAAGATCCGCTCGGGCGAGTTCTCGAAGAACCTGATCGCCGCAATCGACCGGAGCCTCCACGCAGTCCCGGACCGGGCGCTCCAGGCAAAGTACTACACCGAGCTCTTCGTCGCAGCCAAGGAGGCGGGCCAGGAGAACCTGGCCGAGAAGCTCCTCCGCTCCGCAATCAACGCGGCCGAGATCATCCGGCCGCTCTCGCGCCGGGTCTACGTGCTCGGGGACATGGCGCTCAAGGTCTTCGCGGCCGGCGACGAGATCCGCTCCAGCGACATCATGGACATGGCCGGCGAGGCCGCGACGAACATCCGGGAGTTCCGGCAGCGCGACCAGATCTTCGACGAGCTGGCCATGGTCATCAAGGTCATGCAGGAACTGCGGGTATGAGGACCGTCGAGGTCCTGATCGCAGGCCGCGTCCAGGGGGTCGGCTTTCGCGCCTGCGTCAAGAGGATCGCGGACAGCCTGATCGTCACGGGCGAAGTGATGAACCTTGCCGACGGCCGCGTGCGCGTCATCGCCACGACGGAGGACGTGATCCTGGAGAAGTTCGTCTCGATGCTCTACGGCTGCCCCCGGGCCATCGTCCGGGAGGTCCGCGTGAACGAGGCCGACGCCCGGGCCTTCACCGGAGTTCGCCGTCAGGAAGGGTCTCTTCTAGACGATCAGGAACGGGAGCTCGTCCTCGAGGGCCGCAACGTACCGCTGCACCTGCCGGTCGATCCGCTCGCAGTCGATCGATGCGCGGAGGCGGGCCGTGGCCTCGCGGACGAGGCCGTCGGCGAGGTGGCACCGGTCCGCCGTCCGATCGAACGCGGCCGGATCGATCCCCTCGCGAGCCAGGGCGAAGACCGTACGGTCGACCATCTCCGTCCGAAAGCAGTCGGCGAGGTCGTGCACGAGCGCCTGATCGCCGATCGAGAGAAGGCCGAGTGATGGATCGAGCCGGGCGCCGATGCACGCGTTCAGGACTGCCGCCGAGAGCAGCCCGTACGAAAGCGAGAGGAGGGCGTTCACCGGATCGCGGTGCTGCCGCTCGGTCCGCCGCCGGTATCCGAGCCCTGGCGGGACGGTCCGAGACATGATCTCGTAGTACATGTCTCCAATCATGCGGTGGACGCGCCGGAGCTCCTGGAGCCTGACCAGGTTGGGCGTCTCGCCGAGCAGCCCCTGCAGGAGCTCGAGCTCCCCCTCGTAGAACCCGGCCCTGTCCTCGCCGATGAGGCCGAGCCGGGCGTGGGCTGCGCACGTGACGATCGTGGTCGCAATGGCGTGACCCGGCATCGCCTCCTGCAGGCGTCGCCGCCGCTCGTCCTCACGGTCGCCGTACGGTCGCACCACCCCCACGGGCTCGCCGTCGGATTCGAGAAAGGTGATGCGGACGCCGTGCCGGAGCAGCCGGGTCACGGTCGCGGTCCGGATCGTATGCCGCCCCTGGAGGAGCAGATGCGTGAGACCGGCGAGGGCGTACTCGGTGACGGTTGAGCCCTGCCCCACGATCAGCCGGTCGGATCCCGAACGGATGTGGGCGCCCGACCCCTGCACCACGAGCCAGTCCACGTCCTCGATCACGGTACTTTCAGATGTCGCGCCAGCGACAGAAGAAGGTTTTTGAAAAGGGGTCAGGAAGCGTTCGGCTGGCCGAGCATTACGTCCTGGACGTCGTGCTGGCGCATCGAGAGCTTCTTCGCCTTGAAGATGTTCTTGCCCTCCTTGCCGATCGCGATGCCGCGGTCCTCGTCGCGGACATCGACGTGGGCGACGAGGCCCCGCTCGGAGTCCTCGAAGTCGACCGCGAGCACCTGGGCCGGCAGGAAGCAGTTCTTGACGAACTGCTCGGGGCTGTCCGAGTACTCGACGACCTCGATCCGCTTGCCCATGGCATCCGAGGCCTTCTTGATAGAAGCCCCCTTCTTGCCGATCGCGAGCCCCATCTCGCCGGGGTTGACCACGAAGATGATTCGGCTGTTCCGCTCGTCGATCACGCAGTCGCGGGAGCTCGCGCCGGTCAGGCTCTCGAACTCCGAGATCAGGCGCATGCAGTCCTCAGTCAGGACGATCTCCGACATCGTCAGACCCTCTTCAGACTGGTGATGTCCGACTCGCCCGGGTCGACGACCGCGAGCGCGCTGACCATGTGCGGCTTGCCGCAGGCCTTACCGAGCTGGACCGAGGAGCCGTCGAAGGTGTAGACAAAGACGCCAGACTCGTCTGCGAGCTTGGTGCGGTAGGCCTCGGGGCAGTTCTTCGCGACGACGACCATGTTCGCGTCGCCGTTCGTGACACACCTCTCGGTCTCGTTCTGACCGAGCACCACAGTCCCTGTCTTGATGGCCTTTCGAAGGGATACGTTGAATTCCATTGGATTTCCTCTACGTTCTGGGCTTTGCGATCAGCTTGACGTCGCCGGTGCCGAGCTGGATCGGCTGGCCGACGATCACGTTCTCGGTCACGCCGTTGAGTTCGTCGACCTCGTTCGCGACGGCCGCGTCGAGCAGGTGATTGACCGTCACCTCGAACGCGGCGCGTGAGAGGACCGACTCCTTCTCTCCGGCGATCCCGTGGCGGCCGATCTGCTTGACCTCGCCGTCCATGCACATCATGTCGGCGACGAGCATGATATGTCGCACGTCGACCTTGATGCCCTGTTCGCCGAGGGTGGACAGGGCTTCGGCCATGATCGCATTCCGGGCCGCCTCGATCCCGAGGACCTGGGCGATCTCGCTGATGTTGTTCGTCCGGGTCCGCGTGGTATCGACGCCGGTGACCTCGAAGACATCCTTTAGGTTGGAGCCTTCAGTATAAAGTATGTACTCACCGCCCTCTTTCCGGACCACGACGCGCTCGATATCGTCGATTCCCTGCACGATCACGTTCCTCACGTGCTCGGCGAGTTGGAAGAGGTTCTGGTACTTCTGCTGGTCCTTGGGCACGAACGTGATCACGTGGGCCTTGCCGTCGACCTCGGCCTCGAAGTCGCGGTAGTGGCGGCGCTCCCGGATCTTCTTCTGCGCCGTCTCGGCGATCATGTCCATCGAGATCTTGCGCTTGGCCAGAACGGCCTCGTTGACGGCGACGATCACCTGCATGTTCTCCATGTCGGTGGTAATGTCGCCGAACTCGTGGAGCGGGGCCGCCTCGATCTGCCACGAGACCATCCGCGCCTTGTCCCGGTCGTTGTTGAACTCGGGCGAGAGATAGATGGTCATGGTCGGGGTCGAGGGCTCCTTCCGGGCGTCCATGATCTCGATCAGGCGCGGCAGCCCGAGCGTGACGTTGATCTCGGCCACGCCGGCGTAGTGGAAGGTCCGCATGGTCATCTGCGTGCCCGGCTCGCCGATCGACTGGGCTGCGATCACGCCGACGGCCTCGAGCGGCTGGATCCGGGTCGCCTTGAACTCGCCGAGGACCCCGGTCATGATCTGCTCGAACTGGGCGTCGCTCACGTCCTTGTCTTCGAGCGCGCTCACGAGCTGCTGCTTGGTCAGACTGGGGAGCTTGGCCCCGCCCGGGAGCTCTGCCCCCTCGATCCGCCCGCGCATGGCGTCAGTGAACATCAGACCTCCTCCTTCAGGATCGACTCGACGATCCCCTTGACATCGACCGGGTCGCCGAACGCACCCTTCATCGGGTCCGTGCCGTCCTCGCCGTACTGGTACTGGATGATCCGGCCCATCGTGGTCCGGACCGTACCGTCGTACTCGACCTTCAGGTCCTGGAGAGCGTTGATCAGGCGACGCTGGAGGTACCCCGACTGGGACGTCCGGACGGCCGTGTCGACCAGCCCCTCGCGCCCGCCGATCGCATGGAAGAAGAACTCCGTCGGCGAGAGTCCGCCCTTGTACGAGTGCTTGATGAACCCGTGGGCGTCAGCGCCGCGGTCCCCCCGCCGGTAATGGGGCAGGGTCCGCTCCTCGTAGCCGCGCATGATCCGCTCGCCACGCACCGACTGCTGGCCGATGCAGCCGGCCATCTGGGTCAGGTTCAGCATCGAGCCGCGGGCGCCGGATACGGCCATCAGCACGGCCGAATTGCCGAGCCCGAGGTGGCGGCCGGCAATCTCGCCCGTGCGGTCACGGGCCTTGCCGAGCACCTGCATGATCTGCATCTCGAGCGTCTCCTCGGGTGTCCGGCCGGGCATGGGCTCGAGCTGCCCCTCCTGGAAGATCCGGATCCGGCGGTCGACGTCGTCCTCGGCCTTGCTGAGCTCGTCCTCGATCTGCCCGTACTCGGTCCGGGAGAGATCCTCGTCGTCGATGCCGAACGAGAACCCGTCGATCATGATTCCACGGATGGAGAGACGGGTCATGTCGTCGATGAAATGGCTTGCCCGCTCCATACCGTACTGCCGGATGATCCGGTTCAGGATTGCGCCGTCGAAGGCCCCGATCGACTTCTTGTCGATCGTCCCGGTCTGAAGCTGGCCGTCGATGATCCGGACGAACGCGTCGCGCTCGCAGCCCTCATCCTTGCACTCGTCGCAGTTGACGCAGGACGAGGCGCGGAAGACCATGTTGAGGCCCGTGGGCAGGATCATGGAGAAGACCTGCTTGTTTGTCCAGAACGGTGTGCCGTCCTCCTCGACCTTGCCGGGCTCGGGCAGGTGCTCGAACTCGAAGTACTTGAGGAGGTAGAGAATCTCGGACTTCGTGAACCAGCGAAGATCGTGGGTCAGCATGAAGATCCCCGAGATGTGGTCGTGGATCCCGCCGATGATCGGGCCGCCGAAGCGGGGCGAGAGAATATTCTCCTGGACCGCGATCAGGATCGCGGCCTCGGCCCTCGCCTCCTCGGTCTGCGGGACGTGGAGGTTCATCTCGTCCCCGTCGAAGTCGGCGTTGTACGGCGGGCAGACGGCAGGGTTGAGCCGGAAGGTCTTGCCGTCCATCACCTTGATCCGGTGGGCCATGATCGACATCCGGTGGAGCGAGGGCTGCCGGTTGAAGAGGACGATGTCGCCGTCGCGGAGCTGCCGTTCGACCGTGTAGCCGGGCTCGATCTGCTCGGCGATCGTCTCGAGGTTATCTCCGCCGAGGCGCAGGCGCCGGTTGTCGGGCCGGATCACGTAATTCGCACCGCACGGCACCTTGAGCGACTTCCGCTCAGGGCCGCGGAGCACGAGCTCGCGCATCTCCTCGATGTTATGGGCAGTCACCCGGATGGGCACGGTCATCTCGATCGCGATCGAGAGGGGCACGCCGACCTCTGTCACCGAGAGGTTCGGGTTCGGCGAGATCACCGTGCGCGCCGAGAAGTTCACGCGCTTGCCCGAGAGCGAGCCGCGGAACCGACCGTCCTTGCCCTTCAGCCGCTGCGAGAGGGTCTTGAGCGGCCGTCCCGAGCGGTGGCGGGCGGGGGGACAGCCCGCGACCTCGTTGTCGAGGTAGGTCGTGACGTGGTACTGGAGCAGCTCCCAGAGGTCCTCGATGATCAGCTGGGGTGCGCCGGCGTCCTGGTTCTCCTTGAACCGCTGGTTGATCCGGATGATGTCCACGAGCTTGTGCGTGAGATCGTCCTCGGACCGCTGGCCGTTCTCAAGGATGATCGAGGGGCGCATCGTGACCGGCGGCACGGGCAGCACGGTCAGGATGGTCCACTCGGGCCGGGCCACGTCGGGGTTGATCCCGAGGAGCCGCAGATCCGAGTCGGGGATCCGCTCGAGCCGCGCCCGGATGTCGGCCGGTGTCAGCTTGTGCTCGATCTTCTTGCCGTCCTCGAGCAGGACCTCCGAGAAGGTGGTCGGCTTCTCGAAGTTCACCTTGAGCTGGAGCTCTCCGCAGTGGGGGCAGGCCCGCTCCTTCTTGATGTCCTTCTCGGTCAGCACGTCGCCGCCGAGTTCGTCCTCGGCCGTGATCGAGACCCGCTGGATCTCGTCGGGCGAGAGGAGCAGCCGGCCGCAGGCGCGGCAGGTGACCCGGAGCAGTTTCCGGATCAGGCGCGTGTACCCAACATGAATCACGGGCTTGGCGAGCTCGATGTGCCCGAAGTGGCCCGGGCAGTCGGCGGCCTTCTGGTCGCAGGTCTTGCAGCGCAGCCCCGGGTCGATGACCCCGAGCGCGAGATCCATCAGGCCCTGGGGGTACGGGAACCCGTCGTCGTCGTAGGTGTCCGCCCAGATGATCTTGCGAACGGACATGGTCCGGATCTCCTTGGGGGAGAGGAGCCCGAACTTGATCTTTCCAATGCGTTTAGGACTCGGCATGTGTCTCTTACACCTGGTCCTCGAGGACCATCCTCGGGGCGATCCCCATGCTCTTCATCTCGTCGAGCAGGAGCTTGAACGCGTAGCTCATCTCGACGAGGTAGATATCGGTCTCGGCGCCGCAGACGAGGCAGCGGGTCGTGTTCCGCTTCCGGTCCAGCATCGCGACCATGCCGCACTTGGCGCAGACGTACTGCTGCACTTTGTCGGACTCGTCGAGCAGCCGCTCCTTGAGGGCCATCGCGGCCCCGTGACCGATCATCACGTCGCGCTCCATCTCGCCGAACCGGAGACCGCCCTCGCGGGCGCGCCCCTCGGTCGGCTGCCGGGTCAGGACCTGAACGGGCCCGCGCGACCGGGCGTGCATCTTGGACGAGACCATGTGGTAGAGCTTCTGGTAGTAGATGACGCCGACGTAGA
The DNA here is from genome assembly GCA_963740465.1 of uncultured Methanoregulaceae archaeon. Lineage (GTDB taxonomy): Archaea > Halobacteriota > Methanomicrobia > Methanomicrobiales > Methanospirillaceae > UBA288. The sequence continues at coordinate 25,319 of CAVUEE010000011.1, forward strand.
TGTCGGCCGCGAAGGGCTTGCCCGTGATCCCGTCGTACATCACCTCGCGCCCGGTCGGCGCGAAGCCGAACTGCATGAGCGCAGCGCGGAGATCCGCCTCGACCTCGCCCGAGAACGCGGTTGCGTCGATCCGGCGTCCCTCGAGGGAACCGACCTTGCCGCCGATCATCTCGAGCATATGCCCGATCGTCATCCGCGACGGGATGGCGTGGGGGTTGATCACGAGGTCCGGGACCACCCCGTCCTCGGTGAACGGCAAATCGTCGGGGGCCGTGATCAGCCCGATGACACCCTTCTGCCCGTGGCGCGAGGCGAACTTGTCGCCGACCTCGGGCACGCGGAGGTCGCGCGTGCGGACCTTGACCAGACGAGACGAGTTCTCTCCCTCGGTGATGATCACCGTGTCGACGATGCCGTGCTCGTTCGAGCGCATCGTGACCGAGGTGTCGCGCCGCTTCTCGACCGTGATCAGGTCGCTGGTCGGCTCTTCGAGGAAGCGCGGCGGCGATGTCTTGCCGATCAGCACGTCCTTTTCGCCGACGGTCGTCTCGGGGTTGATGATGCCGTCGTCGTCGAGGTTCGTGTAGAACTCCTCGCCGTGGGCGCCGGTCACCTCCGAGTCCGGGATCTCGATCCGGTCGACCTGGCCGCCGGGGTACCGCCGCTCTTCACCCTCGTAGGTCCTGAAGAAGTGCGAGCGCCCGAGCCCGCGGTCGATCGAGGCGCGGTTGAAGATGAGCGCGTCCTCGATGTTGAACCCTTCATAACTGAGGATCGCGACCACGAAGTTCTGGCCGCCCGGACGGTCGTCCGAGCCGATCATCACGTTGGTCTGCGTGCGCACGAGGGGTTTCTGGACGTAGTGGAGCAGGTGGCCGCGCGTGTCGGGTCGGAGCTTCATGTTGGCCGAGCCGAAGCCGAGCGCCTGCTTGACCATGCCCGCACCCATGGTGACACGGGGCGAGGCGTTGTGCTCGGGGAACGGCACGTGGGCCGCTCCGATCCCGAGGATCAGGGCCGGGTCGATCTCGAGGTGCGTGTGCTCGGGCGTCAGCTGGTCCTCGTTGATCGCGATGAAGAGGTCTTCCTCCTCCTCGGCGTCGATGAACTCGACGAGGCCGCGCCGGACGAGGTCGGCGAAGTCGATCTCCTTGCGCTCGAGCCGTCCCAGATCCTCGTCGGAGAGGAGAGGCCGGCCGTTCTCGATCACGATCAGCGGTCGGCGGGCCCGCCCGCGGTCGGTGTGGACGATCACGTCGCCGTTGTACGGCTTGAACGAGGCGTTGACCTCGGTCGAGACGCCGCTGGTCCGCCGCATGCGGCGGATCTCCTGGACGAGCGCGACCGGATCCTCGACGAGCCCGATCAGGGCGCCGTCGACGAAGACTCTCGATTTCTTCAACGGACCGCCTCCCCCTTGAGCCCCTCGACACCCATCGTGTAGAGGACGGAGAGGACCTCGTCCTCGTCCCGGACGCCCTTGGAGATCTCGACCAGCTGAGCGAAGTTCTTGACCAGCCCACAGTTCGGCCCCTCAGGCGTCTCGGACGGGCAGATGCGGCCCCACTGCGTCGGGTGCAGGTCGCGGGCCTCGAAGTGCGGCTGCGACCGCGAGAGCGGCGAGATCACGCGCCGCAGGTGGGAGAGCACGGCCATATGGTCCACGCGGTCGAGGAGCTGCGAGACGCCGGTTCGGCCGCCGACCCAGTTGCCGGTCGCGAGCGGGTGAAGGAGCCGCTCGGTCAGCACGTCCGCGCGGACGGCCGTCCCGATGGAGAGGTCGCGGTGGCGCATCGAGGCGCGCTCGAGCTGGTACTTGACGTCTCGGGTCAGGCGGTTGAGCGAGATCCGGAAGAGGTCCTCCATCAGGTCGCCCGCGAGCTTGAGCCGCTTGTTCGAGTAGTGGTCCTTGTCGTCGATGCGCCGCTTGTCGAGCACGAGGTCGAAGCAGGCTTCGGCCATGCGCCCGAGGAAGTGGGCCTTCGCGAGCCGGACGCCCTGGACCGTTTCATGATACAGCGGGTCCTCCTCGCTCATCCCGATCGGCATCAGATAGTTCAGATGCGGCAGCAGGTAGTTGTCGAGCACGAACTCGGCGCGCTTGCGCTGGTAGTCGCGCGTCTGGTTCGGCGCGAGCTTCTTGCCGACGTACATGATCCCGCAGTCGACAGCGCCCGTGCCCGTGGCACATGCGGACTCCTCGAGGTTCTGCATCATGAAGGTCAGGATGTCCTCCTCGGTCGAGACGGCCTCGACGATCGCCTGCTCGGTCTCGAGACCGAGCGCGAACATCAGGTCCACGAACTTGAGGTGGCCGGCCACGGACGGGAACGAGACCTCGAGCAGGTTCTTCTTGTTCCGCTCGACGACGACGAGAGCCCGGTACCCGCGGTACTGCGAGAAGACCTTCGCGACGTAGATCCTCTCGTTGTAGCGCTCGGTGAACTCGGTCATGATCTTGTTCGAGGCGAGATCCTCGAGGGTCATCAGGACGCGCTCGGTGCCGTTCACCACGAAGTAGCCGCCCGGATCGAGCGGGTCCTCTCCGTGGAGAGTCCGCTCCGCATCGCTCATGCCGGCCAGGTTGCACGCAGTCGAGCCGATCATGATCGGCAGCAGGCCGATGGTCGTGATGACTGGCTCCTGCCGCTCGCCGCCATGGACGAGCGTCATGTCGAGATGCATCGGCGCAGCGTACGTCAGATTGCGGAGCCGGGCTTCGCTCGGAAAGAGGTCGCCCTGAGATCCGTCGGCCTCGCGGACGAGCGGTTTCATGACCTTGACCTGGCCGAGTCTCGACCCAGACCGGCTCGTTCGACTTGCCGCGGTTCTCGATATCGGTCTCGATGACCCGCTGCTCATCCACGACCTTCTGCAGGTTGTGGGCGAGGAAGTTGTTGAACGAATCCAGCTGGTGCCGGGCCACGTGCTCGTGGGAGAAGTATGCTTTTGAGAGAATGGTACGGTCTAACAGAGAATCACCCCGGATTATTTCTTCGGCCGCCTGATAACGAGCCGATAGGCCTCCGCGATCCCCGCGGTCTGGCTCTGCCGGACGATCTGAATGACATCGCCGACTTTGCCGTTGATCTGCTTCACGGCCGCGTCGTCGTGGAAGATCTTCGGTAGCTGTTCAAAGGTGATGGAATACCGTGCGAGGAGGGTCTTCACCTCATCCTCGCTCATGACCTGATGATCGGGGACCATGACATGGTCCAGTACGTTTATCCTGCTACTCATCTGCCCCTCCCGCCCCGGGACGTCTGGGTGTTCGCTCTGCATCGCCAATTCAAAAACCAGGGTCGCCACGGTGGAAACGGGCCCGGAGGGATTTGAACCCCCGACCACCTGGTTAAAAGCCAGGCGCTCTGCCAGACTGAGCTGACGAGCCCATCCGTCCCTGCGACACAGCATTATTACAACGAGGGAAAAGCATATAAATTTTCGGAAAGTACTTTAAAGATTCCACCGTCCGGGCCCGTCCGAAGAATTCGCAAACAGGGCCCTCCATTTAACCTATCCGGCCCGGAAAACCCTGCGCGCAGGATTAGGCCCAGATCCCGATTGAATTCTGCGAGAGGCACGCGGGGAAACGCAGGCCATCTGTTTGCCGTCGCGCGCGCACCACATAGCCCGATACGGCGACTGCGACGCGAGGCCCGCGCTGCTCACCGGACGGAGCTCTCCGTATCGGCGCGGAGCGGGATCAGGCCGATTCCGGGCTGGTCAGGGGGATCTTCATCTGACTCCGGATCTGGTTCAGGCGGTCCTCCTGGAAGGTGATGTTCATGTTCATCGACCTGATAGCCCTCGCGATCTCGTCGCCGACCCGCGCGCGCGCGTCCGAGAGGTTATAGGTGGACTCGAGAATGGACATCAGGCGACGGTTCACCTCGATGCTCTTCGAGATGCGCGCGTACTCGTCGATCACCTGCTGGTCGACGCCGGCGGCCTTGGCCGCCTCGACGTCCTGCCGAATGCGGGCGCGCCGGTTCAGGATGTACTCGATCACGTCATAGAGCTCGCGGTGGGTGATCGGTTTGAGGACGTAGTCCTCGACGTAGATCGCGTACTCCTGGGCCTCGTCAGGGGCGAGCTGCTTGGCCGTGAGCATCATGACCGGGATGTCCTTCGTCTCGGGGTTCGTCTTGATCCGCTCGAGGGTCTCACGCCCGTCCATCGGCTCCATCATGATGTCGAGGAGGATCAGGTCCGGCCGCTCGGTCTTGAGCATGTCCAGGCATTCCTGGCCGCCGTACGTGGAGAGCGTCCTGTACCCGCCGCGTTCGAGCATGGTCACGAAGACATCGACAATAAAGGCGGAGTCGTCGACGACCATGATCGTATACATCAGAATGCCTCCCCGATCTGCTGAGCCAGCGGCTCGAGCCTGGCGACGACCTCGTCAGGCTCCGCGCCGGCCGCCAGTACGGCCACGACCAGCAGTTTGTCGCCGGCGTCGTGGAGAAGAATGCACCCGCCCGCGGCATCGATCCGGACGCGCACCGGGGGCGTGATACTGATGATGCTGGCCGCCGACTCCGCCGACGCGAGGACGGACGCACTCATCGCAGCAAACCATTTCTCGGAGATCTCTCTCGGAAACGACCTGCCGATCATGACCCCGTCCTTGGTGACCAGAGCGGCCCCTTCGATGCCGTCGATGGCCCGGACCTCGTCAACGAACCCCGCAATACGTTCCTTCAACATGATATCTGCCCTTCGATGCCCGCAATCAGAGAGATTAGTGTATAGAGCGTCTAAACGATATTTATCATTTTCGAAATCCTAAGCCATCACGAAGAGTTACATTCGCGATAAAGACCGGGTATTCCGACGGGAACCGTTATTTTCCTCCTGCGACGCCGGCGCGTTCCCGGAAAAGATGGATGGGAAGATAGATATGGAGCCCGACCCAACGTCATAGGTCGTGGGGCCATAGGGTAGCCTGGCCATCCTAGGAGACTGGGGGTCTTCTGACCTGCGTTCAAATCGCAGTGGCCCCATCCTTTTTCTGTCCGTCCGGCTGACGGTATCGCGATGCCGGTCACCGACGAGTGCTTCGACTGTCTTATCTCGCGGGTCGTCCACAGCTGCGAGCTTGCCGGCCGCCGCGACGACGCTCCACGCGTGGGCGCGATCTGCGCCGCGCGGCTCGCGGAGCTGCCGCGACAGCCCTGTCCCGCAGCCCGTGGTCGCGAGCGAGCTCCACCGCCTCGCCGTCCGTGAGCTCGGGGTGCTTGATCCCTACGCGGGGGTCAAGGCCGCTAGCACCGCGACCGTACTGGCCGCACTCCAGGAAGTGCAGCCGCACCTGATCACCTTCCGCGACTTCGTGACGGCCTCGATCATCGGCAACACCTTCGACCACGGTGTCAAAGGGCACGAGATCGCCGCCGATTTCGCCGCCTTCTTCGAGGAAGAGTTCGCTCGCGGCCTCGCGATCGACGACTGCGACGAGATCGAGCGGCGCCTCGGCCGCGTGGTCTATATCACCGACAACTGCGGCGAGATCGTCCTCGACCGCCTCCTGATCGGGCACCTGGCCGATCGCGGCGCCCGGGTGACGGTCGCGGTGCGCGACGGGCCCATCCTGAACGATGCGACCCTCGAGGACGCGCGGGCGCTCGGGCTCGATCGGCTGGTCGAGTGCCTGACGACCACCGGGGGCGGGAGCGAGATCGGCGTGCCCCTCGACCGGATCCCCTTCGACCTTGCAGAGGCAATCGGGCGTGCCGACCTCGTCATTGCCAAGGGGATGGCGAATTACGAGTCGCTCTCGGAATCCGGCGATCTTCCGCCTGTGGCCTTCCTGCTCGCGGCCAAGTGCAGGCCGATCGCGGCGCGTCTCGGTGTTGCGGATCGGCGAGAAGGCAGCCCTGCTCTGTCCGTGAAAAAGAGAGTTACTGGAAGAAGTCGATCAGGGTGCCGCCGCTGGCGAGATCGCGAGGCCCGCGGCACCTCTGGTAGGAGTGCGAAGGCTCTGGTTGCTGTAGGTCTGGGGGGTCGGAACGGCGCCACGGTTCTGGTTCCCGAGGATCTGGGCCGACCGGACGCCGGTCATGATCGCCATGACACGGACGCGACCCTCGAACTCGTTCTTGATCCGGGCTCCCCAGATCACGTCGGCGCGGGGGTCGAGCTCGTAGGTCAGGTCGCGCGCGATCCCCTCGGCCTCCTGGAGGGTCAGATCGCTGCCGCCCGTGATGTGGATCAGGGCGCCGGTCGCACCGTGATAGTCGATGTCGAGCATCGGGTTCGAGAGGCACTCACGGACCACGGTCTCGGCCTTGTTCTGCTGCTTGGACTCCCCGACGAGCATCACGGCAACGCCGCCCTTGCCCATGATCGCCCGGACATCGGCGTAGTCGATGTTGATCAGGGACGGCTCGGTGATCGTCTCGCTGATCCCCTTGACGGTCTCGGCGATCGAGCTGGTCCATCACCGAGAAGGCCTGCCCGAGCGGGAGGTTCGGGACGTAGGACTTGAGCCGGTTATTGTCGAGCACGATCACGGAGTCGGCGGTCTGGCTGAGCGCCTCGAGCCCTTCTTCGGCCCGGAGCAGGCGCGCCTTCTCGACCTCGAACGGGTAGCTGACCATGCCGACCACGATCGCGCCCTGGTCCTTCGCGATCTGCGCGACCACCGGGGCCGCTCCCGTCCCCGTGCCGCCGCCCATGCCCGCGGTGACAAAACAGAGGTCCACGTCCTCGAGAACCGCCTCGAGGGTCGAGCGGGCCATCTCGGCCGCACGCTTGCCGACGTCGGGATATCCCCCGGCGCCGAGCCCCTTGGTCAGCGACTTGCCGATCAGGATGCGCTTGTCCGCCTGGATCATATCCAGGTGCTGCTTGTCGGTATTGACCGCGATCGTCTCGGCGCCCGTGACCTGAAGGTGGTGGAGGCGGTTGACGGTGTTGTTGCCCGCTCCCCCGCACCCGACGATCACGATCCGGGGCTGACCGCTGAAGTCCTCCTCGTTGATGATGCCCTTGAGCATTTCGCGCTCGATCTCGGCATTCTTCAGCGCTTCGTTGATGATGGTCTGCATCTGAACCCCCTACTTATAACTTGAATGATACCTGATCCTTGTCGCGCAGGATCCGATTGCCCCGGCGCTCGATCAGCCCGCGAACTGCGTCGCGCACCGCCTCGGAGACGGTCGGGAAATCGCCGTCCTCGACCATCTGCTCGAGCAGGTCCACCTGCTGTTCGGGCAATCGTATGGTGATCCGCTTCATGGTGATCGGGATTGTCTGACGATGGAATGACAATTGTCATCCTATCGTCTGACCAGCGGCGACTTTCTGTCGGACCCGCTGACGGTTCATGGTTGAGCATATTGTTATATATTCATTTCTATTTTCTTCGCGCAAAATACGTTGAATTCGCTCGATTACGCCGCTGTCCTTCGCGGTGAACGGAGATCGGGACGGCGGACGTACGGGCCCGTGAAAGGCCCGAAGCGGACCATACGCCACGCAAACCTGCATCTCCGATCACGGACAGATACTCTGTACGATGGAGCGACCGATCCCGGAGCGGGCCCTTCACGGGGGGCTCGCGCGGCGCGAACAGGACGAGCGCGGCTGGCTCGACTTCTCGGCCAACCTCAACCCCTTCCCGCCGCGCGTCGACTGGACCCCCGACCCCGCCTGCCTCGAGCACTACCCGGACGACCGCTATCCCGCGCTCAGGGAGGCGATCGGCCGGACCTTCGGCCGCCGTGCGGAAGAGATCACGGTCGGAAACGGCTCGATCGAGGTGATCCGGGCCTTCTGCATGGCCGCGCTCGGGCCGGGCGACCGGGTCTGCATCGACCGCCCGACCTTCGGCGAATACCGGGTCGCGGCCGAACTGGCGGGTGCGAGTGCGACCATCGAGACGGACGGGGTAGCCGCGCGCTTCCTCTGCAACCCGAACAACCCTACAGGCATCCTCCTCGGACACTCCGCGGTCGAGGAGGAACTCGCCTCGACACCCGTGACGACCCGCTTCTTCGTGGACGAGGCGTTTATCGAACTCGCGGACCCGTCTGCGTCGATGATCGACACGAACGACGACCGGGTCTTCGTGCTTCGCTCCATGACGAAGGCGTTCTCCGTCCCCGGGCTTCGCCTCGGTTTCGGCTTCGGCGATCCCGATCTCATCGACCGGTGCGAGCGGTGCCGTGCCCCCTGGTCGGTCAACGCGTTCGCCGAGGCGTTCGCGCTCGCAGCCCTGCGGGAATATCCGGCTCTCGAGGAGTCGCGCCAGCGGATCCGGGCCGAGCGCGACCGGCTCATCACCGGTCTTGTTGACCTCGGCTTCGGGCCGCTACCGGCCGCGGCGAACTTCATCTGCGCCGAAAGCCCGGTCGCTGTCGAAGGGCTCGTGGCCGGACTCGCTCGCCGCCGCATCCGCGTCCGCGACTGCGCCTCGTTCGCCCTGCCCCGGGGCTGTCCGGATTGCCGTGCGCACGCGCGACGAGAACCGCCGCCTGCTGGAGGGGCTCGAGGCATGCTTGGCCTGATCCTCGCGGGCGGGAGGGGGACGCGCTACGGTGCGGGCGAGAAGCCGCTCGCAATCTGCGGCGGCCGGCCGATGATCGAGCGGGTCGCGGACGCCCTCGATGGTGCGGGGCTCGAGGTCGTGATCGTGGCCTCGCCCTGCGCTCCATTCACCCAGAACTGGTGCCGGGCTCACGACCTCCTCTGCGTCTGCACCGCGAGGGGAAGGGTACGTCGAGGACCTCGTCGAGGCCGCCGCCCTGCTCGGGCTCGATGGGCCCGTCCTCTGCGTCTCGGCCGACCTGCCCGTGCCTCACGGCCGAGCTCGTCGACACGATCGTCGAGGCTTACAAGGCGCAGGCGCTCCCGGCGCTCTCGGTCTGGGTCCCTGGCGAAAACGAGGACACGACGGACGCGCCCTGCGTCGAGGTTGTCGACGGGCGACGGGCCGTCCCGGCCGGGATCAACGTCCTCGACGGCGGCCGGATGGGAGGAGCCCAGGAGGAGACCAGGCTCCTCATCGACGACCCCCGCCTCCGCCACAACGTCAATACCCAGGACGCACTCCGGGCCGCGGAGGCCTTCCTGGCCGCCGGGGAATCGCCGCGAGCACCGGACTGCAATCACCGAAAAAAGGATATCGACCGCAACACGAGATAAAAGGCATATGCAGACCTCGCGGGAGATTCAGCTCGAGGGGCACATCATCGACTCGGGGATCATGACGCAGGTCTTCGACCGGATCATGGACCGCGGCGGGTCGTTCGAGATCCTCGAGTTCGAGGTGGGCAAGCACAAGACCGACCCATCCTACGCGCGCCTGACCGTCGGCTGCGAGGATCCCGCCACGCTCCAGCTGATCCTCTCCGACCTCCACCGCCTCGGCGCGCGGCAGCCCGTGGTCGAGGACGCGGCCCTGGAGCCGGCCGAGGCCGATCGGGTCGCGCCGCGGGGGTTCTACTCGACCACGAACTACCCGACAGAGGTGAAGTACCGGGAAGGCTGGCTCCCTGTCGATGGGATCGAGATGGACTGCCTGGTCACGGTCGACCCGGATCACGGCACGGCGCAGTGCCTCCCGTTCTCGAAGCTGACGCGGGGAGCGCTCGTCGTCGTCGGCGAGGGGGGTGTCCGCGTCTACCCGCCCGAGCGGCCGCGCGAGACCACGACCTTCGAGTTCATGCACGGCACGGTCTCGTCCGAGCGTCCGAGCGAGACCCTGATCAGGCGCATCGCCGGCGAGATGGCCGTGCTGAAGCGGGAGGGCGGTCGCATCGCGCTCGTTGGCGGCCCGGCGATCGTTCACACCGGCGCGGGCCCCGCCCTCGCATGGCTGGTCCATGAGGGCTATATCGACGTCCTCTTCGCCGGCAACGCGCTCGCGACCCACGACATCGAGTGCAGTCTCTATGGGACCTCGCTCGGCATGGACCTCGCGACGGGCACTCCCGTCCGGGACGGGCACCGGAACCACCTCGACGCGATCTCCGAGATCCTGCGGGCCGGCTCGATCGCGACCGCGGTCGAGCAGGGTCTCGTCGCGAGCGGGATCATGTACGAGTGCGTCCGGCGCGGCGTCCCGTACGTCCTCGCCGGCTCCATCCGTGACGACGGTCCCCTGCCGGACGTGATCACGGACACGGTCGCAGCCCAGGATGCGATCAGGGCGCACCTTCCCGGGTGCGGAATGGTCCTGATGGTCGGGACCCTGCTCCACTCGATCGCGGTCGGCAACTGCCTCCCGGCCGGGGTCAAGACGATCTGCGTCGACATCAACCCGGCCTCGGTCACGAAGTTGATGGACCGGGGCACGATGCAGGCGATCGGGATCGTCTCGGACGCCGGGACCTTCCTGCCCCTCCTGGCGCGGGCCCTCGGGTTCGACGGAAACGCGCCCGCCTACCGCGTGAGCGGCATACAGTAGGGCCGTTCGTTCTGGAGCACGAACTCCCACTCCTTCTTGCAGTCGCAGGGGATCGCCATCGCCTCGACGAGGCGGGACCGGTCGGCGGTGAGCGAGTAATCACGGATCGCGTCGACGATCTCGCGGTCGCACTCGCCGCAGTTGTGCGGCCCACGGTGCCTTCCCCCACCGAGGGGGTCGGAGCTGACGTGCCGTCCGGCGCCGAGCAGGATCTGGAGGACGGACCAGAGGTACGGCGGCCGGTACGCGCGCCGCTGCCAGTACCACTCGAGCTCGGTCCGGCGCTGGACCGTGCAGGGGTTCATCGAGATCAGGTCGGCGTGGGGCGAGACGTCGGCGATCGACCGCGCCATGTCCTCCATCGCCTCGACCTCCGTCAGGAAGAGGGGCTTGTGCAGCAGGTAGGCCTTGACACCGGCGCCGGCCTCCCGGGCCTCGCGGACCGCGTGGAGGTACATCGCGTACGAGAAACCCTTGTCGATCGACTTCTCCCGGATCAGGTCGTTCGTGGTCTCGAGGCCGATCGCGACGTAGACCGGCCGGGCAACCGAGCCGTCGTCGAGGCGCGCGGCGAGATCGGCGAGCCGGTCGCTGTCGACGTACTCGGGCCGCGTCTCGACGATGAGGGTCCGCCCGCGAAAGGCGTCGCCGATCGCGTCGAGCGCGGCCGGCGGCACCTCGCCGGGGTCGAGGAGGCTGCCCGAGGCTGAAGACTTTGACCAGGTCGAAGTCGCGCCCGTCGTACTCCCGGCGGACATACGCGAGCTGTGCCCGGACCAGGGCCTCGGCGTCCTCGATCCGCCCGTGCCGCTCGTGGCGGTACGAGCACATCCGGCACCGTCGCCAGGAGCACCCGGGGGTCTTGAGGATCACGGTCAGGGTCGGGACGACCCGGTCGTCGAGCCGGTCCGTACCGGTCCAGGAGGCAAGCGGCCGCTCTTCGTTCGTCACGTGAAGCGTTTAATAGGTGCCGGGGCAATAGAAATGTTGTGTTTCCGGCCCCCGTTCCACGCAGGGGGCTTCCTGGAGCCGATACGATGACGAGACGACTGCTTCTCCTGCTCTGCCTCTGCCCGCTGCTGATCGCGGCGGCTTCGGCCTATATCGTGACCATCGATGCGCCCCGGACCCTGACCGCCGGCGAACCCCTCGTCGTGAACGGGACCTCGACCCTGCCGCCCGGGTACATCGCACGACCTCGTCCTCTACAGCGGCCCGACCGAACTGGCCCGGACCACGATCGTGGTCCAGCAGGGCGGGACCTTCTCAGCCCGCTTCGACACGACGGGCCTCGCGACGGGCGAGTACAGGGTCGAGCTCGTGCAGCCGGCCGACCCGAGCTTCTTCGGCTCCGACTCGGTCACGAACCTGCCCGTGACCATCATCGACCGCTCGAAGGAGGTCACGGTGACATCGCCCGCGGCCCAGAGCGACGTCCACAACCTGACCGTGGCCGGTACCGCTCCCGGGCAAGAAGAGCGGCTCCATCGCGATCGCCGTGACCGGGCCGGGGAACTTCACCTTCGGTCCCGAATACGTCCAGACCGATGCGAACGGGGCGTTCTCGATGTCGGTCCCGATCCCGGGTCCCGGCGAGCTACCAGGTCACCCTCTCGGACCCGGCGGGCGTGATCACGCGGTACACGGTGACGGTCTCGGGAGCGACGCAGACGACGACAACCGCGACCGTGCCGCCGACGGCGGTCTCGACCGCGGCGACGAGCGCTGCTGCCGCGACGACCCCCGTCCCGGTCACGACCGCGCCGACCCGTGCAGGCCTCTCACCGCTCGCCGCGCTCGGTGCCGGTCTTCTCCTGCTCCTGCTCGCGCGGCGGCGCTGATCCCTTCTTTTACAGTTCCGCGAGGACTGCCGCGCCGAACTCGACCGTCGTGGCCGTCCCCCCCAGGTCGGGAGTCAGGACGCCACGGAACATGACTTGGCCGATTGCGGCCTCGAGCCGGCGTGCCTTCTCTCCGTCGCCGAGGTGGTCGAGGAGCATGACCGCGCACCGGAGTGCGGCCACCGGGTTTGCGATGCCGCGCCCGGCGATATCGGGGGCCGAGCCGTGGACCGGCTCGAAGAGCGCGTGCCCGTCGCCGAGGTTGGCGCTCGGCAGGAGGCCGAGCCCGCCGACGTGGAACGCGGCCACGTCCGAGAGGATGTCGCCGAACATGTTCTCGACGAGGATCACGTCGTAGCGTTCGGGCCGGCGGAGGACGTCGAGGCAGAGGGCGTCGATGAATGCGTCGTCGGCCGGCACGCCCTCGCTCGACGCCACCCCGCGGGCGACCTCGAGGAAGAACCGGTCCGCCGCGAGCACGTTCGCCTTGTGGCCGATCGTGAGCTTTCGCCGTCCGGTCGCGATCCTGCACGCGACGCGGGCGATCCGCTCGGTCCCGGCGCGCGTGATCACGCGTTCGGTGCAGGCCCGGTCCGCTTCGATCCGCTCGCGCCCGGCGTAGAGCCCCTCCGAGTTCTCGCGCACGACCACGAGATCGCAGGCGCCGCCCCGGACAGGGCGGATGTTCGCGTAGAGGCCGAGCGCCCGCCGGAGCCGGAGCACGACGCTGGGATATTCGCCGTTCGGTGCCGAGCTCGATCGCGCCGAAGAGCACGGCGTCGCATGAGGAAAGGATCCCGAGGTCCGCGTCGTCGATTGCGACCCCGGTCCGGCGCCAGCGCTCGAGGCCGAGCTCGACCGGGACCTGCTCCCAGTCGGGGCGGAGGGAGCGGAGCGCGGACGCGGCCACGGGTATGACCTCGCGCCCGATCCCGTCGCCCTCAACGACCGCGATCCGCGTCACGCGCCCTCCAGGCCGCGACCATCTCGCGGACCGCGTCGAAGATCTGCGCCGGGGAGTCGCCCCAGTGGACGACCGTGCCGAAGAGCCCGTTGACCTCCCGGAGACCCCGCCGCTCGGAGCGGCAGCACCGGGCGACGAACGGCTCGGCATCGACCTGTCCGAGCGGGCAGGTGTCGACCTGGACGAAACGGAGGCCGTGGCACTCCGCGATCAGCTCCCGCCCGGTCGTGCAGCAGGCCACTGTCGCGCCGACATCCACGGGGTCGGCGTCGAGGGTCCGGGGAAAACCCGCCGCACGGCACGGATAGACCTCCGCACCGGCATCGCGGATGTCGCGGACATGGTGGCAGAAACCGATTCCGAGGTCGCCGAAGAGCCCGAGCGCCTCCATCTCGCAGATCCCGGCCGAGAGGTTCGGGCGGGGGGGCTCGATGTCGTAGACGTGGACCGTGAGAACGGGTTCGTCCGCCGGGTCGAGTACGAAGGTCATGTGCTCGTCGAGCCCCGTGAAGACCGTGCACCGCCGCCCCGTTGCGCGGGCGAGCCGGAGGAGCAGGGCGCGGTCGTGGAGCCGGACACGATCGGGATAAACCGCGACCTCCTCGGCGCCCGCGAGCAGGCGCTCGGCAACGACCGGGCGCATCAGCCCCGCCGTCCCGGGGTCGGGCTCGACCTCGATGAGGTCGAAGGAGCCGCCGGCCGGCCGGAGCAGGTACCGCGTCAGGAAGTAAACGGCGTCGCCGCAGGGGCGCCCGTTGACGACCCCGACCTCCCGGCACTCGGGGATCATGCGGTGCCCTTCAGCAGTTCGACCAGACCGCCGGCGCCGAGGATCGCCCGCATCCGCGGCGAGAGCGGAGCGATCGGGACGGGGGGACGGTCGCCGGCCCGGACGAGGCCCGCCTCCAGGTCCACTTCGACCGTCTCGCCGTCCGCGCACTCGAGCGCGGCCTCCGCGATGGGAAGGCCGAGGTTGATCGCGTTCCGGTAGAAGATCCGTGCGAACGAGGGGGCGACGACGGCGGCCACCCCGGCGTCGCGGAGCGCGATCGCGGCCTGCTCGCGCGACGAGCCGCAGCCGAAGTTCGGGCCCGCGACGAGCACGGCCCCGGCGAGGCGGCCAGCGAGCGACGGGTCGAGGTCCTCGAAGGCATGGGCGGCCCAGACGGAGCGGTCCTTCGTCCGGAGGTATCGTCCGGCGATGATCACGTCCGTGTCGAGGTCCGAGGGCAGGCGTACAGCCCGGCCGGTGATCTTCATACGGCACCCTCCGGCGGTGCGATCTCGCCCGCGAGCGCGGACGCTGCCGCCGTCCCGACCGAGGCGAGGTAGATCTCGCCGCCAACGCCCATCCGGTTCCGGAAGTTCCGGTTCGCGGTCGAGAGGCAGACCTCGCCCTCGCCGAGGACGCCCAGGTGCGTGCCCAGGCACGGCCCGCACCCCGGCGGGCCGACTGTGCAGCCGGCCTCGACGATCGCTTCGAGCGCGCCGGAGCGGATCGCGTCCGCGAGGACCCGGCGCGAGGCGGGTATCACGATGGTCCGGACGCGGACACGGCGCCCTCTCACGGCCGCCGCGAACCGCTCGAGGTCCTCGAGGCGACCGTTGGTGCAGGTGCCGACAAAGACCTGGTCTATCGCCGTGCCTGCGACCCGGTCCACGGGGCGGGCCGAGTCGACGCGGTGCGGCACCGCGACGAGCGGCTCGATCGCCCCGAGGTCGAACTCATGCTCCTCGGCATAATCCGCGTCCTCGATCGACTGTGAAGCCGCCTCAACCCCGAACTTTGCCAGGTAGTCGCGGGTGACTCTCGTCCGCGTAGAAGAGCCCCGTCTTCGCGCCGGCCTCGATCGCGAGGTTCGAGCAGGTGAGCCGGCCCGCCATCGAGAGCGTCGCCACCCCTTCGCCCGTGAACTCGAGCGCGCGGTAGGTCGCGCCGTCCATGCCGAGGTGCGAGACATAGGCGAGCGCGAGGTCCTTGGCCTCGGCGCCGCCGCCGAGCCTGCCCGAGAGCCGGAGGACCGTCGTCTCGGGCACGCGGAGCCAGGTCTCCCCGGTCGCCCAGATCGCGGCCATGTCGGTCGCGCCGACCCCGGTCGCGAACGCGCCGAACGCGCCGAGGGTGCAGGTGTGCGAGTCGGCGCCGATCACGATCTCGCCCGGCCGGACGCCGCCCTCGCCCATCAGCTGGTGGCAGATCCCCTCGCCGACGTCGCAGAGCGGAATCCCGCTCTCGCTCGCGAACCGCCGGAGCTCGGCCTGGAGCGTGGCGGTCTCCGAGTTGTTCGCGGGAACGATGTGGTCGAAGATGAGGCGGAGCCGGTCTGGACGCGCGAGCGGCCGGCCGATCGTGCGAAAGGTGTTGAGCGCGAGGAGACCCGTGCCGTCCATGGCGTAGGCCGAATCGACGACCCGGTCGACACAGGCCCCCGCAGGAGCTCCGAGGATCCGTTCGGAGAGGGTCGCCATCACCCCTCCTCGCGGACGCTGCGGATCAGGCCCATCAGCACATCCGGCGTAACGCTGCACTTCTGTTCGCCCCGCTCCTTGACGAGCTCGAGCACCCGCGAGATCTGGCGGTCATCGAGCTGGCACCCGAGCGAGCAGACCACGTGCTCGAGCGCCTTCCGTCCCGTGTGCTTGCCGAGAACGAACCTCCGCTCGGCCCCGATCTCGGCCGGGTGGACGTATTCGTAGGTGTCGGGGTCCTTGAGCATGGCCGCGATGTGGATCCCGGACTCGTGCGCGAAGGCATGCTCGCCGACAATCGGGTGAGTCTTGCCGACCGGGATCCCGGAGCATACGGCGACGAGCGCGGAGAGGGCGGGCAGATGCTCCAGATGGTAACGCTCCACGCCTCCCTTGTGATAGAGCCCGACGAGCACCTCCTCGAGCCGGGCGTTGCCGGCCCGCTCGCCGATACCGTTCACGGTAGTGTGGAGCTGGAAGGCTCCGGCCTCGGCCGCAGTCAGCGTGTTCGCCGTGGCGCACCCGAGGTCGTTGTGACAGTGGGCGCAGAGCGGAGCGGGGCTCGCTCCGACCAGCTCGGTCATGACCCGGTACATCTCGAGCGGCAGGAGGCACCCGACCGTGTCCGCGAACGAGACGAGGTCGGCCCCGTGCTCGGCGCCCTTTCGGTACATCTCCTCGAGGAACGCAGTCTCGGTCCGCGAGGCGTCCTCGGCCGCGAACCGGACGGTGAGGCCGTGATCGCAGGCATACTCGACCATCCGGAGCGCGCCGTCGAGGACCTCGCTTCGGGGCTTGCGGTACTTGTGCCGTATGTGGAGGTCCGAGGTCGCGATGAAGATCGAGACCATGTCCACCTCCGCGGCGATCGCGGCATCGACGTCCTCCTGTTTCGCGCGTGCAAGGCAGCAGATCCGCGCATCGAGGTCGAGGGCGGTCACGGCCCGGACGCACTGCAGACTCGTAGGCCGAGACGGCGGGAAAGCCCGCCTCGATCACCTCGATCCCTATCCGGTCGAGGAGGGTCGCGATCGCGGCCTTCTCCTCGCAGGTGAACGAGACGCCGGGGGTCTGCTCGCCGTCCCGGAGCGTCACGTCGCAGATCTCAACATTCCAGGGTTCCATAACGGGCTCCCGCGGGGCAGTCGCCCCGAACGATTACGGTCGTCGTTCTGTCAGGGGGCGGCGATGGCCCGCGCCAGTCCCTCGTTGTCGGTCGCATCGAGCACGACCGGATCGGCCCATGCGAGATACGGCTCGACCCCGTGGTGGGGTTGGCGCCCGGTCATGGCGAGGCACCGGTTCTCGAGCACGATGCAGAGGAGGGGGGTGCCGTGAGCGTGCGCGTCGATCAGGGCGTTGATCCCCGAGTGGAGGAGGGCGTAGTCGCCGATCAGCGCGACCCCGGTGCTGGTCGCGGCGACCCCGATCGAGGAGCCGAGGCCGTACCCTGCGATGCCGTGCGAGAACGGGGGCGCGATGGCCATGAGCGCGCAACCGGTGTCGCAGACGGGGACGAGTTCCCGTTCCTGGAGCAGGGCGATCACGGGGCCGAACGGGCAGTCCGCGCAGAGCGTGCTCCTTCGGCCCCGCCGCGCGTAGGTCTCGGGCTCGCCCGGGTCGGCCGGAGGCCGCAGCCCACGGTGTTCGCGGACGAACGGCCGGCCGAACTCGCGGACCTCGGCCCCGGCACCGATCCCGGGCGGCGGCGGGTAGACCGTGACCACGCGGGCCTCGCCGTCGGCCGCGCCGACGCCGACGGCGCCCCGTCCCGGCCGGTTCAGTCGCGATTCGGCAGCCCAGCGGAAGAGGTCGCGGGTACCCCGGCGGGCGCGTGCGGCGCGGCCCCTTCATGGTCAGGTCGGTGCCCGGACAGGGTGACGGGCTCGGCTCCGCGGACCGTGGTGCCGGAGCGGTCTCGGACTCGAGGAGCGCCGGGGTCACGCGCAGGAGTGCGACGCGCGATGCCGCCTCCGAGACCCGGAAGGCCTCCTCGACCGCGTCCGCGACGGCCGCGCCGTCCGGCTCGAGGACCGGCACCTCGGCGAGTTCGCCGTAGTAGCGCGAGTCCTGCGTGTTCTCGGACCAGCGCGCGGTCACGTCGTCGCCGACCACGACCACGACTCCGGCCGAGAGTCCGCCGGGTCGTGGCCTGCACGAGCGGGTCGGCGCAGGCGTTGAGGCCGACGTGCTTGCAGACGAGGCCCGACCGCCGGCCCGAGAGCGAGTGCCCGAGGCAGTGCTCGAGCCCGACCTTCTCGTTCGCGGGCAGGTGGGCGCCGAGGCCCGCGGCGATCCCGGTCACGGGATAGCCGGGCACGCCGTACCAGTGGTCGGCGGCCGCCCGGAGCGCCGCCACGAGCGCGGTCTCGGCGTTCACAGGTCCCTCCATGCCGCGAGGTCGCAGCCCGTGCAGGCGCCGCACATGCTCCGGGCCGCGGACGGGTCGAGCCCGGCCGCCGTCGAGCGCATCGGAGAGGTTCCGGGCTGCGCGGGCGAGCCGCTCCGCAGACGGGCGGGCCAGGTCCCGGCACCCTGCGACCGGGTTGAGCGGCCGGAGCACGGGGACGACCCCGATACCGACGAGCCGGTCGACGCAGGTGTCGAGCTCCTCGTCGGTCTCGCCGAGGCCGACGATCACGTTCGAGAAGACGTGCCCGCGCCCGAAGAGCGGGACCGAAGCGACGAGCGCGTCCCAGACCGTCGCGTAGGAGAGACCCGGGCAGAACACGGCAAAGAGATCGGGCGTGGCCGCCTCGAGATTGAACTTGACCTCGGCCACGCCGAGCGCAGCAAGCCTGTTCGGGGTTGAAGGGGTCGGATAGATCGAGACGCCGATCGGCAGGCCAAAGCGGCCGAGCGCCGCGACCACCCGGCAGACGTCCTCCTCCTCCTCCTCGACCGAGATCGCGACTCCGCTCGTCAGCGCGATTGCGTCGATCGAGTCCGCGACGGCCCCGACGAGGTCGACGATCTCCTCGACGGTCTTTCGCGGGCCCCGGCAACCCGGCACCGGACAGTAGACGCAGTCGTACGACGCACGACTCCGAGACCGTGACAAAGGCCTGCCGGGGGCAGTGGAGGCCCACCGGTTCGACACGCCCTTCGATCGTCTCGCCGCCGCAACGGAGAGTGGCGCTTCCGTCCGCCCTCACGGTCATGGCGGCCGGCCCGGACCCCCCGAGCGGGATCCGGACCCGCCGGCCGCCGCTGGAGAAGAAGACGGCTCCGGCGCCGCCGGCACCGGGTCCGGCCGTCGACCGGGCCAGCGCGCCATGAGGGAGAGCCCCCTCGAATCCGGCACCCGCCGCCGGCGAGCACCGCCCGCCTTCAGCTCGGTCCATCCCATAGCGCAAGCGCCTCCTCGTAGTTTGTATAGAACGGAATGGCGGCGACGGCGCCGACAGCGCCCCGACCGGCCATGCGGAGTTCGAGACAGGGGTCCCGGAGCCTCTCGAGCTCGCCGGGGTCAATCTCGCCGCGCTTGACCCGCTCCCCGAACGGCCGGAGCGGGGACGGGTCGAAACCGGTGTAGACGGCCATGCCGGTCTCGTCCGAGAGCGTGTACTCCCGGAGCAGCGCCTCGAACCGGTCCGCGAGCGCCGCAGGGTCACGGCGACGCGAACTCCACGACGATGCCGACGCAGTTCTTGGTCCTGAACCGGACCGGGTAGAGCTGCACGATGGTGTGCGAGAGGTAGACGTCGTCGTCGCTCTCCACGGCCCTCGCGATGGTGTGGGCGAGGGTCCATGTCGCGCCGGCCTCGGGGGTGTCGGTGTCGTCGATGCCGATCAGCACCCGGCGGCGGAGCGGGACCCAGACCGTCGCGCCTGCCCGCTTTCCCCCGCCGCACGGGTCGGCCTCCGCCCGCGCAAGCCCGCCGGCCCGGCTCCGCGAGCCCGCCGCGCCGACGCCGCCGCCGCCGAGCCCGACGTAGGTGACCGCGAGTTCGTCGCCGCTTCGCTCGACCCCGGCGATCCCGGCCGGGAAGCGCGAGCCCTCGAGCGCGAGGTCGACGGTCCCCTCGGAGAGGAGATAGCGGATGGTCGGACCGACGCAGCGGGCTTCGCGGACAAGCGGGCTCTTCCGGTAATGGTGGCGGGACCACATCGCGCCGCCGAGGCAGTCGTAGAACTCCACGAGTTCGACCTCGTCGGGCGCGTCGCCCCCGACCGCCACGAGCCGGCGGTACGGAACCGTGTAGGGATCAGAGATCTTCTCCATAGAGCCCGGCCGCCTCCGGCCCTTCGTCGGCCCAGAGCAGCGCGCCGAGCGCGCCTATCCGGCCTTTGCCCCGGTTCGGGTCGATGAACCGCACGTTCAGATCTTCGGCCGACGCTTCGGCCTCGGCCCTGGTCAGGATCTCGGTCTTGACCCGCCGCATCGCGTCCGCCCCGTCGGGATGGACGATGCCCGTGCGCACCGCGATACCGGCCTCCGGCGAGAGAGCGTGCCCACGGACGAATTCGGCGACGAATGCCTCGAGCTCATCCAGCCGTCCGGCCCCGACGGCGTAGAGAAGGGCCGAGCCGACGCAGTTCGTGGTCTTGTTCGGGACCGCCGGGTTCAGCCTGCACAAGGCGCATACCGAGGAGGTGAACATCCTCGATCGGACAGGCGGCCGCACACTGCAGGGCGAGAACCCACGTGGCCCCACCGGCCTCGGTGTCCGTGTCGTCGATTCCGATCGCGACCTTCTCGTAGACGGGCGAAACGATGCGGACGCGGTTTTCGCGTGCACCGCCTACCGTCAGGTCGGCCTCGTCCGGGTATTCTGCACGGGTCACGCCGGGGGCCTGCGGCAGACAGGCCGCGATGCCGACGCCCGCACCGGCAATCCCGGCCCAGCTCGGTGAGTACCTCGTCGCCGTCTACCTCGACCGCTTCGAGGGCCTGTCCCCCGCTCGCGGATTCGGCCGGGCCGAACCGCACCGGGAACCGGCCGAGACGGGCCCTGATGCGGAGGGTGGCGCCGTCGACCGTGCAGGACTCGAGCGCCCCCCCGGCCCGCCGCCGGTTCATGGCGTCCCACTCGACAGGGCCGCGGGCCTGGCAGGTTTCGAGTATCTCGGCCACGCCGGCCGCACTGTCGACCATCACCAGGTAGCGCTCGGAGAAGAGCGGGCCGAAACGCGCCCGGACCTCGTCGGGAGTGAGCGTGATCATGATACCGCCGAAATATTCGTTAACAGGATTGTCGGCAGCATCCCATATAATCTCTTTCCTCCCGATTCTCCATCCCGCCGTTGCAGAAGGTGATACTTAAAAGTATGCCCATTATCCCGCTTCTCGTCGTGATTCGGCAGCGTTGTTACCGATCTTCTCCCAATCCGGGGAATACGGATGCGAATCGCACCCGAAATAGAAAAAGCGCGTCTATTTTCGGCTGTATCGGAGAATTGTGGAAGATATGGCGGTTTTTTGCCCGTTCCGCCCGAGGATGTATATAAAGCATGTGAATACCTTCCGGGAGCGGAGTGGGCGCCGAATCGAGATACAATACATATTTAGTCTCCTTCCGGCAAACGGAGGCTGGATTTATGCCCGCCGCAAAAGAGAATGTATTTATAATCAAAGGTTCTTGTATTGAACAATCGAGGGTGTCAGATGAACGTTCGGAAAAAAATCCTCATCATTCTCTTCCTCGGGTGCGCCCTGCTCGCGCAATCCGCGATCGCTGCGACGATTGTGGCGGCAAGTGACGCGAGCGCCACCTCAAAGGCCAGCGCCCAATACGTCTGCGATGGCAGCAGCGATCAGACCGAGATCAACGACGCGCTCGCGCGCGGCGGCGAGGTCATCCTGACCGAAGGCACCTTCCGTACCTCCGGCACGGTCTTCTGCAAGTCCGGTAATACTCTCACCGGCAAAGGCCAGGATAAAACGATCATCTCGATGGCGGGCGACTACGCGGCCCGCATCGACATCGCCCAGCCCAACGTCAAGGTGCAGGATCTCACGATCACGCAGCGCGGCTGGTTGATGATCACCACGTCGCACGTGACGGTCGAGGACGTCACGATCAGGGACTCGAAGAAGACCGCGCCGACGGTCAACGGGATGTTCTTCGTCTGGGCCGACGGGCGCGTCTGCGAGGACATCGCGTTCACCCGGTGCATCGCGCAGGACGTCGGGTCGACCGGGTTCAACCTCAACGGCCAGAAGTCGCCGCGAGAGAACCGGAACATCCGGTTCGAGGGCTGCAAGGCGATCCGGTGCGGCAACGAGGGCTCGGGCAAGATCTGGGCCGTCGGGTTCGACTTCCACGAGGGCGCCGACCTGTACGACCTCACCGTCAACAACTGCTATGCCGAGGACTGCTGGGAGTCCGGGTTCTACTTCGAGCCGAACTTCTACAACGGCGAGGACCCGAACCAGGCCATCCCCGTCCAGGTCAACAGCAAGGTCACCAACTGCGTCGCCGTCAACAACGGCTGGCGGAACAACCTCGACACCGCCTTCTACAAGACAGGTTTCTACCTCTCCAGCGCCGTCACCCTGACCGGCTGCGATTCGAAGAACAACAAGAACAACGGCTTCTGGGTCTGGCAGAGCGCGAAGGACGTCATCCTGAACTCCTGCACCGACGACGGCTCGGACAAGGCCTTCCAGGTCCGCACGGGCTCCAACCTGAAGTTCAACGACTGCACCTCATGGAACGCCCGGACCTACGCGCTCTACGCGTGGGGCACCTCCGGCGCGATCTTCGACAACTTCAGGATCATCAACCCGAAGAAGACCAGCGGCGCCGTCTGCCTCGGGCTGCGCGAGGATCACCCGAACGATCCCTGGGCCGTGACCGGTTGCACGTTCGATATCCTGCTGACCGGTGCGAATAAGGATACGCTGATCCGGTACGACAACGCATACAATAACAAGATCACGATCAACGGCATTGGACCGGTCACGCACCACGCCGACCCCGACACCCACGCCGACCGTCTCGGGTTCAACCTCGCCAACGACAACGCCCGATGTCGGCAAGGGCGTGATCCCCGGCACGATCGAGGCCGAGGACTTCAACGCCGGCGGCGAGGGCGTGGGCTACCACGACGTCGAGGCCGCGAACTTTGGCGGCGCCTACAGGCCAAGCGAGGGCGTCGACATCGAGTACAGCGACGCGGCCGACAGCCACGTCGTCGCCTGGATGCGGTCGTCGGAGTGGCTCAAGTACACGGTGAACGTCACGAAGGCCGGCACCTACGACGTCGCGTTCAAGGTGGCGTCGCCGAACTCGGATACCTCCTTCAAGCTCGCCGTGGACGGGACGGACGTGGCAACGGTCTCGGTCCCGAACACGGGCAGCTTCGATACGTACGCCGAGGTCAAGAAGCAGGTCACCCTGACCGCCGGCGCGCACGTCCTGCGGATCTCGACCAACGGGAACCACAACCTCTGCTGCATGAAGTTCACAGACACGGGACACAGACCCCGACCACTCCGCCGACCACTCCCACGTTCGCGGGGGCCGCCATCCCGGGCCTCATCCAGGCCGAGAACTACAACACCGGCGGCGAGGGCGTCGCGTACCACGACACGACGTCTGCACGAACGAAGGCGGCGCCTACCGCACGTCCGAGGGCGTCGACATCGAGCTGGCGAGCAGCGAGAGCGGCTACGTGGTCGGCTGGGTCCGGCCCGGCGAGTGGCTCAAGTACACGGTGAACGTCGCCCAGGACGGCGTCTACGACGTCTCGTTCCGCGTCTCGAGCCCGCAGTCGGACAGCTCGTTCAAGATGCAGGTCGACGGCGCCGACGCCTGCACGGTCATGGTCCCGAACACGGGCAGTTACCTGACCTACCAGACGAAGGTCGCCCGGCAGGTCTCGCTCCCGGCCGGCTCCCACGTCGTGCGGCTCTACTTCAACGGCTACTCGAACGTGAACTGGATCAAGTTCCAGACAGGCACGGAGCCCTGAGGCGTCATTACCCCGACACCAACCCCGACCACCGCCTACGACGAACCAAGGGGCTGCCTCCCCCGCCGCCGGTCCCGACTCATCTACGGCGCGGGCATCGTTCCGGGCGTGATCCAGGCCGAGGACTTCAACACCGGCGGCGAGGGCGTGGGCTACTACGACACGACCTCGTCGAACTTCGGCGGCGTCTACCGCACCGGCGATGACGTGGATATCGAGGCTGAGCGACGCGGAGAACAGCCCCGTTGTCTGCTGGATCCGGCCGGGCGAGTGGCTCAAGTACACGGTGAACGTCCGCGGGACCGGCGACTACGACGTGGTCTTCCGCGTCTCGAGCCGCAGGCGGGCACGCAGATCCGGATGCAGGTCGACGGCACCACGGCGACGACCTTCACCGTGCCGAACACGGGCGGTTACGACACGTATACGAACGTGACCCAGAAGGTCCGGCTGACCTACGGGGCGCACGTGCTCCGCCTCACCTTCGGCGGGTACCACAACATCGACTACATGGCATTCGGGGCGGTCGGCACCCTGACCTCCCGCGCGCCATCGCCTCGGTCGCGGATGCGAACACCACGGCCCCGACCCCGGCGATCACGCCGGTAGCGAACGTGACGGCGGTGGCGAACGTGACCACACCTGCGGTGACCGTGGCGACGGCGAACGTGACCCCAGCGAACGTGACGACGACGTCGACCGCCACGTCCACCCCGACGCCGTCGGCGACAGCGGCGGCAACGACAGGTACGGTGACGCCGCCGTGACCACGGCAAACGCGACCGCGGCAGGCCCGACACTGACGGCCCCAACCACGACTGTGGCAACAGTGGCGGCGACGGCTTCTGCCGCCCCCGCCGTCCCCGTCCCGGCAGTCCCGACCATCGCGACGACGCTCGCAACGACGACCCCTGCCGCGAGCCCGATCACCACCCCGGTCTCCATCACCCCGTCGCCTGTGGCGACAAAGGGGAGTGAGTCCACTTCGGGTGCCCTGACCCCGGCGACGACCGTGACCGGGACCGCGGCTCCCACGCTAACGACGACGGCGAGCGCCACCCCTGTCGCGACCGCGACCCCGACTGCCACGCCGACTGTGGAGACGCTCATGCAGATCGCCGCGACCGACCGGAACCTCTCGACGTTCGTCGGCGCGGTCCAGAAGGCGGGGCTCACCGACACCCTCAACGGTCTCGGTCCCTACACGATCTTCGCCCCGACCAACGAGGCCTTCGAAGCCCTGCCCCACGGGCACCCTCGATGCGCTGCTCTCGAACCAGACCCTGCTCGCCTCGGTGCTCAGCCACCACGTGGCCGATGGCAGATTCACGGCGGCCAACGTGACCGCCATGCCCACGATCAGGATGCTCGAGGGGGAGCCCGTCACCGTGAAGGTGCAGGTCGACGGCCGGCTGAAGATCGACGACGCGCTGGTGAACCAGACCGATATCCAGGCAGGCAACGGCGTGATCCACGTGATCGACGCGGTGATCCTGCCTCCGGATGCCATCCCGACGCCGACGGCGATCGCTCCGGTTCCGACGACGGCCGTTGCCGATGCAACGCCGACGGTGAAGGCGACGACGGTCGCTCCGCCGGCCGACACGACCGCGTCCCGGACGACGAACGGCACCCCGGCCGCCGCATAACCCCCGCTTATTTTTCCAACGGCCGCCACAACAGGCGGCCTTATCGGTGATACCAGCCGTCTTCGTAGCCCGAGGCGAGCCGCTGGCTCCGCAGGAACCGACGACGAACGAAAAGAGAGGAGGGTTACGCCCTCAGCACGACCTGGAACGCGACCGAGTCGGCCCCGAAGAACCTGCGCGTGAACTCGGCCGCCACTTCGGGCTCGTACTCCTTGCAGCTGAAGATGTCGATGTACGCCGCGTTCGCCTCGTTCGCGAAATGCCCCGAGATGAGCGAGGTCTCGATCAACTGCGTCATGGAGTATCCGGCGACACGGTCGTTCGGGCCGAAATGGACGACCTGCGGTTCGCCGAAGCGCTTCATTCTGATGAGGTCGCAGACCTCAATCACGTACTGCCGAATTCGCTCGGCATCGCGGATCGCCGCGGGGTCGCATCCCTTGAGATCGATGCAGGTGCAGAGCCCCCACGCATCTCTCTCGCGAAACTCCCGGACGATCGCGCTCTCCTCATTCATCTCCGCCATCTTGAAGCCTCCGTATCGATGATCTACCGCTAATTGTGCGTCTGTACAGGTTCCGGACCTGCAGGGTTAAACTTTTCCAAACGTACAGAAGCCTCCCGCAGATCGGTCCAAGCAGCAGGGCGCATTCATCGCTCCGGAGACGAACGGTCGAGATCAGCGCAGATCTTCCTCCGACAAAGGGTCGGACGATACGGGGTTCGTCAGATGCCGCATCACCCCCGGAGAGGACCATTTTTCGCCGACGAAATCGCGCGCCGTTCGGACGGCGCACGGCGGAGAGAAAGGGTTATGTACGGGAATCGACGCTGATAGAAGACCGCGTCTCGCGCAATTCTGTTGATTTGCCCGGTTTTGTAACGCAATGTGATTACCACGCCCGTCGAGACCCTCTGTGAAGAGAAGCGAGATTCTCGGGTTTTTTGGAAAACAAATGGCAAATTTTTTATAAGACCACAAAGGATTTTTACATTGACCTATACGCGACCGTTTAATAAGTTGCTGGTATAGGTGCATGATTCAGAGAGGTGTATCGTTCAATGGCATTTCATCCACCAGTAGCAATCGTTGCGAAGGCAGGCGACGCCGGCAAGTACAAGACCGGTCTGCCCTCGTGGAACATGGTGCTCCGCGGGTTCTTCTCCGGGGCATTCATCGCGATGGGCGCGGGTCTCGCGACCGTCTGCAGTACAGGTATCGTGGCCGGAACAGCGGCGACCAGCGCCGGGTTCGTCAACGCCGGCGTTCGCCTCGGCAGGTTTTCAGCAGCTCATCCTGGGCGCTGTGTTCCCTGTCGGCCTGATTATCACCATCCTGACGGGTGCTGAACTCTTCACCGGCGACGCCATGCTCGCGCCGGTCGCAGCCTTCATCCACAAGGTCTCGTGGGCAGCTGTCCTGAACCTCTGGGTCTGGGTCTACATCGGGAACCTGATCGGCTCCCTGGTGTGGGCGTACATCATGGCCTACGGCCCGTATACCTCGGTCAGCGCGACCGGCACGATCACGGCGAGCGCCTTCGGTGTCAGGGCTGTGCAGATCGCCATCGCGAAGGTGAGTTACTTCGGCGTCGCCGGGCTCTGGTCCGCGTTCCTCAAGGGTATCGGCTGTAACTGGCTCGTCAACCTGGCCGTCCTGCTCGGGATATGCGCCGACGACCTGATCGGCAAGTTCTTCGGGATCTGGTTCCCGATCATGGCCTTCGTCTCGTCCGGCCTCGAGCACTCGATCGCGAACATGATGTTCATCCCGGCCGGGCTCATGGTCCAGCCCTACCTGACGGAGGCGCAGATAGCGACATTGCCCGGCATTGCCAATCTCAGCTGGGTCACCATGTGGACGCAGAATATCATCTCGGTCACGATCGGCAACATCGTGGGCGGCATGGTCTTCGTCGGTCTGCTCTACTGGATCGCCTTCCGCAAGGAGATCCAGGCGCTGAAGTAGGCCAGACCACCAAATGAAGATCGGTAATATCAGGGTGAGGCCCTCGATCCTTGCGATCGCGGTCTTCCTCTTCCTCACTTTTATTCTCCTCTACGCGTACTACGTCACCGGCGACCGCGCCCTGCTCATCTGGGGAATACCGACGCTCGTCTTCATCCTGCTCATCCCCCTGGTCCTCAACTACATGAGCCAGCACGAGTACGCGGCCCTGGTCCCGATCTACGAGCGGGACGCGAAGACCGTCCGGGTGAACCAGGTCAATCTCTCGATGATCGCGGAGCCAGTCCGGCTCACGGGATCGTCGAGGAGACCCATTTCCAGTTCCTGAACCGGCCGACATTCCTGGTCGGGGACAGGACGGGCGAGATCTCGGTCAAGATGTTCACGTCTCCGACCGAGAAGATCCGGAAGGGGGACCGGGTGGAGGTGCTGGGGCAGGTGATCAAGCGGTACGTCGCGGTTGGCGAGGCCGTGATCAACGCGGTCTCGATCCGCAAGCTCGACCCCGTGAACAGCGAGGCGTCGGAACCGGCCGCACCGCAGAAGAAGGGTCGGCGGCGGTAGCCGCCACAGGCCGGCAGCCCGCCGGTCGGCTCTATCCTCGCCATTCTTTTCCATCCGGGCATCCGCCGCCGATTCGGCCTCCTTTTCCGATGAAAAGAACTTTAACCGGCCACGGATACACGTATGTGAATGGCACGGAAGGCCGGAAAGAGCGCGGCGGAGGAGCCCCCCCTCAAGCTCTTCTACATCTTTTACAACCAGGAGCGCTGGAATAACTGGCTCGGCACCCTTGCGGACGCCGACTTCGAAGGGGACGGCGGCGACGACCTTCCGGAAGGGATCGCGATGCTCTACGCGTTCTCCGAGGACATCACACTCTCGGTCCTGAAGATCGTCCGGCTCTGGCAGAACGAGCGGTTCTCGGCCGAGCGAGGCCCTGCAGAAGATCGACGATGTCGAGGCGATCGTCCTCTCCGAGCTCCCCGACGGGCCGCTGGTCGAGCTGGTCGGCCCGGTCCAGGAGTCCGTGCTGGTGCTCTTCGCCGCGTGCCGCCGGTTCATCGCCGGGGACTACGACAAGGACGTCAAGGCCCTGGTCAAGCGCGGGCGCGACCCTTGCCGCGCAGGGCGCGGACGAGACCCTCGAGGTGGCCGCCGAGATCGGCGCGGCCGTGATCGGCGGGGCTGCGTGCTGCGCCCGGTACGTCAAGGACGACATCGAGGACCCGACCCTCTTCGACGACTGGCTCGTCGAGATCGAGACCATGGGCGAGGCGATGAAGTCGCTCAAGAACTTCGACGAGGAGCCCGGCGAGTCGTCGTGATCGCGGAGAAGGCCCGGTTCCGGTCCAGTCGGCGGCTCGAGCGCGTGGCCGGCTTCCGCCTGCCGGAGAAGGCCTTCCACGGGCTCGTGCTCGAGACCCTCACGTCGCGCCTCGACTTCGACCGGCTCGACCCGACCACCCGCGCGCAGACTCCTTGAGTTCATCGCCGACTTCCTCCGGTGCGATTGTAAAAAGTCGCCGCAATGCGGCTGTCCCGAGCGGCGCTTTGCCGCGCTCGTGATCGAACTCCGCGAGGCCGGGCTCGACCACCGCCAGATCAGCGCCCATCTCGCCGACATCTACGGTATCGACCTCTTCCCGGCGGATATCCTCTCGTTCCTCGAGGACTCGGTCCATGTCCTCGAGGCGATCGCCGATGTCGCCGCGCTCCAGGGGCGCGACAGGGTCGCCGCGGGGGCCCGCGAGCACATCCGGACCCTCGAGCGTTGAGGCCCGAAGGCCGTCCTCGATACCTTTTATATTCCCCGTGACGACCTGTTTAGGAATGAAGGTCGTGGTTACCGGCGGAGCGGGGTTCATCGGCTCCAATCTCGCCGAGGAGCTCTCGAACCGGTACGAGGTCACTGTCCTCGATGACCTCTCCACCGGCCGGGAGTCCAACCTCTCGGGCCTGGACGTCGAGTTCGAGCAGGGCTCGATCCTCGACACCGAACTCCTGGCGAGGACATTTCGGGACGCACGCTTCGTCTTTCACGAGGCCGCCCTTCCCTCGGTCCAGCGCTCGGTCGAGAACCCTGCGCAATCGAACCTGGTGAACGTGAACGGAACCCTGAACGTGCTGCTCGCGGCGCGCGACGCCGGGGTGGCGAAGGTCCTCTTCGCCTCGTCCTCGTCGGTCTACGGCGACACCCCGACCCTCCCGAAGGTCGAGAGCATGACTCCGGACCCCATGTCGCCGTACGCGGTCACCAAGCTCACGGACGAGCACTACTGCCGGGTCTTCACCTCGCTCTACGGCCTGCCGACGGTCGCGCTCCGGTACTTCAACGTCTTCGGGCCGAAGCAGGACCCGGCGTCGCAGTACGCGGCCGTGATCCCGAACTTCATCACCCGCATCCTCGCGGGCGAGCCTCCCGTGATCCACGGCGACGGCCGGCAGACGCGCGACTTCACCTTCATCCGCGACGTGGTCCGGGCGAACATCCTCGCGGCCGAGAGCGACGCCGTCGGCGTCTACAACATCGCCTGCCAGAGGCGGATCGACCTTCTCGACCTCGCGGGCGCGATCATGGACCTCGTCGGCACCCGTGTCGACCCGATCCACGAGGCCGCCCGGCCCGGCGACGTCCGCGACTCGCTCGCCGATATCTCCCGCGCCCACGACGCATTCGGCTACGCTCCAGGGTACACGCTCACGGACGGGCTCAGAGAGACGATACAATGGTTTGCCAGAACGTGACGGCCCTGACCGTCTGCGTGGTCGGGCTCGGCTACGTCGGGTACCCGCTGGCCGAGGCATTCTCCTCGCACCTGCGCACGCTCGGCTACGACATCGACCCTGCCAAGCTCGAACGGATCCGGACGACCCCGGGCAACCGGATCGAGGTCACGGACGACCCCGCCCGGATCCGCGAGGCCGACGTGGTGATCATCGCGGTACCGACGCCCGTGACCCGGGCGAAGGACCCCGACCTCGGGCCCGTCGCAGCGGCCGCGGCCACGATCGGCCGGAACCTGAAGCCGGGCGCGGTCGTCGTGCTCGAGTCGACGGTCTATCCCGGCGTGACCGAGGAGCTGATGGCACCGGTCCTCGAGGCCGAGTCCGGGCTCGTCTGCGGCGAGGGCTTCGCGATCGGGTACTCGCCCGAGCGGATCAACCCCGGCGACGACGAGCACGTGCTCCCCCGGATCGTCAAGATCGTGGCGGGGATGGACGAGGAGACGACGGATCTCCTCACCTCGCCTCTACAGCCTTGTCACCACCGTCCACAGGGCCCCGTCCATCCGGACGGCCGAGGCCGCGAAGGTGATCGAGAACATCCAGCGCGACCTGAACATCGCGCTCATGAACGAGCTCTCCCTGATCTTCCAGCGGATGGACCTCGACACCCAGGCCGTCCTCGAGGCAGCGGGCACCAAGTGGAACTTCCACCACTATCGCCCCGGGCTCGTCGGCGGCCACTGCATACCCGTCGACCCGTCTACCTCGTGTACAAGGCCGGAGGACTCGGTACCGCCCCAGGTGATCCTCGCGGGCCGATCGATCAACGACCACATGCCCAAGCACGTGGCCGAGCTCGCGATCAAGGGGATGAACGACGCGGGCAAGGTGATCCGCGGTTCGACGGTCGTGATCCTCGGGCTGACGTACAAGGAGAACGTGCCCGACACGAGGGAGAGTCCCTCGCACGAGATGATCGCCGAGCTCCGCGGAGTTCCATGCCGAGGTCTGCGGCTACGACCCGCTCCTGACGACGGAGGAGATCGCCCGCTTCAACGTGCGCCCGCTCGACGACCTCGAGGCGGTCGAGGCGGACTGTCTGATCGTCAACGTCCCCCACGACCGGTTCCGGGACCTGACGATCGACGACGTCCGGCGGATAAGCAAGGGCACACCCGTCGTCGTCGACGTCGAAGGGGTCTTCTCCCGCTGGAAGGAGCAGGACCCCGCGATCCACTACCGGAAGCTCTGACGACCATGACCGAGCCGTACAGACCGCTGCGAACCCGGACCGGAGGGCTGATGCTCTCGCCCGCGACCAAGAAGCGGCTCTTCTCGATCATCGTCGCCAGTCTCCGGTTCGCCGGCGGCCTCGTCTACGACCGGCGGTACCTCGTCGGGGTCTACTTCGACGACTCCTTCGTCGGCTGGAAGTGGGTTCTCCGGGGGATCCTCTTCCAGAAGATCCTGAAGTTCAACCGGCGCATCCCCTGGCCCGTCTCGCCCCTGCACGTGCGTCTCGACCGGCCGGAACCTGCGGTTCCACCCCGACGACATCAACATGTTCAACGAGATGACCGGCAAGTACTTCCAGAACTTTTCCGCGCCGATCACGATCGGCCGGGGCACCTGGATCGCCTCGAACATGGGGATCATCACGGCCAACCATGACCCGGCCGATCTTGCCAGGCATTTGCCCGGTAAGCCCGTCGAGCTCGGCGAGAGTTGCTGGATCGGGATGAACTGGTGATCCTGCCGGGCGTCACGCTCGGCCCGCATACGATCGTCGGAGCAGGCTCGGTCGTCACCCACTCGTTCCCCGACGGACACTGCGTGGGATCGCGGGCAACCCGGCCCGACGTATCCGGACCCTGGATACCGTTCAGGCGGTGGCCGGCGTCGCCGAGGCGCCGAAGTAGCCGAATCCCGCGCGGGAATGCGTCGGTCCGGGTGAACTGTCGCGTCTCCTGCGGGCTGGAGACCGTGAGCGACGGCACGACCACGCCGAAGGTGTGTGCGGGGAACCAGTCCGACCCTCGCCGTAGTCCATCGAGGCGTTGTCGACCACGAGGACCGCCCGGTCGAGGCGTTGAGCTCGACGACCCCTCGCATCCTCGAACCCGAGCACGCGCCGGACCTTCTGGTGGAGGTCGCCCCGGCCGAAGATCGCGACCAGCGGCCGGATGCCCGGATCGATCCGGTAGTCGGCCACGACCGTCGCCTCCGGGCCCGAAGGTTGATCGCGACCCGGTCGACCGTGAGGTACTGTAGCGGTTCGTCTCGGCGGCGGCCGCTCCGCCGGCGAGGAGAAGAAGCACGAGCAGACAGAGGGCCGCTCTCATCGGTAGATACATCGCTCGCGGCGGGATAAAGGTCTTGCCCTTGGGGAGGCGTCTGCTATTTATGCACCCTGTTCCCACCTCTCCGTGCTCCATTACGATGGAGGGCGCCGATGCCGTCGTCGGCGGCAGGACGGACCGTTCATGAAGCTCACTGCAAAGACCCTGGGACATCGCTGACCGCGGCGTCCTCCTGAACCGGAACGACGCACGGACCATCGGCGTGATAGAGGGGGACCGTCTTCGCGTGATGAACCATGCGAACGCGCCACGCGCCGTCCCGGCCCACATCGATATGACCGACGTCATGATCGAGCCGGGGACCATCGGGCTCTACGGGCCGATCCACTCGCCCTCGCGGTCGGGGACGGGGCCGAGGTCGAGGTCTGGGAGGCGCCAACCCCGCCTCGCTCGAGTTCATCAAGATGAAGATGGACAGATACCGAACTCGGTCGCGACGAGATACGGACGATGGTCAACGACATCGTCGCTGCCGCCGACAACCTCTCCCTCCCCGACTGTCGGCTCTACGTGACCGCGAAGCTCATCAACGGCATGGACATGGACGAGGTCGAGCACCTGACCCTCGCCATGGTCGAGACGGGCAGCCGGCTCTCGTTCTCGACCGGCCGATCGTGGACAAGCACTCGATCGGCGGCGTCCCCGGCAACAGATCTCCCTCCTCGTGGTCCCCGTGATCGCGGCCTCGGGGCTCAAGATCCCCAAGACCTCGTCGCGCGCGATCACGGGCGCGGCCGGCACGGCCGACCTGATGGAGGTCCTCGCCCCGGTCGTGTTCTCGGCAGAGGAGGTCCAGACCATGACCGAGAAGGTCGGCGGCGTGATCGTCTGGGGTGGATCGACCAACATCGCGCCGGCCGACGACCGGATCATCGTGGTCGAATACCCGTTCAAGATCGACGCGCGCGGCCAGATGCTCGCCTCGGTCATGGCAAGAAGTTCGCGGTCGGGGCGAACCTGGTCGTGATCGACATCCCGGTCGGACGCACCACGAAGATCGCCGACGTGGCCGAGGGGCGGAAGCTCGCCCGCGAGTTCATCGACCTCGGCGAGCGGCTCAAGATGCGGGTCGAGTGCGCGATCACCTACGGGGACGCTCCCGTCGGCCACACGATCGGGCCGGCCCTCGAGGTGAAGGAGGCGCTCGCCGTCCTCGAGGGCGCAACCGAGCCCCAGTCCCTGATCCAGAAGTCGCTCTCGCTCGCCGGGATCGTCTTCGAGATGGCCGGCAAGGCCCCGCAGGGAGAGGGTTACGCGATGGCCCAGGAGATCCTGACCTCGGGCAAGGCACTTGCGAAGTTCAGACAGATCATCGAGGTCCAGGGGGGCGACCCGTCGGTGACGGCCGCGTCGATCCCGCTCGGGGAGTACACGCACGTGGTCAACGCCCCGGAGTCCGGCTACGTCGTCGAGCTGAACAACCCGTCCCTCGTCTCGCTCGCCCGGCTCGCAGGCGCACCCCAGGACCACGGTGCGGGGATCCAGCTCCACGCCAAGCCCGGAGAACGGGTCGACAAGCGGCAGCCGATCTTCACGATCTACGCCGACCGCGCGTGGCGGCTGAAGACTCGCGATCGAGGAGGGGCGACGCCTGATGCCCGTGCTCGTCGAAGGAATGCTGCTCGACCGCGTCCCGAGCGAGCACCGCATCGGCTGAAAGCGCGTGCTTAATGCCAGCACGGCGCAAAGATCCCTGCAGGAGAACGCAGAGGGCTCTCCCTCCGCGACCACGCCAATGTACTGGGACGAATTGCACGAGACCATGCGGCCCGCCGACCTCGAGGCGCTCCAGGCTCAGGCGGCTGCGCGAGACACTGGAACGGGTTCAGAATGTCCCGTTCTACCGGGAGTTGCTGGCTCGCGAGGGTGTCCGCCCGAGGAGATCCGGACGCTCGACGACGTGCGGAAGCTCCCGTTCACCCGGAAGCAGGACCTGCGGGATGGTTACCCGTTCGGGTTCTTTGCGGTGCCCCGGAATGAGGTGGTCCGGATCCACACCACCTCGGGGACGACGGGAAAGCCGACCGTGGTCGGCTATACCCGCGGCGACCTCGCGATCTGGGCCGACCTGATCGCACGGAACATGACGATGATCGGCCTCACGGGCGATGACGTCTTCCAGAACATGGTCAACTACGGCATGTTCACCGGGGGCCTCGGGTTCCATTACGGGGCCGAGAAGATCGGAATGACCGTGATCCCGGGCGGCACGGGCAATACAAAACGCCAGATCGAGATGATCCACGACTTCGGGGTAACGGCGATCCACTGTACCCCATCGTATGGAATGCACCTGGCTGAAGCGGCAGAAGAGATGTGCACGACTTGATTCTCTAAAAACCGGCATATTCGGGGCAGAGCCCTGGTCCGAGACGATGCGGAAGGAACTAAAGAGACTGGGGGTGACCGCGTATGACAGTTACGGACTCTCCGAGCTACTTCGGCCCCGGGGTGGCATTCGAGTGCGGGGAACGCGACGGTCTGCATATCTGGCATGACTGCTACCTCGTCGAGATCATCGACCCGGGACCGGCGAACCGCTTGGTGACGGTGAACGCGGGGAGCTCGTGGTCACACCGCTGGTCAAGGAGGCGATGCCACTGCTCCGGTACCGGACCGGAGATGTCACGATGCTGATGGAAGACGGCTGTGTCTGCGGCAGGGGGCAGAAGATCGCGCGAATCACCGGAAGGAGCGACGATATGCTCGTGATCCGGGGGATCAATGTCTTTCCGTCCCAGATCGAGCATGTCCTCCTGGGCCTCCCCGAGGTGGGCAACCACTTCATGGTTTATGTCGACCGGGTCGAACCACCTCGACGAGATGACGATCGACGTGGAGATCAACCGGCAGTTCTTCAGCGGTGAATTGCACGGACCTGGCCAGGATCCAGAAGAGGATCGTCAGGGCGCTCCGTGACGCGCTCGAACTCCGGACGACGGTCAGCTGGTCGAGCCCGGGTGCCTGCCCCGCTTCGAGGGGAAGGCAAAACGGGTCATCGACCGGCGGGGGAGTGCTGTGCACGCTGGGACCCGCATTCGAGAAGATGCCGGTGGACGGAGCTGACCGGCTCCAGTACCGGCTCTTGAAGACACTGGTGTACCGACTGTACTCCTTCTCCCGCTCTACCACGACCGCATGAAGGAGGCGGGCGTCCACCCGGACGACATCCGGTCGCCTCGAGGACATCCGGAAGCTCCCGTTCATGTACAAGCGGGACCTGCGGGACAACTACCCGGACCAGCTCTTCACCGTCGCCACGGAGGACCTGGTCCGGTACCATGTCTCGTCCGGGACCACCGGAAAGCCGACCGTGGTCGGGTACACCCAGAAGGACCTGGACAACTGGACCACCTCGCTGGCCAGGGGCCTCACCTCGGTCGGGCTCGGCCGCGGCGACGTGATCCAGGTCAGCTACGGCTACGGCCTCTTCACCGGCGGCCTGGGCCTCCATTACGGGGCGGAGCGGATCGGGGCGACCGTGGTCCCGACCTCGCGTCGGGAACACCGAGCGGCAGATCGAGCTGATGCAGGACCTGCGGGCGACCGCCATCGCCTGCACTCCGTCGTACCTGCTCCACATGGGCGAGGTGGCCGAGAAGATGGGGATCAACCTCAGGAGCGACACCAAGCTCCGGACCGGCATCCTCGGGGCCGAGCCATGGTCGGAGCAGATGCGGCGGCGCATCCAGGAGTGGCTCGGCATCAAGGCGTACGACATCTACGGCACGAGCGAGCTCTCCGGGCCGATGTTCACCGAGTGCACCGAGCAGCACGGCATCCACGTCTGGGGCGACCTCGCCTCATCGAGGTCATCGACCCGGAGAGCGGGGAGGCGCTCGGGCCGGGCGAGACGGGGGAGCTGGTGATCACCATGCTCCAGAAGGAGGCGCTGCCCATGATCCGGTACCGCATCGGGGACATCACCTCGATCATCGACGAGGTACTGCGCCTGCGGCCGCGCCCACCCGCGAATCTCGCGGATCAAGGGCCGGGTCGACGATATGCTGATCATCCGCGGGATCAATGTCTTCCCGTCCCAGATCGAGCACGCCCTCATGCGAGTTCCCGAGGTCGGCGAGCACTTCCAGATCGTGGTCGACCGGAAGGGCGCGCTCGACACGATGCTGGTCCGGGTCGAGGTCCGGAAGGAGGCGTTCTCGGACAAGATCGCGGACCTGATGCAGATCCAGCGCCGGGTCGCGCACCGACTGAGGAACACGCTGAACGTCGCGGTCGATGTCGAGCCTGGTCGAGCCCGGCTCGCTGCCGCGGTTCGAGGGGAAGTCGAAACGGGTCATCGACAGGAGGGAGCTATGATGGCAGCAAACGAGTATATCATCAGGCAGATCTCGATCTTCTCCGAGAACCGGCCCGGCCGTCTGGCCGCGATCGCGAACGCGCTCGAGGAGGAGCGCGTCAACATCTTCGCGTTCTCGATCGCCGAGGCGAGCGGCTTCGGCGTGGTCCGGGCGCTCGTCGACCACCCGGACCGGGCGCACGATCGCCTGACGCGGGACGGGTTCAACGTCGCGTTCACGGACGTGATCGCGGTCCGGATGCGGGACGAGCCCGGCGGGCTGTACGAGGTCGCGCGCCTGCTCGGCGAGGCCGGGATCAACATCGAGTACACCTACGCCTACAGCGGGCCGGACGGCGCCGTGCTGATCCTCCGCGTGGACCGGCCCGAGGCCGCGATCGCCGCGATCACGGCCGCAGGCAAGGAGCCTGATCCCGTCATCGGCCTTCGCCTGAGCCGCGCCGCTTCTCCCACTTGAGGAGCTCGGAGACGGCCGCGAGCGTGGATCCCCGGCGGATCTCCTCGCGGATCCGCTCCTCGGTCTCCCGCACCATGACCGCCCGCCGGGCGACCTCGTACGCGCGCTCGCGCGGGACCACGACCACGCCGCTCTCGTCGCCGACGATCCAGTCGCCGGGCCGGACCACCTGGCCCGCGCACCGGATCTCGGCGTTGATCTCGCCGAAGCCCTTCGGCTCGCCCGCGTTCGGGCAGGTGCCGCGGCAGAAGAGCGGGAAGCTCATGCGCCGGATGTCGTCCACGTCGCGGGCCGCGCCGTCGATCACGACCCCGGCCAGGCCCCTGTTCTGCGCCGAGAGGGTCGCGAGCTCGCCCCACGGCGCGACGTGCGTGCCGCCGTCGTTGTTGATCACGAGCACGTCCCCGGGACGGGCGACGTCGATCGCCTCGACCGGCTTCGCCCAGTCGCCGGCGAACGTCTGGACCGTCACGGCCGGCCCGGCCATCCGCACCCCCGGCGAGAGCGCGACCACGCCGATCATCGCCCCCTTCCGGTGCATCGCATCGGTCACGTTCGGCGCCGAGACCGTTGCGAAGAGGGCCCGGATCTCCTCCTCGGGCGACCGGGCCGTGCGCTGCGCGCCTCCGCCGGATGCGAGCGCGGCCTTCACCCGCCGCGTCGCGGCGGCCGGATCGGCCGAGCGGACGATCGCGCCCCCGACGATCACGACCGCGGCCCCGTGCGCTGCGGCCTCCGCGGCCGTCTCCGCATCGAGCCCGCCCGCGACCGCGAGCGGGAGGGCGACCGTCTCCGCCAGCGCCTCGACGAGTTCGATCGACGACCGGCCGATCATCTGCTGGTCGATCCCGACGTGGCAGTTCAGGATGTCGACGCCGAGCTCCGCGAGCCGGACCGCCCGCGTCACCGGGTCCGCGACGCTGATCAGGTCGGCCATGATCCGGACGCCGTAGAGCCGGGCCGCCCGCACCGCCTC
Source organism: uncultured Methanoregulaceae archaeon (assembly GCA_963740465.1). Classification (GTDB taxonomy): domain Archaea; phylum Halobacteriota; class Methanomicrobia; order Methanomicrobiales; family Methanospirillaceae; genus UBA288. Next base: position 63,389 of record CAVUEE010000011.1, read on the forward strand.
GCCGATCACGGCGTCGTCGGCGTCGGCGAGGACGCAGACGACCGTCGCGCCGGCCTTCGCGGCCATCTCGACCTCGAGCGTGCCCGTGTCCGCGACCTTCATGTCCGCCACGATCTCGCGGTCGGGGAACCGTTCGGCGAGCGCCCGGACTGCGGCCATCCCCTCGCTCTTGATCAGCGGCGTCCCCGCCTCGAGCCAGTCGGCGCCGCCCGCGACCGCCTCCTCCGCGATGGCGAGCGCGCGGGGGAGTTCGAGCAGGTCGAGGGCGACCTGGAGGACCGGCGTACTCATACCGGTAGGGATGCGCATCCGACTCCGATTAAGATATCTCACCCTTCTCCCGGCATTCGCAGGAGGGTGCGTGCCGTATCGGCGCAGCGATGATCGTTCGTCCCCTGCTGCTGCCGAGCGTCTGCGTCGCCGAGAGAGCCCCGCGATGTATCGTGTTTCCTGCCGGGTGATGCCTTCGTTGATCCCATCCGGCTCCCGCTCATTGTGGCGATTGTCGCCGTCACGCACCATCCTGGGATAATCGGTCGCGGGTATCACGGTACATCGTGGCGGATCGGAGTGGACCGTCCTCCGGCACAGCAGAGGACCGGTCGGCACCGGGGCGGACAGCCGAAGATTAAGAAATTCATATACAATTATAATAAGAAGAAATGCTTAAATAGGATATCCAAGTATTAATCGCCATGTATCCGAGCAAACTGGTCCTAGCCCTGCTCCTGTTCGCCCTCTGCGGCGTATCGTTTGCAGGCGCGGCCCAGACCACGACCGGAGCGACGAGCACCCAGAACATCGTCCAGATCGTCCAGGCCAACCCGAACTTCTCGACGCTGGCGACCGCACTGGATACTGCCGACCTCGAGAGAACCCTGAGCGGTGACGGACCGTTCACGCTCTTCGCACCGACGAATGCCGCGTTCGACGCGTTGCCCCCCGGCTCGCTGAACGCGTTACTCGCCAACAAGACCGCTCTCACCAGCGTCCTGACCTATCACGTCGTGCCGGGGAGTTACCTGTCGACACGCATCGCCTCGATGTCCTCCCTCCCGACGGTGCAGGGCATCGGCCCTCCCGGTGACCGTGCAGGCGCAGGGAGGCCTCCGGGTTGACGGGGCGAACGTGATCCAGGCGGATATCCCGGCGAGCAACGGCGTCATCCATGTGATCGACACGGTGATGATCCCGCCCACCACGACTCCGTCACCAACCCTGACACGGACTCCGATTCTGCCCACTACGACAGCGTCAGGCTTCGATGCGATCCTGGTCTCGATCATTGGGCTCGCCGCGATCGCGCTGCTGATCGGCGTGCGCAGACGGTTCTAACCCCCCCTCTTTTACGGAATAGCCGTCTCTCAGGGACCGCGGTCGACCCACGATCCTCTGAGCGATCGGTTCGGGCCGATAGCACAGCAAGGTCCGGCCTTTCCACTCCGCAGAGGCTGACGTAGCGATCGACCCGGGTCTCGTTCGGCCGCGATGAAGGTCGCGCTCGCCGCTGTCGAAGCATTAATGGGCGCTCTCGGCGAGTCAGTACGGCAGAATGGACCTTCTCTCCGTCCGTGCTGATCGTGGCCGGCCTCGTCGTCTTCGAGACGATCAGCAGCATCGACAACGCGATCATCAACGCGGAGGTCCTCACGACGATGTCGCAGAAGGCACGCCGGTGGTTCCTGGTCTACGGCCTCTTCGTCGCCGTCTTCGTGGTTCGCGGCGTGCTGCCCTGGATGATCGTCTGGGCCACGACGCCCGAGCTCGGTCTGATAGGCGCGCTCACGGCGACCTTCTCGAGCGACCCCCGCGTGCACGAGGCGATCGAGCGTTCGGCCCCGATCCTGCTCTCCGGGGGCGGGACGTTCCTCATCTTCCTCTTTCTCCACTGGCTCTTCGTCGAGCCCAAGCACTTCGGCCTTCGGGGGGAGCGGTTCGTCCTCGAGAAGGGGGTCTGGTTCTACGCAGTCGCATCGCTCGCGCTGCTCCTGATCGTCTGGTTCACCATGAACCGGAACCCGCTGATGGCCTTCGGCGCGGTGGTCGGGTCGACCGCGTTCTTCATCGTCTCGGGCTTCCGAATGAACGCCGAAGCGGCCGAGAAGCGGCTCGACCAGCGGCTCCATGTCGGACTGGTCCAAGATCTTCTACCTCGAGATCATCGACGCGACCTTCTCGATCGACGGCGTGATCGGGGCCTTCGCGTTCACGCTCTCGGTCCCGCTGATCCTGATCGGCAACGGGATCGGCGCGTTCGTGGTCCGTGAGGTCACGGTCCGGCACGTCGACCAGGTCAAGCGCTACCCGTTCCTGAAGAACGGGGCGATGTACTCGATCGGGTTCCTGGGCGTGATCATGCTCCTGGACAGCTTCGGCCTCCCCATTCCCGTCTGGGTCTCGCCGATCATCACGTTCGCGATCGTCGGCTTCTTCCTGTGGAAGTCGATGCGGTACGAAGGAGCCCAGGAGGCGGAGGACTTTGCGGAGGGCCTGCCGGACCCGTTCTCGCTCGACGAGCGAGCAGCCCCAGGAGAGGGAATAGTTTCGACATCGGGGCCGTCAATCACTGCTTTCACCTTTTTTCCACGGCAACGCATAAATATACGCCGTCCCTGTACTTGAGGTCATGCATCGATTGAAGGTGATGCTGGCCCTTCTCCTGATCGCCTGCTGCGGGATTCCGCTCGCAGGCGCCGCAGGAGTGGGAACGTTCTCGATCGAGCAGACGACCGCTGGGGTGGGTGTCGGCCAGTTCGGCATAGCGACGCTCTACATGGACAACTCGTGGCAGCCGCCGGCCGACAGCGTAACCCTCGCCATCAGCTGGGACCCGGCCATTATCCAGTACGTCAGCACCGACTGGAAGGTCGGCAACTCGGTGGCGGCCACTCCGGCCGGTACCAGCGAACTCACGCTCCAGTTCGCCGATTACACCAACAAGTATCCCACCGGGCGTGTCCCGATCGCCGCGATCAACTTCAAGGGCCTCGCGCCGGGGCAGACGACCATGGGCATCCGGGTCGATAACGTCCGGTCGCACGTGGGAATCAGCGAGACGGAGTTCACCGACCTGACCGCGTCCTCGCTCGCGAACCCCGGGATCTTCGTCGTGGGCCAGGGCGGCGGGGTGGTGACGCCCGTGACGACCGTCCCCGTCGGGACGACCGTGACAACTGCACCGACCCTGACCACGGGCCCCACCGTGACCGGTAACGTGACGGGAGTGATCACCACGCCGATCACGATCGTGACCACGGTGCCGACCACCGGCCCGACCGGGATTACGACCGGGATCGCGACCGGCGTGACGTCCGTCCCGCGCGCAGGGGTCGAGCAGCGGCGGCGGCGATAACGACGAGTACACAGGCGTCGTGACCCGGACGGCGACGGTGACGGCGACCAGGACGGCCACGGTGACGGCGACCGCAACGGCGGGCGCGAACGCGACGCCGACCGGCGGGACGGGCTCGACGCAGACGATCGTGCAGATCGCCCAGGCCAACCCGAACCTCTCCACACTCGTGAGCGCGCTCCAGACGGCAGGGCTCGTGGACGTGCTGAACGGCACCGGTCCCTTCACGGTCTTCGCGCCGACCAACGCGGCCTTCGACAAACTCCCGCCGGGCACCCTCCAGGGGCTGCTCGCGAACAAGACGGAGCTGACACGGGTTCTGACCTACCACGTCGCCGCGGGCAGGTACACATCCGACAACCTGACGGCCACGAAAGTGATCAAGACCGTCGAGGGAGAGAACGTCAACGTATCGGTTGAGTCCGGCCGCGTCAGGGTCGACGGGGCGATGGTGACCCAGGCCGACATCCAGGGGAGCAACGGCGTCATCCATGTGATCGACGCGGTGATGCTGCCGCCGGCTCCGAACGCGACGGCCACGCAGACGGCGATCGCGACCACGCCGGCCGGCACGACGACGGCCCGCACCACCGTCCCGGTGAACACGACTGCGACGCGGGCGGGCGCTGACATCCTTCCGCTCGCAGCGGCCGGGCTCGCCGCGCTCGCGCTGATGGCCGCGCGGCGGCGGTAATCATCCTTTTTTAAAAAGTGAAAGTCCGTGCTAATGCTGCACGGGCATGCCGCGGGCGCACCAGGTGTCGTAGCCGCCCGAGATGTTGTAGACCCGGGAGAAGCCGGCCTGCTTCAGGATCTCCATCGCCTTCGCACCGCGCATCCCCTTCTTGCAGTAGACCACGTACGGCCGGTCCCGATCGAGCTTCGTTAGCCGCTCCTTGAAGTCCGGAGCGTAGAAGTCGATGTTGACCGCGTTCTCGAGGTGCCCCTCTCGGAACTCGGCCGGTGTCCTGACGTCGAGGATCTGACAGCCCTGCTCCTCCTCGATCACGTGCCGGCACTCGTCCGGCGACGCCTCCCTGCATTTCTCGTTGTCAGTCATGGTCATGCGTTCTCCGCGCATCCTCATCGGAGCAGGGGGTATTAATGGCTGCGCCGGTCCCGTCCCCGCGGTATTATTACCGTTCGGGCGGAACGCTATACGGCATTCCGGCGCGTACAGCGCGCCCGACGTGCACGGGAGCGGCAGATTTCAACATGACAGAGCAGAACGAGAGCGACCCCTTCGACCCCGTCCGGTGCGAGAAGGCCGAGGCCCTCCGCGCGTGCGGGGTGGCCTGCTACCCCTACGCGTTCGAGCGGACGGCGACCGTGGCGGATCTCCGCGAGCGCTTCGACGAGGTCGGCCATGAACCCGCGGACGAGCGGCTCCGCCTCGCCGGGCGGCTGTACACGGTCCGGAACCACGGCAAGACCGTCTTCGCCGACCTCGGCGACGAGACCGGGCGCGTCCAGCTCTACATCCGGAAGAACGACCTCGGCGACGAGGCCTTCGCCCGGTTCGTCGGCCAGGTCGACCGCGGCGACATCGTCGGGCGTCGCGGGCCGGCCGTTCCGGACCAAGGTCGGCGAGCTCTCGCTCTGGGTCGACGACCTCGTCCTGCTCTGCAAGGCTCTGATCGACCTCCCCGAGAAGTTCCACGGGCTCAAGGACACGGAGAAGCGCTACCGGCAGCGGTACCTCGACCTCGTGATGAACGAGCGGGTCCGCGAGACCTTCCGGACGCGGAGCCGGGTGGTCTCGGCGATCCGGACCTACCTGACCGACCGGGGCTTCCTCGAGTTCGAGACCCCCACGCTCCAGCCGATCTACGGCGGGGCGAACGCCCGCCCGTTCACGACGCTGCACAACTACCTCGACCAGACCCTCTTCCTCCGCATCGCGCCCGAGCTCTACCTGAAGAGGCTCGTGGTCGGCGGGTTCGAGCGCGTCTTCGAGGTCTCCAAGAACTTCCGGAACGAGGACATCGACTCGAGCCACAACCCGGAGTTCACGATGGTCGAGGCGTACGAGGCCTACCGCGACTACCGCGAGATGATGGACCTGACCGAGGACCTGATCTCGACGCTCGTCCGCGACGTCCACGGCTCCAGCTCGCTCGAGTACGGCGGGACGACCCTCGAGTTCGCCCGTCCCTGGCGGCGGATGACCATGGAGGAGGCCGTCCGCGAGTACGCCGGGATCGACGTCCTCGCCCTCTCCCTCGACGAGCTCGCGCGGCTCGCGGCCGAGCACGGCATCCCCGACTGCGCGAAGGCGACGAACCAGCGCGAGCACCTGATCCTCTTCTTCGAGTTCTTCGTCGAGGAGCGGCTGGTCCAGCCGACCTTCATCCACGACTTCCCGGTCGAGAACTCGCCGCTCGCAAAGCGCCACCGCGAGAAGGAGGGCTTCACCGAGCGGTTCGAGCTCTTCATCAACGGCATGGAGATCGCGAACGGGTTCTCCGAGCTGAACGACCCGCGCGACCAGCTCGAGCGGCTGCGCGCCCAGGACCGCCGGCGGCTCGAGGGCGACCTCGAGGCCCAGATGGTCGACATGGACTTCATCACCGCGCTCGGGCTCGGCATGCCGCCGACCGGCGGCGTGGGCATCGGGATCGACCGGCTCGTGATGCTCCTGACGGGCCAGGAGTCGATCAAGGAGGTGATCCTCTTCCCCTCGATGCGGACCGTGCGGGAGGCGGGGCCGTCGCCGTCCCCGGAGGAGTGAGCGGGGCTACCGCAGCCCGGCGCTCCAGCGGGCCGCCGGGTACCATCGCCTGAAGGACGTCTTCGGCGGCGTGAGCGCGGTCGAGGCGCTCGAAACGCTCGTGCGGGATCCCGTCGATCCGGTCAGGGTCGAGCCGACGCCGCCGGACAGGGTCCGGGTCGGGGCCTGGCCGATCAGATAGGTCCTGGACCCGAACCGGGGTGTGACCGTCGGCGTCGCTATCGCCGTGGTCGCGATCGGAATCGTCGTCGGCACCGTGGTGACGATGGTCGGACTCGCAGTCGGTGCCGTGGGTCACGGCCGTTGGCACGCCACGGGCCAGCACCGGGAAGAGCGCGCCCTCCCACCGTGCGGCCATCTTCTTCTCGCCCGAGGTGAGCGGGTGGACCCCGCCCTCCTGGTTGTCCGCGTCGCCGTCGTACCCCGAGTACTGGTCCACGATCACGACCGGCGACTGCACGGTCGAGAGGGTCGCGAGCCCGGCAATCTCCCGGTTCAGGGCCTCGATCGCCGTGTTGGTCGAGCCGACGGAGGTCGGGATTATCTGCGCGACGAGGATCGTCATCGAGGGATTCCGGGACCGGAGCACGCCGATGATGGACGTGAGGTCCGTAACCGTCCGGGCGGAGGGGACCCCCTCGAGCACGTCGTTCGTGCCGAGGTGGACCAGCGCGATGTTCGGGGCCGGGTACGCCTCCAGCCACGCCGGGAGCTCGGCCAGGATCTGGCCGCTCGTGTACGCCGGATGGCCCTCGTTATCGGGGTCGGACCCCGCGGGGGCGTCCGGCTTGTCCAGGGAGCCGACGAAGTCGACGTCGTACCCCAGCATTCTGAGGTCCTGGTAGAGCCAGGCGCGGTACGTCGGGTACGAGATGCCGCCGTCGCCGTTACCGCCGTGGGTGATCGAGTCCCCGAGCGGGAGGATCGCAACCGCTGCCGTTGCCGCGCCGGTCACGGCAAGGCAGAGGAGAAGCAGGATCGCGATACACCGCCGCCATCCGGCCGCTGCATCTCCTCTCCGCCGCGTTCTCCTATTCATTGTCGGGCCATGTGGACCCCGGGCCATATTGAATGTTTCTGCCTCCCCGACGGTCACGGGCACGGCGATACTGTTCGCTATCGGCCGGATGATTTATCTCCCCTGTTGTCGAGCATACTCCGGCCGTCAGGCCCCACAACCAGGTGATTCAGTATGGAGATGAAGAAGTTCTACACCCTGCCGCCGCTGCCGTACGGCTACGGCGACCTCGCCCCGGCGATCTCGGAGGAGCAGCTCAGGCTCCACCACGACAAGCACCACAATGCCTACGTGGTCGGAGCGAACGCGATCCTGGAGAAGCTCGACGCGGCCCGGAAGAACGGGACCGACCTCGACATGAAGGCGACGCTGAAGGAGTTCTCGTTCCACGTCGGCGGCCACACGCTCCACTCGATCTTCTGGAAGAACCTCGCCCCCGCAGGCAAGGGCGGGGGCGGCATGCCCTCGGGGGCGCTGGCCGACGCGTGCATGGCCGAGTTCGGGTCGTTCGAGCGGTTCAAGAAGGAGTTCTCGGCGGCCGCGACGAGCGCGGAGGGCTCGGGCTGGGCCGCGCTCTCGGTCTGCAGGATGACCGGCCGGCCGATCATCATGCAGATCGAGAAGCACAACGTCAACGTCTACCCGGGATGCGCGATCCTGATGGTCCTCGACGTCTGGGAGCACGCGTACTACCTGGACTACAAGAACGACCGGGCGAAGTTCGTCGAGAACTTCTGGCAGATCGTGAACTGGGACGCCGTGGCAAGGCGGCTCGAGGCGGCCCTGCCCCGCTGAACCACCCCATTTCTTCCGCCCGCGATGCGGAGCCCGCAGCGCCGCCATTCCCCGTCGTTTCCGGAAAAACGGCCCGAATGCACGCCTTTATAGTGCATTGCGACATATATATTATGGTAAAGCCATGACGCCAGAACACCGTTCCCGGAGCCCGCGCTGGGTCACGATCGGCCTCGCGACCCGAGAGCACGCGGCGCTCAGGCTCGAGATCATCGCGGGGCCGGAGCGGGGCTCCTACCACGTCTCGGCCGAGGACGTGCCCGCCCTGCTCGACGGCCACGACCCCGTCCCGCTCTACCGGCTCCGAACCCGAAAGGGCCGGGAAGTCCCGTTCGAGGCCGGGTTCTGCTACCACGCGGACTCGGGCCGGATGGTGATCTGCCGGTTCGCCGGCGGCTTCCGCGCGATGCTCCCTGTGGCCGCAGTGCGAGCCCACTACGCCGACCCGGAGGCCAACAAGCCGACACGGATCGCGGCGCCCGCGGACCTGCTCGAGCCGGCCCCGGCCGAAGCCTCGGCCTGAGATCCTCTCTCTTACCCTTTCTTCATCGCCTCGGCCCGCAGCTCCGGCGGCATCGAGCTCGACCGCGTACCGGAGGGCCGTCCGCGGCATGACCTCACGGCGGGCGAGAACGAACGCGAGAACCTCGTCGCGGTGCTTTCGGCTCGCCTCCTTGAGGAGCCAGCCGTAGCCCTTGCGGACCATGTCGTCGGCGTCGAGGAGGAGCAGGTCGGCGATCGCGAGGGCGTCGTCGAGGAACTCGCCCCGCTTCGCGGGGACCACGAGCGAGACGGCCGCGGCCCGCCGCATCCACCGGTTCCCCGACCCCGCCCACTCCTTCAGCACCTCGACCGTCTCCGGGAACTGCGCCACGAGGTCGCCGACGGCGTGGTTGCAGAGCGTGTCGCATGCGGCCCAGTTGTCGACGTAGCGTTCGACCCAGGCGCCGAGGACCGCGATGTCCCCGGGCTCGAACGCCGGGGCGAGCCGGGCGGCCCAGTCGGCCGCGACGAAGCCGTCCTCGAGGTACCCGGTCCGGTAGAGGTCCTCGCAGAGCGCGAGGACCCGCGTTTTTCCGAGCGGCGCGACTCCCTTCCAGTGCTCCCGCGCGACCGCGTGGACGGCCGCGGTCTTCACGCCCCGGCAGCGCACGGGCTCCCTGAAGAACCGGGACGCGTTCTCGCGCGTCGCCGCGTCGCTCAGGTTGGCGAGGTCCCGACCGACTGCCTCGAGGATCGGCTCCATGCGTTCAGGTTCGCCGCCGCGACGGAAAAAGAGGTGTCAGCCGCAGATGCCGCAGCCGTTGCAGGCGTCGTGCTCCGTGCACGGAAGGTCGCTGCGTCCGAGGCTGCCCGCGGCGTATGCCCGGGCCGCATCTGCGACGCCCCCGTCGACACCGCGCACGACCTCGATCCCGTTTCCCTCGAGGAGCGCGCAGAGTCCGCCGCCCGTGTTCCCGGCGATCACCACGTCGATACCGTGCCCCTGCAGGAACGCGAGCAGGAAGCCGACCGAGACGGCCGGCATCTCCAGGTCCGGGCCGCGCTCGGCAATCCCGTCGCTGCAGTCGTACACGGCAAAGGTGTCCGCCCGCGCGATGTGCTTCGCCACCACATCTCCCGCATTCGCGATCGCGATCCGCCTCCGTACCGCACCGGTTCCTCCGTCCGTCTCCATCTCCGCTCCGGATTGAGTTCGGCGTCGGAGCGGATAAGTCCGAAGGTCTTACGCGGAGCGGTCTGATCGCAGGACCGGGTCGGCGAACTCGATCGCGAGCGTCTCGAACGCGATCGCGGAGCCGTCCGGATCGTCCCGGTAGACCGGCAGGTCGTAGTCGAGGTCCATCCGCATCCGGAAGGTCCCGAGCGGCCGCCGTCCTTCCGCCGTGCCCCAGGAGTTCAGCATCACCCAGTAGCGGTTCTCCGGGTCGCGGGCGTCGTAGCCGACGCAGGCCACCGCGTGCGAGAACGCGGCCCTCTCCCCCTCTGCCGCCAGCCACGGGGACGGGTCCCAGACGTCCGTCTCGCTGCCGTTCGCCCAGAACTCGCGGAAGGCCCGCCGGGCCGTCGCGTTCGGCAGGGTGAACCCGACGAAGACGGCACGGTCGGCGTCGAGCTCGGCCCGGACGTTCGCGACTGCCGCACCGGTGCCGACCCGCCAGGTCGGGATCCGCCGCGCCTCGCACCGCGTCACCGTGTAGTGCGGTTCGGTGGCGATCGCCGACGCCTCGACGGCGGCCCGCTGCTGCTCGAGGCTCCACCGGGTCCCGTCGCGGTAGCTCGCATTCGGGTTGGACCAGGGGACGAGGACCGGGTTCGCGCCGAGCTGGGCCGCGTAGTCGGAGATCCAGCCCCGGTCGCCGGCCCAGCCCTCGCCGCTCCCGCCGCGGTAGGTCGCGTCGAAGTACTCGACCGAGAGCCGGTCGCGGATGCCTTCCTGGACATCGAGCGCGACCTCGGTAACGGCCGTCGCTGCCCAGACCCAGCAGGTGTCGACCGGTCCCTGGACGCGTTCGCCCGGGACGAGGACGAGGTGCGGCAGGAGGTCCTTCGTGCCGGGAGACGGCGCGGCCCCGCCCCACGTTCCGGCTGCGTGGCCTGCCGGCGCCCACTCTACGCCGGGAGAGCCCACTGGCTCGTCGGCCGGGGCGGCACCGGTAGAACCGTGGGGCGGCGGGAGCAGCACGGGTACGGCAACCGCGTAGGCGGCGATACAGCAGGCGAGCAGCAGCAGGCAGGGGAGTCGGGGGACGGACTTCGACAGGGGGTGGACCCTCCGTACAGAGGTTTGGCGCCACAGGGTCAAAAAGGTCTCAGCGATACCAACCGGGAAAGTGACAGGGCCATCCGACCAAAGGTTTTAGGTACGGAGCCACCGATCACCGGTAGACCATGCGTACCCGCGCTCCGATCCTGATCACCGTCCCCCACAGCGGGCTCGTGGTCCCCGACGAGGTCGCGGACCTCCTCGCGCTCCGGGCAGACGACATCGCCCGCCTGGCCGATCCCGCCACGAGCGCGCTCTACGACTTCGGGGACCGCGTCGCGGCCCGGCTCGTGGCCACGGTCTCTCGCGTGGTCGTGGACGTCAACCGCGCCCCCTACCACCTGCCGCCGCTCCACCCGGACGGTGCCGTCAAGTCGCGGACGCCCGACCGCCGGGCGGTCTATCGGAGCGGCGGAGCCCCGCCGATCGCGCTCGTCCACGGGCTGATGCTGCGCCACTACTTCCCGTTCCACGAGGCCGTCGACCGGCTCCTCGACGAGCACGGCATCCGCTGCGCCTTCGACTGCCACAGCATGGAACCGGTCGGGCCGCTTCTCGCGAAGGACGCGGGGCGGCGGCGACCGCTCGTCTGCCTGGGCAACCACGGCGATCCGAACGGCGAGCCCCGCCGCGGGCGGCTCGTCTCCTGCCCGCCCCCGTGGATACGGGGCCTCGCTGCGCACTTCTGCGACCGGTTCCCGGAGGGCGAGGTCGCGATCAACCGGCCATTCCCGGGCGGGTTCACCTCGATGGCCCACTACTGGCACCGCGGGATCCCCTGGGTGCAGATCGAGGTGAACCGCGGGCTGTACGAGGAGCCGGACGGAACGATCGACGACGGGGCCGTCGCGGAGCTGCGCGAGCGGTGCTGGGAGTCGCTCGCGGCGTTCTGGGAGGAGGTCGAGGCGGCCGAAACGGGCTGAACCGCTGCTCCGCCGCCATGCAAGCGTGAGAAACGGCCGCGGAAGTGGGCCGCGACAGCCCCCGTCGTACGCTTCACCACAATATTCATCATGCGTCATCCGGATCTCGTTCCTGATCGATGACGGCGGCACCGGGGGTACCATGACGGACGAACGCGCACTCAGCGGGCACCATGGATCGGCGGACTCCATGCCCGAGGTGCCGTCCGCCTCCATGCATGGAGTGGCCGGGGCTCCCGTGCCGGGCGGCCACACCGGGGGCCACGGCCACGACGCGATGCTCGCCGACTACTGGCGCCGCTTCGTCGTCTCGCTGGTCCTCACCGTCCCGATCCTGCTTCTGACCCCCGAGGTGCAGGCGCTCGCCGGGGTCGAGTTCACGTTCCCTGGCCGGGAGTTCGCGGTCTTCCTCCTTGCGTCCGCGGTCTACTTCTACGGCGGTTGGCCCTTCCTCGTGGGGTTCGTGACGGAGATCCGGACGCGGCAGATCGGCATGATGACGCTGATCGCCCTCGCCATCACGGTCGCCTACGTCTACTCGGCCGCGGTGGTCCTGGGGCTCGCGCCGGGCATGGGCTTCTTCTGGGAGCTCGCGACCCTGATCGACATCATGCTCCTCGGCCACTACATCGAGATGCGCTCGGTGATGGGGGCATCCCGCGCGCTCGAGGCCCTCGTCCGGATCATGCCGTCCCGGGCGCACCTCGTCCGCGCCGACGGGACTGTCGACGTGCCGGTGAGCGACCTGGCCGTCGGGGACGTCGTCCAGGTCCGGCCGGGCGAGAAGGTCCCGGTCGACGGCGAGGTGACGGGTGGGGCGTCGAGCGTGAACGAGGCCATGCTGACCGGCGAATCGATGCCGGTCCGGCGGGCTCCGGGCGACCGGGTCATCGGCGGTGCCGTCAACGGCGAGGGGGCGCTCACCGTCCGGGTGACGGCGACGGGTCAGGAGACCTACCTCGCCCAGGTGATCGCGCTCGTCCGGCAGGCGCAGGAGTCGAAGTCGCGGACCCAGGACCTCGCCAACACGGCCGCGTTCGTCCTGACCGTCGTGGCCGTGACAGTCGGTGCGGTTACGCTCGCGGGCTGGCTCGTCCTCGGGCAGGACCTCTCGTTCGCGGTCGAACGGGCCGTGACGGTCATGGTGATCTCCTGTCCCCACGCGCTCGGGCTCGCGGTCCCGCTGGTGGTCGCGGTCTCGACCTCGCTCGCGGCCGGCGCCGGGCTTCTCATCCGCGACCGGCAGGCGTTCGAGGCGGCCCGCGACCTCGACGTCGTGATCTTCGACAAGACCGGAACGCTCACCGAGGGCCGCTTCGGGGTGACCGCGGCGGTCCCGCTCGCCGACCTGCCGGAGGACGAGGTGCTCGCCCGGGCGGCCGCGCTGGAGGCGATGAGCGAGCACCCGATCGCGCAGGGGATCGTGGACGAGGCCCGGCGCCGGGGGCTTGCGATCCCCGCGGCGGAGAACTTCCGGGCCCTGCCCGGCCGGGGGGTCGAGGGCGACGTGGAGGGCCGGCGGCTCCGGGTCCTCAGTCCCGGCGCGCTCGAGGAGCAGGGGATCGCGGTCGACGACGAACGGCTCAGGGTCGCCCGCACCCGTGGCGAGACCATCGTCTTTCTCGCCGAGGGCGACCGGGCCCTTGCCGCGTTCGCGCTCGCGGACGTGGTCCGGCCCGAGGCCCGGGAGGCCGTGACCGAGCTGCGGTCGATGGGCTACCGCTGCATGATGCTGACCGGCGATTCCCGGACCGTGGCCGCGGCCGTCGCGGCGGACCTCGCGCTCGACGACTACTACGCGGAGGTGCTGCCCCACGAGAAGGCGCTGCGGGTCCGCGAGGTGCAGCGGCAGTCCCGCGTGGCGATGGTCGGGGACGGGGTGAACGACGCGCCCGCCCTGGTCCAGGCCGACGTCGGGATCGCGATCGGGGCCGGGACCGACGTCGCGATCGAGTCGGCCGATATCGTCCTCGTCCGCTCCGATCCCCGGGACGTGGCGAACCTGATGCGGCTCTCGAAGCGGACCTACCGGAAGATGGCCCAGAACCTGCTCTGGGCCACCGGGTACAACGTGGTCGCGATCCCGCTCGCGGCCGGCGTGCTGTACGGCGCGGGGATCGTGCTGACGCCGGCGGCGGGGGCCGTTCTGATGAGCGCCTCGACCGTGATCGTCGCGATCAACGCCCGGCTGCTGCGCTGACCGCCGGGAAGGCGGCCCCGGAGGGTCCCGCCGCTACCAGAGAAAGGGAACGAGCCGGTACCGGACCTTCTGCGTGTAGTCCCGGTATCCCTCAAGATCGCGGGCGAGCAGCGCCTCCTCCCCCACTATCCGCGCCATGAGCAGCGCGGTCAGGGCGAGACCGACGAGGACGCCGTAGAGTGACCCGAGCAGGAGGGGAGCCCCGATGAACATGAGTATCCCGCCGAGGTACATGGGGTGCCGTACGAACCCGTAGACTCCCGTCGAGACGACCTTCTGCTTCCGGTCCTCCTGGATCCGGACGAGGGGCGAGAGGAACGTGTTGTCGGCGTACGACCGGAAGAACAGGACGGCCGACCCGACCAGCATGGCTACCCCGACGACCTTCAGCCAGAGCGGGAAGACGGGGGACCAGCCGAACCGCTTCGCATCGAGCGGCATGATGACGACCCAGATGATGAACCCGACGAGGAGCCCGTACACGACGTACCGGTCCCAGCCCTCCTGGTTCCCTTCACCGGGTTGTTTGAACCGTTCCTCGAGCAGGGCCGGGTCTTTTCGGTACAGGTACAGGATCGTGGTGTAGCAGAGGACGATGAACCAGAGACTGAAGATCCACCCCTCGGGCCAGAGGAGGTCGCCGGAGAGGACGAGGATGAGCGCGGGGAAGATCAGGATGTACAGGAATGCGGCAAGGAGCTTCTTCTCCATGCAGAGTGGTATGGCGGGCCGGGGCATAATGAACCTGCCTCCGGCACGCCGTCTCTCCCAGGACCGTCGGCGTTCCGGTCCTGCGATGACGCATCGGACCCGGTTCGACACGTGACCGGGTCGACCTCCCGGCAGTATGCCCCTGCCGCGGGCGGGGCGCTGCGGCCGATCGCCCTCGAGGCCGGGCTGACGGTTCGGCCGGGCCTCGGCGCGGCATGGTGCTGCCTTGAGGCGGGGACCCCCCGATACCGCAGGAGTCGGCGGGGACCCCCGCTCCGCCGGCGATGACGGGGACACGTTCCCCCAGCCCGCAGCGGCGGGCCGGGGAGAGTCTCCCTCATCCGGATGATCATGATACCCCTTCACCCTCCATCCGCGGAGCACCGCCTTGCCGGCTCTCGACATCGAGTCCGTCGCCGGTCTCTCCTGCAAAGAGGCGACCGAACGGACCCTGACAGCGCTCCGATATCTCTCCAGTCCGCGTGGGTTGGGATCCGTGACGGATCCCGGGCCGCGACGTTGCCCGGGGCGAGAGGATCATCCTTGCCGGGGGCGACCGGGTCCCGGCCGATTCTAAAAACCTTTACCTCATGGTCCCCCTCATGGAAGGATTGTGACCTTTCTTTCGTCCGAGATCGAGATCCACGCTCCGGCAGAACGGGTTTGGGCAATACTCAGCGACTTTGGGGCGTATCCAACCTGGAACCCGTTCATCCGAAGGATCAGCGGGCCGCTGAAGGTCGGTGCGAGACTCGATGCCGAGCTGCAACCGCCGGGCTCCCGCGGTATGCGCTTCCGGCCCGTCGTCCAGACCGTTGAGCCGAACCGCGAACTCTCCTGGCTCGGGCGGCTCTTCGGGATTCCGCATCTCTTCGACGGGCGCCACGCGTTTTCCATCGAGCCTCTGAGCGCCGACCGCGTTCGTTTCGTTCAGCAGGAGACCTTCACGGGCTTCCTTGTTCCGCTTGCCGGAGGGATGCTGTCCGCCACCGAACTGGGCTTCGCTGCGATGAACCGGGCGCTGAAGGAACGGGCGGAATATGCGCCAGCTCGGGAGGCGATCCGTTGACCGCCGCGGCAGGAGGGTAGACGCAAACCATGGAGATCACCACACCGAGCGCCGTGCTCCGCGACTGGCGGCCGGAGGACGCCCCGATCGCTCGCGCGGCACGCCGATAACCCCCGCATCGCGGCGACGATGCGGGATGCGTTCCCGTCGCCGTACACCCTCGCGGACGCGCGCCGCTTCATCGCGGCGGCGCAGGACTTCGAGGCGAATCTCTTCCTCGCGATCGAGGTGGACGGCGAGGCCGCAGGCAGTATCGGCGTCCACCCGCTCGAGGACGTCTATCGCAGGACGGCCGAGATCGGGTACTGGCTCGGCGAGCCCTGGCGCGGGCGGGGGATCGCGACGGACGCCGTCCGGGCGATCGCCCCGGTCGCGTTCCGCCGGTACGACATCGTCCGGCTCCAGGCCGGGGTCTTCTCGAACAACCCGGCCTCGATGCGCGTCCTCGAAAAGTCCGGCTTCTCCCGCGAGGCCGTGCACGAAAAGGTGATCTGGAAGAACGGCCTCCTCCTCGACGAGGTCGTGTACGTGCGCTTCGGCATGGGCGGACCCTGACGGCCGCCGTGGGGGAGATGGGAACGGCGCGGACCGGAGGGGCTATAACTTGAACCCCGGGACGGTATCGAAGAGCTTCCGGTACATCTCGGTGAAGAGTGCGGTATACTCGCCGGCGCGCTCCGTTGCGGCGTACAGGGTCTTTCCCCCGTCCTTCGCGACCGAGAGATAGCCCCTGGAGACGAGAAATTCGATGTACTCCTGCCCGGTCTTCGAGTTGAGGTCGCACCGGTTGATGATGGCCGTGAACGCCCGCGGCGTCCGGCAGTAGACGAGGATCTCCCAGTAGATCTCGTACGAGGAGCGTCTGCCGCTCATTCCGTCTCCATCTCCATGGCGCTCCTCAGCCGCTCCTCGGCCCGGGCCGTCTCCTCCAGCCGCAGGTCCCAGGACCGTGAAAAACGGGTGAAGTAGTACCAGCTGAGCAGGCCCGCGAGCCCGAGCCCGATCGTCACGCCGGCACCCGGGATGATCGTGAACGCGCTCGGTGCGACCGGGGCGGCCGCGGGGGACGCGGCGACGAGCCCCAGGATCGAGACCACGCCCTGGGCGAGGAAGAAGAGCCCGCCCGCAGCGCAGACCAGGACCATCCTCCGGATGGTCGGACGGTTCTCTCGGTAGTGGGCGATCATCCCGACGATCCCGGCCGTGACGGCCTCGTCGCTCACCGGGCCGGCGCGGCGCCGGAACGGCCGGCGGATGACGGCGACCCCCCGCAGGACGAGCGCGCTGGAACGGATCCAGGCGATCCCGAGCCCGAAGCAGGCCAGGGCGAGGGCCCCGGCGAGCACCCGGAGCGCCGGCGTCGCCGCCTCCATCGTGCCGAGCACCGAGGCGACCACGACCACGACCCCGAGGGCCACGGCCTGCGCCCCGAAGACCACGTTCAGCAGGGTCACGGCGAAGAAACTGTTGAGTTCGCGCTTGAAGCGCGTTTCCGTTGTGTCCGTCATGCGGTTTTCACCGTTCCATAGTTATGTGGGCGGTCTGTCATGAACAACCATGAACCTGAGATACGTATCCGGAGTTGGCACGCATGATGGAGCGGGCGATCGCGGCCCCGGCTCACTCGGGCGGTCCCGACACCCATCTCTGCATCCGCGCCCCGATCCGATGCCCGGTTCGAGGCCAATAAGTAAATATCAACGTTACAAAAAGTAAAGTATATATTACATTGACCCCCACCAGCAAGCGAATCGGATGACCCGAAGATCACACCAGACCACGCTGGTCGGGACGCTCCTGCTCCTGATCTTGTCGCGGGGGCGCTCGGCTGCGTCGTCTGCCTCGTCGGCAGCGCGGCGGAGGTCTCTGCCTCTGCGCCAGCGGCAGGAGGAAGCGCGATCGTGAACGACACCCAGCCCGCGGGAGCACCGCCGGCGGGCATTGCACCGAACGGAACTCCGCCGGACGGCACACCTCCGGCCGGCGCACCCAACGGCACCTCCGCAGGGGAGCGTGCCGAACGGCACGGCGCCGGCAGGTACGATGCCCGGTGGCTCCACGGGAACCTCATCCGCGAACCTGAGCGGAGCATACACCGTGGACGGGACGACCGCGACCGGGGAGGGCCGGACGTACACGTCGGAGACCGACGACGTCTCGGCCATCTACGTGACCGACGGGGGTGACCTCACCCTGGTCAACCCGACGATCTCGACCAGCGGCGACACGAGCTCGAGCGACTCGAGCAGCTTCTACGGCCTCAACGCGGCCGTGCTCGCCTCGAACGGGTCCGCGACGATCACCGGCGGCACGATCTCGACGACCGGGTCGGGCGCGAACGGCGCCTTCCCGTACGGAACGGGCGCGTCGATCTCGCTCACGGGCGTCACGATCACGGCCACCGGCGGCGGCGGGCACGGCGTGATGGCCTCCGGCGGCGGCACGCTCACGCTCAACGACACGGACATCACCACGTCCGGGTCCAACAGCGCGCCGATCGCGACGGACCGCGGCGGCGGCACGGTGACGGTCACGGGCGGCACGGTCGTCTCGTCGGGCATCGACT
The DNA here is from genome assembly GCA_963740465.1 of uncultured Methanoregulaceae archaeon. GTDB lineage: Archaea > Halobacteriota > Methanomicrobia > Methanomicrobiales > Methanospirillaceae > UBA288. The sequence continues at coordinate 81,521 of CAVUEE010000011.1, forward strand.
CGCCCGGCATCTACTCGACCGGCGTTATCACTGTGAACGGTGCCACGATCACGGCCACCAACTCCGAGGGCGCCGTGATCGAGGGCAAGAACTCGATCGCGCTCACGAATACGGACCTCGTCGGCTCGAAGGGCACACGCGACCGCGGGATCATGGTCTACCAGAGCATGTCCGGCGATGCGGACGTCGGCCTCGGCAGCCTCACCATGACCGGCGGCAGCTACGACTGGACCTCGACCACCGGCCCGGCCTTCTACGTGACCAACACGAACGCCACGATCACGCTCTCGGGCGTGGCGGTGACGAACAGCGCGGCCGAGCTTCTCAATGCGAGCGCCGGGGACTGGGGCACGGCGGGTTCCAACGGCGGCACCGTGCTCTTCACGGCCGATAACGAGGCCCTGAACGGCTCGCTGGTCGCCGACGAGATCAGCTCGATCACGAGCCGTGCTGCGGAACGGCACCACGCTCTCGGGCGAGATCACGAACGCCGCCCTGAGCCTCGATGCGACCAGCACCTGGACCGTGACCGGCGACTCGGCCCTCTCCACCCTGAGCGACGCCGTCGGGATCTCCGGGTCCGCCATCACGAACATCGTCGGCAACGGCCACACCGTGACCTACGATGCGGGGCTCGCGGGCAACAGCGCGCTCGGCGGAAAGACGTTCTCGCTCGTCAACGGCGGCACCCTGGCGCCGGCCACGACGAACGGTACCACGACCACCACGTCGGCATCAGGTTCGAGCGGCGGGAGCGAAGGGTACACGGGAGCCCGGACCTCGACCGTTGCCGCGACGACGACCGGCGACAGCGACGGCCACGACGACGCCGACAGCAACCGGAACGCTGCTCCCGGGACCGACGACCGGGACGGCCGCCCCGGACACGACCGGGACCGGAACCGCAGCGGCGACCCCCACCGGCGCGACCGCTACCCGGACGGCCGCCACGACTGCGACGGGCACGACTCAGGCCGGTTTCGATGCTCTTCCGCTCGCCGCCGGAGCGCTGGCCGTCGGTTCGCTCCTTGTGGCCGCCCGGCGCCGATAACCTTCCCCCTCTTTTGAAAACGGCCGGGAGACCGGGCTCTCCCTGCCGCCCACCCCCAGTCGGAGGCCGGGCCCGGGAAAATTTGATCATGTACGAGACACTACCGAACGAACAGAGGGGAGAGCATGAGCGCAGGGACGGGACGACCGGTTTGCGAGGTCTGCGGGAAGGAGGCGATCGGGGTGCAGTCGCTCGGCTGCTGCGCGTCCACCGTCTGCGCGGAGCACGCGGAGCCCGCGCTCCGCGACGCGAAACCCGGCGAGACGGTCACGTGGGACTGCTGCGCCTTCCACCGGTTCGAGGAACCTCGTGGCGAGGGCGGATAGCGGGAGCACCGAAGCATCCCCGAGCGAGCACCCCGGCGCCGGGAGCAGGAGGACCGGGGCAACCCTCGCGGCCCGACTACCGCGTGAACAGGAGATATCAAACCCTGGTGATCGATGACAGCCACGCCCGGATACCTGCCGGCCGTGTGCGGCTCTCGGTGACCGCGGCCCGGATCTCGTTGATTCTCCACCCTTCGGAGAATGCAGCCCGGATCTCCTGTTGCGTAACCCGGCGGGGGCCGTATCCTCCCGGCTCGAGCTCGCTGAAGGCGAGCATGAGGTAGGTCCCACCCGGTCTCAGGACCCCCGATACACTCCGGACAAAGCGGGGACGCTCGGGGTCGGAGAGGGCGTGAAACAGGCCGGAGTCGATGACGGTGTCGAAGGTCCGGCCGAGCTCCTGCAGGTGGAGAGCATCCTGAACCAGGAACGTCGCCGTAAGGCCTCGTTCCTGCGCCTTCCTCCGGGCGAGCTCTATCGCGCTCGGCGCCGAGTCCACTCCCCAGACGACGTGGCCGCGGCTCGCCAGGAAGAGGGCGTTCTCCCCGGTCCCGCACCCCACGTCCAGCACGTCGCCGGCGATCTCTCCCGATTCCTCGAGCGCCACGAACTCGGACTGCGCCCTCCCGATGTCCCACGGCGGACTGCCGCGATAGGCCTCCTCGAAGAAACTCATACCATTGGGTGGTCCCTGCCCCGGATGAAGAAGTTATCGCCACGGCCGGGATTAACCGGGGCCGGCTCACGGTCGCGCTGATGAGGGAGCGGGGTCGGCGGTCGCGATCGCCGGGGGGGCCGGCCGGGCCCAGAGGTGAGAGAATAGCCGGGAGAGTGTCGGGAAGCGAGTGAGGTCCACCATCACCCCGCTCTCAACGGAGCGGCGGGCGGTGCGAAATCCCTCGCGCCGACCCATCGAAAGGCAGAATCACGCGCGGACATCCCGTCTCTCCTCGTTCTCGTGCATGATCCCCGGCTCCCCCGCGCTGTATCGCCGGGTGCCGGCACGTGAAGAAAAGGGAGACTACGGAGAGGTCGGCCGATCCGCCGGCCTCACCGGGCACTCCGCCGTCGCCTCGATCGGCAGCGACTCGGCCTCGATGTAGACGCGCTTGATCGCCGGGTACGTTCCCTGCAGGTCGACCTCGATGCGGCGGATCGACTCGTGCATCTGCTCGGCCCTGGTACCGGCAACGAAGCACACCCCCATGTTCACGAGCAGGTCGTCGGGGCCCATGTACATCGTGAGGATATCGCCGGCGCGCTCGACCGCCGGATCCGACTCCACGCGCCGCCGGATGTCCGCGAGCTCGTCGCGGCTCACGCCCTCGCCCACCAGCAGACCCTGGGTCCGCGACGCGAGGATCCAGGCCACGCTCATCAGCAGCAGACCGATAGCGATCGATGCATAGGCGTCGAGATACGGATTGTTCAGCAGGTGGCCGAGGAAGATCCCGAGGAACGCGAAGAGAAGGCCGAGCATGGCCGCGCTGTCCTCGAGCACGATCGTGTAGAGGCTCGGGTCCTTCGACTTCTGGATGTACTGCCAGGACCCCAGATCGCCCTTGGCCCGGAGGAACTGCCGGATGGCCACCGTGAACGATGCGCCCTCGATCAGGAGCGAGATGGCGAGCACGATGTAGGCCGCCGTGGGGTCGCCCATCTCCTCGCCCGGCACGATGTGGCGAACGGCCGAGATCCCCTCGTACAGCGACATGCCGCCACCGATGCCGAAGATGGAGATCGCGACGATGTTCGTCCAGAAGTAGAGCGACTTGCCGTAGCCGAACGGGTGGGTCTCATCGGCGGGCTGCTGGGACTGTTTCATCCCCAGCAGCACGAGGAGGCCGTTTCCCGTATCGACGAGCGAGTGGATGCCCTCGGCGATCATGGCCGACGAGCCGGAGAGGGCCGCCGCGATGAATTTAATGATCGCGATGAACAGGTTGGCGGCGATGGCCGCGAAGACCGCCGTTTTAGATTCGCTGTGTCCAGACATGGGCTACCTCTCTCTCGGTTTCGGCTCCCGCCGCCACTCCCCCGTACGTCTCCGGGGCGAATGTGCGGGCGGTATCGGCACGGTCACTTTCCATACGAACGATCAGCCGTACGTACTGTGAGGGCGGAGGTATTTATTTTGGGTATCACTTTTTCCAGCCCACCCCGGCACGGCATATCGGTGGGCGAACGGCGGAGATCCGGCGGCCTGAAGAAGGCGATGCGCCCGATGCCGGTGGACGTTCCCTCCACCGAATGCCTCCGACTGCGGCGTCGCGGTCGGGACGCCTGACGGTACCGGTCTCCTTCGCGCACTTCATCTGCCGATCGGACGGTCGATCACCATTAACGTGACAGGCATGCAAGAGGCTGAATCATGAAGATCCTGATAGTCTACAGGTCCTATCACCGCATGAACACGCAGAAGGTGGCCAGGGCGATGGCGGAGGCGACGGGCGCCACCCTGGTGACGGTCGACGAGGTCCGGCCGGAGGACCTCGACGGGTACGACCTGGTGGGCTTCGGGTCCGGCATCTACGGGGGCAAGCATCACAAGGACCTCCTCGCCCTGGTCGAGAGGATGCCCACCGGGGAGGGGAGGAAGGTGTTCGTCTTCTCGACGTCGGGCGGTGCAAACGAGGAGGAGCATCACCGCGCTCTCAGGGAGGCCCTTGCCGGGAAGGGGTGCCGCGTCGTGGGAGAGTTCCAGTGCCGGGGCGAGTTCCGCATCCTGCGGTTGATCACCACAAACAGGGGGCACCCGGACGAGAAGGACCTGGTAAACGCCCGCACCTTTGCGAGAGGCCTCGTCTCGGAATAGGCCCGCGGTGAAGAGGCGGGGGCGGCTGTGAGGGTAGCGGCTGCGGCCCATCACGCGCCGGCGTGATATGCCTCTGTGGATGTCGCGCCGGGACCCGGGGTACGGGGGCAGTCGTCCTCGAGGCCTGATCCGACGTACGCCCCGCCGTCCATTCATTCGGCCACGATGAACCGGAGCGATCGAGACCGCGAGGGACGCCGTTCGCCCCGAAAAATTAATACGATCGCCATTCGATCCAACAGACGATGCAGCCTCTCGTGACGCCGTGTGCACACGACGGGACCCGGAGGAGGGATCCGGAGCGGCATCCCCGGATCGGGACAGAAGATGGAGGGCCCGTGCCGGGACGCGGCATTCGGCCCGCCACGACACAGACTGTACCGGCATGCACGTTGCCCCGTTCGCCGGTCCCGCATGCACGGCCCCGGAGGGTCTCGGACGATCGGACACCCCCCGGCAGGCACGACGCGGAACGTGTCCGGAGGAGCCCCGTGATACAGGAGATCCCGGAGCGAATCGCCATCGCCGGCGCAGGGGTCGCGGGAGCCTGGCTCTATCGCGCACTGGCGAATCTCGGGCGCACTCCGGACGTATACGAGGTGCCGGACCGGACGACGGCGTGCGGCATTCACCCCTGCGCCTGGGGCGTGAGCGCGGACTTTTTCCGGGGGATGAAGCGCGACCGGATGGACCCGGAGGCATACGTCACAAACAGGATCGCTTGGGTCGATCTCGAAGGACGAAGGATCCCGGGGGAACTGTATCTGATCAATAAGCCCCGCCTGGTCCGGACGCTCCTCGATGGTGCCCGTATACGCCATACCCCGATCCCGGCGGGAGCACTATGACCGGATTCTGGACTGTACCGGGGCTGCACGTGCGTACCTGCCCCCGACCGGGCAGCCGGATGTCCTGGCGCGCACCGTTCAGATGCGCATGCACGTACCCGACCTTCCGGACGACACGATCCGGCTGCGGTACGGGAAGGTCGGGTACTGCTGGGTGTTCCCCCTGGGGAATCATCGCTTCCACGTCGGCGCCGTCGGTCTTCCCGAGCGATGCGGGGATATCCGCCGGATGCTGCGGTTCGTGGGCTTCCTGGACGAGAACGGCCGGATGGACGGCTACGGGGCCGAGGAGATCTGCGGCTGCGAATCGGCCATCCGTCTGACCGGACCGCCCGGCGCCCTGCCCCATGTCGCGGACGACTCTCCGCACGGCTGCCCGGTCTGGGGCGTGGGGGAGTCCATCGGGACCGTGTCGCCGATCACGGGCGAGGGGATCATGCACGCGGTTCGGTGCGCCGGGCTCTACCTCGAGCACGAGGGAGATCCCCGTGCATACTCCGACGCCGTGGTTCGCGAATTCTCCTGGATGGAGGACGAACGAAGGGTCGTCGAGAAGGCGATGGCCGGCAGAGCGTTATCGCTCCCGGACTGGAGAACACTCCAGCGGAACGCGGCGAGAATGGGCATCCAGATGGGTGTCCCGGATCTTCTGGCAGTTCTGAGGACGCTGCTCGCGCATCGCCGAATCCCGCTATCCGCCCTGATCCCCCGGCCTCCGGCCGCCCGGTAGCCCCCCCCGGCCAGCGGTCGATCCCTGCGGACAGTCCCGACTGTCCGATCGCCACCGCCCGGGTCCGGGCCGGCCGTAGAGGAGACGCCGCGGCTCGGGGCCCCTGAAGAGGAGCGGCGGCGGATCCATGGTCGGCGGTTCGGGCGGGAATGCCTCTGCACGTTCGCGGCGACCGCGGATCGGGTCTCTGCCCGCGAGCTCGGGGCGGGCACGCTCCGACGACGTGGCGCCGCGCTTCCTGTGGTCGACGTGGGAGGGACGGCGGTGACGGTGAGCCTCCGGATATCTCAAGTATCCGGCATCCCAATGTGACGACCCGTGAAGAGGTTGTGACGGTCATCGGCATAAACGGGAGCCCGCGAAAGGCGTGGAACACCGCGATGCTCCTCGAGAAGGCCCTCGAAGGCGCTGCATCGCAGGGAGCGGAGACAGAACTCGTCCACCTGTACGACCTGGACTTCAAGGGGTGCACCAGCTGCTTCGCCTGCAAGCTCAGGGGCGGAAGCAGTTACGGGAGGTGCGCTTTGCGGGACGGGCTGACCCCGGTCCTCGATGCGATCGCCGATGCGGATGCCCTCGTTCTGGGTTCGCCGATCTACTTCGGCATCGTCACCGGGGAGATGCGGTCGTTCATGGAGCGGCTCCTCTTCCCGTACCTCGCCTACACGAGTCCCCCATCGTCCCTGTTCGGACGTATGATCGATACGGCCTTTATCTATACGATGAACGCCCCGGAGCAGCTGGCGAGGACGATGGGCTACGATCTGCAGATCGCTGCGAACGCGGGCATCCTGAGCCGGACGTTCGGACATTCCGAATCCCTGTGCTCGTTCGAGACGCTGCAGTTCCAGGACTATTCGAAGGTCGTCTTCAGCTATTTCGATCCGGAGGAGCGGAGGGAGCGGCGCAGGACAGTATTCCCCCAGGATTGCGAGAAGGCGTTCGCACTGGGCGCCCGGCTGATACCCGGTATGCGGGAGCGGCCCGGACCGCAGTAGTACTGCCAACGGTCTCCCCGAAGAGATGCCGGTCGAAAAAACCGGCGGCGCCTTCGCTGCGCTCGAGAAGAACGTGCCGGCACGGCGCCGACGGGTGTGTCCGGGGCCGGCATCGATCGCTCCTGTTATTCCCCGAACCGGAGCTTCTGCTTCGGCGCGAAGTTCGTGGCGGCCGTCCAGACGTAGGCCTCTCCCTTCGCGAGGCGGAAGAGGACCAGTTCCGGGCTTTCGGCGGTCAGCCCGAGAGCGGCGAGAAAGGCGCGCTCCTCGAAGGACCTGCGCCTCATGGCCGGGTCGTCCACCCACTCGATCGGGCCGGCCACGCGGAGCAGGGTCCCGCCGTCGTCCCCGGGCCTGTAGAAGCCGAGCTCGATGCGGGGATTTTTCCCGAGTTCGCGGTGGATCTCTTTGAACGTCAGGGTCTGGAAATAGAAGCCTGTCGCGTCGGCGAACCACATCTGCAGGGGCCGCAACCGGGGCTGATCGCCGTCGACTGTCGCCACCCAAGCGACCGGGTTCTCGTTCGCGAAGCGGACGCACTCGTTCATGTCCATAGTTCGTATCCGCGCGATGTACGCGGAGGGGCAGGTTAATTGTTACCGCCGGACGAGCCTGTATCGGTACCTTCGACAGCGATGGCGCTGAGGCGGTCGACACCAAGGGCGCCGTTCGTGATCCGCGATCGCCGGACGGGCCGGAGGAGAAGCGAGAGGCATGAGGTGAACAGTGCCGGGGGAGGTTCTCCGCACGGGTGTCGTTCAACGTTAACACCCGGCGTTAAAATTGCTCTGGTGAATTTAGTAAATAATATATATGATTGCGATTAATTATGGTTAGTCCTCGTCGTTTATTCGTAGAGACCCCTCAGACGAACGTGGACCAGAGACCATCACAGCGGCATACCATCGCGGTGTAGCGCGGTGGTGAGCCGCAACCCCCCCCTTATTCTCATTCTTGACCCGGAGCCACCGCTCCGATGAATCGTGGCGAGATCGATATCCGGGATCGCGGGCGGGCCGTCCGCGTATGATCTGCCGCGGTTGGCGAAACGCTCGAGTCCGGGCCGGGGCGGAGGGACACTGGCCGGAGTCGTGATCGTCGAGGGCCGGCCGCGACATGATCGAGAAGGTGCCGAAGCGCAAGAGAATGGGAAGAAGGGTAACCTGCTCTGGATACCTTCCTGCCGATCTGCTCCCTCCCACCCGGGTGTGGTTACTCGCTCTCCGGCGATGCCCCCATGGCCCCTGGCGTAGAAAATCTTGCTGGTCGGGGGACGGTATCGGCGACAGGACAAAATACGGCCTCACTTCGCTTCCCGGGCGGGTTCGCGGCGGGAAACTGCATTTCCCCCCCGACGCCACGGCCACGACGCCTACCGATATCGGTACGGGCCGGCTCGAGCTCGCGCTGCAGCGGTTGAGCGAGGTCGGCGATCGCGATCGCCGTGGTCGCGGCCGCGCTCGCGAACGCGCACGACTTCGCCCGGTGCGTCGGGGCCTCACGGAAACGGGTTCCCTCTCACCGACTCGCTATCTGCCCGGGTACGTCGTCAGGACGGGCAGGGGCGCGGTCAGTCCGCGGAGGCCGCGCGGGCCCTGATCTTCTCCCTGGCCCGGGCTTCCGCCTGGTCGATATGGTAGATCAGAAAGAGGAGATCTTTTCGCGGGGCCCTCCGCACATAGGAGGGCGACCGATGCAGGGAGCGGGCGATCTTGTCGATATCCTCGTCGGTGATCACCCGGTCCCGCACCTCCGGCATGCTGGCGATACTCTGCACCACGTCGGAGATCCATGCGGTGGGGTCGTCTTCAGGAATCGCGGGGGCATCGTCATCCATGCTGAGAAGAGGGTCTCAATCCGCATATCCGTTGCGGCGGGGTCCGGCCGCCCCGATCGCCGGACCGGAGGCACCGCCGGGACCGTGACCTTCGACGGGCCGAGGAGGGAGGCCGGCACTCCCGGGGAGAAGGGCGGGGCGCTCGGGTCGGCGACACCCGGTCATACCCGATCCCGCAGGCGAGCCCGGCAATGAGTATGACCGGGGCCGGCAGGCTGAGCCGGATCGCGGCCCGTCTTCCACGACTCCGGATGCACCGCTACGGGCATCCAGCGGCAGGGGCATGCGCTGGCGCAGACCTTCCCCCTTATCGTTCCGGGTCGCCATATGTTTGTCCATGTATGACGCGACCGCGCGCCGCGTGCACAGGCTCGGCGGCGACAGGGGCCCGCCGGCCTTCCACACGGATGAAGGCCCGGATTACATGACCGAAGACCTGGCCGGGATCGAGCGAACCGTGACGGAGCGCCCGGGCGCGGTCGTCGTCCGCCGGATGGACTATCCCCGCCGGGGAGGTCGACGCGGCCGGGTCGGCCGCACGTGCGCGGCCATGACCGACGAGGAGCGATTCGCAGCACTGCGAGCAGATCGGCGAGGTCGGACATGAGCGATGCGGCACCCCGCGAGCCCGTCGCCGCGACCACCCCGGCCCTGAAGATCCAGAACGTGGTTGCGACCGTGAAGGTTGCGACCGCGCTCAACCTCGCCGAGCTCGCCGGGCGGATCCCCGGCGCCGAGTACGATACGAAGAAGTTCCCGGGGCTCATCCTCCGCCTGTCCTCGCCGAAGATGGCCGCCCTGGTCTTCAACTCCGGGAAGCTCGTGCTCACCGGCATGTCGCACCCGGACGTGCTCCCGGCCGCCTTCTCGCACGTGCTCGAGATCCTCCGGGCCGCCGGCGCCGAGACGGAGCCGTTCCCCGCCCCGCGAATAGTGAACCTGGTTGCGTCGGGGCATCTCGGGGAACGGGTCGCCCTTCCCGATCTCGCCATCGCCATGAACCTGGAGCAGATCGAATACGAGCCGGAGGTCTTCCCCGGGCTCGTCATCCGGGTTGCCGACCCCAAAGGCGTGGCGCTGGTGTTCGGCAGCGGCGCGATCGTGGTCACCGGCACGACGAACGAGGCCGACGTCGCCCGGGTCGCGGCGGAGGTCCGGCACGTGGTCGACCAGGCCGACGCGTGGCGGCCCTGAATATCCCTTTTACCTGGAGTTTTTCCGGCGCGGCGGATACGGGCCCCATCGCCCGCGAACGAGGCACGGCCGGCCCGCGCATGGCTCCGGCGCGTCTCGGGGAGGAGTGTCGGCAGATGGGCGAGTGGCGGTTCCGCCGGGAATACCTGTGCGAGCTCGTGGCGACGACGGACCGGGACCCCGGGTACGATCTCGTCGCGGGCGAGGTACCGCCGACACGGCGCCGCACTCTCCCGTGGGCGGCGCAACCGACGCGGCCGGGGACCGACACCGATGTCGAGCTGCCTTTCCGGGCGGCGACCTGATATGCCCTTCGCGGTTGGTGCGAGTGCCGGGCGAGGTACATTGATATACCGGGTGCTCGTGACCAGTCATCTGCCGATACGGGAGATATCGGCTGGAGTTGAACGAAATTCCACTCGTGGAGGTCTTTCACGTCAGGGAGGAGCCGACCGCCGGGATCCCCGAACGGGAGCGGTCGGGCTCGAAGGCCGGCAGCGGTCCCGACGACGGTCGAACCCTGGCGGGGGTGGCCTGATGGGTCGCCTCTGTCCGTTCATCAGCGGGCCGGTTCCGTCGATCGAGGACGGCCAATGGACCGGATCGACCCTTTTCCAGGTCGATTGCCTGGAGGACAGGTGCATGGCATGGGGGGAGATCGGGGGGCCGGTGCAAAAACCGGTTCACGGATGCCGGCTGATCGAAGGGGAACCGTCGAGTATGAGCCGCTGATACGAGAGACGCCGGCGACCATCGCGGACCGACCTCGTTCCGTCCGACCAGCGGCGGCGGGGCGGCCGTGGACGCAGCGTTGCGGCTGGCGGGGCTCGAGGCCGACGTACGGACGGTGCCCCCTGTCGCCGGCGGAAGATCGCGGGGAAGGGGTACGAAAACCCGGTTGTTTCTCCCCTGTGGAAGGATCCGTATCCAGAAAAACCAGGTGCGGCCCATTCGCGCAGGTTTTGCGAACATCCCGATGTCCGCACCGTTCCCGCGGTGCAACAGGGCCCGGAATGGTGCACCGTTGCTCCTCTGCCATGTCCGGGCGCCGCTCCCCGCCTCAACGCCGACCGGTGGCAGGAATGGCGAAGTAGCGATCATGGGGACGACCCGGAGCCATTCACGGCCCACTGATCCTCGCACGGATCACACCACCCGCCGGGGCGCCGCCTTTCCGAATCGCATCGGCGTCCGCCTCGACCGCGAGATGGGGGTGCGATACCCGACGCCCGGGGGGTGATCCCGGTACTCGAAGGCACCGTGCAGGACGACCCGAGCGTCGCACACTCTCTGCCGACGCGGAGTCCTCCGCGGGATTACCGGGGGGCCGAAGGGTTCGGCGTTCTCTGTGCGCGGCGAGTTTGATTCATGACCCCGGCCGGGTGCACCACGAACAGACCGGCTTCCCGGGTTTTACGAATACCGACCGGCACTCCGGACTTCGACCGGTTCCGCGAACCCGGATGCATCCCTGTATTTCAACTCGCCCGATACGCTTAAAACGTGACGGGGCGAGAGTCAATGGTCATGTCAAAGGGCATGATAGCAATCGATCCGGCGATGAGCGTGCATCATCACCGCGGTTTCGTGCTCGGCAGTGTCGGGTCCAGGCGCGTGGAGATGAGCACTGGGTCGTCCGATGCCGGCATTGCCGTGCGGGTCCGGTTATTCACGACTCGTGGCGGAGGTCGTGCGCCCGGTGCCGGAGTCGGTCACGAGACCTTCCGATCCGATTGCGCCAGGGAGCGACGGATGATCTACAATCCACACCAGGGAAAGACCGGCCGGCGGGACTGCGCGCGCCGGCTCGAATCGCTCGCGCCGGCGGACCGGACGGGACTTGAGACGAACCGGGGGGCGGCATGAGCGACGAAGTTCGCGGCCACTTCGAGAAGGGGCGATGGGTGCGGGAGCGCGTTGTCGTTCGTCTCCTGAAATACGGGATTGCCGAGGATTCGGTCGCGTCCTCGCCGCAGGAGGCATGGCAGACCGCCGAGCGGTATTCGGCACATGGCGAGGGATACCCCGAGTATATCGAGATCGACGGCCGGCGCATCTACCTCGGGCTTCACGCGAGGGACCACGGCGGGCTTGCGGAGTCCATGCGCATCCTTCGCGAAGAGTACGGCGTCGACACGAGCACGCGCGAGGGGTAGCCGACCGACGACAGCGGCGACACCGGGTCCGGGCCGATCGAGTCCCGGGAACGAGCGTCATGATGATGCCGTTCATGACCTTCGATGTTCGGCCGATCCCCGGCGTCGACCGGGCGAGGGTAAAAACGAGCGCCGGGAACGGCCCTCTCCCCGGCCGTTCTCCCGGATTGCGGTCCTACGCGCCGACGTAGAGCTGCATGGCCTGCGCGAAGTAGGCCGTGGCTTCCTGCGGTCTCCCGATCTTTACCAGGGTATCCCCCTTGTTGAACAGTGCGTCCGCGTCCTCGGGGAAGATCCTCAGAGCACGGTCGTAGGCATCCAGGGCCGCTTCGTAGAGGCCCTGGCTGTCGCACACGTTCCCGTACTCGACATACTCGCATTCCTGCTTAAGTTCAGCGATCTGCATCTCCTCTCTCTCCTCTCCTCTCTGCCGAATTCCTTCGACACAACCACCTCTCACCGGGTATATAATAGAAATTTGCACTTCGACGTTGCACGGCAATGATGACGGGCAATATCCGGCCGGGAAACGGCAGACGCGATTCGCAGAGGCGATTTTCCCGGGAGGCGTCGATATGGCCGGGGCCGCGGCCGTCATGGCACATTCGAGGGCCGGGGGACGGACCGGCCGCGATGGAAGGGGGGAGGGGGATCACGACGACCCTGCGCCCGCACCCGGTGTGGCGGCCCGGACCGCGGACCATTCGGATGCGCACGCAGCGCCGTCCGAGTGCGTGGTCGGGTGCGACGATGAGGACGACGGTCCGCCGATGGTTGCGCGCCGGGGAGACCGTTGTCAGAACCTCTAATGCCCGGGACGTATCCAGACGTATTGAGGCGTCATGGAGATAGGACCGGGAATACACCAGGTTGACGGCGTCAACGGGAACGACTACATTCTCGACCGTGAAGACCTGGTCGTGATAGACACCGGGATGCCCGGGAGCGGCCGGAAGATCCTCGGGTACATCAACGATACGCTGCACAGGCAGCCGGACGAGATCGGTATCATTGTCCTGACTCATTTCCACATGGACCACACCGGCGGTTTGGCCGGCCTGATAAAAGCGGCATCCAACGCGAGAGTTGCAGTGCACGAAGCCGATGCCGGGTACGTGTCGGGAAAAACCGCCCCGCCACGGTACCCGGGGATGAAGGGCACGCTCCTCGGTATCGCCGAGATGGTCATGGGGCCGAAGCCCGCCGAACCGGATGTCCTGTTGAGAGACGGGGACAGGGTCGACGGGCTACTCTGCGTACACCTTCCCGGCCATACACCCGGCAGCATCGGGCTCCTCGACGAGAGGGCGAAGGTCTTCTTTTCCGGCGATACCCTCCGGTTCGATGGGAAGTCAATCGGCCGGGGACCGACCATGTTCACGATGGACCGGGTGCGCGAGCGGGAGTCGATCCTGCGTATCGCGGAGCTCGATTTTGATACTCTGCTCGTGGGTCACGGCGTACCGCTCCTTCCGGACGCATCCTCCAGGGTGCGGGAATTCGCGATGGGTTTACCCCCTGCATGATTCCAGGGTTGCAGGTGTCGGCCGCGATCGATCCGGCGGCGATGCAAAGGGTCGCCGGGCAGGCCGGGACGGCGAGCGATCGCGGTCGGCGGGCCGGCCGTGGCGAGATGAGAGGAGGCAGCAGGATAGATGCGGAGACAGCTTTCTCCGCGCGATCGGACCGATCAATTGAATGATTCGCTTTTTTAAAATGGATATGAAAGGTGTGAGCATCACGAATCTGAATGATCTCCGAAAGGATTGCGCCGTTCAGCAACAACGAGGAATACATTTTATTTTGGCATCGGTCGTGATCTGGTGTCTTCTCTTAGCCGTCCAGGTGACGGGGTGGCCGATACTGACAAAGAACTTTTTCACATTCTGTGTTTCGGCCCTGTTACTCCCGCTCGCGTATTTTCTATCCAGGATACTGAAGATCGATTTTCAGAATGCGGATAATCCCCTGACGAATTTGGGAATTATCTTCTCTCTGAATCAGATTCTTGTATCTGCTTATCGCGATATGGGCGTATGCGGCGGTTCCGGACAAAATGCTCATGATAATCGCGATCATTTTCGGTGCGCATCTCTTCCCCTTCGGCTGGTTGTATCAATCCAGGGTTTATACGATTTTTTCGATTGCGATTCCGATCGTCGCACTGATCGTTGGCACCTATTCCAGTCTCCCCGTACTGGCCGGCACGATGGTAGTCGTCGAGATTATTTTCAGCCTGCTCATCGCCTTCGAGAACCGAGACCTGCTGGCTACGGCATAACCTCTTTTTGAAATCCCTGGCGATTCTGTGCCGTCATTTGCGCAATTTTCATTCACCTCGAGACCATGGTGAGGCCGGCCATGATGCCCGTGATGGTTATGCGCCGCGGTGTCCCGGCCGGTATCCGACGTTCCGTAGCGGAGCCTGTGCCGACCGTGCGCCGGTGCCGGGACGCCGGGCGGGCCGGCCGTGACTGAGGCGATGCGGTTGGCGGCGCTCGAGGCCGGTCCGGCGATCCGGCTCGTGGCGCGACCGTCGGAGCGGCAGCCGGCGGTGAGGACGGGGGTCAGACGGACCGTTCCCAGCCCTGCCCCATGTCGACGATCGGCCGGACCTCGGTGACCTCGAAGGTCGCGAGGGCCTTGATCATGGATGCCGCGTCCTCGCCGACGACCATTGCCAGCTGCGCCATGTAACCGTCGAACGCCGGGCCGGAGGTGGCCAGGTCTTTCAGCGTCATGTACACCCGGACGCCCTTCCAGTCCATGATGCCCTGTCCCGGCTCCATGATCATGTAGACCGCGTACGGGTTCTCGCGGAGGTTCGCGAGCGTCCGGTTTGCCCCGGACCCCAGGACCACGGTCTTCTCGTCGGTCATGTGCGGCGAACCCATCACCGCTACGTCGACCTTCCCGTCCTTTCCGGCAGTGCTGATCGTGCCGATCCGGGGCTGCCGGTTGAAGTACTCCATCAGTTGCGACGTCATGATTACCTCGCTTGGGGGGTGTATCTGCATCTCGCCTGGCAAGTTTAAATGTTGCGGGCCCGGCGCTCGCGGCGCGGGCCGAGGGCGAGGAGGCGGGGCCGGCTCGAGGCCGCGAATGGAGTAATGGGCGGGGCTGGCCGTTTATATGGTTTGATGGCAGGTCAGTCCCAGCAACCACAATCCTCGAACCTCATCCTCATCTCGCCGCATTGAGGACAGCGGTCCATCCGTATCGGGGAGGACGAAATCGCCCCACCGGCTGACGGAGCGCTGTGGTTTTCCGTCCTCCGGCAATTTCCGCAGCGACGAGTCGTTGTAAAATACCGGCTTGCCCCCGCACGTTGGACACCGCGGCCGTTGTGCCATGTAGTTCAGCACGACCATCTCCCGGCATCGCTCGCAGTATGCCGGCTCCATATCACGTGTCGTGAAGTCGGCGAATCCTCCACCCTGCATGATGGGTCCGTGCATGTACCCGCATTCGCACCTCGCCACCAGCATCGTTCCCATGATCGTTTTCGTGCTGCATTCGAGGGTTTAATACCGACACTCCAAGAGTGCAGGGGGGCTACGGACCCATGTTATAAGACGTCGGCCGGGCTCAGGCCGTTGTTGAGGCGCGGTCGATGATCGTGATCGGGCGCGGGCCGGCCCCCTGCCGCTGCACCGGAGGCGATTAAGGCAACCGGGCAGCAGCGGCTGCCGGTTTAACTTTAGATAGAACTACAACTCGCTCGATGAACTCAGTATTCCTTCAATCTTCTCTTTTCTTGAGGAGTTGACATCACGAGCAGACCCGTCAACGCCAACCTGCTTGCTGGTGCTATCGCTGTCGCCGAGGGTGGGGGAAATTCGTATCTCCGCAAGGAGCTGGCTCGAGGCAAAGGGAATCGCGGCGCGACCTGATGTCGAGTGCGGGACTGACTCTGCGATTCTTCTGAGTTTCTCTAATCATCCTATACAGTGATAATTTGTAATATGTTGACAATAATGAACGAGAGGTGTCCAGATGAATCCTTCAGAACAATTTGTTCATCGACTTTGTGAAAATAGTTTTTTATCATTATGGTGTTATCCAAATCCTCGGGGGAAAAAAAGCGGTAAGGAATTATGCGACCTATTTTATCGTTTCAGATCCTGATGTCATAATCATCTCCGTGAAGGAAGTCATTTTTAAAGAAACGGAAAAGATGGACGTCACTCATGGCGGATGGGGAAAAAAAGCCATCAACGAGTCCGTTAACCAGATCTATGGTGCAGAAAAATGGATAAAAAAGACTCCTCATATTGTTACTAAAGAAGGGGACTACGCTCTACTTTTTCCAGCCTCTGATAGGATGAATATTTACAGGATTGCAGTTGCTTTCGGAGGTCTTGGAAAAGTATCGATAGAGTATGGAGATTTTGGGCGCGGATTCGTCCATGTATTTGATGAGGATTCTTTGAAGATCCTAATGGAAGAATTGGATACAATAAGTGATTTCATTCAATATCTTCGGGAAAAAGAGACTTTCATTTCATCGGGTGCTGAAATAATACTTGAATGGCAAGACTTACTTGCGTATTATCTTACAAATAACCGTTCTTTTCCGACGGATCCGGATATAGTAATAATTACCAATAATCTATGGAATGAATTTTTCCGCTCTGAAAAATATCAGAATAAAAAAGAGGGAAGAACGAATTAGTTATGCATGGGACGCCCTAATAGAGCAGTTTTGCTCCTACTATCGACCTCGCGAACTGCTGACCGAACCCACACTAATTAATTTCGAACTGGCGGTTAGAGTTCTATCGAGGGAACCGCGATTTGGACGTAGGATTCTCTCAGAAGCTTTCTACGAATTTTTGCAAATATCGTCGAGTAAGGGAATATGTAGGCTATTTTCTTCGTATTCCGGTATCAGTTATGTTTTTCTGGCGACATCTCATGAGATTGCAAGAGAAGATCGCCAACCTGAATTACACATGCGGTGCATCCTGGCAAGGGGCATAAAAAGGAATCCCGTATGTAATCGGAATCGCTACTGAATGCTTCCGAGAAAATGCAGAGGTTTCCTACGATGTCTTGTATTATCATCTTGATGAATGGGATGAGAAAATGCAAGGAATATTCGACAGTATCCAGCAAGAAACAGGATATTTCCGAGATCTTAAAATCAGTGGAAAACATTTTTCAGAATACGCTGATATTCCGTGACACTCATGAACGACATTCTTGGAAACTCGATGCCGAAGCCATCTTGGTTAGAAACCAAGATGACCTTGGCTAAATGTACTCGAATCACAATGTCTCTTTTATTGATAATGCCTGCAAATTGTGTTCGCTCTTTTAAAATTCTTAAATATTCGTCAGTAAATTCGACTAGGTGTCTCATCGCCATTAGCGCAAAATTGTAAGGATTAAGAAAGAATTCCTTATGCATCTTATATAGTCCCAATCTGAAAAGGGATAATATCCATTATTATTGGTTTCGAGTTGTTTTATTAGTTGGATCGCTTTGTCCCTGTTATCTGGCAGTTTTACAAAACAAGTTACGAATTCTACATCGTGGCCCTTATTGTGGAAAGTTACAGAGTCGAATCCCTCTCGATGAATAGCCATTTCCCTGAATTCATAAATCGTAGATATGAAGTTATCATATCTTCGAACGTGTTCGAAAAGTTCAGGATAACAATTTCAGGAGTTGATCCCGAAATTCTCGCTTTCCCACTTTTGACAGAGTGATGGCTTCTGGTTTTAGATTGAAATTGAGAATACAATCTGTTTTTATCGCAAGATTGTCGAAGATACCTGTGATCAGGGAGACAAGGAAGGTGAAATGATAGGTAGTCGAAAAAACATTGTTAAGATTTACAACAGAAAAATTTTCGATTCCAATTTTATCCAACGCTTGCAATGCAAATTTCATTCGATTAAATAACCCACAACTAATCTTATCGTGGAAATCGAATATATTTGGTATTTTCTCGTAAGTGGACAGGTGATACCATGTGAACATTGAGGTTTGAGAACAACTAGAGATATAGTATAACTCTTGTTTTTTAAAAGAGGAATCAAGGAATAACACTGCTTCTTCTGGAGATAATATGAACAATAGAAAACCGTCGATTTTTCGTAATAAAAAATGACGATATTTTAACAATTCTCGGTTATTCGTGATGTAAATTGACGTGTTATCTTTACTTTCAAAATATTTGTGAGTGATAATTGGAGAAATCCTGTTCAAATTTTTTATATCGTGTTCATAATCATCAAACACTTTTTCGATTAGTGTATTTATAAAATTAGAAGGCATGAATACGACTTTTTCTGATTTTTCACCCGCATCGAGAATCGAGCAGTAACTGTCGATTTCATCCGCTATTGCTATTCGGATTTGTGGAATTTTCGATAGTTCATCGTCCTCGGTATTAGCGAATGTTCGCAGGTATTTTAACTGATTATTATTCGCGAATTGTAAAATTTTTATACAATTCTTTTAGGGATCATAGAATGTATCAAAAGTATCTGAATCAACAAATACTATTAGTTGAGTCGATTCTGCAAGCAGTTGTTTGCCGAACATTGAAATAACAATAATTTAAATGACCATCGAACTTTAAAGCAATTTCTATAAGTTTTATCTACGACGATAAAGAGATACGCTGAAAGCAGAAGAATGGTTATGGGTCGACTATCCCATCTATTCCCTCCAGCCTTCCTCCCGTGGCGACTTGATTTATTGAAGATACGTCGCGTGATGGATGGTTTTGGAAATTAGAGAAGAATAGGAAAGTGATAAGACGCATAGGTCGGCCTTCGACCCCGACCCGATGCCGGCACAGTCCACCACGGCAGGCCACCACACCGCCCGGCCTTGAGGGTATGCCGGCCGGCCCCGCCTCGAGCCGAACCGGGGACGTCGCGGCCGGCCCCTGCCGTGCGCCGGCTGCGGCGGGGGCAGGGCGACGGGCAGCAGCGGTTGCCGGTGTGATAACTCCGGATTGGTTGCGAGGGCGAAAGGGGAGAAGAGAAAGGGGCTGGACTAGATGAGCCAATGTGCTGATCTATGAAAAGGAGCTGGTGCATTGGACATCCCACGTATCTTCACCATAACCGAAAGTGCTCACCGCATCCATAACCCGTTCACACCAGAAAACCTCGCCACTCTCGGCGCAGCGTTGCGCCTGGAATCGGGGGCTCGTCTGCTCGACCTCGGCAGCGGTTCGGGCGAGATGCTGTGCACCTGGGCACGCGATTACGGAATCATCGGCGTCGGCATCGACATGAGCCAGTTGTTCACCGAGCAGGCGAAACGCCGCGCTGAAGAACTCGGAGTCGCCAATCGAGTCGAGTTCATCCACGGCGACGCTGTCGGCTACGTCGCCGCCGAAAAGGTCGATGTGGCAGCCTGTCTCGGTGCCACGTGGATCGGTGGGGGAGTCGTCGGCACCATCGAGCTTCTGGCGAAGAGTCTCCGCTCCGGAGGAATCATCCTCATCGGCGAGCCCTACTGGCTGCGGTTACCACCGACGGAAGACGTTGCCAGGGAATGCGATGCCAGTTCTATCTCCGACTTTCTCATGCTTCCAGACCTTCTCGCGTCGTTCGGCGACCTCGACTACGACGTTGTGGAAATGGTTCTGGCTGACCAGGAAGGCTGGGATAGGTACGAAGCGGCCAAGTGGCTCACCATGCGCCGATGGCTCGAAGCGAATCCCGACGACGACTTCGCGAAAGAGGTTAGAGCCAGACTGACTTTGGAACCAAAACGCTACGCCGCGTACACGCGTGAATACCTTGGATGGGGTGTGTTCGCGCTGATGGCGCGGTGATGTGAGGCAGCCGGGATATTCGGCGGATTGTCAACGGCTGGGGCGGCTGAGCTACACTCGGTGGCTCGTCGAAGTGTGAGTTCATGTTTAATTACGGAACACCCATGCAACAACTCGAAACGTTGAGGCTGTGGGGGGATATAAAACTCTAATCTAGTACAGCCCCTTCCAGATAATTCCAATAGCAGTATTTCTCTGAGAATTCACGCGATATTTGAACGCCTGCCGGCCCCGCCTCGAGGCGTCGAACCGGGGACGTCGCGGCCGGCCGCAACCGATGCCGTTGCCGATGCCGGCACGCGCCGGCGGAAAGACGGTCGGAAAAGACCCTCTCCCGGGACGCCCCCGTGGGACGTCACTCACACCGCGACGTACGCGGCGGAGGCCTGCGGATCGGGGAGGGGAAGGCCGTCCTCGCGAAGCCCGTCGAGGTGGAACGCGATCGCCTCGCGCATCCGCTCCTCGGCCTCCTCGCGCGTGGCCCCCGTCGCGACGCAGCCCGGGAAGGTCCGGGGAGTAGGCGGAGAAGTTGCCGTCGGCCTTCTCGATGACCACCAGGTACCGGTGCATATCAGTTCTCCTTAGTCCTGTGTGTCTTCGATACTATTCAGGGAGCCCGGCGATGATCGCGGCGACGGCGGCCGCGAGCGGCGGGAGGTCACCGGTCGAGATGCTCCAGACGGCGTCGAGGTCGACGCCGAAGTACTGGTGGACGAGCGCATGCCGGAGGCCGATGATGCGCCGCCACGGTATCTCGGGGTGGGAAGCGATGAACGTCGGCGAGAGGTTGTTGGCCGCCTCACCGATCACCTGGAGGTGGTGGACGACCCAGACCTGCAGGAGCTCCCGAGGCCACCGAGCTCCTCCTGCGTCGGCGGCAGCATCTCCCGAATCTTTTCGATCGCCTCGAGGATGTCGGCAAGCCGGTCGCGGTCCGGCCTCACAGCGGCACCGCTTCCTGCATCACGGTCTCGCGGATCCGTCCTTGAGCCCCCGGTCCGACGCGACCTCGACGCGCATCCCGAGGAGATCCTCGAGGTCTGCGAAAAGCCGATCTGGTCGAGGAGCGAGGTGCCGCGCGGGAAGGTGACGAGCAGGTCGAGGTCGCTGTCCGGGCCGGCCTCGCGCCGGGCGACGGAGCCGAAGACCCTGATGTTGGTCACACCGTACCGGGCGGCCACGGCCAGGATCTCACCGCGCCTGGCCGCGAGGAGGGCGTAGACATCGGTCGTCATGATGCGTTCGCTTGTAGATCGGGCGGAGCGGATATCAAGGCATCGACGGGACGGGCCGGCAGTGCCAATCCCGAGGGGGCACCTGGGTCGTCAATCGCGACCCCCGGCAGGCCAGCCAGCGCGACTCACCCGGGCCAGCGGAGCCGGTGCCGGCGGATGATGAAAAACAAAGAACCTGGACGGAATCCCCCGGGGCCGGTCCGCGAGTGTTGTCGTGGAATCCGGCCCCGGGGCATCCCGACCCCGACGCTGTACCGACGGCGGAGATCGGCGGGGTCGTATCGATGGTCCTGCACTCCGTCCAAACCATTTACCTGTCTCTCCGCTCATCAGATCTGTGGTTCATGGAGTCCTCCCTCCCCCCGGATACGATGAGATCGGCGCGATCACCATCACCCCGGGTCGCTCCGTCCTGATCCAGGCGCTCTCGCTCCTCCTGGCTTTCGCGACCCTGGCGGTCCTCCTCGCGGCCGCCGGGGTCGGGTCGTTCACGATCGGCCCGACCGAGACCGTGCTGCTTCTGGTCGTCATCGCCGGGACGATCGGAGTCGTCTTTCTCCACGAGGCGATCCACGGGTTCGTCTTCGTTCTTTCGGGTCTGCAGCCCCGTTTCGACGCGGCGATCGTTCACGGCATGCCCGTCCTCTCGACGAGCGTGGTCCAGCCCTACGGGCGAAACACGGCCCTGATCTGCCTGCTCGCCCCGCTCGTGCTGATCGACGTCATGCTCCTCGGGGTGTCGGCCGCTTTGCCGACCCTCTTCGTCTGGTTAATCGCACCCATCGTGATAAACACGGCCGGCTCCACAGGCGACCTCTGGCAGGCCGCCCATCTCACACGGTACAGCCCTGCGGTCCTGGTCGCCGACATCCCCGACGGTCTGATCGTCTACGGTCTTTCCGACGAGAGAAGGGCCGCTGGCCGGTAGAGAGACGGGCTTTTCGTTCCGGGTGAGCCGGCCCCTGTCGCTGCGCCGGTGGCGGTCAGGGCACCCGGGCAACAGCGGCTACCGGTGAAACCGTCACCCCATTGCCTGGAGAGACGGCGATGGTCGTTACTGGCGGCCGGCATCGAGGCTGCTATGGAGAAACGACCTCGGCTTGGCGATCGGGCCCCGCATCGCGGTGGCCGGGTGCGAGGAGGCGGGGCCAGCGTCGTCGGGCGGTTCCCCGGCGAGGAGTGCGCGATAAGGGGCACCTTGATCGACCGCGAAATCCAGTCGGATCTCTCTGCCGCGTACCGGTCGTCCGGCCGCGACAGAGGCGGTGACTTCGTCCCGCGGGACAGGTTCGCCACGGCCATCCAGGACAGGGGCGTCACCACCGGCCCGGGCTGTGCCAGATCGATCGAGTCCGGGGCCGGGGAGGAATTCGCCCGTTTCCGGCGCTGAATTCGATTCAGGGACAGCATTGGAGCGAATACCGGGATCTCCGGGAGTGATTTGTGCCACTTGTGCCAGATGTGCCGGCCAGATCCGGAAACTTTCTCTATTGTACTCATCTTCCATGGGGATCTTCCGCCGGAAGTGGCACATCTGGCACAATCTGGCACAGGGGGAGAATGGGAATATGATGACGAGAGGAAGGTCTTCGACCCGTTCGTCGTGCCGTCCATTGATACCGCCGCCGCGCCGGCGTCCTCATGAAGGATTCACGAAGCAACCCGGCCCACGTCCCTTCTACCCGGCAGCCCTGCCCCCTTTCCATCACAGGGGATACCACATGACATCGATCGCCGGCGCCGGCGCCATCGATGTCGCCTCGCGGGAGGGGGCGTTTGAGCGTTGAGTCGTGGGCGAACCGCGGCCGGCCGATGCCCGGACGGGGACCGCACTGCCCCCGCTGGCGTCGGGGAACGTGACGGCGGGCGAGCCGGTCCACCGGCAAAAGGCGATGACGGAGGGGAGAAGGGCTGAAAGGTGTCCGGGATGCTGCGGTGGCCTCAACCGATCTTCCCCGCCGCTGGAACGGGCTGGCCGGCCTCGAACCGGATGATCGGCGCCCCGGACATCTCGGAGATCAGGGCGTGGACGAGCGCAACCGGCAGAAACAGGACGACGGCGATCATCATGCTCACCTCGTACGAAATGGTGCTTCTTGGGTCGGGCTCTCCCCTGAACCGGTTGATGAACGAACCCAGGGGAATCCCGTACGTGTTTCCGACCATGATCATCCGTATCGCGCCGAGGATGCCCCGTGCCCTCGACGGCCCGTAGAGTTCCACGACCCTCTCCCAGGACTCCTTCGAGGGACGGGCCCTGCTGTCGGCATAATGCTGCGCGAACAGGACGGCCGGGAGCTCGCCGGCGGGAACGTCGTCCATGACCCCCGCGAGCAGGTCCCGGATCTCGTCTGCGCTCATGCCGGCCTCGAGCGCCATCTTCGCATGGCCGTGGGAACAGACCGGGCACTTGTTCACCCCCGTCACCGCGAGCATGATCCGTTCGATACAGTCGCGACGCAGGCTCTTTCTTCCACCAGGCCCTGGCCAGGTACCTGATCGTGCGGAGACCGTTATAGAGGATCCGGTAGGATTCCCCGACCGAGTACAGCGGTTTGCCGGGGATCATTCCCGAGTCTCTACCCCCTGTACAACCGTATTCTCAACAGGTCTACTAGTATCCGCGGAATGAGGAGTATCCACCCGTCCTCTCCGCCTGCGGGACCGGAGAGACGCCGGCGCCGCGTCCCGGGGGAGAGAGGATGACGGCCGGTGGAATGCCGGACTGGATGCCGCCGCCGTCATCGATCTCCGCGATGAAGAGACCGGCGGCCGGCCGGCCGGTCGCCTGCGCCGGCGGGAACGGCATCAGTCTCGTGCAAATGCTCCCGTCATGGTGCGGAGTTTTTCGCCGATCTCGGGAGTCAGCAGTCCCTCGGGAAGTCGCCATCTCCAGTTGCCCTCGAGGGTTCCCGGGCGGTTCATGCGTGCCTCGGACCCCAGGCCGAGGATATCCTGCACGGGGAAGACGACCGTGTTCGCAACCGTCGACATCGCGAGCCGGATGAACACCCGGGGGAGGTCTTCCGCAGGCAGGTCGCAGCCGAAATACTGGCGCAGGTCGCGGCGCTGCTCCTCTGTCGCCTCGTCCTCGAGCCATCCCCGCACGGTGTTGGTATCGTGGGTGCCGGTATAGAGAAAACAGTTCGGCGTCACGTTGTGGGGGATATTGAGACTCGTTGCAAACCCTTCCTGAAAGGCAAGGAGGATCACCCTCATCCCGGGAATCCCGAACTCCTGCATCACGGAGCTGCACCTCCGGGTCGGTGTCTCCCAGGTCCTCGGCGATGACCGGGAGACAGGGAATCCTTCGCGTGAGCGTGTTGAGGAGGTCCCTCGCGGGGGCAGGCACCCATTCGCCGTCCACCGCCGTCCTCGAACCCGCCGGCACCTGCCAGTACGCGACAAGACCCCGGAAATGGTCGATCCGGATATAATCCACCCAGGCGAGGTTTCTCTCCATCCGCTGCGTCCACCACGCAAACGCGGATCCCTGCCGGCAGTCCCACCGGTACACCGGCTGGCCCCAGAGCTGCCCGGTCGCACTGAAATAGTCCGGGGGGACGCCGCCGACGAACGCGGGCCGCAGGTCCCCGTCCAGTTTGAAAAAGTCGGGATGCACCCAGACATCCGCACTATTATGATCCATGTACATCGGCATGTCGCCGATGATGCGGATACTTCGGTCGTGGCAGTAGTTCCGTAACCTCTGCCACTGCTGCATG